>NZ_CP108775.1:6150000-7338496 GCF_045207895.1 Micromonospora sp. NBC_00898
ATTTCAACCTCGCTTGGACTTGATTCCTTGTGCAGGTGTGTGGATGGGTAGGGGAGCGTCGTGCCGGGGGTGAAGCAACGGGGTGACCCAGTTGTGGACGCGGCACGAGTGAGAATGCAGGCATGAGTAGCGAAAGAAGGGTGAGAAACCCTTCCGCCGGATGACCAAGGGTTCCAGGGCCAGGCTAATCCGCCCTGGGTGAGTCGGGACCTAAGGCGAGGCCGAGAGGCGTAGTCGATGGACAACGGGTTGATATTCCCGTACCCGCGAAAGAGCGACCCTGACGAACCTCGTTGTGCTAACCACCCGATCTGTGGGCGGTCTTCGGACCAAACGCGGTGAGCGTGGGAACCTGGCGGGTAGTAGTCAAGCGATGGGGTGACGCAGGAAGGTAGCTGAGCCCGGCCGGTGGTTGTGCCGGGGTAAGCGTGTAGGCCGTGCCGTAGGCAAATCCGCGGTGCATATAGGCTGAGACGTGATGCCGAGCCGATTCAGGTGAAGTCAGTGATCCTATGCTGCCGAGAAAAGCCTCTAGCGAGTTCTTAGCGGCCCGTACCCCAAACCGACACAGGTGGTCAGGTAGAGAATACCGAGGCGATCGGGCGAACTGTGGTTAAGGAACTCGGCAAATTGCCCCCGTAACTTAGGGAGAAGGGGGGCCGGAGACGTGAAGCCCCGCGCGGGTGGAGCGTTGTATGGCCGCAGAGAGCAGGGGGAAGCGACTGTTTACTAAAAACACAGGTCCATGCGAAGAAGTAATTCGATGTATATGGACTGACGCCTGCCCGGTGCTGGAACGTTAAGGGGACCTGTTAGCTCTTCGGGGCGAAGCGGAGAACTTAAGCGCCAGTAAACGGCGGTGGTAACTATAACCATCCTAAGGTAGCGAAATTCCTTGTCGGGTAAGTTCCGACCTGCACGAATGGCGTAACGACTTCCCCACTGTCTCAACCACAGGCCCGGCGAAATTGCATTACGAGTAAAGATGCTCGTTACGCGCGGCAGGACGGAAAGACCCCGGGACCTTTACTATAGCTTGACATTGGTATTCGAATTAGCTTGTGTAGGATAGGTGGGAGCCGGTGAAGTCCATACGCCAGTATGGGTGGAGGCAATCTTGAAATACCACTCTGGTTGATTTGGGTATCTAACTTCGGACCGTTATCCGGTTCAGGGACAGTGTCTGGTGGGTAGTTTAACTGGGGCGGTTGCCTCCTAAAGGGTAACGGAGGCGCCCAAAGGTTCCCTCAGCCTGGTTGGCAATCAGGTGTTGAGTGCAAGTGCACAAGGGAGCTTGACTGTGAGACTGACAGGTCGAGCAGGGACGAAAGTCGGGACTAGTGATCCGGCACTGGCATGTGGAAGCGGTGTCGCTCAACGGATAAAAGGTACCCCGGGGATAACAGGCTGATCTTCCCCAAGAGTCCATATCGACGGGATGGTTTGGCACCTCGATGTCGGCTCGTCGCATCCTGGGGCTGTAGCAGGTCCCAAGGGTTGGGCTGTTCGCCCATTAAAGCGGTACGCGAGCTGGGTTTAGAACGTCGTGAGACAGTTCGGTCCCTATCCGCCGTGCGCGTAGGATACTTGAGAAGGGCTGTCCCTAGTACGAGAGGACCGGGACGGACGAACCTCTGGTGTGCCAGTTGTCCCGCCAGGGGCACGGCTGGTTAGCTACGTTCGGAAGGGATAACCGCTGAAAGCATCTAAGCGGGAAGCTCGCTTCAAGATGAGGTATCCCACCCACTTTGTGGGGTAAGGCCCCCAGCTAGACGACTGGGTTGATAGGCCGGAAATGTAAGCCCGGTAACGGGTTCAGTTGACCGGTACTAATAGGCCGAGGACTTGACTACCAAGCTGCTACGCGTCCACTGTGCAACTCCCGACAAACGAACAACAGACCACGTGTGGTGGTGTTGTTTGACATGTCGATAGAGTTACGGCGGTCATGGCGGAGGGGAAACGCCCGGTAACATTCCGAACCCGGAAGCTAAGCCCTCCAGCGCCGATGGTACTGCACTCGGGAGGGTGTGGGAGAGTAGGACGCCGCCGGACAAACATTCCAGATGAGGCCACCCTTCGGGGTGGCCTCATCTGCGTTTCCTGCTGCTCTCCAACTCCTCGCCCGACGGGTGTCACCGGCGTTCGGTGAATCAGCCCGAACTGCCTGTCCCGTCTCGTACCGTCGGTGCCGGGACCGCCCGCGACGGGTCCCCCGCCATCGTGGCGGAAGCGGGACGTGGCGTACGCCTCGTCCGCTATCGGGGCGGACCGGCCGGGGTACCTGCTGATGGTTCGGCCGGAACTGACCGTCAGGCGTTGGCGGAGGCAGGAGTGGTCATGAAGATCGGAATTGTCGGGTCGGGGCACATCGGCGGCACCCTCACCCGTCGGCTGCGCGCGCTGGGGCACGACGTGACCGTGACCAACTCGCGGGGCCCGCAGAGCCTCACCGAACTCGCCGCGGAGACCGGCGCCACCGCCGGCACGCTCGAGGATACGGTGCAGGGGGCGGAGCTGGTCGTCGTCGCCATTCCCGTGAAGGCGGTGCCGGACCTGCCTGCGGCGCTGTTCGACGGGAAGCTGGCCGTCGACGCCGACAACTACTACCCCCAGCGGGACGGCGACATCGCCGAGCTGCTCGACCGCAGCCTCAGCTCCAGCCGGTGGACCGCGGAGCACCTCAAGGGCGCCCGGGTGGTGAAGGCGTTCAACAACATCCACGCCGCGCAACTGATGGACAGTGGCAAGCCGGCCGGTGCGCCCGACCGGATCGCCCTGCCGGTGGCCGGGGACGACGCCGACGCCAAACGGGTGGTCATGGAGCTGGTGGACGAGCTGGGCTTCGACCCGGTCGACGCGGGCACGCTGGACGAGAGCTGGCGGCAGCAGCCCGACACCCCGGTCTACGGCACCGACCGTGACGCCGAGGGCGTACGGAAGGGCCTGGCCGAGGCGCGGCCCTGAGGTCGTACGACGAAGAGAGCCCCGCCGGCGACGGAGCCGGCGGGGCTTTCCTCTTCCTGGCGGGTCAGGACGGCTCGGGGCCGCAGACGTACTTCGGCTCAGCCTGGTAGGTCCAGCTGAACTTTTCCCGCTTGATCACCTTGCCGTCCTTGCGGATGACGCGGAAGGCGTCCTGGCTGAAGCCGTCGATCCCGTTGCTGGCGATGCACTTCGGGCCCGGCTCCAGGTGGATGGTCTTCGGCGTGGTGATGTTGCGGCGGGGGCCGTACTCGGTCTTGACGCTGTCGTAGACCTTGGTGCTCCAGATCGAGACCGTGATCGTGCTGGACGTGTACGACGTGTCGATCAGGACCCCGTGTCCGCTGTTGTTGCGGAACTTGAAGTCCAGGTCCGGCCAGAAGATCGTCGACTCGATCACCGCCGGGTACCGGTCGAACCAGTACGAGTGCGGCTTGTGCTCGACGTCCTCCATTCCGGCGTAGTAGGTGGCGTTGAAGAGCGTCGTGGTGAACTGGGAGACGCCGCCGCCGACCCCGGGCACCAGCTTGCCGTCCACGATCACCGGGGCGTCCTGGTAGCCCTGGTCGTAGCCGCGCTCGCCGGTGTGGCCGTTCAGCGAGAACGTCTCGCCCGGCTGCACGATCGTGCCGTCGACGTCCTTGGCGGCCTGGACGATGTTCTGGCTGCGGGGCGAGGAGAGGCCGCCCGGGAACCGGGTGGTGAAGGTGGAGACCTGCTCCTTGATGCCCAACTCGGCCAGCTTCGCCTCGGTCAGCTCCGGCTGGGCCGGCATGAGCTGCGCGGTGACCGTCCGGCCGTCCGCTTTCCGCAGGACGGCGAGCAGGTCGCGGCTGAGTGCCGCCGCGTCCAGCTGCTGGCCGGCCCGACCGGGCATCACCTTGGGCTTGCCGCCGGCGATGGTCAGCCCGGCGTCCTTCGGCTCCACCTCGATCCGGGCGAGCTGCTCCCCGAGTGCGGTCCGCAGCCGCTTCACGTCCACCCGCGGGGCCAGCTTCCCCGACTCGTCGGCGGAGAAGCGCAGGCTGCGGGCGATCGCGCTCGGTGGGACGGTGAGGGAGCCCTTCGCGGTGGTCAGGGTGACCGGGGCGGCGACGGCCGGTTTCGCCAGCTCGTCGACCAGCCGGTCGACCTCCTCGCGGGTGGTCGCCGGGTGCTTCTCCACCAGCGGGACGGTGGCCGGCCGGTCGTTGAGCCAGGCCGCCTTGACCACCTCGGCGGAGCGTGGCGGGTCGAGGGTCAGGCTGGGCTTCGGGTAGACCGGCTTCGGCGTGGTGCCGGTGAAGATGATCGCCGGCATGGTCATCTCCCGGCCCTGGTCTCCCACCACGCCGCGCAGCGCCGCGTCGAGCCGGTCGACGTCGACGGTCACCACCGGGTCGACGGTGCGGGAGCCGACGAGGCGGCTGACCGGGTGCGCGTCGGCGTCGGCGGCCGCCGCCACGGTGGCCTCCACGTCCACCGCGAGGCCGACGTCGGCCGGCTTGATCTCGGCGGTCCGCTCCCCCACCGTGACCCGGACGGGGGCGCTCAGCTGCGCCGAGCGGCGCTCCAACGCCGCCCGCAGCTCGCGCGCCGCGTCCGTCCGGCTGCGGCCGCCGAGTTCGGCGCCGAGCACGGTGGTGCCGCGCGGGACGTCCCCGGCGTACGCGTAGGCGCCGGCGCCCGCCACGGCGGCCAGCACGGCCGCGGTCAGCCCGCCGGCGAGCAGGAGCCGTCCGCGCCGGGTGCGGGACCCGCCGCCGGGCCGGCCGGTGGCCGGAGTCCCCGGTGGCGGCTCGTCGCCCGGCCAGCTCACCGCGGTGACCTGCACAGTGGGCCGGTCGTCGGCGGGTGGGGGTTTATCGCCGTACAGCGTCACAGCTACCTCGATCGGAAGTACCACGTGGGGAGCCCTTCCCCCACCCGGAAGACAACTACGGTAACCAACGCTCGAGCCGGCCGGGAGTGTCCCGCCCGGGCGTCACCGGGGCCGTGGGTGGGCCGTCCGGCGCAGACTGTCGCCGGCGTCACCCACGGCCGGTCGCCACCCGCCGGGCGGCCCGTGGGACGGTGTCCGGGTGCAGACCGACGAGCGGATCATGGCGTACGGCGGTGGGTGGCTGGACCGGGCGGGGGCCCTGCGGGCGGACCCGGGGTGGGTCGCCGCCCGGTTGGCCGACCGGGCGAGCGTGGTGCTGCCGCTCTGGCGGGACCGTTGCCTGGTCGGGCCGGACCAGACGCCGCTGCGGCGCGGCGTCGCCGACGCCGCCGCGCTCCTCGCCGCGGCCGACGAGACGGTCTTCCTCGGCCTGGACGCCGACTCGGCGGTCTTCGCCGTGGACCTCTCCGCCCGCGCCGAGCCGGAGGCGCGGGAGCTGGCGGGGGCGGCCGAGGCGGTGGACGTGCGGGCGCTGGTGGGCGGCCTGGGGCCGGCTGAGGCGGCGGTACAGGCGTACGCCCGGGGGTTGCTGCACTGGCACCGGGGGCAGCGGTACTGCGGCGGCTGTGGCGCTGCCACGGTGGCCGGGGACGGCGGGCACACCCGGTCCTGCACGGGGTCCGGCTGCGGGCGGCTCCTCTTCCCCCGGATCGAGCCGGCGATCATCGTGCTGGTGGAAGCGCCCGGCGAGCCGGAGCGCTGTCTGCTGGCCCGGCACCGGGGCGCGCCGGAGGACTCGTGGTCGACGCTGGCGGGCTTCGTGGAGGTGGGCGAGAGCCTCGAGGACGCGGTCCGCCGGGAGATGGCCGAGGAGGTCGGGGTGACCGTGGTCGACCTGGCGTACCAGGGCTCGCAGGCGTGGCCCTTCCCGGCCGGGCTGATGGTGGGGTTCCGGGCCACCGCGGCTTCGACGGACGTGCGGGTGGACGGCGAGGAGTTGGTGGCGGCGCGCTGGTTCACCCGGGACGAGTTGCGGGACCGGGTGGCGCGGGGCCGCCCGCTGGGCCGGGTCGACTCGATCGACCGCCATCTGCTCGGCTCGTGGCTGACCCAGCGGCGCTGAGCGGACGCCGGACGTCCATCGGCATCCGCCGGAAGGGTGACAGTGACATCACCCACAGCGGTCTGTCAGCCCGCCGTTACCGAACTGTGATGTCGGGCCACGATCGCTACCTCAGGTGAAACCTGCATGTCGTCGTGTCGTAATAACGACGGTTTGCCCGCGCCTTTCCGCTCCCGACACGTTAACCGTCGGTGACCGTTGGCAATCTTGTTACCACGAGTGTGTTACCGGCCAGTAGCAAGGGACTTGTGAGGTGTGTCGCTTCGCGAGAGCATCCAATCCGCGTACTGCGTGGCCGTCGGCACAACGGCACCCGCAGCGCCCGTAGCTCTCCCGTCCCGAGTCGCGACCCGCGATCGGTGATGACACCCCCCGTCGAGGAGGACCTCGTGAGTGAATCGGTAGACCGTCAGCAGACTGGCGGGACCCGGTGGCGTCGTTTCGCCGCGATGATGGTGCCCGCCACCGCCGTCGCCGGCGCCATCGTCTTCGGTATGGCGAACGGCGCCATCGCGGCCTCGTTCGCGGTCTCGGGCCAGACCTTCAAGGTCGGTGCCTCCAAGCTGGACGGCAACGGCTTCAAGCAGTACGGCGGCTTCGTCAAGGAGAAGGACGGCACCGCCCACCCGGTGGCCGTCTCCGAGATCGCCGACGCCAAGCTCTACGACCTGTGCCAGTCCGTCAAGGTGCCGGACCTGCCGATCGTGCTGACCATCAACGCCGGTGGCGGCGGCAACCCGGCCACCGCCGACGGCCTGCTGATCGACATGGACTCCCTCGAGGGCAACGCGACGTTCACCAACATCCAGATCGGCCGCGACGCGACCGACCTGAACGCCGGCGCCACCAAGAAGTCCTTCGGCCAGAGCGCCGACAAGGTCGTCATCACCGACCTGGAGCAGGTGGCCCGCTCCACCAGCGCCGGCACCTTCACCCTCAACGGCCTGAAGCTGAAGGTCAACGTGGGTGCGGACGCCAAGGAATGCTTCTGATCTGATGTCGAGGCCCGCGGAGGGTGCCCTCCGCGGGCCTTTACCCTGTTCCGACCCCGTCAGCACCGCCAGGAGGAGCACGTGACAACCGCCGAGACGCAGCACGCCGGGTCCGGCCGGTTCGGCCAGGCGTGGCGCGGTTTCCGCCACTGGCGGCGGGCGCGTCCGTTCTGGGGTGGGCTCTTCACCGCGCTGGCCGGCCTGGAGATCTTCGCCACCACGCAGATGAGCCTCGGTGGCCTGACCTTCCAGATGGGGCCGACCGGCTTCCTGTCCTGGCTGATCCCGGTCATCCTGTTCGCCTGCGGGATGCTGATGTGGTTCAGTCCGCAGCAGCGTCTCTTCTACGCCATCGTCGCCGCCGTCACCGCGGTCTACTCCCTGATCGGGGTGAACCTCGGCGGCTTCTTCCTCGGCCTGCTGTTCGGCATGGTGGGCAGCGCCCTCGGCTTCGCCTGGGTGCCCGCCAAGACCCCGCCGGCCGTCGTCACCCCGGACGAGCCGGTCGACGAGACCGGACCGGTCGACGGTGACCGGGTCGACGACGACCGGCCCGAGCTCGTCGACGAGCTGCTGCCGCGGCAGCGGGAGGAGGCGGCCACCGGCCCCCTCACCGACGCGCTGCCCGAGCCGCGCAACCCGCTGCGGGAGCCGGCGCCGACGGAGTCGGAGCCCCGAGCGGGCGCCGACACCACGCAGGTGCTGCCGGCGGTCGGCCGCGACGACACCCCGGGATCCGCGCACCGCGACCCGAAGCTGTACGCGATCCTGCTGGTGCTCGCCAGCGTCTCCATGGCCGGTCTGCTCGCGCTGCGCAGTGAGGAGCCGGCGCTCGCCGCCCCGGCGGCCTGCCCGACCGCGACTCCCACCAAGGTCGCGCCGAGCCCGACGGTCTCCGCCTCGGCCAGCCCGACCCCGACCCCCACCCCGACCTCGGACGGCAACCTGCTGACCGAGATCGTCGACGGCATCACCAGCCTCTTCACCGGCGGGGACTCCGACGGCGGCACCCAGCCGTCGCCCACCCCGGAGCCGAGCACCGCGGCGACCGCCCCGGCGGTGGCCGCGGCCGAGCCGGTGGCCACCGAGACGTCCACCGGCACCACGGGCGCCACGCCCACCGAGAGCACCACCACCAGCGCGGCGCCGAAGCCGAGCGCCAGCTCGTCGGCGCCGGTGAAGCCCGGCGCCGACAGCTCCACCTGCATCACTCCGGCGCCGACCAAGCCGCAGCCGGTCGAGGCCGGCAAGCCCCTGCCCCGACTCGCCGCCGAGCCGGGCCAGCCCCGCGTTGCCAACCCCTCCAAGCTCACCGGCTCGCAGACCACGATGACCGCGCTGTGTTTCAAGGGGATCGTCGACCTGCCGCACGGGGACGGCACGCTCAGGGCGCTGAAGTTCACCATGGACAAGGCCGTGACGGACGACTTCGTGCTACAGGCCGACGGCCCGGCCAACAAGACGATGCGGTTCGTGACCGACCGGCTGACCGTGCAGGGCGACGTCGCGTTCTACGCGACCCGATTCTCTGGGCGGCTGGCCGGCATCAGGATCACACTCACCCCGGACCTGCCGTTGCCGGACGGCATCCCGGTCTGCTCGCCGCTGCCGATCACCTTCACCGACCCGGTGGTCGACCTGGCGTTCGTCGCCAGCAACACGCTCACCGCCAAGCCGACGCTCAAGCTCGACCTGGCCTGAGCCGACCCGGTACGCGCAAACGGCCGGGAGCCGGAGGAAAGATCCTCCGACTCCCGGCCGTCGTCGTTGCTACAGCCGGGCCAGCGCCCGACGCAGCGGGTCGAGACCGAGCGAGCCCAGGTCGAGCGCCTGGCGGTGGAACTCCTTGAGGTCGAAGTCGGCGCCCTTGCGGGCCTTCGCCTCCTCCCGGGCCTGGAGCCAGATCCGCTCGCCCACCTTGTACGAGGGGGCCTGCCCGGGCCAGCCCAGGTAACGGTTCAGCTCGAAGCGCAGGTTCTCGTCCGGCACCCGGCAGTGCGCCCGCATGAACTCCCAGCCCAGCTCGGGCGTCCACCGCTCGCCCGGGTGGAAGCCGAACGGGTTGTCCTTCGGGATCTCCAGCTCCAGGTGCATGCCGATGTCGACGATCACCCGGGCGGCCCGGAACGCCTGCCCGTCCAGCATGCCGAGCTTGTCGCCCGGGTCCTCCAGGTAACCCAGGTCGTCCATCAGCCGTTCCGAGTAGAGCGCCCAGCCCTCGCCGTGCCCGGAGACCCAGCAGAGCAGCCGCTGCCAGCGGTTGAGCAGCTCGGCCCGGACGGCGGTCTGCGCGACCTGGAGGTGGTGACCCGGCACGCCCTCGTGGTAGACGGTGGTCACCTCGCGCCAGGTGGAGAAGTCGGTGATGCCCTGCGGCACCGCCCACCACATCCGCCCCGGGCGGGAGAAGTCCTCGCTCGGGCCGGTGTAGTAGATCGCGCCGTCGCTGGTCGGGGCCAGGCAGCACTCGATCCGGCGGACCTGCTCCGGGATGTCGAAGTGGGTGCCGTGCAGCTCGCTGATCGCCTTGTCGGCGAGCGCCTGCATCCAGTCCCGGAACGCCTCCTTGCCCTTGATGGTCCGGGCCGGGTCGGCGTCCAGCTTCGCCACCGCCTCGTCGACGGTCGCGCCCGGCCCGGCGATCCGGGCGGCCACCGCCCGCATCTCGCCCTCCAGGCGGGCCAGCTCCGCGAAGCCCCAGGCGTACGTCTCGTCGAGGTCGACCTTCGCGCCGAGGAAGTACTGCGAGGCCAGCTCGTACCGCTCCCGGCCGGCGGCCTGCTTCTCCCGCCCCTGCGGGGCCAGCTCGGTACGGAGGAACTGGCCGAACTCCGCGGTGGCGGCGGTGGCTGCGGCCGCACCCCGGCGCAGCTCCGCGCCGAGCACGCCGTCCGCGCCGAGCCGCTCGACCAGCCCGTGGAAGAAGTTGTCCCCCTCCGGATCGGTCCACACGTCGCACTGCTTGGCGACCTCGGTCAGCTGTACCCGCGAGCTGACCCGGCCGGCGGCCGCCGCCTCGCGCAGGGTCGTCTTGTAGCCCTCCAGCGCGCCGGCGAACCGGTTGAGCCGGGCGGCGATGTTCGCCTTGGCGTCGTCGCCCTCGGTCGGCATCAGGTCGAAGACCATGCGGATCTCGTGCAGCCCGCTGGCGATCACGTTGACCTCGCTGGTGGTCTCGCCGGCCTCGTGCCGGGCGAGCTCCAGACCGAGGCGCTCCTGCATCGCCTCCTTCGCGGTCCGCTCCGACTCCGAGTCCGGCTCGGTCACGTCAAGGTCGGCCAGGGTGCGCCGGGTCAGCTCGGCGCGGGCCGCGTACCCGTCCGGAGACAGGTCGTCGAGCTGGTCGTCGTAGCCGGCGATGCCGACGTAGGTGGCGCCGGTCGGGCTGAGCGGGGCCCAGTCGGTCACGTACCGGTTCGCGAGGTCATCGATTCGTCCCACGGTGCGACCCTACGTGACCCTGGTGCCTCCGTGTCGACCCTGTTTGCCGTGTTCAGAGCGGCAGTTCGGGCCGACTGTTGTGGCGGTGGACACGACGTCCGAAAAGCGCGGGACTTCGTCGTACCCCTACTGCAGAGTGTCAGGGGTGACCGCCGCTACCACTCCTGACCGGGCCGCCGTTCGCAGCTGGCTGCCCGGCTTCCTGGCGCTCGCCGCGATCTGGGGTTCGAGCTTCCTGTTCATCAAGGTCGGCATCGAGGAGCTGCACCCGCTGCACCTCACCCTCTACCGGGTCACCACCGGGGCGCTGACCCTGCTGGTGGTGCTCGCCGTGCTGCGCGACCGGCTGCCCCGCGAGCCCCGGGTCTGGGCGCACCTGTTCGTGGTCGCCGCCTTCGGCGTGGCGGTGCCGTTCACCCTGTTCGGCTTCGGTGAGCAGCGGGTCGAGTCGATGCTCGCCGGGATCTGGAACGCCACCACGCCGCTGATCGTGCTGCCGCTGGCGGTGCTGGTCTTCCGCACCGAGCGGTTGACCACCCGGCGCACGGTCGGGCTCGGGCTGGGCTTCCTCGGCGTGCTCGTGGTGCTGGGCGTCTGGGAGGGCGTGGGCGGGGCGCACTTCACCGGCCAGCTCATGTGCCTCGGGGCGGCCGCCTGCTACGGCGTCGCCATCCCGTACCAGAAGAAGTTCATCGCCGGCAGTTCGTACTCCGGTCTCTCGCTCTCCGCCGCCCAGCTGCTGGTCGCCGCGCTCCAGCTCGCCGTCGTCGCGCCGCTGGTGGCCGGGGCGCCGCCGGTGCCGACCTCGCTCTCCGGCGACGTGGTGGGCAGCGTGCTCGCGCTCGGCGCGCTCGGCACCGGGCTGGCGTTCGTGATCAACCTGCGCAACATCCGGGTGGCCGGGGCGAGCACCGCCTCCACGGTGACCTACCTGATCCCGGTCTTCGCGGTGCTGGTCGGCGCGGTGGTGCTCGACGAGCGGCTGAACTGGCACCAGCCGGTCGGCGCGGTGATCGTGCTCCTCGGCGTGGCGGTCGCCCAGGGCGTGTTGGGCCGCCGGGCGCCCCGGGCCACCGTCCCGGTCGCCGAGCCCGTCCCGGCCGCCCGCAGCTGACCCTGGGTGGCCCAAGGCCCGGTCAGCGGCGGGTGCGGGCCCACTGCAGCAGGCGGTCGGCCTTCCAGGTGTTGACCACGCGGTCCGCCGGGACGCCGCACAGGGCCGCCCGCTCGCAGCCGAACCGCTGCCAGTCGAGCTGGCCGGGGGCGTGCGCGTCGGTGTTGATGGCGAACCGGCAGCCGGCTTCCAGGGCGCGGCGGATCAGCCGCTTCGGCGGGTCCTGCCGCTCCGGGCGGGAGTTGATCTCGACCGCCACGCCGCGCTCGGCGCAGGCGGCGAAGACCGCGTCCGCGTCGAAGTCACTCTCGGCGCGGGTACGCGGCCGGTGCGCCCGGTCGCCCGGCCCCTTCACCCCGGCCGGCCGGGACGACACCATCCGGCCGGTGCAGTGGCCGAGAATGTCGAGGTGCGGGTTGGCGATCGCCGCCAGCATCCGGCGGGTCATCTTGCCCCGCTCGTCGTTCAGCCCGCTGTGCACCGAGCCGACCACCACGTCGAGACGGGCCAGCAGCTCGTCCTCCTGGTCCAGCGAGCCGTCGGCGAGGATGTCCACCTCGATGCCGGTGAGGATGCGGAACCCCTTCGGCAGCGCGTCGTTGACCGCGGCCACGTGGTCGAGCTGCCGGCGCAGCCGGTCCGCGGTGAGGCCGCGGGCCACCTTGAGCCGGGGCGAGTGGTCGGTCAACACCAGGTACTCGTGGCCCAGCTCGACCGCGGCGAGGGCCATCTCCTCGATCGGTGAGCCGCCGTCGGACCAGTCCGAGTGGGTGTGGCAGTCGCCGCGCAGCGCCGTCCGCAGCTCGGTCGCCGCGGCGTCCAGGTCGGTGCCCTCGGTGGCGACCAGCCGGCGCAGGTAGACCGGGTCCTCGCCGGCCAGCGACTCGGCCACGCAGCGGGCGGTGACGTCCCCGACCCCGGACAGCTCGGTGAGCGTGCCGGCGCGGGCCCGCTCGGCCACCTCGTCGGCCGGCAGCGCGGCCAGGGCCTTGGCCGCCGAGCGGAACGCCCGGACCCGGTAGGTGGCCTCGTTGGCCCGTTCCAGCAGGAACGCGATCCGGCGCAGGTCGGCGATGGGATCCCGGGCAGTCATGCCCTGCAACCTACGCGCCTGCGTGCGCGGGCGCGGACGTCCGACGGCGGATGTCGCGAGTGGACCGGCTCAGCCCGCGCCGCTGGTGGTCGTGGGCGCCTTCGGGCAGCCGTGCTTGCGCTGCCACGCCACCACCTCGGCGGCGGGCGCCCGGTTGCCCCGCTCTCGCCACGAGTCCAGGTACCGGGCCGGCCAGATCACCCCGCGCCGGATCCACCAGTCGTCGTGGCCCCGGCACGCGGGAGAGATGCCGAAGTGCAGGTGGCAGACATTGTTCGCGTTGCCCGTGTGGCCCACCCGGCCGAGCTGCTGGCCGGCGCGGACGCGTACCCCGGCGGCCACGCCGGCGGAGATCGCGCTCAGGTGCGAGCCGTAGTAGCGCACCCCGTCGTCGCCAAGCAGCGAGACCGACAGGCCCCCGTTGTACGGCCCCAGCGGACCCCGCATGTCGAACCGGTCCACCCGGCTCACCTCGAGGATCCGCCCGTCGGTGACGGCGACGACCGGTTCCCCGCAGTCGGCGAAGATGTCCGTGCCCGGGTACGCGGCGTGCGTCGGGTGGTAGTCGACGTTGTCGGCGCGTACCGGGAAGACGTGCCGCAGGTCGGTGCGGGTGGGTGAGGGTGACGGCGACGGCCGCCCGGGGGTCGGTGTCGCGGCGGGCGCGGCCGGCTGCTCGGCCGTCGCGACGGCGCTCGGCCCGTCCCACACGTTCGTCCGTGTCGCGGTGGGACGGGTGCCGGCCGCGCAGCCGGCGGCGAGGGCCGGCGCGAGCAGCAGCAGGACCGGGTACGCCGAACGCGGGCGGCGTCCGATCGATCGCGAGCGCATCCGGTCATCCTGGCAGACCACTACCGTAGGGACGAACGCCGAGACCGCCGCCTGCCGTCCGGTCGCGCTGCGTAACTTCGTACGCCGAGGGCGGCACCTACGGTCCGTGAAGGGAGCAGGGGCGATGAACGGGTGGAACGCCGTACCCGGCGAGCTGCGTCCGGACGCCGGCCGCCCGCTGCCGCACACCCCGTCGGGGCTCTTCCCCACCGGGCCGCCGGCCCGGCCCACCTGGCGGGAGCCGCACCCGGTCACCGGTGGCGGGGTGGCGGTCGGCGGTGCCACGGCGGCGGCCTGGCTGCTCCTGTTCGGCCTGCTCGGCCGCGACGTGCCCGGCTACGCGTGGTGGACGGTGGTCGCCGGCGGGCTGGCCTGGCTGGCCGCCGCGGTGCTGGTGCGCTTCGGCGACCGGGGGGTCGCGACCGGGGTCGCGATCGTCACCGCCGGCGGGTGGAGCATCGCCGCCGCGGTTGTCGCGGTCCGCTGGGCACAGAGCGGGGACTGGCCGCTCTGGTGACATTCCGTGAGCGCACGGCTGCGGAGCGAAGGCCATCTTGACGTACGCGCTGTGACGGTTCACCCTCGGCGGTATGGCCTGGACCACCCCGCGGCTCGATCCTGAGCGGAGCCGCCGCCGCCTGCAACTCCTCGCCGAGTTGGCCGGTGCCCGCACGGTACGCCAGCGCGAACGGCCGCAGCGGGCCCGGACCGAGCGCCTGCGCCAGCTCATCGCGGCCCGCAAGCAGATCGTCGGCTGAGCCGACTTTCTCCAGGATTGACCGGCCCTTCGGGGCGTTGACCGGTCGCCTGCCGACCCGACCGGTTAACGTGCACGCGAGACGAGTCGGCGTGCTGCCGAGGCCAATTTGGGGGGGACCGTGTCGTACTTCGCCGCTGCCGCGGTACGCGTCGAGGGCGGCTGGTCCGCCGACGAGGTGAGCCTGCGGGGCGCCACCGACATCGACGAGGTCGCCGACCGGCTGCGCGACGTCGAGCCGGACGCGGACCTGTCGCTGCTCTTCGTCGAGGCGGACGACGCGTACCTGGTGATCCTGCGCCTGGACGAGGGGGAGGACCTGCGGGTCTTCGGCTCCGACTCGGCGTACGCCGAGGAGTCCCGGCTGGGCGCCCTGCTGGTCGGCGACCTGAAGACCTCGGTCACCGGCGTCGAGGACGGCGACGAGCCGCGCGCGGCCGCGACCGGTGGGGACGAGGACACCGAGCAGCCCGCGGTGGACCCGGAGGCCGACCCGGTGGGCGACGCGGACATCCTCGCCGACCTGGGCATCTCCGCCCAGAAGCTGCTCGCCCTCTGCGGGCACGACGGGATGCTGCCGGCGGACGTGACCGCGGAGATCTGCCAGGTGCTCGGCTGCGCGGACGAGATCGAGGAGCTGCGTGAGGTCTGATCCGTCCGGGTCGGTGCGGCCCGGCGGCGTGGAGCCGGCCGACGCCACCGACCCGGCGCTGGAGACCGTCCGGCCGGGGCAGCCGACCCCGGGTTCGGTGGGTCGGGTCGGCCCGGGCGCGGACGAGGGCCTGGCCGACCTCGGCGAGGTGGGTCGCCGGCAGCGGCACGAACTGTGGATGCGCCGGGCGCTGGAGGTCGCGGTCACCGGACCGGACGGTGGCGGTGCGGCCGGCCCCGAGGGGGAGCCCGCCGGCGCCGGAGCGGAGCTGGCTGGCCCTGCGGCGGAGCCCGCCGACGCCGAGGCGCTCGCGGACATCCCGGTCGGCGCGGTGGTCTACGGCCCGGACGGCGCCGAGTTGGCCGTCGGCCGCAACGAGCGCGAGCTGACCGGGGACCCGACCGCGCACGCCGAGGTGCTGGCGCTGCGCCGGGCCGCCGAGCGGCTGGGCCGCTGGCGGCTGGAGGGCTGCACCCTGGTGGTGACGTTGGAACCCTGCACGATGTGCGCGGGCGCGATCGCCCTGGCCCGGGTATCCACCGTGGTGTTCGGGGCGTGGGAGCCCAAGACCGGCGCGGTCGGGTCGCTCTGGGACGTGCTGCGCGACCGCCGCGCCGTCCACCGCCCCGAGGTGTACGGCGGGGTGCTGGAGGCGGAGAACGCCGCCGTGCTCCGCGCCTTCTTCCGCTGACCGGTCCCGCTCGGCGCCCGTCCCGCCGGATCAGGCGGGCGCCGTCGCGGGGCACAGCAGGTTCGCGGCGACCGCCCGCGCAGCCTCGGTCCAAGCCGTGGGTCGCAGGGTTTCCGGGTCGAGTCGGACGACCGCCCGAGTGCCGGCCGCGTACAGGGTGCTGCCGTCGGACGAGCGGAACTCGAAGGCGTACTGCGCGCTGCTGGTGCCGAAGTGGTCGAGCCAGAAGTGCACCGCCACCGGCCCGGTCCCGGTGATCGGGGCCCGGTAGGTGACGGTGAACTCGCGTACCGCGTGGAACACGTCGGGGGCGCTCAGCTTCCCGCCCCGGTAGGAGAAGCCACGACCGGACCAGTAGGCGGTCAGGGCCCGTTCGAGCAGCACCGCGTACCGGGCGTTGTGCAGGATGCCCATGGCGTCGAGGTCGTCGAAGTGCACCGTGACGTGCTCGACGTGACCGAACTCGACGGCGGGCTGGTCGACGGTGGCGTGGCTCATGACAGGCCTTCCGGTAGCAGGGTCGGATCCGGGCACAGGGCCCGTAGGCGGTTCAGCAGGCCCTGGCGGGCGTGCCGGTAGGTGGTGTCCGGGTCCAGCAGCCGGGACCGCATCACGGCGTTGACCCCGAGCGCGTCGATCTCGTACGCCAGCTGCTGGACGTCCGCGCCGGCGGGGAGTTCGCCGAGGTCGACCGCCTCCTGGACGAGGCGTTCGAGGAACGCGGTCCAGCGGGCGAACGCCTCGGCCAGCCGGTCCCGGACGGGGCCGGGTCGGGCGTTGTACTCGAACTCGGTGTTGGTGAAGAAGCAGCCGCCGGGAAGCACCCGGGCGGCGTAGAAGTCGATCCGGGCCTCGTGCAACGCCCAGAGCCGCCGTACGCCCCGCGGGGCGCGCAGGGCCGGGCCGATGATGCGCTCCTGCCACTGCTGTACGGCCCGGTCGACGGTCGCGAGTTGGAGGGCCTCCTTGGACCGCCAGTGCGCGAAGAGGCCGGACTTGCTCACGCCGAGGGTGTCGGCGAGCTGCGCGAGGGACAGTCCGTGCAGGCCGGCCTCGGTGGCCAGGACCACCGCGGCGTCCAGCGCGGCGGTCCGGGTGCGTTCGCCGCGTGCCACGCGGCCGTCCAGGGTCACGCCGGCAGCGTACCGACAAATAAGCACGACCGGTCGTGTTTATTTGTGTGACGTGGAACGCACACCGCCCCGCCACCGGGCGGTGGCGGGGCGGTCGGGCTGTGGAAGGATCAGGCGATGGCGGTGTCGAGGGCGATCTCGACCATCTGGCTGAAGGTCTGCTCGCGCTCGGCGGAGGTGGTCTTCTCGCCGGTCTTGATGTGGTCGCTGACGGTCAGGATGGTCAGCGCCCGCGCCTTGAACCGGGCGGCGATCGTGTACAGCGCGGCGGACTCCATCTCCACGGCCAGCACGCCGTAGTCGGCGAGGGTGTCGTAGAGGTCCGGCCGGTCGGTGTAGAAGGCGTCGGCGGCCAGGATCGGCCCGACGTGCATGGTGATACCGCGCCGCTCGGCCACTTCGACCGAGGTGCGCAGCAGCCCGAAGTCGGCCACCGGGGCGTAGTCGATCAGCCCGTCGAAGCGCATCCGGTTCATGTTCGAGTCGGTTGACGACCCGATGGCGGCGACCACGTCCCGCAGTTGGAGGTCCTCGCTGAGGGCGCCGCAGGAGCCGACCCGGATCAGGGTCCTCACGCCGTACTCGTTGATCAGTTCGTGGGCGTAGATGGAGGCGGAGGGCATGCCCATGCCGGAGCCCTGGACGGAGACCTCGACGCCGTTCCAGCGACCGGTGAAGCCCAGCATGCCGCGGACGGTCGAGTAGCAGCGGGTGCCCTCGAGGTAGGTCTCCGCGATCCACTTGGCCCGCAGCGGGTCACCCGGCATCAGGACCCGCTCGGCGATCTCTCCCGGCTCAGCGCCGATGTGCGTACTCATGGCAAAGATCCTGCCAGGCCCGGCCCGGGGATACCGGTTCGGCGTCCATACCCAGGGTCCTGTACCCTACTCGGCGGTGGCGTGTCCGAGTGGCCTAAGGAGCACGCCTCGAAAGCGTGTGAGGGTTTACGCCCTCCGCGGGTTCAAATCCCGCCGCCACCGCTCGTGAGATGCGAGAACGCCCGGCCGGTCCAGCAGGACCGGCCGGGCGTTCCGCGTTCGGCCTCCGTCACCGTCGGCTGCGACCCACGTTGCCGTGCATATCGAGTTCACCGGTCCGTGACCGGCTCGGCTCATCCGCGCGAAACCAGGTACGCGATGTCGTCCCACCGCGTGAGGATGAAGCCGAGGAACGCTCCGCACAGCCCGGCGACCGTGCCGGCGGGAGTCAGCGCCACCGCCGTGTCCGCGGTCACCCCCACGGCCAATGCGCTGCCGGCGATCACGATGATCCCCAGGTTCCGCAGGAGATGAGAGGCACCCATCTCACCTGCGTCCGAGCCGAAACACCGACACTGGAGACCCGTTCCGGACTTCATCGCGGCAGCCGCGACGACAGTGAAGACGGCAAGCGCGGCAATGGCGGTGGCCAGTCCGATCGGTGCCGTTCGTGGATGCGCGACCAGAGCCACCACGGCAAACTCGGTCACGAAGACCCCGGCCACCGCCGTCGTACGAAGACTGTCCGGAAGCCAGTTGAGGCGCGAGAGCGAGTCACGAAAGTCGGCCAGACCGGCGCGGGTCCGGAACTTACCGACGAGCGCGACCGCGAAGATAACCGCGACGGCTGCGCGACCGCCGGCGTAAACGTAGGCCGTCATGGCGCATGCCGATTCGATAGAGGCCATCTGCCAACCGCGGGGTATGGCGGTTTAGGCAACTGTACGGGCGGCTCCGGTGCAGTTATCGACACCAGTCCGTAGTGCGAACAGAGACATCCCAACTGAAATCGACTTGTCGCACCGAGCATCGTGGCGAGATTACCTAAACGTCGTTCCACCGTGCGGCAACTGATGTTCAACGATCGTGCCGTGGCCTCGTCCGTCGCCCCCTCGGAAAGCAACGACAGGATGGCAAGAAGCCCATTCATCCCCGGCAGTCCGCCATCGTCCCGCGTAGACCGCAGCTCCACTCGACCTCCCCGTAGCGGTGTGTAGAGCAGTGCCCTGCTTGGCCGAGGGTACCGGAAGCAGCACACGCCGTGAAGGCCGGCACGTGAGAGGTGTTCGTGGCGGGTGTCCGCCAGAGTGGCCGACCTGCATTGACCCTGGTCTACCCGGCCGAATACGGTTCCCGGCACCAGGCGCTGTGGCTCCGGCGGTGGGCGCCGGAGCCACAGCTACTCGACACACCAAAGGAGAGCATGGTGAGCCGACTCCTCGAAGCCCGTCCACTGCGGCGGGCGCTGGCCGATGCTATCTCGGTCCTGACCCCGAAGGCGAACGCGGGTGCCTGCGTTCCTGAGAACGGCAGTCTGTGCTACTGCAACTGCTACCGCCTGTGCGATCCGCACAACTGCTGGTACACCTGCTACAAGGTGCGGGTCGACTGCTACGGCAGGTGCAAGGAGAGCAGCACCTTCTGCTGATCATCGCAATCGGGTGACCCGACCGCATGTTCGAATCCGACCCGCTGGCACGTGGTTCCCTTGTGCCGGCGGGTCGGTATCTCGTACTCCACCGATAGAAGGGGTGCATTGATGCTGTCTGCAATCGTGGCGGTCGTCGGCATCGTGCTGGCGGGCAATGTTGTTCTCACACTGGCGCTGGCACGCCGGATGAAGGAACTGGAAAATTCAGGCGGATCCCGCCATGGCGATCCGTTTCCGGCTCGTGGCACCCGGGTCGGCCGGTTCGCCGCCGTCGATCTCGATGGAACGACCCTCACGAACCAGGACCTCCTTGAGGGCGTGACCTTCGCGGCCTTCCTCATGCCCGGTTGCGGTCCGTGCGAAGAGGTGCGGTCGGCGCTGCACGGACTGTCGCCGCAGCAGGGGCAGTTGATGGTCTTCGTGGCCGGCGACGCGGCGAACCCGGAGACTCAGAAGATCGTCGGCTCGCTGCCGGATCGCGCGCGGGTGCTGGTCGCCTCAGCTGCCGGTGACCTCTTCTCCGCCTTCGGTGTGACCGCATTTCCCACCGTGATGAAGCTCGTCAACGGTGTCGTGGAGATGGCCGCCAGCCGGGTGGAGGCCCGGCAAGCCCACGCTGCCGAGGTGGCTGGGTGAATTCCGAGCCGCTGGCAGGAGTGAGCATCCGAGCATTCGGGGCCCTGACCTGGCAGGCGGTGGTGTTGGGCTGGCGCTCGTCGAGACTCCTGTCCGTCGTTGCCGCCGGAGCGATGGCGGTGGCAAGCGCGACGCCGGCGGTGGCGGCCTGGTCGAGCAAGCTGCTCGTCGACGGCGTGTCGGATTCGTCGGCCTCACCTCGCCTGTTGGTCGGCCTGGCGGTGGCGGTGGTGCTGCTCACCGGAGTCGGCGCGGTCCTCGGGTACGCGTCGAGCCTCGCGGATGCGGCGCGGCAGCGGGCGGTCGCACTGCACGCCGAGGCGGCGCTCTACGGTGCGGTGAACCGTCAGTTGGGGTTGGCGCGGATCGAGAATCCCGACTTCCAGGATCGGCTGCGCCTGGCGCAGCAGTCGGCCACCGACGCACCGAACGCGGTGAACGGTTTTCTGCTTGCCGTCATCCGAACCATCGTCACGGTCGGTGGGTTCCTCGGAGTGCTCATCGCGGTGTGGTGGCCCATGGCGATACTGCTCGCCTTGGCCTTGCTGCCCACCCTGTGGGGACAGCTCCGGTTGACCCGGCTCGAGGCGGCCACGGTCGAGGCCACCGTCAGCGTGCAGCGACGCCGTTTCTCCTACCAGTCACTCCTCACCAACCCGACCGCGGTGAAGGAGGTCAGGCTGTTCGGGCTGGGCAGTCTGTTCCGTGATCGGATCTTGAGCGGCCTGGCCGAGGCGAGCGGGCGGGAACTGGCGGTCGCTCGGCGGACGGCAGCGATGCAGAGTCTGTTCGTTCTGCTCTCCGCCGCCATCGCGACGGTGGGTGCGGCGATGGTCGCCGTACGCGCCTCGCAGGGCCTGGCGTCCGCCGGTGATGTTGTACTGTTCGTCACAGCGACGATCGGAATCCAGGGAGCGTTCAACGGAACCATCGGCCAACTTGGAGCGATGGTGGCTGCGGTGAGGATGTTCTACCACTTCAGAGCGGTTGTCACGGATCCCCCGGACCTTTGCGACGGCGAACGTGACCCCGGCCCGCTGACTGACGCCATTGAATTCCGTGACGTGTGGTTCCGATACAGCCCGGCCAGCGACTGGGTCCTGCGCGGTGTCAATCTTCGGATTCCGGCCGGCGCTGCCGTGGCCCTCGTCGGTGTCAATGGCGCGGGAAAGAGCACCCTGGTCAAACTGTTGTGCCGGTTCTATGACCCCGAGCGGGGACGGATCACCTGGGATGGTGTCGACCTGCGCCAACTGAGGGCGTCAACGCTGAGGAGCCGCATCGGCGTCACGTTTCAGGATTACATGACCTATGACCTGACCGCTGCGGAGAACATCGGCGTCGGCGCGGTGGCCCACCTGGCCGATCGGGCGAGGATTCAAGCTGCCGCCAGGATGGCCGGCGCTGACGAGCTGATAGAAGCCCTCCCTCGAGGCTACGACACGCTCATCAGTCGGATCTTCTTCGACGGCGGACAACGCGATCAAGGAGTGGCGTTGTCGGGTGGGCAGGGCCAACGGGTTGCCCTCGCCCGGTCGTTGATGCGGGCTGACGCCGACCTTCTGGTGCTCGATGAGCCGAGTGCCGGCCTGGATGCCCTGGCGGAGGCCCGGCTGCATCGGACCATGCGGGAGCACGCCCGCGGTCGGACCACCCTCTTGATTTCGCACCGGCTGAACGCGATCCGGGACGCCGATGCGATTGTTGTGCTCGAAGATGGGCGTCGTGCCGAATTCGGCGCGCACGACGAGCTGATGGCCGGTGGCGGGCTCTACGCGTCCATGTTCAGCGCGCAGGCGTCGGGATATCAGGACGACCTCGTGCGGCGGCAGGTCGGCGTCCCTGGCGCCCGGGCGGGCGAGCCGCCGCTCGCGCCCAGCGGGTCCGGCGCAGCTGTGCCCATCCGCGTGATGCCCGGCGACATGCGCACGCTGCCCCGAAGCCCTGAGAGTGAAATGGGATGACTATGGCCACTCATCGGCGGTTATGGACCGTTGCGGCGATGATCGGGTTGCTCGCGGCAGCGGGCTGCACCTCTCCAGAGGATGACGGCATCGCCACGGCCAACGGTGCGGGTGCGAGCGCCTCCCCGACCCCCGATTTCGCCGGTGCCATGCGGCAGTACGACCAGTGCCTGCGGGACAAGGGCGTGGAAGGCGGGATGGCGGCAGCGACCGCAGGCCCGGGGCCCACGTCGGAGGTGTCCACCATCAGGGCGGCGGTGGAAGCCTGTGCCAAGTACCGGCCCGACGCCGGCAACCTCGAGAACGAGTCACCGGAGCAGCTGGCCCAGCGGCGAGCGGTGGCGAAGTGCATGCGGCAGAACGGGTACCCCGAGTGGCCCGACCCCGCGTCCGACGGCTCGATCAAACTTCCCAACACTCCCGAGTACTCGGCCCCTGAGGTGTGGACGCACTTCAACGATTGCGCGCGTAGCGCTTCGGCCAAGTGACCTGCCGTGCAGCCGCTGATCTACAGCCTGGTGGCCGCCGCCGTCGTCGGTGCTGTGCCGCTGCTCCTCAGGAGGGCGCTGGTGGTTCGCGTGGTCGGCCACAGCATGACGCCGAACCTCTGCGACGGCGACCGGTTGCTCGGCTGGCGCCGACGTTGCCGGGTCGGTGACGTGGTGGTCTTCCGGAGGGACGCCGGGGATGACCTCGCTCATCTGGTCAAGCGGGTCGCTGCGGTGGCGGGGGACAGCGTGCCCGCGGAATTCCGCCATACTTTCGACGGAGACCGCGTTCCGCTGGGCTACATCCTGGTGCGAGGCGACAACGCGCGAAGCCTCGACTCACGTCGGCTCGGGCTCGTGTCGTTGGACTCCGTCGTCGCCGTCGTCGTCCTGCGTCTGGAGGCCACGTGCACATGAGGGGCGGACGGTGTGAGCGTGCCGACTGACGCGGGGGGCAGCCGCACGCGCGGTGCTCGGTACGGGCGTCGGGCCCTGATCGCCCTGGCCGCCGTGGGAGCGGTCGCCGCGGCGGCCACTTCCACGCTGGGCATCCGCCGCGGTGGTGCGGAGACCCGGTCCGAGGGTGCCCCGGGGGTTCGCGGTGTGCCGATCAGGCGGGGGGATCTCGTCTCGACTCGTTCGATCAAGGGAACGCTCGACTTCGGTACGCAGACGGCTGTCGCCGCCACTCTTGCCGGCACCATCACCGAACTCGCACCTGTCGGGACCACGGTGCGGCGCGGCGGCGCACTGTTCCGGATCGATGACGAGCCGGTTGTGCTGGCCTACGGCAAGCGGCCGATGTGGCGTCCGCTGGGGCCCGGCGCGCGCGGCAGGGACGTCGCCCAGTTGGAGTCCAACCTGGTGGCGCTGGGCTACCGGACGTTGACCGCGGACGAGTCGTACACCGCGTCGACGGCGAGCACCGTTCGCCGGTGGCAGCGCCACCTGGGCGTACCCGACACCGGCCGGGTCGAACTCGGCCGGATCGTGTATGCCACCGGTCCGCTGCGGATCGCCGCGCACCTCGGGGGTGCGGGTGACCGGGCCCCGGGTCCGGCTCTGGCGGTCACCGGCACCGACCGGGCGGTCACCCTGAAACTCCCGGCGGCCGACCAGGTGCTGGCGAAGACGGGACGGGCGGTGACGGTCGGACTGCCCGGTGGCGAGGTGGTCGCGGGGCGCGTCTCGTCGGTGGTGCGGGCGCCCGCCGGGCAGGGCAGCGGTCCTGAGGAGGCGCTCGTCACGGTATCGATCGCCGATCAGGCCAAGGTGGCGAAGCTGGATGAGTCGGGTGTGGACGTCCGTTTCATGCTCGACGAACGCAAGGATGTGTTGACCGTCCCGGTCACCGCGTTGCTCGCGCTGCGCGAGGGCGGCTATGGCGTGGAACTCTTGGACGGTGCCGAGTCGCGGGTGGTCGCGGTGCAGGTCGGGCTCTTCGCCGATGGCCAGGTGGAGATCAACGGGGCCGGGATCGTCCAGGGTGCTCAGGTGGTGGTCCCAGCATGAGCTGGGCCGTCGAGCTGCGGGAGGTTTCGAAGATCTATCCGGGTGGGGTGGCCGCGCTCAGTGACGCCACGTTGGCGATCGCGGACGGCGAGATGGTCGCCCTGCTCGGCCCGTCGGGTTCGGGAAAGACCACCCTGCTGCAGTTGGCCGGCACGCTTGACCGACCGACCAGCGGCCTGTTGCGGGTGTGCGGGCACGACAGCAGCGCGATGTCCGATGCCGAACTGTCCGCGCTGCGGGCCGATTCGATCGGATTCGTCTTCCAGCAGTTCCACCTGGCCCAGCGGGTTTCGGCGCTCGAGAACGTCGCTGAGGGGCTGCTCTACGCGGGTGTACGGCGGCCGCGTCGGCTGGCCCTGGCGGAGCAGGCGCTGGAGCGGGTCGGCCTCGGCCACCGTCTCCGCCACGCCCCGCACGAGCTGTCGGGCGGGGAACGCCAGCGGGTCGCCATCGCGCGCGCCATCGTCGGGCAGCCCCGGCTCCTGCTCGCGGATGAACCCACCGGCAACCTGGACAGCGTCGCCGGCGCCGTGGTGCTCGACATCCTCCACGAACTGCACGGGTCCGGTACAGCCGTCGTGATCGTCACCCATGACCACGACATCGCCCGCGGCGTCCCGCGGCAGATCGTGATGCGGGACGGCAGGGTCGTCGGCGACGTCTCGACGGTGGAGGCCACGCCGTGAGCGGGCCGGTACCGCGCCGGCTGCACCCCGCCGACCTGGTGCGGGTCGCGGTCGGCGGGTTGAGCAGGAGGCCACTGCGCGCGGCCCTGTCGGCCCTCGGGATCGCGATCGGGATCGCGGCGATGGTCGCGGTGGTGGGCATCACCAGCTCGGGACGGGCTGAGCTGGATCGGACGCTGGCCCGGATCGGCACCAACCTGCTACGGGTCGCGCCGGGGCAGCAGCCGATGGGCGGGCAGGCGCAGTTGCCGGCGGAGGCGGAAGTGATGGTCGCCCGGCTCAAGCCGGTCACCGCCGTGTCCGCGGTGGGCCAGACAGCCGCCAAGGTCTACCGCAACGACCACGTTCCCGAAGCTGAGTCGAACGGCATCGCCGTCCAGGCTGCCCGGCTCGACCTGCCCGAGGTGGTCGGGGCCTCGATCAGCGCCGGGGTCTGGTTGACGGAGGCGACGGGCCGGTTTCCCACGGTCGTGCTCGGCGCGAGAGCCGCGGAGTGGCTGGGTGTCAGCAGGCCCGGCGTGCAGGTATGGCTCGGTGGTCACTGGTTCACGGTGATCGGAATCCTCTCGCCGGCGCTGCTCGCCGAGGAACTCGACGCGGCCGCACTCGTCGGCTGGCCGGCGGCGACCGACCTCCTGGGCTTCGACCGCCACCCGTCAACTGTGTACGTGCGGGCGCGCGAGCGGTCCGTCCCCGCGGTCCGTGCCGTCCTCGCTCCCACGGCCAACCCCGAACATCCGGCGGAGGTACGCGTCTCACGCCCCTCGGACGCCCTGGTCGCCAAGGTTGCCGCCGACCGCGCGCTCGCCGGCCTGCTCCTCGGCCTCGGCGGGGTGGGGCTGCTGGTGGGCGGCATCGGGGTGGCGAACACGATGGTGATCGCGGTGCTGGAACGGCGCATGGAGATCGGTCTGCGCCGATCGCTCGGTGCCCGCCGTAGCCAGCTCAGGTTGCAGTTTCTGACCGAGTCGCTGCTCCTCTCCGGGCTCGGCGGCGTGGCGGGGGCCGTGCTCGGCATCATCACCACCGCCGTCTACGCCTGGACCCAGAACTGGCCGACCGTGGTGCCCGCCTGGGCGTCGTTGGGCGCCGTGGGGGCAACCCTGGTGGTGGGGGGACTTGCCGGCATCTATCCTGCGGTCCGGGCCGCACGGCTCGCGCCCACTGAGGCCCTGACCAGCCCGTGACGGGCTTGCCGGCAGTACGACGTCGGCGGTCAGCAGGGGCCGTGGCCCTCGTCGAAGAGGCGTCGGGCCCAGTCCGCGCACCCGGCGATGATCTTGTGGACGGTCGTCCCGTCGTGGAGGAAGAGGTACGCCCGGTCGCCGTCGCGGGCGAGCCGCCCGTCGAACCGGTACGTCCCCTGTGGGGCGTCCAGGTCGACCGCCGACGGATAGGTGGCGCGGACCTCGGTGACCGGGCTGCCGACGGTGACCCCCTCGGGTGTGCTCATCCGGTCGCCGAGCCAGAGCAGCACGAGGCGGTCGTCGACGAAGATCGGGCTGACCGAGTCGTGCCCCGCCAGCGTCGGACCGCACCCGTCCATCTCGGTACGCAGCACCCCGCGCCGGGTCAGTTCCTCCTCGGTGTCACCGAACTCGGCGTTGCGCAGGCCGTCGAGGCTGACCACCTCGGTCGCCCCGACCGGCCGGGCCGGCACGTCCGGCCCCTGTGGACGGACACCGCTGCCGGCGATCGAGGCGGCCGCCAGCAGCGCGGCGATGAATCCGAATTGTCGCAGTTTCATGCAATCCCTCAGTCCCCAACGGGACCGGGGTCATCAGGTTGCTGGTACCGGCCGGATTGCCTGACTTCCCACTCCTCGGCCAGCTCGTCCCAGTAGTCCGCGGTGAGTCCCCGCCGGCCGTGCGCCAGCCAGCCGGCGGTGTCGCTCTCCAGGTGCAGCCCCAGCTCGGCGAACGGATCGATCCACGGTCCCGGTTCCGCGCCCAGCCGGGCGAGCGCCGCGTTGATCGGCCACTCGGCTCGCGGCCGGTCCAGGGCGTCGTCGAAGTGCGGCCCCCAGCTCACCTCGCCGCCCGACCACACGACCGACGACTGGTGTCCCGACCCGCCGGCGAACTGGGCCTCCAGGTACGCCACCGGACCCTGCCGCGACCAGCGGGCCAGCAGCCCCGCCAGCGTGGGCGAGAGAACGAGGTGGAACGGCTGCGCCCCGGACGGCTCCCCGGTTGCGAAGTCCGGCAGCGCGCCGGTGAGCTCCTCCACCAGCTGCGGGGTGACCGGGAGCAGGGCGAAATCCTGACGGAGCGCGGCGAGTACCGCGTGGTCCAGGCCGGCGGTCTGCTCGCGCAGCAGCTCGACATCGGCCACGACCGCGCTGAGCTGGTAACTCATCCGATCCTCTCGCCGTCCACAGGCTGTGGATGGAACATGTGTACGACGGATCCGCCGCTGCTGCCCGGGACGCCGTACCGCAGATCATCCCAATTCCCTCCGTACCCGGAAAGGGGCCGGCTCCGCTCGGAGCCGGCCCCCGCACCGTCAGCCCGGTGTGCCGGAGGAAACGCTCAACGACCTCAACCGGCGCCTCGACGCAGCCCTGCTCGACGACGGCCGGTTTTACGCCGATACCACCGTCTACGGCGGCAGGGTGGCCTTGCGGCCGGCGATCGTCAACTGGCGCACCACGGAAGCGGACATCGACCTGCTGATGGACGTGGTGCGGAAACTGATCCCCACGTTGACCGGCTGACCGGGGGTTAACTCCGGACGCGTAATCCGGGCTGGACCCTCCGGCTCATTACTGCCGCCCGCCCGCAGGAGAGCCGACCGTCGGGAGGTGTTCGAAGATGTAGTAAACGGGGACGGCGCCGATGATGGCCAGTGCCACCGGCGGGCTGACGAAGGCGACGGCGACCGCGGCCAGATACAGGATCGACGCTGCCCCGAATCGCAGCCGCGCCATCCAACGGGCCCGCTCCGGCAACGGCTGCGGGAGCCGCCCCGAGCGCAAGGTCCACTCGAAGATCCCGGCGAAGCTCAACCCCATCCCCAGGAAGGCAGCCGCATACAGAATCACCGCCACCCGGGCGTCCTGCCCGCCCAGCGCGAGGTACTTGGCCACCGTCGCCGTGTCTACGGGGATGAGGACGACGAACAGCAGCAGGACGAGGTTGAGGAGGGCCAGGGTCCGGTCGACGACGGCGACGTTCAGGATGAGGGCGTGATGGTTGACCCAGATGAGCCCGATCGTGGCGAAGCTGATCAGGTAGGTGACAAATGAAGGCCAGTGGTCCGCGACTTGATGCATGAGCGGGCCATGACCCGGGCCGGCCACCGCCAGGTTCAGCGCGAGTAGCGTGATCGTGACCGCGAAGACGGCATCACAGAATTCCTCCAGCCGACGTCGGTTCACTCCACAGTTCTACCGCAACACCCGGCCGTGCCGCGGGGGGTTCAACCCGGCCAGCTACCGCCGGGCCCGGCCGCCGGCGCGGCTTGGTCATCCCGTCTCCCTGTTGCCCTGACTGCCGTGACTGCCCGCTGCCGTCGGACTGCGTCCGTCGCGTTCGCTACTTCCGCACGGCCCAAACGGCTCAGCGACGGCCCAGCGATGGCCCAAGAGCATCCTTCGGAGTCGTCGTGTCCGAGCTGCACCAGCCATGGAGCAACGATCAGGACGCGTCTACCTGCCGCAACCCAAGTCCTACCTGGCGCTCACGTCCGTCGTTGTCCGCTGACGTCCGGCCGCGTCCGGGCCGATCGTCACTCGGTTGGTCACCCAGTGGTGTCGTGGTCCGGTAGTCACGACGCAGGCCGGTGACCTCGTTGCCCTCAGGGTCGTAGATGACCAGGCCGTGCCGCTCGGCCAATTGACACACAGCCTGCACCGCCTCAGTGTCCCGAGGCGAGCGAGCATCCGCCGAGTGTGGCTTCCCAAGATCGCACTAGGCCGTGGCGAGTGGCTTCCGTCGTTCCTGGCTCGTTTGTATGAAGTGATCACTGATACGAGAGGAAACGCCGCGGTTAGGGTGGGACGCTGCGCCGGGCTGATGGCGGATGGGTGAGCCGGGCGGCGAGCGGCTCATGCGCGAAAAAGCCGGCTGGCGGCGGGCGAGCGTCTTGGAGTTGCTCTTCGATCTTGTCTTCGTGTTCGCGCTCAATCAGGTCAGCTTGCGGCTGAGCCATGACCTCGGCGCTGGGCGTCAGCGATGGTTCGGCGAGGTGGGGGAAACTTTCCTGCTGTTCCTGGCGTTCTGGGTCCTGTGGCTGTCGACGGTCGCGTTGACCAGTCGGCGAAGCCCGGATTCGCTGGTGATCCAGATCGTGGTGTTCATGTCGATGGCCGGCGCGGTGGTGATGGCCGTCGCGGTACCGCAGGGGTTCGAGCAGTGGGCTCTCGCCTTCGCCGGCGCCTACGTGGCGACCCGGGTGGGCCGCCTGCTGCTCCTCCTCCTGGTCTTCGGCCGTCGATTGGTCGCCACCCCGGGGTTGCTCTCGATTGCCGTGAGCTTGGTGCTGTGGATCGTGGGCGCGCTGGCGCACGGCGAGGGTCTCCGCGCCATGCTCTGGACCCTCGCGCTGGCCATCAGCTACATCGGGTTCACGAAGGGCTTTCAACAATCGGCTGGCGGACCGATCGCGGGGAGCACATGGCCGAGCGATTGCAGCAGTTCTATCTGATCACGTTGGGTGAGGCGGTCCTCAGGTCCGGCGAGGCGCTCAGCGGCAGCAACTTGGGCACCCCGCATGCGCGCGGGTTCGGGCTGGCGTTCGTCGCCATCGTGCTGCTCTGGCGGGTCTATTTCTACCGGGCCGGCGCTGTCCTGCCGCTGGCCATCACGAGCGCCCGGATGCCAATCCAGGAGGCGGTGGCGGTAGCCGGGACTCACCTGCTCATGGTCACCGGCGTCTTCCTGGCCGGTGTCGGCTTCGCGCTCTACATCATGGAGCCGCTCGGCCGGCCGGAACCGAAGTGGCTCATCGTCATCCTCGGCGGGCCTGCGCTGTTCCTGGCCGGGCGGTCACTTTTCGAGCTGCAGGTCTTCAGCCGAATCTCCCGGTCGCGGCTGGCCGGCCTCCTCGCCCTGGGCCTCCTGATCCCGGCCACGTGGTATCTGCCACCCCTGGCCGTCGGCGGTGCCGCCGCTGCGGTACTGGCCGGAATTGTCGCCTCGGACGCTTGGCGCGGGCGGGGCCGCGCGCCCGAGCTACCCGCCCCACGGATCTGACCCACCAGGGAATCCCGGCCCTTCGCGGAGCGAACCGTCAGGGCCAGGGGCCAGACGGGCCTCAAGAACTACCCAACGTCAAAAGATCGTCTAGGAACGTGCTGAATTTCGGTGTTCCTCGGGGTATGCCCTGCGTGGATGCTTGGTCGGGTTGCCAGCGGCTGGAAAGCGGTCGGGTCGAGGTGGTGACGTTGTAGGGGGTCTGGGCGTTGGTGGACTGGTGGATGAGGTCGTGCTGGTGTCTTTCGGCTCTGGTGTTAGCCGGTTCAGCAGGTGGTCAGGGCCCATCCGTTGGTGTAGTGCAGGCCGCGGTTGATCAGGTTGCGGAGGTTGAGCGCTGCGGTGCGTCGTTTGAGCCAGGCGTTGTTGGGTTCCACGCCGCGGTAGCGCAGTTTCAGCCGGCGTCCGCCGCGGCTGGCGACCTGCGCGATGACCCGTTCGATGTTGGGCCGGTGCCGGCGGTACCGCTCCCGCAGGGTCGGGTCGGTTGTCCAGTCCCGGCGGGCTTGGCGCAGCAGGGCGTCGTGTTCGTGCAGCACGATCTTGCGGCCGGTCTTGGATTTGGTGCACCGGTCCCGCAGCGGGCAGGTACGGCACAGCGCGCCGAAGGCGGCGGTGCGGGTGGTCGGGCTGATCGGCCGGGTGTGCCCGGCCGGGCAGGTGACCGTCTGGCCGTCCTCGTCCACGGCGAAGTCGTCGATGGTGAACCCGCCGGCGACCGGGGACTGCACCGGCTTGGGTTTGATGATCGCGGTGTGGCCGGCCTGGCCGAGGGCATCGCGTAGGTCCCCGGTGCCGTAGGCGGAATCGCCGTACCATTCCCGGCCGGGCACGTCCTCGGCGTCACTGTGCTCCGCGCCGCTGGCGGTGTGGGTGCCGACTGCACTGGTGGTGTTGGGTCCGCCGTCGCCGTCGCCGTCGCCGTCGCCGTCGCTGGTGGCGAGGTCGTTGGCGAGGAACCGGGCCGCCACGGCCGGATCGGAGTTGTCGCTACCGGCGGCTTTGGTCAACTGCTCGTCGGTGACGATGCCGGTATCCGGGTCGGCGGCCACGTGGGCGCGGTAGCCGTCGCGGCGAGCCTCAGGCGATTTGCGGGTGTGCCGGGCCTCGGGGTCCACGGTGGAGACGATCCGGTCCTCGGCCACCTTACGGGCGATGCGCCACCGCCCGTCGGTGCCGTCGGAGCCCTCGGCCGGTTCCACGTCTTGGCCGGCCACCAACGCCAGCAGCGCGAGGGCCTGCGCGGCCGGCTCGTCCAGCGTCGCCCCGGCCAGCGCGCCGAGCAGGGCGGTGGCGTCGTTGACCAGCGCCGAAACGAGGGCGTCCTTGGCCGTCGGGTCGTCCCAGTCGATGTCCGGCTTACCCGGCCGGGTGTAGTCATGCCCGGTACACGCCGCCGCGACCTGCTCCGCGGCGCCGGGCACCACCCGGGCCACCCGGCGGATCTGGCTGATCAACTGGGTGATGGTGTCCTGGGTAGCCACCGCGTCGGCCAGGATCGTGGAATCCACCGCCCGGCGACGCCGTCCCCGCAGCACCCCGGTCGCCTCGACCACCTGCCGGACCGCGTCAGTGATCCGGTGTGGGCGATCCGAACGGGCCAGCCGGCGCCGCCAGTACGTCAACGTCGAGGGGTGGAACCCCTTGTCGTCCAACGCCAACCCGCAGGCCACCTTCCACCGCAGGTCACACCGGGCGGCCTCGGCGGTCTCCGCATCCGAGTAGTCCAACAGCGTCTGCAACGTCAGGATCGACGCCGCCACCGGCGCCGGGATCGACGGGCGGCCCTTGGCCGACGGGAACAGATCCGCGAACAACTCGTCCGGGAACACCCGACCCCGATGCTCGGCCAGGAACGCATACGTACTGCCCGCCGGCACCAGATGCCCCACCAGGGCCGCCGCGTCCAGCAACTCCCGGTCAGCACGCTCCACACCCTGCACGCAAAGATTATCTCACATCAATACAAACAGGTACAGAAGCCACGCCATAATTCAGCGCGTTCCTAGCCGGACGTGTCACGCACGTCCCGAGACTGATCTGTCTCGGACGTCCTGAGACCCGACAACGCCGGCAGCCGCCGGCCGGCAGCCGGACGTCGAACGTGTGTTCGGCGGCCGGGGGAGTCCGGCGACGGGCAGCCAGACGGGCCGGAACAGGGCAAGTGAGACGACACTGGGACGAGAGCGACCGTAGAGACGACTCAGGGCCGGTCCCCGTGGGGGCCGGCCCTGTCGTTTTTCCTGCTCAGGAGAGCGGAGGATACGAGATTCGAACTCGTGAGGGTGTTAACCCAACACGCTTTCCAAGCGTGCGCCCTAGGCCTCTAGGCGAATCCTCCGCGAGCCAGAATACAGGTCCGTCACGGGTGGGCCACCCCACCACCCCCTGAAGATCCACGCCGGGTCAGGTACGCTTGCCCTACCTCCCGTGCGGCGGTATCTCGTGAACCTCCCCAGGGCCGGAAGGCAGCAAGGATAAGCGAGCTCTGCCGGGTGCACGGGGGGCCTTTTTGTCTCCGGGTCCCGGTAACGTCCCTGCGGGTCAGGTCACGGGGTGGTGGGTGGTCACCCGCGCCTGACCGGCGCAGAATGGCTCGGTCGAGAGGAGGCGGTACGGGTGGCACTGGCCCTTTACCGCAAGTACCGGCCCCGTACGTTCGCCGAGTTCATCGGGCAGGAGCACGTCACCGAGCCGTTGTCGCAGGCGTTGCGCAGCGGGCGGCTCAACCACGCGTACCTCTTCTCCGGCCCCCGGGGTTGCGGCAAGACCTCCAGCGCCCGGATCCTGGCCCGATCGCTCAACTGTGAGCAGGGTCCCACGCCCGAGCCGTGCGGGCAGTGTGAGTCGTGCCGTTCGCTGGCCGCCGAGGGCGCCGGCTCGATCGACGTCATCGAGATCGACGCGGCCAGCCACGGCGGCGTCGACGACGCCCGCGAACTGCGTGAGAAGGCGTTCTTCGCGCCGGCCCGCAGCCGGTTCAAGATCTATATCATCGACGAGGCGCACATGGTCTCGTCGGCCGGCTTCAACGCCCTGCTCAAGCTGGTCGAGGAGCCGCCGGAGTACGTCAAGTTCATCTTCGCCACGACCGAGCCGGAGAAGGTCCTCGGCACGATCAAGTCGCGGACCCACCACTACCCGTTCCGGCTGTTTCCGCCGAAGGTGGTCCGCCCCTATCTGGAGCAGCTCTGCGAGGCGGAGGGGGTCACGGTCGAGCCGGCGGTCTTTCCGCTGGTGGTCCGGGCCGGCGGTGGCAGCATGCGGGACAGCCTCTCCGTGCTCGACCAGCTCATCGCCGGCGCCGGCCCGGAGGGGGTCAGCTACGCCCGGGCCGCCGCGCTGCTCGGGGTCACCGACTCCGCGCTGATCGACGAGATGTGCGACGCGCTCGCCGCCGGTGACGGCGCGGCCGCGTACGCCACCGTCGACCGGGTCGCCGAGGCCGGGCACGACCTGCGCCGGTTCGCCTCCGACCTGCTGGAGCGGCTGCGCGATTTGATCGTTCTGCAGCAGGTGCCGGACGCCGCCGCCAGGGGCCTGATCGACGGCCCCGACGACCAGATCGAGCGGATGGTCGCCCAGGCCCAGCGGCTCGGCCCGGCCACCCTGTCCCGCTGCGCCGATATCGTGCACAACGGCCTGGTCGAGATGCGCGGCACCACCGCGCCCCGGCTGCTGCTGGAGCTGATCTGCGCCCGGATGCTGCTGCCCGGCGCCGACGATTCCACCGGCGGCCTGCTCCAGCGCCTGGAGCGGATGGAGCGCCGGCTCACCCTGGGCGGTGGCGAGCTGCCGCCGGCCGCCGCCGGGTCCGCGCCGGTCACTCCCACCGCTGGCGTACGCCAGGAGCCTCCCGCCCCGACCGCGGCTGCCGCCGCGTCCCACCCCGGGACCGCCGGCCCGCCGGCGGCTGCCGGCGCGCCGACCGGGGTGGCCGCCGCCCGGGCCGCCGCCGCGGCCACCGGCTCCCGTCCCACCTCGGGCGCTGACCCGGCCGAGCCGTCCCCGGGCGGTTCCGCCCCGGCCGGCCCGGCGGCCGACGCCCCGACGTCCGGCGCGCCCGCCCGCCGCCAGGTCCCCCGGGCTGCCGTGCTGGCCGACCCGGCCACCCCCGAGCCGCCCCGCCCCGGCGCCGCCGCGTCCGGCGCTCTCGACGCGGTCGCGGTACGCCGGGTCTGGCCGGACGTGGTCGGCAAGGTCAACCGGACCAACAAGCGCATCGCGGCGCTGATGCGCGACGCGGTCGTCCGGGACCTGGACGGCGACACGCTGGTGCTGACCGTGAAGTCGACGGTGCTGGCCAAGATGATGGCCGACCACGCCATGGTGCTCACCGACGCGCTCTACGAGGAGCTGGGCGGTCGCTGGCAGATCCGCTGCGAGGTGGCCGGCGAGCGGGGCGGGGTGCCGCTCGGCGGCTCGCCGCGCGCCACCGCCCCGGCCCGCCCGGCGGCCCCGCCGTCCGACGCCGCCACGTCGCCCGCCTCAGCCGGTGGCTCCGACGGTCCGGCCGGGCGCCGGGCCACCCCGGGTGGGCAGGTCGACGGCCCGGAGGGCGCGGCGTCGGACGGTCCGGCCGGCGGTGCGCCGACGGCCACCGCCGAGGAGGACTGGCCCGAGCCGGCGCGCCCCGGTGGCGGCGCGGGCGGGGACGCCGACTGGCCGGAGCCCGCCCGCCCCGGCGGCCCGGCGGCCGCCGACGGCGCGGACGACTGGCCGGAGCCGGCCCGTCCGGGCGGCGCGGCGACCGCCCCGACCACCGCGCCGACGGCGAGCGCCTCCGTCGCGACGGCGCCCGCGCCGGCCGCCCCGATGGCCACGGCGACCGCGCCGGCCGTACCGGAGCAGACCCCTCCGCAGGGCGGGCCGGCGGCGACCAGGGCCCCGGTGAGCGGCGCGATCGCGGCGGCCCGGGCGGCTGCGGCAGCGGCCGGGACGGGCGCCGCCAAGGGTGCCCGGGCCGGGCAGCCGGCGCGGAAGACCGCGGACGCCGACTGGGCCGGCGAGCCCCCGTACGACCCGGACTACGACGGACCGATCAGCGGTGGCGGACGCCCGGCCGCGGCGACCCCGGCGTACGAGGGCTTCGACCCGGGCGACGAGCCGCTGGACGAGGTGATCGACGAGCGGACCGCCCGGCAGTCCAGCGAGGAGCAGGCGGTGCAGCTGCTCCGGGAGGCGTTCGGGGCGGAGAAGATCGACGAGGTGGACGCGCGCTGAGCGCGCGCCGGCCGCCGAGGACGTGTGCCGTCGCCCGACTAGGCTGGGCGGCGGCCGAGCAGACGAGTGCGAGAAGGAGCCATCCGTGCGCCCAGGTGGACAGCCGAACATGCAGCAGATGCTGAAGCAGGCGCAGAAGATGCAGCAGCAGATCGCCAAGGCGCAGGCCGAGCTGGCCGACGCGGAGCTGACCGGCACCGCGGGCGGCGGCCTGGTCACCGCGACGGTCGCCGGCACCGGCGAGCTGAAGTCCATCAAGATCGACCCGAAGGCGGTCGACCCGGAGGACGTGGAGACCCTGGAGGACCTGGTCGTCGCGGCCGTGCACAACGCCGCCGAGGCGGCCCGGGAGCTGACCGAGCAGAAGATGGGCCCGGTCGCGGGCGGCATGGGCGGCCTCGGCCTGCCCGGGTTCTGAGCCGGCAGATGTACGAGGGTGCCATCCAGGACCTGATCGACGAGCTGGGGCGGCTGCCGGGCGTGGGCCCGAAGAGCGCCCAGCGGATCGCCTTCCACGTCCTGTCGGCGGATCCCGCCGACGTGAACCGGCTGGCCGGCGCGCTGCGCAAGGTGAAGGAGCTGGTGCGGTTCTGCACCACCTGCTTCAACGTGGCCGAGTCGGAGCAGTGCCGGATCTGCCGCGACGCGCGGCGCACCGACGAGGTGCTCTGCGTGGTCGAGGAGCCGAAGGACGTGGTGGCGATCGAGCGGACCGGTGAGTTCCGCGGCCGGTACCACGTGCTCGGCGGGGCGATCAACCCGCTGGAGGGGATCGGCCCGGACAACCTGCGGATCCGTGAGCTGATGACCCGGCTGAGCGGCGGCACGGTGCGCGAGCTGATCCTCGCCACCGACCCGAACACCGAGGGCGAGGCGACCGCGACGTACCTGGCCCTGATGGTGAAGCCGATGGGGATCTCGGTGACCCGGCTGGCCAGCGGACTGCCGGTCGGCGGCGACCTGGAGTACGCCGACGAGATCACCCTGGGCCGGGCGTTCGAGGGACGCCGGGCCGTCTGACCGACGCCGTGGCCACCCTGGCCGGCACCCTCCTCGGGGTGCCGGCCAGCTTCGTCCGCGTACCCGGTATGTGGGACGAGTGCCGAGCGCCACGTGCCCGGTTGCGGGTCCCGCCAACTGGACGGTTTGTGGCGATCCGCCCGATCTCACGGTAGGCCTCCTGCTGTGACAGCCCCGTTTGTCTGGAGATCCGGCACTGTCAGACCCGGCTACTTGGTGTCGGCTTGATAGCGATTGCCTAACGGCCGTTCCGCTTCTGTGTGTCGTGTCATAGCCTCCCGCTCACGGACTGAGCCACAACTCGGCGTGGTCATGCGCATGACAGAGGTGAGAGATGCAGGCAGGCAGGCTTAAAGCGGCCGTGGCCCTCGCGGCCGCTGCCGCTCTGGCGGTCGGGGCGTCCGGCTGCGCCAAGAGCGAGCGCGACAGTGAGAGCGGGGGCGCCAAGACTGGCGGCACCTTCGTCTTCGCGGGGGCCGGTGACCCGAAGAACTTCGACCCGATCTTCAACGACGACGGTGAGTCCTTCCGTCCCGTCCGGCAGATGTACGACACCCTCATCCAGAACAAGCCGGGCACGGCCGATCTGCAGGGCGCCCTGGCGGAGAGCTGGGAGCACGACGCCGAGGGCAAGGTCTGGACCTTCCACCTGCGCAAGGGCGTGAAGTTCCACGACGGCACCCCCTTCAACGCGGCCGCGGTCTGCTTCAACTTCGACCGCTGGTACAACATGAAGGGCGCCGCCGCCCAGTCGCAGATGCTCTACTACATGGACGTCTTCGGCGGCTTCGCCAAGAACGACAGTCCGGACGCCGGCAAGTCGGTCTACAACAAGTGCGAGGCCAAGGACGACGGCACCGCCGTCCTCACGATGAACCAGTACAAGGGCGCCTTCCCCGGCGCCTTCGCGCTGACCGCGCTGTCGATCGCCAGCCCCGACGCGCTGAAGAAGTACGACGCCGACACGGTCAAGCAGAACGGCGACTCCTTCGAGTACAGCGCGTTCGCCAACGAGCACCCGGTCGGCACCGGCCCGTTCACCTTCGGCGGCTGGGACAAGGCCAAGGGTGAGATCACCCTGAACCGGAACCCCGACTACTGGGGCGAGAAGGCCAAGGTCGACAAGCTCGTCATCAAGGTCATCAAGGACGAGAACACCCGTAAGCAGGAGCTGCGCGCCGGCACCGTCCAGGGCATCGACTTCCCGGCCCCGGCCGACCGCAAGGCGCTCTCCGGCGAGGGCTTCCAGGTCCTCGACCGTCCGGCGTTCAACATCCTCTACCTGGGCTTCAACCAGAAGAACCCGAAGCTGAAGGACCTGCGGGTGCGGCAGGCGATCGCCTACGCCCTCAACCGTCAGCAGCTCGTCCAGACCAAGGGCCCGGGCGGCACCAAGGTCGCCGACGAGTTCATGCCGGACACCGTGCTCGGCTATGCCTCGGACGTGCAGAAGTACGAGTACAACCCGGAGAAGGCCAAGCAGCTGCTCAAGGACGCGGGCGTCCAGAACCTGACGCTCAACTTCTACTACCCGACCGACGTCTCCCGGCCGTACATGCCGAACCCGCAGGAGATCTTCACCGTCCTCGCCAACGACCTGCAGGCCGTCGGCATCAAGGTCAACGGTGTGGCCCGCCCGTGGAACGGTGGCTACAAGGACGACGTGCAGCAGTTCGGCAAGCAGGACCTGCACATCCTCGGCTGGACGGGTGACTACAACGACCCGGGCAACTTCGTCGGCACCTTCTTCGGTCGCGCCAAGACCGAGTTCGGTGACGCGGCGGTGACCGACATGTTCGACGCCATCACCAAGGCCGACGGCACGGTCGACGAGGCCGGCAAGAAGGCCGCCTGGGAGCAGGTCAACCGCGACATCGCCGCCAAGTGGCTGCCGGCCGTCCCGATCTGGCACGCCCCGCCGGCCATCGTCGTCACCAAGGACGTCAAGGGTCTGGTCGCCAGCCCGCTGACCGACGAGCGATTCAACACCGTCAGCGTCGGCTGAGCACGCCGCTGAACCGCTGACGCCGTACGCGGAATCGGCCCGGGCCGGGCATACGCCCCGGCCCGGGCCGAACCGCTGATATCGAGAATCTGGTGTGAGAGATGTTGCGAGTCATAGTCCGCCGCCTGCTCCAGCTGGTGGTGACCCTGATAGCGCTGTCCGCGCTCATCTTCATCTGGCTGCGGAACCTTCCCGGTGGCCCGATCGATGCGCTGCTCGGTGAGCGGGCCACCCCCGAGCGGCGCGTGCTGCTGACCAAGGCGCTCGGCTACGACCAGCCGATCCTGGTGCAGTACGCCAAGTTCATGCAGCGGGTCGTGACCGGCGACCTGGGCAACTCGATCCGGACCGGTGACGCGGTCACCGCGGTGATCGGCCGCGCCTTCCCGGCCACCATCGAGCTGGCCGTGGCCGCTCTGATCATCGCGGTCGGGCTCGGCGTGCCGCTCGGCTACCTCGCCGCCCGGCACCGCGGCCGGCTGCTGGACAATCTGAGCATCGCGGGCACCCTGCTCGGCATCTCGATCCCCATCTTCTTCCTGGGCTACCTGCTCAAGGACGTCTTCACCCAGAACATCCACTGGTTCCCGCCCTCCGGGCGGCTCAGCACCGGCGTGGACAACACCGAGGTCACCGGCTTCTTCGTCCTCGACGGACTGCTCACCCGGGAGTTCGACGCCACCGCCGATGCGCTCTGGCACCTCATCCTGCCGGCGTTCACCCTGGCCACCATCCCGCTGGCGGTGATCGTCCGGATCACCCGGGCCAGCGTGCTGGACGTGCTCAACGAGGACTACGTCCGTACCGCCGAGGCCAAGGGCCTGCGGCACCGCGTCATCCGGGGCCGGCACATCCTGCGCAACGCCCTGCTGCCGGTGGTCACCACCATCGGCCTGCAGACCGGCGCGCTGCTCTCCGGCGCGGTGCTCACCGAGAAGGTCTACAACTGGGGCGGCCTCGGCACGCTGATCACGGACTCGATCAGCGGCGGTCGCGACTATCCGGTGCTCCAGGCGCTGATCCTGCTGGCCGCGCTGGTCTTCGTGGTGGTCAACCTCCTGGTCGACCTCTCCTACGCCTTCATCGACCCGAGGGTGCGTGTGCGATGAGTGACCCGATCACCCGGCCCGGCGTGGCCGCCCCCCGCGACGGCGCAGACCAACCCGGCACCGACGAGCGTCGTCCGGGCATGAGCGAGCGCGGCATCGGCCTGCTCGGCGAGCGCAAGAAGGCGCGACTGGACGAACTGGCCCGCGCGAGCGCCGACAAGGGCGGCGTGAGCCTCGTCCGGGACGCGTTCCGTCGGCTGCGGCGCAACCCGGTTGCCATCGTCGGTGCGTCGATCGTCGCGCTCTTCGTCCTGGTGGCGATCTTCGCGCCGCTGCTCGCGCCACACGACCCGGCGCAGCGCTTCGACGAGCTCACGAAGAACCTGACCGTCGACAACATTCCCGGCGCCAGCAGCGAGTTCCCGCTCGGATCCGACCCACTCGGTCGGGACTTCCTCTCCCGCATGATCTACGGGGCTCGGCAGACCCTCTTCGTCGGCGTGGTCGCCACCCTGATCGGGCTGAGCCTCGGCGTGCTCGTCGGGGCGATCGCCGGCGCCTTCGGCGGCTGGGTCGACAACATCCTGATGCGCTTCACCGACGTGATGCTGGCCCTGCCCGCCCTGCTGCTGGCGATCAGCCTGGTGGCCATGGCCAGCCGGTCCAGCCAGTGGACGGTCATCTTCGCGGTGGCCATCGTCAACGTGCCGATCTTCGCCCGGCTGCTGCGTGGTTCGATGCTGGCCCAGCGGGAGAGCGACCACGTGCTGGCCGCCCGGGCGCTGGGCGTGAAGCAACGCAACATCGTGCTCCGGCACATGCTGCCCAACGCGATGACCGCGGTGATCGTGCAGGCCACGTTGACCCTGTCCACCGCCATCCTGGAGGCGGCCTCGCTCTCCTTCCTCGGGCTCGGCGACCCGGACATCAACCGCGCTGAGTGGGGTCTGATGCTCGGTGTGGACGGTCAGCGCTATTTCGAGGTCCGTCCCGAACTTGCCTACTACCCGGCGCTCGCGATCATCGTGGTCGCGCTCGGCTTCACCCTGCTCGGTGAGGCGATGCGCGAGGCGATCGACCCGAAGAACCGGCGGTGACGGCGATGCGACGGACCAGCACGGCCGGCGGACGCCGGCGGCGAGCGCGAGGAGTGAGGTTGCGAGCCCCGCAGTCGCGAGCGAAGTACCAGCACCGTGAGGAAGTGACCCGATGAGCCTGCTCGACGTACGCGATCTGAGCGTGGTGTTCCAGCGCCGCGGTGAGCGGCCGTTCACCGCGGTCGACAAGGTGAGCTTCAGCGTGGAGCCGGGGCAGACCGTCGGTCTGGTCGGCGAGTCCGGCTGCGGTAAGAGCGTGACCAGCCTGGCGATCATGGGCCTGCTGCCGAAGCGGGGCAACAAGGTCACCGGTGAGGTGCTCTTCGAGGGCGCCAACCTGCTCAAGCTGCGCCCGGACGACATGCGGGACCGGCGCGGCCGGGACATCGGCATGATCTTCCAGGACCCGCTCTCCTCGCTGAACCCGGTGATCCCGATCGGGGTGCAGGTCGCCGAGGTGCTCGAACGGCACCAGGGGATGGACCGGAAGAAGGCCCTGCGGGAGGCGCGGCAGCTGCTTGACGCGGTCGGCATCCCGGACCCGGAACGCCGGCTCAAGGAGTACCCGCACCAGATCTCCGGCGGGATGCGCCAGCGCGCGCTGATCGCCATCGCGCTGGCCTGCAAGCCGCGGCTGCTGATCGCCGACGAGCCGACCACCGCGTTGGACGTGACCATCCAGGCGCAGATCCTCACCCTGCTCAAGCAGCTCGTCGACGAGACCGGCACCGCGCTCATCATGATCACGCACGACCTCGGTGTGGTGGCCGGCCTCTGCGACACCGTCAACGTGCTCTACGGCGGCAAGGTGGTGGAGCGGGCGGCCCGGCACGAGCTGTTCGCCCGGCCCAGACATCCGTACACGCACGGTCTGTTGAACTCCGTGCCGAGGCTGGACTCGGTGCGCGGTGAGCGGCTGCACGCCATCCGGGGCTCGGTGGCCGACAACATCCCATGGACCGAGGGGTGCGCCTTCGCGCCCCGCTGCGACCACGTGGTGGACGCCTGTCTGGAGGGCGCACCCCCGCTGGAGCCGACCGCGACCGGCGGCGACCTGCGATGCAACAACCCCGTTCCGGTGGAGGTGACGGTGCCGTGACTGAGCGTACGGAACCATTGGTCGAACTGCGCGACGTCAAGGTCCACTTCCCGATCAAGAGCGGTCTGCTCGTCGACCGCACCGTGGGGTACGTCTACGCGGTCGACGGCGTCTCGTTGTCGATCAACGCGGGTGAGACCTACGGGCTGGTCGGCGAGTCGGGTTGCGGCAAGTCCACGCTGGGACGTGGCCTGCTGCGGCTGGTCGAGCCGACCGACGGGGAGATCGTCTTCGACGGCACCGACGTCCGCTCGCTCAAGGGCGAGTCGCTGCGCCGGGCCCGCCGCCGGATGCAGATGATCTTCCAGGACCCGCTGTCCAGCCTGGACCCCCGGCAGTCGGTGGAGTCCCTGCTGGTCGAAGGGCTCAAGGCGCACGGCCTGGCCGACGACAAGGCGGCCACCGGCAAGCGGCTCCGGGAGACCCTGGACGCGGTCGGCCTGCCCGCCTCGGCGCTGAGCAAGTACCCGCACGAGTTCTCCGGCGGCCAGCGGCAGCGGATCGGCATCGCCCGTGCGCTGGTGCTCAACCCGGAGCTCATCGTCGCCGACGAGCCCGTCTCGGCGCTCGACGTGTCGATCCAGGCGCAGGTGCTCAACCTGCTGGAGGACCTGCAGAACGAGCGCGGGCTGACGTACCTGATCATCGCGCACGACCTGGCGGTGGTCCGGCACATCGCCGACACGGTCGGCGTGATGTACCTGGGTGGCCTGGTGGAGGAGGCGTCCAGCGACGACCTCTACCGGGAGCCGATGCACCCGTACACGAAGGCGTTGATGTCGGCGGTCCCGGTGCCGGACCCGCTGGTGGAGGACCGCCGTGAGCGGATCCTGCTCGCCGGTGACCTCCCCTCGCCGACCAACCCACCGGCCGGATGTCGCTTCCACACCCGGTGCCCGTGGGCCCAGCCGACCCGCTGCGCCGACGAGCGGCCGGCGCTGCGCGAGGTGCTCGGCGGGCACCGGGTGGCCTGCCACTTCGCCGAAGAGATCGCGGCCGGGCGGATCCGCCCGCACGAGGTGGAGCCGGAGCTGGTCCGCCCGGACGACGGCGGGGCGCCGGGTGACACCGGTGAGCTGATCCCGACCCCGTGACGACCGCACGAGGCCCCTTCCCCGCGTCGGAGAAGGGGTCTCGTCGGTTCCGGGTCAGCCCTCGGGGCGGTTGAGCAGGGCGACCGCGATGCCATGCACGGCGTCCAGGCCGGCCGGGTCGGCCAACGCGACCCTGCCGCCGGTCACCGCGTACCACTCGTCTGCGTCCTTGTACTGCACCCGCAGGGTCACCTGGCCGTCTGCGTACTCGGTACGCAGGGTCAGCTCCCCGGTCACCACGCCCGCCTCGTCGGTCATCACCCCGCCCGGTCCGGCCGTGATGTCCGCGGTCCGCTGCTGCGCCCCGCCGCCGGCCGTGGCCCCCTCGGCCGGGGTGGCCGGCGCGGCGGGCGCGGCGGGGTTGGCGTCGGCGGACATGCCCGCCCCGGAGACGTCGGCCGGTGCCGCCGGGGCGCCGTCCACGGTCATCCCGGCCGTGGTCGGTCCGGTGCCGCCGCCGGCGGCCGCGGCGGCGGCCCCGCCATCGGCGTCCGGCATCTGTTCGGGCGCGGGTGTCGCTCCCGCCCCGGTCACGGCTTGCTCGCCCATGTGCAGCCCTCCAACATGTCGGTGAGGGCGGCCTTCTCGGCACTGGTCACCGTCAGCCGCCAGTAGTGCTTGACCGTCACCCAGTCCGCGGCGTACTGGCACCAGTACGACCGGTTCGCCGGCTTCCACTGGGACGGGTCCTGGTCACCCTTTGCCCGGTTGGAGGTCAGGGAAACCGCGATGAGCTGCGGCCGGGTCAGGTCGTTGGCGAAGTCCCCGCGTTTCGAGTCGTCCCACTCGTCCGCGCCGGAGCGCCACGCGTTGGCCAGCGGCACGACGTGGTCGATGTCCACATCTGCCGGGTCGGTGAACACCCGGCCGTCGTAGGCGCTCTCCCAGCGCCCTCCCACCACGTTGCAGCCGGAGAGCTTGATGCTCTCCCCGTCGCGCTGCAGGACGCTGTCCCGCACGTCGCAGTTCTTCCCGGTGCCCCGCCAGTGCGGGAACCGGGAGCGGCTGTAGCCCTTCATCGACCCGGCACTCGCGACGGTCAGCTCACCGAGCTGCTTGCTCACGTTCCCGGCGCTGCTCGGCGTGGGCTCCGGCTCCGCAGGTGGCACGCAGCCGGCCGCGCCGAGGGCGATCGCCGCGGCGAGCGCGACCGCCGCCGCGGCGCGAGCTCCTGATCTGGTACGCACAGACGACACCTCTCCAGCTTGCGGGCTCCGGGCGATCCCGCACAGTACCCCGGGCCGGTTTCCGTGATTCGTGGCGTCCGGATCGGATCGCGGGCAGATTGTTAGCCATGACCGCACCCGCGCCCGCGCTCCGGATGGGCACCGCCGCCGGGCGGGGCACCCTGCTCGCCGCCGTCCTCGCCTCCGGCATGGTGTTCCTCGACACCACGGTGGTCAACGTGGCGCTGCCCCGCCTCGGTGCCGAACTCCACGCGACCGTCGCGGATCTCCAGTGGACGGTGAACGGATACCTGCTGATGCTGGCCGCGTTCGTGCTGCTCGGCGGGGCGCTCGGCGATCGGTTCGGCCGCCGGCGGGTCTTCCTGCTCGGGGTGGTGTGGTTCGCCGTCGCCTCCGTCTTCTGCGGGCTGTCCCAGGGCACCGGTTGGCTGATCGCGGCCCGGTTCCTTCAGGGCGCCGGCGGGGCGCTGCTCACTCCGGGGTCGCTCTCCGTGCTCCAGGCCAGCTTTCACCCGGACGACCGAGGCAGGGCGATCGGCACCTGGGCCGGGCTCTCCGGCGTCTCCACTGCGCTCGGTCCGCTTCTCGGCGGCTGGCTGATCGACGCGCTCTCCTGGCGGTGGATCTTCTTCATCAACCTGCCGCTGGCCGTGGCGGTGGTGCTCGCCGCGACGCGCTGGGTGCCGGAGAGTCGGGACGAGAACGTCTCGCGTACGGCTGCGGGGCGGCGCCGGTTCGACGTGGCGGGCGCGCTGCTCGGCGCGCTCGGCCTCGGCGGCGTCACGTACGCCCTGATCGACGCCCCGGCCCGCGGCGTGCGCTCCCTGCCGGTGCTGGTCTCGGTGCTGGTCGGCGTGGCCGCCGCGGTGGTCTTCCTGCTGGTGGAGCGGCGCCGCGGGGACACCGCGATGCTGCCCACCGGCCTCTTCACCAGCCGGCTCTTCTCCGTGCTCAACGTCTTCACCGTGGCGGTGTACGCGGCCCTCGGCGGCTTCAGCTTCTTCCTCGCCGTCTACCTGCAGAACGTGGTGGGCTGGTCGGCGCTGCTCACCGGGCTGGCCACCGTGCCGCTTACGGTGCTGCTGGCGGTCGGCTCGTCCCGGGCGGGCGCGCTCTCCGCCCGGATCGGCCCCCGGCTGCCGCTCACCGTCGGCCCGGTGGTCGCCGCCGTCGGCCTGCTGCTGCTGCGTCGGGTCGGGCCGGGCGCGTCGTACCTGACGGACGTCCTGCCCGGGGTGCTCCTGTTCGGGGCGGGCCTGACCCTGGTGGTGGCGCCGCTGACCGCCTCGGTGCTGGCCGCCGTGGCCGACCGCTTCGCCGGGGTGGCGAGCGGGTTCAACAACGCGGCGTCCCGGGCCGGGAGCCTGCTGGCGGTGGCGGCGCTGCCGCTGCTGGTCGGCCTCTCCGGCGCCGGCTACGAGCAGAAGTCGGCGCTGACCGGCGCCTACCGTGGGGCGCTGCTCTGGTGCGCCGGGCTGCTGCTGGCCGGCGCGGCGATGGCCGCGCTGCTGATCCACCGGCCGTCCCGGGAGGCGCCCGGCGCCCAGCCGTGCCCGTCGCTGCCCGCGTCGACCCCGCCCGACGACCGCCGCCGTCGCGGGGCCTGACGGGCGAGCGTCCACTCGGTAGGGTGTGGCGGCGGCCACCGTGCGTGGCCGGGCGGCCAGCCACCGACCGGAGGACCGTTGACTCAGATCGAGATCAATCCGGGCCAGTTGACCAACGCCGCGCGCGGGCTGGACGACTTCGTCGCGCCGGACCTGACGGACGCGGCCCGGCGGACGGCCGACGCGTACCGGCTCGACCCGCCCGGCCTGGGTGCGCTGCTGTCGTTCGCCGAGGCCTACTACAACTCCGTCGCCGACTACCAGCTCAGCAACCTGGAGACGGCGGCGGAGGTCGTCCGGTCGGTCGCCGCCGGCCTCCGCCGGACCGTGGCCAACTACCACGCCGCCGAGCAGGCCAACGTCGAGATGCTGCTGGCGCCCGCCGCCGCCGATCCGGACGGCTACCTCGGCGGGCTCGGTGACGCCGGCTTCCCCCGCCTCTTCACCGACCCGCTCGGCGGGATCGACGGGCTGGGTGACGGCGCCGCCGAGGCGCTGACGGTCGCCAGCCAGACCATGTTCGTCGGCCTCGGGATCGCCACCGCGGCCATGGCCCCGGACTACCTCCCCGCGCCGATCACGGCGGCGGCCATGGTCGCCAACGGCTTCTCCGTCATCGAGGCGGCCCGGGAGCTGGGCGCGGTGGCGGCCACCCTGGAGGGCTCGGTCATCAAGAAGTTCGACGGGTACGCCACCGGCGCGACCGCCGGCTGGGTCGACGGCAGCGTGGTCGAGTACCGCGACGTCGTCGCCCAGGTGAGCCGGGAGCTGGGGCAGGTGCAGAAGGCGCTCAGCGCGCTGTCGTCGTCCCTGCTGGCCGTGGCCGGCCTGCTCACCGGATTCTGGCTGGCCTTCATCGCCTTCACCGCCGAGTTCTTCGTGGTGATCCTCGACCTGACGCTCTCCTCGATCGGCCCGCAGGCCCTGGTGCTCCAGCCGATCATCCAGGCGCTCGGCGCGGCCGCCAGCGCCTCCTGGCTGACCGCCACCGGCACCGTGATCACGGTCGCCACCGCAGCCGTCACCCTGCTCTCCGGGGTGGTCAAGGAGTTCGCCGCGGTGCAGACCTTCGACGAGCAGGGCGACGGCACGCCCGACCTGCGACAACTCAAGATCGCCTGGCACTCCGCCTGACCGAGGAAGGTAGCGTCGATGAGCGGCTTCGAGGCCCAGATCCAGCAGGCCATGCGGCAGGTGCGGGAACGGCTGGACGCGTTCGAGCAGCAGCGCACCGTGCTCGCCGAAACGGTGGGCGAGGGGACCAGCGAGGACGGTCTGATCACCGCCCGGGTCGGCGCGGGCGGCGTGGTGCAGGACCTGGAGATCAACCCCCGGGCCATGCGGCTGGACAGCCACACCCTGCGGGACTCGATCCTCGCCGCCATCCGCGCGGCGACCGCGAACTGGGCCGAGGGGGTCCAGGAGGCGACGGCGCGTCCGCCGGTCGACCCGGAACAGCTGCTGCGCGACTTCGGCGTCGGCCCGGAGCTGAAGGCGACCATGGCGCAGTTCTCCCAGCGGGCCGCCGACATCGAGCAGAACCTCGCCGCTCTCCGTCGGGACCTGGCCGGATGATCGAGCTGACTCCGGCCCGGGCCGGTGAGCGGCTGGTCGTCCGGGCGCCCCGCCGGCCCGGCCATCCGGTGTACGGCTGGCTGGTGCCGGTCGGCCTCGGTGTGGCCGCGCTGCTGGCCGTGCTGGTGGTGGTGCTGCTCTGGTCCCGGTCACCGGTCGCCGCGATCGGTGGCGCCGTCTGCACCTTCCTGTTCGTGGTGTTCTTCGCCCTGCTGCCGGGGGCGCCCCTGGAACACCGCCGCCGCGCCGGCCGCGACGACAGCGTCGGGCTGCCGATGGCCGAGCTCTCGGCCGACGGCGTCCGGGTCCGGTACCGGGTGCCGAGCCTCCGCGAGCGGCGCACCGGCGAACCGGCCGACCCGGCGTACGACGCCGCGGTGGCCTGGGCCGACGTCACCGGCTGGCGGTACGGCCGGGACCCGTACGGCCAGTCGGTGATCGTGGTCGAGGTGGCCGATCCGGCGGCGGTGGCGCTGCGCCCCGCCGACCCGCTGCTCCGGTCCTACCTGGACCGGCTGGTCCGGGACACCGGGTCGCCGGTGGCGGTGCGGGCCCCGATCGCCGGTCCGGAGCAGGAGCGGGCCGTCGTGGAGCGGCTCACCAGTCAGGGCGTGCCCCGCACCGACGGCTGACCGGCCGCCGGCCCGGCCGACCGATCCTGGCACGGCGGACCGCCTGGCACCGCTGGCGGCCCGGCGCGGCTGACCGGCCGGGGCGGACGGTGCCCGGGCGGCGCCCGGCGGGGTGCCGGACGCCGCCGCGGGCTCAGCTCCGCGCGCGGTTGACCGCGCTGGTGACCGCCTTCACCGAGGCGGTCACGATGTTGGCGTCCGTCCCGACGCCCCAGACGGTCCGGCCGTCCACCTCGCACTCGACGTACGCGGCGGCCTGGGCGTCCCCACCGGAGGAGAGCGCGTGCTCGTGGTAGTCGAGCACCCGTACCGCCACGCCGAGGGACTGCAGCGCGTTGACGTACGCGTCGATCGGACCGTTGCCGACCGCGGCGAGCGAGCGGGCCTCGCCGCCGAAACCGACCTCGGCCTCGATCTCGACCTTGCCGTCGGCGGTGCCGATGGCGTAGCCGGCCAGGCTGACCGCCGGGTCGACCTGGTGGTCGACCAGGTAGTTGCGGGCGAAGATCTCCCACATGGTGCCCGGGTCGACCTCGCCGCCGTCGTGGTCGGTGACCTGCTGCACCACGCCGGAGAACTCGATCTGGAGCCGGCGCGGCAGGTCGAGCTGGTGCTCGCTCTTCATGATGTACGCGACGCCGCCCTTGCCGGACTGCGAGTTGACCCGGATGACGGCCTCGTAGGTGCGGCCCAGGTCCTTCGGGTCGATCGGCAGGTAGGGGACCGCCCAGGTGAACTGGTCGACCGGCACCCCGGCCGCCGCCGCGTCGACGTGCAGGGCGTCGAAGCCCTTCTTGATCGCGTCCTGGTGGGAGCCCGAGAAGGCGGTGTAGACCAGGTCGCCCGCGTACGGGTGGCGCTCGTGCACCGGGAGCTGGTTGCAGTACTCGACGGCCCGCTTGACCTCGTCGATGTTCGAGAAGTCGATCATCGGGTCGATGCCCTGGGAGAACAGGTTGAGCCCCAGGGTCACCAGGTCGACGTTGCCGGTCCGCTCGCCGTTGCCGAACAGGCAGCCCTCGATCCGGTCCGCGCCGGCCAGCAGCCCCAGCTCGGCGGCGGCCACCCCGGTGCCCCGGTCGTTGTGCGGGTGCAGGCTCAGCACCAGGCTGTCGCGCCGGGGCAGGTGCCGGTGCATCCACTCGATCGAGTCGGCGTACACGTTCGGCATGGCCATCTCGACCGTGGCCGGCAGGTTGATGATCAGCTTGCGGTCCGGGGTCGGGTCGACCACCTCGATGACCTTGGCGCAGACCTCCAGCGCGTACTCCAGCTCGGTGCCCGTGTACGACTCCGGCGAGTACTCGTAGTGGATGTCGGTGTCCGGGGTGTGGATCTCGGCGTACTTCTGGCAGAGCCGGGCGCCCTGGGTGGCGATGTCGGTGATGCCGTCCCGGTCCAGGCCGAAGACCACCCGGCGCTGCAGCGTCGAGGTCGAGTTGTAGAAGTGCACGATGGCCCGGCGGGCGCCGCGCAGCGACTCGAAGGTCCGCTCGATCAGGTGTTCCCGGCACTGGGTCAGCACCTGGATGGTGACGTCCTCCGGGATGAGGTCCTGCTCGATCAGCTGCCGGACGAAGTCGAAGTCCGTCTGGCTGGCCGACGGGAAGCCGACCTCGATCTCCTTGTAGCCCATCTGCACCAGCAGCTGGAACATCCGGCGCTTGCGCTCCGGCGACATCGGGTCGATCAGCGCCTGGTTGCCGTCGCGGAGATCGACCGCGCACCAGCGTGGGGCGGTCTCGACCCGGCGGGTCGGCCAGCCGCGGTCCGGCAGGTCGAGCCGGAACTGCTGGTGGTAGGGCAGGTAGCGCTGGAACGGCATCCGGCTGGGGCGCTGGCGGGCGATCGGATCGGTCTCGGCGTCAGTGGCGGGTTGAGCCATGGCGGAGTGCTCCCTGGGAACATGTGGCGTCAGCAATCGGAAGGTGTCGGCGGTGCTGCCGGGCCACGGTGCCCGGGCGGTGCCGAGGTGAGGTTCGGATCTGCTGGACGGCGCGGTTCAACTCCGCGGCGAGGTGCCGGCCGTCAGGCCTCGCCGCGGCAGCCAAGAAGAAGGTACGCCTGCCACATGACAGGGTGACCCTACGTGATCACGGGGGCCCGTGGTAGCCGGGTCCATCAGGTGAGACCCGAATCCCAGCCCCGTCGCGCCCCCCGCGACCGTTTCCGGGCCGCTAGGCTCTGCCCGTCCCGAAAGTGATCATCTGGGAGGTGCGGCGTGCCGGTCCACGCCACGACCGTCCGGCTCCGGGCGGAGGCGACCCGCTGACATGGGCCTGGAACTGCCGGACTGGTTGACCGAGCCGCTGAGCTGGGTCGGGCTGACCTGGCCGGAGGCCGACGAGGAACTGCTCTTCGCCGCCGGTCAGCAGTGGCTCGCGTTCGCCGGCACGCTGCGGACGGTGGCGCAGGGCGCCGAGGGCGCTGCGGGCGCCGTCGGGTCGTACAACTTCGGCGCGACGGCCGACGCGTTCCGCCGCTGGTGGGAGCGGGACGACGGGCCCCGGCTGCGGCTCCTGGAGGACATCACCGCCGCCGAGATCATCGGCTGCGCTTTGATCATCTTCGCGGCCGTGACGTTGGCGTTGAAGATCGCTTTCATGGTTCAGCTGATCATGCTGGCCATCTCGGTGGCGGAGGCGCTGGCCGCGGCGGCGGCCACCTTCGGCGCGGCTGCGGCAGCGGTTCCCGGCCTGGTCGCGGCCGCCCGGGTCGCCTGCCGCCAGTTGATCAAACAGGCTGTGCACAAGGTCGAGGGGGAGCTGAAGCGCCTCTTCGCGCAGGCGAAGCAGCTCCTCAAGCGGGTGGAGGGCAAGCTCGCCCGCAAGGGGGCGAAGCCGGGTGCCAAGGCCGCGCAGGACGTGATGGCCCGGACCCGGCACTACGGCAACTCCTCGCCCGCCGACTTCGCCAAGGAGTTCCCCGAGCTGTCCCACGGGGTGAACCCCAACTTCGGCAAGGACCCGGCCTTCGGCATCAACTGCCAGAGCTGCGTCACCGCCACCGACCGCTCGCTCGCCGGCAACGCCACCTCCGCGGTGCCCCGTCGCTTCTACCAGGACGCCAACGGGAATCTGATCAATGATCCGCGGTTCGACTGGCCGCACGGGGTCAACCAGGCGCTCGGCGGCAACAACCCGCTCCGCTCGGCCGGCGGATATGACGACATCGCCAGCGAGCTGGAGAACGCCGGGGACGGCGCGCGCGGCATCGTGCACGGCATGCGGGTCGACGCCAACGGCAACCCGGTCGCGGGTCACGTCTTCAACGCGGTGAACCGCAACGGTACGGTCCACTTCATCGACGGACAGACCGGCGGTTACGCGTACCTGGAGAACTACTCCGGGTTCCAGTTCATGCGGACGAATTGAGGATCACCACGATGGACGTGACGCAGGCCCGCGACGCCGCCACCCGGCTGCTCGCCGCGTCCCCGCCCGGCGTTCCGGACGCCGTCCTCAGCGGCGGGGCCGAGGACCAGGGCTGGTGCTGGGTGCTCCAGTGGACCACCCGGCGGGCGATGGCCTCCGGTTCCCCCGACGACGCGCCGCCGCCCGGGATCGGCCCGGTCGCCGTCGACAAGGCCACCGGTGAGGCGTTCTACCTGTCCAGCGTGCCGCTCCCGGTCGCGCTGGACATGGCCCGGGCCGCCCGCGGCCGCTGACCCTCGGCCGGTTCGGCCGCCGGGACGGTGTCGCCCGCCGGGACGGCCTCGCTCGTCGGGACGGTCTCGCTCATCGGGACGGTCTCGCCGAGGCGGGGGCGACGGTCGGCCCAGGCGACCATCGGCCCGGCCGCGAGGGCGGCGGCGATGAAGAGCACGGCCATCGGCAGCCACCCCCAGCCGCCGGTGCTCACCCCGAGGGCGGTCAGCCCGGCCGGCGCGGCCAGGTTCTGGAGCTGCCCGCCGAGCCGGAACGCGCCGACGTACGCGCCCCGGTGCGCGGCCGGCGGCAGGGTGCTGGAGATCCCCCAGGCGCCGGCGGACTGGACCAGCTCGGCGAGGGTGAGCACCACCGCCGCGCCGACCAGCACCCCGATGGTCGCCACCCCGCCGGTCAGCGCCGACACCGGCAGGATCAGGCAGAACAGCGCGATCAGCAGCCCTCCGTTCCGCAGCGCCCGGCCGGCGCCGGCCACCGTGTCGGCGCCCCGGCTGGCCCGGACCTGGAGCAGCACCGCGAGGATCGTGTTGAGCAGCACCAGTGCGGCGATCAGGGTGCGCGGGGCGTCGGTGTGGCTGAGCACCCAGAGCGGCAGCACCACCAGGTAGAGCGTGCCGTGCGAGCTGAGCAGCCCGGCCAGCAGCGACACCGCCAGGAACGGCCGGTCGCGGAACACCGCCAGCCGGCTGGTCCGTCGCGCCGGCGCCGCCGCGACCGGGACCCGGGGCAGCCGGTACACGAAGACCGCGGTGACCAGCAGCATGAGGGCGTTGAACCAGACCATTCCCCGGTACGCGGCCATCGTGTCCACGGCCAGCACCACGCCGCTGATCACCGCGCCGAGCCCGAATCCGACGTTCAACGCCGAGCGCTGGTACGCCAGCGCGGTCACCCGCTCCTCCGGCGCCAGCACGTTGATCGAGTAGACCTGCCGGGCCACCCCGGTCGTCGCGTCCACCACGGCCAGCGCCACCACCACGGCCAGGAAGCCGGCGAAGCCACCCACGAAGGGGTACGCCGCGAAGAGCACCGCCTCGGCGAACATGCCGACCAGCCACACCCGCTGCGCGCCGTACCGGTCGGTCAACGCGCCGAGCGGGACCGTCCCGAGCAGGGAGACCCCGGCGGCGATCGACAGCCCGAGCCCGACCTGGGCGGGGCTGAGGCCGAGCGCCCGGGTGAAGAAGACCGCGCTGCCGGCCATGAAGAGGCCGTGGCCGACCGCGTACACCATGGCCTGCACGGCCAGGGCGCGGGTCAGCCCGGCCGGCGGTACGACGTCCCGGACGGCGGTGCGGATGGTGTCCCTGGTCCCCATGCCGCCAAGCAAACCTGCCCCCCCACCGCCGGGTCGAGCCTTTTAGGCTCAAGCGAATCTTTCGACGGGGGTGAGGGTTGTCGCAGCTGCGGTTCGGCGTGTCCGACGTCGCGGGGCTCCGGTTCGGCGTCTCCGCGGCCTGGGACACGGTGTCCAGTCTCTGGACGCTGCGGTCTCCCGTGCGCAACGCCGTCCACCTGCCCTGGATCGACCGCGCCCGGCAGGTGATCCGGCGGCCCGACGTCGCGGCCGCGGTCGGCCCGCTCCGTGAGCTGACCCGCCCCCAGCGGTGGCTGCCCGACTTCCTGACCCCGCCGCCGCCCGGACCGGACGCGGAGTTCGAGGAACAGCTCGAGCAGATCGCCGGCACGGCGCCGGAGGTGGTGGTCCGTGACCTGCTCGCCACCACCCGCCGGGGGCCGCTCGGCCCGTTCGGGGACGCCCTGCGCAGGGACCCGAAGGCCATGCTGCCCCTGCTGGTCACCGCCGTACGGGTGTGGCACGACGCGGCGATCGCCCCGGACTGGCCGCGGATGCGGGCGTTGCTGGAGGCGGACATCGCCCACCGGGCCAGCCAGTTCGCCGAGGGTGGCGCCGGGTGGGCCCTCGGCACGCTCCACCCGACCGTGCGTTGGGCGGGTGACCGCGTGGTCAGCGACGATCCCTGGCGGCTCGACTTCGACCTGGGGGGCCGTGGGCTGGCGCTGAACCCGGGGATCTTCACCCCGCAGCGGGTGCTGTGGAACCTGCTGGAGGACTCCCCGCCCGGCGGCACGTACCCGGTGCGGGCCGTGGCCACCCTCTGGGAGACGCCCCCGGCGGCGGCGGGTGACCCGCTGGCCCGGGTGCTCGGATCGGGGCGGGCCGCGCTGCTCAACCTGCTCGACACGGCGGCCACCACCACCGACCTGGCCCGGCGGGCGGGGATGTCCTGCGGGAACGTCTCCCAGCACCTCTCCGCCCTGCACGCCGCCGGTCTGGTCTCCCGGTCCCGGCAGGGCCGGCACGTCCTCTACCGGGGAACCGAGGCCGCCGCCGTCCTGCTCCGGGCCAGCCGGGGGGAGTGACCCGGCGCCGATACCGGGCGCGGGGCGGGTCAGCGGAGGAGGAGGGCGGCGACCGGTTGGCGACGACGAAGCCAGGTCTCCCGGCAGCGCAGCTCCTCGGGCAGGGCGGACGGGTCGCCGAGTCGCCCGACGGCGGCCACCACCAGCGGTCGGACCTCCGGTGCCAGGTCCAGCTCGGCGGCGAGTCCGGCCCGGTCGAACCGGGTGAGCTGGTGCACGTGCAGGCCGAGGGCGGTGGCCTGCACGGTCAGGTGGGCGATCGCCTGGCCCAGGTCGTACGCGGCCCGTTCGGCGTCACCGCCGATGTGCGCGCCGACCACCAGGGCGGAGGCGTGCCGGGCCCAACGCTGGTCGTCGGCGGTGAGGCTGACCAGGATCCGCTTCCAGGTCTCGTCCTGCCGGTGCCCGAGGGCGAACCGCCACGGCTGGGCGTTGCCCGCCGACGGTGCCCAGCGGGCGGCTTCGAGCAGCGAGGACGCCTCGTCGCCGGCCAGCTCGGCGTCCGGGTCGAAGGACCGGGGGCTCCAGCGGAAGGCGAGCAGCGGGGTGAGGTCGGCCATGGGATAAGAGTCCCCTATGGGGGATTCGCCCCGCGATGCGGCCCGGACCGATGTGGCGAAGAGCACCCGTAACGTGACCCAGGGTCAGGGCGTTCCTGCGCTCGGGGTGTCGGACGGGGACGGCGCGGTCAGGCCGACCGGGTCGCCGTCCACCACCGGCCCGGCGAGTTGCACGGTGGCCGGCGCCGGGCCGGGCTCGCCGGCCAGCTTCAGGGTGCCGAAGTCGGCGCGGACGGCCGTCGGGGTCCCGTCCTCCCGGTAGCAGTAGATGCCCACGTCCAGCGGGGCGTTCAGCGAGGCGGAGGTCGACTCGACCGAGTAGCACTGGTCGGTGGCCCCGGGCGGCGCCGTGGCGGGCGAGACGGCGAGGGGGGCCCGCCGGTCGGTGAGCACCTCCAGCCAGTCGGTGAACGGGTGCTGCACCCGGGGGTCGAACCGCCGGGGCACGGCCTCGTCGGGATCGCCGAGGCGTACGCAGGTGGCCGGCTCCGGCCGGCCGGCCGACGGCAGGGCGCACTGGAAGAGCCCGTCCGCGGTGGCGGCGAGCGAGACGTCCACCGTGCCGCCCAGTCCCCACGCCGGCACGTCGACCCGCCAGGTGCCGTCGTTCGCGCTGGTCACCACGATCGTCCGGACCGGGACGTCGGCGGTGCCGAACGTGTACCGCGCGGTGAGGTGGCGGTCCTGCGCGGCGGCGGCCAGCGCGGCCAGCTCGTCGCGCGCCGCGTCCATCCCGGCGGGCACCGGGTCGGCGGTGGCGAGTGGAGCCGGCGCCGGCGGGTCGGCGGCGCAGGCGGCGAGGAGCGCCGGCAGGGTGAGCGCCAGGACGCCGGTCAGTCGCCGGGCCGCGCGGAAATGAGCGTGCACCGGGACATTCTGCGGTGTGGCGAGGGGTGCGGGGAGCCCGCCGTACGGCTGCCGTTCCGGCGTGTCGCACCGCCCGCCCGCCGGCCGGTCCGGCCCTGGTGGGCCGGCCCCCGCCGGGCCGGATGGTGGGATCACCCGACCCGGTGTCGCGCGCCGCCGGATACCCTGGTGAGGTCTGACACGCGCCGCCGGACCGGATCCCGGCGGCGTCGGCACGCTCAGGGTCGCTGGGAGGGAGTGCACCGTCGTGGCACTCGTGGTGCAGAAGTACGGCGGGTCCTCCGTCGCCAATGCCGAGCGGATCAAGCGGGTGGCGGAGCGCATCGTCGCCGCCCGCAAGGCCGGCGACGACGTGGTGGTGGTGGTCTCCGCGATGGGGGACACCACCGACGAGCTGCTCGACCTGGCCAACCAGGTCAGCCCGCTGCCGCCCGGCCGCGAGCTGGACATGCTGCTCACCGCCGGGGAGCGGATCTCCATGGCGCTGCTCGCCATGGCCATCCACAACCTGGGGTACGAGGCCCGCTCGTTCACCGGCTCGCAGGCCGGCGTGATCACCACCTCGGTGCACGGCAGGGCGCGGATCATCGACGTCACCCCGGGCCGCCTCAAGGGCGCGCTGGACGAGGGCGCGGTGGTCATCGTGGCCGGCTTCCAGGGCGTGTCGCAGGACACCAAGGACGTCACCACGCTGGGCCGGGGCGGGTCGGACACCACCGCCGTGGCGCTCGCCGCCGCGCTCGACGCGGACGTCTGCGAGATCTACACCGACGTGGACGGCATCTTCAGCGCCGACCCGCGGATCGTGCCGAACGCCCGGCACATCAAGCACATCACCTACGAGGAGATGTTGGAGCTGGCCGCCTGCGGCGCCAAGGTGCTGCACCTGCGCAGCGTCGAGTACGCCCGGCGCGCGGGGTTGCCGATCCACGTCCGTTCGTCATACTCGACCAACACCGGCACGATGGTCACCGGATCGATGGAGGACCTTCCTGTGGAACAGGCACTGATCACCGGGGTCGCCCACGACCGCAGCGAGGCGAAGATCACCATCGTCGGCGTGCCCGACGAGCCGGGCGCCGCCGCGCGGATCTTCGACACCGTGGCCGGTGCCGAGATCAACATCGACATGATCGTGCAGAACGTCTCCACCGAGGGCACGGGCCGGACGGACATCTCGTTCACCCTGCCCAAGACCGACGGCCCCACGGCGATGGCCGCGCTCAGCAAGATCCAGGAGGCGGTCAAGTTCAAGGGCCTCCTGTACGACGACCACGTCGGCAAGGTCTCCCTGATCGGTGCCGGCATGCGGTCGCACCCCGGTGTCGCGGCCGGCTTCTTCGCCGCGCTCGGCGCGGCCGGGGTCAACATCGAGATGATCTCCACGTCCGAGATCCGGGTTTCCGTGGTCTGCCGGGACACCGACCTCGACAAGGCGGTCCGGGCCATCCACGACGCCTTCGAGCTGGGCGGCGACTCCGAGGCCGTGGTCTACGCGGGCACCGGGCGGTAACCGGATGTCGTCGCTGCCCACCCTCGCCGTGGTCGGGGCGACCGGTGCCGTCGGCACGGTGATGTGCCAGCTGCTCTCCTCCCGGCGCAACGTCTGGGGTGAGATCCGGCTGCTCGCCTCGGAGCGTTCGGTGGGGCGGCAGGTGCAGTGCCGGGGCGAGCAGTTGACCGTCCAGGCCCTCACACCGGAGGCGTTCGACGGCGTCGACGTCGCCATGTTCGACGTGCCCGACGAGGTCTCCGCCGAGTGGGCGCCGGTCGCGGTGAGCCGCGGCGCGGTGGCCGTGGACAACTCCGGCGCGTTCCGGATGGACCGGGACGTCCCGCTGGTGGTCCCGGAGATCAACCCGGAGCAGGCGCGCAACCGGCCCAAGGGGATCATCGCCAACGCCAACTGCACCACCCTCACGATGATCGTGGCGATCGCCCCGCTGCACCGCGAGTACGGCCTGCGCGAGCTGGTGCTCGCCTCGTACCAGGCGGTTTCCGGGGCGGGTCAGGCCGGCGTGGACGCGCTGCACGCCCAGCTCGGCAAGATCGCCGGGGACCGGGTGCTCGGCTCCCGCCCGGGCGACGTGCGGCAGGCGGTCGGCGACGAGCTGGGGCCGTTCCCGGCCCCGCTGGCGCTCAACGTGGTGCCCTGGGCGGGCTCCCTCGCGGACGGCGGCTGGTCGTCCGAGGAGATGAAGATGCGCAACGAGTCGCGCAAGATCCTCGGGCTGCCCGACCTGAAGGTCTCCGCGACCTGCGTTCGGGTGCCGGTGGTGACCGGTCACTCGGTGGCCGTGCACGCGGTCTTCGCCACCGAGGTGGACGCCGAGGGCGCCCGCGAGGCGCTGCGCAACGCCCCAGGCGTGATCCTGGTCGACGACCCCGCCGCCGGCGAGTTCCCGATGCCGATCGACGCGGTCGGCACCGACCCCTCCTGGGTCGGCCGGATCCGCCGCGCCGTCGACGACCCGAGAGCCCTCGACCTCTTCGTGACGGGCGACAACCTCCGCAAGGGCGCCGCCCTGAACACCGCCCAGATCGCCGAACTCCTGGCCAAGGAACTGACCCACTCCTGACGCCCTCGTCCGCGCGATCTTGCACTTCGTGCCCGCACAAATCGGGACTGAAGGCGCGAAACGCAGACCCAAACTGCAAGATCGACGGGGTGGGAGCGGGGGTCGGTCAGGCGGCGGCCAGGCGGACGCCGTCGCGGCCGTGGCGTTTCACCGCGTAGAGGGCCTGGTCGGCGCGGCGGAGGGTCAGCTCGGGGGACTCGCCGGCCTGGGGCAGGGCGACGCCGACGCTGATGGTGCGGCCGGTGCGGCGGGCCGCCTCGGTGAGGCGCTCCGCGATCCGGACGGCTTCCTCGGGGCGGTTCACCTCGATCACCGCGACGAACTCGTCGCCGCCGATCCGGTACAGCTCGTCGCCGTGCCGCAGCGCCTCCTCCAGCGCCCGGGCCAGCCCGACCAGCAACCGGTCGCCGGCCTGGTGGCCGTACGTGTCGTTGACGTCCTTGAAGCCGTCCACGTCGATCGCCAGCAGGGCGGTACGCCCCGGGGTGGCGGTCGCGATCCGCTGCCCGAACGGTCCGGTGTGCCGCAGCCCGGTGAGCGGGTCCGAGCTGGCCTGCTCGCGCAACCGGGCCAGGGTGCGCAGCCGGTCCAGGCAGGTCCACGCCTGCCCGGCCAGCAGCTCCATCAGGTTGATCGTGGTCGGGTCGGGCCGGAGCAGCCGCTCGTCGGCGACCAGCAGCACCCCGCCGCCGTCCGGCGGCCCGACGGGCACCGCCACCAGGGTGCGCGCCCCGGCCCGGGCGAGCGGTAGATAGTCGTCGGTCGGGTGTCCGGCCTCGCCCAGCGTGTACGCCGCGCCGTGCCGGTGGGCCCGGGCGATCAGCCGGCCGAGGGGCGCCGCGCCGGCCTCGGCCAGCTCGGTGCGGATCCGCGCCTCCAGCTCCCCGGGGGCGCTGGTCGGCGCGCCGAGCCGGGCGCCACTGCGGCCGGCGAGGACGAGTACGGCGGCGGAGAGGGCGGAGACGTCCCGGGCCGCGGTGATCGCGGCGGCCATCAGGTCCCAGTCGGTGGGGGCGGAGGTCATCGCCGCGGCGTGCCGGAGCAGTTTCTCGCTGCGGCTCTCCGCCGGCGGCCCGCCGAGCGCCGTGATCCGGGCGCCCAGGCGGGCGGCGAGCCGCTCCGCGGTCCCCCGCCACGGCCCCAGCTCCGCCGGGCCGCTCCACTGCAGGTCGAGCACGCCGATCGGCCGCCCCGCCGGGTCCAGCAACGGTACGCAGAGCTCGGTGGACACGTCGGGGCGTACCGGGAGGTAGTCGGGGTCGGTGGTGACGTCGGCGACGGTGGCGGGCTCGCCGGAGGCGTACACCCGGCCGACGATGCCCGTCTTCGGCGGCACGGTGGAGAAGACCTGCCAGGCGCCGGTGGCCGCGACGCAGCGGAGCCGGTCGTGGACCTGGAGCAGGATCGAGATGGTGGCCGGGGTGTGCCGGGCGAGCGCGGCGACGGTCCACTGGCACGCCTCCAGAGCGGTCGACGCCATCGGAAGGCGGACCGTGACGTCCCGGATTACTCGCTCGTGATCCACGTCGTTCCTGGTGAGAGGCCCGGACCGGCGCCGGGGGGCGCGATCAAGGGTACTCAGCGACGGGTGCTGCGACCTTCGTACACATGTGCTATCCACAGGCTGTGGACGCGGCCTGTGGGTACGGCGGGGCCGCGCGGTGGGGGTGGTCGGCGATAGCGTGAGGATCCCGGTCCCGAGGAGGCGTCGATGCTCATCGCCCAGCTCAGTGACCCGCACGTGACCACCGGCCCGCTCGCCGCCGAGCAGGCCGCCGGGCTGCACCGCGCCCTCGGCCGGGTGCTGGCGCTGCGCCCCCGCCCGGACTGCGTGGTGATCACGGGCGACCTGGTCAACAACGGCCGCACCGACGAGTACGTCGCGCTCCGCGAGATCATCGGCCGGTTCCCGCTGCCGGTCCACCTCGCCACCGGCAACCACGACGACCGGGAGTCGCTGCTGGACACCTTCGGCGGCACGCCGTACCTCGGTGGCGGCTTCTCGGCCTTCTACCACGTCGACCACCCGGGGGGGACGGTCGTGGTGCTGGACTCGCTCGCCCCCGGCGGCAGCGGTGGGCGGCTCGGCGACGACCAGCTGGCCTGGCTCGACGGGGTGCTGGCCGGCCGTCCCGAGGTGCCGGCCGTCGTGTGCCTGCACCATCCGCCGGTCGCCGTCGGCGTCCCGGCCGCCGACGCCATCCGGCTCGCCGACGCCGACGCGCTCGCCGAGGTGATCGGCCGGCACCCCCATGTCGTACGCGTCACCGCCGGTCACCTGCACCGCGCGGTCACCGCCGGCTTCGCCGGCACGGTGCTCACCACCGCGCCGAGCACCTGGGTGCAGGCCTCGCTGACGATGACCGACGACGAGCCGATCGGGCTGGTCGCCGAGCCGACCGCGTTCCTGCTGCACCGGGTGGCCGACGGCGGCTGCGTCACGCACACCGTCCAGGTCAGCCACGCCGGCGGGCAGACCTGCTGGTTCTGAAGCGGCGGACCGGCTCTGGTACGTGGCGTACGGGTCGAACCTGCACGCCGCGCCGGTTCCCCGTCACTGGGAGCCGGCGCCGCCCTCACGGCCCGCCGATCCGGCCGGCCCTCTGCGAGGATGGCGCGATGTCCCGATGGCGACTGGCCCGGATCACCGGGGCGATCCGCCCCCTCCCGGGCCCGCACCGGGGCCGGGAGTCCTCCGGCGATGGGCCGGCCGCGGGGGAGCGCGGGAAGCCCGGGCCGGACGCCTGACTCACTCAGTCGAGCAGGGCCTCGCGCAGCGCCGGGGCCAGCACCTCCGGCGGCACCTCGTGGAAGCTGCCGGCCAGGCTGAGGTGGGTGGCGCGGGGAATCGCCCGGGCCGTCGCGGCGGCGGCGTCACGCAGCCAGTCCGGGCTGCCGGTGCTGTCCACCACGACGGTGGGCGTGGCGATCGTCGCGAGCCGGGCGGCGGGCAGTGCGCCGTCACCGGTGACCGTGGTGTCGTACGCCAGGGTGTGCGCCAGACCCTCCATCCAGGACCACGCCGGCATCCCGCGCATCCCGGCGACGGCCTCGGCGGGCACGCCCACCGCGTCGGTCAGGAACAGCTCGACCGCGTCGCCCCGGCGGCCCGCGGACACCAGCTCGGTGAGCCGCTCCGACAGCTCGGCCTTGGGGCCGCCCTCCGGCCCGACCTGGAACGGCGGCTCGAAGAGGGCCAGCCCGGCGATCGGCAGCCCCTCGGCCGCCGCGTACGCGGCGAGGATCGCGCCGGAGGAGAGACCGTAGACGTACGCCGTGCCGCCGGCCGCCTCGATCAGCGCCGCCACGTCCTCGATCTCGCGCTGCACCGCGTACGGCGCGGTGTCGCCGCTGCCGCCCCGGCCCCGCCGGTCGAAGCCGTACGTGGTGAAGTCGGCAGCCAGCGCGGCGGCCAGCGGACGGGTCGTCGACCGGTCGTTGAAGGCGCCGCCGACCAGGATGATCCGCGGCCCTTCGCCGGCCGTCTCGTACGCGATCGCGGTGCCGTCGGCGGACCGGGCCGAGCCCACCGTCCAGGTTGTCCCGTCGAAAGTCATGGCTACTTTCTAGCCCAGCTCACCGACAGCGGGCGGCCCTGAAGGAATTCACCTGCCCGTCATGTCGGACTCGTCGGGCAGACCGGTACAGGTCGCCGGCCAGATCCACGGTTCTGTTGTGCTACCCCGGTCGACCGATCGCATGCCGGATGGCAAGCTTGCTGCGGCAGGGCGGCATCCCCCGACCGCCGTCACCCGCCATCGACCCCTGTCACGGCACGAATCAGGGTCGCCGGGCGAACCATCGTCCGGACCGCCACGCGCCGATTCTCACGAGGAGTTCCATGTCCGTCCCCGGGATGCGCCGGGCCGCCGTCGGCCTGGTCGCGCTCGCCGCGACCGCGCTCGGCACGGTCGCCGCCAACCCCAGCCAGGCCGAGGCCGGCCCCAAGCCGGTCGACGTCAAGCTGCTGGCCATCAACGACTTCCACGGCAACCTCGAGCCGCCGACCGGCTCCAGCGGCACCATCGCGGGGCAGCCGGCCGGTGGCGCGGAGTACCTGGCGACCCAGCTCGCCAAGCTGCGCGGCACCACCGAGGAGGAGCAGGAGCGCACCATCACGGTCGCCGCCGGTGACCTGATCGGCGCTTCCCCGCTGCTCTCCGCGGCCTTCCACGACGAGCCCACCATCGAGGAGATGAACCTCGCCGGGCTCGAGTTCACCAGCGTCGGCAACCACGAGTTCGACGAGGGCGCCACCGAGCTGCTGCGGATGCAGAACGGCGGCTGCCACCCGGTGGACGGCTGCGCCGACGGCACCCCGTTCGAGGGCGCCAAGTTCCAGTACCTCTCCGCCAACGCCTTCAAGACCGCCACCGGCCAGCCGTTGCTGCCGCCGTACGGCATCAAGAAGGTCGACGGCGTCAAGGTCGGCTTCATCGGGATGACCCTGGAGGGCACCCCGCAGATCGTCAGCCAGCAGGGCGTCGCCGGCCTCACCTTCGCCGACGAGGCGGAGACCGCCAACAAGTACGCCCGCATCCTGCGCGCTCAGGGCGTCCAGACCATCGTCGTGCTGCTGCACGAGGGCGGCGTGCAGAACGGCGGCGGGATCAACGACTGCACCGGCTTCAGCGGGCCGATCGTCGACATCGCCAACCGGATGGACCCGTCGATCGACGTGATCGTCAGCGGGCACACCCACGCCGCGTACAACTGCAACATCAACGGCAAGCTGGTCACCAGCGCCAGCTCCTTCGGTCGCCTGGTCACCGACATCGACCTGCAGATCGACCGCCGCACCGGTGACGTGCTCACCGCCAAGGCGAACAACGTCGTGGTCACCCGGGACGTCGCCAAGGACCCGGCGACCACCGACCTGATCAACCGGTACAAGACCGCGCTCGGCCCGGTCGCGGACAAGGTGGTCGGCGAGACCACCAGCGCGATCACCAAGACGCAGGAGAACCTGTACCAGACCGGCGTCGACGCCAACGGCAAGCCGACGTACCAGACCGGTGAGTCGCCGCTGGGCAACCTGATCGCCGACGCCCAGCTCGCCGCCACCGACAACGAGCAGAACGCGGTCGCCGCGTTCATGAACCCCGGTGGTGTCCGCGCCGACCTCGACGCCGGCCCGGTCACCTACGCCGAGGCGTTCACGGTGCAGCCGTTCGCCAACAACCTGGTGACGCTGGACCTCACCGGCGCGCAGCTCTACTGCATGCTGGAGCAGCAGTTCACGGTCGCCCGGGTGCTGTACGCCTCGTCGACCGTGCACTACGTGGTCGACCCGAACGGGACCACCGCCGCGGCCGGCGCGCCGTGCGGCGGCACCCGGGTGGTCCGGGGCAGCCTCACCATCAACGGTGCCCCCGTCACCGACACCGCGACCTACCGGGTCACGGTGAACAACTTCCTCTCCGGCGGCGGCGACGGGTTCAGCGTCCTCACCGGCGGCACGAACCCGGTCACCGGCATGATCGACCTGGACGCCTTCACCGCGTACCTGACCGAGAAGTCGCCGGTCTCCGCGCCGACGCTGAACCGGATCCAGACCACCACCGAGGTTCCCGCCGCCTGACGGCAGGCCCTCACGCAGACGGGCCCCGGAGCATCCGCTCCGGGGCCCGTTCGCATTCCGGCCGCGTCCGCCTGCCGGCCCGTCGTCAGAGGGCGGCGGGTTCCGGGTCCCGGGCGGGGGCCGAGGCCGCGGTGAGGCGGCCGTCCTGGGCGGGGGTCAGCAGCCGGCGCAGCGACAGGGCCAGCGCCGAGGCGGTCAGGCAGCCGCCGACCACGACGACCACCCAGATCCGCCCGTCGGCGGCGCCGATCAGCGGGCCGGCGGTGACCGGGCCGATGATCCCGCTGACCCCGAAGATCATCGAGCTCATCGCGTTGTACCGGCCGCGCAGCTCGTCGGTGGCGAGCGCGTTGGTCAGCGCCGGCATCACCGGCGACAGCATCGTCTCGCCGAAGCCGAAGATCGCCGCGCAGGCCACCACGCCGAGCGCGGCGAGCAGCGCATTCCCCGTGCTGGTGATGCCGGCGGCGCCGAGCACCAGCCAGGCGGTCGCGAAGACCGCGCCGACCGCGGCGAGCGCGCCGGTCCGGCTGCGCCCCTCCATTCGGCGGATCACCAGCAGCTGGGAGAGCACGATCATCACGGTGTTGCCGGCGAGGGCCCACGCCACCACCCGCGGCGTCACCTCCACCACCCGCACGGAGTACGCGGTGAAGCCCACCTCGATCTGCGCGTACCCGCAGGTGGTGAGGACCAGGCCGAAGACGACCAGCCGGCGGAACGGACGGTCCCGCAGCACGGTGAGGTAGCCCCCGGTCGACGGCCGGTCCCCGCCGGTGGGGGCGGCGGCGAGCCGGCGGCCGACGTGCGGCAGGGTCAGCAGGATCAGCCCCGGCATCAGGTAGCTCAGCGCGTCCAGCAGGTAGATGGCCTGGAAGGTGACCGGCCGGGCGGTGTCCACGATCGCGCCGGAGATCAGGCCACCCACCCCGATGCCGAGGTTGAGCAGCGCGAACTGGAGGCCGAAGACCCGCTGCCGTTCGCCGTCGTCGGTCAGCGAGGCGAGGATGGTGGTCTGCCCGGACCAGAGCGCCGAGCCGCCCACCGCGATCAGCGTGGCCACCGCGAACGCCGACGCGGTCGAGTCGACCAGGGCGAGCGAGCCGGTGCCCACGGCCTCCACCACCAGGCAGGGCAGCACCACCCGCCGGGCCCCGAACCGGTCGATCAGCGTGCCGCCCACCGGCGACAGGGCCAGGGTCACCGCGCCGAACCAGCCGATCACCAGACCGGCCCGGGTGTCGGTCAGCCCGCGCACGTCGGTGAGGTAGATGAAGAGGAACGGCAGGGTCAGGCCGCGCCCGACGGCGGACAGCAGGGTGCCGAGCAGGATCCGACGGGCTTCCGGACGGGCGGGTAGGGCGCGGCGCAGCATGGCTGGATTCTCTGCGGCGGGTACGACGCTCCGCGACCCGATTACCGCTGGTTCTGCACTCGGCAGAGCCGGCGGGTGAGCAACCACACGTCCGTCTGCCATGCTGGCCGGATGATGGTCACCTGGCGACACCTGCCCGCCCCGGCCCGCGAGATCGCGGTGGCCGGCACCGCCGCGGTCGCCGCCGCCGCGGCGCGGGACGCCGGGGCGTACGAGGCGGCGGTGGACCGGCTCACCGGCGTCGACCGGGCCGGCCTGGTGCTCGGCGGGGTGGTCCGGCTGCTGCTGGAGGAGACCCACCCGGACGGGCTGGACGGTGACGACGTACGACAGGTGCTGGAACGCTGCGTCCGGGACGTGGCGGCGTGGCGGCCCGACGTGGACCCGCACGTGCTGCTGGTCCTGCTGGCCAGCGCCCTCGGCGTGTACGACTCGGGCGACGACGACGCCCCGCCGGACCCGACGGCCGTCGCCCGGCACGCCCCGCTACTCGTCGCCGACCTGCTGGCGGTCACCGGCCGGCCGCTGGAGGGCTACCTGACCGCCGCGTTCGCCGAGGTGGCGCGCACCGAGCTGCACGACTGAGGCGGATCACGCCCGCACCGCCACCACCTCCAGGTACTCGGCCGGGATGCGAACGGTGCCGTCGACGGAGTGGTCGTAGCGCCGGGCCAGCTCGACCAGGTCGGCGTGCAGCGCCGGTCGCCGCTGCTCGTCGAGCGCCTCGAACGCCTTCAGCGTCGGCCCGTAGTTGACCCGGAAGAAGTCGGCGAACTCCTCCGGCACGGTGAAGCGGAAGACGAAGGTCCGCCGGGTGGCCCGTAGGTCGCGTACCGTCGCGCCGAACAGCTCGGCCAGCCGTTCCGGGCGCCCCCACTCGACCGGCCCGCGCAGCCCCGCCGGCGGCGGGACGTGCCGGCTGACCGTGCGGAACAGGTCGCCGATGAAGCCCTCCGGGGTCCAGGCGGCCAGCGCGATCACCCCGCCCGGCCGGCAGACCCGGGCCAGCTCGGCGGCCGCGCGTTCCTGGTCGGGCGCGAACATGACCCCGACGCAGGAGAGCACCGCGTCGAACGACGCGTCCGAATAGGCCAGCCGTTCGGCGTCACCGGTCGCGAAAGTCACCGGCAGCCCCTCCGCCGCCGCCCGCGCGTGGGCGCGTTCCGGCAGCTCCGGTACGTAGTCGACGGCGGTCACCCGGCATCCGCAGCGGGCCGCCGCGATGGCCGCGTTGCCGGTGCCGGTCGCCACGTCCAGCACGGCGGCCCCGGCGGAGAGGTCGGCCGCCTCGACGAGCAGCTCGGAGATGAGGTGGATGCGGGCGGCGACGGCGCCGTAGTCGCCGCTGGCCCAGGTGTGCTGCTGCCGCGCCTTGATGGCGGCCAGGTCGATAGCAGTGGTCATGGCAGTGCCCTTCGTTCGGTTGCCGGTGACGCTAGGCACGCGGCGGCGGCCGGACATGGGCAGAACCACCTATGTTGGCGGCACCAGCCCCTGCCGGCGTGCCGCCGCGGCGGCCTGCCCCCGGTTGGGCACGGCCAGCTTGTCCAGGACGGCCGAGACGTGGTGCCCCACCGTGCGCGCCGACAGCGACAGCCGCGCGGCGATCTCGGCGTCGGTCAGCCCGTCGGCGACCAGCGACAGCACCTCCAGTTGGCGGGCGGTCAGCCCGGGCGGGTTGGCCGCCGTCGCCGGTCGCGGGCCGCGCGGCACCCGGGTCAGGCCGCGCCCGCGCAGCTCGGCCCGCAGGCGCCGGGCCGGCCGGACCGCGCCCAGGGCGTCCAGGATCCGCAGCGCCTCGCCCGCCGCCTCCGCGTCCCCGCAGGCCAGGGCCTCCGCCCGGCGGTACGGGCAGCCGAGGCGCCGCCACTCGTCGGCCGCGCCGGCCCAGTCGCCGTCGAGCTGCCGCCGGTACGGCGACGCGGCCACCGCCGGCGGCGACGTCAGCTCCCCGGCCTGCCATCGCCAGTACGCCAGCTCCCCGGTGGACCACGGCTCTCCCGCCGCGACGGCCAGGTCGTAGCCGCGCCGGGCCTCGACGGCGGCCCGCTCCGGCTGGCCGTCGAGCCAGTGGTGCTCGGCGAGGGCCGCCGCCGCGGGGCCGACGAACTGGAGTTCGCCCGTGTCGTGCGCCCACCCGGCCACCCGGGCCAGCTCGTCCGCCGCCGCCGGATCGCCGTACCGGGAATGGAGCAGGCCGCGGACGAGCAGCGCCGGCATCAGGCTGCCGCCGGGTTGCCCCGGGCCGGCGAGGGCGGTCTCGGCGTCGGCCAGCGCGCCGGCCCAGTCGCCCCGGAGCAGCCGCAGCCGGGCCCGGTAGCCGAGCAGGTGGCGGGCGTACCCGTCGAGGTCCCGTCCGGTGGTGAACTCCAGCGCGCGGTCCAGTCGGGCGCCGGCCGCGTCGAGGTCGTACCGCTCGACGGACATGGTGGCCAGGTTGACCAGCGCCCGCGCCGCATGGTCGTCGAGCCCGTCGAGCGCGGCCCGGACGTGCGCCTGTTCCAGCAGCTCGACGCCGTCCGGGTCGCCGCGCTGCAGCCGCGCCGACCCGACGTTGACCAGCGCGTGCGCCTCGGTGTCCCGGTCACCGAGGCGGCCCGCCAGCGCGAGCGCCCGGCCACCCCAGTCGATCGCCTCGTCGTCCCGGTTGGCCAGCATCAGCAGCTGCGCCATCCCGCTGTACGCCATGGCCAGTTCCCGGCCGGGCGGCGCCGATTCCAGCACCTCCACGGCCCTGGTGGCCGCCGCACGGGCGGCTGTGCTGTCCCCGGTCCACCAGCACAGCCGGGACAGCCAGCGCAGGTTCTCGCCGATCGGGATGATGTCGCCGTCGGCTTCCCGCAGCGCGAGTGCCTCCCGCCGGGCGGCGAGGGCTTGCGTGCCCAGCCCGGCCAGGTACGCGGCGGACGAGTACGCCTCCAGCAGTTCCGCCCGGCGGGCAGCCGGCAGTCCGGCCGCGCGCGGCAGGGCCACCGCGTAGTGGGCGACGGCCTGCCGGTGCGCGCCGACCGCCGCGGCCCGGCGCGCGGCCGGCGGCGCCCACCGCAGTACGGCCGCCGCGTCGTCGGCGTGGTGCGCGTGGTGCACCAGCCGGGCGGCGTCCACGTCGGACCGTACGGCGAGCCGGGCCAGCACCGCGGCGTGCAGGGCCGAGCGGCGTACCGGGGAGAGGCCGTCCCGTACCGCCCGGCGGAGCAGTTCGTGGCGGAACCGCACGCCGTCCTCCGCCGGCACCAGCAGCCCGCCCGCAAGGCACTCCTCGACGGCCGCCGCCGGCTCCCCGGCCAGCAGGTGCGACTCGGTCCGGGACGGCACCACCGACACCAGCCGGGCCACCTCCCGCGCGGCCGGGCTGAGCGCGGCGAGCCGGGCGGCCACCAGGTCGCGTACGGTCGGCGGGACGCCCGGCCCGGCGGCGGCCAGCACCTCGGTGACCAGCAGCGGGTTGCCGCCGGTGGCCTGGTGGAGGCCGGCGGGGGAGCGCCCGGCGCGGCGGGCCAGCTCCTCGACGGCGGCGGTGGACAGCGGCGGCAGTGGGAGCCGGCGCGCCAGCGCGCGGGGCAGCCCGGCGAGCACCGCGTGCAGGGGGTGTTCGGGACCGACCTCGTCGTCGCGGTAGGTGAGCACCAGCAGGGCGTGGCAGCCGGCCAGTCGGCGGCCGAGGAAGGCGGTCAGGTCGAGCGTGGCCTCGTCCGCCCAGTGCGCGTCCTCGATCACCAGCACCGGTCGGCGGCGCTGCCGGGGACCGGCCAGCTCGTCGAGGAGGGCGTCGAAGAGCAGGCCGGGGCGTTCGCCCTCCCGACCGTCGCCGGCCTGGGTGTCGGCGAGTCGCGCGGCGAGCGCGCCGCCGACCTGTCGGGCGATGTCGTGCAGTGGGCCGAGGGCGCGCGGGGTGAGCAGCGGGTCGCAGCCGCCCCGGAGCACCCGGGCGCGGGCCCCGACCGTCGCCGCGAACGCGTTCACCAGGGCGGACTTGCCGGCGCCCGCCTCGCCGGCGACGAGCGCGACGCGACCACCGGCGGCGCTGGCCGTCAGCAGCTCGTCCAGCGCGCCGAGTGGGCCGGCCCGCTCCAGCAGCTCCATTGCCGCCGATGCTAGCCAGGCGCGGTGGCGGGCGGGCCGTCGTGACGGCGAGCCGACTGCTCACTGCCGTTCCGGTTCCCGCGCAGTCGCTGTCACGGGCTGGCGGCGAGGAAGACGAAGGCGGCGAGCAGCACCAGGTGCACCCCGCCCTGGAGCACGGTGGCCCGACCCGGCACCACGGTGAGCACACCGGTCACGGCGGTGAGCGCGAGCAGCGTGAGCTGGGTGCCGCCGAGGCCGAGCAGCAGCGGCCCGTCCAGCCAGATCGAGGCGAGCGCGATGGCGGGGATGGTCAGCCCGATGCTGGCCATGGCGGAGCCGAGGGCCAGGTTCAGGCTGATCTGCACCCGGTCCCGGCGGGCGGCGCGGGACGCGGCGAGGGTTTCCGGCAGCAGCACCAGCAGGGCGATGACCACCCCGACGAACGCCGGCGGCAGATTCGCCGCGGAGACGCCGGCCTCGATGGTCGGCGAGACCAGCTTCGCGTTGCCGACGACCGCCACCAGGGCCACGATCAGCAGGGCGAGGCTGGCCAGCGCGGCACCCGTCGAGGGCGGGTCGGCGTGGTCGTCACCGTCGGCGTCGGCGTACCTCCCTTCCACCGGGAGGAAGTAGTCGCGGTGCCGGCCGGTCTGCACCAGCACGAAGAGCCCGTACAGGGCGAGCGAGGCGACCGCGGCGAAGGTGAGCTGCGCCGGGGAGAACTCCGGCCCGGGCCGGCTGGTGGTGAAGGTCGGGACGACCAGGCTGAGCGTGGCGAGGGTGGCCACGGTGGCCAGCGCCCCGCCGGTGCCCTCCGGGTTGAAGACCGCCACCCGGCGGCGCAGCGCCCCGATCAGCAGCGAGAGGCCGAGGATCCCGTTGCAGGTGATCATCACGGCCGCGAAGACGGTGTCCCGGGCCAGCGCCTGGGTCTTGTCACCGCCGCTGATCATCAGCGTGACGATCAGGGCCACCTCGATCACGGTGACCGCCACCGCGAGGACCAGCGAACCGAACGGCTCGCCGACCCTGTGCGCCACCACCTCCGCGTGGTGCACGGCCGCCAGGACCGCGCCGGCCAGCAGCGCGGCCACCACCGCGACGACCACGCCGGGCAGGTCGCGGCCCCAGCCGGCGACGAGCATCAGGATCGCGACCAGCGGTACGACGAAGGTCCAGTCGGTCAGACGTGCTCGAATCCGCGCGGCCATGCAATCAACCATGCCAGCAAACTGGATCAACTGCCCCGGGCCGCCGTCGTCGTCCGCGCTCGAGGTCACCGGGCGGACGGGGGCGCGGCGCCAGTCGTGTCGAGCAGATCCGAGCCGAAGACTGAGAGAGGATCCAGTCAGGAAGCAGATCGACGAACTGTCGGCCGACGGTCCACGCTGACGAGAGGACGCGAGATGAGAAAGCTGATCGTGAGCACCTTTCTGACCCTCGACGGGGTCATGCAGGCTCCGGGCGGACCCGGCGAGGACGACGACGGCGGCTTCGCGCACGGTGGCTGGTCGGTGAACTACTGGGACGAGATGATGGGCGAGGTCATGGGCGGCGATGAGCCAGCCGTTCGACCTCGTCCTCGGCCGCCGGACCTACGACATCTTCGCCGCCCACTGGCCGCGCGCCACGGAGGAGGACGGCGCCAAACCACTGAACGACGCCACCAAGTACGTCGCGTCGCGGAGCCGTCCCACCCTGGACTGGCGCAACTCGGTCCTGATCGAGGGCGACGCGGCCGACGGCGTCGCGGCGCTCAAGCAGGAGGACGGGCCGGAACTGCAGGTGCACGGCAGCGGAAACCTGATCCAGACGCTGTTGCGGCAGAACCTCGTCGACGAGTTCCGCCTGTGGGTCTTTCCCGTCGTCCTCGGGTCGGGCAAGCGCCTGTTCTCGGCGGGCGCCGTCCCCGCCGGGCTGAAGCTCGTCGACAACAAGGTCTCCACCACCGGCGTCGTGATCGGTACGTACGAGCCGGCGGGCCAGGTCGTCACCGGATCGTTCGCGCTCGACTGACCGTCCGGCCGCCCCGCCTGCTGACCATGGCGCGCTTGGTGCTTTCACCTCCGCGGCCCGCCGGTCCCCCATTGGCGGGCCGCGCCGCGACGAGTCAGTCCTCGCCGCCCGGCCGCCACAGATGCAGGGACGTGCGGTCCTCGGAGACCGTGTACCAGGTGCCGTCCCCTGCCGAGCGGGGAGGCCCGGAGACGGGGAAGGGGTAGGAGATCTCGCCGCGCAGGGTCATCCCGCGCACGTCGACGAGCCAGTGGCGGGCCGTGCCGTACCGGGCGTCGCACTCGGAGGTGCCGGCGACGATGTTGTTCTCGTCCACGAAGGCCGCCTCGTAGTCCCAGTACACCCTGTCCCCGCCGGTGTTCCCCGGCTGTGCCGGCACAGTGCCCTGGGCGTCCAGTTTCCGCAGGACCGAGCCGTCCTCCGCCCGTGCAGGGAGAGGGACCACTGCCTGAGAGGAACGGTCAGAAGGTGCCGGCCGGACGGGCTCACCGCCAGCAGGATCCGCTCGATACCGGTGTGCTCGACGGTCAACCGTTGCCCGTCCCAGCGTCCCCACAGCACGGGCGACCCCTCCTCGCCCTCGCCGATGCTCAGTCCCATCTGTGCGGGGTCCGGGTGCGGCATCTGCTCGGAACCGGAGGCCACGGTCATGGTGTCCGCGCGTCCCAGGACCCTGCCGTCGGCGGCGTCCAGGACGAGCCACAGTTCCTGGTCGTCGGCCCCCTCCTTGTCGTCGCTCAACGGTCCGCGGACGTGCGCCCAGACGAGCTTGCCGTCCCCGGAAACGGCGGCCGATCCGCTGTCCGGATACCGATGGTCCTCGTCGCCGCCGTACTCGGCGAACGACGTGTGCATCGGGCGGCATTCGCCCGCCGAGCAGACGTGCCGCATCTCCCACCGCGTCGCCCCGGTCGCCTCCACGACGCGCACCGTGTGCGCGCCGGCGAACACCGCCGCGTCGCCCTCCGGCGTCACCGCCACCGATCCGAAGCGGCGCGGCCAGGGCGCCGGGAAGCGCACCTCCGCGAGCTGCCCGCCTGCGGAGGCCGCATCCAGATCGAGGGCGACCAGTTCGGTGTCACCGCGCTGCACGAGCAGCCTGCGTCCGGGCCAGCGCAGCACCTGGGGAGCGTCCGCGACGTCGGGTCCAGCGGTGCGGCGACAGTGGCGACAAGACGAGCGACGGTCACGGAATCCTCCGGCGCGTGGGGCACGAGACAGGGAACCTGAACGCGTCCACCGTACGGGGGAACACCGGCGCACTCGGGGCGGACTCGGCGCCGGGGCGTGGCGACGCGCGACGGGGGATCGACGGGTCCTCGGGCGGGGGAGTTGAGGTGCCGTCTCAGGGCAACCGGCAATAGGTGCTGCAGGTCAGTGACCTGCGGATAGGACATGAACATGGGTGATCACCAATAACTACGCCGAGTGATGGTTGAGTGCGCGCGTACCATGTGTCGGCATGTCGCGAGATATCGCCAGCGAACTACGTGAAGGCGCACGGAAGCGGAACGGCATGCGCCCAAAGGGACCCGATCTGGTGCACGTCGAGGACTTGATCAGCCCGGCAGGACTACCGCTGCGCCACTATCGGCCCTCCTCCGAGCCGCGCCCTCTGATGGTGTTCCTGCACGGCGGTGGCTGGGTCTTCGGTGATCTGGAGACTCACGACAGAACCTGTCGCCGACTTGCTAAGGAGTGTGATGTTGAAGTGCTGGCAGTGGACTACCGGCTGGCGCCGGAGCATCCATACCCGGCTGCGATCGACGACGTCGTCGAAGTGCTCCGCTGGGCAAAGCCCATGGCCGTCATGGGGGACAGCGCGGGTGGATACCTCGCGATCATGGCCTGCTTGCGACTGCGTGACGAGGGTGACCCGCCTGCCGTACAGATCTTGATATGTCCGAACACCGATCTCACGCTTTCCCAGCCGAGCGTCATCGAGAAGGGGACGGGCTACGGGCTGGACGCCGACATGCTGGGCTGGTTCGTCGTTCAGTGGGTGCCTGACCCGGCTGAGCGCCACGCGGCGAGCCCGTTGCATCACCCCGACCTGTCCGGCCTACCAGCCGCCCTGGTGGTGACCGCCGAACATGACGCGTTGCGCGACGAGGGCGCCGCCTACGCACGCCGCCTGGCCGACGCGGCGGTGCCCGTCACGTACCGCTGCGAATCTGGTCTTGTGCATGGGTTCATCCAGGGAATGGACCTGACTAGCCCCGAGGCGGCAGCCGCACACGAGCGGATCTTCGCTGATGTCCGAAAACTGATCACGCGTGAGGACGATGCACAAGAACCTGACGGGCTGGTTTCCGTCAAGCGCGCCCCGTAACAAGGGATCACTTCAGTCGCCTGGTCGTAGGGCGGGTGTCCCAGCGGTAGACCCTGCGGGCACGTTGGATGAGGCGGCGTACGGTGACAAACCCGGCGGACAGGTGCAGGTAGAAGTCCACGATCTGGCCATCGCGGTCGGTGCAGCGGCGGAACTTGCCGTACCCGTTCATCCAGGAATTGGTACGTTCGATGCACGGTCACGCATCCGGCATCGCTCCTGCCCGCCTCGTCAGCAAGATCAAGGAATGGCGCGGCCTGGCCACCCGCCTCAGGTCGAGAAATGATCGCCGGAAACGAATCAAGGCCCTCCGTGGAGAGACCTTGTCGCACGATGCCCTAGCACGTTGGCTAACCGCTGTGAGCACGGGGCGGCACCAACCTCAGCCTCTTAACCATCCCTGTTACATGATCGCGCCGACCGCGCGACTCGCGGCATAGGAAGACATCTCAGCGTGGCGAGTCGAACAGATCAGATGACGCGGCAAGGAGCAGTAGGAGGGTCAACATGCGACCAGGTCCGGTCGGAACCACGGTCCCTGTATGACCAGGGATTCGAAGCCGTCGGGCCTGACCGTTAGCTCCCGGCAGTAGAGCCGACGATCATCGTGCCCACAAAGCCGCACCAGACGAGGACGAACAGCCCGTAGATGGCGGTGAAGATCCAGCCGACCACGAGACCGGCGGTGGCAAGCTCAACCCCGCGTTCGCCCGTCTGGGCAATCTGTTTCTTGGCCTTGTTGCCAAAATAGATGCCCAACGGCGGGAACACCATCGCGCCAAAGACCAGCGCGAGGATCGCGTACATGTTGACCGGCGGAGAGTACGCATAGGGCGGATACGGCGGGTAGCCCGGCGTCGGGCCTGGCACCGGTGGGGGTTGCTGAGTCGGCGGCTGGTCGGTCATGTTGCCCTCCAGAGGGTGGCGGCTACCTCCACAGTGTGAAGGAGCCCGCAAGCGGACCCCAGGAAACACTTTCACGTCGTGGCGCTGACAGCCCCAGGACATCCACAACGGCGGGCGCGCGGACAGCGGCATGTGCGGGCGTCAGGAGTGGGTGACCAAGCTGGGCGAGCGTCTGTCGCCCGCCACTGTCCGCGAGTGCTACCGCCTCACGTCCGGAGTTCTGCGTTCTGCGGTCCTGGATCGGCTCATCGGGTTCAACCCCTGCGAGGGCGTCCGGCTACCACCGCGCCGTCGGATGGATACTGACGAACTGGTGATCTCCCGCGCGGAGGTGTTCGGCAAGCTGCTGCCTGCGATCCCCGACCGGTATCGCGCCCTGGTCGCCGTCGCCGCCGGCACCGGGCTCCGCTGGGGCGAGTGCGCCGGGCTCCGCTGGGACGCCGTCGACCTGGCCGCTGGCGTCCTCCGGGTCGTGCGGGTGGCGGAGGAAGTGTCCGGGCACGTCACGCTCAAGCCGTACCCGAAGTCACGAGCTGGCCGGCGGACCGTGCCGCTCCCGCCGTTCGTCGTCCAGGCGCTGACCGACCACCGGCAGTCCTTCGAGACGGGCGTCGAGGGGCTGATCTTCGTTGCCCGGACCGGCGAACCGCTCAAGCGAGGCACGTTCCGGGCGCGCATCTGGAAGCCGTCGCTGCAACGGGCCGGCCTGTCCCTCGCGCTCCGGTTCCACGATCTTCGGCACTCGTACGCGACGTGGCTCGTCTCCGACGGCGTGCCCATCAACGACGTGGCGAAGGTGAGGGGCACGAGCAGACGCCGACAACCCTGGACCGCTACACGCACTCGACACGTGACCGGGATCGCAGGGTGCTCGCGTCGTTTGCTGCCTTCTCGCTGCCTCCGGCAGAGCAGTGATCGCCGGAAATGAATCAAGGCCCCTCCACGGAAGGGCCTTGACCTGCTGCTACCTCTGGTCGGGGTGGCCGGATTCGAACCGACGACCTCTTCGTCCCGAACGAAGCGCGCTACCAAGCTGCGCCACACCCCGAGGCGTGCCGACAAATAGTAGCCCACCCGGTCCGATGGTCAAACTCGGTACCCCCCACCCCCGGTCGGGGGGCGCTCAGCGGGGGATCAGCGTGAGGACACTCGCCTCCGGCGGGCAGGCGAAGCGTACCGGCGCGGTGGGGTGGGTGCCGAGCCCGGCGGAGACGTGCAGCCAGGAGTCCGAGCCGGGCCAGCGGTGCAGGCCGCGGGCCATCGAGCGGGGCAGCCCGCAGTTGGTCACCAGCGCGCCGTAGCCCGGCACGCAGACCTGGCCACCGTGGGTGTGCCCGGCCAGCAGCAGCCCGAAGCCGTCCGCGGCCATCTGGTCGAGGACGGCCGGCTCGGGGGAGTGGGCCAGGCCGATGGTGAGTTCGGTAGCGGCGGACGCCGGGCCGGCCACCGCTTCGTAGTCGTCCCGCTCGATGTGCGGGTCGTCGACGCCGACCAGTTCGACCTCCCGGCCGCCGGCCTTGAGGGTGGTCCGGTGGTTGTTCAGGTCGGCCCAGCCGGCGCCGGTGAAGACGTCCCGCAGCTCCTCGTACGGCAGCGTGACGCCCTCGGTGTACTCCCGGTCGGGCAGGAAGTAGGTGAACGGGTTCTTCCAGACCGGCCCGGTGTAGTCGTTGGAGCCGAAGACGAACGCCCCCGGGAAGTCGAGCAGTGGTTGCAGGGCCCGCAGCACGCCGGGGACGGCGTCGGGGTGGGCCATGTTGTCCCCGGTCACCACGACCAGGTCGGGGTCGAGGGCGGCCAGCGAGGCCACCCAGTCCTGCTTGCGCCGCTGGCCGGGCATCATGTGCAGGTCCGACAGGTGCAGCACGCGCAGCGGCTCGGCGTCGGCCGGGAGCACGGGCACGTCGTACCGGCGAAGGGTGAACATGTTGCGTTCGACGAGCGACGCGTACGCCAGGGTGGCCGCGCCCGCGGCGACGGTCCCGGCGGCGAGCCGGAATAGTGTGCGCTTTCGCATGGCGTTCAGGGTAGTTTGACCGTCCATGAGCACGCTGAAGGACCGCCTCACCGCAGACATGCGCGCCGCTCTCAAGGCGCGCGACGAGCTGACCACCTCCACGCTGCGGATGGCCCTCGCGGCCGTCGGCACCGCCGAGGTCGCCGGCAAGGCCAAGCGCGAGCTCACCGACGACGAGGTGCTCGCGGTGCTGACCAAGGAGGCGAAGAAGCGGCGGGAGGCCGCCACCGCCTTCGCCGAGGCCGGCCGTGGCGAGCAGGCCGCCAAGGAGACCGCCGAGGGCGAGGTGCTGGACCGCTACCTGCCGAAGCAGCTCTCCGACGACGAGCTGGCCGAGCTGGTCGCGGGGGCGCTTGCCGCGGGCGGCTTCACCGGCAAGGCGCAGATGGGCCCGGCGATGAAGGCGGCCCAGGCCGCGGTGGCCGGCCAGGCCGAGGGGGGTCGGGTCGCCGCCGAGGTACGCCGACAGCTCGGCCTCTGACCGTCCCGGCTCCCGCCGGGCGTACGCGAAACGGGCGGGTACCCCCTCGTGGGGTGCCCGCCCGTCCGTGTCACGGGTCAGCCGCGTGGTCGCCCGGGGCGGGTCGGCGGTGTGACCCCGCCGGGCGGGGTGGCGTCGCCGCCGGGCGGGGTGCCGCCACCGGCACTCACCTCGATGCTGACCACGCCGCCCTTGATGGTGCGGCCGTCCGGGCTGGTGCCGGCGGCGGTGTCCTTCGGGCAGCTCGACGGGACCTTGCTGGTGGAGACGACCGGCTCGAACCCGGCCCCCCGCAGGCGCGACTTCGCGGTGTCGATCGACTGGCACTTCACGTCGGGGATGGAGCGCTGGTCACCCTCGATGATCTTGCCGCTGGGCGGAGTGAACTCCTTGCGGTCCTTGCCCTTCATCGCGTCGCGCAGCGTCTGGTACACCGCCGGGTTGATGCCGTTCGCAACGTCGTGGCCCATCTTCTGGTTGGTCTGCGCCCAGTCCGGGTCGGCCATGATGCCCGCCACCGCGTACTGCTTGGTCATCGCGACCAGGGCGGAGGTCTTGTCCTCGTCGGTGGTGCCGGACTTGCCGGCCACCGGCGCGTTGACGATCCCACGGACATTACGGGCGGTGGCACCCTTGCACTTGGAGGTCGCGGAGTGGTCACCGACCGGGCAGCGGGCGGCGTCGACGGCGGCCCGGGCCACCTCGGTGCTGATCCGCTGCTCGCAGTGCGGGTTGGCGATGTCCAGCTTGTCGCCGTCCGGGCCGCGGATCTCCTGAACCGGGATGGGCTCGCAGTACTTGCCGTCCGCCGCAAGGGTGGCGTACGCGTTGGCCAGCTCCAGCGGGGTGGTCTGGGAGACGCCGAGGCTGAACGCGCCCCACTGGTGCGCCGCGTCCTGGGTGGCGGCGAACTTGGCGTCGCTCGGCGCGCGGAAGGTGATGCCGAGCTTCTGCGCCACCTTCACCACGTTCTCCGCGCCGACCTGCTGCTGGAGCGGGATGAAGTAGGTGTTCACCGACTGGCCGAACCCGCTCCACATGTTGTGCACGCCGGTCATGCTGGCGTTGGCGTTCTTCGGGCAGTAGAAGTGGGTGCCCTTGCACGCCGCTGGTGAGCTCGAATCGATGATGTATTCCGACTTGAAGAACGGCTGCGCGTTGATCGTGTAGCTGAGCGGGATGCCCTTCTCCAGCGCCGCCACCAGCGCGAACATCTTGAAGGTCGAGCCGGCCTGGTAGCCGGTGATGCCGCCACCGCCGGTGACCAGCGGGTTGACCGTGTTCGGGTAGTTGCCCCGGATCTTCTTCGCGGCCTTCTTCGGGTCGCTGGAGATCTTGTTCTGCGGGTTCTTCGGATCATCGATCTTGAAGTTCCGGTTCACCGCGATGGCCCGCACCCGGCCGGTGCCCGGCTCGATCGCCGCCACCATCCGGGCCGCCTTGTAGCTCTCGGCATTCTTTATGCCGCGGCGGACGGCGTTGTCGGCGCCCTGCTGGGCCTGCACGTCGAGGGTGGTGGTGATGGTGTAGCCGCCGCTCTTGAGCCGGCGTTCCCGGTCGTACGAGGTCGAGCCGAACGTCTCCTGCTGCAGCCACCAGCGGTAGAAGTAGTCACAGAAGAAGCCCCAGGTCCGCTGGTTGGTGGCGACACAGCCGTTCGGGGTCCGCTTGTCCTTGACCTTCAGCTTGATGGCCTTGGCCTTGTCCGCGTCCGCCTGGGTGATCGCCCCGATGTCGACCATGTTCTGGATGACGTAGTCCCGCCGGGCCACCGCCTCCGGGTAGCCCGCCTTGGTGGTCGGGTCGAACGCGGTCGGCGCCTTCACCATGCCGGCGAGCATGGCCGACTCCTGGATGTCGAGCTTGCTCGGCGGCTTGCCGAAGTAGACCTGGCTGGCGGCGAAGATGCCGTACGCGCCGTTGCCGAAGGCGGCGATGTTGAGGTAGCGCTCCAGGATCTCGTCCTTGGTGAGCTCCTTGTCGATCTGGAGCGCGTAGCGCATCTCGCGAAGCTTGCGGGCGCTGGTGTCCTCGGTCGCGGCGACCACGTCGGCCGGGTGGGTGGCCGAGTAGGAGATGGCGAGCCGGACGTACTGCATCGTCAGCGTGGAGGCGCCCTGCCGGGAGGCCCCGGCCTGGTTGTTCACGAACGCCCGGGCGACGCCGTTGAGGTCGACCCCGTTGTGCTTGTAGAAGTCGTGGTCCTCGGCCGCGATGATCGCCTTCTGCATCAGCGGCGAGACGTCCTTGAGCTTGACGTCCTTGCGGTTCTCGTCGTACATCGTGGCGAGCGGCGTCTTGCCGTCCGAGGCCAGCAGGTAGGTGATCTGCGGGGACCGGGCCACCGTCAGTTCCTTGGGTAGTGCGCCGAAGGTCTCCGCGCCGGCTTTCGCGGCCAGCCCGGACATCGCCACCGCGGGGAAGGCCGCCGCCGCGACCACCACGCCGGCCAAGAGGCCACAGATGAGTAGCGATGTGGCGTTGGTCAGCACATTGTGGTCACGTTTCCGCATCCAGGTCACCTCGACAGGGTACGCGAGTAGGGAACGAGGGGCGCGGGGGCGTTCTTTCCCCATTTCCTGCGCGCGCCGACCTCGTTGTGCTAAACGCACGAACCCTGGTGCGAGGTTGCGTGAACCCGCCGATGAGTCTCCTCCGAACGGGGGACCCGCGCAGCGTTTTCACCGACTCCGGCCGGGTAGACGGCGGGCGAAGGCCCGGGAAGCCGGGAGTGTCCGGAATGATGGATTTCGCCGACAACGTTGCGTAATCGTGCGACTACAGAGCATGATGGTGGCGACGACAGAGCCACACGTCGTCCGTGCCTCCTTGGGGAAGGAACGGGCCGGACGACCGGGGGGAATCGACGGCTGGTCGCACGAAGTCGGTAGGTACTGCAAGGGGGGACGTGTACACATGGGCATGATCACTGACTGGCCGTCGCTGGCGGCATGTCAGAACGGGGACCCGGACGCGTTGTTCGTACAGGGCGCCGAACAGAACGTGGCGAAGAGGATCTGCCGGAGCTGCCCAGTTCGGTACGAGTGCCTGGCCGATGCGCTCGACAACCGGATCGAGTTCGGGGTGTGGGGTGGCATGACCGAACGCGAACGCCGGGCGCTGCTGCGCCGTCACCCGCAGGTGACGAGTTGGCGCAAGATGTTCGAGGCCGCGATGAAGAAGAACGCCAGGGAGAAGGCCGGCAAGGACAAGGTCCTGGTGACCGCCGCGAACTGACCGCCGCGCCTCACGGCCGGCTGATCGCCGCGCCGATCGTCCGCAGCCCGTCGACGTCGTGCACGTCGGCGGGCTGCGCCGTCACCGACACCGCCGGCACCGCCGGGAACGCCTCCGTGAACCGGGCCGCCACCCGCTGCTCGCGTGCCGCCTGCTGGGCCAGCGCGGCGTGGGCCCGCAGCACGTCGACGGTGCCCTCGTGGCCGCCGAGCTCGGCCAGCCGCGCCGCGGCGGCCAGGCTCTCCGCCGCGTCCAGCGATGTCACGGCCGGGCGGTGCACCCGGTTGAGCACCAGGCCGGCCAGCGGCATCCGCTCCTCCCGCAGCCGCCCCGCGAAGTAGGCGGCCTCCCGGACCGCGTCCGGCTCCGGCGCCGCCACCAGCAGGAACGCCGTCTCCCGCGCCTGCAGGATCCGGTACGTCTGCTCGGCCCGCTGCCGGAACCCGCCGAACATCGAATCGAGCGCGGCGACGAACCCGGAGAGATCGGTGAGCAGCTGCGCGCCGATCACCTTCTGCACGACCTTCGAGAACATCCCGAAGCTGGCGGTCACGAGGCTGAACATGCTCCGCCCCCCGCTTCGCGCCGGGGCCAGCAGCAGCCGCAGCATCCGCCCGTCCAGGAAGCGGGAGAGTCGGGCCGGGGCGTCGAGGAAGTCCAGCGCCGAACGGGAAGGTGGGGTGTCGACCACGATCAGGTCCCACTCGCCCCGGGCGTGCAACTGGCCGAGCTTCTCCATCGCCATGTATTCCTGCGTGCCCGCGAAGGTCGAGCTCATCGCCTGGTAGAAGGGGTTGGCGAAGATCTCCGCAGCCTTCGCCGGGTCGGTGTGCTGGAGCACCACGTCGTCGAAGGTGCGCTTCATGTCCAGCATCATGGCGTGCAGCTCACCGCCGCTGGCCTCGATGTCGATGCCCTTGACCTGGCGGGGGGTGTTGTCCAGCTCGGTCAGGCCGAGGGACTGGGCCAGCCGCCGGGCCGGGTCGATGGTGAGCACCACCGTCCGTCGGCCGTGCCGCTCGGCGGCACGCAAAGCCAGCGCGGCCGCCGTGGTCGTCTTGCCCACTCCGCCCGCCCCGCAGCAGACCACGATCCGTACGCCGGGGTCGGCGAGGATCTGGTCGACGTCCAGCGGTGGCGCCGCGTCTTCGGAAGGCACCAATCGAGCGTATCGGGCTCGGGGGTGTCTCTGCTCCGTGCCGGCCGCAGGTGTGAGTCAATCCGCCCGGACGAGGGCCGTGGCCAGCGTCTCCAGGCCGGCCCGGTCCACCCCGTCCGGCAGCAGCGGCAGCTCGGTCAGGGGCAGGCCCAGCTCCACCAGTTCGGCGCGGAGCGAATCCTCCAGCTCCCGGCGTACCTGCTGGTCCCGCGCCTCCCCGGCCAGCCCGGCCACGGTCTCCCGGTCGGTCGGCAGGCCGGCGGCGAGCAGGCCCCGCTTCAGCTCGGCCTGGCTCAGCGCCCGCCCCGCCGGCACCGGGGGCCGGGCGCCGTTGACGATCACCCGGCCGACCGGGAAGCCGAGCTGGGTCAGCTCGCCGATCGCGTCCACCGTCTCCTGGACCGGCATCTCCTCCAGCAGCGTCACCACGTGCACCGCCGTCATGGGGGAGCGCAGCAGCGCGGAGACCCCATCGCTCTGGGTCTTGATCGGGCCCATCTTCGCCAGCCGGGCGGTCTCCGCCGTGACGTTGAGGAACCGGCCGATCCGCCCGGTCGGCGGCGCGTCCAGCACCACCGCGTCGTACCTCCGGCGCTGGCCGCTGGTGCGGGTCGTCGCCTCCTTCACCTTGCCGGTCAGCAGCACGTCCCGCAGGCCCGGCGCGATGGTGGTGGCGAAGTCGATCGCGCCGAACTTGCGCAGCGCCCGGCCGGCCGCGCCGAGCTTGTAGAACATGTCCAGGTATTCGAGGAGGGCCTCCTCGGCGTCCACCGCCAGGGCCCGCACCTCCCCGCCGCCGGGGGCGTCGGCCAGGTGCCGTTCCTCGTAGGGCAGCGGGTCGGTGCCGAAGAGCTGGGCGATGCCCTGCCGCCCCTCCACCTCGACCAGCAGCGTGCGCCGGCCGCCGGCGGCCAGGCCGAGGGCCAGGGCCGCGGCCACGCTGGTCTTGCCCGTGCCGCCCTTGCCGGTCACCACGTGAAGGCGGGCCGGCCAGGTCTCGGACCGTTGCTCAGCTGCTCGCACCCGTCGAGCCTATCCAGCCGCCCGGCTCAGGCGACCTCGCAGACCCACCAACCCGTCTTCCGCACCACCGTGAAGCGCAGGTCCTGGTCGGCCACCTTCTCGTCGGAGGTGGTCATGGTGACCTTGGTGGTGACGGTGGCCCGGTCGCCGGTCTGGTTGTCCACCTTGGGGGTGGTCCACCGGAACCGCGGGTTCTGGTACTCCGTCGTGTACTTCTGCACCTCGGCGACCTTGCCGGCGATCTTCTTGTCGTCCCGCGAGGCGGAGCAGACGAAGGTGGCCGCCTTCCTGGCGTCCCGGTCCTTGTAGACGGCGGTGAGGAAGCCGTCCACGGCGACCGCCGGCTCCTTGGCGCCCTGGCCGCCCTCGGTGTCGCGCAGGGTCAGGAACGCCGCCGTGCCGCCGCCGCCGCAGAGCAGGACGGCCGCGGCCAGCACGATCGAGGCGATCAGCAGGCCGCGCCGCTTCTTCGGCGCCCCCGGGCCCTGGTACGGCGGGTAGCCCGCGACCGGCGGCGGCGGGAACGCGCCCGGGGCCGGCGGCGGCGGGAACGCACCGGGGGTCGGCGGCGGGAACGCGCCGGGGGTCGGCGGCGGGAACATGCCGGGGGCCGGCACGGCGCCGGCCGGCGGCTCCGCGCGGGACGGGCCGTCGGGCGAGCCGGTGGCGCCACCGATGGGCGGTTGGGTCATGTCTTTCCCCCGGGGTGCGGCGCCGTCGCCGCCCCAGGCGACGGACGGGTGATCGAGCGTGGTGGGCGGGCGTGGGTCGCCCGTCGACCGGAAGGGTAGCGGTCGATGGGCGACTTGCCAGCCCCGCGTGGCCCCGCGGGACCTCACCACCGGCGGACGTGAACGGCCGTCGCATTCCAGGACGAGCCATGTGTCGCATGACTGAAGGTGATCACGCGTGCGCGTCCCGTTGCCGGGACGGTCGATCGGTCCTACCGACCGGGGCCGCGACGAGGAGGAGCCCGGCTACGTCATCCGCCTGCCGGTCCGGGTCGCCAACCTGGCGGCGGCCACCGCGCTGGCCGGCACCGTGGCCATCTCGCTGGGCTTCCTCAGCGAGCTGGACGCCGGCGAGACGACGGTCTCCACCGCCGACGACCAGAACAACCGGCACCGGGTCTGCTGCGACCTGCTGCTGCCCGGCCGCAGCCGGTGCCCGCAGCGCTACGACCACGACGGTCCCTGCGGTGAGCTGCCGGTGACCCCCGGGCAGCGTCCCGCGCCCAGGTCGCCGTCCTGACCGTAGTCTGTGCCTGGAAAGTGTCCATGCCAGGCAAGGGAGCCTTCACCCGATGCAGAAGTGGGAATACGCCACGGTCCCGCTGCTGGTCCACGCGACCAAGCAGATCCTCGACAACTGGGGCGAGGACGGTTGGGAGCTGGTCTCCGTGGTTCCCGGCCCGAACCCGGAGCAGCTTGTCGCCTACCTGAAGCGCCCGAAGGGCTGAGGGCCATGAGCGAGCGCAGCGAGCGAATCATCGGGCTGAGCGCGCGGGTGCCTCATGGCGCCGCCGAGCGGAGCGAGGTGGCGGCATGAGCAACGGACCGCACGCGAAGCTCGCGGAGCTGGGCCTGAGCCTGCCCGAGGTGGTGCCGCCGGTGGCCAGCTACGTGCCGGCCGTCCAGTCCGGGCAGCACGTCTACGTCTCCGGCCAGCTGCCGATGGCGGAGGGCAAACTGCTCGCCACCGGCAAGGTCGGCGCCGGCGTCTCCGCCGAGCAGGCGAAGGACCTCGCCCAGCGGTGCGCGCTGAACGCCCTGGCCGCGATCGACTCGCTGGTCGGCCTGGAGAACGTCGTCAAGATCGTCAAGCTGACCGGCTTCGTGGCGAGCGCGCCCGGCTTCACCGGCCAGCCCGGCGTGATCAACGGCGCCTCCGACCTCTTCGGCGCCGTCTTCGGTGAGGCCGGCCGGCACGCCCGCAGCGCGGTCGGCGTCGCCGAACTCCCCCTCGACGCCCCCGTCGAGGTGGAGGTCATCGTCGAGGTCGCCTGACTTCGCTTCGTACCCGCGATCTTGCAGTTCGCGCCTGCGTGAAAGCCCCGAACGGGCACGAATCAGGGGCCGGGCCTGCAAGATCGCGGGGACCGGCGGGTGGAGTCGTACGATCGCAGCCATGACCGGGCGTGTGACGGGGGCGGCGGCGGCACTCGCCGACGAGCTGCCCTCCTGGGTGACGCTGCTACGCGCACCGAACCCGGGGCCGATGACCCTCGACGGCACCAACACCTGGGTGCTGCGGGCGGCCCCGGGCGAACCGGCCGTGGTGGTCGACCCGGGCCCGGCCGACGAGGAACATCTGGCCGCCGTCGCCGCGCACGGTCCGGTCGGCTTCGTGCTGATCACCCACGGGCACCCGGACCACACCGAGGGCTCGGCCCGCCTGCACGAGCTGCTCGGCGGCGCGCACGTCCTCGCCGCCGACCCGGCGCACACCATCGGTGGCGAGCCGCTGACCGAATCCGGCGAGCGCTTCGGTGGATCCGGCCTGGAGATCCGCCTGCTGGACACCCCCGGGCACACCGCCGACTCGGTCTGCTTCCTGGTCGAGCACGGCGACGAGCGGGTGGTGCTCACCGGCGACACCATCCTGGGCCGCGGCACCACGGTGGTCGCCCACCCGGACGGCCACCTCGGCGATTACCTGACCAGCCTGGAACTGCTCTCGACGTACCGGGGGATTCCGGCGCTGCCCGGCCACGGCCCGGCCCTGGCCGACTGCGGCGCCGCCGCGGACTTCTACCTTGCCCACCGCCGGGCCCGCCTCGACCAGGTCCGGTCGGCGGTCGCCGCCGGCGCCACCACCGCGCCGGAGGTGGTCGAGCGGGTCTATGCGGACGTGGACCGGTCGCTGAAGTGGGCCGCCGAATGGTCGGTCCGGGCCCAGTTGGAGTACCTCGGGGTCGACCCCCGGGAATCCGGCGCCGGGGGTGCGGAGTTGAAGCAGCCGTGACCTGCCCGGTGTGTGGAACCGTCGCCGTGCCCGGCGCCCGGTTCTGCCACAACTGCGGGGCGGCGCTGCCGGCCGCCGCCACGCTGCCCGCCGCCGAGCGGCGGGTGGTCACCGTGCTCTTCGGCGACCTCTCCGACTTCACCTCCTGGTCCGAGGACCTCGACCCGGAACGGGTCGGCGCGGTCACCGACCGGGTGCTCGCCGCGCTCGCCGGCGCGGTGAAGACCTTCGGCGGGCACGTCGACAAGCTCACCGGCGACGGGATCATGGCGGTCTTCGGCGCGCCGGTCGCCCACGAGGACGACGCGGAACGCGCCGTCCGGGCCGCCCTGTCCATGCAGCGGGCGGTCCGCCGGGTGCTCGACGACGAGCGCGGCGGTGGCGCGCCCCTCGGCCTGCGGGTCGGCCTCAACACCGGCGACGTGATCGCCGGCATCCAGGCCGCCATCGAGTACACGGTCATCGGCGACACGGTGAACACCGCCGCCCGGCTCGCCGACGCCGCCGCCGTCGGCGCGGTCTACGCCGGGGCGCGGACCTCCGCCGCCACCCGCCACGTCGCCTCCTGGCGGGCGCTGCGCCCGCTGCGGCTCAAGGGCAAGCGCGAGCCGGTCGAGGCGTTCGAGCTGCTGGGCCTGCTGGACGCCCCGGGCACCCGATCCGGTCTCGGCGACGAGGCGCCCTTCGTGGGCCGGGAGACCGAGATCGGTCGGGTCGCCGGCCGGCTCGCCGAGGTGATCGACCGGGGCGAGCCGAGGGTGCTGCTGATGACCGCCGAGGCGGGCATCGGCAAGTCCCGGTTCGCCGCCGAGGTGGAACGCCTCGCCGCCGGCTACGACGTCGGCGCCGGCCGGTACGCCGCGCACACCGGCGCCCGGGTGCTCTCCGTCCGCTGCGCCGCGTTCGGCGAACGACGCCGGCTCGCCCCGCTGGCCGACCTGGTCCGGGCGGCCGTCGGCCTGCCCAGCGACGCGGCCACCGCGCTCACCCGACCGGCCGTGGAGGAGCGGCTGCGCCGGCTCGGCCAGCGGCTCGGCCGGCTCCCCGGCGACCCGCCCCCGCTCGCCACCGACCAGCTCCTGGCCCTGCTCGGGTACGCCGAGCTGCCCGCCGCCGCCGAGAACGGCGAGTGGAACGCCGCCGCCCCGCCCCCGGACGCCGAGGCGGTGCCGAACGCGGTCGCCGGGCTGCTCAGCGGGCTCGCCGTCGAGGCGCCGCTGGTGATCGTGGTGGACGACCTGCACGACGCCACCGCCGAGACCATCAAGGCGCTCGCGCTGACCCTCAACCGGCTCACCGGCCCGGTGCTGGTGCTGCTGCTGGGCCGCCCCGAGCTGGTGCGTACCGCCGGGGCGCTGACCCGGGTCGCGGACGCCGAGGTGCACGCGCTGCCCGCGCTGCGCGGCGCCGACGCCGCCCGGCTGCTGACCAGCTACCTCAGCGGCGGGAAGCTGCCGCCGGCCGACGCGGACCGGCTGCTCGCCACCGCCCAGGGCAACCCGTTCTACCTGGCCGAGCTGGTCACCCTGCTGCGCGAGCGCGGCGCCCTGACCGCGGGCGCGGGCGCCGGTTGGCGGCTGGTCCCCGGCTCGCTGGGCAGCCGGCTGCTCTCCCGGGACCTGGCCGCCGTGCTCGCGGCCCGCATCGACGCGCTGCCGGTGGACGCCCGCTCGGTGCTGCGGGACGCGGCGGTGGTCGGCGACACCGTGCCGGCCGGCGCCCTGGAGGCGCTCCGCGAGCAGCGCGCCGGGCGGGACGGCCGCCCGGCGGCGGTGGTCGCGGTCGAGCTGGACCGGGCCGTGGAGGAGCTGCTGCAACGCCGCATGCTGCACCGCACCCGCACCGGGTACGCGTTCGCGACGCCGCTGATGCGGGAGGCCGCGTACGCCGGGGTGAGCAAGGCGGAGTTGGCCGAGCGGCACGCCGCGCTGGTCCGCTGGGCCGCCCCCGAGACTTTCGCCGCCGACCCGACCGGCGGCACGCCCGGCGGCTTCACCGGGACCGCCCGCGACGACTTCGTCGCCGAGCACGTCGAGCGGGCCGCCGCGCTCGCCGACGCGGTCAAGCTGCGCCCGGACGCGCCGGCCCGCGCGGTCGTCCCGCTCGGTGTCGCCGCGCTGGGCCGGGCCGCCCGCCGGTCGCTGCGCGCCGGGGAGCCGGCCCTCGCCGTCGAGTACGCCGAGCGCGCCGCCGAGCTGGCCCGCGACGGCGTCCCGCCGGCCGACCGGGTGGTGCACGCCCGGGCGCTGCTCCAGATCGGCCGCCCGACCGACGCGCTCGCCTTCGCCGAGAAGATCGCCGCCAACGCCGGGGACGCGCCGACCCGCGGCAGCGCCCTGCTGCTCGCGGGGCAGGCGCACCAGACTCTCGGCGACCAGGCCCGGGCGGAGTGCAGCTGGCAGGAGGCGTTGCAGGTGGCCACCGCGGGCGAGCTGCCCACGCTGCGCGCCTCGGCGATGCGCCGGCTCGGGATGGCCGACTTCATCGCCGGCCGGCTGGGTCAGGCGAGCAGCCGGCTCGCCGCCTCATACCAGGTCAGCCTCGCCGCGAAGGACCCGCGCGGGCAGGCCTGGTCGCTGCAGAACCTGGCCTGGGTGACCACCACCCGGGGCGACTTCGCCGGCACCGACGCGGTGCTCGGCCGGGCCGCCCGGCTCTTCGCCGAGCTGAAGGACCCGTACGGGCGGGCCTGGCTGCGCGGCACCACCGCGTTCGCCCGGTTGCTCGCCGGCCGGCTGCGGGAGGCCTGCCGGCTGGCGCAGGTCTTCCTCCCGTTCGGGGAGCGGGTCGGCGAGGCGTGGGCGGTCGGCACGCTGCGCGCGGTCGAGGCGTACGCCACCGCCGAGCTGGGTGAGCTTGCCGAGGCGGACCGGGCGGCGCGGCAGGCGTACCGGGAGTTCGCCGAGGTCTCCGACGACTGGGGGCAGGGCTTCGCCCTGGTGGTCCGGGGTGTGGTGGCGCGCGGGTTGGGCGAGTCGGAGCACGCGGCCGACCTGCTCACCGAAGCGCTCGCGTACGCCGACCGGACGTCGCACCCGCTGCTCACCGGGATGGCCGGCACGCTGCGCGGCTTCGTGGCGCTGGACCTGGGCGACTGCGCCACCGCCGAGCGGAGCGCCCGTGCGGTGCTGACCACGGTCGAGCCGCACAACCCGCAGGCCCCCGCGCAGGTGGGGCCGCGGGTGCTGCTCGCGATGGCCCGGCTCGCGGCGGGTGACTCGGCGACCGCGGTGGGGCTGCTCGCCCCGGTCGCCACCGCCGCCGCGAACAGCCCGTCGCTGCTCTTCTCCCGCCGGCAGACGATGGCCCGGTACGCGTCCGCGCTGCTCGCCCACGGCCAGCTGGAGCAGGCGCTGGACTGGGCGCAGCGGGCGGTGGCCGCCCCGGCGGAGGACGTCCGCAGCCAGGTCGTCGCCGCGATGGTGCTGGCCGAGGCGCTGGCCGCCTGCGGTCGCCCGGTCGAGGCGCTGGCCAGCGCCGACGAGGCGGTACGCCTGGCGTACGCCACCGAGCAGCGCAGCGAACGCGCTGCGGCGGACGCCCTCCGCGCCCGCCTCGCCCTGGCCTGACCCGCGCCGGGACCGCCGGAGGTTTGGCGGTTCCGGGGATGTGGGCGTCGGGGGTGACGGCTAGCGTGTGTCTCCGACGGGGCCGTTTCACGGTCCCGCTCGTGGGTGAGGGAGGACAGATGAGGCTGCCGCGCTCCGGCGCCGGCTGGACGATGGCCGTCTTCGGCGTCCTCGCGTTGCTGCTGGGCGCGCTCGGGTTGATCTGGCCGGAGACGCAGCTGCGGCTGCTCGGCTTCGAGGTGCCGGCGACCCGCGCGCCCGGCGACTACACCGGCACGTTCCTCACCGCGTCCTCGATGGCCTCGTTCAACATGGGCGTCTACTACCTGCTCGCCACCGCCACGGAGTGGCGGCCGTTCTACCGCTTCACGGTGGTGTTCCGGCTGGTCACGTTCACCGTCTTCAGCATCGCGGTGCTCTCCGGCATCGCCCCGGGCCGGTTCTTCGGGGTCGCCGCCTGGGAGGGGCTGGGCGCGGTGGCCACCGCGGCCGGCCTCTGGTGGGACGCCCGCCGCGCCGCCCCGGTGGGGGACGGCATCGATCCGGTTGAGCGGGCCGACCCGACCGACGGCGACGCCTCGGCCGGGCCGGTGGCGGCGGACGATGCCGCAGGTAGCGCGCCAGCGGCTGGTCCGGTCCACTGAGCCGACGGTGGAGACAGGTATTTTCGAGCCGTGACCGACACCCCGCCCGGCGCCCGCCGGCTGCCCATCGTGCCCGGTCTGACCGATCTGGAGGTCTTCGCCCGGGGCGGCTACGCCACCGTCTACCGGGCCACCCAGATCTCGGTGGGGCGCGAGGTCGCGGTCAAGGTGGAGAACCGCACCCTGGACAGCGAGCGGGACCAGGCGCGCTTCCTGCGTGAGGCGCGGGCCGCGGGGAAGATGTCGTCGCACCCGCACGTGGTCGACCTCTTCGACGTCGGGGTGACCGTCGACCAGCATCCCTATCTGATCATGGAACTCTGCGACGGGTCGTACGCGGAGCGGATGCGGACCTCGCCGCTGGGCCCGGCAGAGGCCCGCGACCTCGGGGTCAAGCTCGCCGACGCGCTCGCCCACTCGCACGCGGCCGGGGTGCTGCACCGGGACGTCAAGCCCGCCAACATCCTCTTCTCGCACTTCAACCCGGCGGTGCTCGCCGACTTCGGGCTGGCGGTGCTGGCCGAGGTGCGGGACGCCTCAGTCACCCTGGAGGTGCTCACCCCGGCGTACGCGCCGCCGGAGATGTTCAGCCACAGCCCACCCTCACCGGCGGTCGACGTGTACGCGCTCTGCGCGACCCTCTACGCGGTGATGCACGGCCGACCGCCGCGCTGGCAGTCCGAGCGCAACCCGAGCCTGGTCACCGTGCTGGAGATGTTCCACCAGCCGATCCCCGGGCTGTCCGGGGTGCCGGAGGAGCTGGTCGACGTGCTGCGGGCGGGGATGGCCAACGACCCGGGGGAGCGGCCGTCCGCCGTCGAGCTGCGCGGGCTGCTCGCCGCGCTGCCGCTCGACCCGGGCGCCGCGCCGGTCTCCGGTGCGCCGGTCTCCGGCATCCCGGTCAGCGGCGGCGCCTCCGGTCCGTTCACCGTCGGCCGGACGGGGCAGCCGGCCCAGCGCCCGCCGACGGACGACGCGCACCCGACGGTGCCGACGCCGGGGCGGCGGTGGCGGCGGCGGTGGTTCCTCGGTGGCGCCGGGGTCCTCGCGTTGGGCGCCTCCGCCAGCGCCGGCGCGTGGCTCGCCGGGGGCGCGCCGGCCGTTGTGTCGCCGACGCCGGTGGCCACCGGGGTCGGCGTGTCGGGCGTGCTGCCGGGCTGTCAGGTCGGTTCGGCCGGCGTCGCGCTGCCGGCGGGCGCCCGCTGTGCGTCCGAGCTGGAGTGTTTCGGGCCGGTCCGGCTGCGCGGCACGCGGGCCGAGGCGGCCCGGGTCCCCTGCGACGGCCGGCACACCTGGGAGACCTACGCCGAGGGGGACCTGCCGGCCGCGCTGGTCGGGGCGGGGCACGCGGCGATCAGCGCCGACCCCGTCGTCCGCGACGTGTGCAGCGCCCGCACGTTCCGGCTCACCAGCGGCCTCCGCCCTCAGGCCGGGTGGAACCTGGAGGTGCTGCCGCCGGTCGACTCGGGCGGCGATCACACCTACCGCTGTCTGGCCGGGCGCGGCGTGGATGCGCTCGCCGCGCCGACGCTCACCGGTCGTTGAGCCCGTTCACCGTCCGGCTGTCCCGCACCGCGCGCGGGTCCAGCGCCTCCAGCGTGTCCGCGTCCAGTCCCCGGAGGTCGCGCACCGCGCGGGGGTCCAGCGCCTCCAGCGTGTCGGCGTCCACCCCGTAGCCGGCCGGAAGCGGCTGGCCGGACGGCTGCTGGGGGACGGCCGGCGTGGCGGCGGCGCTCTCCCGCGCCGCGGTCACGGCCACGCCCGCCGTCATCGCGAGCAGCACGAGGACCAGCGCCAGCAGCACGGCCAGGATGCCGTCCGGGCGCCAGATCAGCATGGCCACCAGCAGGGCGACCGGGGCCAGCGTCGCGGCGGCGGCACGGAAGCGCGCGTCGGGCTTGGGGAACAACCTCACCCGACAAGCATGGCCCAGGTCACCCGGCTGTCAACCGCAGGACCGGTTCGCCGGGTTGGCGGCGGGCCGTCTGGTCACGCTGCCCGTGGTCGGCGCGCTGACCGTCCGCTGACGGACCTCGGGGTACGGCAGGCGATCGGGCGCCCGCCGTACCCCGGCCCATTCCCGGACGGGCCGCACCGCTTCCACGCGGGCCCTCCTTGCCGGGTACCCGCCCGGACCGGCGAGCAGACCTGAGCCTTCCGGGACACCACGCAGGCACTTCGTCGGGTTAGAGTACGACCGCATCCCGCTCCGGCCGATCCCCTCGGCCGAATGCGATGCGTGTTCTGACGCCGTGATCCGCCATCCGCGACCGGCGGTCGTCGACTTCCCGACCAAGGAGATTCGCGACCTATCATGTCAAGAAAATTGATTTCTGTACTGATTTCTGCCGGGCTGGCTCTCGGCGCGGCGATCGGCACGGCACAACCGGTGAATGCGGCCGGCTCCACTCCCGACGGTGGTGGACGGGCGAACGCCGGAGTCAAGCCGGGCCTGCGCACGAGCTCGCTGTCGGCGAGCGCCACCACCCCGGCCGGCTACACGATCCAAGGCATCGACGTCTCGAGCCACGACCACAACCTCGGCCCGATCGACTGGCCGGCCGTGGCGGCCAACGGGTACAAGTTCACGTACATCAAGGCGACCGAGGGGCGGACCTACCTCAACCCCTACTTCGCCGAGGATTACCGTGCGGCCAAGGCGGCCGGGCTGCTCGTCGGTGCATACCACTTCGCGCGCCCGGACAGCCGCGACCCGATCACCGAGGCGAATTTCTTCATCGACAACGCGCAGTTCACCAAGGACAGCCAGACGCTCGTACCCATGGTGGACATCGAGTGGCCGTACTGGAGTGGCGCACCCACCTGCTACGGGCTTACCACGACCGAGTTCTCCAACTGGATCCGGGCCTTCAGCGACCAGGTCAAGACACGCATCGGTCGGGTGCCGATGATCTACACCAACACCAACTTCTGGAACCCGTGCACCGGCAACGACGCGTCCTTCGGCGATCACCCGCTGGACATCGCCGGCTACACGGCCACCCGCCCGCCGTTGCCGGCCGGCTGGACGAAGGAGACCATCTGGCAGTACGCAGCCGGTGACCCCAGCCAGCCCGCGAACTACAGCCAGAACGTGTTCAACGGCGACTACGCGGCCCTCACCCGACTCACCGGCGCTCCGGCGGCCGCGGCGCCGGTCGCGTTCCGCGCCCGAGCCAACAGCCGCTATGTCGTGGCCGAGAGCGCCGGAGCCAAGCCGCTGATCGCCAACCGGACCGCGATCGGGCTGTGGGAGCAGTTCGACATGATCGATGCGGGCGGCGGTTTCGTCGCTCTCCGCTCGCGCGCCAACGGTAAGTACGTGGTGGCGGAGAGCGGGGGCGCCTTGCCACTGATCGCCAACCGGACGGCGATCGGCTCGTGGGAGAAGTTCACGGTCATCAACAACTCGGACGGCACCATCAGCCTCCGGGCCAACGCCAACGGCAGGTACGTGGTGGCGGAGAGCGCGGGGGCCAAGCCGCTGATCGCCAACCGGACGGCGATCGGCCCGTGGGAGAAGTTCGACAAACTCTCCACCTCGTGAGCAGCGAAAGCGGCCGTGACATGATCCTGTCCCTCGGGCAGGGCCGGGTGCTGTCCTACCAGATTCGGCGCCTGCAGGACCTCACCCGCCGCCGCTGACGGAACCCAGACGAGATCTTGGAAGGAAACGGCCCTTCCGGGGGCCGTTTCCTTCCAAGATCTTCAGACAAACGCAGTCAGTACGACTTCTCCTGGCCGAGCACGTGTTGGGCGACGAAGTTGAGGATCATCTCCCGGCTGACCGGTGCGATCCGGCCGGCGCGGACCGCGCCGAGCAGCGTGGCGACGCCGTACTCGGTGGTCATGCCGGCCCCGCCGAGCGCCTGCACCGCGGTGTCCACGGCCAGCGCGGCGGCCTCGCCGGCGGCGTACTTGGCCATGTTGCCGGAGATGCCGGCCTCCAGGTCGCGGCCGGCGTCGTAGAGGGTGGCCGCCTTGTGGATCATCAGGCGGGCCAGCTCCACCTGCACCGCGGCGTGCGCCAGCGGGTGCGCCACCCCCTGGTGCGAGCCGATGCTCCGGCCGCCCCAGACCTTCCGGGTGGCGGTGTACTCGCTGGCCCGATCGATGGCGTACCGGCCGGTGCCGGCACCCATCGCGGCGACGGTGATCCGCTCCGGGTTGAGCCCGGAGAAGAGGGCCGGCAAACCGGCGTCCAGCGACTCGCCGACCAGCGCGTCGGCGGGCAGCCGCACGTCGTCCAGGTAGAGCAGGAACTGGTTCTCCGGCGACAGGATCTCCATGTCCAGCTTGGACCGGGTGAGCCCCGGCGCGTCGGTCGGCACGATGAACAGGGCGGGCTTGAGCTTGCCGGTGGACGCGTCCCCGGTCCGCGCGACGACGAGCACGTACTGCGCCTCGTCGACGCCGGAGATGTAGCACTTGCGGCCGGACAGCAGCCAGTCGTCGCCGTCGCGGCGGGCCACCGTGCCGAGCCGGTGGAAGTTCGAGCCGGCCTCCGGCTCGGTGATCGCGAAGACGATCTTCTGGGAGCCGTCGGCCAGCCCGGGCAGGTGGCGTTTGCGCTGCTCGTCGGTGCCGTGCCGGGCGATCACGGTGGCGGCGATCGCGGGGGAGACCACCAGCAGCAGCAGCGGGCAGCCCGCCGCGGCCAGCTCCTCGCAGACGATGGCCAGCTCGGTGATGCCGCCGCCCCCGCCGCCGTGCTCGGTGGGGATGTTGACGCCGAGGTAGCCGAGCCGGCCCGCCTCGTGCCACAGCTCGCTGGTGTGCTCGCCGGCCTTCGCCTTCTCGACGAAGTAGCCGTGGCCGTACCGGCGGCCCAGCGCCCGGACGGCGTCGCGGAGCTGGTCCTGCTCAGGGGTGAGGTCGAAGTTCATCGCGGGTCCTCCTCGGAGTTGACCACGGCCAGCACGGCGCCCGTGTCGACCTGGCCGCCGGCAGGGACCGGCAGCTCGGCGACCACACCGTCGGCCGGGGCGAGCACGGGGTGTTCGAGCTTCATCGCCTCCAGGGTCAGCAGCAGCTCACCGGCGGCGACCCGCTGCCCGACCTCGACGTGCACCCGGGTCACCGCGCCGGGCAGCGGCGCGAGCAGCGACCCGGCGGCCACCTCCGCGGTGGGCAGCGGGAAGCGGGGCAGCTCGGCGAGGCTCGCCGCCCCGTCCGGGCCGTCCACGAAGACCTCCGACCCCACCCGGTGTACGCGGAACACCCGCCGCACGTCGTCCACGTCCAGCACGACCCGGCCCTGGGTGACCGTCACCAGCTTCACAGTCGACGGCTCTCCGGCGGCCGGTCCGTCGGCCGCCTCGCCGCTCCCGGCCGTTGTACCGCAGGCGGCGAGCGGTGGGACGCTGGACCACTCCGCCAACCCGCCGGTCCGGTCCAGCCGGTAGCGGACCTCGATCTCGCCGTCCGGCCCGACGTAGCGGGTGACCTGGGGGAACGCCGGCACGTTCCGCCATCCGGACGGAAGTCCGGCCAGCACCGTCGCCGCCGCCCGACGGGCCGCCGCCGAGGCGAGCGCGGCGGCCAGTGCCGCCAGGGGCAGCTGGTCGGCGGGGAGCAGCGGGGCGAAGACCTCGTCGTGCCGGTCCAGGAAGCCGGTGTCGATCTCGGCCGCGCCGAAGTCGCGGCTGCGCAGCACCCGGACCAGCAGGTCCCGGTTGGTGGCGACGCCGTGCAGCTCGGCCCGGGCCAGCGCGCCCGCGAGGGCCCGCACCGCCTCGGCCCGGGTCGGCGCCCAGGCGACCAACTTGGCCAGCATCGAGTCGTAGTGCACGCCCACCGCCGAGCCGTCCACCACGCCGGAGTCCAGCCGCAGCCCCTTCGTCGGGACGAACCCGCCGGCCACCCCGGGGACCGCGAAGCGGTGCAGAGTGCCGGTGGCCGGCCGGAAACCCTGGCCCGGATCCTCCGCGCAGAGGCGTACCTCGATCGCGTGCCCGTCGGCCGGCGGGGTCGCCGCGACGGGCAGCGGCTCGCCCTCGGCGACCAGCAGTTGCAGCCGGACCAGGTCCAGCCCGGTGACCGCCTCGGTGACCGGGTGCTCCACCTGGAGCCGGGTGTTCATCTCCAGGAAGAAGAAGTCCCCGGTGGGGGCGAGCAGGAACTCCACCGTGCCGGCGCCCACGTAGTCGACGGCCCGGCCGGCGGCCACCGCCGCCGCGTGCAGCCGCTGCCGCACGTCCGCCGGGAGGACCGCCGGGGCCTCCTCGACGATCTTCTGGTGCCGGCGCTGGATCGAGCAGTCCCGCTCGCCGAGCGCGACCACCGCGCCGTGGCTGTCGCCGAAGATCTGCACCTCGACGTGCCGGCCGCGCTCGACGTACCGCTCGATGAAGACCGTGCCGTCGCCGAACGCGGCGGCCGCCTCGCGGCGGGCGGAGGCCACGGCCTCGGCCAACCCGGCGGCGTCGCGGATTACCCGCATCCCGCGCCCGCCGCCCCCGGCGGACGCCTTGACCAGCACCGGGAAGTCGGTGATCTCGTCCGCGTCGGTCCAGGTCGGCAGCATCGGCACGCCCGCGTCGGCGAGCAGCGCCTTCGCCGCCATCTTGTCGCCCATCGCGGCGATCGCCTTGGCCGGCGGTCCCACCCAGGTCAGGCCCGCGTCGGTCACCGCCGCGGCGAACTCGGCGTTCTCGGCGAGGAAGCCGTAGCCCGGGTGGACGGCGTCCGCGCCGGCCTTGCGGGCCGCGTCCAGGATCAGCTCGATCCGCAGGTACGTCTCGGCCGGCGTGTTCCCCGGCAGGCGGACAGCCTGGTCGGCCTCGGCGACGAAGGGCGCGTCGGCGTCGGCGTCGGCGTGCACGGCGACGGTCTGCACGCCGAGCGTCCGGCAGGTCGCGAAGACCCGGCGGGCGATCTCCCCCCGGTTGGCCACGAGAAGCTTTCGAATCATGACCGAGCCTGCCTTTCGTTCGCGACTGCGGGACTCCGCTTCGCTGCGTTCCTCGCGCTCACGGGTGCCTGCCTTTCGTTCGCGACTGCGGGACTCCGCTTCGCTGCGTTCCTCGCGCTCACCGGCCCTCACATTCGGAAGACGCCGAAGCCGTCGGCGCCCTTCACCGGTCCGTTGTGGATCGCCGACAGGCAGAGCCCGAGGGCGGTACGGGTGTCCCGGGGGTCGATGACCCCGTCGTCGTAGAGCCGGCCGGAGAGGAAGAGCGCCCCGGACTGGGACTCGATCTGCTGCTCGACCATCATCCGCATCGCGGTGTCGGAGTCCTCGTCGTACTCGCGGCCCCGGGCCGCGGCGGCCTGTCGGGCGACGATCGACAGCACCCCGGCCAGCTGCGCCGGTCCCATCACCGCCGACTTGGCGTTCGGCCAGGTGAACAGGAACCTCGGCTCGTACGCCCGGCCGCACATGCCGTAGTTGCCGGCGCCGTACGACGCGCCCAGGTTGACCGTCAGGTGCGGCACGGTCGAGTTCGACACCGCGTTGATCATCAGGGCGCCGTGCTTGATGATGCCGCGCTGCTCGTACTCGGTGCCGACCATGTAGCCGGTGGTGTTCTGCAGGAAGATCAGCGGGGTGTCGGCGGCGTTGGCGAGCTGGATGAACTGGGTCGCCTTCTGCGCCTCCTCGCTGAACAGCACGCCCCGGGCGTTGGCCAGCACCCCGACCGGGTACCCGTGCAACTCCCCCCAGCCGGTGACCAGCGCGGTGCCGTAGCCCGGCTTGAACTCGTCGAACTCGCTGTCGTCCAGCACCCGGGCCAGCACCTCGCGGGGATCGAACGGCACCTTGAGGTCGGCGCTGGCGATGCCGAGCAGCTCCTCCGGGTCGTACCGGGGCGGCTGGGGGACCGGGTTGCGCGGCGGCGGGCCCTGCTTGCGCCAGTTGAGCCTGCGTACGCACTGCCGGGCCAGCCGGATGCCGTCCCGCTCGTCCTCGGCGAGGAAGTCGGCCAGGCCGGACGTGCTGGCGTGCATCGCCGCACCACCGAGCGACTCGTCGTCGGTGACCTCGCCGGTGGCCATCTTCACCAGTGGCGGCCCGGCCAGGTACACCTGCGACCGCTCGCGGATCATGATGGTGAAGTCGGACATCCCCGGGACGTACGCGCCGCCGGCGGTGGCGTTGCCGAAGACCACGCTGACCGTGGGGATCTTCGCCGCGGAGAGCCGGGTCAGGTCGCGGAACACCCGCCCGCCCGGGATGAAGATCTCCGCCTGGGTGGGCAGGTCCGCCCCGGCCGACTCGACCAGGTTGACCATCGGCAGCCGGTTGGCCAGGGCGATCTCGCCGGCCCGCCGGGTCTTCGCCAGGGACCAGGGGTTCACCGCGCCGCCGCGTACCGTCGGGTCGTTGGCGACGACCAGGCACTCCACGCCCTCGACCACCCCGATGCCGGTGACCACGCTGGCCCCGACCGGGAAGTCGGTGCCGTACCCGGCCACCGGGGACAGCTCCAGGAACGGGCTGTCCGGGTCGAGCAGCAGCTCGATCCGCTCCCGGGGGAGCAGCTTGCCGCGCTTGTGGTGCCGGGCCACGTATTTCTCGCCGCCACCGGCGCGGGCCTGGTCGAGCGCGGCGTCCAGCTCGGCGAGGCGTTCCCGCAGCGCCTCGCGGTTGGCCCCGAAGCCCGGCGAGGACGGGTCGATCGCGCTGTCCAGTGTGGTCACAGGGCCCCTTTCCGTTCGTGACTGCGGGGCTCGCAGACCCGGCTCACTCCTCGCACTCACAGGCCGATGCCCTTCGCGATGATCTCGTTCATGATCTCGGTGGTGCCGCCGCCGATGCCGAGGATCCGGGCGTCCCGGTAGTGCCGTTCCACCTCGGCGTCGCGCAGGTAGCCGAAGCCGCCGTGCAGTTGCAGGGCCGCGTCCACCACGTGGTCGCAGGCGGCCACCGCGACGTTCTTCGCCATCGCCACCTCGGTCACCACCGGCTCGCCCGCCGCGACCCGGGCCGCCACCTCGTGCACGTAGGCGCGGGCCGCCTCGGCGCGGGTGTGCATCTCGGCCAGCCGGTGCCGGACGAGCTGTCGACTCGCCAGCGGTCGGCCGAAGGTGGATCGGTCCCGGCACCACGTCATGGCGAGCTCGACGCAGCGCTGCGCGGTCGCGTACGCCTGCGTGGCGAGGGAGAGCCGCTCGGCGGCGAAATGCTGCATGATCGCCAGGAAGCCGGTGTTCTCCTCGCCGATCCGGTTCGCCACCGGCACCCGGACGTCGACGAAGGAGAGTTCGGCGGTATCCGAGCAGTGCCAGCCCAGCTTCTCCAGCCGGCGTCCCACGGTGAACCCGGGCGTGCCCTTGTCGATCACCAGCAGGCTGAGTTCGCCACTGCCGGGAAAGTCGGTGCAGACCGCGGTGGTCACGAAGTCGGCCCGAGCCCCGCTGGTGATGTAGGTCTTCGATCCGTTCACCACGTAGTGGTCGCCGTCCCGGCGGGCGGTGGTGCGGATGCTCGCCACGTCGGAGCCGCCGTCCGGCTCGGTGATCGCCAGCGCGCCGATCATCGTCCCGCCCAGCGTGGGACGGACGTACCGCTCGACCAGGTCGTCGTCCCGCGGGGCCTGGCCACCGCCGAGCCGGCCGCCGAGGACGCCCCCGGCCCGGCCGCCGGCGGCGGCGACCATGTGCGGCAGCGCGATGCCGTGCGTGAACAGGGCCGCGATCAACCCGGACGAGCCGCCCGAGCGGATGATCTCCTCGGTCACGATGATCGAGTCGAGCAGGTCGCCCCCGCTGCCACCCACCGACTCGGGGAAGCCGATGCCGAGCAGCCCGACCTTCGCCGCCGTCTCGTGCAGCGACCGGGGCACCTCGCCGGCCCGCTCCCAGCCGGCCAGGTGCGGCAGCACCTCCCGGGTCACGAAGGCCCGGGTCAGCTCGCGGAGCTGGCGCCGCTCCGGGATGTCCACGATGGTCATGCCGGCACCCCCGGGGTGAGCTGCGCGGGCAGGTCGACGACGCGGGAGCGGAGCAGTTCGCCCAGCGCCTTGGCCTGCGGGTCGAACCGGGTGGAGGCGGCCACCCCCGGCCCGAGCAGCCCCCGGACCACGAAGTTGACCGCGCGCAGGTTCGGCAGCTCGTACCGTTCGACGGTCAGCGGGGCGGTCTCCGGCAGCAGCTCGGCCAGCCGTTCCACGGTGAGCCAGCCGCGCAACCAGGCCCAGGTCTCGTCGGTCCGCGCCCAGACGCCCAGGTTCGCGTCACCGCCCTTGTCCCCGGACCGGGCCCCGACCAGCTCGCCGAGCGGCCCCCGCCGGGCCGCCGGCAAGGAGGGGCCCCCTGTTGACGCCTCGTGTTGTACAGGGGGCCCCTGCAAACCCGTGCGCAGCGGTGGGGCGATCGGCACCCGCTCGCCGCCGGGCAGCACGGCGACGTGGGCGACCGCGTCCTGCGGCACGAAGTCCGCGGTGAACACGCCGTAGGGCGCGGCGTCGCCGGGCAGGGTGGTCAGCGTGCAGCCCGGGTAGGAGGCCAGCGCCAGTTCCACCGCGGCCGCCGAGAAGGCCCGCCCGGCCCGCGCCCGGTCGCCGTCGCGCAGGTGTACGTGCAGCAGCGCGCTCGCCGCCTCGGTGTCGGTGGCGTCCGGGTGGTCGGTGCGGGCCAGGCTGAAGTCCAGCCCCTCCTTGCCGACCGCCTCCTCGAGCTGCCCCCGGACCAGGGCCGCCTTGGCCGGGATGTCCAGTCCACAGAGCACGAACGTCATCGAGTTGCGGAACCCGCCCAGGTTGTTGACGCCCACCTTGAGAGTGTCCGGCGGTGGGGCGCCCCGGACGCCGGAGACGCGTACCCGGTCCGGCCCGTCGGCGGTCAGGGTGACCGTGTCCAGCCGGGCCACCACGTCCGGCCCCAGGTACGCCGGCCCACCCACCTCGTACAGCAGTTGCGCGGTGACCGTCTCCACGGTGACCGCGCCGCCGGTGTCGGGATGCTTGGTGAGCACCGACGAGCCGTCCGGGTGGATCTCCGCGATCGGGAAGCCGGGCCGGTGGCCGCCGTCGGGCAGCTCGGTGAAGAAGCTGAAGTTGCCGCCGGTGACCTGCGCCCCGCACTCGATCAGGTGCCCCGCCACGGTCGCCCCGGCCAGCGCGTCGAGGTCGTCCCGGCCCCAGCCGAACCGGGCGATCGCCGGCCCGACCGCCAGCGAGGCGTCCGTGACCCGACCGGTGACCACCACGTCCGCCCCGGCGTCCAGGCAGGCGGCGATGCCGAACGCGCCGAGGTAGGCGTTGGCGGTGAGTGCGTCCGGGCGCGGCAGGGCGTCGCCCTCGACGTACCCGATCCGGACGGTGAGGCCGAGCCGGTCGGCGAGCGCGCCGATCGCGGCGGCCAGGCCGGCCGGGTTGAGCCCACCGGCGTTGGTCACGATCCGCACCCCCCGGTCGCGCGCGGTGCCGAGGCAGCCTTCGAGCTGGCGGAGGAAGGTCTTGGCGTACCCGAGGGAGGGGTCGCGCAGCCGGTCCCGGCCGAGGATCAGCATGGTCAGCTCGGCCAGGTAGTCCCCGGTCAGCACGTCCAGCTCGCCACCGTCGAGCATCTCCCGCCAGGCGGCGAACCGGTCGCCGTAGAAGCCGGAGGCGTTGCCGACCCGCAGCACCCCGCTCATGCCCGGGTCCCCGCTCCGCTGGCGGTGGACGGCTCCCGCCCCGCGCCCGGTGGCCCGGCGAACGCCTGGGCGACGTCCAGCCACTCGTCGGCGGTCGGGCCCGTGGCGACCAGGGCCAGGTCGGCCCGGTGCCGCCGCTGGGTGACCAGCAGGCAGAAGTCCAGCGCAGGCCCGGTGACCCGGTCGGCGGCGTCCGGCGACCCGAAGGTCCAGGTGTCGCCGTCGGGCGCGGTGAGCTCGACCCGCACCGGCGCCGTCGGCACCGCGCGGCCGTGGGCGGCGAAGCCGTGGCCGAGGGTGCGGAAGCCGAGGTGGGCGATGTGCCGCAGCCGGGCGGTCGGGGTCCGGCCGACGCCGAGTGCGTCGGCGACGTCCTCGGCGTGTGCCCAGGTCTCCATGATCCGGGCGGTGGCCATCGAGGCGGGCGACATCCGGGTGCCGTACCAGGGCAGTTTCTGCCCGGGCGGCACGGCGGCGAGGGCCGTCGCGAGCGCGGCCCGGCCGTCCCGCCAGCGGGCCAGCAGCTCGGCGGGCGGGGCGAGGAAGGACTCGGCGCCGTCGTCGACCAGCCGGGCCGGGTCGGGCGCCGAGAGGACCGACGCGTAGAAGGCGTCGGTGTCGGTGGCGGCGAGCCGGGCCACATGGTCGGTCCAGGCCAGGTGGGCGATCTGGTGGCCGACCGTCCACCCGGGCGCGGGGGTCGGCCGGGCCCAGCCCTCCGGTGGCAGCGCGGCGACGAGGGCGTCGAGCTGGTCGGACTCGGCGGTGAGATCCGCGAGCAGTGCGGTCAGGTCGACCATGGTGCCTCCGGGCTGGGGTGTGTGCCGGTCAGGGCGTGGGGTCAGGGCCGCTCGGGTCCCGGGCCGCCGGTCGCCGGCGCCGCCGCGTCCGGCGGCCCGGTCTCCGGCGCGGTGGGCTGCCGCGGCCCGCCCGTCTCCGGGAGGCCGGCGGCCGCGGTGTCGAGGCTCGGCGAACCTGCGTCCGCCGTGGCGACGTTCGGGGTGAGCAGGGTGGCGAGCTGGCGTTTCCAGGTATGCAGCAGGGCGGTGCGGCGGGGCGAGTCGTCGCTGAGGAGGTTGGCCACGCCGAGCCCGCGGAGCAGGTCGAGGGTGGCCTGCACCGCCTCGCGGACACCGGGGCGACGTTCGTCCACCCCGAGCAGTTCGACGGTGAGCCGGTGCATCTCCCGGCCCAACCGGGCCTCCAACGGCACCAGGGCGGCGCGCAGCTCGGCGTCGGTGCGGGCGGCCATCCACAGTTCGAGGGCGGCGACGAAGAGTGGCCCGGTGAAGGCCGCGCCGAGCAGGTCGATCACCCGGTCCAGCCGCTGCGGGCCGGCGGGCAGGACGTCCGCCTCGGTGCGCAGCTCCGCCGCCCGCCGTTCGGCGAGGTGGGCCACCGCGGCGGTGACCAGGGCGGCCTTGGTGGGGTAGTGGTGCAGTTGGGCGCCGCGGGAGACGCCGGCCCGGGCGGCCACCACGGTGGTGGTGGTGCCGGACCAGCCGTGCTCGACCAGGCACTCGACGGTCGCCTCCAGCAGCCGGGCCTGGGTGGCGCGGCTGCGCTCCTGTTGAGGGACGCGGGTCGATGTGGCGGGCACGGGGACAGCGTGCCGCGCATGAAACAAACAGTCAAGACTGACTTTTTTAGGCGACAGTCACCGGGAAGTCGTACCGAGCCACTTCGCCCTGCACCTGACCGTGGCGAACGGGCTCGTCACCCGGCATCACGTCTACGAGGACAGCCCGTCGGTCGCCCACGCCTGAGCGGACTGACCGGCGCGGGAGCCGGCGGCCTCAGCGGCCGTCGGCGGGGGCGAAGACGGCGAGCGCATCGAGGTCGCTGTGCCGGGAACGGAGGTACTCGTCGGCCCACTCGGCGGCGTCCGGGAAGCCCGACTCGGCCGCCACCCGCGCGCAGGCGGCGTCCACGTCGTACCCGGTGCGGCGGAGCTGCACCCCGGGGCCGAGCAGCACCCACCAGGCGCCCGCCCCGCCGTACGGCATCCCGACGCTGCCCGCGTTGACCACCAGCCGGCGGTCGACCAGCCGGACGAACGGCATGTGGGTGTGCCCGCAGACCACCGTGCCGACCTCGGCCGGCAGCCCGGCGAAGACCTCCGCCCAGCGGGCCGGCCGCGAGTCGACCACCGCCATCTCCTCGTCGTCCCGGGGCGTCGCGTGGCAGAACAGCACCTCGCCGAGGCCGGCGACCGGCAGGGTGACGGTGAGCGGCAGCGCGGCCAGCCGGGCCACCTGGTCGTCCCGGAGCTGCGCCGCCGCCCAGTTCGCGACGCCGTGCGCGGAGGGCCGGCCGGACCGGGCCTCGACCAGCTCCCGCTCGCAGTTGCCGCCCACCCAGCAGGCCCGGTCGCCGAGGGCGGCGAGCAGGTCCAGCACCTCGACCGGCTGCGGGCCGGTGGCGATGTCACCGGTGAGCACGATCAGGTCGGCGGCGGCGACGTCCGGCTCGGCCAGGACGGCCTCCAGCGCCGGCAGCGCACCGTGGATGTCGGAGAGGACGGCGACACGTTCAAGCATCAGCCCACCGTGCCCGTCCGGCCGCCGCCCGTCGAGAGGGTTCTGCGCCGGGCAGAAAACGACGACGGGGACCGGCCCGGAGGGCGGTCCCCGTCGATGTCCGGGTGTGGGTCAGACCCGCGCGCGGCGGGCCAGGCGCTCCGGGTCGAGGATGATGATGCTCTTGCCGTCCAGCCGCAGCCAGCCGCGCGAGGCGAAGTCGGCGAGCGCCTTGTTGACGGTCTCCCGGGAGGCGCCGACGAGCTGGGCGATCTCCTCCTGGGTCAGGTCGTGGGTCACCCGCAGCACGCCGCCGTCGCGGGTGCCGAACCGGCCGGCCATCTGGAGTAGGTTCTTGGCGACCCGCCCCGGCACGTCCGTGAAGATCAGGTCGGCCAACGAGTCGTTCGTCCGGCGCAGCCTCCGGGCCAGCACCCGCAGCAGCTGCTCGGCGATCTCCGGCCGGTTGTTCAGCCACGGCCGCAGCGCCTGCTTGCGCAGCCGCACCAGCCGGGTGTCGGTCACCGCGGTGGCCGTGGCCGTACGCGGGCCCGGGTCGAACAGCGACAGCTCGCCGACCATGTCCGACGGGCCCATCACCGCGATCAGGTTCTGCCGGCCGTCCGCCGCCCGACGACCGACCTTGATCTTGCCGGACAGCAGGATGTAGAGACTGTCACCGGGCTCGCCCTCGTTGAAGACGATCTCGCCCTTGCGGACCTCGATCGTCTCCATCTCCTTGGCGAGCGCCTCGGCAGCCTCCGGGTCGACACCCTGGAAGATGCCGCTGCGGGCCAGTACCTCGTCCATCGGTCACCTCCGCCAGCGCGTGCCGTCCGTCGGCCGGGTCCGCCGTCCGCTGATCCCCTCGCGCGCCGCCAGTCTAGGCGCACGTGAGCACGAATCAGAGGTGCACCCCTGGAATCTTGATCGGTGGACGTAACGTGCCCGACCTGATCAACGACTACGATCCCGCGCCCGGTGCGGGTGGCCGCCGCCCCTCCCCACCTGGATCGTAGGGTCGATGGCGTGCTGAGCGAGCCGTTCCTGACCACCCGCCACGAGGACGGGTGGGACATCCCGCTGCTGGTGTGGCGGGCCGCCGAGCCGCTGCTGGCGGTCGGCACCAGCCCACTGGGCGGCGGGATCGGCGTACGACGGTGGGTCGTCAACGCGACCGTGCCGATGTCGTACCACCGGGACGACCCCGCCGCCCACCTGGCCGAGCTGGCCGGCGGGCTCGGCCTGGCCGGGCCCGGGGTCGGGCTGCTGACCGGGGTCGACGTCGCCGAGGTGGTGGCCCGGGCCGACACCGGCGTGCGGGTCTGGGCGACCGTCGGCCTCGGCACCCCGGTCTGGGCCGCCGCGCCCGCGCCGGCGCCGCCCGCGCAGCGGGTCGGCACGGTCAACATCGTCGCATACGTCCCCGCCCGGCTCGGCGACGCGGCGCTGGTCAACGCCGTGGCCACCGCCACCGAGGCGAAGGCGCAGGCGATCTGGGAGCTGGGGCTGCCCGCCACCGGCACGCCCACCGACGCGGTCACCGTGCTCTGTCCGGCCGACGGCGAGCCGGCCCCGTACGGCGGCCCCCGGTCGGCGTGGGGCGGCCCGCTGGCCCGGGCGGTGCACGCGGCCGTGCTCGCCGGCGGGGCCGGCCCCGTCGTCCCCTGGTCCGACCGGCGGGCCGGGTGAACCTGGTGTCGGGCGGCGCGTCGGGCGGCCCGGTTTTCCGACCGATCGGCCCTCGTCGCAGCGTTTGCCGCGCGGTAGCGTCGCGGGCGATGTACTCTCCCGCCTCCGCCGCGTCCCGCCCGCGTCGCCGCCGCCTGGCGGCCGCCCTCGGCGCACTGCTCGTCGCGCTCCTCGCCGCCGGCTGTGCCGACGACGCCGGTACCCACTCGGTCTGGCAGCAGGGCACCGGCGGCGGGTCGACCGGCTCGCCGGTCCCGGCCGACCCCGCCGGATCGGCGGACCCCGGACCGGCGGACGCGGCCGTCTCGCTCGCCGCGACCGGCGACGTGATCATGGGCAACGCCCCGTCCCGGCTGCCCTCCAACGGCGGCAAGGGCTTCTTCGACCAGGTCAAGGCCGCGCTCAAGGCCGACCTGGTGATGGGGAACCTGGAGGAGCCGCTCACCGAGGACACCGGCGCCGGCAAGTGCGGGCCCACGCCCAAGAACTGCTACCAGTTCCGGGCGCCCCCGGAGTACGCGGCGCACCTCCGCGACGCCGGCTTCGAGCTGCTCAACCAGGCCAACAACCACGGGTACGACTACGGCCCCAAGGGCTACCAGAACACCCAGCGGACGCTGGAGGAGCACGGCCTCGAGCACACCGGCGCGCCCGACCAGATCACCGTGGTCGAGGTCAAGGGCGTCAAGGTCGCGGTGGCCGGCTTCTCGTCGTACGTCTGGTCCAACAGCCTGGTCGACATCGAGTCGGCCAAGCGGGTGGTGGCGAAGGCGGCCACCATGGCCGACCTGGTCGTGGTGCAGGTGCACATGGGCGCCGAGGGCGCCGACCGCAGCCACGTGAAGCCGGGCACCGAGATGTTCTTCGGCGAGAACCGGGGCGACCCGGTCCGCTTCGCGCACGCCGTCGTCGACGCCGGGGCGGACCTGGTCGTCGGGCACGGCCCGCACGTGCTGCGCGGGATGGAGTTCTACCGGGGGCGGCTGATCGCGTACAGCCTGGGCAACTTCGCCGGCGGCGGCAAGTCGCTGAACAGCGCCGGCCGGCTCGGCTGGGGCGGCGTGCTGAAGGTGTCCCTGAAGCCGGACGGCAGCTTCGCCGGTGGGACGTTCACCTCGACCGTCATGAGCGGCGTGGGTCGGCCGTCGATCGACTCCGGGCGGCAGGGTCTCGGACTGGTCCGGGAGATGAGCCGGGCGGACTTCCCGACGACCGGGGCGCGGCTCGACACCGCGGGGCGGATCACCGCGCCGTAACCGGGGCCCGCGTCGGCCCGCCGGGACGTCGCCCCCGCGACGTAGGCTGGCCGGCGTGACCACCAGTTCCCCCGAGACCGACCTCGGCCGTACGCGCCGCGCCCGGCGGATCGGCCGGGTGCTCACCGAGACGCACCCCGACGCGCACTGTGAACTCGACCACTCGACCGCGTTGGAGCTCGCCGTCGCCACCATCCTGTCGGCGCAGTGCACCGACAAGAAGGTCAACGAGGTCACCCCGAAGCTCTTCGCCCGTTACCGCAGCGCCGCCGACTACGCCGGGGCGGACCGGGCCGAGCTGGAGGAACTGATCCGGCCCACCGGCTTCTACCGCAACAAGACCAGCTCCCTGATCAACCTCGGCCGCGCCCTCTGCGAGCGGTACGACGGCGAGGTCCCCGGCAAGCTGGCCGACCTGGTGACCCTGCCCGGGATCGGCCGCAAGACCGCCAACGTGATCCTCGGCAACGCCTTCGGCGTCCCCGGCATCACCGTCGACACCCACTTCCAGCGGCTGGTGCAGCGGTGGAAGCTGACCGCCGAGACCGACCCGGTCAAGATCGAGCACGCGATCGGGGCGCTCTACCCGAAGCGCGACTGGACCATGCTGTCGCACCGGATCATCTTCCACGGCCGGCGGGTCTGCCACGCCCGCAAGCCGGCCTGCGGCGCCTGCACGCTGGCGAAGCTCTGCCCGTCGTACGGGACCGGGCCGACCGAGCCGGCGGCGGCCGCCAAGCTGCTCAAGGGGCCCCGGGCCCGGGACCTCGCGGCGGCCGTCGGGATCGACCCGGAGCTGGTGCCGCAGCAGGCCGTCGCGGCGGAGGTGCCGTGAACCGCCGACTCGCGGCCCTGCTCGTCCCGGCGCTGCTGGCGGTCGCCGGCTGCACCGCCACCGACCAGCAGGCGGCCGCGCCGACCGCCACCCGCGCCGAGCGCCCCTCGCCGTTCGCCGACTGTGCGGCGCTGACCACCGCGCCGGCCTCCGCCGCACCCGCGCCCACCACCGGGCCGGGTGAGCCGCTGCCCGAGCTGACCCTCAACTGCTTCACCGGGGGCGCCCCGGTGGACCTGCGCGCGGTGCGGGGCCCGGCCGTGGTCAACGTCTGGGCGTCCTGGTGCCCGCCGTGCCGTAAGGAGCTGCCCGCGTTCCAGCGGCTCAGCGAACGCGCCGCCGGCCGGTTCCAGGTGATCGGGGTGAACAGCCGCGACAGCCGCAGCGGGGCGCAGTCCATCGGCGAGGATTTCGGCGTCCGCTTCCCGATGCTCGTCGACCAGGGGGACGCCTTCGAGCGGGCGCTCAACCGGACCTCCTTCCCGCTGACCCTCTTCGTCGGCGCGGACGGTCGGGTCCGGTACGCCGACGCGAGCGGCGCGCTCGACGACGCCAGGCTCACCGAGCTGGTCCGCACCCACCTCGGCGTGGCGGTGGACGCGTGAGCGCGAGGAGTGAGCCGGTGCTGCGGGCCCCGCAGTCGCGAACAGAGGTGGCACGGTGAACCGGCAGCCGCCGTCGTGGCTCGATCCGCTGCTCGGCCGGCTCGGCACCGCCCGCGCCGAGGACTTCACCCGGCTCGCCACCCCGGCCAGCGGCGGCCGGGAGAGCGCCGTGCTGGTGCTGCTCGGCCAGGAGCCGGGCGGCGGCCCGGACGTCCTGGTCCTCCAGCGCGCCGCCACCCTGCGCAACCACGCCGGCCAGCCGGCCTTCCCGGGCGGCGCGGCCGACCCGGAGGACGCCGACGCCAGCGCCACCGCGCTGCGCGAGGCGAACGAGGAGGTCGGGCTCGACCCGGCCAGCGTCACCGTCCTGGCCGAGCTGCCGAAGCTCTGGATCCCGGTCAGCGACTTCGTGGTCACCCCGGTGCTCGCCTGGTGGCACGCGCCGCACCCGGTGCACCCGCGGGAGCCGGCCGAGGTCGCGCACGTCGCCCGGCTGCCGATCGCCGAGCTGGTGGACCCGGAGAACCGGATGCGGGTCCGCCACCCGAGCGGCTGGATCGGCCCGGCCTTCTCGGCCCGGGGCATGCTGGTCTGGGGGTTCACCGCCGGAGTGCTGGCCACGCTGCTGGAGATGGGCGGCTGGGCCCGCCCGTGGCCGCGGGGCCGGGTGGTGGAACTGCCGCCGACCGCCGCCGCCCCGGCCCCCTCGGCCGGCACCGACGAGGTCGACGAGAGCCCGGTCCGCTGACCTGACGGTCACGTTGCGCGAGCGGTGGGCCGCTTCCGTGCCGGCTGCCCGTACCCTGGACGCGTGTCCGTCGTGGATCTCGTACTGCTCCTGCTCATGCTCGTGTTCGCGGTCAGCGGATACCGCCAGGGCTTCGCCATCGGGGCGCTGTCGCTCTCCGGCTTCTTCCTTGGCGCGCTGATCGGCCTCCAGGTCGGCCCGCTGATCGCCCGGCAGTTCGTCGACAGCGGGATCCGCGTGCTGATCTCCCTGGTCGCGATCTTCGGGCTCGCCGTGCTCGGCCAGGCGCTCGCCGGATGGCTCGGCTCGCACCTGCGCAAGACGATCACCAACGACGTGGCGAAGCGGCTCGACGACATCGGCGGGGCGATCGTGTCGCTGGTCGCCGTCATGCTGGTGGCCTGGCTGGTCGCGGTGCCGCTGGGCTCCTCCGCGGTGCCCGCGGTGGCCTCCTCGATCCGCAACAGCGCGCTGCTCACCGTGATCGACCGGATCCTGCCCGACAAGGCCCAGGAACTCTCCACCGCGCTGCGGGACACGGTCGACACCAACGGCTTCCCGGACGTCTTCGGCGACCTCGCGCCGACCCGGGCCCGGCAGGTCTCCCCGCCCGATCCGGCGCTCGCCGGCTCCACGGTGGTGGCGAACAGCCAGCGGGCGGTGGTCAAGGTGCTCGGCTCCGCGCCGAGCTGCGCCCGCCGCATTGAGGGCTCCGGCTTCGTGTACGCCGACGACCGGGTGATGACCAACGCGCACGTGGTGGCCGGCACCCGCTCGGTGGCGGTCGAGCTGCGTGGCGAGCGGTACGACGGCGAGGTGGTCGCCTACGACCCGGAGCGGGACCTGGCCGTGCTGCACGTGCCCGGGCTGCCCGGCCCATCGCTGCGTTTCGCCGCCGGGCAGGCCGGCAGCGGCGCGGACGCGATCGTGCTGGGCTTCCCCCTCGACGGCCCGTACGACGCCCGGCCGGCCCGGGTGCGGGAGGTGGACCGGATCACCGGGCCGGACATCTACTCCTCCGGGGACGTGACCCGGGAGATCTACACCATCCGGGCGTTGGTCCGCAGCGGGAACTCGGGGGGCCCGCTGGTCTCGGCGAACGGGCTGGTGCTCGGGGTGATCTTCGCGGCGGCGGCCGACGACCCGAACACCGGCTTCGCGGTGACCGCCGCGGAGGCGCGGCCGGTGGCGCTGGCCGGCGCGGAGCGTACCCGCGGGGTCGGCACCGGCGAGTGCACCTGAGCCGACCGGCGGCGCCCGACCGCGACGGACGCCCGGTCAGCCGCCCGCGGCGGCGGGGGCGGGCACGTCGTCACCCGAGCGGGTCAGTGGCAGCTTGGCCCGGCCCCAGGTCAGCGTCCGGTCGAGCACGGCCCGGGCCATGATCGCCACGCAGGTCCCGCCGTTGAGGAACGACGCCACCACGTCGCTGGGGTGGTGCATGCCCCGGTACATCCGGGTGAGGGCGACGCCGACCGGCACCAGGACCAGCAGCGTCCACCACGCGATCTTCGCGGGGGTGCGCTTCGCCCGCAGCGCCAGCAGCACCGCGATGCCGACGTAGAGCGCCACGGCGGCGGACGTGTGCCCGGACGGGAAGCTGGAGGTGGGTGGCGAGACGTCCATGTGCTCGACGGCCGGCCGGCGCCGGTCGATGGCCATGGTGGTGAAGAGGAAGACCAGCGCCTGCGCGGTCACCGCGGCGCAGAGGAAGAGCGGCTCCCGCCAGCGGTGCAGCACCAGCCGCAGCACCAGGGCCACCAGCACGGTGACCACGACGATCAGCTGGGTGCTGGCGAGCGTGCTGAACACCAGCGAGACGTTGTTCCAGCCGGCGGTACGGTCGGCCGCCAGCTCCCGGTTGACCGCGTCCTCCACGGTGAACGGCCAGGTCCGGGTGAGGACCCGGGTGACCAGGAGACCCAGCCCCACCATGACGGCGAAGAGCAGGGCCAGCGGCAGCAGTACGCGCTTGGTCACCTGGACCGCGACATTGGACATGGGCCGCGCATTACCCCATCGGACACGGAACTACGCGTGCCCCCGGCGCGCCTCGTCCGGCGCCGGCTCGGCCAGCTCCGGCTCGACCCCCTCCCGGGTGGTACGCGTCGGCCGCCGACCGGTCCGGGTGCGCCAGGTGCGGAACGCGGCCGACGTCGCCGCGACCACCGCGGCGCCGAGCAGCCAACCGCCCAGCACGTCGCTGCTCCAGTGCACGCCGAGGGCGATCCGGCTGAGCCCGGTGACGACCGCGAGCACGACTGCGGCGAGCCACAGCGCCCAGCGCAGCGGCCGCCGGTCTCGGGCGAACGGCAGGAAGACCAGCAGCAGTACCCCGGCGGCCAGGGTGGCGTTCAGCGCGTGCCCGGACGGGAAGGAGAAGCCCGCGGCGCGGGCCACCGGATCGAGCAGGTCCGGCCGGTGCCGGCCGACCAGCAGCTTGAGCAGCACGCCGAGCAGCCCGCCCACCACCATCGTGGTGACCGCCCAGAGGGCCAGCCGCCGCGCGCGGCGGAACAGCAGCCAGCCGACGACGACGGCGGTGGCGGCCCGCAGCGGGCCGGGGGCGAAGACGTCGGTCCACAGGCTCATCACCCGCACCCAGGCCGGGTGGGCGACGGCGTACCCGTGCAGCGCGTCGGTCACCGACGCGTCCAGCCGGAACAGCGGCGGCCAGGCCCCCAGCACCAGCAGGGCCAGCAGGGCGAACGGCACCAGCACCAGGAACGCCGCGGTGCCGGCCAGGGTGAGCCGGAGACCCAGCGAATGGTCCGGATCCAACCGACGGGTCCGCCAGGACCGCTCGACCGTGGACATCCGACTGTGTTCGCCCGACCCGCGCATGCCCCAGCACTACCCAGCCGACGGCCCGGTCAGACCCGGCAGCGCCGAGGTCACCGCCGTGACTGGCGGAACCGGCGGACCATCATCGCGGCCCCGGTGACCAGGGCGACGAAGAGGGCCAGGCCGGTCCAGAGCCGTTCCGGCGCGGACTCGTCCGGCTGGCCCGCCGGGTGGGCCGTCCACCGGGTCTGCTGCTTCGGCGCGGTGAAGCTGAACGGGTCGGCGCCCCGCCCGGCGGCCCGCTCGCCCTGCCCGGCGCCGGGCGCCGCGCCGAAGCCCACCACGCCCGGGGAGTCGTTGTCGTCGAGCGGGTTGCGCCCCACCGCCGGCACGTCGGCGGTCAGCGCGGCGACCGGGTCCACCATGCCGTAGCCGAAGCGGTCGTCGCGGCCGGTGGGCCCCAGATCCTTCGCGGTGGTGATCAGCCGGTTGATCACGTCCCCGGCGGACATCTGCGGGAAGCGGGCCCGGACCAGGGCGGCGGTCGCGGCGACCAGCGGGGACGCGAAGCTGGTGCCCTGCACCCGCCAGTACGCGCCGCCGGTACGGGCCCCGAAGAGCGCCGTCGCGGGGGCGGTGAGCGTGGTCTCGTGGCCGGTGACCGAGCCGGACCAGAGGTTCTGGGTGTTGCGTTCCAGGCCGGCGACGGCGAGCACGCCGGGCTCGCGGGCCGGATACCAGACCTTGGGGGTGGTGGAGGTGGCCAGGTTGCCGGTGCAGGCGACCACCACGACGTCCCGGGCGAAGGCGTAGTCGAGGGCTGCGGCCAGGGCCGGGCTGTCGCCGCTGCCACCGAGGGACAGGTTGATCACCCGGGCGCCGTTGTCGACCGCCCAGCGCACCCCCTTGGCGACGATCATCGCGTCGTCGTACCGGTTCTCGTCGTCGAGCACCCGGACCGGCAGGATCCTGGCGTCCGGGGCCAGCCCGACCACACCCCGGTCGTCGTCGTTGCGGCCGGCGATCAGGCCGGCGACGGTGGTGCCGTGCCCCACCGGGTCCGGCCCGTCGGCGCCGTCCGGGGTGACCAGGTCGATGCCGGGCAGCACCTGACCGGCCAGGTCCGGGTGGGAACCGTCCACCCCGGAGTCGATCACCGCGACGATGACGCCCCGGCCGGTCGAGCTGCGCCAGGCGGTCTTCGCCTGCAACTCGTCGAGCTGCCACTGCTCCCCGCGGACCTCGTCGACCCGGGTGTCCGTGGGGACGCGCCACGCCGGTGCCCGGCCGGCCGTCGGCAGGGCGGTGACCTGTCGGGACGTCGCGACCGTCGAGGTGCCGGCACGGGCCGGGGCGGCGTGCGCCGGCGGGGCGAGCGGGCCGGCGACCGCGGCGGCGGTGGCCGCCACCCCGAGCAGCGTGCGTCCGACGAGATGCGGGGTCGAGGTCGGAGCTCCGTGCCGATCCCTGGTCACATTCCCCAGCCATTTCATCGCGACAGAAACATGCTGCTCGGAGATTACCGGGTTTCCCGTGCGTCACGGTGCAAGTCGGTGACTCCGATCACGCCGGCGGCAGGTGGGCCAGTTGCACCAACCGGACCCCCTCCCGGCGGGTCACCAGCCGGCCCCGGCCCGGGGGCAGCGGGCCCGCCTTCACCTGACCCACGAGCGGTCCCTCCTCCGGGCCGCCCGACATCACCAGGCCGGCCGTGGAGAGCTCGCGCAACCGCTGGATGATCGGCTCGAACTGGGTCCGGCCGGCGCCGCCGGACCGGCGAGCCAGCACCAGGTGCAGTCCGACGTCGCGGGCGTGCGGCAGGTGCTCCTCCAGGGCGCGCAGCGGGTTGCTCGGTCCGCCGGCCACCAGGTCGTAGTCGTCCACCAGCACGAACAGCTCCGGCCCCGACCACCAGGACCGGCTGCGCAGCTGGGCCGGGGTCACCTCGGGCCCGGGGATGCGGCCCTGCAGGTAGCCGGCCGCCGACTCGATCAGCTCGGCGGTGTGCGGGGCGGCGGTGCCGTACCCGATCAGGTGCGGCGTCTCGATCGTGCCCACCAGGCTGCGCCGGTAGTCCACCAGGATCACCCGGGCCTGCTCCGGGGCGAACCGGGTGATGATCGAGGTGGCCAGCGCCCGTAGGAACGACGACTTGCCGCACTCGGCGTCGCCGAAGACCACGAAGTGCGGCTCGGTCGCGAAGTCCAGCACCACCGGGCGCAGGTCCGCCTCGGCCACCCCGACCGGGAAGGCCAGGCCGATGGTCGCCGCGAGGTCCAGCTCCGCGTACGGCAGCACCGGTGGGAGCAGCCGGATCCGGGGCGCGGCCGGCCCGGCCCAGGCGTCGACGACCGCCTTCACCAGGTCCACCGTCTCCCCGCTCAGCCCGGCGACCCGGGGCAGGGCGCCCAGGAAGTGCAGCCCCTCCGCGGTGATCCCCCGACCGGCCTGCTCCGGCACGTTCGCCGCCACCGCCCGCTTCACCACCGCCGAGTCCGCCGGGTCGCCGAGGCGCAGCTCGAGCCGGGAACCGAACAGGTCGCGGATCGCCGGCCGGAAGTCGGTCCAGCGCACGGAGGCCGCCACCACGTGCACGCCGTACGACAGGCCGCGGGTGGCCAGGTCGGTGACCAGCGGCTCCAGGTCCTCGTAGTCGTTGCGCAGGGTGCCCCAGCCGTCCACCACGAGGAACACGTCGCCGAAGGGGTCGGTCCCCGGCTGCCCGGTGGCCCGCGCCGCCGCCCGCCGCCGGCGCCATGCCGCCATCGACTCCACGCCCAGCTCGGCGAAGCGGCGTTCCCGCTCGGCCACCAGGGCGGCGATCTCCCCGACGGTGCGGCGCACCGCGGTCGGGTCGGACCGGCCGGCCACCCCGCCGACGTGCGGCAGGTCGCGCAGCACGCCGAGCGCACCGCCGCCGAAGTCGAGGCAGTAGACCTGGGCCTCGGCCGGGGTGTGGGTGAGCGCCAGCGCGCAGATCAGGGTGCGCAGCAGGCTGGACTTGCCGCTCTGCGGCTGCCCGACCACCGCGACGTGCCCGGCGGCGCCGTCCAACGCCAGCCAGAACAGGTCCCGGCGCTGCTCGTACGGCTTGTCGACGATCGCCACCGGCACCTGGAGGGCGCCGTGCAGCTCGGGATTGCCGACGGTGAGCCCGCGCGCCGGGTCGGCGCCGACCGGGCCGAGCAGCTCGTCCAGGGTCGGGGAATGGTCCAGCGGTGGCAGCCACACCTGGTGGGCCGGCGGGCCCTGCCCGGCCAGCCGGCCGACCAGCAGGTCGAGCAGGGACTCGGTGGGGGCGTCCTGCTCGGCGGCGGGCAGCGCGGCCGGGGTGGCCGGCTCCGGCGCCGGCACCAGGTGGGTGGAGAAGGCGAGCAGCCGGGGCGCGCCGGCCCCGGCCGCGCCCGCCGGGCCGCCCCGGCGGCGGACCGCGCCGGAGACGTACGCGGCCTTGAAACGGATCAGGGGGTCGGTGCCGGCGCGCAGGTAGCCGTGGCCGGGGGAGCGGGGCAGCTCGTGCGCGTCGGGTACTCCGAGCACCGTCCGCGACTCCAGCGCCGAGAAGGTCCGCAACCCGATCCGGTACGACAGGTGGGTGTCGAGCCCGCGCAGCCGCCCCTCCTCCAGCCGCTGGCTGGCCAGCAGCAGGTGCACGCCGAGGGACCGGCCCAGCCGGCCGATCTGCACGAAGAGGTCGATGAAGTCGGGCTTGGCCGACAGCAGCTCGGAGAACTCGTCGCAGATCAGCAGCAGCGACGGCAGCGGGGCGAGCGGGGTGCCCGCCGCGCGGGCCCGCTCGTAGTCACGGAGGCTGGCGAAGTTGCCGGCCCGGCGCAGCAGCTCCTGCCGGCGGACCAGCTCGCCGTTGATCGCGTCCACCATCCGGTCGACCAGCGGCAGCGCGTCGGCCAGGTTGGTGATCACCGCGGCGGTGTGCGGCAGCCGGTCGAACGAGGCGAAGGTCGCGCCGCCCTTGAAGTCGACCAGCACGAAGTTGAGCTGCTCGGAGCTGTGCGTGGCGGCCAGCCCGAGCACCAGGGTGCGGAGCAGCTCCGACTTGCCGGAGCCGGTGGCCCCGATGAGCAGGCCGTGCGGGCCCATCCCGTCCTGCGCCGACTCCTTGAGGTCCAACTCGATGGCGCCGCCGTCGGCGCTGACCCCGATCGGCACCCGCAGCCGGTCCCGGGCCGGCCGGGGCGCCCAGCCCTGCTCGGCGGTGAAGCTCCCCGGGTCGCCGAGGCCGAGCAGCTCGGGCAGGCCCGGCTCGGCGCCGGGCGGGGCGTCCGGCCCGCGTACGGTGCCGGCGAGCCGCAGCGGGGCGAGCCGGCGGGCGACCGCCTCCGCGTCGGCGAGTTCCAGCGCGTCGGCGGCGCCGACCTCGGCGGCCCCCTCGGCGGAGTGCGAGCGCAGCCGGCCGTCGGCCAGGTCGAGCAGGAGGGCGTACCGGTCGAGCAGCCGGGGCGGCGGGGTGTCCAGGTCGAGCACGGTGACCGCGTCGATGCCGCCGTCGCCGGCCAGGTCGGTGGCCCCGGTCAGGTCGCCGCCGTCGAGCACCACCACCACGTGCGGCCCGTCGGTGGCCGGCCCGGCCGGGCTGAACCGGGACCGGCTGGCCAGCACGTCGTCGAGGAGCCGTTCCAGCTCGGCGGCGGAGCTGGTGACCAGGCGGACCGGGCCGAGCGCGTCGGTGCGGGCCGGGTGCTGGGCGTGCGGCAGCCACTTGACCCAGTCCCAGAGCGCCCGCCGTTCCGGGCCGGCGCAGACCGCGATCAGCAGCTCGTCGGGGGCGTGGAAGACGGCGAGCTGGGCGAGCACCGCCCGGGCGAGGGCCTGCGCGGCCGGCGAGCCGGCCCCCCGCGCGTCGGCGGGGCCGCGGACGAAGACCCGGGTGAAGCTGCGCAGCGAGAGCGCCACCGGCAGGTCCGGCACCACCGAGTACGCGTCGAGGAAGCGCCGCAGCGCGCCCGCGGTCATCGGTTCCAGCTCCTCCAGCGGCCGGGTGACCGGCGGGACGAGCGGGGTGGCCAGGGTCTGCGGGCCGACCCCCACCCGGACCACCGCGAAGTCGGGGTCGCCCGGCCGCCGTTCCCAGACCCGGTGGCTGTCCACCGTGGACCAGAGCCGGCCGGGGTCGGGATGCCGGTAGTAGAGCCCGGCCCGCTGCGCCCCGGCGGTCTGCCGGACCCGGCGGCGCAGCGCGGTCAGGTGGCGCAGGTACTCCCGCCGGGCGGCCATCATCTCCGACTTCTTCGGGGTGCCGGCGGCGCTGCCCCACGAGGTGACCAGCATGGCCACCGAGGAGAGCCCGAACATGCCGCCCACCACGTACGAGTAGGCCCCGCCGCCCCGGCCGAACATCATCGCCATCGCGACGGTGCCGCCGAGCATGGGCAGCACCATCAGCGCCTGCTGCCAGCGTCCGCCGGCGGCGACGGGGATCTCCGGCGGCGCCTCCACGGGCAGCTCACCGACCGGAATCTCCGGCGCGGGACGCCGCGGCGGCCGCTTGATGACGACAGTGGACACGGAGCCTCCCATGGCTCTCGGTAACCCGAGCCTGGCTCATCGTAGGTAAAGTCCTGTCGTCCGTCAGCCACCGTTCCCGCTCGATATGGAGATATGTCGATGACAATCGGCCTGGCGCGGGTCACCATCAGCGCTCCCCAGCGGCGGGTGGACGTGGCCCTGCCGGAGCAGGTCCCCCTGGCCGAGCTGCTGCCGGAGGTGCTGCGGCACGCCGGCGAGGGGCTGGCCGACGACGGGGAGCGGCACGGCGGCTGGGTGCTCCGGCGTACCGACGGGGCGGTGCTGGCGACCGCGCAGGCGCTGCTGCCGCAGGGGGTGCGCGACGGCGAGGTGCTGCACCTGGTGCCGGCCCGCGCGCAGTGGCCCGAGCTGGAGTACGACGACGTGGTCGAGGCGATCGCCGACGGTGCCCGCCGCCGGGGCAGTGCCTGGTCGCCCGCCGCCACCCGGACCGCCGCGCTGGCCGGCGCGGCGGTGCCGCTCGCCGTCGGGCTGCTCGCCGTGCTCGCCGGCGGTCCCGGGCAGCGCACCGGCGCCCCGGTCGCCGCCGCCGTGGCGCTGCTGCTCGTCCTCGCCGGCACGGCCGCCTCCCGGGCGTACGGGGACGGCCCGGCCGGCGCCACCCTCGGCGGGTACGCGCTGCCGTACGCCGCCGCGGCCGGCGCGCTCGCGGTGAGCCTCCGGCGACCCGGTCGGCCCGTTCGGGCCGCTGCGCTGGCTGGGCGTCCCCGAGCTGCTGGCCGGCTCGGTGGCGCTGCTGCTGCTGTCGGTGCTCGGCCTGCTCGGCGTGGCCACCCGATCCCGGGTCTTCTCCGCCGGCGCGACCGTCGGCTCGGTCGGCGGGCTCGCCGCGCTCGGCGGGCTCTTCCTCGCCCCGGCGGCCACCGCTGCGGTGCTGCTCTGCGCGCTGGTCTTCACGCTCGGCGCGCTGCCGCTGCTGGCCATCCGGCTGGGCAAGCTGCCGCTGGCGCCGATCACCCTGCCGGCCGCCGCGCCGGGCGGGGACGGCACCGGGGTCCGGGACCTGCCGGACCGGGGCCGGGTCCACGCGGCGGTGGCCCGTACCGAGGAGATGCTGACCGGGATGCTGCTCGGGCACGCCGTCCTCGCGGTCGCCGCCGCGGCGGTGCTCGCCGCGGCGGGCGGGGTGCCCGAGCGGCTCCTGGTCGCCGTCGGGTCGGCCGTGCTGCTGCTGCGGTCCCGGCTCTTCGTCGCCGTGCGGCACCGGGTGCCGACGGTCGCCGCCGGGCTGGCCGGGTCCGCCGTGCTCGGCGGGGTGCTCGCCGGCCGGGCCGGCCCCGCCGCCCTGCTCGCGCTGACCGTCGGCGGGCTCGCCCTGGCCCTGGTCGCGGTGGCGGCCGGCACCACGTACGCCCGGCGGCCGGTCTCCCCGTACCTCGGCCGGCTGGCCGACCTCACCGACACCGCGCTGGTGGTCTCCGTGGTGCCGGTGGCCTGCGCGGTGCTGGACCTCTACGACCGGGCCCGCGGCCTGCTCGGCTGAACGCGAAGGCCCGGGTCGCCGAGCGACCCGGGCCTGTCACGCGTGCGGAGGATCAGTGCGCGCCGCCACGCTCCTCGGCATCCTTGGCGCGCTGGTACGAGGCGACGATCTCGGCCTCCGCCTCGGTCCGCCCCACCCAGGTGGCACCCTCGACCGACTTGCCGGGTTCGAGGTCCTTGTACACCTCGAAGAAGTGCTGGATCTCCAGCCGGTCGAACTCGCCGAGGTGGTGGATGTCGCGCAGGTGCTCCTGGCGCGGGTCCTCGTAGGGCACGCAGAGGACCTTGTCGTCGCCGCCCTTCTCGTCCGTCATCCGGAACATCCCGATGGTGCGGCAGCGGATCAGGCAGCCCGGGAAGGTGGGCTCGGGGACCAGCACGAGGGCGTCCAGCGGGTCGCCGTCCTCGCCCAGGGTGCCCTCGATGAAGCCGTAGTCGGCCGGGTACTGCGTGGACGTGAAGAGGGTGCGGTCCAGCCGGATCCGGCCGGTCGCGTGGTCGACCTCGTACTTGTTGCGGTGACCCTTCGGGATCTCAACCGTGACGTCGAAATCCATCTTCCACGCTCCCTCGTTTGCCCACGCTGGCTAACGGAAACCAGTGGCGCCGCTCCCGGACGGGCGAATGCCCACCCGCCGGCTCCGGCCGCCGCATAGTGTTCGGACCGAAGTAGTGTCACCCAAGGTGCTTTTCGACGGGGGAGGAGGGGGTCGTGGGGAGGGAAGATTCACACTACCGCCCGGAGGGGGTTGACGGGCGGAAGTTCGGCGGTCCCGGTTCCGGGGGCGCCACCGGGCGGGTCCCGGTCCCCGACGCCCAGTTCCCCCGTACCCCCGGCGACCCCGGCCGTCGCCCGGACGCCGGCTCCGCGCCGGTCGGCCGGGCCACCCCGCAGCGGTACGGCCCCGAGCCGGTCGGTCGGGCCAACCCCCGGTCGTACGGCCCCGACCCGGTCGGTCGGGCACGCCCTGAGCAGTTCGCCGGCCGGGCCGACCCCGCCCCGTACGGCGGTGGCGCGGCCCGCTGGACGGACCAGCCCGGCCCGGGCGGTGGCCCGGCGCGCTGGCCCGACCCGGACGGTCCGGGCGGTGGCCCGGTGGGCCGCGCCGCCCCGCCGGCCGCTCCCGAGCCCCCGCCGGTCCGGCGCCGGCGGCAGCTGCCGCTGGCCGTGCTCGGCGTCGTGCTGGTGGTCGTGCTGGCCGCGGCCGGGTTGGCCGTGGTGCGGCCCGGGCCGGTGGCCGGCTGGCTGGGCAGCGGGACCGCCGCGCCGTCGGCCGACGCGCGGCCCGCCGAGCCCGACCCGAAGGCGGTGCTCGCCGGTCCGGACGCCAACGCCCCGATCCCGTCCGACGACGGCGTGCGCGCCGCGCTCGACCCGCTGGTCCGCGCCGCGGCCCTCGGCGACCGGGTCAACGTGTCGGTGGCCGACGTGACCACCGGCAAGGCGCTCTACGGCAGCGGCCAGGACGCGCCCACGGTGCCCGCCTCGGTGACCAAGCTGGCGACCGCGGTGACCGTGCTGGCCGCTCGGGGGCCCGGGTACCGGATCCCCACCCGCGCGGTGGCCGGCGCGACCTCCGGCGAGGTGGTCATCGTCGGCGGCGGCGACCCGACCCTCGCCATGGACAAGAACGGCTTCTACCCGGGCGCGGCCCGGCTGGACGACCTGGCCGCGCAGGTACGCAAGGCGTTGGGCGGCACCGCGCCGACCCGGGTCACCGTCGACTCGTCCCTGTTCAGCGGCCCGGTGTACGAGCCGGGCTGGGATTCGGACATTCCGACCGGCGGTTTCGGCGCGGCGATCACCGCGCTGATGACCGACGGCGCCCGCCGGGATCCCGAGACGGCCCGGAAGACCGCCGAGGAGACGAACCACGCCGCCGAGCGGGTGCCCCAGCCGGACCTGACCGCCGGCCGGCAGTTCGCCCGGCTGCTCGGGCTCTCCGGAGACGCCGCCGAGGTGAAGCGGGGCAAGGCTCCCGCCGTTTCCGGGGCGAGCGCGGCGGCCGGGGCGCCGGCACCCGGCACCGAGCTGGGCAAGGTCGAGTCGCTGCCGTTGATCCGGCTGGTCGACATCATGATCAGCGACAGCGACAACGTGATCGCGGAAACCATGGCCCGGCAGGTGGCGCTGGCCAAGGGCAAGCCGGCCTCCTTCCCGGGCGGCGCCGCCGCGACCGATCAGGTGATCGACGAGCTGGGGCTGCCCGCCAACGAGATCAGTCTCGCCGACGGCAGCGGCCTTTCCCGGACCAACCGGATCAGCCCCTCGCTGCTGACCGACCTGATCACCCTCGCCGGCAACGGCAGCCATCCCGAGCTGACGGCGATCTTCGGCGGTCTGCCGGTCGGCGGCTGGTCCGGCACCCTCGACGACCGCTACCAGGCGGTGGTGACGAAGGCCGGGGCCGGCGTGGTTCGCGCCAAGACCGGCACGCTGACCGGGGTCAACGCCATCGCCGGGCTGGTCACCACCGCCGACGGCCGGCTGCTGACCTTCGCGGTGCTGACCGACCGGACGCCGTCGGACACCGACGGCACCCGGCAGGCTCTCGACCGGATCACCTCGGCGCTGGCCGGCTGCGGCTGCCGCTGAGCTGGGCGGCGGTGCGACCGACGTCGATCGCCGAACGCGACCCCGGGCCGGGGTGTTCCGGCGCGGGTACGGTGGGTGCATGGCGCAGTTCGTGGACTGGGATCTGGCCGCCGCGACCGCGGGGGCGCTGGGCAAGTCGGGCCCCCGGGTGTCGTACGCCGAGGCCACCGACGTGGTCGCCGAGCTGCGGCGCCTGACCGGGGAGGCAGCCGGGCACGTCGCCGACTACACCGGGCTGCGCTCGCAGGTCGCCCACCCGCCGGTGCAGGTGGTGGACCGCCGGGACTGGGCGGCCGCCAACATCGCCGGCCTGCGTGAGGTGATCACCCCGCTGGTGAACCGGCTCTCCGGGGACAAGCGCCCCGGGCCGCTGACCGAGGCGATCGGCTCCCGGCTGACCGGGGTGCAGGCCGGCAGCGTGCTGGCCTACCTCTCCGGCCGGGTCCTGGGTCAGTACGAGGTCTTCTCGGGCGACCCCGGCCAACTGCTGCTGGTGGCGCCGAACATCGTCGAGGTGGAACGGAAGCTGGGGGCCGACCCGCGGGACTTCCGGCTCTGGGTGTGCCTGCACGAGGTGACCCACCGGACCCAGTTCACCGCCGTGCCGTGGATGCGCGCGTACTTCCTCGGCGAGGTGCAGGCGTTCGTCGACGCCTCGCAGGGCGGCGAGCACCTGCTGGAGCGGCTGCGGCGGGGCGTGGCCACCCTCTCCGACGCGGTGAAGGACCCGGAGAGCCGGGCCAGCGTGCTGGACATCGTGCAGACCCCCGCCCAGCGGGCGGTGCTCGACCGGCTCACCGCGCTGATGACCCTGCTGGAAGGGCACGCCGAGTTCGTGATGGACGGCGTCGGCCCGCAGGTGATCCCGAGCGTCGAGGAGATCCGCGCCGCGTTCAACCGGCGCCGGGAGTCCGGCAACCCGCTGGAGAAGGCGATCCGCCGGCTGCTCGGCATCGAGGTCAAGATGCGCCAGTACGCCGAGGGCCGCAAGTTCGTCCACGGCGTGGTCGAGCGGGTCGGCATGGAGGGCTTCAACAAGATCTTCGGCTCCCCGCTGACCCTGCCCCGGCTGGAGGAGTTGGGCGACCCGGACGCCTGGGTGGCCCGGGTGCACGGGCCGGCCGCCACGACCCCGACCGCCGGCTGAGCCGGCCATCCGTGAGCGCGAGGAGTGAGCCGGGTTTGCGAGCCCCGCAGTCGCGAACGAAGATCGGCACCGTGGCCGAGCTCGCCCCGGCGGTCGCCGCGGTCCGGGTCGCGGTCCGTCGGGCGCTGACCGGGCTGACCGGGGACGGGCCGGTGCTGGTGGCCTGCTCGGGCGGCGCCGACTCGCTCGCCCTGGCGGCGGCCACCGCCTTCGTCGCCCCCCGGCTGGGTCGTCGGGCCGGCCTGGTGACCGTGGACCACGGCCTGCAACCGGGCTCGGCCGAGCGGGCCGACGCGGTGGCCCGGTGGGCCGTCGGGATCGGCCTCGACCCGGTCGACGCGGTCCCGGTGACCGTCGCCGGCCGACCGGGTGGCCCCGAGGCGGCCGCCCGGGAGGCGCGCTACCAGGCCCTCGTCGCCACCGCCCGCCGGCGCCACGCTGCCGCGCTGCTGCTCGGTCACACCCGCGACGACCAGGCCGAGACCGTGCTGCTCGCGCTGGCCCGGGGTGCCGGCCCGAGAGGGCTGGCCGCGATGCCGGAGCGCCGTGACCTGCACGGTGTGCCGCTGCTCCGCCCGCTGCTGGACCTCGGCAGGGACGACACCCGCAAGGCCTGCGCCGCGCTGGGGCTCAACCCGTGGGAGGACCCGCACAACGCCGACCCGGCGTACGCGCGGGCCCGGGTCCGCGCCGACGTGCTGCCGGCGCTGGTCCGGGCGCTCGGCCCGGGGGTACTCGACAACCTGGCGCGGACCGCCCGGCTCGTCGCGGCGGACACCGCCGCCCTGGACGCCCTCGCCGCCGCCGCGCTCGCCGCTCCCGCCGACACCGGCTCGTCGGACCGCCACCCAACCGGGTCGGGTCCCGCAGCTCCGCCGGCCGCCGGGCCCGTGGGGGCCGGGGTGCGGGCCGCCGGGGATGGCCTCTCCGTCGCGGCGCTGGCCGCGCTGCCGGCGGCGGTGCGGACCCGGGTGCTGCACGCCTGGGCCCGGGAACTGGGCGCCCAACCGGCCGCGCTGTCGCATCGGCACGTAGCCGCGCTGGACGCCCTGGTGACGCAGTGGCACGGGCAGGGCGCGGTCCACCTGCCGGGCGGCCTGCGGGTGGCCCGTCACGAGGGCCGGCTCCACCTCGCCGATCCCCGCTGAGCCGCGCCGAGCCGCCGGGCGGACATACCTCGGCACGTCCTTTGCTCTGCTGCAGCGGAGGCAACACCTGCTCGGCCACGTGTTGCCTGGGGTGAAGCAGAGCAAAGGACACGCGGTGACACCTGTCGACCGGCAGCCGGCAGCCGGTAGCCGGCAGCCAGCAGCCGGCCGGTGCGCCGGGTGCCGGCGGAGGGCGGAGGGCGCCGGCAGAGGCGCCCGCGCTCTCGCCGGGTGCCGCCGGAGGCGGTAGACATGGCGGATGGCGTACCCCCGACAGCCGCTCTTCGCCCCGAACGGTGCCGTCGCGACCAGCCAGCCGCTCGCGGCGGCCGCGGGCCTGGCCGTGCTGCGGCGCGGCGGCAACGCCGTCGACGCCGCGCTGGCCACCGCGATCACCCTGACCGTCGTGCAGCCGCCGTCGAACGACATCGGCGGCGACCTCTTCGCGATCGTCTGGGACGGCGAGCGGCTGCACGGGCTGAACGCCTCCGGGCGGTCGCCGGCCGCGCTGACCCGGGAGATGGTCCTCGCCGCGACCGACCGGCGGGGCGCGACGCCGGTCGACGCCCTCGGCGGCGCGCAGGCCGAGGGGCCGGCCATGCCGGCCCGGGGCTGGCTGCCGGTGACCGTGCCGGGCGCGCCGGCCGGCTGGCGGGACCTGCACGACCGCTTCGGCTCGCTGCCCTTCGCCGACCTCTTCACCGAGGCGATCGGCTACGCCGAGCACGGCTACCCGGTCGCCGCCGGCACCGCCGCGACGTGGGCCCGCGCGGTCGCCGCGGGCGGTCCGGCGGGGCCCGAGTACGCCGAGTTCGACCGGGTGTTCACCGTGGACGGGCGAGCGCCCCGCCCGGGCGAGCGGTGGCGCAACCCGGACGCGGCCGGGACGCTGCGGCGGATCGCGGCGACCGGCGGGGCCGACTTCTACCGGGGGAGCATCGCGGCGGCGATCGACGCGCACGCCGCCCGGACCGGCGGCCTGATCACCGGCGACGACCTGGCCCGGCACACCTCCACCTGGGTGGACCCGGTGAGCGTCCGGTACCGGGGGCACGAGGTGTGGGAGCTGCCGCCGAACGGGCAGGGGGTGGCGGCGCTGCTGGCGCTGAACGTCCTCGACGGGGTCGACCTGGCGGCGCTGTCGCCCCAGGAGCGGCTGCACTGGCAGATCGAGGCGGTGAAGCTCGGCTTCGCCGACGCGCACGCGTACGTCGCCGACCCGGAGCGGACGCCGGTGCCGACGGCGGCACTGCTCGACCCGGGGTACGCGGCGGCCCGGCGGGCCCTGATCACGGACCGGGCCGGTGACCCGGTGGCCGGTGACCCGGAGCGGGGCGGCACCGTCTACCTCTGCACCGCCGACTCCGGCGGCATGATGGTCGGCCTGATCCAGTCGACCTACCTGGCCTTCGGCTCGCGGGTGGTGCTGCCCGGCCACGGCTTCGCCCTGCAGAACCGGGGCACCGGCTTCCGCCTCGACCCGCCACACCCGAACGTGGTGGCCCCGGCGAAGCGTCCGTTCCACACGATCATCCCGGGCTTCCTGACCCGGGACGGCGCGCCGGTCGGGCCGTTCGGGGTGATGGGCGGGCACATGCAGCCGCAGGGGCACGTGCAACTGGTCTCGGCCACCCTGGACGCCGGGCGGGATCCGCAGGCCGCCCTGGACACCCCGCGCTGGTACTGGCACGCCGGGCGTTCGGTGCTCGTCGAGCCGGCGCTGGCGGCGGAGCAGAGCCTGGTCGCCGGCCTGCGGGCCCGGGGGCACGAGGTCACCGTCGCGGCGGAGCCGGCCGTCTTCGGGTACGGGCAGGCGATCTGGCGGCACCCGGCCGGCGGGTACGTGGCCGGCTCGGAGTCCCGCGTGGACGGGGCGATGCTGGGCTGGTGATCAGACCTCGGCGCGTTCCCGGAAGGTCGTCCGGTAGGCGTGCGGGGTGGTGCCCAGCCGGCGGGTGAAGTGGTGCCGCAGCGCCGCCGCGTCGCCGAAGCCGGCCTGGTCGGCCACCGTCTCCACGCTCAGCCGGGTCTCCTCGAGCAGCCGTCGGGCCAGCAGCACCCGCTGGTTGGTCAGCCAGTCGTGCGGGGTGGTGCCGGTTTCGGCCCGGAACCGGCGGGCGAAGGTACGCGGCGCCATCCCGGCCCGCGCGGCCAGCTCCTCCACGGTGACCGTCCGGTCCAGGTGACCCATCAGCCATTCCAGCACCGGCTCCAGGGTGGGCGCCTCCGGCGCCTTCGGGATCGGCGCCTCGACGTACTGGGACTGGCCGCCGTCGCGGTGCGGGGGGACGACCATCCGCCGGGCCAGCCGGGTGGCCGTCGCGGAGCCGTGCTCCTGCCGGACCAGGTGCAGGCAGGCGTCGATCCCGGCGGCGGTGCCGGCGCTGGTGAGCAGCTTGCCGTCCTGCACGTAGAGCGAGTTGCACCGGACCCGGGCGGCCGGGTACCGACGTTGCAGCTCGTCGACGTACCGCCAGTGGGTGGTGCAGTCCCGCCCGTCGAGCAGCCCCGCCTCGCCCAGCACGAACGCGCCGGAGCAGACGCTGAGCAGCCAGGCGCCCCGGTCGGCGGCCCGGCGCAGCGCGTCGAGCACCGGGGCGGGGACGGTCGTCTGCCCCGCGTGCGCCGGCACCGCGACCAGGTCGGCCTCCTCGACCGGGGTGAGGTCGGCGTGCGGGGTGAGCAGAAAACCGGAGCCGGTGCGCACCGGGCCGCCGTCGGCGGTGCAGACGCTGAAGCGGTAGCCCGGGAAGCCGTCGGCGGTCCGGTCGGTGCCGAAGACCTCCGCCAGGACGCCGAGCTCGAAGGGGGCGACCTGTTCCAGCGCGATGACGGCGGCCGAACGCAGCATGTGACGAGGGTAACCGAAGGAGTGGCAGGAAATCGATGCCCACTGGCATGCCTGCCACTTTTCGATCCGCCCAGGCGGTCGGAGACTGGTCTCAGTCCGGTGCGCACCGGCGGCGAAACCCACCTCAACCACGCGAAAGCGAGCGCCGCCATGGAACTCCTGCTGCTCCTTCTCTTCCTCCTCGCCCTCGCCGTCGCGGCGGCCGCCGGGCTGGGTGTGGACACCCGCGACTCGGCCGACTGGAAGCCCACCGCCGACGGCCGGCGCTGGCGCTCCAGCACCTGCTGAGGTGATTTGCACCTTCCGCGCAGAAAATCCGCGGCGGGACCGCACCAAAAGGCGCGGCCCCGCCGACGGGGGCCATCCGGCGTACGGCAGGCTAGGAGCATGGCTGACGGCTCCTGGTACGACGCCGACATCGACCACGTGATCATTTCCGAGGCGCAGATCCGCGAGAAGACCGCGGAACTGGCCAAGCAGGTCTCGGCGGACTACGCGCACGTCGAAGACGGACTCATGCTCGTCTGCGTGCTCAAGGGCGCGGTCATGTTCATGGCCGACTTCGCCCGGGCGCTCGGTCGACAGGGTCCCCCCGCCGAGCTGGAGTTCATGGCCGTCTCCTCGTACGGCCAGGGCACCACCTCCTCCGGCGTGGTCCGGATCCTCAAGGACCTGGACCGGGACATCGCCGGCCGGCACGTCGTGGTCGTCGAGGACATCGTCGACTCCGGCCTGACCCTCTCCTGGCTGCTGCGCTACCTGGAGTCCCGCTCGGCGGCGAGCGTCGAGGTGGTCGCCCTGTTCCGCAAGCCGGACGCGGTCAAGGTGCCGGTCCCGGTCAAGTACGTCGGCTTCGACATCCCGACCGAGTTCGTCGTCGGCTACGGCCTCGACTTCGGCGAGCGGTACCGGGAGCTGCCCTACGTCGGCGTGCTCAAGCCCGAGGTCTACGCCCGCGCCTGAGCCGCCCCGCCGAGCTGCGCGTATCGGCGCTCATCGAGCGGACGTTCAGCGGGCTCTCAGCTGATCGGACTACGGTAGGGGTCGGTGACGAGGAGGCACCCCTCCCCGTCGCGCCGGCCCAAAACCCGGTTCGCCGTCCGCGTAAGTGCTGGGCTCGCAAGCTCACATCTGGCACGAACGGTGTACCGTCGAATGACCGCGGCGCGGCAATTCGCGCGCTTCGGGGTCGAGGCCGGCCCGCACGGCGGCTCCGGCCGCCGCCCGAGGCGGCGACACCATTCAGACGGTCAGGACGTCGATCAGGAGGATGCGGGCGTCTCGGCGCTCGACAACAGTATGGAACGTACGCGTTTCTTCCGCCGACCGGTGGTCTGGATCATCCTGGTCATCCTCGGCGCCGTTGTGCTCAGTCAGCTGTTCACCGCTGGTCCCAGCTACCACCGGGTGGACACTTCCGTTGCGCTCGACCAGCTCCACACCGCCAAGATCAACAAGGCGGTCTTCCAGGACAAGGAGCAGACGCTCCAGCTCGAGCTGGCCCAGAAGACCAAGTTCGGTGACACCACCACCGACAAGATCGAGGCGCAGTTCCCGTACCAGGCCGGCGACCAGGTCTGGAACGAGGTCCTCAAGGCCAAGGCGGACAACAAGATCACCGGGCCGGCCGACACCAAGGTGTCGTCCGACAGCGTCTGGGTGAGCCTGCTGGTCAACCTGCTCCCCATCGCCCTGCTGGTGCTCCTGCTGCTCTTCTTCATGTCGCAGATGCAGGGCGGCGGCTCCCGGGTGCTCAACTTCGGCAAGTCCAAGGCGAAGATGATCACCAAGGACACGCCGAAGACCACCTTCGCGGACGTGGCGGGGGCGGACGAGGCCGTCGAGGAGCTGCACGAGATCAAGGACTTCCTGCAGAACCCGGCGAAGTACCAGGCCCTGGGCGCCAAGATCCCGAAGGGCGTGCTGCTGTTCGGCCCGCCCGGTACCGGTAAGACCCTGCTCGCCCGCGCGGTCGCCGGCGAGGCCGGCGTGCCGTTCTACTCGATCTCCGGCTCGGACTTCGTCGAGATGTTCGTCGGTGTCGGCGCCAGCCGGGTCCGCGACCTCTTCGAGCAGGCCAAGTCGAACGCGCCGGCGATCGTCTTCGTCGACGAGATCGACGCCGTCGGCCGGCACCGTGGCGCCGGCATGGGCGGCGGCCACGACGAGCGCGAGCAGACGCTCAACCAGCTCCTCGTCGAGATGGACGGCTTCGACGTCAAGGGCGGCGTCATCCTGATCGCCGCCACCAACCGGCCGGACATCCTCGACCCGGCGCTGCTGCGCCCGGGCCGCTTCGACCGGCAGATCCCGGTGGACGCTCCCGACATGGAGGGCCGCAAGGCGATTCTGCGGGTGCACGCCAAGGGCAAGCCGTTCACGCCCGACGTCGACCTCGACGCGGTCGCCCGGCGGACCCCGGGCTTCAGCGGCGCCGACCTGGCCAACGTGATCAACGAGTCCGCGCTGCTCACCGCGCGCAAGGAGCAGCGGGCGATCTCCAACGACTCCCTGGAGGAGTCGATCGACCGGGTGATCGCCGGCCCGCAGCGCCGGACCCGGGTGATGAGCGACCAGGAGAAGAAGATCACCGCGTACCACGAGGGTGGGCACGCGCTGGTCGCCTGGGCGTTGCCGCACGCCGCGCCGGTGCACAAGGTGACGATCCTGTCCCGTGGCCGCTCGCTGGGCCACACCCTGGTCCTGCCGACCGAGGACAAGTACACCCAGACCCGGGCCGAGATGATCGACACCCTGGCGTACGCGCTGGGCGGCCGGGCCGCCGAGGAGCTGGTCTTCCACGAGCCCACCACCGGTGCCGGCAACGACATCGAGAAGGCCACCCAGCTGGCCCGCGCGATGATCACCCAGTACGGCATGAGCTCCAAGCTCGGTGCGATCAAGTACGGCACCAGCGGCGACGAGCCGTTCCTCGGCCGCAACATGGGCCACGAGCGGGACTACTCCGACTCGGTGGCCGCCGAGATCGACGGCGAGATGCGGGCGCTGATCGAACTGGCCCACGACGAGGCCTGGGAGATCCTGGTGGAGTACCGGGACGTGCTGGACAACATGGTCCTGGAGCTGATGGAGAAGGAAACCCTCTCCACCGCCGACATGGCCCGGATCTGCGCCCGGGTGGTGAAGCGCCCGCCGATGGCCCCGTACCACGGCTTCGGCAAGCGCCAGCCCTCCACCGAGCCGCCGGTCCTCACCCCGGCCGAGAAGGACAAGCTCAAGGCCCAGGCGGAGGCCGACGGCGCCTCGGTCGGCGGCGCCTCGAACAACTCGGACGGTACCCACTGAACACGGACGCCGCGGCCAGCCCCGACAAGGGGCTGGCCGCCTCGTCGACCGAGCCCGACGGTGACGAGGCCCTCGACTACGTCGCCGCGCGACTGATCAGCGGCAAGCTCACCGGTCGTCCGGTCGAGGAGACCATGGACCTGGCTCGGATCGAGAAGGCCGTCCGCGAGATCCTCATCGCGGTCGGCGAGGACCCGGACCGCGACGGCCTCCAGCAGACGCCGGCCCGGGTCGCCCGCGCGTACGCCGAGCTCTTCGCCGGCCTCCGGGTCGACCCGGCCCAGGTGCTCAGCACCACCTTCGAGGCCAACCACGAGGAGTTGGTGCTCGTCCGGGACATCGACGTGATGAGCCTCTGCGAGCACCACCTGCTGCCGTTCCGGGGCAGCGCGCACATCGGCTACATCCCCGGGCCGGACGGCCGGATCACCGGTCTGTCCAAGCTGGCCCGGCTGGTCGAGGTCTTCGCCCGCCGCCCCCAGGTGCAGGAGCGGCTCACGTCGCAGATCGCCGACCTGCTGATGAGCAAGCTGGAACCCCGTGGCGTCATCGTCGTGCTCGAGTGCGAGCACATGTGCATGGCGATGCGCGGCATCCAGAAGAGCGGCGCCAAGACCATCACCTCGGCCGTCCGCGGTGTACTGCAGCGCGACGCGAAGTCCCGCGCCGAAGCGATGTCGCTGATCATCCGCTGACCGGTGCGGCCGACGGAGCCCGTCGGCCGCCTCAGCCGGCCAGCATCGTCAGGACGATCCCGGCGGTGGTCGCCACCGCCGGGACCAGGCAGACCAGCGCCCCGAACCGGGGTGTCCGGTCCACCCGGTCCTCCGGCCGGGGCCGGAACAGCCGGCCGACCGCCAGCCAACCCGCCATGAAGGCCACCGCCGGCATCGGCAGCCCGACCACCAGCGCCAGGATGCTCGCCGGGCCGGTGCCGGTCCCGAGCAGCACCAGCAGCTGGATCAACGGGACCACCAGCGCCAGCGGCCCGTACACCAGCAGGTTGCGGGGCCGGGACGGCCAGCGCGCCAGGCGGGGGAGCCCCCGCGCGGCCAGCGTGTCGTCCGCGCCGTCGGCCCAGCGCCCGGCGGCCTGCAGCGAGGTCAGCACCGCCGCCGGCCCGGCCACCATCGACCTCGCCGCCTCGGTGAGCTCCGGCGGCGTCGGCTGCAACGAGATCGCCGGCACCCCGAGCTCCCGCAGTTGCGCCTGCTGCGGGGCCAGCCGGGCCCGGACCACGGTCAGCTCCTCCCGGGCGGCCTGCACCGAGCGGGCCTGCTCGCTGGCGGCGGTCGTCGCGGCCCGGCGCACCCCGTCGAGCTGGCGGGCGGCGGCGACGTAGTCCGCCCAGGCCGCCGCGGCCGGATCCGGGGTGTCGGCCGGCGGGCGGCCCGGCCGGGGGGCGGGCACGGCCGTTCCGTTCTCGCTCACGTCGCCGGCTCCGCCCCGAAGGGCACCAGCACCGTGCCCAGCTCACCCGGGCCGTCCCAGAGCACCGCCCGGCCCGGACGCGGCCGCCACAGCACCGGCCGGTCGAAGAGCGACTCCAACCGGGCGCCCGGCACGTCGGTGACCGCCACGGCGGTCAGCTTGTCGACCTCGCCCTCCGGGCCGAGCAACCCGGCCAGCGGCCCCACCGAACGCCACCAGCCGAGCAGGTGCAGCCCCGTCGGCGGCCCTTCCCGCAGCAGCGACCGCAGCCGCTCCACCGGCAGCTCCGTCGCGTCCGGCACGTCCAGCCCGAACACCACCAGGTAGCCCGGCTCGCCCGCGTCCATCGCGGCGCGCAGCCCGGCCACGTCGACCGTCTCCACCCGGTGCCGCTCGGCCAGCTCCGCGGCCAGCTCGGCGGCCGCTTCGGCCGACCCGTTCGCCAGTGGAGCCAGCACGAACCGGGCGGACGGGTGGTGCGCCGCCGTGCTCCGCGCCGCGGTGACCAGCAGCTGGCTCGCCTCCTCGTCGCGGCCCAGCACGGCGAGGTTCCGGCCGGCGGCCGCGCCGAGCGGCACCGCCACCGTGGAACGGTGCACATCCACCGCCCGACCGAGCAGCGCGGCCGGCGCATGCGCCCGGCCGGCCAGCGCCGCCCGGTGTCGTGGATCGTTGGCGAGCAGCGGGCGCGCGTACCCGGCGAAGACCACCGGCGGGCCGGAGCCCTCCGGCCGGGCCGCCCAGAGCCGGTGCCGCAGCACGGCCAGAGTCTCCGGATCCTCGTGCGGATAGGGGAAGCGGATCATCCGCTCGTGCCCCCGGGTGGCGCCGCGCGGCCCACCCAGGCCACCCGCGGTGTTCACCACCGCGCTGCCCACGGGCAGCCCGGCCGCGGCGTCGTTCGCCGGCTCCAGCACCGCCGACCCGCCGGGCAGCGCGACCCGCACCGGGAACTGGCCCAGCAGGGGATCGCGCGGGCCACCGATGCCAAGGTCGCCCTCGCCGGCCAGGACCAGGTGGATGCCGTACGCCCGGGCGGCGCGGGCCAGCACGTCCAGCCGGGTCAGCAGGTCCGTGGCGAGCCGGTCGCGGTCCCGCAGCAGCAGGGGGAAGTTGTCGATCACGCAGACGATCCGAGGCAGCGCCTGGTGCTCGCGCAGCTCCGCGTACCGCTGCCCGCCGGCCCGCCGGCCAGCCTCCTCCCGGCGGCGCAGCTCCGCCTCGAGCTGGCCGACGAGGTCCGCCACGTACTCCCGGTCGGCGGCCATCCCGGCGGCCCGGACCTGCGGGACCCAGGTGCGGTCCCGCTCGGTCTGCAGGAACTCCACGAAGGACTCACCGTCGTCCAGGTCGGCCAGGTAGAGCACCAGCTCGTCCGGGCCGTACCGGGCGGTCAGTCCGAACAGCACGTTGGTCAGGAACGCCGAACGCCCGGCGCCGGACCGGCCGCTGAGCAGCCAGTGCGGGGTGAGCTCGGTGAAGCCGAGGCTGACCGGGCGCCCGGCGGCGTCACCCACCACGGTCGATAGCCCGTCGACGGAACTCGACGCCCACAGCTCCCCGGCGGGCAGCAGGTCGGTCAGGGAGAGCCGGGAACCGTCCTCGATCTGTCGGGCCAGCCGGTGACAGACCCCGGCCACCAGTTCGTCGGGCGGGTCCTCCTCGACGAAGACGGGGGAGTTGAGCCCACCGCCCGTCTCGGGGCCCGGGCCGCTCAGCGCCTGCTCCGGCGGATCACCGACCAGCGCGTACGCGTTGCGTACCGCGACAGGGGTGGCCTGGGGCAGTGTGGTGTCGGGCGACCAGCCCGCGACGACCAGGTGCAGGCCGGCCCGGTGCCCCCGGGCAGCCAGCTCCTCGATCCGACCCAGGTCGGTCGCGCCGGTCCCGGCGGGGAACGCGGCCACCACCAGCAGCAGCGTGCGATCGTGCCCACGCTGCCGGGCGGTGCCGGCGGCCACCCACTGCTCCGCCTCGGTGAGCACCGCCCGTAGCCCCGCCACGTCCACGGCCGGCGGCGGCAGCAGCCCCGCGTCGGCCAACCCCGCGAATCCCCCGAAGACGCCGCCGGTCGGATCCCACTCGACGGTGCCGTCCACCGCGCGGACCAGAATCGCGCCGGCCGGCGCGGCGGCGAGCAGCCGGAGCAGGAGGGCCCGCAGCAGCCCGGCCACCCTGGGATCGGCGGCGTCGGTGTCGACGCTCAGGTGACCGCTGCCCAGCAGCGGCACCAGCGCCGGGAACCGGGCGTCGTCCAGCGGCGCGGCGGTGCCGACCCGGACGAAGGGCGGCGGTCGGTCGCCGGGCGGGGTGGCCGCGGTCAACGTCTCCAGGGCGGCGCCGGCCCAACCCAGCGCGGCCAGCGCGGCGGCCGTTCGTAGCCGTTCCGCCAGCTCGTACTGCCGGTGGTGGTCGGCCGGGGCGGGTCGGATCTCGTCCAGGATGCCGGCGGCGGCAGTCGCGGCGGCCGCGGCCCGCCGGTGCAGGGCGGCGGCCCGGCCGGCTCTCGCCTTCGGACTGCCCACCGCGTCCACCTCTCTTCCCGAGGCCGACATCTCCTCCCCGCGCAGTGACGGTATCCCAGCCGGTGGCCCGACTCCGGGATGTCGACCGGCGCTGCGCGGTCTTTGCGAGCCAGCTCACCGCGGCCGGTCGGGCATTGTCCCGCCTCCTGCCAGCAGGCGGGCGCGATCGGTGAATCTGGGGCATTGGGTACGCGGCGCGTAGCCGATAGCCTCAAGGGGTGGAATCAGTGCAGCCCCCCACCGGTTCCCAGGTCTCCCGGGTACCGGCGCAGCGGACCCCGCCCGAGCAGTTGGCGCCCCCCGCGCCGGCTCCGGCGCCGCAGCGTCCCCGGCGGCGGCTGCGCACGGTGCTCTCGGTGGTCGCCGGGGTGCTCGCGGTGCTCTGTGTCGGCGGCGGGATCACCGGCTTCATCCTGTACGACCGCGCAACCGCGCCGGACCGCAGCGCCCCCGACGTCGTGGTGGACAACTACCTCCGTGCGTTCCTGGTGGACCGCAACGACACGAAGGCCAGCGGGTTCGCCTGCGGGGGCGGGGGCGACCTCGACGCCGTTCGAGGCCTCCGAGACGAGCTGGAACGGCGCGAAGCGAACTTCAACGTCGTTGTCCGCGTCGGTTGGGGTGCACTCGCCAGAGCAAAAAGTGGCGATGGGGAGTTGGTCACCACGACCTTGACTATTTCCAGCTCCGCAGACGGCCAGACGCGGAGTAGCCGTCGAGAGGACTGGCAGTTCAAAGTGATCGACAATGACGGGTGGCGGGTCTGTGAGGGCCGCAAGGTCGGTTGAGGGCCGCTACTCGACCCACAGTAGGTGGACCGGAACCTCGAGGGTGGTGGGTGCCTGGCCGCGCCAGGCCCAGCGGTACCACTCCAGCTCGGAGGTGACCCGGACGCAGATGTCTCCCTCGGCTCCGGAGTAGGTCTCGGTCACCGCCCGCAGGTCGCGGTGCTCGGTCGGTCCGACGACGTGCACCACCCGCCGGCCCGCCACCGCGTCGGCCTCGAAGGCCGGGGTCGGCGCCCGGGGTGCCGGCGCGTCGAGGGAGGCGAGCCTGATGCCGGACTCGCGGGACGTGGCTGCGCCGCCCTGCCGCTCGCCCACCGTCTCCACCCAGACCCGCTCGACCGGTACCAGCGGCGCGAAGACCTCCACCTGCTCGGATTCGGCGCGGTACCACTCGTGTTCGGGGATGACCGGCACGTAGGTCCGGCTGCCCTGCACTACCCGTTCGTCGGAGCGCAGGTCACCCCGCCAGCCCAGGCCGGGCAGCCCGACCAGCACCCGCCGGCCGCGTAGCTCGACCCGGCCGGCGGCGGGGACGATCTTGAGCGGTCGGGGCGGCAGCGGCGCCCAGTCGGGCTGGTCCGCGAACGGGTCGGGAAGGGGGCCGGTCATCCGTCGGTGGGCCTCACGTGTCGCCGCCCAGCGGCGCCCCGTGTTCCCGCATGAACGGCACGGGATTGATGGCGCCGCGGCTGGACCGGTCGCTCTCGATGTGCACCTCGAAGTGCAGGTGCGGCCCGGAGGAGTTGCCGCTGCTGCCGGAGAGGCCGATCACCTCGCCGGCCGCCACCGCCTGCCCGGGAACCACCTGCGGGCGCTCGACCATGTGGCAGTAGCGGGTGATGTACCCGCCGGCGTGCAGGATGTCCACGAACCAGCCGCAGCCGCCCTTGCCCGGCCACCCGTCGCGGTCGCAGTCGCGTCGTCCGGAGTGGTCCGGGTCGCAGCGGGCGACCAGCACCCGGCCGGCGGACGCGGCGTGGATCTCCGTCCGCTTGTCCGCGGCGATGTCCACCCCGTTGTGGCTGGGCCGGTCGGCGGTGCGGAAGCCGGAGCCGGCGCGACCCGGGATCGGCGCGGTCCAGCCCGACGCGGCGATCCGCGCGCCGGCGGCCGCGTCACAGACCGCCTTGCCGGCGATCTGGACCGTCCGCGCGGCACCGCCGGCCAGCGCGTCGACGATCCGGCCGGCCAGTTCCTCGTGCTTGGCGTACCCGTCCGGGATCGCGCTGACCTGCACTCGCTGGGCCACGACGGTCAACGGCCGGTGGTCCCAGTCCCGGACCTTGACCAACTTCTCGTAGAACTTGCGGGCCGCATAGGTGGGCGTCATGCGTTGCGCGACGCTGCCCCAGCCGGGTCGCTGCTGGAACAGGCCGAGTGAGTCGTGGTCGGAGCCGACCCCCTCGTTCGGGAGCGCCAGGGAGGCCGGCTCGGCAGTGTTGGCGAGGTTCCGCAGCGTGGACTCCTGCATCGCGGTGGCTACGGCGATGACCCAGCCCCGGGCCGGCACCTTCATGTCCTGACCGACCTTGATGATGACGGCGGCGTTGCGGAGCTGCCCCTCGCCGTACTCGGCGAAGCGGGGCATGTCGCCGGTGATGCTGACCCGGTGGGCCGCGTCGCAGGCCAGCCCGGCCACGGTCGCGTCGTCCTGCTCCTCGCCGCCCAGCTCGGTGAGGAAGAACGCCGCGGCGCCGCCCACGCAGCAGAGCAGGGTGAGCGCGGTCGTCACGGCGGCGGCCACGACGCCGAGCCGGAGCTTCCGGCTGCGGGGCGGGGGTCCGCCGTTCTCCCACTGCTCGCTCATTCGCGTTCCCAGTCCACCGCGTCCACCAGCCACCGGCCGTCGGGGGCCACCAGCTCCAGCCGGAGCCGGCCGTTGTCCAGCGGGACGAGGGCCTCCACGAAGGACTCCGTCCGGGGACGGAGCGTGACCTGACCCGTCACCCGCCGGGCGGGGACGGTCTCCGGATCCGCGCCGGTGAGCTTCTCGGTCAGTGCTGAGGTCGACATGGGGCGCAGGCGCGCCTGCCATTCGTCCCCGCTGCTGCCCGGTCCGGCCAGCCAGACGTTGGTGAACCGGCCGGCGGCCTGCTCGGGGGTCAGCTCGCCCGGCCAGGTCTTCGGCTTGGCGGGCGCCGCGCTCGACAGCACCCCGTCGTCACCGGCCGCCGGGTCCACCGTGCTGATCGGCTCCCGCGGCCGGTTGCTGAGGCCGGTGGCCGGGTCGACGGGGCCGGATATCAGGCGCGCCGCCCCGATCACGCCGAAGACCAGGACGGCGATCACCACCGCGACGCCGAGCCGGGACCGCAGTACCCGGGTGAGCAGGAATTCCAGCGCTCGTCGCATCGTGCTCACCGTGCCTCGGAGCGCACCCGCGGCATCGGCTTGCTGGCCGGCGCGGGCTCGGCCGAGCCCGGACGGTAGATCGCGAACGCCGGGGCCTCCTCCGGCACGTCAGGTTCGGTCCAGGTGGCCGGCTGCCGGCGTCGGGGACGCGGTGCGGTCCGGCCGCCGCCCGGCTGCTCCGGTGCAAGCGCATCCTCCGTCCGTTCCCGTCCGTCCGGCCGTTGCCGGTCGGCGGCGGCGTGCGACGGATCCTCGTGCCGGGCCTCCGGCCGCAGGCTGCCCTGGTCGAGCAGCACACCCCGCCGCCGGCCGAGCGCCGGCTCCGCCGTGCCGCCCGGCTCGACCACGTCCAGCCGGGCCGCGACCCGGACGTCCCGGAAGAAGCGGCGGTGCCACGACCCGGCCGAGCTGATCGCCTCGCTGCTGTCCTTGCCACCGAGCTGGGTGATCCGGCGGTACGGACGCAGCAGCAGCCAGCCCACCACCCCGCAGAGCCAGACCAGCACCACCTGGAGCCAGCCGGGCAGGGTGGGCGTGTTCATGATGAGGTCGACCGCGAAGAGGTAGATGGCCGCGCCGGTGCCGAAGATGGCGATGTTGAAGACCGCCGCGACCACCGCGTTCGCCAGCCGGCGCAGCCCGGCGCTGGCCGGACGCATCAGACCGACCGTGCCGAGGATCGGTGCGGCGATCACGGCCCATCGGAAGATCAGGAAGCCCAGCAGCACCAGCAGCGAGGCGGTCAGGTCGAACATCGCGAAGAGCAGCGAGGCCAACACCGCGATGAAGCCGGCCCCGATCCGGTCCATGTCCCGGACGCCCTGGAGATACTCGTACGCCTCCGGGTCCTCCGTCTTGATCTGCTCGGCGACCCGGGCCCACTGCTGCTGCTTCGCCTTGATGGTCGCCTCCCGGGTGGCCGGGTTCTGGCGGAGCTTCTCCGCCTCCTCCCAGGAAAGCGACTTGGCGTCGTAGAGCGCCGGACCGTACTTTTTCGCGGTTTCGCTGTCGGCCGAGCCGAGCACGCCGCGCAGCCAGTTCCGGTAGAGCATCGTCTCGGTGGCCGTGTCACTGGCCCGCACCGCCGGGGGACGGTGATCCTTGCACGCCTCGGGGTTCGGATCGTCGCACTGCCCCGCTGGGGTGTCCCTGGAGGCCGGGCCGATCGCGTCGTGCACGACGCTGAGCGAAGTGACCAGGGTGTTGTCGGCGATGTTCGCCGACTTCACCGGCCAGGCCGCCAGGGCGGTGACCGCCACCATCACCAGCAGGGCCCAGCCGGCCGTCGTCATGGCGTTGCTCATGTCCGACTGGCGGGAGCGCCAGAGCAGGTATAGGCCGACCACGCAGAGCGTGATGATGCCGAAGACGCTGAACACCTTCTGGTAGACGGCCTTGGTGGCCTGGTCCACCAGCGGATCCGCCCAACCCCACATCGAGCGGGGATCCCAGGCCCGCTCGCGCAGCGCGTTCGAGGCGCCGATCACGGCGTTCGCGAACATGAACTCGCCGTTGGCCACCATGGTGGTGAAGCGGTAGTCCGGATGGAGCACGGACGACGCACAGCCGCCGTCGACGTCGTATGTCGTGTAGCTGTATCCGGCGTAGCCGTAGTCGCTGTAGAGGCCCTTCGGGCCGGGCAGCTTGGCGGAGTCCGGGCGGGCGGCGAACCAGCCGGCCAGGCCGGAGTCCGGCGCACCCGGGACCGGGGCGTTGCGGCACTCGACCTGGTCCTGGCTGACCTCCTTGAGCTTCGCGACGCAGGCCCGGAAGTCGGCCTGCCACTCCTTGGTGCTGCACAGCTCGGCCCGGGCCTGGGCGACCGGTGTCGCGGCGTACGCGGGTGTCGCCCCGACCACCGGCCAGGCGACGGTGGCCACGGCGAGTACGCCGAGCGCGAGGAGGAGCGCCGCGATCCGTGCCCGGGCCGTCGCCATCAGAGTCGCGCGGAGGGGGCCGCCGCCTTCAGGCGGCGGGGCAATCCGCGCTCCCTCCCTCCAATGATAGATGCAGCATCCCTATATACTTGTGGCGTGGCGGGTGAGGTGCAGGTTTCCGCGGGGGTTGCGTACGACCTCGGGTACCACGTGGTGTGGTGCCCGAAGTACCGCCGGCCTGTGCTCACTGGTGAGATCGGTCGCCGCTGCGACGAGTTGATTCGCACTAGGTGCGACGAGCGGGACTGGCGGGTTGTCGCCCTGGAGGTCATGCCGGACCACGTGCGCCTGTTCGTCAAGGCGCACCCCGCCGACTCGCCGGCCCATATCGCGAACCAGCTCAAGGGCTTCACGTCGCGGGTGCTGCGGCAGGAGTTCCCGTCGCTGCGCTCGCGGCTGCCCACACTGTGGTCCCGGTCGTTCTTCGCCGTGACCGTGGGCGCGGTGTCCGCCATGGCGGTGCGCCGGTATCTCGACTCCCAGTACGAGAGGCCGTGGCGCAGGGAGGGGTCGTCGTGATCCGGGCGTACGCGTTTCTGTTGCGCCCCACCGCACGTCAGGCGGCGGCGCTGGCCGCGTGCGTCGAGGACCACCGGCAGCTGTACAACGCCGCCCTCGCCGAGCGGCGCGAGGCGTACCGCCGCTCCCGGGTGAGCGTGCGCTACGGTGACCAGTCCGCCCAGCTCAAGGACATCCGCCGCGCCGATCCCGACCAGGGCCGCTGGTCGTTCTCCTCTCAGCAGGCCACCCTGCGCCGCCTCGACAAGGCGTTTGCCGCGTTCTTCGGTCGGGTCAAGGCAGGCCAGACTCCGGGATATCCGCGGTTCAAGGGCGCCGGTTGGTTCGACACCGTGCAGTGGCCGAAGGACGGCGACGGCTGCCGCTGGGACTCCATCCCCGACTCCGGGCAGACACGGGTGTACCTGCAGGGCGTCGGCCACATCCGGGTACACGCCCACCGCAAGGTCGACGGCCGGGTGAAGACGATCAGTGTCAAGCGGGAGGGGCGCCGCTGGTACGCGGTCCTGGCCTGCGACGACGTACCCGCCGAACCGCTGACGGCCACCGGGTCGGCGGTCGGGATCGACATGGGTGTGGCGTCCTTTCTCACCACCAACGACGGTGTCCAGGTCGGCAACCCCCGCCACCTCGCCGCGTCCGCCGACCGACTGGCCCAGGCGCAGCGGGCCCTGGCTCGGCGCAGGCGTGGCTCCAACCGCCGCTGCAAGGCCCGTGCGCAGGTCGCAGCGCTGCACGCCAAGGTACGTCGGCAGCGGCGCGACCACGCCCACAAGACCGCGCTGTGGCTGGTCAGACAGCATGACGTGATCGCGCATGAAGACCTGCGCATCGCCAACATGACCCGCTCGGCGCGCGGCACGATCGGCGCTCCCGGCGTCAACGTGGCCGCGAAGGCTGGGCTGAACCGTTCGGTTCTCGACGCGGGTTGGGGGATGTTCCTCGCGATCCTGTCCGCCAAGGCTGAAAGCGCCGGACGGACGATCATCGCAGTGGACCCCCGCAACACCTCCCGCACCTGCCCGCGATGCGGGCACTGTGCGAAGGAGAACCGCGTCACCCAAGCCGACTTCCAGTGCGTGCGCTGCGCGTACAGCGCGCATTCGGACGTGGTCGGCGCCAGCAACGTACTCCGGGCAGGGCTTGCCCGTCAGGCCGCAACCGCGACCTGAGAAGCTGGCGCCTTCAAGCGTCGGAGGAGTCACGTCACGCCTCCAGATCAGCCAGGACGGTCGGCAGCGCACCGGCGGCCTGGGTGACCGCGGCGGGGGTGGTGTCCAGGTGCTCGAGCAGCCCGTCGACGTACGACACGTCGACCCGGACCTTCTGCACCCGACCGTCGACGTCGCGCATCACGAACTCGCGGAAGCCCAGCCGGGCGGCGGAGCCGGCGTCGGCCTGGGAGAGCGAGGCGAGGGTCGCCTCGTAGCCGTCGTTGACCGGCACCCGGAGCAGTCGCAGCGCCTCGGAGGCGATCTCGGTGTCCTCGGCGATCCGGCCGACGAAGACGGTGGAGACGAGGTTCTGCACGTCGAGGCCGAGGATGTCCTTCGGGTTCTGCGAGGCGACCAGGGCGGCGAGGTTCCACTTGCGGGAGTCTCGGGCGAGGCGGACCAGGAACGAGCGCCCCGAGCGCCAGCCCTCCATGAAGTGCGCCTCGTCCAGGCCGACCAGCTTCCGCGACGACATCGACCCGCCGTAGCAGCGGCGGACGGCGAGCCGGTGCGCGGTGTGCAGCATCGGCAGGGCGAGGGCCTCCTCGGCCGACCAGTACTCGCGTTCGATCTTGAGGTCGGGCAGCCGCAGGCCGGCCATCGTGATCACGGTGAGCGCCGCGTCGGCGCCGAGCAGCCCCTCCGGCGGCCGGCCGAAGAAGAGCATGGCGAGCGGCATCTCGGCGGTGTCCAGCAGCAGGTTGGCCAGTTCCCGGCCGGCGTCGTCGTCGAGCCCCTGCAGGCAGGCGACCACGTCGTCCAGGGTGGAGGTCTCCTCCGCCGGCACCTGGCGTACGGCGTGCCGGAACAACGTGGCGGTGGAGGCCTCGCGGGCGACCTGCGGCGGCACCAGCATCATGCAGATGTCCTGCACCAGCATCCGGCGTTCGGCGCGGGCGTTGGAGACGGCGATCTCGAACTCCCGGTCGCCGGCCGAGCCCGCCCCGAACTCGGTGCGCAGCGGCGTCGGGATCAGCGCGTACGGCGCCAGCGTCCCCTGCTCAGAGCCGGTCAGGTTGAGCACACGGGAGTACGGCCGCAGCTCGGGCATGGCGCAGAGCCGGGCCAGCGGGCCGGACGGGTCGAGCAGGGTGACCTGCACACCGCGCCGGGCGGCCAGGTAGCCGAGCGCGCCGAGCAGGGTGGACTTGCCACCGCCCGGTTCGGCGACGAAGACCGCGAGCCCGGAGCGCTCCCGGACCTCCATCGGGAAGTGCAGGTCGAGGAAGACGGGTCGGCGGCAGGTGCCGGCGGTCCGCCCGATCAGGTCGCCGCGCCGGTCGCCGACGGTGGAGGCGGCCTGCGGCAGCGCGGCGGCGAGCAGCGGGACCGGCATCCGCCGGACGTAGCCGGTGTTGGCGATCGGCTCGCCGGGGATGAACTCGCGGGCCAGCCAGTCCTGGTTCTTCGGATGCTGCAGCGAGATGCGCAACTCGCGGGAGTAGAGCTGGATGAGCCGGCGGGCCCGCTCCAGGCACTCCTCGCGGGTCCGGCCGCCGACCGCGATCCGGTGCCAGCCGTGCGCGCGGGCCGAGTCCACCGGCAGGCCGGTGGTCATCTCGTCGCCGATCACCAGCGCCCGCTTGGCCAGGCGTTCCAGCTCGGGCGGGGCGTCGATGCCGTGCTCCGCGTAGTCGAGCTGCTGGGACCGGATCATCCGGAGTCGGTGCTCGAGGTTGCGGAAGGAGTCAGCCGAGCCGAGGATGTCCACCCGGGTGGAGATCTCCATCGGCCAGGGCAGCCGCTCGTGGAAGTGCAGCCAGGGTTCGTGCCGCTCGGGGATCTCCAGCGGCTCCATCCGGCCGACGGCGAGCACGGCGACGTGCCGTTCCTCGCCGGTCATCCGGTTCACCAGCTTGACCGTCGAGCCGTACGGGGTGCGGTAGCGCTCCACCTGCTCGGTGAGCGCGAGCAGGTCGCCGCGCTCCCACCGCCCGTTGGTGATCGGGGAGAGGGCGCCCGGGGGCGACATGCAGAGCGCGACGGAGCGGTAGAGCAGCCATTCCAGCTCCTGCGCGGTGACCCGGCGACCGCGCATGCCGAACGCGCCGAGCACCTCGTCGAACTGCTCGACCGTCCGGCCAAGCTTGCGGCGCTCGCCGTCGGCGGTGCCCCGGCCGAAGGTACGCAGCAGTCGCTCGGTGAGCGAGTCGCCGAGCGACCGGCGGGCGAAGGTGACCCCCAGGTAGGTCTGCCCCTCGGCGTGGTTGACCGCCATCAGGTGCCGCTGCGCGGCGACCAGGTGGTCGGCCCAGCCGGCCGTGCCGGGCACGTCGGGCAGCGGGGACGCGGTGTGCGCGTCGATGGTGCGGGCCCACTCGTCGGCGGGGAACGGCCGGGTGGTGCGGCGCAGGTGCAGCCGGAAGCCGGCCAGGCCGGCGTACTGCTCGGAGATGGCGGAGAGCAGCGCCTCCCGCTCGGCGTCCGGGCGGAACGCCCAGCGCACCTCGGGCAGCCAGTACCAGGCGGTGACGGTGTTCGGGGTGAAGGTCAGGTGACCGGCGATCTCGGTGATCGCCAGCTCGACCGACGGGTCGCGGTCGCCGAACTTGATCTTCGGGGGGCGGACCCGGACCGGCTTGGCGGGCCGGGTGTTCCGCTCGGCGGCGGAGCGCTGCCGGGGCGTGGCCACCTCGCGGGCGGGTGGCGTCGCCACCTCCCGGGTGGTGGGCGCGGCGACCTCGCGGACGCCCGGCGCGGCGAGCCGCTCCGCGTCGGCGCGGCGCTCCGCCCGGTCGGCGGGATGCGGTTCGTGGCGGGCCGGACGCTCCAGCGGAGGCTCGGCGCCGGGGTCGGTCTGCTCCGGGTCGGCGGTCGGCCGCAGCGCGGGGAGCCGGTCGCCGGGTTGGTGCGGCACCCGGTTGCGGCCGGGCGGCGAGGGCGCCGGGTCGAGGGCGGGCACCCGGTCGGCGGCGTCGTCCGGCAGCTCCGGAGCGCGGGGTGTCGACCGCACGACGTCCACGGCGTCGCCGGGGCGGTCGACCGGCGGGGTGCCGGCGGTCGCCGTTCGCAGCCGGGCGGTGGACCGGTCGGCAGCGGGCCGGCGCTCGGCCGGCGGCGCGGGCTCGGCGGGGGCGACGTGCTGGTGCGGGATCGGAAGCGTCTCCCGCCCGACGCCGCGGCGGGGCGGCGCGACCACGGGTGCCGGCTCGGTGGCCGGCGGTTCCGGGGTGCGGGTCAGCGCGGGCGGTGCCGGGTGTCGCCCGCCGGGCTGCGCGCCGCCGAACAGGTCGAGGAACGGCGAATCGATGTCGCCGCCGTCGCCGATCGTGGACGCGGGCTGCTCGCCGGCTGACTGGCCGCGCGGCGGGGCGGGCCGGGGTGGCTGGAAGACGCCGACCCGACCGTGCCCGGGGCTGGTCACCAGGGCCGGGTCGAGGGCGACCTCGTCCCGCTCGTCGGCCTCAGGGTAGTCGAACGATCGCGCACGGTTACCGTGCGGACCGGCGTGCCGCCCGGCCGGGGAACCCGGCGTGGAAGAGCGACTCATGCGACCGCCTCACCCGCGTCGTTCTTCTGCCCGATCGGCGTACGCCCGGTCATGCCAGTTCCTCCCGGATCCTGATCCGGCTCGCCACCAGGCGCGGGTCGCGCAGCTCGGCGGCCGGCTCCCGGGTGCGTCGCCAGTCGGTCAGCGCGGTGCGGATGACCATGCGCGCCGGCCGGTCCGGGTCGACGTACCGGAAGATGAACGAGGTGGTCACGATGGCCAGCGAGATCTCCCACGCGGGGAAGAGCTCGACCTGCAGCGTGAACAGCCAGTGGATGAACATGTAGAGGGGTACGAGCAGCATGAACAGGCCGTACTGGGCGTACGGCAGGTGCACGGGAAGGGTGTAGCCGGGCGGCCCGAGGTAGACGAGACGGGCCCGGTAGATGTCGTCGTCGGTGCGCAGCCGCATGGTCGCCCGCGCCTATTCGAAGATCAGGTTGATCAGGTAGTCGCCGACGAAGAAGAGGGTGGCGGCGCCGGCGATGAAGGCCAGGCCGACGATGGCGATGGCCGAGCTGGTCAACACCTTCGAGATCTCGCCGCGGCTGGCGCGGCCGATGAAGATGACGCCGAGCACCGCGAGCAGGATCGGCGCGATCTTGCTGGCGAAGAAGGTGACGACACCCTCGGTGTCGATGCCCTTGGGCGCCGGCTCGGCGAGTGGAGTCGACGCCAGGGCGTGGAGCGCGTGGTCGACGGCGGCCGACGCCGTCCCCATGAGCTCGATGGCGATCACTGGAAACCTCCCCATGTCGCGGCCGGCGACGCCGCGGTGGTGCAGTAGTCAAGCCTGGCGGGATCGGTGCTCACTGTGCGCAGCGTCAGCAACGCTGGGTTCGTTACCCACCACGGAGAGTGGTGAGATTTGGGGGAATTACTCCCGCTTCGGCCCTCCCTCCAGGGCTTCGCCATCTCGATGCTGGCCAATTCCAAAGCGTACGGCCCGGCCACCTTTGCGACAACCCGCGAAGAGTCGCCCCGATCGGACCCGGACGACCGATCGTACACCTGTTCCAATCGGCATGTCAGGGCCGTTGCCGTCGGTCCGGGGCGGGGTCGCCGGAGGCCCTGCTGGCGACCGGTACGGTCTAGTCGTGACCGATCTGGTGCGGGCGCAGGCCCCGGTGGTGATGGGCGTCCTCAACGTCACGCCCGACTCCTTCTCCGACGGCGGCAGATACGCCGATCTCGACGCCGCCGTCGGACACGGAGTGCGACTGCGGGAGGCTGGCGCGGACCTGGTGGACGTGGGCGGGGAGTCGACCCGTCCCGGCGCCGACCGGGTCGACGCGGAGACCGAGACGGCCCGGGTGCTGCCCGTGGTCCGCGAGCTGGCCGCCGCCGGCATCCCGGTCAGCATCGACACCAGTCGGGCCCGGGTGGCCGAGGCGGCCCTCGCCGCCGGGGCCGACGTGGTCAACGACGTCTCCGGCGGCCTCGCCGACCCGGACATGGCCCGGGTGGTCCGCGACGCCGGCTGCCCCTGGGTGCTGATGCACTGGCGGGGGCACTCCCGCGAGATGCGCGACCTGGCCAGCTACACCGACGTGGTCGCCGACGTCCGGGCCGAGCTGGGCCGGCGGGTGGACGAGGCGCTGGCCGTCGGGGTGGCCGCCGACCGGATCATCGTCGACCCCGGGCTGGGCTTCGCCAAGACCGCCGCGCACAACTGGGAGCTCAGCGCCCGCCTGCCCGAGCTGCTCGAACTCGGTTTCCCGCTGCTCTTCGGCGCGAGCCGCAAGTCGTACCTGGGTCGGCTGCTGGCCGGCCCGGACGGCACCCCCCGCCCGACCGCCGAACGGGAGGCCGCCACCGTCGCGACCAGCGTGCTCGCCGTCGCCGCCGGCGCCTGGGGGGTCCGCGTGCACGACGTCCGCGCCACCGCCGACGCGCTCGCCGTCTGGGCCGCCACCGGCCGCCCGCGCCTGACCGCCGGACCGGCCGACCAAGCCGCCGGGAAGGGCGGAGGCCGAGCGGGCCGGCCGGCGGGAGCGGCGAAGGGAGAGGGAGCATGACCGACCGGATCGAGCTGACCGGGCTGCGGGCGCGCGGCCGGCACGGCGTCTACGACTTCGAGCGCGCCCAGGGGCAGGAGTTCGTGGTCGACGCGGTGCTCGAACTCGACCTGGCCCCGGCCGCCCGCTCCGACGAGGTGACCGACACGGTGCACTACGGCGAGCTGGCCGAGCGGCTGGTCGCGGTGGTCACCGGGGAGCCGGTGAACCTGATCGAGACGCTCGCCGACCGGCTGCTCGCCGTCTGCCTCGCCGAACCGCTGGTCGGCGCCGCCACGGTCACCGTGCACAAGCCCGAGGCCCCGATCCCGCACGCCTTCGCCGACGTGGCCGTCACGATGCGGCGCACCCGGTGACCCGGGCCGTGCTGTCGATCGGCAGCAACCTCGGCGACCGGCTCGACCACCTGCGCTCGGCGGTGGGCACGCTCGGTGACGCGGTGCGGGTGGTCTCCGGCGTGTACGAGACTCCACCGTGGGGGGACACCGCACAGCCGGCGTACCTGAACGCGGTGGTGCTGGCCGTGGACCCGGCGGCGACCGCGCGGGACTGGCTGGAGCGCGCCCGAACCGCCGAGGCGGCGGCCGGCCGGGTCCGCGACCCGGAACGCCGGTTCGGGCCGCGCACCCTCGACGTCGACGTGATCGCGGTCTGGGACGAGGCGGGCGAGCCGGTGCTCAGCGACGAGGCGGAGCTGACCCTGCCGCACCCCCGCGCCCACCTGCGGGCCTTCGTGCTCCGGCCGTGGATCGACATCGAGCCGCACGGGCGGCTGCCCGGCCACGGCTGGCTGACCGACCTGCTCAACGCCGAGCCGCTCGCCTCCGACGCGCTGGAACTCAGTCCCCGGGCGGATCTGGCGTTAGAGTCGGACACATGACCCACTGGAGCCGGACGGCATGAGCCAGGCACGGTCCCCGCGCGACCCCGACCGCTTCCGGATGGGTCCGACCCGGATCTCCACGCTGGTCGTGGCCGCCCTCGCCGCCGCCGCGGTGGCCTGGCTGCTGATCAGCAGCTTCTACTACGACGTCGCGCCGAACCTGCCCTGGCTGCCGGTGGTCACGCTGGCCGGGCTCGCGGTGCTGGAGGCCTACGCGGCGGTGAACACCCGCGGCAAGATCGACGGCAAGCCGGGCCGGGAGCCGCTCAACCCGCTGCTGGTCGCCCGGTTCGTGGTGCTGGCCAAGGCGTCCGCACTGGTCGCGGCGATCTTCACCGGCTTCTATGCGGGGCTGACCGGGTGGCTCTTCATCGAGCGGACCAACGCCGCCGTCGGCGACCGGCCGGCCGCGGCCGCCGGGCTGCTCGCGTCGCTCGCCCTGGTCGCCGCCGCGCTCTGGCTGGAGCGGGCCTGCCGGGTGCCGGAGCAGGAGGACGACGAGGACCGCCAGCCCGGCGACCGGGAGAGCCGCCCCGGCCAGCGTTGATCAGGGGCTTCCCCCCACCCCGGCCCGGAGGTACCGTGCCTGGCGACCGGAAGCAATGGCCGCCGCCGGTCCGCCCGGGCGTCGGGACGGACGGCCGGCGACGTGGGAGGCGCGGCTCATGGCGTACGACGAAACGGGCCGGGACGCGCCGACGGAGCCGTCGTCGGGCGTGCCCGCCGCGCTGCTGGAGAACGTCTTCGACGACCCGCTGCACGGGGAGCCCGGGCGGGACCGGATCGCCGTCCATGTGGTCTGGGAGTTCGTGCTGCTGGCCGGCCTGGCCGGGATGGCGTACCTGCTCTGGCGGGAGAACGCGGACGCGCTGCGCGGCGACGGCCTGAAGTCGCTGCTGGTCGACGTGGTCGCGCTGGGCCTGCTGGCCCTCGCCGCCGGGCTGAGCCTGCGCGCCGCCGCGGTCAACCTGGCGGTCGGCCCGGTCGCGGTGGCCGCCGCACTGCACGTCGCCGAGCAGGGCGACCGGGGCCTGCGGGAGGCGCTCCTCCCGGCGCTGGCGGTGGCCGCCCTGGGCGGCACCGCCCTCGCCCTGGCGGTGGTGGTGCTGCACGTGCCCGGCTGGGCGGCCAGCCTGGCGGGCGCGGCCGGGGTGATCGTTTACATCGAGCGACGCACCGGCCCGGTCGTGGTGCAGGGCACGTACGACCCCCGGGGCGCCGCCGTCAACCTCTTCGCCGGTTTCGCCGCGGTGGCCGTCCTCGGCGGCCTGTTCGGCGCGATCAAGGCGATCCGGCGGCTGGTGGGCCGGTTCCGGCCGGTCGTCGACCCGGCCCGGCGCCGTGGCACCGTCGCCGCGATGGTGACCGCCCTGGCGCTGGTCGGCTCCACCGTGCTGGCCATGCTCGCCGGGGTGCTGATCGCGACCAACGGCACCGGCCCGGTGGCGCCCACCTCCGGGCTGGACTGGTCGATCCTGGCCGTCGGCACGGCGATGCTCGCCGGCACCAGCGCGTACGGCCGGCGCGGCGGAGTCCTCGGCACCCTGCTCGCGGTCAGCCTGGTCGTGGTCTTCCTCGCCTGGGCGCAGGCCCGCGGCTGGACGGTCAGCCGGTGGGCGGTCGGCGGGGCGGCGCTCGGCGGCGGGCTGCTGGTCACCCGGCTGGTCGAGGCGATGGGCCGACCGCGTACGGCCGGCGGCGAGGCGGCCGAGCGGATGCCGGCCGGGGACGGCACGATCAGCACGGGCTGGGCGCTGACCCGGTCCGCCCCGGTCGACACCTGGCCGGGCGTGCTGCCCGTACGGGCCACCGAGACCACGGTCGACCCGTGGGAGGCGCACCGCTGGGAGACCGGCCCGCAGCGTTGGGACGCCGACGACCGCTGACCGGTCGGGGCCGGTCGGCGAGAGCGACCGCGTCCGGCGGGCCGGGCGTGATCCCGCCGGTTAGGCTCGGCGGCATGACCGAGACTCCTGCCACCGGCGGCCGTACCTTCGACCAGCTCGACCAGCTCTCCACGGAGGAGCTGCGCGAGCAGGCGTTCGCCCTGGCCCGGGAGCGCCGCGACGCGGGCTTCTTCTGGTCGGTGCTGCGGCACCTGCCGAACGCGGACGAGGCCGCCGCGCTGGACGGCGCGCCCAACTCGGTCGGGCCGATCATCGACGAGGCCAACGCCCTGTGGCGGGAGCTGACCGGGCACGGCTACGAGGAGTCGGAGCCGCTGCTGCGGGCCGCCTTCATCGACTACCTGATGAAGCACTGACTCCCCTGATGGCTGTCCGCCGGCCCGCGGCGGTCGCGCGTACGCGCAGGTTTGCCCGGCGGCGCGGGCCGGGAACTGACCGCCCCATGGCCCTCACCAACCGCCCCCGGACCGTCAGCGGCTACGGCACCGCCGCGGGCACCGGCACCCTGGCCGCGCTGCTCCTGGTAGGGGTCGGCGGCAGCCCCGCGTACGGGGGGTGGGTCCAGGACCACACGGACCCGAACGGCGCGGGCGGCTGGTTCCTGCGGCTGCTGGCCTGGCCGGCCTGGCGGCTGCACTCCGACGACCCGGCGCAGGGGGTGTTCGCCACCGACCTGCGGGCCGTGCTGATGGTGGTCGTCGCGGCGGCGCTGCTCTACCTGCTGCCCGCCGCGCAGGTGGCCCGGGTGCAGGGTTCGGTCAGCCAGTTCTTCTCCGGCTGGGCGGCGTACGTCCTGGCGGGTGGGTTCACCGGGCTGCTCGCCGCCCTGCTCGGGCCGGACGGGTCGCTGCTCGCGGCCTTCCAGGCGGCGAGCACCGGCGCCACGTACGGCTTCTTCGCCGGCTGGATCGTCGGCACCGCCAGCCTCGGCGGCCGCGCCTGAGCCCGGCCCCGGCGCCGGGGCCGGGCCTGACGCGGAGCGCGCCCGGCCGGGCCCGACGTCGGCCGGTCGGCGGCCGGGTCAGCCCGCCACGGCCCCCAGGCCGAGCACCCGGTCCCGGCTGAGCAGCCCGACCGGGCGTCCGTCCTCGGTGACCACGGCGTGCTCGGCGGCCGAGGTGAGCAGCACGCCCAACGCGTCGTACGCCGACCCGCCCAGCGGCACCGCGGGCAGGTCCGCCCCGTCGGCCGCCGGGAGCGGGTCGAGCACCTCCCGGGTGACCGGGGTGACGGCCAGCCGGCGGATGCCCCGGTCGGCGCCGACGAACTCGCGGACGAACGGCGAGGCGGGCGAGCCGAGGATGGCGGCCGGACTGTCGTACTGCTCCAGGTGGCCGCCCTGGGAGAGCACCGCGATCCGGTCGCCCAGCCGGACCGCCTCGTCCAGGTCGTGGGTGACCAGCACGATGGTCTTGCGGACCTCGGCCTGGAGCCGGAGGAACTCCTCCTGCAGGCGGGTCCGGACGATCGGGTCGACGGCGGAGAACGGCTCGTCCATCAGCAGCACCACCGGGTCGGCGGCGAGGGCCCGGGCCACCCCGACCCGCTGCCGCTGGCCGCCGGAGAGCTCGTGCGGGTAGCGGCGGCCGAACTGGGCCGGGTCGAGGCCGACCAGTTCCAGCAGCTCGTCGACCCGCCGGCGGGTCCGCTCCCGGGGCCAGCCGAGCAGGCCGGGCACGGTCGCCACGTTCGCGCTGACGGTCTGGTGTGGAAAGAGGCCGACGTTCTGGATCACGTATCCGATGCGGCGGCGCAGCCCGACCGGGTCGACCCGGGTGACGTCGTCGTCGCCGAGCAGGATCCGGCCGTCGGTCGGCTCGATCAGCCGGTTGATCATCCGCAGCACGGTGGACTTGCCACAGCCCGACGGGCCGATCAGCACGGCCAGCTCGCCGGCCTTCACCTCCAGGCTCAGCTCCCGCACCGCCTCCGTACCGTCCGGGTAGCGCTTGCGGATGCGCTCGAGCGTGATGGAGGCAGCGCCGTGTCCGGCGTCGCCGGTGGTCCCCGGGGTAACGTCCACCTGTGTCCCTCCACCTGACCTACCGGGCCGAGCCGGAGAACCCGTGGTTCTCCTGGCAGTACGTGCGGGACAACTCTGACACGATTGTCGCCGCGCTGCGCGAGCACGCCTCGCTGACCGCCCGGGCGGTGCTGATCGCCGCGGTGGTGGCGCTGCCGCTGGCGGTGGCGGCCTACTGGTTCCGGTCCCTCGCCGGGCCGATCCTGGCGCTCACCGGCGTGCTCTACACGATCCCCTCGCTGGCGCTGTTCGCCTTCCTCGCGCCCTATCTGGGCATCGGCGTGGTGACCGTGCTCAGCGTGGTGGTGCTCTACGCCCTGCTGGTGATCGTCCGCAACGCGGTGGCCGGGCTGAACCAGGTGCCTCCCGAGGTCCGGGAGGCCGCCGAGGGGATGGGGTACGGCCGCTGGGGCCGGCTGTTCCGGATCGAGTTGCCGTTGGCCCTGCCCGGCATCCTCACCGGGCTGCGGCTGGCCACCGTCTCCACGGTGGCGCTGGTCACGGTCGGGGTGGTGGTCGGTCGCGGCGGCCTTGGGCAGTTGATCTTCGCCGGCTTCCAGAACAACTTCTACAAGGCGCAGATCATGACCGGCACCCTCCTCTGCGTCCTGCTCGCGCTGGTGCTGGACCTGGTCCTGGCCGGGATCGGCCTGCTGCTCACCCCGTGGCTGCGCGGGCGGGTCTCGTGAGCGCGAGGAGTGCAGCGGAGCGGAGCCCCGCAGTCGCGAACGGAAGGTCGGCCCGGTGAACGCGATCGAGCAGGCCGTGCGCTGGCTGAACGACCCGCTGAACTGGACGAACCCGGGCGGCGTCCTGGACCGGCTGGGCGAGCACCTCAGCATCTCCGCCGCGGCGGTGCTGCTGGGCTGCCTGGTGGCCTGGCCGATCGGGCTCTGGCTGGGGCACACCGGCCGGGGCGGCGGCGCGGTGCTGCTGATCTCCAACGTCACCCTGGCGGTCCCGACCCTGGCCCTGCTGACCATCCTGCCGTTGACCTTCCTCGGTTTCGGCCGGCCGTCGGTGGTGGTCGCGCTGGCCGTGTTCGCGGTGCCACCGCTGCTGGCGAACGCGTACACCGGGGTGCGGCAGGCCGATCCGGAGGCCCGGGACGCGGCGCGGGGGATGGGGCTCTCCGGCGGCCAGTTGCTGCGCCGGGTGGAGCTGCCGCTGGCCGTGCCGTACCTGGCCGCCGGCTTCCGGACCGCAGCGGTGCAGGTGGTCGCCACGGCGGCGCTGGCGTCCTTCGTCAACGGCGGCGGGCTGGGGCAGATCATCCGGGCCGGCTTCGGGCTGGACATCGCGGCCGGCGGCGGTCAGATCATCGCCGGCGGCGTGCTGGTGGCCGGGCTCGCCGTGCTGGTGGAGCTGCTCCTCGCGCTGGTCGAGCGGGTGGTCACGCCGCGCCCGCTGCGCCGGGCGCGCGGCGGCGCGGACCGCCGGGCCGCGGACGCCGTCACCGGTGGCGGCTGACCCGCCGGTACGCCCCGACGGGCGCCCGCCGGTGATCCGGCGACGATCCAGTGACGAAGGTCGCCACATGTTGTCGGCCCCCCCGGGCAAGATGTTGGGTGGACCTCGCGGGCGCATCAGTGGACCGATCGCCCGTCGGACACGCGGCCGGCCCGGAAGGGCCGCGCCGGGACACGGAAGGCGGGCTTTGATGCGCGCACGTACAAGGCTGGCCATCGGGGCGGTCGGCGCCCTGGCCGCGGCCGGGCTCCTCACCGGGTGCGGCAAGGGCGGTTCGTCCGGCACCGAAGCGCCCGACAAGGGCGCCTCCGGGGCTGGTTGCGCCCCGGTCAAGGGTGACCAGCTGGTCGTCCTGACCGACGACAAGAAGCTCCAGAACACCGACAACGTCATTCCGGCGATCAACGCGAAGGCCGCCAGCCCGCAGCTCGTCGCCGCGCTGGACAAGGTCTCCGAGAAGCTGGACACGCCGAAGCTGATCGAGCTGAACAAGGCCGTCGACGTCGAGCGGCAGACTCCGCAGGTCGCGGCGAAGGAGTTCGCCGACTCCAACGACCTGACCGAGGGCATCGAGAAGGGCCCGGGCGGCGCGGTCACGGTCGGCGCGGGCAACTTCAGCGAGAGCCAGACCATCGCCGAGCTCTACAAGATCGCGCTGACCGCGGCCGGTTACCAGGTCAAGGTGCAGACGATCGGCAACCGGGAGCTCTACGAGCCCGCCCTGGCCAAGGGTGAGATCCAGGTCGTCCCGGAGTACGCGGCCACCATGGCCGAGTTCCTGAACACCAAGGCCAACGGCAAGGACGCCCAGCCGGTCTCCGCGCCCGAGCTGGACAAGACGGTCAGCGCGCTGAAGACGGAGGGCGACAAGGCCGGAATCACCTTCGGCAAGCCGTCCGCCGCGCAGGACCAGAACGCCTTCGCCGTCACCAAGGCCTTCGCCGACAAGTACAAGGTGGCCACGCTCTCCGACCTGGCGAGCAAGTGCTCCGGCCAGGCCACCGTGCTGGCCGGCCCGCCGGAGTGCCCGCAGCGGCCGAAGTGCCAGGCCGGCCTGGTGCAGGTCTACAACTTCAAGGCCGGCTCGTTCAGCTCGCTGGACGCCGGTGGTCCGCAGACCAAGAACGCCCTGAAGACCGGCCAGGCGAGCGTGGGCCTGGTCTTCTCGTCGGACGGGGCGCTCGCCGCCAGCTGACCCACCGGTCGCCGACGGGCCCGGTGGCCCGTCGGCGACCGCCCGCGGCCGCGTCACGGGCGCGCCGTCCCTGCTAGATCGGTGCGCTCAGCCGGTTCCCTGCCGCCGGAACTCTCGGTAGTCTGCACAGCCATGCCCGCCCCGGTTGCGCCCGCCGAGAAGCGCCCTTCCGCACTGCTGACCGTCCTGTTCTGGATCGGTGTGGGGCTTGCGCCCATGGCGGCGCTGATCCTCCTCGTGTCCGACGGCAACGGTCCGCTGCGCTTCGGCGCCGTGCTGGCCATCCTGGCCGTCGTGCTGATCGGCCTCTCCATCGCGCTGCGCGCCGAGAGCGGCGAGTCGGCGGGCTCCGAGCACCTGCTCGACGAGATCGAGCAGCTGCGCCGGGAGTTGCGCGGCGAGATCGTGGCCGCCGCGCAGCGCGGCAACCACGCACTCGACCAGGCCCAGCGCGCCCAGGAGTCGGTCACCGCGCTGCGGCGCCGACTGGACACCGCGGCGGCCGGCATCGCCGCCGCCGCGGGCATCACCGCCCCGGCCGCGGACGAGCAGGCCGGTGGCCGCGCCCGGGTGCCGGCCGTCGAGACGTACGGCGAGGCGCCGGGCCGGGGCCGCTACGCCGCCCAGGACGCGGCCTCGACGAGCTGGGGACAGCCCGCCGCCGACCGCCGGGACGAGGACGAGGCGACCCGCCGCCCCCAGCCCGTTGGCCGGTACGCCGCCGAGCGCCCCGCCGGCTACGGCGCCGAGCGCCCCGCCGGGTACGCCGCCGAACGCCCCGCCGGCTACGGCGCCGAACGCCCCGCGGCCTACGGCGCTGAGCGCCCCCAGCCCGGCGTGTACGGCGCCGCGCGCGCCGCCGAGCCGGACGCCCGCCCGGAGCCGGCCCCGCGCCAGGTCGGGGTGGTGCACCACACCGAGACCGTGCACGTCACCACCCGGCACACCATCGTGGACGGCGCCGACCCGGCGGCCGGCAACCGCTACGGTGGCGGGTACGCCGGCCGGTGGTCCCCGGCTCCGGAGGAGCGGGCCTGGGGCGGCGCGGAGTCGGAGGAGCGCTCGTGGGCCGGTCACCGGGAGCAGGAGGACGACCGGGGCTGGTCGGCCGACGACCGGTACCGGGCCGGCCAGCCGGGTGCCCGCGACGACCGGGCCTGGTCCGGTCCGGGAGCCGACCGGGACGATCGGCCGTGGTCGGGTGACCCGGCCGACGACCACCGCTGGGCCGGCGCGGCCCAGGATGACCATGCGGGTGCCGGCGCGCCGCGCGACGACCGGGGCTGGCCGGCCGGGCAGGGTGGGCCCCGGGACGACCGGTCCTGGGCCGGTCAGGGCGGCGCGGGTGACGACCGGTCCTGGGCGTCGTCGGAGCAACCCGGCCGGGCCGCCGTCGCGGCGTCGGACGACCCGGACGGCGACTACTGGTCGGAGTTGCGCGCCGGGGACCGGTGGGCCTCGGTCCGCGACGACGAGCACGGCCAGGAGGTGCGGGTCGGTGAGCGGCGAGCGGCGGTGCACGCCGACGGCGCCGGCACCGAGTTCCGGGTCGAGGACCGCTGGGCGTCGGTACGCCGTGGTGAGCCGCGCCGCGACCAGGACCGGGACGCCGAGGCCGGCTGGGGTGGCGGTTGGGCCGAGGAGAGTCGTCCGGCGCTCCCGGTCGGCGGGATGCCCGTACCCGAGGAGTGGCGTCCCCCGACGCAGCGCACCGCGCAGTCGGCGGGCGAGTGGCGGGCGGCCGAGCCCGAGCCGGTCCGGTACGGCCGGCCGCGCGGCGAGCAGCGGTACGGCTACCCGCCGCAGGACGACGTGCCGCGCGCCGGTGGGGCGCGGTCCGCCGACCGCTGGCGCTGACCGCCCGTCGAGGCGGAGCCCGCAACGGTCGAGCCGGACCGGCTACTTGTCGATGTCGCCGACCACGAAGAACATCGAGCCGAGGATGGCGATCAGGTCCGGCACCAGGCAGCCGGGGAGCAGCGTGGCCAGCGCCTGCACGTTGGCGTACGAGGCGGTGCGCAGCTTGAGCCGCCACGGGGTCTTCTCGCCCCGGGACACCAGGTAGTAGCCGTTGATGCCGAGCGGGTTCTCGGTCCAGGCGTAGGTGTGCCCCTCGGGCGCCTTGACCACCTTGGGCAGCCGGGTGTTCACCGGCCCGGTGAGCCGGTCGACCCGGTCCAGGCACTGTTCGGCGAGGTCGAGCGAGACGTACACCTGGTCGAGCAGCACCTCGAAGCGGGCGTGGCAGTCCCCGGCGGTCTTGGCGACCACGGGCACGTCGAGCTGGTCGTACGCCAGGTAGGGCTCATCGCGGCGCAGGTCCAGGTCGAGTCCGGAGGCCCGGGCGACCGGCCCGGACGCGCCGAACGCGGCGGCGTCGGCGGCGGAGAGCACCCCCACCCCGACGGTGCGGGCCAGGAAGATCTCGTTGCGCCGGATGAGGTGGTCGAGGTCGGGCAGCCGCCGGCGCACCTCGCCGATCGCGGCGCGGGCCCGCCCGGTCCAGCCCGCCGGCACCTCCTCCTTGAGGCCGCCGACCCGGTTGAACATGTAGTGGATCCGGCCGCCGGAAACCTCCTCCATCACCGCCTGGATGGTCTCCCGCTCGCGGAACGCGTAGAAGACCGGGGTGATCGCGCCGATCTCCAGCGGGTACGAGCCGAGGAACATCAGGTGGTTGAGCACCCGGTTCAGTTCGGCGAGCGCCATCCGCAGCCAGGTGGCCCGCTCCGGCACCTCCATGCCCATCAGCCGTTCGACGGCGAGCACCACACCCAGCTCGTTGGAGAACGCCGACAGCCAGTCGTGCCGGTTGGCCAGCACGATGATCTGCCGGTAGTCGCGGACCTCGAAGAGCTTCTCCGCGCCTCGGTGCATGTAGCCGACGATCGGTTCGGCGGAGACCACCCGCTCGCCGTCGAGCACCAGCTTCAACCGGAGCACACCGTGCGTGGACGGGTGCTGCGGCCCGATGTTGAGCACCATGTCGGTGCCGAGCTGCTCGCCGCCCGCGCCGGTGCCGACGGTCAGTTCGCGGAGATCGCTCGTGGTCATGCCGGTCATCGTGTCATGAGAGGCGGGGGTCGATAACAGTCCCCGCCCAAGCCAGAGGCCCTGCCGGTGGTCCCGGCAGGGCCTCTGGCTTGGGGTGTTGTTGGGGTCCGGGCTGCTCAGCCGGTCTTGCGCTGCCACGGGGTGAGGGCGGCGGCAGGTCGGGGTCGCAGCACACGACGTACTGACGGGCAGAGACTCCGGCCCCACCCCACACTGCTCCGGGGTGGGGCCGGTCCGTACTGCGGCGGGGTCGTCGTGGGTCTCCCGTGGCTCTCGGCGACCTCGCGGCGCTCCGCCGGGGGTCAGGGCGGGGTGGAGGCCCGGGAGGCGGAGGAGGGCTTCCGGGGCGCGTCGGGTTGGTTAGTCGGCTTCGTCGCCGTCGGTGACCCGGGGCGGGCGGTGCTCGGCGATCCACGCCTCAACGTCGGCGCGCAGCCAGACCGTTGTGCCGTGCAGGCGTTGGAACGGCTCGGGGAAGGTCGGGTAGCGGACGAGCTGGCGCATCCGGGTGCGGCTCACGCCGAGCAGCTCTTGCAGCTCGTGCGGGCCGACCAGCGGACCCGGGACGTCACCCACACGGCGACCGTAGGCCGATCCGGCAGTGTCGAATTGGGTCTACCTACTTGCGCAGACCGTTCGAGTGGCCCAGAGTGATTCCGTGGTGGCCGTCTGGTGGAGGACCCGAACCCGGCGGGCGGTCGCCCACCTCACCGACCGGAGGGAACATCGGGTGGAGCAGGCGACCGAGTTGGAATGGCTGCGCGAGCGGGTCAAGGGGCTGGAGACCGCGCTCCAGTGCTCGCGGCGTGAGCTGCTGGACATGCGCTGCCGGATGGCGTTGATCGCCCGGGTGACCGAGGACCTCGACCGGGCGAAGCGCGCTCCCGAGGTGGCGTTCGGTGCGATCAACGCGGCGTTGTACTCGGAGACGCAGAACCTGCGGCAGGTCGGGCCGCGTCTGTCGCGGCGGCGGCCAGGGCGTGTGCTCTAGTTCCGGATGGCTCTTGCACCAGTCATCGCGCCGTGAATGCGTCCGGTTCGACGCTGACCGGTTGGCGCAGCCACCAGTGCCCGCCGAGCCCGGCCGGGTCGGTCAGCTCGGCCACCGTTGAGGCGGCGGCGAGCGCGCGAACGTACCCGGCGGGATCCTCTGCGGCCAGCCTCAGCGGCGGTCGCCCGCCGTCGGCCCCGAACGCCCGCAGCCCCTCCCGCTGCGAGATCAAGGAGTACGCACACCGGGCGACCCGCTCACCGGCGAAGGCGACCGAGTCCACGGCCACGTGCGCGGTGATGTCACACGATCCGTCCGGCACCGGCGGAACCTGCCGCCCGCCCCGGTAACCGGTGAGTGTCCCGTCCACCGGCCGCTCCTCCCGGAGGTGCCCGTAGTCGACGGCCAACGCCAGTCCCCGGTCGACGTGCTTGACGGCATCGGCCCAGGCTTCGTCCCGGGTCCGGCCGATCTCGGCCCGCGCACTGATTGCGGCGGGGGGTTCCGGACCGCCCGACCCGGTCGAGCCGGCTTCGCCCGTTGCGGTCGGCCACCACCTGGCCAGCCAGTCCCCGTCGGCGAGGCTTACCCGGTCGCCGACCGACTCCTCGCCGGTGGCCGGGTCCACCAGCAGGTAGCGCCAGCCGTCCCTGGTCCGGACGGCGACGTCCAGCGGGACGTTGTCGAGCCACTCGGTGGCGATCAGCATCCCGGTGATCCCGCTCGGGATCTGATCCGACCATTCGATCTCTTCTGGCAGGTCCTCGGGCTGGGCTGCCTGCTCGACGGCAGTGAGTCGAAGCCGGGCGGTGAGGGGCGGCTCCCCGGAAACCCCCACTGCGGACCCGGAAGCGGCCACGGCCGACAACGCCCGGAGGAGTTCACCCCGACCAGCCCCCACGTCCACGACATCCAGTCGAGCAGGGTGCCCGAGGGCCGCGTCGACCCTGGTGAGGAGGCGGAACAGGGCGGCGGCGAAGACCGGGGAGGCGTGCACGCTGGTGCGGAAGTGGGCGGCCGGCCCGGCCCCGGAGACGAAGAAGCCGCCGGGCCGGTAGAGCGCCCGGTCCATCGCCACCCGCCAGGGCAGCCGGTCCTCGAAGGTCACCCGCCGACCGTACGGGCTCGGTAGATCTCGACGCAGCCGTCCGACGCCCGGAACTCGGCGAGTTCGGGAGCCGGTCGGCCGGCGCGGGCTGTTACTGCTCGCACCGCGTCCGGGAACCCGTCGAGGTTTTCGTTCAGTTCCAGGAACTCCCCGGAGGAGTGGTTGACGTCCAGGTAGAGGAACCGTTGATCGTCTGGCGGGAGCACCAGGACGCACACCCCGACGTCAGTGATCTCCGCCCAGGCGTACCCGACGACGCCGTGGACGCCCTCGGTCCAGATGCCGTATCTGTCGACGAAGATCCGCTCTGTCACGGGCCGCAGAGTAGCCGCCGGGCGGCGCCCCGGAGTGACCGTTGAAACCCCTTTGCCACGCCCGGTGAAGGTTTTCACACATGCTTGTTTTCGTTCCGTAACCCCGGCGCATACTTGCGGTCGACCGGTACCCACACGTAGGACTGGATCGATTGCCATGAGCGCACCGCTGCGCCCGCGTACGGCCGCCCCGCAGGGGCCCGCCGTGTCGTCGGGTGGCGCCTCCGCCGGCGCCCCGCTGGTCTTTCCCCGCACCCTCACCGTCGGCGTGATCGGCGCCGGTCGGGTGGGTGCCGTGCTCGGCGCGGCCCTCGCCGCCGCCGGCCACCGGGTGGTCGCCGCCTCCGGCATCTCCGGCGCCGCGAAGGCCCGGATGGCGCTGCTGCTCCCGGAGACCCCGAACCGCTCCGCGACCTCCGTCGCCCGTGCCGCCACCGACCTGCTGATCGTGGCGGTGCCGGACGACGCCCTCGCGGGCGTGGTCGCCGGGCTGGCCGAGACCGGGACGCTGCGCCCCGGCCAGGTGGTCGCGCACACCTCCGGCGCGCACGGGCTGGCCGTCCTCGCCCAGGCCGCCGCCGTCGGCGCCCGGCCGCTCGCGCTGCACCCGGCGATGACCTTCACCGGTACGCCGGACGACCTGACCCGCCTGCCCGGCATCTCGTACGGGGTGACCGCCCCGGCGGAGCTGCGCCCGTTCGCCGCCCGGCTGGTGGCGGACCTCGGCGGCGTACCGGAGTGGGTGGCGGAGGCGGACCGGCCCCTGTACCACGCGGCCCTGGCGCACGGCGCGAACCACCTGGTCACCCTGGTCAACGAGGCGGCCGACCGGCTGCGCGACGCCGGGGTGGACCGGCCGGAGAAGGTGCTCGCCCCGCTGCTGCGGGCGGCGCTGGAGAACGCCCTGCGGCTCGGCGACGACGCGCTGACCGGCCCGGTGTCCCGGGGCGACGCGGGCACCGTACGCCGACACCTGGAGCGGCTGGCGGCGACCGCGCCGGAATCCGTGGCCCCCTACCTGGCGTTGGCCAGACGGACCGCGGATCGGGCCATCGCCGCGGGCCGGCTGCGCCCGGCGGACGCCGAGTCGCTGCTGGACGTGCTGAGCGGAACTCATCGGGGGGTGGCGGCATGACCGAGCTGGTGCACACGCGCAAGGAGCTGGCGGCGGCGCGGGACGGGCTGACCGGCACGGTCGGCGTGGTGATGACCATGGGCGCGCTGCACTCCGGGCACGAGACCCTGCTGCGGGCCGCCCGGGAGCGGGCCGACCACGTCATCGTCACGATCTTCGTGAATCCGCTCCAGTTCGGCCCGAACGAGGACTTCGACCGGTACCCGCGCACCCTCGACGCGGACCTGGAGATCTGCCGGCGGGCCGGCGCGGACGTGGTCTTCGCCCCCTCGGTGGCCGACATGTACCCGGACGGCGAGCCGAAGGTGCGGCTCAACCCGGGCCCGCTCGGCGAGGACCTGGAGGGGCTGAGCCGGCCCGGCTTCTTCCACGGCGTGCTGACCGTGGTCCTGAAGCTGCTCCAGCTCACCCGCCCCGACCTGGCCTTCTTCGGCGAGAAGGACTACCAGCAGCTGACCCTCGTGCGGCGGATGGTCCGGGACCTGGACGTGCCGGTCGAGATCGTCGGCGTGCCGACGGTGCGGGAGCCGGACGGCCTGGCCCTGTCCAGCCGGAACCGCTACCTGTCCGCGCCGGAGCGGGCGGCGGCGCTGAGCCTCTCGGCCGCCCTGCGCGCCGGGGTCGCCGCCGCCGAGCAGGGCGGGGATGCCGGCGCGGTGCTGGCCGCCGCCCACCGGGCCTTCGACTCCGGTACGCCGGGCGCCCGGCTTGACTACCTGGTGCTCACCGACGCCGACCTGGAGCCGGGGCCGGTGGCCGGTCCGGCGCGGCTGCTGGTCGCGGCCTGGGTCGGCGCCACCCGGCTGATCGACAACATGTCGATCCCGCTCGCCGCCCATTCCTGAACACCCACCACCACACCCCGCTGAAAGGCACCCGATGTTCCGGACCATGCTGAAGTCGAAGATCCACCGCGCCACGGTGACCCAGGCCGACCTGCACTACGTCGGCTCGGTGACGGTGGACGAGGATCTGCTCGACGCGGCCGACCTGATCCCCGGGGAGCAGGTGGCGATCGTGGACATCACCAACGGGGCCCGGCTGGAGACGTACGTCATCCCGGGTGAGCGGGGCAGCGGCGTGATCGGCATCAACGGTGCCGCCGCGCACCTGGTGCACCCCGGTGACCTGGTCATCCTCATCTCGTACGGCCAGATGGACGACGTCGAGGCCCGCGCCTACCGGCCCCGGGTGGTGCACGTGGACGCCGACAACAAGGTCGTCGACCTGACCGCGGACCCCACCACCGCCGCCCCCGGCACCGCCGGCGACCCCATCCCCAACCCCCTCGCCGCCGCCCGGGGCTGACCCCCGACAGATTGCGGTCTGTCACCGGAAGGTCATTTCTGGTTACCCTGATCGCGCCGTCGATGTGACGGTCGTCGGCTGGGGGAGGCCGCCATGCGCCGTGCGATGACGACGCTGGTCGCCGAGTTGGTCGCGGGAGGGCTGCTGGCCGGGCGCCTTCGCCGACTGCGACACCCGGGCCAGCGCGTACGTCGGTGACGACTGGCGGGCCGGGTGGCTGCGGCTGGCCGTGGCGGTGCCGTCGGCGCCCGGCTGGAGCGCCGGCTCCCGCTGGTACCGGTGCGACCTGGCCGAGCTGAGCACGGTCGAGGCGAAGGCCGAGGTGGTCAGCCGGACGGGCCGCCTGCGGGATGCGCTGAAGGGGGCGTCCGCGCTGCGGCTGGGCTGCCAGCGGACCGGGACCGCGGGCGGCGGAAGGGTGCGCACCCTGACCCCGGTGGGCTGCGGCACCAGCCACGACGCGGAGTTCGTCGGGGTCTGGAAGGCACCGGACCGCCCGTACCCGCGCGGTGTCCGCTGCTACCTGTGGCTCAGCGACCGTACGGTGACCGCCTCGCTCGCCGGTGCCGGGCCGGCCGGCCTGCCGGTCCGGACGAGGTAGCCGAAACCACTCGTCCCGCCCCCGCCGCCCGGGATGAGGGGCGTTCGGGTTGACTGTGCTCATGGACCTTCCGACCGTCGACCTGCCGGCCCTGCCCAGGCTGCTGGCCGCGCCCGCACCCGGCTGGGTGGAGACCACCGACGTGATCGTCGTCGGCTCCGGGGTCGCCGGCCTCACCGCCGCGCTGCACCTGCGCGAGGCGGGGCTGCACGTCACCGTGGTCACCAAGGTCAACATCGATGACGGCTCGACCCGCTGGGCGCAGGGCGGCATCGCCGCCGTGCTCGACCCGGCGGACACCCCGGCCGCCCACGCGTACGACACGGAGGTCGCCGGCGTCGGCCTCTGTGACCCGGCGGCGGTGCGGGTGCTGGTGGAGGAGGGGCCGACCCGGCTGCGGGAGCTGATGCGGATCGGCGCCGAGTTCGACCGGAACCCGGACGGCTCGCTGATGCTCACCCGGGAGGGCGGGCACCGGGCCGACCGGATCGTGCACGCCGGCGGCGACGCCACGGGCGCCGAGGTGCAGCGGGCGCTGCACGCGGCGGTCCGGCGGGACCCGTGGATCCGGCTGGTCGAGCACGCCCTGGTGCTGGACCTGCTCCGCGCCCCCGGCGACGGCCCGGACGGGCTCGGCCCGGCCTGCGGGATCACCCTGCACGTGCTGGGCGAGGGCAGCGAGGACGGCGTCGGTGCGCTGCTGGCCCGCGCGGTGGTGCTGGCCACCGGCGGCATGGGGCAGGTCTTCGCGGCCACCACCAACCCGGCGGTCTCCACCGGCGACGGGGTCGCCCTGGCCCTGCGGGCCGGCGCGGCGGTCACCGACGTGGAGTTCGTCCAGTTCCACCCGACCGCGCTGATCACCCCGGCCGGTGCGGGCGTGCCGGGTGCGACCCGGGCCCAGCAGCCGCTGGTCTCCGAGGCGTTGCGCGGCGAGGGCGCCCACCTGGTCGACGGCGACGGCAAGCGGTTCATGGTCGGGCAGCACGAGCTGGCCGAGCTGGCCCCCCGCGACGTGGTGGCCAAGGGCATCCACCGGGTGCTGCTGGCCACCGGCGCGGACCACGTCTACCTGGACGCCCGGCACCTGGGTGGGGACTTCCTCGCCGGGCGCTTCCCCACCATCGTCGCGTCCTGCCTGGCCATCGGCGTCGACCCGGCCACCGACCTGATCCCGGTCGCCCCGGCCGCCCACTACGCCTCCGGCGGGGTCCGCACCGACCTGCACGGCCGCACCTCCATCCCCGGCCTGTACGCCTGCGGCGAGGTCGCCTGCACTGGGGTGCACGGCGCGAACCGGCTGGCCAGCAACTCGCTGCTGGAGGGGCTGGTCTTCTCCCGCCGGATCGCCGAGGACATCGCCGCCGGCCTGCCCGAGCAGGCCCGTCCGGCGGAGACCGGCGCCTGGGTGGGCGGTGAGGGCTGGGTGGTGCCTGCCGAGGGCACGCCGGCGCTGCAACGGGCGATGACCCGGGGCGCGGGCGTGCTCCGCTCGGCGGAGACGCTCGTCGGGACGGCCGGCGCGCTGACCGAGCTGGGCGGGGGACGCGGTGTGCCGCGTACCGCCGACTGGGAGGCGACGAACCTGATCACGGTGGCGTCGACGCTGGTCGCCGCCGCGTACGCCCGCCGGGAGACCCGGGGGTGCCACTGGCGGGAGGACTTCCCGACGGCCGACGAGCGCTGGCTGGGCCACCTGGTCGCGGCCGTCGGTGGGCAGGGCCGGTTGACACAGCAGTGGGAGGGACCGAAATGAGGGAGTCGACGGAACGGGCGTTGCGGGCCGGTGGGCTGGACCCGGCGCGGGTACGGCGGGTGATCGTCGACGCGCTCGCCGAGGACCTGGGTCCGGACTTCCTCGACGTCACCAGCGTCGCCACCATCCCGGACGCGCAGAACGACACCGCCGACCTGGTCGCCCGCGCCGACGGCGTGGTGGCCGGGCTGGCGGTGGCCGCCGCCGTGTTCGAGCTGGTGGGCGAGGTGACCGGGGCGGACCGTACGGTCGAGGTGTCGCTGGTGGCTCACGACGGGCAGCGGGTGGCGCGCGGCGACGTGCTGGCGACGGTGACCGGCCCGACCCGGCTGCTGCTCACCGCCGAGCGGACGGCGCTGAACCTGCTCTGCCGGATGTCCGGGGTGGCCACCCACACCCGGGCCTGGGCGGACGCCCTTACCGGCACGAAGGCGATGGTGCTGGACACCCGGAAGACCACGCCGGGCCTGCGCGCCCTGGAGAAGTACGCGGTCCGCGCCGGCGGCGGCACCAACAAGCGGATGGGCCTGCACGACGTCGCGATGATCAAGGACAACCACAAGGTCGCGGCGGGCGGCATCGGCGCGGCCTACCGCCGGGTCCGGGAGACCTTCCCCGACGTGCCGGTCCAGGTGGAGGTGGACACCCTCGCGGAGGCGGTGGAGGCCGTCGAGGCGGGGGCCGGCTTCCTGCTGCTGGACAACATGACCCCGGCGCGGCTGCGCGAGGTGGTCGCCGCGGTGGGGGACCGGGCCGAGCTGGAGGCGACCGGCGGGCTGACCCTGCCGGTGGCCGCCGAGTACGGCGCGACCGGCGTGGACTTCATCTCGGTGGGCGCGCTGACCCACTCCTCGCCCATCCTGGACATCGCCCTGGACCTCCGGGAGGAGTGAGCGCGGCGTTCAGCGGCGTCTAGGCTGCGGTGCGTGCTGCTCTGCATCGACATCGGAAACACCAACACCGTGCTGGCGACCTTCGACGGCGACAGGCTGGTGCACTCCTGGCGGATCAAGACCGACGCCCGCTCGACGGCGGACGAGCTGGGTCTGATGTTCCGGGGGCTGCTGGCCGGTGACGCCGTGGAGATCACCGGGGTGGCCGCCTGCTCGACGGTGCCGGCCGCGCTGCGCTCGCTGCGGACCATGCTGGCCCGCTACTACGCCGACCTGCCCAGCGTGATCGTCGAGCCCGGGGTGCGGACCGGGGTGCAGCTCGCCATCGACAACCCCAAGGAGGTCGGCTCGGACCGGGTGGTCAACACCCTGGCCGCGTACACCATCTACGGCGGCCCGTCGATCGTGGTGGACTTCGGCACCACCACCAACTTCGACGTGATCAGCGGTCGGGGGGAGTTCCTCGGCGGCGCGTTCGCGCCGGGCATCGAGATCTCCTTCGACGCGCTCGCCGCCCGGGCGGCGCAGCTGCGCAAGGTGGAGGCCACCAAGCCCCGCTCGGTGATCGGCAAGAACACCGTGGAGTGCCTCCAGTCCGGCCTCTACTTCGGCTTCGCCGGCCAGGTGGACCGGATCGTCGAGCGGATGGTCGAGGAGTTGGGCGAGGTGAAGGCGGTCATCGCGACCGGCGGGCTGGCCTCGGTGGTGATCGGCGAGTGCCGCACCATCACCCACCACGAGCCGATGATCACGCTGATCGGCCTGCGGATGGTCTACGAGCGCAACACCTGAGGTGCAAGGAAGGGCCCCTTCTCAACGCCTCCGGTAGAGAAGGGTTCCCTTCTCACCCCGCGACCACGCGGGCTCAGCGCCGCCGGGCCCGGAAGACCAGCGTCCGGTACGGCAGCTCGACGCTCTCCCGCCCGGCCAGGTCCGGGTGGGTGGCGAAGAGTTCCCGCAGCTCCCGGTCAACCTTCTCCCGCTCCTCGGGCTCGGCGGTGAGCCAGTACGAGCGGGTGTGCAGCATGCCGACCACCTCGGCCGGCGTGAGTGTGGTCCGGTGGGTGAACTGGGCCAGCTCGACGGCGGCGAAGTCGGGACCGAAGTCGGTGACCTTCTCCACCAGGTTGCCGGCGTGGTCCCGCAGGTCGGCGATCCGCTCCAGCTCGGCGACCCAGGCCACGCCGCTGTCCCGGGTGTTCCAGATCGGGGCGAACGTCCCGCCCGCCCGGATCACCCGGCCGACCTCGGCATGGGCGCGCTCCTTGTCGAACCAGTGGTAGGCCTGACCCACCAGCACCGCGTCCACCGACCCGTCCGGCAGCGGCAGCTCCTCGGCGGTGCCGGGCAGCGCGGTGACGCCGGGCGTCACGGCGTCCAGCTGGGCGCGCATCCCCGGGTCGGGCTCCACCGGCGTCACCTCGTGGCCGAGGGCGAGCACGCCGCGGGTGAGGATGCCGGTGCCGGCGCCGAGGTCGACCACCCGGGCGGGCGCGGCCAGCCCGTCGAGCGCCCAGCGCAGCGCCTCCTGCGGATAGCGGGGTCGGAACCGGTCGTACTCGGCGGCGGCGGCGCCGAATGAGAGCGCCTGAGTGGGGTCGGTCATGGCGGGCAGGTTATCCGGTAACGGCCGCCTGGGGCCTTGAGTACGCTCGGGGCCTGACCCCGCCGATATCTCCTTTCCGAGGAAGCGTGCCGTGATCGAGCAGAACGCCGTGCCAGTCGACCCCGCCGACGACCTTCCCGAGCAGATGAAGGTCCGCCGGGAGAAGCGGGACCGGATGCTCGCCGAGGGCGTCGAGCCGTACCCGGTCGGATTCTCCCGCACCAGCACCCTGGCGGAGATCCGCGAGAAGTACGCCGACCTACCCATCGACACCGCCACCGGCGACAAGGTCTCGGTCACCGGCCGGGTGATCTTCGTACGGAACACCGGCAAGCTCTGCTTCGCCACCCTGCGGGACGGCGACGGCACCGAACTCCAGGCGATGCTGTCGCTGGACCGGGTCGGCGCGGAGCGGCTGGACGACTGGAAGCGCCTGGTCGACCTCGGTGACCACGTCGGCGTGACCGGTGAGGTGATCACCAGCCGGCGCGGCGAGCTGTCCGTGCTGGCCGACGAGTGGGCGGTCACCGCCAAGGCGCTGCGCCCGCTGCCGGTGGCACACAAGCCGCTGAGCGAGGAGGCCCGGGTCCGCCAGCGCTACGTGGACCTGATCGTCCGCCCGCAGGCGCGGCAGATGGTGCGTACCCGGGCGGCCGCGGTGCGCAGCCTCCGCGACTGTCTGCACGGGGAGGGCTTCATCGAGGTCGAGACCCCGATGCTCCAGTTGCTGCACGGTGGCGCGGCGGCCCGCCCATTCGTGACCCACAGCAATGCGCTGAGCACCGACCTGTATCTGAGAATCGCACCGGAACTGTTTCTCAAGCGCGCCGTGGTCGGCGGCGTCGACCGGGTCTTCGAGATCAACCGCAACTTCCGTAACGAGGGTGTCGACTCGTCGCACTCCCCGGAGTTCGCGATGCTCGAGGCGTACCAGGCGTACGGCGACTACGACACGATGGCGGAGTTGACCCGCAATCTGGTGCAGCGGGCGGCGATCGCGGTGAGCGGGTCGACCGTCGTGACCCACGGCGACGGCAGCGAGTTCGACCTGGGCGGCGAGTGGCGTTCGGTGACCCTGTTCGGGGTCCTTTCCGAGGCGCTCGGCGAGGAGGTCACCGTGCGCACCGAACGGTCCCGGCTGGTCGAGTACGCGGACAAGGTCGGGCTGGCCGTCGACCCGAAGTGGGGGCCGGGGAAGCTGGCCGAGGAGCTCTTCGAGGAACTGGTCGTACCGTCGTTGCAGGCGCCGACCTTCGTCCGGGACTACCCGGAGGAGACCAGCCCGCTGACCCGGGCGCACCGCAGCGAGCCGGGCCTGGCCGAGAAGTGGGACCTCTACGTCCTCGGCTTCGAGCTGGGCACCGCGTACTCGGAGCTGGTCGACCCGGTGGTGCAGCGGGAGCGGCTGGTGGCCCAGGCGCAGCTCGCCGCCCGCGGCGACGACGAGGCCATGCGACTGGATGAGGACTTTCTCCGGGCGATGGAGTACGGAATGCCGCCGGCCGGTGGTATGGGAATGGGAATCGACCGGCTCTTGATGGCGCTGACCGGCCTCGGAATTCGGGAAACCATCCTCTTCCCGTTGGTCCGCCCGGAGTAGGCGTCAACCTTCTCCGGGTCGTTACCGCATCCTATTGACGCGGCAAGCATCGCACGGGTTATTGTGCTCCTTGATTGTTGTAGGAGCACACCCTGCTCGAAAGGAATGTGGGACGTGGCCAAGCAGATCATTCACAAGCTGGTCGATGACCTGGACGGCGGGGACGCTGACGAGACCGTCAAGTTCGCGCTGGACGGCGTGCAGTACGAGATCGACCTCTCGACTTCGAACGCGGAGAAATTGCGCGACGTATTCGCGTCGTACGTGGCGGCGGGCACCAAGGTCGGCCGGGGCGGCGTCGTCGTCGGCGGGCGGGCCGCGCGCGGGCGGGGCGGCGCCACCGCCGACCGCGAGCAGAACAAGGCCATCCGCGCCTGGGCCAAGAAGTCCGGCAAGGACATCTCGGACCGGGGCCGGATCCCGCAGGAGATCGTCGACGAGTACCACTCGAAGGCGGGCCACTGAGCCGCTGCCCGTCACCGGGCGACACCGACGCCGGACCGGAGTGCCACTCCGGGCCGGCGTCGCCGTTTCCGCCCTTCCGCGCCGTCTGTCCGGCTCCGCTGGCCCGGGGAAGAATCCCGTCGGGGCGGGCGTTGTCCACAACCAGTGGAGAGTCCGTCCACAGCCTGTGGATGAGGGCTCCGGGGTGACCCGGGCCCGCCGGGACCACTTTCGTCCGTCCCGCACGGCTCCACGAATTTCGCTCTGCGCGTACAGGTAGGGGTACCGGAACACCTCCTGAGCGCGGACCGTTGTCAGAAACGACGCGTACACGGCATTCCACGGGGACACAGGACCTCAGCGGAGTCGGTCCGCGGCGATAGAGTAAGGAGGCACGGACGCCCGTCCCGGACGTCCGCGCACCGGCCCCGCCAAGATCTAGACCATCAAGGCGCACGGCACGTGAGGAGCACGAGGGCATGTTCGAGCGGTTCACCGACCGAGCGCGACGGGTTGTCGTCCTGGCCCAAGAAGAGGCCCGGATGCTCAACCACAACTACATCGGTACGGAGCACATCCTGCTGGGCCTGATCCACGAGGGTGAGGGCGTCGCGGCCAAGGCCCTGGAGAGCCTCGGCATCTCCCTGGAGGGCGTCCGCCAGCAGGTCGAGGAGATCATCGGCCAGGGCCAGCAGGCGCCGAGCGGGCACATCCCGTTCACGCCGCGGGCCAAGAAGGTGCTGGAGCTGTCCCTGCGCGAGGCGCTGCAGCTCGGCCACAACTACATCGGCACGGAGCACATCCTGCTCGGTCTGATCCGCGAGGGTGAGGGCGTCGCCGCCCAGGTGCTGGTCAAGCTCGGTGCGGACCTCAACCGGGTTCGCCAGCAGGTGATCCAGCTGCTCTCCGGCTACCAGGGCAAGGAGCCGGCCGCGGCGGGCGCCGCGCCGGGCGAGGCCGCGCCGTCGACCAGCCTCGTGCTGGACCAGTTCGGCCGCAACCTGACCCAGGCCGCCCGCGAGGGCAAGCTCGACCCGGTCATCGGGCGCGAGAAGGAAATCGAGCGGGTCATGCAGGTGCTCTCCCGCCGTACCAAGAACAACCCGGTCCTGATCGGTGAGCCCGGCGTCGGTAAGACCGCCGTGGTGGAGGGGCTGTCCCAGAAGATCATCAAGGGCGAGGTGCCCGAGACCCTCAAGGACAAGCAGCTCTACACGCTCGACCTCGGTGCCCTGGTTGCCGGTTCCCGCTACCGCGGTGACTTCGAGGAGCGCCTGAAGAAGGTGCTCAAGGAGATCCGCACCCGCGGCGACATCATCCTGTTCATCGACGAGATCCACACCCTGGTGGGTGCGGGTGCCGCCGAGGGCGCGATCGACGCGGCGAGCATCCTCAAGCCGATGCTGGCCCGTGGCGAGCTGCAGACCATCGGCGCGACCACCCTCGACGAGTACCGCAAGCACCTGGAGAAGGACGCCGCTCTCGAGCGCCGCTTCCAGCCGATCCAGGTGGGTGAGCCGTCGCTGGCCCACACCATCGAGATCCTCAAGGGCCTGCGTGACCGGTACGAGGCGCACCACCGGGTGAGCATCACCGACGCCGCGCTGGTCGCGGCGGCGACGCTCGCCGACCGGTACATCTCCGACCGCTTCCTGCCGGACAAGGCGATCGACCTGATCGACGAGGCCGGCGCCCGGATGCGCATCCGCCGGATGACCGCGCCGCCAGACCTGCGTGACTTCGACGAGCGGATCGCCCAGGTCCGCCGCGACAAGGAGTCCGCGATCGACGCGCAGGACTTCGAGCGGGCTGCCCAGCTCCGCGACAAGGAGAAGCAGCTCCTCGGCCAGAAGGCGCAGCGCGAGAAGGAGTGGAAGGCCGGTGACCTGGACGTCGTCAGCGAGGTCGACGACGAGCAGATCGCCGAGGTGCTCGGCAACTGGACCGGCATCCCGGTCTACAAGCTGACCGAGGAGGAGACCTCGCGCCTGCTGCGCATGGAGGACGAGCTGCACAAGCGCGTCATCGGCCAGGAGGACGCGGTCAAGGCGGTCTCGAAGGCGATCCGGCGTACCCGGGCCGGCCTGAAGGACCCGAAGCGCCCGTCCGGCTCGTTCATCTTCGCCGGCCCGTCCGGTGTCGGTAAGACCGAGCTGTCCAAGGCGCTCGCCGAGTTCCTCTTCGGCAGCGAGGACGCCCTCATCCAGCTGGACATGTCCGAGTTCCACGACCGGTACACGGTGTCCCGGCTGGTGGGTGCCCCTCCCGGCTACGTCGGCTACGACGAGGGCGGGCAGCTGACCGAGAAGGTGCGGCGTCGGCCGTTCTCGGTGGTCCTCTTCGACGAGATCGAGAAGGCCCACCCGGACGTGTTCAACACGCTGCTCCAGATCCTGGAGGACGGGCGGCTCACCGACGGTCAGGGTCGGATCGTGGACTTCAAGAACACGGTCATCATCCTGACCACCAACCTGGGCACCCGGGACGTCGCCAAGGCGGTCTCCCTGGGCTTCCAGGCGTCGGAGGACTCCGAGTCCAACTACGACCGGATGAAGCAGAAGGTCAACGACGAGCTCAAGCAGCACTTCCGGCCTGAGTTCCTGAACCGGATCGACGACACCATCGTCTTCCACCAGCTGCGTCAGAGCGAGATCCTCTCGATCGTGGACATCATGATCCAGCGGATCGAGACCCAGCTGCGCAACAAGGACATGGGCCTGGAGCTGACCGACAACGCCAAGAAGTACCTGGCGAAGAAGGGCTTCGACCCGGTGCTGGGCGCACGGCCGCTGCGTCGCACGATCCAGCGCGACATCGAGGACAACCTCTCCGAGCGGATCCTCTTCAACGAGCTGACCCCGGGTCAGATCGTGGTGGTGGACTGCGAGGGCGACCCGGAGAACATCGACAAGTCCAAGCTCGTTTTCAAGGGCGCGGACAAGCCGGTGGAGGTCCCGGACGCCGTCCCGGCCGATCTCGGTGGCGCCGCCACCGCGGGCGCGGACGAGTAAGCGACACCATCTGAAAAGGGCGACGGCCCCGGTAGGCGAAAGCCACCGGGGCCGTCGCCCTTTTCCAGCCCCGGACGGGGGCGGGTGTCAGGGGGTGAGGGTGGGGGCGGCGAGGGCGGGGCCGTCGCCGGCCAGCCGGAAGGACGCCTCGCCGACCGGCTCGACCAGGCCGTCGGTGACCAGCCCGGCGAGCGCCCGGGAGCGCTGCACGTCGTCGGTCCAGACCTGATCCAGGCGCTGCCGCGGCACCGGTCCGGTGGCCTCCCGCAGCACCGCCATGAGCAGGCCGCGGACCTGCCGGTCGGTACCGGCGTACCGCTGGGAGCGGCGGGTCGGGCCGGCGGGCGCGGCCTGGCCGGAGGCCCGCCAGGCGCAGATCGGCTCCACCGGGCACCCCGCGCAGCGTGGGGAGCGGGCGGTGCAGATCACCGCGCCGAGCTCCATGAACGCCGCGCTGGCCAGCGCCGCCGCGGCCGGCTCGCCGGGGAGCAGTTCCTCGGTGGCGACCAGATCGGCGGGGCGGGTGGCCGGTCCGGCGTCCGGCTCCCCGGCGATCGCCCGACACACCACCCGGCGGACGTTCGTGTCGACCACGGGGTGCCGCTGCCCGTACGCGAACGCGGCGACCGCCCGGGCCGTGTACGTCCCGACGCCGGGGAGCGCGAGCAGTTGGTCCAGCCGGTCCGGCACCTCGCCGCCGTGCCGTTCCACGATCGCCACCGCGCAGTCGCGCAGCCGTACCGCCCGGCGGGGGTAGCCGAGCCGTCCCCACATCCGGATCGCCTCGGCCGGCGTGTCCTCGGCCAGTGCGGCCGGCACCGGCCAGCGGGCCAGCCACGCCTCCCAGGCCGGCAGCACCCGCACCACCGGCGTCTGCTGGAGCATGACCTCGCTGACCAGGATGGCCCAGGCGCTGGTGCCGGGCTTGCGCCACGGCAGGTCGCGGGCGTTCTCCTGGTACCACCGGCTGACCAGGGCGGCGAAAGTGGGCTCAGACATCGCGCTGCCGATGATGTCACGGGCCGGATTCCCGCTGGATGGGCGGGCGGGCCGGGCGGCGGCGGCGGCCCCGGGCGGGCGGGGCAGAATGTCCGGATGAACGAGCTCGCGATCACCGTCATCGGCCGGGACCGGCCGGGCATCGTGGCCGACGTCGCCGAGGCGCTCGCCCGGCTCGGCGCGAACCTCACCGACTCCACGATGACCCGGTTGCGGGGACACTTCGCGATGACGCTGATCTGCGTGGGCCCGGCCGCCGCCGACGTCGAGGCCGCGTTGGCCCCGCTCGCCGCCGAGGGCCAGCTGCTGGCCACCGTACGGGCGGTCACCCCCGACGGCGAGACGGCACCGGCCGGTGAGCCGTACGTGCTGGCGGTGCACGGCGCCGACCGGATGGGCATCGTCGCGGCGATGACCCGGGTACTGGCGGACGCCGGTGGCAACGTCACCGACCTGAGCACCCGGCTGACCGGTTCCCTCTACGTGGTGGTCGCCGAGGTGGAGTTGCCCCCGGGCAGCTCCGACGAGGTGGCCGGCCGGCTCGCGCGTACCGCCGCCGAGCTGGGCGTCGGGGTCAGCCTCCGCCCGGCGGACACGGACCTGCTGTGACCGCGGAGTACGTCGGCCTCGACGGCTGGACCCCCGAGGCGCTCACCGTCCCGGGCGAGGTACGCCCGGTGGTCTCCGCCCCCGACCCGGTGCTGAGCCGGCCGGGGCCGGAGGTGGACCCCACCTCGGACGAGGTGGTCCGCCTCGCCGCCGACCTGGTCGCCACCATGCGCGTCTCGCCGGGCTGCGTCGGCCTCGCCGCGCCGCAGGTCGGGGTGAGCGCGCAGGTGTTCGCGGTGGACGTCACCGGCCATCCGAAGGCGGTGACCGTGCACGGGACCTTCGTGCTGTGCAACGCCAGGGTGGTGGAGGCCAGCCGGTGGAAGGCCGGCCGGGAGGGCTGCATGTCGGTGCCGGACCTGACCGGTGACGTGAAGCGGGCCAGCCGGCTGGTGGTCGACGCCGTCCTGCCCGGCACGGGCCGACCGGTCCGGCTGGTCACCGACGGCTTCGAGTCGCGGGCGCTCCAGCACGAGATCGACCACTGCGCCGGCCTGCTCTTCCTCGACCGGGTGGCCGGCGCGCACGCCATCTACCAGCGCAAAACCTACCTTTGACACCCATCGGAGCGTCGTGGCGTCACGACGTCCTCCGCCGGCTCGTCCGTGGCGCTGCGCGCGCGTGCCGGGGCGCTCGGTGACCGGCCGGCCTCGGTCCGGCTGTCGACTGTGGAGCGTCGGTCGCGTGCCCGTGCCCGCCCCGGCGCGTCGCACCCCCACCCCGTGCGGTACGCCGCTACGGTGAACCATCATGCGTCTGACGGTCGGCCCCCTGCCACCCGCCATTTACTGGCGGCGTCGCGCCGTCGTACTCGGAGCGGGGCTTCTCTTCCTGATTGTCCTGCTCTACTCCTGCAACGGCCCGCGCAACACCAGCGCGACCCCGGCGTCGACGTCCTCACCGACGGGCGCCGCCCCGTCCGGGGCCGCGGAGTCGTCCGGACCGGTGCTGACCCCGCAGTCGAGCGATCCGTCCGCCGCACCGGACGATTCCGGTGGCGGCTCGGAGGGTGGGCCGGCGGGTGGCGGCACCGCGACGACGGACGCCCCGGCCGGGCCGGCGGCCCCGGTGGTCGACGACGGCACTTGCACGGACGCGGAGATCCTGGTGACCCCGGTGGCCCTGCCGGCGACCGCGCAGCGGGGCACCGTGGTGAACCTCCAGCTGAAGATCAAGAACAAGTCCCAGCGCACCTGCAGCCGGGACGTCGGGGCGGACCTCCAGGAGTTGTTCATCAAGTCCGGCGCGGAGAAGGTGTGGTCCTCGGACACCTGCGGCACCGGCAAGGGTTCCGACGTGCAGTCGTTCACGCCCGGGTTCGAGCGCCTCTACGAGCTGGGTTGGAACGGGCGCGACACCAGCCGCTGCAACGCCGGGCTGGCCGCCGGCCCGTACGCGCCGATCGGGACGTACCAGGTGTTCGCCCGGGTGGGCACGAAGCTCAGCCAGCCGGTGAAGCTGACCATCACCGGCTGAGCGGCCGGCCGGTCGGCCGGCTACTCAGACGTACCGCTCCAGGATGGACGCCTCGGCGAGCCGGGAGAGGCCTTCCCGGACGCCCCGGGCGCGGGCGTCGCCCACCCCCTCGACGGCCTGGAGGTCCTCGACGGTCGCGCCGAGCAGCCGCTGGAGGCTGCCGAAGTGCACGACCAACCGGTCGACCACCGCGACGGGGAGCCGCGGCACCTTGGCCAGCAGTCGGAAACCGCGGGGGCTGACCGCGGCGTCGAGCGCGTCGGAAGCGGACGGATAGCCGATCGCCTTGGCGACCGCCACCAGGTCGATCAGCTCGGTGGCGCCGAGCAGGTCCAGCTCGACCAGCGCCTCGTCGAGGGTCCGCGACTTGCGGCCCACCGGGAGGTAGTCCCGGATGACCAGGGTGCGGTCGGCGTCCACGCCGGCCATCAGCTCGTCGAGCTGGAGGGCGAGGAGCCGACCGTCGGTGCCCAGCTCGACGACGTAGCCGGCGATCTCGTCGGCGATCCGGCGGACCATCTCCAGCCGCTGCACCACGGCGACCGCGTCGCGCACGGTGACCAGGTCCTCGATCTCCAGGGCGGAGAGGGTGCCGGAGACCTCGTCGAGGCGGAGCTTGTACCGCTCCAGGGTGGCCAGGGCCTGGTTGGCGCGGGAGAGGATCGCCGCCGAGTCGTCCAGCACGTGCCGCTGGCCGTTGACGTAGAGGCTGATGATCCGCATCGACTGGCTGACCGAGATGACCGGGTAGCCGGTCTGCCGGGCCACCCGTTCGGCGGTGCGGTGCCGGGTGCCGGATTCCTCGGTGGGGATGGACGGGTCGGGCATCAGGTGCACGCCCGCCTGGACGATCCGGGTGCCGTCGCTGGACAGCACCACCGCGCCATCCATCTTGCACAGCTCGCGGACCCGGGTGGCGGAGAACTCCACGTCCATCGGGAAGCCGCCGGTGCAGATCTGGTCGACCACCTTGTCGTAGCCGAGGACGATGAGCGCGCCGGTGCGGCCGCGCAGGATCCGCTCGAGCCCGTCGCGCAGCGCGGTGCCCGGCGCCATGAGAGCGAGATTTGCCCGCAGCGGGTCGCCGCCGGCCCCGCCGACGCTCCCGGTCACGCTGACGCTGATCGGACGGGCGGGCGAGCCCACCGCGCCGGTGCGGGCGTGCGGCGTCGCCGCGGCGGCGGGCTTGGTGGCATCGCGGTCGATCGGCACGGGCACAGTCTACGGACTGCGGTGCGGTGGGTGCTCTCGTGGTTACTGTGATGTGTCACGATGTTCGGCTTCCGTCGCCGTCGGCGGGTCGGGTGAGCTGTCCGATATCGCCCAGCCGGTCCCGTCGCGTGGTCACCGTGGGTCACTCCGCCGATGCGCGGGCGGCAGCCTGGAGCGCCGCTCGTACGTCGGTGACCTCGATCACCCGCATGTTCTCCGGGGCGACTCCGCTGCTGCCGGGACCGCAGCCGGGCGGCACCAGGGCCAGCCGGAACCCGAGCCGGGCCGCCTCGGCGAGCCGGCGGGGGACCGCGCCGACCCGACGTACCTCGCCGGTGAGACCGACCTCGCCGATCACCACCAGGTGCGGGGCGATGGCGAGGTTGAGACCGCCGGACGCCACCGCCAGGGCGACGGACAGGTCCGCGGCCGGCTCCACCACCCGGATGCCGCCGACCGTCGCGGCGAAGACCTCCCGGTCGTGCAGGGTCAGCCGCTCGGTGCGCCGCTGGAGCACGGCCAGCACCATCGCCAGTCGGGCGCCGTCCAGCCCGGAGACCGTCCGCCGGGGCGAGCCGGCCACGGTGGCGCCGATCAGCGCCTGCACCTCGGTGACCAGGGCCCGCCGCCCCTCCATCGCCACCGTGACGCAGGTGCCCGGCACCGGCTCGGAGTAGCGGGTGAGGAAGAGGCCGGAGGGATCGGCCAGGCTGCTGATGCCGCCCTCGTGCATCTCGAAGCAGCCCACCTCGTCGGCGGCACCGAACCGGTTCTTGACGCCCCGGACCATCCGCAGCGAGGAGTGCTTGTCGCCCTCGAAGTGCAGCACCACGTCGACCAGGTGCTCCAGCACCCGGGGACCGGCCACCTGGCCGTCCTTGGTGACGTGGCCGACCAGCACGGTGGCGATGCCGCGCTCCTTGGCGACCGCGACCAGCGCGGCGGTGACGGCGCGGACCTGGGTCACCCCGCCGGGCACGCCCTCGGTGCCGGTGGTGGAGATGGTCTGCACCGAGTCGAGCACCAGCAGCCCCGGCTTCACCGCGTCGAGATGGCCGAGCACTGCCGACAGGTCGCTCTCGGCGGCCAGATAGAGCTGGTCGTGCAGGGTGCCCATCCGCTCGGCGCGCAGCCGCACCTGGCTGACCGACTCCTCGCCGCTGACCACCAGCGACGGGCTGCCCGCGCCGACCGCCCACTGCTGGGCGACGTCGAGCAGCAGCGTGGACTTGCCGACGCCGGGCTCACCGGCGAGCAGCACCACCGCGCCGGGGACGAGGCCGCCGCCGAGCACCCGGTCCAGCTCGCTCACCCCGGTCGGGCGGGCCCGGGCCGGGGCGGCGCTGATGGTGGCGATCGGCCGGGCCGGCTCGGCGGGCATCCGGGAGCTGACCACCCGGCCGGAGACCAGCGGGCCGCTGACCGTGCACTCGACCACCGAACCCCACTCGCCGCACTCCGGGCAGCGCCCGACCCACTTGGGCGGCTGGTGGCCGCAGGCGTCGCACTCGTAGGCCGGTCGCGGCTCGCGGGCCGAGGCCCGGCTCCGGCCGGCGGTGGACGCGCCGCGGGGGGAGGTCGAACGGGACGTGGTCACCCCAGGACGCTAACCGGGCGGTACGACGAAAACCCAGCCGGAAACGAAAACACCGCCGGCGTGGTGGTCACCACGCCGACGGTGCCGTCGACAGTGCCGGGTCGGGTCAGCCGCCGTGGCCGGCCTCGGTGCCGCCCTCCGCGCCACCCTCGCGGGTGATGATCGGCGAGGCCGGCGCTCCCGGGGTCAGCGGAACGCCGATCGGGGCCGCGGCCTTGACCGTCTTGCCGTTGCCGAAGTCGAAGACCAGGTTGACCTGCTGACCGGGGAGCAGCTTGTCCTTCAGGCCGACGAGCTGGAGGCGCTGGCCAGGGCCGGTGGCCAGGAGCTGGACGTAGCCGAGGGCCGGGATCTCCAGCCGGGCCGGCTGGCCGGACGGGGCCGACTCGCTCGCCGAGGCGGACGGGCTGGCCGAGGCGGACTCACTGGCCGACGGGCTGGCCGAGGCGGACCCGCTGGCCCCGATCGACTGGCTCGGCGACGCGCTGGGGTCGGTCGCGGTCGGCGACGCGGAGGCCGGCTCGGTCGGCGACCCGCTCGGGCTCGCCTCGGCGCCGCCCTGGGTCGAGCCGGCGAGCACGATCTCGCGGGCGCTGTCCGTGGTGACGGTGACGGTGACCGGGGTCTTGCTGTCGTTGTAGATCACGACGTTCAACGGGGCGGTGCCGCCCGCCTGGTAGCCCCCGGCGCCCGGGTACTGCACGTAGAGGCCGCGCACCTTGTACAGGTTGTCGGAGGTCTGGACGTTCACGCCCTGGACCGACGGGATCTTCTTGGCGGTCTCGGCCACCTGGCCGGCGCCGCACCCGGACAGCAGCAGGCTCGCCGCCGCCGCCGTACCGGCCAGCAGCAGGGCCGCCCGTCCGGAACCCCTGATCGAGCGCGTCACGTCGGTCCTCCTCGTCACGATCCCCACCCGGCCGTATCCCGGGCACGGTGGCCATACCCGCGCAGACCGCGCTCCAGGGTAGTTGGGGCTGATCGACGGCCGCACGCCGACCCGGTAATGCCACCTTCGCGGGGAGCGGTCAGACCACCCGGCCGCTCGCCACCAGCAGCACCACGTCGATGAGCGCCACCACCATGACCGCCCGGAAGGCGGCCACCGGCCGGCCACCGGCCCGGGCCGCGGCGCGTCCGCCGTACCCGCCGACGACCGGCGCCAGCACGGCGGCGGCGACCGCCGAGAGCCCGGCCCACGACGGCGGCCCGGGCGGCCCGAAGACCAGCGTGACGGTCGCCACGAGGAGCAGCCCGGCGGCGGCCGCGCGGCTGCCCGCCGGGCCGAGCCGGTGCGGCAGGCCGCGCACCCCGGTCCGGGCGTCGTCGGCCAGGTCGGGCAGCACGTTGGCGAAGTGCGCCCCCGCGCCGAGGCAGGCCGCGGCGGCGACCAGCCAGACCGGCGGGGTCGGCGCGCCGGGCAGCGCCAGCACCACGAAGGCGGGCAGCGACCCGAAGGAGACCGCGTACGGCAGGACCGAGACCGGCGTCGACTTCAGCGGCCAGTCGTAGAGCAGGGCGGAGAGCAGGCCGACCGTGGCCCACGCCGCCGCCACCGGGTTCGTGGTCAGCGCCAGCACCGGGGTGGCGAGCGCGGCCAGCACCGCGGCCCGGCCCGCGGTGCGCCGCCGCAGCGCGCCGGTGGCGACCGGCTTGTCGGTACGCCCCACCGTGGCGTCCCGGTCGGCGTCGAGCGCGTCGTTGCTCCAGCCGACGGCGAGCTGGCTGGCCAGCACGGTGAGCACCACGGCGGCGACCCCGGCCGGCCGGTGCCCGACCCCCCAGGCCAGCAGCCCGGCGACCGTGGTCACCGCCGCGGCCGGCTCCGGGTGGCTCGCCCGGAACAGCCCTAGCACCGTTGACGACATGAGGGAAGTCTGGTCGTTACCGAGCAGTCGTGCCACGCTCGGTCCATGCCAGACGCGGCCCCGGTGTCCACCCCGCCCCGGATGCTGCCGCCCAACGACCCCCGCCAGTACGACGACCTGGCCGACGAGTGGTGGCGGCCGGACGGCGCCTTCGCGATGCTGCACTGGCTGGCCCGGGCGCGCGCCGCGCTCGTCCCACCGGCGTCCCGGCCCGGCGCCCTCCTGGTCGACCTCGGCTGCGGCGCCGGCCTGCTCGCGCCGCACCTGGCGGGCAAGGGCTACCGGCACATCGGGCTGGACCTCACCCGGACCGCCCTGGCGCAGGCCGCCGCGCACGGGGTGACGGTGGTCAACGCCGACGTCACCGCCGTTCCGCTGGCCGACGGTTGCGCCGACGTGGTCTCCGCCGGTGAGCTGCTGGAGCATGTGCCGGACTGGCGGCGCGCGGTCGCCGAGGCGTGCCGCCTGCTGCGCCCGGGCGGCCTGCTGGTGCTGGACACGCTCAACGACACGGCGCTGGCCCGGCTCGTCGCGGTGGAAATCGGCGAGCGGCTGCCCACCGTGCCGCGCGGCATCCACGATCCACGGTTGTTCGTGGACGCCCGCGAGCTGGTCGCCGAGTGCGCGAAGCACGGCGTCGAGCTGCGGCTGCGGGGCGTCCGCCCGGAGTTGCGGGGCACGCTCGGCTGGCTGCTGCGGCGGATGCGCGGCGGGTTCGCTGGCCGTCCGGTGAGGACGGATCCGGGCCGCGAACCCCGGATCGTGCCGACCCGGTCCACCGCCGTGCTGTACCAGGGCCGTGGGCTCCGGGGCGGGTGGAGCACCGCGAGCGGTTCGCCCGCTTCGGCGCCGAGTACGTCGAAGCCGTTTTGGCTGCGCAGGGTCGCCGGCTGCTCGTGGTCGACCCGGCCGAGGTCGACGATGACCTGGTGCGGGACGTGGCGGAGATCCTGACCTCGCTGTGCGCTCGCCTCTACGGGCGGCGGGCCGCCGCGAACCGAGCCTGTCGGGCGGTCGAAGCCGCTACCGGGGAGGAGCCGGCATGAGGATCATGCAGGCGTACCGGTTCGCCCTCGACCTGACCCCGGCGCAGGAGGCCGTCCTGTCCACCGGCGAGCTGGAGCCCAACCCGCGCTACCTCGACGCCGCCACCCGCCGGATCCGCGCTCTCGCCCGGTGCGCCTCGCGCCGGGTCGGCCCTGACAGGCGTACCGGCCGACGTGGGTCGAAGCGGTGGCAGCGGGCGAGCGCCCAGCTCGGCCGGGCGCACGCCCGGGTGGCGAACCGGCGCCGCGACGGCCTGCACAAGCTCACCACCCGGCTCGCTCGCGAGTACGGCACCGTCGTGGTCGAAGACCTCAATGTTTCCGGGATGCTCGCCAACCGGCGCCTGGCTCGGCACATCGCCGACCCCGGCTTCGCTGAACTGCGCCGGCAACTGGCGTACAAGACCTCGTGGAACGGCGGGCGGCTGGTCGTGGCCAACCGCTGGTATCCGTCCTCAAAAACCTGCTCGGCCTGCGGCGCGGTGAAAACCAAGCTCGCCCTGTCCGAGCGCACCTACACGTGCACCACCTGCGGCCTGACCCTCGACCGAGACCTCAACGCCGCACGCAACCTCGCCACACTCGCGGCTGAGGCGAGCACCGCCGGGAGTGGCCCGGTGGCCGGACGTGGAGCCGACCGTAAGACCCGCCAAGGCGGGCCGGTGGCCGTGAAGCGTCAACCCGGCATCGCTTCGGCGAGCAAGACCGGGACCGTCCCACCGCAAGGCGGGACATCCGATCACATGCTCCGCAAAGCATCATGAAAGGAAACGGCTAGATGACTGTGCACGCGCTGGAGGCGGCCCGCCGGTTGGCGCCGCGACTGGCCGCCCGCGCGGCGGAGCACGACCGGGAGGGCTCGTTCCCGGTCGACGACTTCGCCGACCTGCGGCAGGCCGGGCTCTTCGGGCTGATGGTGCCCCGGGAGCTGGGCGGGATGGGGGCCACCTTCGCCGTGTACGCCGCCGTCGCCACCGAGCTGGCCCGGGGCAACGGCGCGACGGCCCTGGTGTTCAACATGCACGCCTCGGTCACCGGGGCGCTCGGCGCGGTGACCGAGGAGCTGGCCGAGGCGCTGGGCGTACCGGAGGAGGCGTTGGCGGCGCGGGACCGGCTGCTCCGGGCGGCGGCCGACGGCTCCTGGTACGCGGTGGCGATGAGCGAACGCGGCGCGGGCGCCCGGCTGTCCCAGCTCAGCACCGTCTACGAGCCGGTCGACGGCGGCTGGCGGATCAAGGGCAGCAAGACGTTCTGTTCCGGCGCCGGGCACGCCGACGGCTACCTGGTGGCCGCCCGCAGCGTCGCCGACCAGTCGGTGGTCTCCCAGTTCCTGGTGCCAGCCGGCGCCGGGCTGACCGTGGAGTCGACCTGGGACTCCCTCGGCATGCGGGCCACCTCGTCGCACGACCTGCACCTGGACGTCACCGTCCCGGCGGACCGGCTGCTCGGCGGGGTCGAGGGGTTGGCCCTGGTGGTCGCCCAGTTGATGCCGCACTGGCTGGTGGCCAGCTACGCCGCCGTCTACGTCGGGGTGGCCCGGGCGGCGGTCGACGCCGCGGTCGAGCACCTGAACGCCCGTAGCCTCGCCGGCCTGCCGGCGGTCCGGGCCCGGTTGGGCCGGGCCGACGCGGCGGTGGCGGCGGCCGGGCTGGTGGTCGCCGAGGCGGCCCGTCGGGTCGAGGAGGCGCCCGGCGACTCGGAGACGAACCGCTGGGTGTGGCGGGCGAAGCTGCTCGCCGGCACCACCGCCGCCGACGTGGCGGCCTCCGTGCTGGAGGCGGCGGGCACCTCGGCGACCCGCCGGGGGCACCCCCTGGAACGGCTCTACCGGGACGCCCGGTGCGGCTCGCTGCACCCGGCGACCTCGGACGTCTGCGCGGACTGGCTCGGCATCGCGGCGTTGGGCGGCGACCCGGATCGCGACAGCTCCACCCCTCGTTGGTGAAGCGTGCGGAATGAGCCGGGGCGAGTCCCGCAGTCGGCAACGACGAGCGGTGCGGTGACGACGTGGGGATCGCGAACGAGAGGGTGGGGAACATGGCCGTGCCGGTGATCGCGGGTCTGGGTGCGGCGCAGCCACCGGCCGCCGCGCAGGACGAGCTCTGGGAGGGCTTCTTTGCGAAGCACTTCTCCGGCACCACCCGGGCGCTGGCCGAACGGATCTTCGCCAACTCGGGGGTGTCCCGTCGGCAGGCGGCGGTGAACCCGCTGCTGGAGGACGTCTCGGACTGGCCGACCGAGCGCCGGATGCGGCGTTACCAGGTGGAGGCGCTGCCGCTCGGCAAGGAGGCGGTGGGTCGGGCGCTCACCTCGGCCGGCCTGGACGCCGGGGACGTCGGGCTCTTCGTGGTCTGCTCCTGCACCGGGTACGCCACCCCGGGGCTGGACATCCTGCTCGCCCGGGACCTGGGCATGGCCCCGGAGACCCAGCGGATGTTCGTCGGGCACATGGGCTGTTACGCGGCCCTGCCGGGGCTCGGCGCGGCCAGTGACTTCGTCGCCGCCCGGGGGCGGCCGGCGCTGTTGCTCTGCGCCGAGTTGACCAGCCTGCACATCCAGCCCGCCAGGGCGCGGGTGGACACCCAGCAGATCGTCTCGCACGCGCTCTTCTCGGACGCCGCGGTCGCCGCGGTGGTCGTCCCCGGCGGCCGGGGGTACGCGCTGCGGGAGGTCGCCTCGGTCACCGACACCTCGACCGCCGACCACATGACCTGGGACGTGACGGACACCGGCTTCCGGATGGGGCTGTCGCCGAAGGTCCCGCAGGTGCTCTCCCGCCACGTCCGGGGCCTGGTCGACGGCCTGCTCGCCCGGCACGGCCGGACGTCGTCCGAGGTGGACGGCTGGGCGGTGCACCCGGGCGGCCCGCGCATCCTGAACGTGGTCGAACGGGAGCTGGCGCTGCCGCCGGACGCGCTGGCCCCCTCCCGGGCCGTCCTGGACGAACATGGCAACTGCTCGTCGCCGACGGTGCTGCTGATCCTGGACCGGCTGCTGAGGGCGGCGACGCCGCCGGAGCGGATCGTGATGCTCGCCTTCGGCCCCGGCCTGACCCTCTACGCCGCACTCCTCGAACGCGGCAACTGACCCCGCCCCGGCCCGCCGCACCGCTTCCCGGGGCGGCAGCGGCCGGTCCGCGTCGGGGTCGGCCGTCGGGTCCGCGGTGCACGGGATCGACCGTGGTCGCCGTCCGGGTCCGGCCGTAGCGGCGACCGGAGGCTAGGCTCGCCGCATGGGCGCGACAGTGGACGACCGGTGGCGCGGTGGCGTGCTGGCCGGGCTGGCCGTGGCCGCCCTGGTCGCCGGGGCCTGGTGGTGGCGGCAGGCCGCGCCGGCCACCGGCCCGGTGCCGGCGGCGGTCGGCTCGACGCCACCCACGCCGGCCCCGACGGAGTTGCTCGACCGGGTGATCATCGATGCCAAGGACGGGCGCGTCATCGAGGTGCCGGAGGCCGACCCGGACCAGCCGCTGGTGTTGCACCAGGAGCCCGGTGCGACGGGGGTGCCGGAGCGGCCGGAGATCGTCTGGGCGGACCGGTCCCACCTGTCGCCGGGCGGCCCGCCCGTGATCCGGCAGACCGGCGCGGAGGTGGGCGGGCGCTACCTGCTGGTGGCGAGCTGCGTCGGCGGCGGACCGGTCACCATCCTGGTCAGCGGCGCCGACGGCGAGCCGGCGGCGCGGGCCGACTGCGCCGGGCCGCCGGCGCTGCTGCGGTTGACCGCCGTGGGGGGACCACTCGAGGTGCGGTTCGCCGCGAACGACGGCCCGCTCGAGCTGGATGCCCAGCTGTCCGCGCTGCCCTGAGGCCGCCGGTCAGCCGGCGAGACGGGCCAGGTCGGGGCGGTACTCCTCGATGCTGTTCAACACCGGCACCACCCGGACCAGGGTGCTGTCCCGGTCGACCAGCAGCACGGTCGCGGCGCCGGGCCGGGCGGGTAGGTGCAGGTAGGCGCGCAGGCCGCCGGCCGGGTCGGCCAGCGCGCGTACCGGCGCCCCGGTGGACGGGGCGGGGCGGACGGCCCGGCCTTCGGTCACGGTGACCACGGTCACTCCCGGCGGCGCGGCGGTGACCGCCTCCGCCACCCGGTCGGGGCACGCGCAGGCGTCGACGAGGAGGATCACCGCCGGCAGCAGGGCGCGTAGCGGCACCGGGGAGTCGCCGGCGTCGACCAGGTCCAGTGCGGGTAGCGGCCCGACCTGGGCCGGGGTCGCGGCCGGGTAGGGGACCACCGTCGGGCTGCCGCCGGAGCGGGACGACCGGGGCCAGGTGACCGCGGCGAGCCCGCCGAGGGTGGTCAGCACGGCGACCAGCAGGATCAGCACCGGCAGGCCGAGCGAGGGCAGGCCGTCCGGGCGCCGGGTGCGGTCCAGCCGGCCGTGCCAGCTGGCCTGTCGCCGGGACCGGCGCAGCTCGCGGCGGAGCTGGCGGGCCTCCTCGGCGAGCGCGGAGGCGTCGTCCGGTACGACCACCCGACCCCACTCCGGGGGCAGGTCGGGCAGCCCGTCCGGTGGGCCGTGGCCCTCTGCGTCAGGCTTGCCCATCGGACCCCCAGGAACCGTCGCGGTGAGCGGACGTCGCGTCCACCTCCAGCGTCCCGCACCGATCGGCGTACCGCTACACCTGGGCGCAGCTCGAATCGGCGGGATACCATGGAGGAGCGCATTGCCCTAGATATCGACGCTCCGATCACCCGTACCGGGTTGTCATCCGTTGGTCACGGAGCGTGTTGAAACCATCGGTTTGACCGCCTGTCAAGCTGAAGAAATACCTCTCACAGGGCCCCTGAGCTGCGCCAACGGTCAGGACAGCGGTGAGACATCGGTGCCTGAGCGTGTTACCCTAGACACAGCGAAAGGGGTTTCGAACCTATGGTTTTCAGTGTCGGCGAGACCGTTGTTTACCCCCACCACGGGGCCGCACTCATCGAGGCAATCGAGACTCGGGTCATCAAGGGCGAGCCTAAGCAGTACCTCGTCCTGAGGGTCGCGCAGGGTGACCTGACGGTCCGGGTGCCCGCCGAGAACGCCGAGATCGTGGGTGTGCGCGAGGTGGTCGGCGAAGAGGGCCTGGGCAAGGTCTTCGACGTGCTCCGCGCCCCGCACACCGAGGAGCCGACCAACTGGTCGCGGCGTTACAAGGCGAATCTGGAGAAGCTGGCCTCCGGTAACCCGCTGAAGGTCGCCGAGGTCGTGCGCGACCTGTGGCGTCGGGAGCGGGAGCGAGGCCTGTCGGCGGGCGAGAAGCGGATGCTCGCCAAGGCCCGCGACATTCTCGTCGGCGAGGTCGCGCTGGCCGAGAAGAGCACCAAGGACGAGGCGGAGTCGCTGCTCGACAAGGTGCTGGGCGAGGCCTAGTCCCCACAGCATCGTCGTACCCACCGCGTAGCAAAGAAATCCGAGGACCGCGACGTGACCGCGCAGCTCAATCCGCGCGGTGACGTCGCGGTCCTCGTTCCTGCCGCGGGTGCCGGCGTACGCCTCGGCCCGGGCGCGCCGAAGGCGCTCCGGCCGCTCGCCGGCGAGCCGCTCCTGGTGCACGCGGTACGCCGGATCGCCGCCGCGCCGTCCGTGCACACCATCGTGGTGGCCGCCCCGGCGGCCGACGTCGAGTCGGTCCGGTCGATGCTCGCCCCGGTGGCGCCGGTGACGGTGGTGCCCGGCGGGGCGGAGCGGCAGGCCTCGGTGGCCGCCGCGCTGTCCGCCGTGCCGGCCGGCCCGGAGATCGTCCTGGTCCACGACGCCGCCCGCGCGCTCACTCCGCCCGAGCTGGTCGAGGCGGTGGCCGAGGCGGTCCGCGCCGGCCACGACGCGGTGATCCCGGTCCTCCCGGTGGTCGACACGATCAAGGAGGTCGACGCCGGTGAGCGGGTCCTCGGCACGGTGGACCGGTCCGCGCTGCGGGCCGTGCAGACGCCGCAGGGCTTCCGCCGGTCGGTGCTGACCGCCGCGCACGCCGCCGCGGGTGACCCGTTGACCGACGACGCCGGCCTGGTGGAGAAGCAGGGCGTACCGGTGGTCTGCGTGCCCGGCTCCGAACACGCCCTCAAGATCACTCGACCGTTCGACCTGGCCCTCGCCGAGCACCTGCTGGCAGCCGGAGCCTGACGCGTACCCTCGGCTCGTGATCGTTCCTCGGGTGGCCATCGGCACGGACGTGCACGCCTTCGAAGCCGGCCGGCCCTGCTGGCTCGCCGGCCTGCACTGGCCGGGCCAGGACGGGCTGGCCGGCCACTCCGACGCCGACGTGGTCGCGCACGCCGCCTGCAACGCGCTGCTCTCCGCGGCCGGCCTCGGTGACCTGGGCGCCAACTTCGGCGTCGACCAGCCCGAGTGGGCCGGCGCGTCCGGGGTGGTGCTGCTCACCGAGAGCGCCCGGCGGGTCCGCGCAGCCGGCTTCCGGATCGGCAACGTCTCGGTGCAGGTGATCGGCAACCGCCCCAAGATCGGTCCGCGCCGCGAGGAGGCGCAGCGGGTGCTCTCCGAGGCCGTCGGCGCCCCGGTCACCGTCTCCGCCGCCACCACCGACGGACTCGGCTTCCCCGGCCGCGGCGAGGGGCTGACCGGCATCGCGGTTGCTCTGGTCTACGAGGCCCCGGCGGCCTAGCCCCGCCACCCGGCCAGCCGGCCCCCCGCCGCTCCCCCCGGCTCAGTCCACGTCGGTGCAGAGGTTGTGCGTCGTGCCGTGGAGCATCGTGAGGGTCTTCTCGAAGGTCGGGCTGAACTCCACCACGAACTGGCCGTCGATGAGCCACAGCCCCTTCGGCAGCGAGCCCCCGTTCGCCCGGAAGCCCATCAGCACCGGTCCGGTCACGTACCAGGTCATCGACCCGTCGGTGCCGTACTCGATCAGCGCGGTGCCGCTCGCGTCCGCCGTGGAGGTGGCCCCGGTCTCCAGGTTCGTCACCCGGTCGATCAGGGTGCCCCGGTACAGCTCCCGCTGCGGGGAGCCGTCCGGGTACGTCGCCAGGGTCAGCTTCCGCACCTCGTCCACGATCGGCTCCACCCGTACGGCGAAGTCGCACCGCGCTCCGGCCGGTTGCTCGAACGCCGCCTGCGGCGCCGGTTCCCAGGCGCCCGGGGCGATGTCGCCACTGGCGGCGGACGCCGAGCCGGGAACCGCCACGACGAGGGAGGCCACCACCGAGGCCATCGCCACGCTCATCCTGAGCCGCATGATCACTCCATCCGTGCTGTCGAATCAGGGCCGGACCAGGATCGCCAGCCCCACTCACCACCGGCTCACCGTGCGACGCCGGGGCGCGCACCCGATCCGCCCGCGCGCCGCGCCGGTCGCCGTACCACTCACCACCGGCTCACCGGCCGTGACAACCGTCGGCGGGGGCCAGCCCGTCCTGACTGGTATGGAGTTCCGACTGCTCGGACCCTTCGAGGCCCGCCACGAGGGCCACCTCGTCGAGGTCGGCAGCCGACGCCAGGAGCGTTGCCTGCTCGGCGTCCTGCTGCTCGACTCGGGGCGCGTGGTCACCACCGACCGTCTCATCGACCTGCTGTGGAACGGCCGGCCGCCGGGTTCGGCGCGCGGCGCCGTGCAGACGTACATCGGCCGGTTGCGGGGGTCGCTGACGCCGTACGGGGTGCGGATCAGCACCCGGGGCGACGGGTACCTCTTCGAGGCGGACGGGCACCGGGTCGACGTCGACGAGTTCGGCCAGCTGGTCCGGCAGGCCAGCGCCGCCGCGGATCCCGCCGAGCGGGTGCGGCTGCTCGATCTGGGGCTGGCGTTGTGGCGGGGCCCGCTGCTCGCCGACGCGGCCGACGACGAGCTGCGGGACCGGCTGCACGGCACGGTCGAGGAACTCCAGCTCGTCGGCGTCGAGCTGCGCGCCGAGGCGCAGCTCGCGCTGGGCCAGCACGCCCGGGCGATCGCCGAACTGGTCCCGCTGGCCGCTCGGTACCCGACCCGGGAGCAGCTGGTCGCCACCCTGATGACCGCCCTGTACCGGGGCGGCCGGCAGGCCGACGCGCTGCGGCTGTACCGGACCACCCGGGAGACGCTCGTGGACGAGCTCGGGATCGGGCCGGGGCCGAAACTGCGTGAGGTGCACCGCCGGATTCTCCGCGGCGACGAACGACTCGACCGGCCCGGGCGCCCGGTGTACGAGGTGCGGGTACGCGACCAGAGCCTGCCGTGGAGCGTCGGTGGCCATCCCGCCCTGGAGTTCTGCAACACGTTCGCCGGTTGGGGGCACGAACCGCCGATCCCCGGCGCGGAGTGGCTGCGTGGCTACCCGACCCTGGCCGTGTGGGCCGGCCACGTCGGTCTCGTCGACGACGTGTCGGTGAGCCGGCTCCTGCAACTGGCCGGGCGGGACCCCGACCAGGCGGCCGAGGTGCTCGTCGAGGCCCGACGGTTGCGGGCCGAGCTGTACGCCTGCCTGACCGACCCGGACGACCGGCGGGCGTTCGACGTGGTCGCCCGGTACGCGGAGGCCGCCGCGAAGCTGCTGGTGTTCCGGCGCGACACCGACGGGCGCGGGCGCTGGTGGCCCGACCTCGCCGCTGGACTCCGGTTGCCCCTGCACGCCGCCGCGTGGAGCGCCGCCCAACTGCTGGCCGATCCACGCCGGCTCACCGTCCGGACCTGCCCCGACGAGCGGTGCGGCTGGCTCTTCCTGGACGAGACCGGGCTGCGCCGCTGGTGCAGCCTGGGCACGTGTGGCCGCCAGCCCGCCCAGCTGCCCTGCCGCAGCGCCTGACCGGACTCCCGTCGACCGGCCGGTCGCGGCCCGGTCCGAGCGGCGGTGGTCGGCTTTCCCGGGGCAGTGCGGCTAGGCTCGCCGGGATGTCGAGTGACGCCGCCCCCGACCAGTCCGCCGCCGACGGCTACCTGCAGCGCGCGCAGCTCCTCGCCGAGCTGGGTCGCTACGACGAGGCCGCCGGTGAGCTGGGTTTCGCCATCGCGATGGACCCGGCGAACGCCGGGGCGTTGACCATGCTCGCCCGGGTGCACCTGGCCGCCGACCGGTCCGCCGAGGCGCTCACCGCCGCCGAGGCCGCCGTCGCCGCCGCCCCGGGCGCCGTACCGCCGCTGGTCGCGCGGGGGTTCGCGCTGGCCGACCTGAGGGAGTTCAAGGCCGCCGCGGGGACCGCCGACGAGATCCTGGCGCTCGGCCCGACCGACGCGTACGCCCAGCGCAGCGCCGCCGCGATTCTGGCCGGCTCACGCAACGGGCAGCAGGCGCTCAACGCCGCCTGGCGGGGCGTTGAGCTGGCCCCGGAGGAGCCGCAGTCGCACCTGGTGCTCGGTCTGGTGTCGGCCCGGCTGGAGGTGTTCGACCTGGCCGAGCGGGCCTACCGGGAGGCGCTGCGGCTGGACCCGGGACTGGCCGTGGCCCGGCACGACATGGGCGTCATCCGGCTGGAGCAGCGCCGCTACGCCGAGGCGCTGGAGCATCTGGTCGAGGCGGCCGCGTTGGACCCGGCGGGGACGGACTCGGGGCGTACCATGTCGGACGGTCTGCGCCGGCTGGTGCTCTACGGCGCCGGCTGGACGCTGATCGCGACCGTGCTGGTGGCCTTCCTGGCCCCGGCCGGGCCGGGCTTCTCCCGGGTCTTCGCGGCGCTGGCCGCGCTCGGCGGGGCGCTGCTGGTGTGGCGCCACTCGACCCGGGTGCCGGGGCTGCTCCGCACGATCCTGCCCGGCCTGCTCCGCGCCGACCGGACCCTCGCGCTGGCGCTCTACGCGGTGGCCGCCGGTCCGGTGCTGCTCCTGCTCTACGCGCTGGTCGGGACGCCGTGGCCGCTGGTCGCCGCGATCGCCGCCGCCGCGTTGGCCGAGTTCGCGGTGTTCCCCCGTTCCTCGCGGTGATCGTGGTCGCGGTGAGGATTTCGCCGAAGCCCGCCCCACTCCGGGCGGTCAGGCTTGATCCCTCCGTGGGCGTCGATCTTCCCCAGAGGGTCGCGCGGGCGGCGAAAACCCCAGCGCAACTACCCGTGCCGCGCCCAGGTCCAGGCGTAGCCGGGGTCCTCGCTGGAGGAGGCCGCGTCGCAGAGGTCGAGGGGGCGGAAGGTGTCGACCATGACGGCCAGCTCGTCGAAGAAGTCGACGCCGATCGAGCGCTCGGCGGCGCCCGGCTGGGGGCCGTGGGTGAAACCGGACGGGTGCAGCGAGATCGAGCCCTGCTCGATGCCGGAACCGCGCCGGGCCTCGTAGTTGCCGCCGGTGTAGAAGAGCATCTCGTCGGAGTCGACGTTGTGGTGGTTGTACGGCACCGGGATGGCGTCCGGGTGGTAGTCCACCTTGCGCGGCACGAACGAGCAGATCACGAAGTTCGGGCCCTGGAAGGTCTGGTGCACGGGCGGCGGCTGGTGGATGCGGCCGGTGATCGGCTCGAAGTCGTGGATGGAGAACGCCCACGGGTACAGGTGCCCGTCCCAGCCGACCACGTCGAACGGGTGGTGGGCGTAGGTGTAGCGGGTCCAGCCGCGGCGGTGCTTGACCAGCACCTCGACGTCCTCGCCGTCGACCAGCAGCGGCGCGTCCGGCCCCCGGACGTCCCGCTCGCAGTACGGCGAGTGCTCCAGGAACTGGCCGCGGACCGACAGGTAGCGCTTGGGCGGGCCGATGTGGCCGGTCGCCTCGACGGCGAGCAGCCGGGTCGGCTCGTCGCCGGTGGGCACGAGGCGGTGGATGGTCGAGGTGGGGATGATGACGTAGTCGCCGGCCACCGCGTCGAGCACGCCGAACGGCGACTCGACCCGCAGCGAGCCGGACTCCAGGTAGAGGCAGTGGTCGCCGGTGGCGTCGCGGAACAGCGGGGACGGCCGGTCGGCCAGCACGTACGCGATCCGGACGTCGTCGTTGGCGAGCAGGTACTGCCGGCCGAGCACCGGGTCGGCACCGGCCCCGTCGAGCTTGTGGGTGCGCAGGTGGCGCGGCTTGAGCGGCAGGTTGGGCACCCGGGTGAAGGCGGGCGGGGTGAACTCCTCGGCGGCGACGATCGCGGTCGGCGTGTGCCGGTGGTAGAGCAGGGACGAGTCGGAGGAGAAGCCTTCCTGACCGACCAGCTCCTCGGCGTAGAGGCTGCCGTCGGGCTGGCGGAACTGGGTGTGGCGCTTGCGGGGCACCTCACCGACGCTGCGGTAGTACGGCATCTCGCCTCCCGATATGTCCCGTTCTCCGGTCAGTGGCGTCCGATAATCGGACGCTGTTGTCCGTTCCTTGTAGCGTCCCGTAAATTCTTGTCTCGTGTCAACGCAGGTGCCCCGACTCTTCGCCGGTCTCGTCGACGACGCCGCCGTCTTCCCGCCCGGCAGCGCCGCGCTGCCGGACGCCGTGGTGGCCCACCGGCGGCACCGCACCGCCTGGTACGCCGACCTGGTCGGCCCGCTGCTGCTGCCCGCCTCCACGCTGCCGGAGCTGCCCGACCTGCTCCACCCGGACGAGCCGGTGGCCGTCGGTGTCATCGGTGACGTGCCGGTCGGTCAGCTCGACGCGGCGCTCGCCGGAGCCGACCCCCGGATCACGGTCCGGCAGGTCGAGGCGGCCGTCGCCAAGCGCGGCGAGGACCCGCAGCCAGGCCTGGCCGAGCTGGTCAAGCTCGCCGAGCGGCTGGACGGCGTCCCCGTCCACGCCGAGATCCCGCTGACCTTCGGCCTGATGGGGGCGCTGGACGCGGTCGCCGAGGCGCGGGCCGGCGGCCTGCCGGTCGCGGCGAAGCTCCGCACCGGCGGGCTGGCCGCCGAGCTCTTCCCGACCCCGATCGAGCTGGCCGCGGTGATCTGCGCCTGCCGCGACCGGGAGCTGCCGTTCAAGCTGACCGCCGGGCTGCACCACGCGGTGCGGCACCGGGACCCGGAGACCGGCTTCACCCACCACGGCTTCGTCAACGTGCTCGCTGCCACGCTCGCCGCCACCGGGGGTGCCGAGGTGGACGCGGTTGCCGAGCTGCTCGCCGCCACCGACCCGGTCCGGCTGGTCGAGCAGGCCCGGACCGACCGCCATGCGGAGCGCCCGCTCTGGATCGGGTACGGCTCGTGCAGCATCGAGGAACCACTGACCGATCTGATCCGGCTGGGGCTGGTGAACGGGGGGTACGAGGAATGAGCGAGCGCAGCGAGCGAATCAGCAGGTTCAGTGCGGTGGTGCCGCATGGCGGCATGGAGCGAAGCGGAGTGCCGGCATGAGCTGGGTGACGGGTGCCGACGGTTCGCCGTACGGGGTGACCAACCTGCCGTACGGGGTGTTCCGGCGCGCCGGGCACGAGCCGCGGATCGGCGTCCGGATCGGGGACTTCGTGCTGGACCTGGCCGGCGCGGAGGCGGCCGGTCTGGTGCTGGCCGCCGGGACGCTCGGCCGGCCCACGCTGAACGACTTCATGGCGCTGGGCCGCCCGCAGTGGACGGCCGTCCGGCAGCGGGTCACCGAGCTGCTCACCGACACCGGCCACCGGCCGGCGGTGGAGCCGCTGCTGGCGCCGCTGCGCGAGGTGGAGCTGCTGCTGCCGATCGAGGTCGCCGACTACGTCGACTTCTACTCCTCCGAGCACCACGCGGCCAACGTCGGGCAGATCTTCCGCCCCGGCCAGCCGCCGCTGCTGCCCAACTGGAAGCACCTGCCGATCGGCTACCACGGCCGGGCCGGCACGGTCGTGGTATCCGGCACCCCGGTCGTCCGCCCCTGCGGGCAGCGGGCCACCGCGCAGGGCCCGACCACCGGCGCCTCCGTACGCCTGGACATCGAGGCCGAGGTGGGCTTCGTGGTCGGGGTGCCGAGCACCATGGGCGACCGGGTCGCGGTCGACGACTTCGCCGACCACGTCTTCGGCGTGGTGCTGGTCAACGACTGGTCCGCCCGCGACATCCAGGCCTGGGAGTACCAACCCCTCGGCCCGTTCCTCGGCAAGTCCTTCGCCACCTCGGTCTCGGCCTGGGTGACGCCGCTGGACGCGCTGGCCGACGCCTTCGTGCCGGCCCCGGACCAGGACCCGCCGGTGCAGGGGTACCTGCACGACACCCCGCACCTCGGGCTGGACCTGCGGCTGTCGGTCGAGTGGAACGGCGAGCGGGTCAGCGAGCCGCCCTTCGCCACCATGTACTGGACGCCGGCCCAGCAGCTCGCCCACCTCACCGTCAACGGCGCGTCGCTGCGCACCGGGGACCTCTACGCCTCCGGCACCGTCTCCGGCCCGGACCGCGGCCAGGTCGGCTCGTTCCTGGAGCTGACCTGGGGCGGCGCCGAGCCGGTCAAGTTCGCCGACGGCGGCAGCCGCACGTTCCTGGAGGACGGCGACACGGTCACCATCACGGCCACCGCGCCCGGCCCGGACGGCACCACCATCGCCCTGGGCGAGGTCACCGGCAGCATCCTGCCCGCGCGCTGACGCGGCCCGCCGTCCGCCGGTCCCCGGTCGCACCCGCTGTGCGACCGGCGATCGCGCTTTCCGCGTTGATCGCCGCGGATTCCGACGCCTCGAAGGACCGGCCCGGGCCGACGCTCGCGGTCAGCCCACCGGGCTGGACGGCGTTCGTCACCGCGATCCGCGCCGGGGCGTTCCGGCGCTGAACCGACCCGTCCCCCGATGCCCCGCCCGGGGCATCGGTGGCGGAAATGTCACGGAGGGCTCCCCGTTTCCCGTTCACGCGCCGTACCGTGGAGGACACGGGAGGTGTCATGTCGACGGTGACGGTTACCGAGTTCATCGAAGCGCAGGACGTCGACGTCTGGCGGCTCCTCACCGACCTCTCCGCCCGGGCCGGCTGGCTCTCCGCCGTCGGCGCGGTGGAGGTGCTCACCCCCGGGGCCTTCGCCGCCGGCACCGCCTGGCGGGAGGCCCGGGTCCGCCCCGGCGGCGACGAGCAGTCCGAGGAGTTCCTCGTGGTGGAGGCCGCCGCCCCGCACCGGCTGGTGCTCAGCTCACCCGGGGCCGGCGTGGACTACCGGATCACCTGGACGCTGCGGACGGTCGAGCGGCGCCGGCGCGGCTGCACCCAGGTCACCGTCGAGCAGGAGGCCGTGCCGACCGCCCCGTACGGCCGGGTCCTGGCCCTGATCCTCGGCGGCCTCGCCGCCCGCGCGGTCGAGGGCGCCCTGCGTCGTGACCTGGCCGACCTGGCCCGGGCGGTCGCCCCCGCCTCCTCCGCCGAGGCCGCCTGACCCGACCCGCTTCCACCTGACCGGGGGGTCCGGGGTTCCGCTGGGTAGGGTGCCGGGCGGAGGTGCGGCATGGGGTTCCCCACGGGACGACGGCGGGTCGTGACGGCGCTCGCGGCGGTGCTCGCCGTCGGCGTCGCCGCCGCGATCGTCTACCGCGTCCTCGCCCCCGCCGAGGTGAGCACGGTCGCCCGGGGCGCGTACCCGGCCGCGGCCAGCCCGCCGGTCGGGGTGATCGGGCGGCTGCCGGTGGCCCCGCTGCTCGTGGACGGCCGGCTCCGGGTCTACGCCGGCACCCGCCAGGTGTACGCCGACCAGCCGGTCGACGGGAAGCACCGGGTCACCCCGTTCTGGTCGTACCGGCGTTGGCCGGCCAAGCTGGTCGGCGTACTGGCCAGCGGCGCCACCCTGGTCAGCCGCTGGTCCGACGGGACCGTGGTGGCGCTGGACGCCCGGACCGGGCGGGTCGCCTGGCGGGCGGACGGACCGGAGCCGGGGCCGGTGCCGAAGCCCCGGCGCACCTACGCCTCGACGGTCTGGGACCCCGCCGGGCTGCACGTCACCCGTACCGCCGACGGTCGTGCGGTGCTGGTGGCCGCCGGCGAGCGGCAGGTGGGCGGGTACGCACTGGCCGACGGCCGGCAACTCTGGCGGGTCGACGTGCCGGAGGGCTGCCGTAGCGACGTGGGGACCACCGCGACCGGCGAGCTGATCGGGGTCGACGCCTGCGCCATGCCGACGACGGTCGAGTTCCGGGACGCGGCGACCGGGGCGGTCCGTGCCCACTGGCTCCCGCCGGGCGGCGGCCGAGGGCTGGCGGTGACCCCGCTGGGCTGCGCCGACGGGCACTCGGAGTGCCGGGGGCTGCGGACCGACGGGAAGGGCGACGACCCCGGCCAGGGCTGGCTGGTCGGCGCCGGTGAGCCGGTTGCCGCGCCCGCCCTGAACGGGGCCGACGCCCAACTGGCCGGCGAGCGGGTCGTCGGCAGCACCGGCGGGGTGCTGACCGGCCGGTCGGCGCGGACCGGTGAGGAGCTGTGGCGGCGGGCCGACCTCGGCCCGGTGCGGATCATCGCGACGCAGCCCGGGCGGGTGCACCTGCTGACCGAGCGGAACGACCTGGTCACCCTTGACCCGAGCACCGGCGCGGAGCGGTCCCGCTTCCCGATGGACATCGGCCGCGACGGCATCGCCTGGGTTCCCGGGCGGGCGTACGCGGCGGACGGCTACCTGGCCCTGGAGCGGGTCCGGGAGGACGCCACCACGGACTCCGACGACCAGGCGTACTTCCTGATGGCCGAGCCGGTGCTGCTCGCCGCCACCTAACCGGGGGCGGCGAGCAGCCGGCGGTCAGGCCAGCGCCGACTCGGCCGCGGCGAGGAAGGCGTCGTTCTCGGCCGGGGTGCCGATGGTGACCCGGACCCCGTCGCCGGCGAACGGCCGGACGATCACGCCGCGCGCCTCGCACGCCTTGCCGAACTCGACGGCCCGTTCGGCGAGCGGCAGCCAGACGAAGTTGGCCTGGCTGGACGGCACGTCGGGGACGAACTTGCGCAGCGCCTCGGTGACCCGGTCCCGCTCGGCGACGACCAGCGCGCACCGGCGCTCCACCTCGTCGGCCTGGGCCAGCGCGGCCAGCGCGCCGGCCTGGGCGGCCATGCTGGTGGAGAAGGGGGTGACCACCTTGCGGATCGCGGCGGCCACGGTCGGCTCGGCGACGAGGAAGCCGATCCGCAGCCCGGCCAGGCCCCACGCCTTGGACAGGGTGCGCAGCACGACGACGTTGGGCCGGTCGAGGTAGGTCAGGCCGTCCGGCACCTCGGGGTCGGTGACGAACTCCCGGTACGCCTCGTCGATCACCACCAGCACGTCGTCCGGCACGGCGTCGAGGAAGCGGTCCAGCTCGGCCTTGCGGACCGCCGTGCCGGTCGGGTTGTTCGGGTTGCAGACCAGGATCATGCGGGTCCGGTCGGTCACCGCCGCGGCCATCGAGGCCAGGTCGTGGCCGTGCCCGGCGTCGTTGGGCACCCGCACGCTGGTCGCGCCGCTGGTGGCCGCGATGATCGGGTACGCCTCGAAGGACCGCCACGAGTAGAGCAGCTCGTCGCCGGGGAGGCAGGTGGCCCGGACCAGGTGCTCGGCCAGCGCCACCGAGCCGCAGCCGGTGGCGATCCGGTCGGCGTCCACGCCGTACCGCTCGGCCAGCGCCTGGCGCAGCGCCACCACGCCCATGTCCGGGTAGCGGTGCGAGTTGGCCACCGCCTCGGCGACCGCCTCCACCACGCCGGGCAGCGGGCCGTAGGGCACCTCGTTGCTGGCCAGCTTGATCGCCTCGGGCAGGCCCAGCTCGCGGGCCAGGTCGGCCGGGCTGCGGCCGGGCACGTAGTTGGGGAGCGCGTCGAGGTCGGCGCGGGTCAGCCGCAGCGGCGGCTGGTGACGTCCGGTGTCGGTCATGGGGTGTCTCCCGGGGGGTTGGCGCGGTCGCGCGGGGCGGTACGGGTGTCGGTCGTGGCGCGGGGGACCTGCACCACGACGGTCTGCGCGCGCTTGTCGTGCAGCGCCTGGCGCAGCGGGTGGTCGAAGAGCGGGGAGATCGCGTCGACGAGCTGGAGCAGCAGGCCGAGACCGCAGCAGTACCAGAGCAGGGTGGGCAGGCCGAGGGTGCTCCACCGCCGGGTGGCCCGGCCGAAGCCGAGCGGCTGGTCGGCCTCGACCGGCACCGCCCGGACCCGCATCACCCGCTTGCCGAAGGTCTGCCCCCGGGCCGCCATCGACGGCACCTCGTAGGCGAACCACAGCGCGGTGGCGATCAGCAGGATGGCGATCAGGAGGCCGGTGGTCTGCTCCCCGGGGGGCGGCAGCGGCTCGGTGGTGGTGTCACCGGTGGTGACCCGCCGCCACCCCTCCCGCCAGGCGGGGGCGTACCCGAGGGCGAAGTGCCAGATGAACCAGCCGTTCACCGCCACGTTGAGCAGGAACACGATCGCGAAGTCGATCAGGCGGGCGACCAGGCGGACGCCGTACGAGGCGAGCCGCAGCCCGTGCGGCCGGGGCTCGGGGAGCCGTCCCGGCCAGGTCGGGTACGGCCAGCCCGGTGGCGGGCCCTGCGGGCGCCCCGCTCCGGGCGGCCCGTACCCCGGTGGCGGTCCGTAGCCCGGGCCGGGCGGCCCGTAGCCCGGCGGCCCGTAACTCGGGCCGGTCGGGTGGCCGGGGCCGGCGGTGGGGGGCCCGGGGTGCGGGCCGGGCCCGGCCGGTACGGCGGCGGGGGCGGGCGCCGGCGCCGGTTCGGGCGGCGGCGGACCCGCGGGCGGGGTGGCGTCGACCGGGATCGGCGCGCCGATCCACCCCTCGCCGTCCCAGTACCGTCTGGTCTCGGGCTCGGCGGGGTCGACGTACCAGCCAGGTTGCACAGTCACCCAGCAACCTTAACGACGACGGTGCCGGCGAACTTGTCGTGCAGGCACTGCTGCCAGGGCTTGTCCCAGAGCTGCCAGAGCCCGTCGGCGTAGTTGAGGAAGGGAACCAGCGAGCCGGCGACGAACTCGATCAGGTACCGCCGGCCCAGCATGCCCCGGGTGAGGGTGCCGGCCGGGTCGATGGGGACGATCCGGATCTTCATCGCCTTCTTGCCGAGCGTCTGGCCGCCCCGGCGGGCGTACTCGACGTGGTAGAGCCAGTAGAAGACGAGCAGGACCAGGAACAGTCCGGCCTCGGCGAGCAGCAGCGGGACGACGAAGTCGGCCATCATCCGCGCCGGGTCGGGTTCGGTCATCGTCCCGCCCGGGTTGACCTGCACCATCTCGGTGAACATGCGGTACCAGATCCACGCGAAGAACGGCAGGAAGAGCACCATCGCCAGCAGGCTCGCCGCCGCGGTGTCGATCAGCCAGGCCAGCAGCCGGTCGGTGAAACTGGCGAGGGGCTGGCCGTTCGGCGCCAGCGGCGGCGGCACGAAGCCGGGATGCGGCGCCCAGCCGGGCCCGGGGCCCGGGTAGGGCGGCAGCCCGGCGTACGACGGTGGGACGTGCTGCGCCGGCGCCGCGTACCGCAGGGGGGTCGGGGCGGTGGGCGGCGCGAAGCCGCCGCCCGCGGGCGGGGGCCCGGCGGGCGGCGGCGTGCTGTTCGGGGGAAGCTGCGTCACGCCGACAGTGTTACAGGTTGCCGCGTGCTTCCTGCTCCCGCTCGATGGCCTCGAACAGGGCCTTGAAGTTGCCCTTGCCGAAGCCCAGCGAGCCGTGCCGCTCGATCAGCTCGAAGAAGACCGTCGGGCGGTCCTGCACCGGCTTGGTGAAGATCTGCAGCAGGTAGCCGTCCTCGTCCCGGTCGACCAGGATCTTGCGGGCCTTCAGCTCCTCGATCGGCACCCGGACGTTGCCGATCCGGGCGCGCAGCTCCGGGTCGTCGTAGTACGAGTCCGGGGTGTCCAGGAACTCGACGCCGGCGGCGCGCATCGCGTCGACGCTGGCCAGGATGTCATTGGTGGCCACGGCGATGTGCTGGGCACCCGGGCCCTGGTAGAACTCCAGGTACTCGTCGATCTGCGACTTCTTGCGGGCGATGGCCGGCTCGTTCAGCGGAAACTTCACCTTGCGGGTGCCGCTGGCGACGACCTTGCTCATCAGCGCCGAGTAGTCGGTGGCGATGTCGTCGCCGATGAACTCCGCCATGTTGCTGAAGCCCATGACCCGCTTGTAGAACTCGACCCACTCGTCCATCTTGCCGAGCTCGACGTTGCCGACCACGTGGTCGACGGCCTGGAAGAAGCGCTTCGGCTGGATGCCGGCGTCGATCATCGGCTGCCGGTCCACGATCGGGCCGCGGGCGACGAAGCCGGGCAGGAACGGGCCGGTGTAGCGGGACCGGTCGACCAGGGTGTGCCGGGTGTCGCCGTACGTGGCGAGGGCCGCCATCCGGACGTTGCCGTGTTCGTCGCTCACGTCGTGCGGCTCGACCAGGCCGGTCGCGCCCTGGGCGGTCGCGTGCGCGTACGCGGCGTCGACGTCGGGCACCTCCAGCGCGATGTCGGAGACGCCGTCGCTGTGCTTGGCGACGTGCTCGGCGCCCTCGGCGTCGGGGCGGACCGCGCCGGTCAGCACGAACCGGGCCGAGCCGCTGGTCAGCACGTACTGGGCGTGGTCCCGGTAGCCCTGCTCCGGCCCCCGGTACGCCACGCAGGTCATGCCGAACGCGGTGGAGTAGTAGTGCGCGGCCTGCTTGGCGTTGCCGACCAGGAAGTGCACGTGGTCGAGGCCCTTGACCGGGAACGGGTCGCGGCTGATGTCGTGGTCGACGGCGCCGACGAGCGCGTCGACGTCGACGTCGTCGGTCGGTCGGTCGATCGCCTGGGTCATGGTGGTCTCCCTTGCGTACCGGCCGGCCTCGTGGGCCGCCGTTGGTTGCTCTTGTGGCGAGGATCGCGGTGCCCCGCCGGGTTGGGCAACCCTTCGCATTATTGCTGGTCAGCTTGTGCAATCGGTACGGTGTTCAGTCGTGAACACTGGTCAGGATGTACAGCTCGACGAGCTCGACGTGCGGTTGATCGAACTGCTCGCGGCGGAGCCGCGGATCGGGGTGCTGGAGTGCTCCCGGCGGCTCGCGGTGGCCCGGGGGACCGTCCAGGCCCGGCTGGACAAGCTGGCCGACCGGGGGGTGATCGGCGGCTTCGGGCCGGACATCTCGCCCGCCGCGATCGGCTTCGGGGTGACCAGCTTCGTCACCCTGGAGATCAGCCAGCGGCACGGGCACGACCCGGTCACCGCGCACCTGGCCGCCATCCCCGAGGTGCTGGAGGCGCACACCATCACCGGCTCCAGCGACCTGCTCTGCCGCATCGTGGCGAGGTCGAACACCGACCTGCAACGCGTGATCGACCAGATCGTCTCGTCCGAGGGCATCACCCGCGCCTCCACGATCATCGCGCTGGCCGAGCAGATCCCGTACCGCACCCTGCCCCTCGTCCGCTCGGCCGTGCGCGGCGGGCCGTCCGGCGCATAACACGGCGTCGGGCGAAGAAAGCGGGGCGACACGGACGGTCGAGGGCCGGGCGGGCCGGTGATCGTCGCTACCGTGTGCGGTGTGAAGGGCCTTGGCGTACGCGGCTGGTTGCTGCTGGGGCTCGTCACCGTGGTCGTGCTCGCCGCCACCGGCGTGTGGAACCCGTTCCCGACCGTGTGGGACTGGGTGGACCGGAGCCAGCCGATCTCCGAGCCGGACGTGGTCTGGCAGCAGCGGGTCGGCGGCACCCCGAAGAGCGTCACCATCGCCGGCGACACGGTCATCGTCGAGCAGCGCACCCGGGTCGAGGCGCGCAGCCTGGCCACCGGCACCCAACTGTGGGAGCGCAAGGCGGACTGGTCGGCGGTGGCCGGGGGCGACCGGGACCCGGTCGTCGCCGTGGGCAAGCTGCTGGTCAAGGGGTACGAGCTGCTCGACCCCACCACCGGGGCGATCCGCCGCCGGGACGACGACGCGGTGGCCGTCTGGACGTACCGCAACGCGATCCTCGACGTCCGCTGCGCCCAGGCCACCGACTGCACGCTGAGCGCCTGGGACCCGCGTGGCACCCGGCCACTGTGGACCGCCTTCCTGCCCGGCGTGCACAGCGGCCTGCTCGCCGACAACCCGGACCTGCTCGGCACCCGCCGGCTCAGCACGCCGCGCATCGACGGCGGGGTGGCCGGACCGGAGCCCGTGCCCCCGCTGCTCGGCTTCCCGGTCGACGGGCGGGTGCACGTGGTGGACACCGCCACCGGCCGGGTGCTGCAGAACGTCCAGCCCGGCCGGCAGGAACGGCTGGCGGTGATCGGCGGCCGGCTGCTCCGGATCACCGCCACCTCCCGCGACGGCACCTGCTATTTCACCGTCTCCGCCCAGGACCCGGCCACCGGGCAGGAGGTGTGGCGGCGTACCGGGCTGAACCTGCGGACCGCCGACTACGCCGGGTGCGTGCAGCGGGAGGACCCGCAGGGCGCCCGCAACGTGCTGATCGGGGTCGGCCCGGACGGCCGCGAGGCCGTGCTGGACGGGTACGACGGCCGGCTGCTCCAGGTCGGGGGCGACGGGGAGAAGCTGCTCGCCGTCGACGACCGGTACGCGCTGGTGCGCAGCGGCGACAAGCGGTCCGTCCTCGGGCGGGAGCTGTCGGTGGACCGGACCAGGTGGACCCGGGCCGCCGGTGGCAAGAGCGGCGCGGCGCTCACCCCGTACGCGGCGGTGATCGCCGAGGAGAAGCCGTCCCGGCTGATCGCGGTCGACCCGCGTACCGGCCGGGAGCTGGCGGTCCTGCGGACCTCGGCGAACGCCCTGGCCGTCGGCCCGAACGGCATGATCATCGGGGAGGGCCGGGAGATCGGGTACGTCCGCTGGGGCGCCGGCAGTTCCCTGCCGCCCCCGCCCGAGGAGGGCGGCATCCCCGGCCCGAACCCCGGCAGCACCTGGCAGCCCCCGTCGGACGAGGTCAGTTGCGGCCCGAAGCGGGAACTCTGCGACTGAGCCGACGGCGCCGGGTGAGAGCGGCGTCCCAGGACCCACCCGGCGGGTGCCACCGATCGACCGGCCTGCCCTAGGCTTTTCGTCCATGAGCAGTGCCGCCGCGTTCTCGTACGCCCCCTTGCTGCCGACCGGTCCGGACCAGACCGAATATCGCCTGGTCACCGACGAGGGCGTCGATGTCGTCAACGGCCCGGGTGGCCGTCGCTTCCTCACCGTGGAGCCGTCCGCGCTGACCGCGCTGACCGCCGAGGCGATGCACGACATCGCCCATTTCCTCCGTCCGGCCCACCTGGCCCAGCTCCGGTCGATCATCGACGACCCGGCGGCCTCGCCGAACGACCGGTTCGTCGCGCTGGATCTGCTGCGCAACGCCAACATCGCCGCCGGCGGGGTGCTGCCGATGTGTCAGGACACCGGCACCGCGATCGTGATGGGCAAGCGCGGCCGGCACGTGCTCACCGACGGCGCCGACGCGGAGGCCATCTCCCGCGGTGTCTATCAGGCGTACACGAAGCTGAACCTGCGCTACTCGCAGCTCGCCCCGCTGACCATGTGGGACGAGCGGAACACCGGCAGCAACCTGCCCGCCCAGGTGGAGCTCTACGCCGAGGACCCGGACGGGCACCCCGACGCGTACAAGTTCCTTTTCATGGCCAAGGGTGGCGGCTCGGCCAACAAGTCGTACCTCTACCAGGAGACCAAGGCGCTGCTGAACCCGACGCGGATGATGCAGTTCCTGGAGGAGAAGCTGCGGCTGATCGGCACCTCGGCCTGCCCGCCGTACCACCTGGCCATCGTCATCGGCGGCACCTCCGCCGAGTACGCGCTGAAGACCGCCAAGTACGCCTCCGCGAAGTACCTGGACAGCCTGCCCACCTCCGGCTCGATGACCGCGCACGGCTTCCGTGACCTGGAGCTGGAGGCGGAGGTGCTGGAGCTGACCCGCAACTTCGGCATCGGCGCGCAGTTCGGCGGCCGGTACTTCTGCCACGACGTGCGGGTGGTCCGGCTGCCCCGGCACGGCGCCTCCTGCCCGGTGGCGATCGCCGTCTCCTGCTCCGCCGACCGGCAGGCGGTCGCCAAGATCACCCCGTCGGGCGTGTGGCTGGAGCGCCTCGAAACCGACCCGGCCCGCTTCCTGCCCGACGTCACCGACGAGACGCTGGACACCGAGACCGTCGTCCGGGTCGACCTGAACCGGCCGATGGACGAGATCCGCGCCGAGCTGTCCAAGTACCCGGTGAAGACCCGGCTGTCGCTGACCGGCCCGCTCGTGGTCGCCCGGGACATCGCCCACGCCAAGATCGCCGAGCGGCTGGACACGGGCGAGCCGATGCCGCAGTACCTGCGCGACCACGCCGTCTACTACGCCGGCCCGGCCAAGACCCCCGAGGGGTACGCCTCCGGCTCGTTCGGCCCGACCACCGCCGGCCGGATGGACGCGTACGTGGAGAAGTTCCAGGCCGCCGGCGGCTCCCAGGTGATGCTGGCCAAGGGCAACCGGTCCGCCCAGGTGACCCGCTCCTGCCAGCAGCACGGCGGCTTCTACCTCGGCTCGATCGGCGGCCCGGCCGCCCGGCTGGCCCAGGACTGCATCAAGCACGTCGAGGTCCTGGAATACCCGGAGCTGGGCATGGAGGCGGTCTGGAAGATCGAGGTGGAGGACTTCCCCGCCTTCATCGTCGTCGACGACAAGGGCAACGACTTCTTCGCCGAGGTCACCAAGCCGGTGCTCACCGTCGGGCGGCGCTGACCTTCGACGTACGCGAAAGGGGCGCCGGGCCGCAGGCCCGACGCCCCTCCGTCGTCCGGTGCTCATTCGACATCGGTGCGCCCGGCCCGGCGGTGCCGGTCGGGCGCACCGCCCCCGTCGGATGTCGTCACCGACAACCCGGCACGAGTGTCGACTCCAGCGCTGTCGATCCGCTATCACATCGCTATCGTCCGCTCGGGGCGGTCGGTTACCGGCGGGTTACCCTGCTGGAAGTTGCACAAGACGGCGGAGGCGCAGATGCGGTTCGGGATCCTGGGACCCCTGCGGGTCGGCGGCGGTGAGGCCACCGTCACCGCAGGCCGGGACCGGGTCGTGCTCGCCATGCTGCTGCTGCGCGTCGGTCGGCTGGTCTCCTCCGAGGAACTGGTCGACGCGGTCTGGGAGGAGCGCCCCCCGGCCACCGCCCGCGCCCAGCTCCAGATCTGCGTGTCGCGATTGCGACAGCGGCTCGGCCGCCTCGGGCTGCCGCCGGAAATCATCGTCACGGATCCGGTCGGGTACGGCATCCGGGTCGAGCCGGCCGACCTGGACGCCGAGGTCTTCGCCCGCGGCGTCGAAGCGGCCCGGGCCGAGGCCGCCGCCGGTCGGCCCACCGAGGCCCGCCGACACTACCGGTCCGCCTTGGCCCTGTGGCGGGGCCCCGCGCTGAGCGGGATCGCCAGCCGCAGCGTGCGCCGCCGGGCGCAGGCCCTCGACGCGCAGCGCCTCACGGCGTTGGAGGAGTGCGTCGACGTCGAGCTGCGGCTGCGCCAGGCGGCCGACCTGATCGACGAGCTGACCGAGAGCGTCGAGGCGCACCCGCTGCGGGAGCGGCTGCGCGGCCAGCTGATGCTCGCCCTCTCCGCCGTCGGCCGGCAGGCCGACGCGCTCGCCGTCTACCGGGAGGGCCGCCGGCTCTACGCCGAGGAGCTGGGCATCGAGCCCGGCGGGGCGTTGCAGGAGCTGCACCAGCGGGTGCTCGCCGGCGATCTGGCCCTGACGGGCGCCGAGGAGGCGCCCCTCGCGCCGGTCCGCTGCCTGCCCCGGGCGATCAGCGACTTCACCGGCCGGCAGCAGACGGTGGCGCGACTGGTGAAGGAGATCGAGGACGACGCGGTCCGGATCCAGCTGATCGACGGCATGGCGGGCAGCGGCAAGACCACCCTCGCGGTGCACCTGGCCACCGCCCTGGCGCCGCGCTACCCCGACGCGCAGCTCTTCATCGACCTGCACGGCCACAGCGAGCGCACCCCGCTGACGCCGGGCGCGGCGGCGGCGACCCTGCTGCGCCAGCTCGGCGTGCCGGCGGAGCGGGTGCCGATGGACCTGGACGACCGGCTGGCGCTGTGGCGTACCGAGCTGGCCGGCCGGCGGGCGTTGGTGGTGCTCGACAACGCGGCCAGCACGGCACAGGTGGTGCCGCTGCTGCCAAACGGGCCGGAGTGCCTGGTCCTGATCACGAGCCGGCGCCGACTCGTCGGACTGGACGAGGGCCGGCCCTCGTCCCTGCCGGTGCTCGACGCCGCCGAGGCCGTGCAGCTGCTGGGCCGGGTCGCCGGCGAGGAACGGGTGGCCGCCGAGCCGGAGGCCGCCGCCGAGGTGGTCCGTCGCTGCGGTCACCTTCCGCTGGCCATCCGGCTGGCCGGTGCCAGGCTGGCGCACCGGCCCCGCTGGCGGATCGCCGACCTGGCCGACCGGCTGGCCTCGAGTCGTGACCAACTGGCGGAGTTCGTGGCCGGGGAGCGCTCGGTGGGGCAGGCCTTCGCCCTGTCGTACGCCCAGGTCTCGCCGTCCGCGCAGCGGGTGTTCCGGCTGCTCAGCCTGCATCCGGGCGTACGGTTCGACAATCGCGTGGCCGCCGCGCTCGCGGAGCTTTCCCTGTCCGAGGTGCAGGACGTGCTGGAGGAGCTGGTCGACGCGCACCTGGCGGAGGAGGTGGAGCCGGGCCGGTACCGGCTGCACGACCTGATCCGGGAGTACGCCCGCGTGCTGCTGGCCGACCCCGAGCGGGCGGACGAGCGCCGGGCCGCGCTGGAGCCGCTGCTCGATCATCACCTGGACGCGGCCACCGCGATCGCCTGGACGATCGAGTCGGTGGCCAGCCGCAGCTCCCTACGACTCACCGCACCCGCCCGACCGGACCTGGTTGCGGCCATCGTCCCCGAAGGGCTCGGTTGGTTCGAGGAGAACCGGGCCACCCTCACCGCTCTCGTGCGGCTGGCCGAGGCGGAGGGCATGCCGCGGCACTGCTGGCAACTCGCGCGGGCCTGCTGGCGAGCCAACTTCGACGGCGGGCACCTGGACGAGCTGGTCGAGACGCACACGATCGGGCTCCGCGTCGCGGAGGGGCTCGGTGACGACGCGGCGGTGGCCGTGATGTTGAACTACCTCTCCTCCGCGTACTACCGCTTGGCCCGGTTCCCGGAGGCGATCCGGTTGATGGAGGTGGCGCTCGGCCTGCGCCGCCGGCTCGGGCTACGTCGGGAGGTACGCAGCACGCTGTGGAACCTCGGCGCCTCCTATGCCGCCAACGGTGACTACCGTCGGGCCAAGGAGAACTTCGACGGCGCCCTGGCCCTGATCGTCGGTCCGGACGAGTTGAACGAAGCGATCAACCTGCTGAACAACGTCTGCTTCGCCCTCCTCGGCTGGGGCCGGTACGAGGAGGCGCTGCGCACCGGCCGGCAGCTGCTCCTGCTGTCCCGTCAGGCCGACGACCCCCGACAGCTGGCGCACGCCGTCGCGAATCTGGGCATGACCCGGCACCGGATGGGCGACGTGGGTCCGGCCCGCCGGCTGCTGCGGGCGGCTCTGGGCCTGAAGCGCAGGACGGGTAACCGCGTCGGCGTGGGCGAGGTGCTCAACGAACTCGGCGTGATTGAGCGCGAGGAGGGCCGTCCCGAGCGGGCCGCAGCCCTGCACCGGGAGGCGTTGGTCGCGATGAGCGACGCCGGTGACCGGATCGGGCAGTGCGCCTCGCGCAACCTGCTGGCCCGGGCGATCCTCGACCAGGGGGACGCCTCCAGCTCCCTCGACCTGCACCGCCGGGTGCTCGCCGACGCCACCCGGCTGGGTGCCCGCTACGAGCAGGCCCGGGCGCTCGACGGCATCGGCCGCTGTCTGGCCCCCACCGACCCGGTGGCGGCCCGGTCGCACCGGATCCGGGCCCTTGCGCTGTTCCGGCAGGTCGAGTCGCCGGACCGGCACGAGGTGGAACGGCTGCTGACCGAGCTGGACTGAGCGATCATCTGCGAGTCGACGGCGGGCGCGGCAGGATGGTACGCGTGACGACTCCAGAGGCAGCGGGTTACCGGATCGAACGCGACTCGATGGGTGAGGTGGAGGTGCCCGCCGAGGCGCTGTGGCGGGCGCAGACCCAGCGCGCGGTGCAGAACTTCCCGATCTCCGGGCGGGGCCTGGAACCGGCCCAGATCAAGGCGCTGGCCCAGATCAAGGGCGCCGCCGCCCAGGTCAACGGCGAGCTGGGGGTGATCGGCGCGGATGTGGCCGAGGCGATCGCCACCGCTGCCGCGCACGTGGCCGACGGCGGGTACGACGACCAGTTCCCGGTGGACGTCTTCCAGACCGGCTCCGGCACCTCGTCCAACATGAACACCAACGAGGTGATCGCCACCCTGGCCAGCCGGGAGCTGGGTCGTCCCGTGCACCCGAACGACGACGTCAACGCCTCGCAGTCCAGCAACGACGTCTTCCCGTCGTCGATCCACCTGGCCGCCACCCAGTTCGTGGTGGAGGATCTGATCCCCTCGCTGAAGCACCTGGCGGGGACGCTGGAGGAGAAGGCCACCGAGTTCGAGACCGTGGTGAAGGCCGGGCGGACCCACCTGATGGACGCCACCCCGGTCACCCTGGGCCAGGAGTTCGGCGGGTACGCCGCCCAGGTCCGCTACGGCGTGGAACGGCTGGAGGGGGTGCTGCCCCGGCTGGCCGAGCTGCCGCTCGGCGGCACCGCCGTGGGCACCGGCATCAACACCCCGCTCGGCTTCGCTGCGAAGGTGATCGAGAAGCTGCGCGCCTCGACCGGCCTGCCGTTGACCGAGGCGCGCAACCACTTCGAGGCGCAGGGCGCCCGGGACGCGCTGGTCGAGACCTCCGGCCAGCTGCGCACCATCGCCGTCGGGCTGTACAAGGTGGCCAACGACATCCGCTGGATGGGCTCCGGTCCCCGCGCCGGCCTGCGGGAGCTGCGCATCCCCGACCTCCAGCCCGGCTCGTCGATCATGCCGGGCAAGGTGAACCCGGTGGTCGCCGAGGCGGTGCGGCAGGTCTGCGCGCAGGTGATCGGCAACGACGCGACGGTGGCCTTCGCCGGTTCGCAGGGCGACTTCGAGCTGAACGTGATGCTCCCGGTAATGGGCCGCAACCTGCTGGAGTCGATCAAGTTGATCGCCGCGTCGAGCCGGCTATTCGCGGACCGCCTGGTGGTCGGCCTGGTCGCGGACGCCGAGGTCTGTCTCGCGTACGCGGAGGGGTCGCCGTCGATCGTCACCCCGCTCAACCGCCACCTCGGGTACGACGAGGCGGCCTCGATCGCCAAGGAGGCGCTGGCGAAGCAGATCTCCATCCGCGAGGTGGTGATCGCCCGCGGCCACGTCGACTCCGGCAAGCTCTCCGAGACCCAGCTCGACGAGGCCCTCGACCTGCTCCGGATGACCCACCCCTGACGGGGACCGGCGTTGCGCGGGGCCAGGGCGCGGCGCGGCCCCGGCAGAGCCAGAGCGGGCGCAGCGGCAGATGTGCGGCGTCGGGACCGCTGCCGGTCCGAAGGCGTGAAGGCGGGCCGGGGCACAGGTGCGACCTCCCTGTGGAGCTGAATCGTCTGCGTCATCACCCCCGGGGCGGGTGCGACCCGACCGGGGGAGCGGGCGGTCCCACCGCGGTGCCGCCGACGCTCGGGGGATGAGGCGGTCAGCCCCGCGCTTCACAGTTTGCTGAGGACACGACTACGGTCGGAAGGGCTGCGCCCGTTGCGGGAGACAGCCTGCGTCCCTGGTTCCTCCGGCTGGCGCGGCACTGGAATCGATCATCGCGGGGCGGGAGGGCAGCTGAGGATGGTGGCCGGGCGGATGACCGTGGCGGCGTTCCGCTGCTTGGCGGCAGGGCAGCCGTGGCGCCCAGAACAACGACTGCGTGGCGGCGAACCTGCCGGGCGTGGTCGGGGTGCGGGACAGCAAGGACCCGACCGGTCCGGTGCTCACCGTTTCCCCGTACGCCTGGCGGGTCTTTGTCGCGTCGCCGCCGCGCTGACGTGACCAGCCTGCCCGGCGCGGACGTCCTCGACCGGCTCGACCGGGAGCGGGCCGTCTGGCTGTGCACCCTGCGGCCGGGCGGGTCCCCGCACCTGACCCCGGTCTGGTTCCTCTTCGTTGTGGGCGAGTGGTGGATCTGCACGGCCGAGCGGAACGTCAAGGTACGCAACGTCCTGGCCGATTCCCGGGTCTCGCTGGCGCTCCCGGATCCCTGCGCGCCGGTGGTCGCGGAGGGCGTGGCGACCGTGGTCCGCCCGCCCTTCCGGCCCGACATCGTGGCGGGGTTTCGCGACCGGTACGCCGGTTGGGACATCTCGGCGGACGGACCGGACGGGCCTTACGTCCTGCTCAGGGTGGGTGTGACGCGTTGGCTGCTGAGCGGCCGGGCACGGTGACGAGGACGCGCGTCGCTGTCGCTGCGGGACGGATGGTGTGCGCGGGTGGTCAGGTGCGGGTCGCGGCCTTGCGGGCCCGGTAGGCGCTGACGGCCGCGCGGTTGCCGCAGCCGGCGTCGCAGAACCGGCGGGAACGGTTCTTCGACAGGTCCACCAGGACGTTGTCGCAGTCCGGGTGGTCGCACACGCGCAGCCGGCTCAGCTCGCTGCTGCGGACCAGGTCGGCCAGCGCCATCGCGGCCTCGACCGCCATCCGGGTCGCGAGCGGCGCGTCGCGCGGCACGGCGTGCAGGTGGTACGGCTGGTCGTCGTGCCGGATGAGCTGCGGCAGGGCGTGCGACTCGCGGAGCAGCCCGTTGACGATGGCGACGATTTCGTCCTCGCCGGCGTGCCAGACCCGGCGCAGCCGGGGGCGCAGCTCCCGGACGGACCGTAGCTCCGCCTCGCTCTGCTCGTGGCGTCCGGTCCAACCGTAGGTGGTGAAGAACCGGGCCAGGGCGGCGACGTCCGGCAGCAGCTCGCCGTCGCGGCCGGCGGTGTTCACGAGCGCGGCGGCGGCGGTCAATCCGCAATCGGTGTCATGAGCGAACAGCAACTTGACTCCTGTCGGCGGTCCGGTCTAGCGTCATCAGCATAGCCCCTGTTGACTCATGACCCGCCGCCGGAGCGAGGAGCGTATCGATGCGTGAACGGCCCGGAGTCGGCCTCGGCCTGGCCCTGCTCTCCGCTCTCACCTTCGCCACCTCGGGCACCTTCGCCCGCCCCCTGATCACCGGGGACTGGTCGGCCGAGGCGGTGGTGGTGGCCCGGGTCGGCATCGCCGCGCTGGTCCTCGCCGTGCCGGCCCTGCTGGCCCTGCGCGGCCGGTGGGACGTGCTGCGCCGCAACGGCGGCACCGTCGTCGTGTTCGGACTGCTCGGCGTGGCCCTCGCCCAGGCGTGCTTCTTCAACGCGGTCCGCTACCTGCCGGTCGGCGTCGCGTTGCTGCTGGAATACCTCGGCATCGTCCTCGTGGTCGGCTGGATGTGGCTGGTGCACGGCCAGCGACCCCGGGCGCTCACCGTGGCGGGGTCGGTCACCGCCCTGTGCGGGCTGGTGTTCGTGCTGGACCTCACCGGCGCGAGCCGGCTCGACCCGGTCGGGGTGCTCTGGGGCCTGGGCGCCGGGGTGGGCCTGGCCGGCTACTTCGTGATCGCCGGCCGGGTCGACGACCGCCTGCCGTCGGTGGTGATGGCCAGCGGTGGCATGGCCGTCGGCGCCCTGGCCCTGCTCCTGCTCGGCGCGGTCCGGGTACTGCCGCTGCGGGCCGGCGGCGCCGACGTCAGCTTCGCCGGGCACCGGATGAGCTGGCTGGTGCCCATCGCCGGCCTGTCGCTGATCGCCGCGGTGGTCGCGTACCTCACCGGCATCGCCGGGGCGCGACTGCTCGGGGCGCGGCTGTCGTCGTTCGTCGGGCTGACCGAGGTGATGTTCGCGGTGCTCATCGCCTGGCTGGTGCTGGGCGAACTGCCGACCGCCGTGCAACTCGTCGGCGGTGCGCTGATCGTCGCCGGCGTCACCCTGGTCCGCGTCGACGAACTGCGCGCGACGCCCGAGCCGGAGCGGGCCGGGCAACCGGCCGAGCCGGCCCTGGCCACCGAGCGGTGAGCGGATCCGACCGGGCCGCCGTCGGCGGTGGATCAACACTAGGACAGGGCGGTGGCGATCGTGGTGGCGGCGGCGGTGACCTGGGCGCCGACCACGTCGACGTCGAGCGGCGCCAGCGACACCACCCCGACGCTCGCCTCCAGCCCGGGGACGCCGAGCACCGGCGCGGCCACCCCGTACGCCCCGGACTGCAGTTCCCCGCTGGTGCTCACCGGGCCCGCGGCGCCCGCCCGCCCGGCCAGGATGGCCCGCCCCGCCGCCCCGCGTTCCAGCGGATGGCGGGACCCCGTCCGGTACGCCACATGGAACGACGTCCAGCTCGGCTCCACCACCGCCAGCGCGACCCCCTCGCCGCCCTCGACCACGGTGAGGTGCGCGGTCGCGCCGGCCTGCTCGGCCAGCCGGCGCAGCGCGGGCAGTGCCCCCTCGGCGAGCAGCGGCTGCGCCCGCCGGGCCAGGTGCAGCACCCCGGCGCCGAGGCGTAGCCGGCCGTCGCCGTCGCGGCGCAGCATGCCGTGCCCGGTCAGCGCCCCGACCAGCCGGTAGACCGCGGCCCGGCCGATGCCCAGCCGGTTCGCCGCCTCGGTGACGGTCAGCCCGCCCGGCGCGTCCGCGACCAGGTGCAGCAGGCGCAGGCCCCGGTCCAGGGTCTGCGCGGTCTCCCCGGGCCGGGCCGCCGCCTCACCCCCGCCTGCCACCTTGTCCACAGCACGCAGCGTACGACCGGCTCCGCCCGACCGGTAAATGCACGGAAGGCTACCCTTGTACGGTGACGCTACGCCTGTATGACACCGCCACCCGATCGGTGCGGGACTTCGTCCCGCGGGAAGCCGGCAAGGTGGGGGTCTACCTGTGTGGTCTCACCCTCCAGGCCCCGCCGCACATCGGTCACCTTCGCTCCGGCGTGAACTACGACGTGCTGCGCCGCTGGCTGCTGGCCGCCGGCTTCGAGGTCACCTTCATCCGCAACGTGACCGACATCGACGACAAGATCCTGGTCAAGGCCGTCGAGCAGGGCCGCCCGTTCTGGTCGATCGCGTACGAGAACGAGTTGATCCTCGCCGCGGCGTACCGGGCGCTGAACGTGCTGCCACCGACGTACGAGCCGCGGGCCACCGGGCACATCCCGGAGATGCACGAGCTGATCACCCGGCTGATCGACACCGGGCACGCGTACCCGGCCACCGACGGCTCCGGCGACGTCTACTTCGACGTGGCCTCCTGGCCGGCGTACGGGTCGCTGTCCGGGCAGTCGCCGGACGACATGCAGTCCGCCGGGGACGCCCCCGAGCGGGGCAAGCGCGACCCGCGCGACTTCGCCCTCTGGAAGGGTGCCAAACCGGACGAGCCGGCCGACGCCTACTGGCCGTCGCCGTGGGGGCGGGGCCGGCCCGGCTGGCACATCGAGTGCTCGGCGATGTGCTGGCGCTACCTGGGCGCGGAGTTCGACATCCACGGCGGCGGGCTGGATCTGACCTTCCCGCACCACGAGAACGAGATCGCCCAGTCGCAGGCCGCCGACCTGCCCTTCGCCCGGTACTGGGTGCACCACGGGCTGCTCAGCATCGGCGGCGCCAAGATGGGCAAGTCGCTCGGCAACGCCCTCGACCTGGCGTACGTGGACTCGCTCGAGGTGCGCCCGGTCGAGCTGCGCTACTACTACGCCGCCGCGCACTACCGGTCCCGCATCGACTACTCCGAGGACGCGCTGCGCGTGGCCGCCGTCGCGTACCGGCGGATCGAGGGCTTCGTGCTGCGGGCCGCCGAGCGGGTCGGCGGCGGCCAGCCCGGCGAGCTGCCGGCCGCGTTCGTCGCGGCGATGGACGACGACCTCAACACCTCGGCCGCCCTCGCCGTGCTCCAGGGGACGCTGCGGGACGGCAACAGCGCGCTGACCATCGGTGACGATGTGACCGTCCGCACGACCCTGGCCGCCGCGCGGGCGATGCTGGATATCCTCGGTGTCGACCCCCTGGACCCGGCCTGGACCGGCGGCGGCCGCACGGACGACCTGCGCGGCGTGGTGGACTCCCTGATCGCGCTCGCCCTCGAGCAGCGCGCACAGGCCCGCAGCCGCAAGGACTGGGCCGCCGCGGACGCCGTACGCGACCAGCTCAAGCAGGCCGGCGTGGTGGTCGAGGACACCCCCCAGGGCCCGCGTTGGACTATTGGAGAGCAGGACTGATGGCCGGCAACTCGCAGCGCCGTGGCCGGCGACTGTCCCCGAAGGCGGGCGCCCCGAAGGGCTCCGGCGGCAAGAACAAGGACTCCCTCGCCGGCCGGGGCAAGACCCTGCCCGCCGACGAGCGCCCCTGGCACAAGGCGTACTCGGGCACCGAGAAGCTGCCCCAGCGCACCGCCTGGAAGCAGGACAAGGAGCGCCGCGCGGCGGCCGAGGAGGGGCGGGCCCCCAAGATCGGCCAGCCGGGCAGCAAGGACACCACCTGGGGCAAGGGCGGCGGTCGGGGCGTCCCGGCGGCCCGGGGCGCCGGCGGCCGGGGCGGCAAGCCCACCGGTCGCTCCGGCCCGCGGGTCGCGCCGGGCCGCAAGTCGAACCCCGCCAAGGACAGCCCGGAGCTGCTGGTCGGCCGCAACCCGGTGCTGGAGGCGCTGCGCACCCAGGTGCCGGCGACCGCCCTCTACACCGCCCAGGGCATCGACATCGACGACCGGGTCAACGAGATCATCCGGACCGCCGCCGACCGGGGCATCGCCATCCTGGAGATCAGCCGCGCCGAGCTGGACCGGATGACCGGGGGCGTGCTGCACCAGGGCGTCGGCCTGCAGGTGCCGCCGTTCGCGTACGAGCCGTTCGAGGACATGATGGCCGCCGCGCTGGAGCAGCCCGCCCCGCTGCTGGTCGCGCTGGACGGGGTGACCGACCCGCGCAACCTCGGCGCGGTGATCCGGTCCGCCGCCGCGTTCGGCGCGCAGGGTGTCTTCGTACCCGAGCGGCGGGCCGCCGGGATCACCGCGACCGCGTGGCGGACCAGCGCCGGCGCGGCCGCGCGGGTGCCGGTCGGCCAGGTCACCAACCTGACCCGGGCGCTCAAGGCCTGCAAGGACGCCGGCTTCATGGTGGTCGGCCTGGACGCCGACGGCGACACCGACCTGTACGACCTGGAGGCCGCGGTCGGGCCGCTGGTGGTGGTGGTCGGCTCGGAGGGGCGCGGGCTGTCCCGGCTGGTCGGGGAGACCTGCGACCTGACCGTCAGCATCCCGATGGTCACCGACGTCGAGTCGCTCAACGCCAGCGTCGCCGCCGCGGTCACCCTCGCCGAGGTCGCCCGCCGCCGCGCCCTGGAGCTGTAAGGACGTCGCGGAGGGCCCCTTCCCCACCGGGGAAGGGGCCTTCCGCCGTTCCTAGATCTGGTGGGTCCAGGCGACGAACAGCAGCGCCCCGGCCGCCGCGATCAGCAGCGTGACCGGGATCAGCCAGGGCGCCGGCCGGGCCCCGTCCAGGCCCCGGGTCAGGCGCTGGTGCACGGCGGCGATCCCCACCAGCGCGGCCAGGCCGGCGGCGGCCAGCGGCAGGCCGACGAGGAAGTGCGCCAGCCAGGCGCCGGCCCGGGTCGGACCACCCCACGAGTTCGTGTACGGGCCCGGGTCGACGATGCCGTACAGGACGCCGCGCAGCACCATCAGCAGTTCGACGCCGAGCGGCACCAGCGCCGTGACGCCGAGCAGCAGGCTCAGCAGGGCGTGGCCGGTGACGGCGACCGGGCCCGGTCGCCGTCCGGGGCCGGCGACCGGCGGCGCTGCGAGCAGCCCGGTGCGCAGGGCCCGCCACCGGGCCGCGGCTGCGTCGGCCCGGCCGAGCGGGGCGGCCACCAGGGCGATGACGGCGACCGGGACCAGCGCCGCGCAGTAGACCAGGCTGCGGCCGGCCAGGCGGACCGTCCGGTACGACCGGGAAAGCATTGTCGGGTGGCGGGTGGCGTCGTCGGTCACGGTGGTCACGGCATCTCCTCGGGCGTCAGGAACTGCCGTGACGCTATGAGCCGGGTACGCCGTCCCGGATCACCCTGCAGAGCCACTTTCCGGCTGGCTCCCAGGAACCAGCGGGTCGACCGCCGGTACGACGAAAGGGGCGACCCGCCGAAGCGGACCGCCCCTTTGTGTCGCGTACGTCAGATCCGGGTGCCGGTGGTGGCGTGGAAGACGTGGCTCTGGCCGGTCCGCGGCTTGACGAAGATGGTGTCACCCATGTTCGGCATGCTGCGGCGGTCGGTGCGGACGACGAAACGCTCGTTGTGGCCCTCGAGCGCGGCGTGGCCGTAGACGTTGGCGTCGGAGCCGAGGTCCTCGACCAGCTCGACCACGACCGGCATGCCGCCCTCGGTCGGGCTGACCATGTCGCAGTCCTCCGGACGGAAGCCGACGGTCACCTTGCCGTTGCCGCCCTCGGCCTGGGCCGCGGCGATCTGCTCCCGGGTGAGCGGGATGTGCATCTCGGCGAAGGCGGCGCCCTGCTCGGTCAGCGGGACGGTCTTGATGTTCATCGCGGGGGAGCCGATGAAGCCGGCGACGAAGACGTTCGCCGGGGTGTCGTAGAGCGCCCGCGGGGTGTCCACCTGCTGGAGCACGCCGTCGAGCATGACCGCGACCCGGTGACCCATGGTCATGGCCTCGACCTGGTCGTGGGTGACGTAGACCGTGGTGATGCCCAGCTTGGCCTGGAGTGAGGCGATCTGGGTACGGGTCTGGACGCGGAGCTTGGCGTCGAGGTTCGACAGCGGCTCGTCCATGAGGAAGACCTGCGGCTCGCGGACGATCGCCCGGCCCATGGCCACCCGCTGGCGCTGACCACCGGAGAGCGCCTTCGGCTTGCGGTTGAGGAACTCCTCCAGCTGGAGCAGCCCGGCCGCCTCCTTCACCCGCCGGTCGATCTCCGACTTCGAGGTCTTGCGCAGCTTGAGCGCGAACGCCATGTTCTCGTACACCGTCATGTGCGGGTAGAGGGCGTAGTTCTGGAAGACCATCGCGATGTCGCGGGCCTTCGGCGGCAGGTGGGTGACGTCGCGGTCGTCGATGTAGATCGCGCCGTCGTCGACGTCCTCGAGGCCGGCGAGCATCCGCAGGCTGGTGGACTTACCGCAGCCCGACGGGCCGACCAGGACGAGGAACTCCCCGTCGCCGATCTGGAGGTCGAGCTGGTTGACCGCGGGGCGTTCGGTGCCCGGGTAGATCCGGGACGCCTTCGAATAGGTGACCGTAGCCATGGTGAAGCGCTTCCTTTCACCGGCAGGAACGTGCCGGACGATCCGAGTGAAGGAGCGACCGGCGCCGTGCGGTGCCGGCCAGCGGGCGTTGCCCGGGCAGCCGAGGCCAGCCGGACTGTCGTCCGTGTGACTGCACGGTAAACGGGTTTTCCGACCCTGCCAAGACGAGGGGCGCCGGTTGGGACGGACGGCATTGCGCATTCCGGTCACCCGGGCACTCCCGGGTATCAACCTCCACGGTCCCGGACGGCCTCCGGCGTCGATCCGTCGGTGCAGGGGTCGGGAAATTGACGTTTCCCGTGCTCGGGAGGCCCGCCGAGCGGGAAATCCGGACGTCAGTCGCTATGCTGACCTCGAAGCACGCGCCCCTGTAGCTCAGCTGGCCAGAGCACTCGCCTTGTAAGCGAGATGTCGCCGGTTCGATCCCGGCCGGGGGCTCCAATTCCACCAGGCGTTTCGGGGCGGTGGCCGCCGCGAGACGGCCGCATTAGCAACGCGGTTCATGAGCGCCGCCCGCCGAGCGCCTGACGCATCGCGTCAAGGTTGGCGTGAGCGTAGACAGCGTGATCTTCACATCAGCATGCCGGGCGATGGCCTGGACGACGTGCGGCGGAACCCAGCTCCATCAGCAGCGACACGACCGTGTGCCGCAGGTCGTGCAGGCGGACACACCCAATCCTTCGCGGAACACCTACGGGTACACCGCGTCTAGCCGCGCCACCTGTTCGCGCACGGCAGCGTCGAACCGGTCGTCCGCCTGGTACCGCGAGTGCCCCTCGATCGGGGGAGGGACGGTGTCGGATGGCGCCAGGGTCACGTCGCGCGGGTCCCGCAGACGCCGGTCCACGCCTCCGGGTGGACCGTTGACCGCGGGTTGTGCGCCGAGACGGTGGGGGGAGAAGATCCAACCGCCGATGGGATCGGTGTCGCGCCACAGGTTCAGCCAACGCCAGCCCACCCGATCTCCCACCTCGCGCAGCGTGTCGTCGTTGACGTAGGCCGGGAAGAGCCGGGCGTAGATGGGGTGCAGCGGAGATCCGTAGGTCAGCAGGGCCACCCGGCGTAGCGTCTCCGGCGGCAGTTGCAGGATGGTGGCGGCCAGTAGCGCCGAGCCGTGGCTGTGCCCGGACAGCAGGACCCCGCCCTGATCGGCGAGGTAGCGGGTCCGCCGCACCAGGTCCGGAACCACGCGTTCGGCGTAAGAGGGCGGTGCGAACGGGTGGGCGGCGCGGGGCCAGAATGTGGCCAGGTCCCATAGCACGCCGACGAGCCGCATGGCCGAGGACCGGTAGGCGAGCAGCCCGGCAACCGCGAGGCCGACGACGAACAACCCGATGAGGTACGCGCCGAGGTCGGTGGCGAGGTCCACCACCGCCCTCGCCCGATCGCCGGCCAGCCGGGCGGCGAGTTGGCCTGGTGCGATGCCGGCCAGCGCGAAGCCGGCCGAGCCGAGGCTGAGCACGGCGACCAACGGGTAGGCGGCGCGCATCGGCCTCAGCCCCTCGGTGACCCGTCCCTTCGCGACCGCGTCGCGGACGTCTCGTAGGCGGGGCTTCGCCTGCGTGGGGGCGTCCGGAAAGTCGTGCGCGACGACCTCTGCTGCCGCCCGGCGTCGGCGGGGCAGCGTCAGCCGACTCCAGCACAGTTCCACGAGGATGGCCAGCAGCACCGCGGCGCCGAAGCCCAGCACCAACCACCGGTACGAGACCGGCGGCTGGAGCTGCGGGGCGTAGGTCGGCAACGGCCGGACCGGGCTGGGGAGGGAGCCGCGGTCCAGGAAGTCGGCAACGCGGTAGACCAGTCCGGCGGTGAACGCCAACGCCAGGCCGATCGCGACGGCGATCACCGCCGGGGCGCCCAGGTCGCCGAGCAACGTCGGGGCCGTGGGTCGACCCCGGCACTGCCACAGCACGACCGCCCCGAGCGCGATCAGCAGGGCGGCCTGCCCGAGGAAGATCCATGCGACCATGGACTCGTACCCGGGCAGGGGCCCGGTCACCGGAGGTTCGGCGGCCCGGGTCGCCGCGTACCCGAGGCACAGAGCGGTCAGCCCACCGGCTACGGCGCGAACCGCGCAGGCGGTTGTCTCCATTCGTGCGCCTTGGCTGCCCCGATCGGTGGTTTCCGGCAGGCAGAGCAGCACAATGCACGCCACCAGCAGCGTCAGCGCAGCCGCGAGGAGGGCGTGGCCCGTCACCGCGACGTCGAGGGGCGCGAGGGCCGCGAGCAGGCTCGTGTCCACCGTTGCGAGCGCGACCGCGATGTGGATCGACCGTAGCCGGACGAGGAGAGGCTTGCCGGCCCAGTAGCCGGGCGCGTCGAGCCGGTTGCCGTCAGCGCGTACGACCGTCGGAGCCAACGGTTCGGCCGACCGCCAGGAGCGCGAGCCGAGCCACCAGGCGAGGCCGATCACGGCGATCGGTACGAGGGCGAGGAGCGCGAGACGCTGTCCCGGCAGTAGGTCGCCGAGCCAGGACAGGTATGGGCGGCCTTGGAGGCATCGGGGATACGACGCGCACTGCCAGGCGACGAGATCGAGCGAGACGCCGACGAACGCGAGAGCAACCATCGCGGTGATGGTGGCCGCGAGCACGCGGCACAGGGCCTTCGCGGCTGCGCCGGACCGGGACGAGGGCGCGTTCGGCAGCATCCAGATCGCGAGGTTGCTGAGCATGAACGGCAGCAGCAGCACCAACGACAATGTCCGCACTGCTGTGCCGGCCGTCAGATTGCTCCAGTGGTACGCCTCCAGCGTCACGCCGCCCGGCCCGGTGGTGGCCCCGTACTCGGGGCGGGGTCGGTAGAAGCCGGCGTTCCGATCGCCGGCGACGCGGAAGACGAGGGGCCGGTCGAGCATGGCATCGGCGTCGTCGCCGGACACGCCGTGCACCCGCAACTCCGTCACCCTGACCGGCATTCGCCGCCCCGCCGATGCCTAGCGGACTCCCCAGCCACCGGTTTCGGACGCCGAGCGGAACCATCGCTCCCGTGCACGGTGCCCCTTCCTCCCGGCTCCCTACTGTCTCCGGCGCAACGTGACGGCCCGCAGCCGGAACTCCGCCACCGTGCCCGGTTGCGCGACACCCCGTCCGACCTGAAGCCGGCGCGGTATACCCGCTACAGCAGGTGCTATGCCAGTTGGCGCTCAGTCGGCACTGACAGCCGCCAGGCCGTGGTACGACTGCTCCAACGCTGGCCGAGCCGACAGAACAGGCGAGTCGATGACCAGGAACAGGTCGACCGAGCTGCTGCGAAGCCCCAGGGATCCGCAGCGGCCGGCCTTCCTGGAACTCTTCTTCGACCTGGCGTTCGTCTTCGCCCTCACGCAGCTCTCGCACCGGCTGATCGACGACCTCAGCTGGAGCGGCGCCTTCCAGACCTTGGTGTTGCTGCTGGCCGCCTGGTGGGTGTGGTCGGCGACTGCGATGATCACCGACCGGCTGAACCCGCAGCAACCTGCGATACAGGCCCTGGTCATCGCCACCATGGTCGGTAGCCTGGTGATGGCGGTCGCGGTGCCAGACGCGTTCGGCGACACCGGCCTGATCTTCGCGGGCGCCTATGTCGCCATCCAGGTCGGCCGCGGCGCCACCCTCCTGGTCATCCTGCGTGAGCACGAGCTGCGTCTCACCGCCGTGCGGGTGGTGGTCTGGTCCCTCGTGTCCGCGGCGCCGTGGATCATCGGGGCGGTTGCCGAGGACGCCGCGCGTGGAGCCCTGTGGGCGCTCGCGGTGGCCGTGGACTACACGGCGGGCCTACTGCGCTATCCCACGCCGGGACTCGGCCGCTCCCCCGAATGGCAGGGGACGGTCGCAGGTGAACACCTCGCCGAGCGCTACCGACAGGTATTCATCATCGCGCTCGGCGAGGACATCCTGGTGACAGGGCTGGCGCTCAGCAGCCGCGGCTTCGCCGCCGACCGCACCATGGCGTTCCTGGTGTCGATCGCCACAACCGTGCTGCTGTGGCGGGTCTACCTCCATCGAGCCGGAGAATCACTGGCTGACGCCATCGCAGCAGCTCCCAACCCGAAACGCCTCGCCCGATCGGCGCTCATGGCTCACCTGCTGATGGTGGCCGGCATCGTCGTCACCGCCGTCGGCGACGAACTCCTCGTCGCCCATCCCTTCGGGCACACACAACCATCCTCCATCGCCGTCATCCTCGGCGGGCCAGCGCTATTCGTGCTCGGACGTGTGGCCTTCGAGTACGCGGTCTTCCGCCACGTGTCCCCGGACCGGCCACTCGGGCTGCTCGTGCTGGCAGCCCTGGCGCCGGCGACGCTGCTCGGGCCGCCGTTGCTGGCCGCCCTGGCCGCCACCGCAGTCCTGGCCGGGATCGCGGTCGCCGACGTGGTCCGCGACTGGGAGCGTCAACCAGCGCCGCCGTGGCGGTCAGCTTGAAACGACGATGCTGACCCCGCCAACGCCCAGACCGTGTGCTGCATTCGAAGCTCGCCCCCGTTCTTCGTCTGCTGTCAAGTTCGCAGATCCGGGTCGGCGGGGTCACGAGCCGGTGCCCGCCACGGAGGTGCAGGCCGGCGGTCCGACCACGTACGACGCGGGCGAGGGCGTCGATCCGCCCCCGCCCGGCGTCCTCGCTCAGCCCCAGTTCTGCGGGGCCAGCTGGCGGGTCGTGGCGTTGAGCCGGTTGAAGAAGTTGGTGGTGGCGAGCCAGAGCACCAGCGCCGCGAGTTCCTTCTCGTCGAAGTGCCGGGCGGCCGCGTCCCAGATCTCGTCCGGCACCGGGTCGGCCCGGTCCGCGAGTCGGGTCGCCGCCTCGGCGAGTGCCAGCGCGGCCCGCTCGGCGTCGGTGAAGTACGACGTCTCCCGCCAGGCGGCCACCGCGAAGAGCCGGTCCTCGGTCTCGCCGGCCTTGCGGGCGTTGCGGGCGCCCGAGTCGACGCAGGCGCTGCACCCGTTGATCTGGCTGGCCCGCAGGTGGATCAGTTCCAGCGTCGTGGTGGGTACGCCGGCGGAGTGCGCGGCCTTGTAGAGCAGGTTGATCGCCTTCACGGCGTCGGGGAGCACCATGGCCGGGTTCTGCATCCGTGCCTTCATGATCGTTCCATCCATTCTGTCCTGTTAGGCTGGCCGGCGTCCGCCGTGCCGTACCGTCCTCGTCCGTCGCCTGGATGTCGGTGGTCGGGACGGTCGTGTGACAGATGTGACGGCGCTCACTTCTCGGTCCCGGGGGGAAAGGTCATGAGCGAGACCGACCTGCTGGCCCGGCGCTTCGAGGGGCAGCGACCCCGGCTCCGGGCGGTGGCCCAGCGGATGCTGGGCTCCCGGGTCGAGGCCGACGACGCCGTGCAGGACACCTGGTTACGGCTCAGCCGGGCCGACGTCGACGCCATCGAGAACCTGCCCGGCTGGCTGACCACGACGGTCGGCCGGGTCTGCCTGGACCGGCTGCGCGCCAGCGCCGCCCGGCACGAGCAGCTCGCCGACGTGACCGGGGACGAGCCGGCGACGACTGGCCCGGGCGCGGACGATCCGGAGCGGCAGGCGCTGCTGTCCGAGTCGCTGGGACAGGCGCTCCACGTGGTGCTGCGCACCCTCGCCCCCACCGAGCGGCTGGTGTTCGTGCTGCACGACATGTTCGCGGTCTCCTTCGAGGAGATCGCCCCCGTGGTCGACCGGAACCCCGCCGCCGTGCGGCAGATCGCCAGCCGGGCCCGCCGCCGGGTGCAGAGCGGCTCGGCCGCGCCCGAGACGGACCCCGCCCGCCAGCGCCGGATCGTCGAGGCGTTCCTCGCCGCCTCCCGGGACGGCCGCTTCGAGGACCTGCTCACCCTGCTCGACCCGCATGTCGTCCTGCGGGCGGACGCCGTCGCCGCCCGGCTGGGCTCCTCCGCCGGCACGATGCACGGGTCGTCCGTCGTGGCGGGCTTCTTCTCCGGGCGCGCCCAGGGCGCGCTGCCCGCGTTCATCGACGCGGCGCCCGGCGCCGTCGTGGTCGTCGACGGGCGTACCCGCATCGCGATCAGCTTCGCCGTCACCGACCGCATCATCGGCATCGAGGTGGTGGCCGAACCGGACCAGCTCCGCGCTCTCGACGTGGTCGTGGACTGACCGGCGACGCCGGCCCGAGCGGTAACCTGGCGGCGATGAGCCGCGCCGTGGAGGAGTCCAACCGGGCGATGCTGCGCGCCCGGGACGCCATGGACCGGTCGTACGCCGAGCCGCTGGACGTGCCGGCGCTGGCCCGGATCGCGCACGTCTCCGAGGCGCACTTCATCCGGACCTTCCGCGCCACCTTCGGCGAGACCCCGCACCGCTACCTGCAGCGCCGCCGGGTCGAGCGGGCGATGTACCTGCTCGTGCAGACCGACCAGCCGGTCACCGAGATCTGCTACGCGATCGGGTTCGGCAGCCTCGGCACCTTCAGCCGTACGTTCCGCGACATCGTCGGCGAGTCCCCGTCGGACTATCGCCGGCGCAAGGCCGGTGCGGCCGCCGTGCCGAGCTGCTTCATGAAGTCGTGGATGCGGCCGAGCGCCGCCCGCTGAGCCCGTCAGCGGCGGCGCACCCGGCGGCAAAACGGTCGGCCGCGAGCCGAGCAGTTTTGGATAAGCACCAGCTCAGGGCCGGGGTCTAGCGTCGTTGGCATGACGATGAACTCGATTTCCCGCTCCCAGATCTACGTCCTCGACCAGGACGAGGCCCTCGACTTCTACGTCGGCAAGCTCGGCCTGGAGATCAACACCGACCAGGATCTCGGCTTCATGCGCTGGCTGACGGTCAACGTCCCCGGCGAGCCGGAGCACGAGATCCTGCTGGAGAAGCCGGGCCCGCCGGCCCTCGACCCGGCCACCGCCGAGCAGGTCCGGGAGCTGCTGACCAAGGGCGCGATGGGCGGCTGGCTCTGCCTCACCACCGACGACGCCCGCAAGACGTACGAGGACCTGGTGGCCAAGGGCGTGGACATCACCGACGAGCCGGCCGAGCGCCCGTACGGCATCGACTTCGGCATCCGGGACCCGTTCGGCAACCGGATCCGCATCGGCCAGATGTTCCCGCAGGGCTGAGGGGGCGGACCGATGACCCAGGCGCTTCCCTTCCGGGCGCGTCCGGCCGCGGTCGGGCGGGACCCCGCGCTGCTGGCCGGCGGCGTCCTCGCCGGCCCGCTCTTCGCCGGCTCCGTGCTGGCCCAGGGCTTCACCCAGGACGGCTTCGACTTCCGCCGGCACCCGGCGAGCGTGCTGAGCAACGGTGACCTGGGCTGGGTGCAGATCGCCACCTTCCTCGCCAGCGGGCTGCTCGTGCTGGGCGCCGCCGCCGCGCTCGGGCGCCGGGACCTCGGCGCCCGGTGGCTGCCGAGGCTGCTCGCCCTCTACGGGACCGGGCTGGTGCTCGCCGGGATCTTCCGGGCCGACCCGGCGGACGGCTTCCCGACCGGTACGCCGAGCGGCCCCGGCCAGGTCAGCTGGCACGGTGGGCTGCACTTCCTGGCGGCGGCGATCGGCTTCGTCGCGCTGATCGTCGCCGCGGTGGCCGCCGCCCGCCGGGGCGCCCGGCGGGGCGAGCGCGGCTGGGCCGCGTACAGCCTGGCGAGTGGGGTCTGCTTCGGGGCGGCGTGGGTGGCCATGATCGCCCGGCCGGGGCCGCTGACCATGGTCGGCTTCGGCCTCGCCGTGGCGGTCGGCTGGGCCTGGGTCACCGCGACGCTGTGGCGGGTGGAGCACCGCCGGAACGTCTGAGGTCGGCGGGATCGGGAGGCGCGAGCTAGGCTCACGCCTCCCGATCTTGTGAGGTGACCGATGGCGAGCCGGTTGCTCTACCTGGCCCGGCACGGTGACCAGCGCCGCGCGGAGGACGAGGCGCCGGACACCGGGCTGTCCGACCGGGGCCGGCGGCAGGCGACCCTGCTGGGCGAGCGGCTGCGCCGGCTGCCGTTCGACACCGTCCACCACGGACCGCTGCGTCGGGCCGTGGAGACCGCCGAGCTGGTCACCGCCGCGCTGCCCGGCGTGCCGGTACACGCCACGGAGATCGTCGGGGACCACCTGCCGCACGACACGGACCCGGCCGGCCTGCCGCCGGCGTACGCGAACCTCCTGGCCGGCTTCGATGAGCGCGAGCGGACGGACGGGCCGCGCCGGACGGCGGAGGCCGTGGCCCGGTTCGCGACGCCGCCGGCCGACGGGGACGTCCGCGACCTGGTGATCACGCACAACTTCCTGATCGCCTGGTTCGTCCGGCACGCGCTGGACGCCCCGGAGCGGCGCTGGTTGGGCCTGAACCACCACCACTGCGGGCTGACCGTCATCCGCTACAGCTCGGGCGGACCGCCGAACCTGATCGCCGTCAACGACGTGGCCCACCTGCCGCCGGAGCTGCGCGGCACCGGCCTGCCGCCGGACTACGTCGTCTAGTTGGCGGTGGGGGTCAGGACTGGACGGTCTTGACGACGGCCTCGGCCATGGCGCGGGCGGACTGCGGGTTCTGGCCCGTCACCAGGCGGCCGTCGACGACCACGTGCTCGGTGAAGTTCGGTGCCGGGACGTGCTGGGCGCCGGCCTCGGTGAGCTTGTCGGCGAGCAGGAACGGCACCTGGTCGGTCAGGCCGACCGCCGCCTCCTCGTCGTTGGTGAAGCCGGCCACCCGCTTGCCGGCGATCAGGTGGGAGCCGTCGGAGAGCTTCAGGTTCACCAGCGCGGACGGGCCGTGGCACACGGCGGCCACCACGCCGCCGCGCTCGTAGATCGAGGCGGCGATCCGGGCCAGGTCCGGGTTGTCCGGGAAGTCCCACATGGTGCCGTGGCCGCCCGCGAACACGACGATGTCGTACCCGGCCGGGTCGACGTCGGCGGCCTTCGGGGTGTGCTCCACCCCGGCGGTGGCGAGGAAATCGTTCTGGGTCTTGTCGTTTTCGTCCCGGCCGTCCAGCGGCGGCCGCCCGCCGGCCACCGAGACGAGGTCCACGTCGTAGCCGGCGGCCCGGAACACCTCCCACGGCTCCGCGGCCTCGCCCACGTAGAAGCCGGTCTGCCGGCCGGTCTCGCCGAGCTTGCTGTGACTGGTCAGAGCGATGAGTGCACGAGTCATGTCGACCACTCTGGCTCGCGGATCCATAGCTGACCAATAGGCGAATAGCACACCGGCGATAGGTTTGCTGATGTGAAGGCGTCGTTGGACCTGCTCCGGAGCTTCCTCGCCGTGCACCGGTCGGGGTCGGTGACCGGGGCGGCCGAACTGCTCGGGCTGGCCCAGCCGACCGTCACCGCCCAGCTGCGCGCGCTGGAGGAGATCGTCGGCCGGCCGCTGTTCGACCGGCTGCCCCGCGGAGTGGTGCCCACCGCGGCCGGCGACGAGCTGGCCCGCCGGGTCGCCGAACCGCTGGACCGGCTGGCCGCCGTGCTCGCCGAGGACTCGGGCACGCCGTACCCCCGGACGGTCTTCCTCGGCGGGCCGGCCGAGCTCCTCGCCGAGCGGGTCCTGCCGACGCTCTCCGGCCTGGTCGCCGAGGGCCTTGAGCTGCGGGCCTCCGCGGGGCTGCCGGAGCAGCTTCTCGACGACCTGACCGCCGGCCGGCTGGACCTGGCCGTCAGCAGCGTGCGCCCACGCCGTCGCGGGCTCGCCGTCGAGCCGCTCTACGACGAGGAGTTCACGCTGGTCGCCGCGCCGGTCTGGGCGGACCGGCTGCCCGAGCCGGTGACCCCGCAGGCGCTGCGCGAGGTGCCGCTCGTCGCGTACGGCGAGGAGGCCCCGATCCTGCGCCGGTACTGGCGCACCGTCTTCGACACCCGGCTCACCCGTACGCCGAGCCTGGTCGTCGCGGACCTGCGGGCGGTCCGGGCGGCGGTGCGGGCCGGTGCCGGGGCGACCGTGTTGCCGACGTACCTGTGCCGCGGTGAGCTGGCCTCCGGCGCGTTGCGTGAGCTGCTCGCGCCGCCGGTGCCCCCGCTGAACACGCTCTTCCTCGCAGGGCGGCCGGCGACCGCCGGCCGACGCGAGGTGCAGGCGGTACGCCGCGCCCTGCTGGGGGCAGCTGGCGGCTGGTGAGCTGGCCCGATCCCGGGGCGACGGTCAGCCGGTGACGCGGGTGAGCAGTTGCACGACGGCGGCGGTGGCCGGCGGACGGTCGGGGCCGGAGTCGCAGTCCACGTAGCCGGTGGTCCGGGCGTTCGCGGTGAGCCGGTAGGCGAAGGCGTCCGCACAGTCACCCGGGTCGGCGGTGGCCGTCGTCTCGGCCGTCAGTCGCGGATCGGCCAGGAGCTGCCGCAGCCGACTCAGGTCGGTCGTGCTGAGCCGCCCCGTCCGGGTGCCGCCGGCCCGGTCGGCGCGGGTCCAGCGGCCGTCGGGCTCGACGGTCACCGTGTCCCGCATGCCGGCGATGCCGCCGGTGCGGACCAGCACCACGCGGGTGGCGGTGGCCGGGGTGCCCGGGGTGCCGGCGGTCGTCGGGGGCGCCGTGGTGGGGGAGGCCCCAGTGGTCGGCGTGGCCGGGGCGGTGGTCGGCGTCGCGACGGTCGGCGTGGCGGTGGCCGCGGGCGAGGGGTCGGCGACCGTCGGGTCGGTCGACGTGCAACCGCTCAGAACGGCGAGCAGGGCGGCGACGGTGGCCGCAGCGGCGGGGGTCGATCTCATGCCGATCGGACGCGCGACGGTGCCGCCCGGTTCCCATCACCTGGACCGCCTCACCCGAACGGCCAGTGTCCCCGGCAGGAAAGCGCTCGCCCTCTTCCCCTTTCCTCGATGTATCGCTATATCTACATCCGTGACTACCCCCGTCACAACTTTCCCCCGTCAGGAGGGCCCGTGAAAAGACCCCTCGCCGCATTCGGCGCAGCTCTGCTCACCAGCGGCGTGCTGACCTGCGTCGCCACCCCGGCGCAAGCGGCAACCCCCAGCGCCCCCGCCCCGGAATCCTCGGCCGCAGCCCGCGCGGACAACCTGCTCCGCGCCAACCCCGGCGCCGTCCAGGGCGCCAGCGGGGAGGCCTACCGGGCGGTCCGCACGAAGGTGGACGCCAGCGGCGCCGCGCACACCCGGTACACCCGGACCTACCACGGCCTGCGGGTGTACGGCGGTGACTTCGTCATCCACACCGCCCCCGACGGCAGCTACGCCGGCACGTCCGTCGGCCTGGCCGCACCGCTGACCCTGGGCACCACCGCCAAGGTCGGCTCCGCCGCCGCCAAGGCGAGCGCGCGCCAGGCCTTCGCCGGCTCGCTCACCTCCCTCGGCGCGCCGGAGCTCTTCGTCGACGCCAGCTCCGGCCGCGGCCGGCTGGCCTGGGAGACCGTCGCCTCGGGCATGAAGGCCGACCAGCAGACCCCGTCGAAGCTGCACGTCATCACCGACGCCACCACCGGCCGGGTGATCGGCTCGTACGACGAGATCGAGACGGTCGCCGGCACCGGCAACAGCATCTACGCCGGCACGGTCAGCATCGACACCACGCTCTCCGGCAGCACCTACCAGATGGTGGACCCGTCGCACGGCAACGGCCGGACCTGCGACATGAACAACGGCACGTCGACCTGCACCACCTTCACCGACGCCGACAACACCTGGGGCACCGGCGCGAACTCCAACCGGCAGTCCGCCGCGGTCGACGCCCACTTCGGCGCCGCCAAGACCTTCGACTACTACAAGAACGTGCACGCCCGCAACGGCATCTTCGGCAACGGCACCGGCGTGCCGAGCCGGGTGCACTACGGCAGCAACTACGTCAACGCCTTCTGGGACGGCTCCCAGATGACCTACGGCGACGGGTCGAGCAACGCCAAGCCGCTGGTCTCCCTCGACGTGGCCGGCCACGAGATGAGCCACGGCGTCACCGAGAACGTGGTTCCCGGCGGCCTGACCTACTCCGGTGAGTCCGGCGGCCTCAACGAGGCCACCAGCGACATCTTCGGATCGATGGTCGAGTTCTACGCCGCCGCGCCCAGCGACCCGGGCGACTACGACATCGGCGAGAAGATCAACATCAACGGCAACGGCACGCCGCTGCGCTACATGTACAACCCGTCGCTGGACGGCTCGTCCGACAGCTGCTGGTCCACCAGCACCAAGAACAAGGACGTGCACTACTCGTCCGGCCCGGCCAACCACTTCTTCTTCAACCTCGCCGAGGGCACCGGCTCCACGGCGTACGGCACCTCGCCGGTCTGCGGCTCGGCCCCGGCCGTGACCGGCATCGGCCGCGCCAAGGCGGAGAAGATCTGGTTCCGGGCGCTCGACGTGTACTTCACCTCGAACACGTCGTACGTCAACACCACCACCCCGTCCAACACCGCCCGGGCCTACAGCCTCAGGTCGGCGACCGACCTGTACGGCAACTGTTCCACCGAGTACAAGACCGTCCAGGCGGCGTGGACCGCGGTGAACGTGGCCGGCAACGACGCGCCCTGCTCGTCGACCGGCAACGACTTCTCCGTCTCCCTCTCGCCGACCTCCGGCTCGGTGACCGCCGGCGGTTCCGTCTCCACCACCGTGTCGACGGCGACCACCAGCGGGACCGCGCAGACCGTGACGTTCTCCGCGTCCGGCCTGCCGAGCGGCGCCACCGCGTCGTTCAACCCGACCTCGGTGACCTCGGGCGGCTCGTCCACCCTCACCATCAGCACCACGTCGGGCACCGCGGCCGGCACCTACTCGGTCACGGTCACCGGCGCCGCCACCTCGGGGAGCCACTCGGCGACGTACACGTTGACCGTGAACGGCACCGGCGGCGGCTGCACGGGCGCCGGCCAGAAGCTCGGCAACCCCGGCTTCGAGTCCGGCAACACGGTCTGGGCGTCCACCTCCGGGGTCATCGGCCAGTACGGCTCCAGCGGCCAGCCGACCCACGGTGGCACCTGGAACGCCTGGCTGGACGGCTACGGCATCAGCCACACCGACACGCTCGCCCAGGCGGTGAGCCTGCCGGCCGGCTGCACGTCGTACAACTTCAGCTTCTGGCTGCACATCGACACGTCGGAGACGACCACCAGCGTCGCGTACGACACGCTGAAGGTGCAGGTGCTCAACTCGTCCGGGACGGTGCTGGCGACCCTGGCCACGTACTCGAACCTGAACAAGGCCGCCGGCTACACCCAGCGGTCGTTCTCGCTGGCCTCGTACGCCGGCCAGACCGTCACCCTGAAGTTCACCGGCGTGGAGGACATCTCGCTGCAGACCTCCTTCGTCGTGGACGACACCGCGGTCAACGTCTCCTGACGTAGCCGTACCGTCGGCGGCCCGGCGGCCACCCCACGCGGGTGGTCGCCGGGCCTCCGCCGTTATGGTCGGCCGGCGGTCTGCACGCTGGTGTCGGCCCTGGTCGCCGTCGGCTCTGAAGGGGGAGAACATGTCGGACGCGGAGCTGACCGTCGAGGTGGCCGGGCCGGTGGCCACGGTGGTGATCCGGAACCCAGGGCGACGCAACGCGATGACCCCGGGGATGTGGCGGCAGCTGCCGGTGCTCCTCGACGGGCTGGAGGCCGATCCGGCGGTGCAGGCGCTGGTGCTGACCGGTGCGGACGGCACGTTCTGCGCCGGTGCCGACCTCGGCGACCTGGACGAGCTGCTGGAAGCCGGTGACGGGAGCATCGCGGTCGCCGCCGAGGAGCGGCTGGCCGCCTTCGGCAAGCCCACGGTGGCCGCCATCCAGGGCGCGTGCGTCGGCGGGGGATGCCAGCTCGCGGTCGCCTGCGACCTGCGGATCGCCGCCGCGGACGCCCGGTTCGGCGTACCCCCGGCGCGGCTCGGGCTGGTCTATCCCGCCCCGACCACCCGGCGGTTGGCCCGGCTGATCGGGCCGTCCGGCGCGAAGCACCTCCTCTTCACCAGTGAGCTGATCGAGGCCGAGCGGGCGCTGCGGGTCGGCCTGGTCGACGAGGTGCTGCCGGCCGACGCGGTGACCGCCCGGGTGGAGGCGATCACGTCCGCGATCGCGCAGCGCTCCCGGCTGACCGTCGCGGCGGCGAAGGAGATCATCGACGACCGGGCCGACGAGGCGCGGATCGCCTGGTGGCACGGGCAGGTGCGGGACAGCGGGGAGGCCCGGGAGGGGGTGGCGGCGGCCAACGAGCGCCGGCCGCCGCGCTTCGGCTGGGCGCCGCCCGGCCGTCCGTGACCGCTGTTTGACCGGCCCCCGTCGATGGGTACGTCGATGCCCTCGACGGGGAACGGGGGCCCACCATGGACGATCAGGGCGAGCGGGTGCGGATCCGGAGCGGTCGCCGCTTCCTCCTCGGCGTCTTCGTCGCGCTGTTCGTCCTCGCCGTGATCGCCCTCGTGGCCGGTCTGCTGGTGGCTCGCGGTGGTTCATCCGTCCTCTTCGAGGAGGGGGAGCCGCCGGTGTGGGCGCGCATTCTCGGCCTCGTCCTTCCGGGCCTGGGCGTGATCGTGGAGGTGGCCGTGCTGGTGTGGGCCGTGCGCAGCGGTCGCTACCGGGTCGGCCGACAGTCCCCGCTGTGGGCGGTGAGCTGGCGGCGCCGCCGGGAGTTGGCTGGTCAGGTGCGCCGTGGCAGCGTCGGCAGCGACGCGGGCCTGCCGCTGCTCCAAGCAAGCGCACGGCACATGGCCAACAGCGGTGGATCACCCTGCTCTTCGCGGGGCTGGTGACCATGTACCTCGGACAGGTGTTGCTCCGGTACACGCCCGTCTGGCTGGTGATCTACTCCCTCCTGACGCTGGCATTCGGCTTGGCCGACTGGCAGATCCTGCGCAACGCGCGCCGGGCCGAGGCGTTCCTGCGTGCTCACCCCGATCCCGCCGAGGGCTCGGGCGGCGGCGAGATCGGGGCCGGACCACGGCCGGTCCCGGGGACGATGGCCGATTGAGCGATATACCTGAGAGTCATATTTATGCCTCTCAGGTATATCGCTCACCAGACAATTCCTCGCCGCCCCCGGCGGTAGTCAGCCGCCGGTGACGCTGGTCCGCCCCTGCGGGGTGGTCGAGGCTGCCGCCCCGGGCAGCAACGACAGGAGTTCGTCCACCGACCACTGGTCGTAGACGTGCTCGCCATACTTCGCGGCGAGCACCCGGCCGTCGGGGGCGATCAGGAAGTCGGCCGGCAGGCCGAACCGTCCGCCGTGCGGGACCGCGGCCGGCGGGCGTTCCCGCCCGCGGAGGACCGCCCACGAGCTGCGCAGAACGGCCCGGAGGATGGACAGCCAGGCGCGCGGGCTGAGCATTGGGCGCGGTGCGGCTTCGACGCCGAACTTCCGGTACAGCCGCTTGTCGGGGTCGGCGACCACGGCGAACGGCAGGTCCTCGGTGTGCTCGCGCAACTCGTCGGCGGGGGAGTGGAAGAGCACCACCTCCCGTACGCCGGACGCCTCGATCTCCGCGTGCCGCTTGACGATCGAGCGCAGGTGCAGGTTGCAGACGGGGCAGCCGGCGAACCGCCGGAACTGGAGGTGGATCAGCCGCTCGGCGTCGGGGACGGCAACCGGAGAGCCGGTGACGGTGGTGAGGTGGCGGCTGTCGACGACGGAGCCGGGGCGGATCGGTCGGCTGGATCTGGTCATGGGACGCTCCCCGTTGTTGGCGTACGTCGTACTCCTACAAACCGTAGGCGTATCTTGTACGCTGTCAAGGCCATGCCGCGTCCCCGTTCCCTGACTCCCGTGCAGCTCGCCGCCGCGGCGCTCGCCGTGGTCGACCGGCACGGCCTCGCCGGTCTCACCATGCGGGCGGTCGGCCAGGAACTCGGGATGAGCACGATGGCCCTCTACCGGTACGTGGCCGATCGGGAGGAGCTGGAAGGGCTCGTGGTGGAGCTGGCGCTCGACGGGGTGGACGTCATCCCACCGGCCGACGTGCCCTGGCCGGAGCGGCTCCGGGTGCTGGTCGAGCGGGTCCGCGCCGCCGTCGGGGCGCACCCCGCCGTCGTGCCGCTGTTCCCCGCCCACCGACACCGTTCGCCCGGCGTGCTGCGCTGGTCCGAGGCAGTGCTCGGCGTACTGACCGAGGCCGGCTTCGACGGCACGCGCCGGGTCATCGCGCTGCGGGGCCTGCTCAGCTACGTGATCGGCGCGATCCAACTGGAACACCTCGGGCCGCTGTCCGGGTCCGGCACGGTGACCATGGCGCAACTACCTCGGACGGAGTTCCCGCTCATGGCCGAGACGGCACAGGTCGCTCAGCAGGTCGGACCGGACGAGGAGTTCGGCGGCGGGCTCGACATCCTCCTGCGCGGGCTGGTCGCTCTTTCAAACCGCGATTGAGCGGGACGTCTCGCGGGATTCTGAACGCGAGTGGTAAGAGGGTCGCCGCCACGTGGAGCAGGGCTCAGGCCTGCTCGTCGCCGTCCGTTGGCCGGGGTGGGCGGTTGTGCCTCGCCCATTCGTCGACTTCGTCGGCGTCCCAGATCGTCGTGCCGATCAGGCGCGCCACCGGCTCGGGGAAGCCCGGGCGCCGGGTGATCTGCAGGACTCGCTGGCGCGACACACCGAAGAGAGCGGCCAGCTCCCCGGGCCCGTACAGGCGCAGTCGCGTCACGCGGAGAACGTAGGACGGCAGTGCCCTTGACTATTGCTACTTGACGATTGACAACACGACAGGTTGTAGCGCAGAGTGGCGAGGTGGCAGCCGTCCGGTGGAGATATCCCTGCCGGGTTCTGCCATGTCGACCATGCGACGAAGGGCGGCCGTGATGGATGAACGCACCGAGTTGGCCTGGAGGGACGGCGGGGTGAGCGACCGGCCGTTGTTCTCGGGGCGATCCGTGCAGCCGTCGCTACTCGATTGCAGGACCACCCGGCCTCTGCCGAGCGCCTGCGTGGCATCTGCCGGGGTGGCTGAGGTATGGACGTCGCATCCACCGTGCTGCTGATGATCGCGCTCGTCGCCCATCTTGTGGGCTTGGTCGTCGCGCTGTCCCTCAAGCGGTCAGCCGACCTGCTCGAAGCGCACGTCCGTCGTTTGGAGCCGGCACCCCCGGAAGGTTGGACGCCTCGGCATCGAGCCTCGGCCCTCGTCGCACCGACCCGCGAGCTGGCTGTGATCCACCGCCAGGCCGACCTCGCCAAGTCCTGACAATCCATCCGGCCTGTCGGCGCTGCGCCGCCGTCATGGAGGAAGAACAGGGCCGGCGGGCGCCGCGCCGGAGGCGTACCCCCGACGCGACCCCCTGTGCCCGCCGGCCCGGTCCGTCACCGCCCGGCGAGCGCCGCCCAGCTCGGCGTCACCGGCTCCCGTCGCAGCGGCATGCCCGCCTCGGCCGGGGTCCGGTCGCCCTTGCGCTGGTTGCACCCGTAGCAGGCGGCGGTGGTGTTCTTCCAGGTGTTCCGGCCGCCGCGCGAGCGGGGCAGGATGTGGTCGATGGTGCTGGCCGGGGCGTCGCAGTAGGCGCAGCGCCGACCGTCGCGGCGCAGCACTCCGGCCCGGGACCAGGCCGGCCCGGCGTTGAACCGCCAGCGGGTGACCACGTACCGGACGAGGCGGACCACCCGGGGCAGCGGGAAGACCCCGATCAGCTGGTCCGGCTCGGCCTCGTGGATCTCGGCGACCCGCCGGCAGAGCATCCGGATCGCGTGCTGGACGGTGACCCGGTGCAGCGGGCCGAGGTCGGCGTTGACGACGAGGACGGCGTCCACCGGGCACTCCCTTCTCACGAACGACGGTGGCAAGCGGTCCGGACAGCGAAACGCCGCCCGGTCCGGCGATCGGACGGGCGGCGCAGGACGCGTGCGGGCACGCGTCAGTCGGGCCACCCGACGATGGGACCTTCGGCTCGGCAACCGTCGCCGAGCAGCCACGACGGCACGGTGGTGACGTGCGGCTTCGACATCGACGGCTCCCGGAGCGGTGGTTGACCTTGCCCGGTCACGGTAGATCCACGCCGGGGAGGTGGGCAACGTATTTCGATCCACCGCCGGCCCGGTGGCGTCGCACCGGGATCAGCGGCGGCCGGCGAGCAGACCGCGGGGACGCACCGAGCGGACCGGCTCGGCCGCCCCGCCCTCCGCGCGCAGGATGTGGTTCGCCGCGATGATCCCGGTGGCCGCCGACCGTTCCATCAGCGCGCTCGGGAACTCCGTGGCGATGCCGTCCCCGGCCAGGTAGAGGCCGTCGGCGTCGGTGCGCACCCCGGGCCGCCTGGCGTGACTGCCCGGGGTGAATGCCGGTGCCCGCGCCTCCACCCGGGCGCGCAGCTCCCGCACCCGCAGGTCGGCCGCCTCCGGCCACAGCCGGGTCAGCTCCACCCGCATCCGCTCGGCCAGCTCCTCGGCCGGCACGTCCGGCTCGCAGGCGTACGCGTGCAGCTCCACCACCGAGCCGCCGGTGCGTTCCGCCCAGCGGCGCGGCTCGTCCTCCAGCCGGTGATAGAGGGTCACCGAGTCCAGGGTGGGCTGCCGGGACACCCCGCTGAACACCGCCCGGTCGGGGCGCACGTCCCCGTCCATCCAGTAGCGCGCCACCGCGTACGGCGGACCGGGCGTGCCGAACGCGGGCATCCGCGCCACCAGCTCCGGCGCCCCCGCGACCAAACCGGGTGAGGCCGCGACCAGCGCGGCGAGCGCGGGCGGTTCGACGGCGAGTACGACGTGCCCGGCGGGGTACGACGAACCCTCCGCGGCGGTCACCCGCCAGCCCGCCGGCCCCCGGTCCAGCCGCGCGGCGGCGACGCCGGTGACCACCCGCCCGCCGTGCTTCTCGACGTGCCGGGTCAACGGCTCCCAGATCGCCGTCGCGTAGTCCTCGCCCGGGCAGTCGAAGGCCAGCCCCTCCGGATTGCCCAGCAGATAGAAGTGGAACTGGGCGATCATCTCGGCGGCCGACATCTCCGCCTCGTGGTTGAAGAACGAGTGCGAGAAGACCTCGAAGAGCATCGCCCGAGCCCGGTCCGGCAGCTTCAGCGAGGCCAGCAGCGCGTCCGTGGTGGTGTCGTCGAACTCGGCGTAGGTGCGCACCGGGTCGTAGGTGAGCAGCGGCAGCGCGGCGTCCCGGTCCATCCCGCGCAGGTCGGCCAGGCGCAGGCTGGGGCTGCGGGCGAGCAGGGCGAGCAGGTTCGCCGGCGGCGCCGGCGGCAGCTTGCCGAACTCCTCGGTGGGCCACTGCTCACTGAGGATCGGGTAGCCGGGGATCGGCTTGAGGAAGCCCAGCTCCGGGTCGACCCGGCGGAGGATGGACCGCCAGTTGTAGTACTGCCGGAAGAACGCGTGGAAGCCGTGCTCGTTGCGCTGCGTCCCGTCCGCCAGGGCCTCCGGCCAGGCGCCCAGCCGGCCGCCCAGGGTGGGCGCGGCCTCCAGCACCGTCACGTCCACCCCACGCTCGGCCAGCACCACCGCCGCCGACATGCCGGCGATGCCGCCGCCGACCACCACCGCCGTCGCCGGGCCCGGCACGCGGGCCGCGCCACCGCCGCCCGGGTCCACCACGTGCTCGCGTACGCCGATGAGCCGACCGACCACCTGCGACCACGCCATGGGCACCTCTTCGACGACGGGCCTCCAGTGTGCCCGGTCAGGACTCCGGCGGCAGCAGACAGCGCCGCTCGCGATCCGAGGCGGGCCAGACGTACTCCAGGTCGGGCGGGACCGCACCGAACCGCGGGCCGTAGTGCGCCGGGTCCTTGCGCAGCAGCGACGAGCGGTGGCTCAGGTGCAGGTCGTCGCGGCCCAGCCAGGGCGGCAACTCCCCGGCCTCGGCCAGCTCGGCCTGGCTGCGGACGGTGTCGAGGCCGCAGGCGGTGGCGAGGTCGGTGACCATGGTGGCGGCGCAGGTGTCCGCCCGGCCCGGCTCGCACCAGACCGCGCACACGTCCAGCCCGTACCGGGTGAGCGCCTCCTCGTAGCCGGCCCACATCTTCACCGCCGGGTGGTTGCGCCAGCCGTAGTCCGGGCGGGTCAGCCCGCGCAGCACCTGGATCGTCTCCACCCGCTGCTTGCCCAGCCGCTTCTGGTCCAGCGTCCGGGCGCTGGCCAGGAAATCCGGGTACGGGAGGAATGTCTGCATGCCGCTGCTCTACCCGTCCGGGCCTACGCCATGCCCTCATGATCGCGGGGCTGCGCGCGCTGCGAGCGGTTGACTACCATCCGGGCATGGCCGAGCCCCTGCGCGACCGCGCCCGCCGCGCGAGCGGCTGGCGGCTTCGGATGAACGGCGACCCCCGCCCCCACTTCGTGATCTGCGGTCGCGACCCGCTCGCCTACTGGGTGGTCAAGGCGCTGCTCGGCCCCGAGCCGACCGCCGCCCGGGTGCGGGTCACCCTGATCGTGCCCGAGCGCCGCCGCTCCGACGGGCCGGACGGCCGCGACATCGAGGGCGTCCAGGTGGTCCGGGCCGACCGCCTCGACGAGGCGGCCTTCCGCCGGGCCGGGCTGGCCGGCGCCGACGGGCTGGCCCTGCTGCACCAGGACGACGTGGGCAACATGCACGCGGCGCTCTGCGCCCAGGAGATCGAGCCACGGCTGCGCCTGGTGGTACGCATGTTCAACACCAGCCTCGCCAACGGCGTACGGCAGATCTTCCCCGACTCGGCGGTGCTCTCCGACGCCTCGATGGCCGCCCCGGCCTTCGTGGCCGCCGCGCTCGGTGAACTCGCCCCCACCCACTTCCGGCACGCCGGACGCACCCTCTACGTCTCCCGGCGGGCCGATGTACACCCCCGGGACGTGGTCTGCGGACTGGCCGTCACCGCCGACCCCGACCTGGTCCGGGTGCTGCCCGCCGACGAGTCCGCGGCCGACGTGGTGCTGGCCGAGGCGACCGGGCAGCCACCCGGCACCGAGCTCGCCGCCCGCCGGCTGGTCCGCGCCCGGCGCCGGCGCCAGCCCGTCGCGGTACTGCTCCGCGCGGTCCGCAGCTTCGCCACCCGCAAGATCGGCGTCGCGGTGATGCTGCTGCTGGCGGTGATCGCCCTGCTCGGTTGGCTCAACGGCCGCGCGGTCGACGTGAGCTGGACCGAGGCGCTCTACCTGACGCTGGTCACCACCCTGAGCGGGCAGGACCCGGACGTCGCCAAGCCGGCCGCCGCGCAGGTCATGCAGGTGGTGCTCAACCTCGCCGGGCTGGCGCTGATCCCGCTGATCACCGCGGTGGTGGTGGACGGCATCGTCAACGCCCGGCTGGCCCTGCACGCCGGTCGGATCCAGCCGGACCGCTCCGGGCACGTGGTGGTCGTCGGGCTCGGCAACATCGGCACCCGGGTGATGGCCCAGCTGCAGGACTTCGGGGTCGAGGTGGTCGCCATCGACAAGGTCCCGGACGCGCGCGGCGGGGCGCTCGCGCACCGGCTCGGCGTGCCGCTGGTCGTGGGCGACGCGGGGTTGGAGGAGACGCTGCGGGCCGCCTCCGTCGACACCTGCCAGGCCCTCGTCGTGGTCTCCACCGACGACGGCACCAACCTGCGCGCCGCGCTGAACGGCCGGGCGCTCAACGCCGAGCTGCGGATGGTGCTGCGGCTCTTCGACGGCGACTTCGCCGAACGGATCCAGAAGGCGTTCGGGATCGGCATCTCGGCCAGCGTGTCGTACCTGGCCGCGCCCTCCTTCGCGGCCGCCCTGCTGGACCGGGCGGTGATCGCCACCATCCCCGTCGGCCGGCACGCGCTGCTGGTCACCGAGGTGCCGGTGGTCGCCGGTTCCCCGCTGGACGGCCGCCCGCTCGCCGCGGTGGCCCGGCCCGGCGAGGTACGCCTGCTCGCGCACACCCGGGCCGGCCAGAAGACCGACTGGACCGCCGATCCCCGGATGGTGGTCGCGGCGGGGGACCGGCTTACCGTGGTGGCCCGACGGGCCGGGCTGAGCGCCCTGCTGCGCGAGACCACCCCGCCCGCGGAGCCCGCCCCGGCCGGCGCACCGATGCCGAGGCAACCCGAGGAGTGAGCCCGTTCAGGCGCGCCCGGTGCGGATGTGGCGCAGGGCGTACCAGACGGCGCCGAGGGCGAGGACGCCGAAACCGGCGAGCACGCTGGCGACCGGCAGGTTGACCGCCAGCACCAGGCAACCGACCAGCCCCAGGGCGGCGAGGAGCTGCACCGGGACCTTGCGGCCCGGCTCCCGGCCGAGGGTGAGGGCCGAGGCGTTGGAGATCGCGTAGTAGACCAGCACCGTGCAGCTGGAGAAGCCGATCGCGCCCCTGACGTCGCCGAGCGTGACCACGACGATCACCACGGCGGCCACGGCCAGTTCGGCGTGGTGCGGCACCTTGAACCGGGGGTGCACAGCGGCCAGGGCGCCGGGTAGGTCCCGGCGGCGGGCCATGGCGAGGGTGGTCCGGCCCACCCCGGCGAGCAGGGAGAGCAGCACCCCGGTCACCGCCACCGCGGCGCCGGCCCGGACCAGCCAGGCCAGGCCGGGCAGCCCGGCGGCGGTCACCACGTCGGCCAGCGGCGCGGCGGACCCGGCCAGCCGGTCCTCGCCCAGCACGCCGAGCGCGACCACGGCCAGCACCAGGTAGATCGCCAGCACTACGCCGAGCGCCAGCGGCACCGCGCGGGGGATGGTCCGCTCCGGTTCGCGTACCTCCTCGCCGAGGGTGGCGATCCGGGCGTACCCGGCGAAGGCGAAGAAGAGCAGGCCGGCGGCGGTCAGCACGCCCCGGATCCCGGTGCCGGCGAGGCCGTCCAGCCGGTCCACCGCCACGTGCGGCGCGCCGGTCACCGCGACCAGGGCGAGGACCGTGAGCGTGACGCCGACCAGCACCCGGGTCGCCGTGGCGGTCTTGCCGATGCCGCGTACGTTCACCGCGGTCACCGCCACCACCGCGAGCACCGCGACCAGCCGCGCCCGCCCCGGCCACAGGTACGCCCCGATGGTCAGCGCCATCGCGGCGCAGCTCGCCGTCTTGCCGACCACGAACCCCCAGCCGGCGAGGAAGCCGGCGAACGGGTGCAGCCGCTCCCGGCCGTAGACGTAGGCGCCGCCGGACTCCGGGTAACGGGCCGCGAGCCGGGCCGAGCTGGTCGCGTTGCACCAGGCGATGAAGCCGGCCAGCGCCAGCGCGATCAGCAGCCCGGCGCCGCCGGCCGCCGCCGCGGCCGGGGCGAAGACCACGAAGACGCCCGCGCCGAGCATCGACCCCAGACCGATGACCACCGCATCGGGTACGCCCAGCCGCCGCCTCAGTTGATCCACGACGTGGACCTTAGGGGTACGAGGTGAACGGGCGGTCCCAGTTGCGCAACCGGCCGGGCAGCGGGAGGTCATCCCAGGGCATCCGGCGCAGCAGTCGGTCCAGCAGCAGGCCGAGCAGCAGCCCGGCGACCGAGTCGGTCAGCCAGTGCCAGCCCAGGTACGTGGTCGTGCTGAGCACGATCAGCGGCGGCAGCACCCGCACCACGGTGACCAGCCGGCCCGGGACGGTACGGCCGAAGCTGCCCAGCAGGGCCGGGAGCAGCAGGGCCAGGATGCCGTACCAGACGATCGAGTTGGCGACGTGGCCCGACGGGTACGAAACCCCGTAGGGCCCGTCGGTGTGGAAGAGCTGGACCGTGTCGGCCTCGGGCAGGTAGGGCGGCTTGACACTGGCGCTCGGCGCGGCCCGGTCGGTCCAGAGCTTCAGCGGCCCGATGGTCAGGTAGGTGAGCACGAACGCGGCCACCGGCGGCAGCACCGGGCGTACCGACCGGAGCCGGACCGCCACCAGCACGCCGAGCCCGGCGGCGAGCAGCGTCAGCGGGGTGCCCTGGCCCAGGTAATTGAGGATCATCGCGGTCCAGCGCGCAGCGGTGGGCCGGTGGCCGTCCGCCCAGTCCGCTACCGCCCGGTCGAGGCCGAGGAGGTGCCCGCGGGCGAGCGCGACGGTCAGCCCGACCAGGGCGGCCAGCAGCAGCACGTCCCACCACCAGCCGGCCGGCCGGACCGGTCGCAGCCGCACCCGGTCGCGTACCCCTGTGGTCTCCCGCACGCGACCACGCTACCGGCCGCGGACGGCGCCGGACCGCCGCGGGCATCGGCGGCTGTGTGCCCAGCCACGAAGGGAAGCGCTCCGGTGGGGCGAGCCGGCACACTGGTCCCCGTGCGGATCACCTCGGCCCTCGTCGACCCGGCGCTGCTCGACCTCCCCTGGTCGACCCCGCTGGAGGAGTGGCCTGCCCAGCACCTGGTCGCGCTGCCCCAGGGCATCTCCCGGCACATCGTCCGGTTCGTCCGCCTCGGCGAGTACGTCTACGCGGTCAAGGAGACCGGCGAGCGGGTCGCCGAGCGGGAGTACGACCTGCTCCGGGCCCTGGAACGGATCGACTTCCCGTCGGTCGAGGCGATCGCGATCGTGGCCGACCGGCAGACCGACGACGGCGAGCCCCTCGATCCGGTGCTGATCACCCGGCACCTGCAGTTCTCGCTGCCCTACCGGGCGCTGTTCTCCCGCACCCTGCGGCCGGAGACGATGAACCGGCTGCTCGACGCGCTGGCCGTGCTGCTGGTCCGGATGCACCTGACCGGTTTCTTCTGGGGCGACTGCTCGCTGTCCAACACGCTGTTCCGCCGGGACGCCGGCGCGTTCGCCGCCTACCTGGTGGACGCCGAGACCGGGGCCCTGCACAGCTCGCTCTCCAACGGCCAGCGGGGCGAGGACCTGGAGATCGCCCGGGTCAACATCTTCGGCGAGGCGCTGGACCTCGAAGCCGCCGGGCTGCTGCACGAGTCGATCGACCCGGAGGTGGTCTGCGAGGAGGTCGTGCAGCGCTACGAGCGGCTCTGGCACGAGATCACCTACGAGCAGCAGATCGAGCGGGAGTCGCGGCACGACATCGAGGGCCGGATCCGCCGCCTCAACGAGCTGGGCTTCGACGTCGCCGAGGTGGCCATGTCGACCGCCGACAACGGGCGCTACCTGGTCCGTCCCAAGGTGGTCGACGCCGGGTACCACACCCGGCGGCTGATCCGGCTGACCGGCCTGGACGCCGAGGAGAACCAGGCCCGCAAGCTCCTCAACGACCTGGACGCGTACCGGGTGGAGAGCGATCTGACCGACGAGCAGCAGGCGGCGCACCGCTGGCTGACCGAGGTCTTCGAGCCGGTGGTCCGGGCCGTGCCGGCGCACCTGCGCCGCAAGCTGGAGCCGCAGGAGCTGTTCGCGCAGATCATCGAGCACAAGTGGCTGCTCTCCGAGCGGGCCGGCCGGGACGTCGGCATGGGCCCGGCGGTGCAGTCGTTCCTGGCCGACGTGCTGGTGCACCGCCCCGACGAGCAGGCCGTCCTCGGCGTCGAGGTCCCCGCCGCCGGCTGACCCCGGTCCCCGCGTTCTGCGGTACCTGGTGGGCGGCTCGGAGCGCGGCGCCCGACCCACGGCGTGCCGGGTTTGACGGAAGACGTGGTTGTGGACCTCCTTTGGAGCTGATGTCGTAAACGAATCAGACGAGGCCGATTCGTTCGTGATATCAGCTCCAAAGGAAGTCCCCGAAATATGTTCGCCCGGCCCGGAGGCCATCGCGCCGGCCCGCGGTCAGCCCAGCCAGGAGCCGGCGCGCATCACCCGGACCACGTTCAGGTCGTCGTCGAGGACGACCAGGTCGGCGCGGAGACCGGGCTGAAGCGCACCCACCTTGTCGCCGAGGCCGATGGCCCGGGCCGGGGTGGTGGCGACCATCCGGCAGGCGTCCGGCAGGGCGACGCCGGCCGCCACGGCGTGGCGCAGGGCGGCGTCCATGGTGAGCGTGCTGCCGGCGATCGCGCCGCCCTCGGTCAGCCGGGCCACCCCGTCGGCCACGGTGACGGCCTGCCCGCCCAGCTCGTACGCGCCGTCGGGCATGCCGGCGGCGGCCATCGCGTCGGTGATCAGGGCCGCCCGCTCCGGGCCGGCGACCGAGGCGGCGAAGCCGAGCATCCCGTCGTGCAGGTGGACGCCGTCGGCGACCAGCTCGCACACCACGTTCGGCGCCTCCAGCAGGGCCACCACGGGGCCGGGCTCCCGGTGGTGCACCGGGCGCATGCCGTTGAACAGGTGGGTGCCGACGCTCGCCCCGGCCGCCACGGCGGCCCGGGTCTGCTCCCAGGTGGCGTCGGTGTGGCCGACGGCGGCGACCACGCGGTGCGACACGAGCAGCTTGATCGCGTCCAGCGCGCCGTCCCGCTCGGGGGCCAGGGTGACCATCCGGACCGCGCCGCCGCCCACCTCGATCAGCTCGGCCAGCTCGTCGGTGGACGGGTCACGGAGGAAATCCGGGTTCTGCGCGCCGCACCGGTCCGCCGACAGGTACGGCCCCTCGAAGTGGATGCCGGCCAGCACCCCGGACTCGACCAACGGCCGGTAGGCGGCCGTGGCGTCCCGCATCAGCGCGAAGGGGGAGCTGACCAGGCTGGCCAGCAGCGTGGTGGTGCCGTGTCGCAGGTGGAACGCGGCGGCCTCGCGGGCCGAGTCGGCGTCGCCGGTGGTGAAGGTGCGCCCGCCGCCGCCGTGGGTGTGCATGTCCACGAAGCCCGGCACGATCCAGTGCCCGTCGCGCACCGACGGGTACTCGGCGACCGCCCGGATCCGGTCGCCGGCGATCTCCACGCAGCCCTGCCGGATCACGCCGGCCGGGGTCACCACCTTGCCGTTCACCCGCAGGGTCATCAGCTCTCCTCCACTGTCCGGGATGGGCGGTTCAGGGCCGGGCGTCCAGGGCCAGCAGCGCGGCGCCGAGGCAGCCGGCCTCGTCGCCCAGCGCCGCCGCGACCAGGCGCGGTTCCCGGTGGAACGTCAGCCGCTCGCGCAGCGCCCCGCGCAGCGGGTCCAGCAGTCGGGGGCCGGCCTGCGCCAGCCCGCCGCCGATCACGATGGTCGCCACGTCGAAGAGGGCCTGGCCGGTGGCGAGGCCGTCGGCGAGCGCCTCGACGGCCTCCCGCCAGACCCGACCGGCCAGCGGCTCACCGGCCGCCGCCCGGTCCGCCACCTCGGCGGCGGTCGCCGGATCGCCGGCCAGCTCCGCGTACCGACGGCCGATCGCGGCGGCCGAGGCGACCGCCTCCAGGCAGCCGGGGCGGCCGCAGCCGCAGCGCGGGCCGTCGGGGCGTACCAGGATGTGGCCGATCTCCCCGGCGGCGCCGTGCGCGCCGACGGCGGCCGACCCGTCGACCACGTGGGCGGCGGCGATGCCGGTGCCGATCGCGACGAAGAGCACGTGGCCGGCGCCGCGCCCGGCGCCGAGCCGGGCCTCCGCCAGGCCGCCCGCGCGCACGTCGTGGCCGAGCGCCGTGGGCAGGCCGAGCCGCGTCGCCGCCAGGTCCCGCAGCGGTACGTCCCGGAAGCCCACGTTCGCCGACCAGACCGCCACCCCGCGGGCCTCGTCCACCACCCCCGGTACGGCGATGCCGCAGGCCACCGGCGTCAGACCGTCGGCGCGGGCCTTGCCGGCCAGCCCCTCGGCGATCTCCAGGATCGTGTCGACCACGGCCTGCGGGCCGCGCCCGGCGTCGGTGGGGTGCCGTTCGGCGTGCACCACCACGCCGTCCGGGCGGACCAGGGCGCACTTCATCCCGGTGCCGCCCACGTCCAGCGCGACGACGACCTGGGTGGCTGCGGTCACGCGAGGACCACGGAGCGGGTCAGGTGGCGGGGCGCGTCGGGGTCGAGGCCGCGGCTGGTGGCGAGCGCGACGGCGAAGCGCTGGGCGAGGATCAGGTCGGCCATCGGGTCGACCGGGGTACGCCCGGCCGCCCAACTGGTGAGCACCGTGCGGCAGCCGTGGGTGCGGCTGTGCACGAACGCGGCGCCGGTGGCGGCGACGTCCTCGGGCAGCCCGTCGGGGATCCCGCCGAACGCCCAGACCAGCCGGCCCGGGGCGGCCACCGAGATCGGGCCGTGCCGGTAGTCCATCGCCGGGTAGGCCTCGGCCCAGAAGGTGGCCGCCTCCCGGCACTTCAGCGCGGCTTCCTGGGCCAGCCCGACCGTCCAGCCGCGACCGAGGAAGGTGACCTGCTCGATGGTGGCCGGCTCGATCGGCAGCGGCGCCCGGACGGCCACCTCGGCGTCGGCGACCAGCCGACCGATGTCGTCGCCGAGGTGGGCGCGGAGCAGCGCGAGGGCGCTGGTGGCGAAGCGGGTCTGCACCACCGACCGCTCGTCGGCGAAGGGCATGGGCACCGCCGCGTCGGCCAGCTCGACCGCCGGGGAGGCGGGGTCGCCGACGATGACGGTGGTGGGGACCTGGCCGTGCAGCGCGGACAGCAGCTCCAGCACCTCGGTGGTGGTGCCGGAGCGGGTGATCGCGATGAGCCGGTCGTAGCGGCGGCCGATGGGGTACTCGGAGGCCTGGAAGGCGTCGGTCTCGCCGTGGCCGGCGTGCTCGCGCAGCCCGGCGTACGCCATCGCCATGAACCACGACGTGCCGCAACCGACGACGGCGACCCGCTCGCCGGGGCGCGGCAGGCGGTCGGCGACGGTCGGGGCGAGCTGCGCCGCCTCCCGCCAGCAGTCGGGCTGGCTTGCGATCTCCGCGTGCACGTACGCCATGACAACTCCTCGCAGGGGAGACCGGTGCGCAATACGGCTCGTTATAGCCGTCTTTCGCGCGTTATTCTGCGCGAGTCCGGGTGGCCGTGGCAACCGACTCCCAGATCGCGCAGCCCAAGGTTTTGCGCACCGGCAGTTTCGCGCACTACTGTGCACGCAATCAATCACCGTCCGTGCAGAGTCTCTGGAGGCCCCCGCGGTGGACCGCTACGCCCGATGGAACGCGCTGCTCGAGATGCTGACCGACAGCGGTCGGGTCAGCGTCGAGGAGGCGGCCGGGCGCCTGGATGTCTCCCAGGCGACCATCCGGCGTGACTTCGACCAGCTCGCCCAGCAGCAGATGATCACCCGGACCCGGGGTGGCGCGGTGGCCAACGGCGTCTCGTACGACCTGCCGCTGCGGTACAAGACGGCCAAGCACTCGGCCGAGAAGCAGCGGATCGGGGCGGCCGCCGCGGCACTGGTCACGCCCGGCACCGTGGTCGGCCTCAACGGCGGCACCACCAGCACCGAGGTGGCCCGGGCCCTGGCCGTCCGGCCCGACCTCAACACCAGCGCCGAGGGCGCCCAGCTCACCGTGGTCACCAACGCCCTGAACATCGCCAACGAGCTGCTGGTCCGCTCGCGGATGAAGGTGGTGGTGGCCGGCGGCGTGGTCCGGCCCAAGTCGTTCGAGCTGGTCGGCCCGCTGGGCGGGGCGCTGCTGCGCGAGGTGACCCTGGACGTCGCCCTGCTCGGCGTCGACGCGATCGATCCACAGCTCGGCGCCGCCGCCCATCACGAGGGGGAGGCGGCGATGAACAACCTGATGGTGGCCCGGGCCAAGCGGGTGGTGATCATCGCGGACTCGTCCAAGCTGGGCGGTCACGCGTTCGCCCGGATCTGCCCGGTGGACCGGGTGGAGACGCTGGTCACCGACTCCGGCGCCGATCCCACCGTGGTGCAGGCGTTCCGCGACGCGGGCGTGCACGTCATCTGCGCCTGAGGCGAAATCCGGGACAACCCCGATGCATACCCGGTATCGTGTCTCGCTGCATACCGCGTATGGTGTCGGTCGTCACCATCACTCATCGGGGGAGGTCAGCTTGTCGGCTGTCCTGGAGATAGAAGGTCTCCGCAAGACGTACCGCAGTCGCCGACGCGGGCCGCGGCACGCGCTCGACGGCTTCGACATGCGGGTCGAGGCCGGCCAGGTGCACGGCTTCCTCGGCCCCAACGGCTCGGGGAAGACCACCACCCTGCGGACGCTGCTCGGCCTGATCCGGCCGAACGGGGGCCGGATGGCGATCCTCGGCCACGAGGTGCCGCAGGCGCTGCCGGTGGTCGCCGGCCAGGTCGGGGCGATCGTGGAGAGTCCGCAGTTCTTCCCGCACTTTTCCGCGCGGGACACCCTCGGCCTGCTCGCCGGTGCGGGGCAGCTGCCCCGGCAGCGGGTCGACGAGGTGCTGGAGCTGGTCGGGCTCCGCGACCGGGCCGGCGAGCGGGTGAAGACGTACTCGCTCGGCATGAAGCAGCGGCTGGCGGTCGCCTCCGCGCTGCTGAAGAACCCGAAGCTGCTGATCCTCGACGAGCCCGCCAACGGCCTCGACCCGGGTGGCATCCGCGAGATGCGCACCCTGATGCGGGACCTCGCCGCCGCCGGCATGACCGTGGTGCTCTCCAGCCACATCCTCGGCGAGATCCAGCTCATCTGCGACTCGGTCACCATCATCTCGCTGGGCCGCCGGGTCGCCTTCGGCCCCGTCGAGCAGGTGCTCGCGGAACACTCGCAGGGTGCCGTCCGGGTTCGCCTGGAGGCGGTCACCGACCTGCCGCGGGCCGCCGACGTGCTCACCCGGGCCGGGGTGCGGGTCGCCGCCGAGCCCGACCACCTGATGCTCGCCGGCGTCGAGAAGCCGGCCACCGTCAGCCGCCTCCTCGCCGAGCAGGGCCTGTACGTCAGCGAGCTCGCCCCGGTCGCCGTCGACCTGGAGAGCGTCTTCCTCGAACTGACCGCCACCGCGCCGGTACCCGGCCAGCACCGGCAGGTCGACCAGTCCACGAAGGTCGGTGAGCCGGGGGTCGGCGGCACCGTGGGAGGTTGGGGCGCATGAGCCTGTACGTCACCGAGCTGCGCCGGCTGGCCAAGCGCCGGCTCACCCGGCTGCTGCTGGTGCTGCTCGTCCTCGGGCTGGCCGGCATCGCCACCGCCTTCGCCTTCTCCAGCCACAAGCTCTCCCCGGCGGTGGTCGCGCAGGCGCAGGCCAGGTCGGACGCCGACTACCGCCAGGCGGTGAAGGACTGGGAGAAGTCGGTCGCCGAGTGCGACGCGGCCGCCGCGCGCGGCGAGAAGACCGAGGACAAGTACGGCCCGGACTGCGGCCGGCAGTGGCAGCCGCAGCCGGAGATGTTCGACCCGAAGTGGAACCTGCCGTACCAGTTCGACTTCCGCGGCGAGTTCAGCACCTTCATCGCCGTCTTCGCGGGCGCGGTCGCGCTCGTCGCCTTCCTGGTCGGCGCCTCGTTCGTCGGGGCCGAGTGGAGCACCGGCGGCATGATGAACCTGCTGCTCTGGCGCCCGAAACGGCTGGCGGTACTCGGCACCAAGCTGGCCACCGTGCTGACCGCGCTGCTCGGGGTGAGCGTCGTGCTCGGGGCGCTCTGGACGCTGGCCTTCTGGCTGATCGGCACGTACCGGGGCAGCACCGCGAAGGTGACCTCCGGGGTCTGGCAGTCCACCGCGATCAGCGGCGTCCGGGCGCTGGCCCTGGTGCTGGCGGTGGGGGCGGTGGCCTTCGCGCTCGCCTCGCTCGGCCGGCACACCGCGATGGCGCTCGGCGCCGCCGTCGGAGTCGGCGTCATCAGCGAGGTCGGCATCCGGATCGCCGTCGCGATGGCGGGGGTGCGCTTCGGGGACCGCTACGTCCTCTCCACCTACGCGATGGCCTGGTTCGAGAAGCAGTGGAAGCTGATCGACTACCGGTCCTGCGACTTCGCGCAGGGGCAGTGCACCCCCAAGGAAATGCTGGTCACCTGGCAGGACTCGGCGCTGGTGCTGGGGGTGGGCACGGCGCTGGCGCTGATCGCCGCCTTCTGGACGATGCGCCGCCGGGACATCTCCTGACGGTGGTCGCCTCCTGACGGTGGTCGGCGCGGACGCCGCGTCCGATGCGACCGGGGCGGGCCCTGGTTAGGCTTGGGTCCCCCCGGTCGGCGCCGCAGCGCCGGCCCCGCCCTCCCGAGGAGCGCCATGCCCGCCGACGCCTCCGCGGCCGCCACCGACCGGCCCGAGCCGTCCGGCGTCGACGTCGAGCACCGGCCGGGCGGTGTGGCGGTTCCCCCGCCGCGTGCCGCGCCGGCCGTCGAGGCGGATCCGGCGGCGACGGAGCCCGAGCAGCGCGCCGGGGCGGCCGAGGGCGAGCCCGCGGACGGACCGGCGGCGCAGGCCGGGCCGGCGGACGGGCTGACCGAGCGGGAACGCCGGATCCTCGCCTTCGAGCAGCAGTGGTGGAAGCACGCCGGGGCCAAGGAGCAGGCCATCCGGGACACCTTCGGGCTCTCCGCGACCCGCTACTACCAGCTGCTCAACGCGTTGCTCGACCACCCGGCCGCGCTGGCCGCCGAGCCGGTGCTGATCGGCCGGCTGCGCCGGTTGCGCTCCTCACGGGCACGCAACCGGCGTCGCTGACCGGCTCATTTTTCGTACGTGCGCAGCCCGTTGCCGATGGCGAAGAAGGTCGGCGCCCACTCTCCGATGAAGATGCCCCAGCGGTCCGCCCGGGCGACGCCCGCGCGCTCCAGGTTCTTGGAGAGGAACCAGCTGGTGAAGGAGAGCCCGATGCTCACAAACCCGGCCAGGTAGGCGTGCTCGGCCTTGATCCCCGACTCGTGCAACCGTTCCAACATGCGATCCCCCTGTCGCGGCCGACGGCTCCCGGGCACGACCGCACGCCGCGCCGGTGCCGCTAGAGTGGCGGCCCCGGGAGGCCGACCGCACCTGACGCTACCGGCGGCGAGCGGGGCGTACCGGTGAGTTGCCGGAGTAGCTTCCGGTCGCCGTCCGCATGGCGTCCGTCGGCCCGGGTAGGCGGGTCGGCGACGGAGGGAGCGCACGGATGGGGGCACCAGATCGCCGGTATCCGACCGGGAGCCGGCCGGCGCGGCCGATCGGGGCGGCACCGATGATGCGGGTACGGTCCGCGTCCGACCCGGCCCCCGGCCGGCTGGAGAACGAGGATGTGGTCTTCCGGTTCGGCCCGCTGGTCGGGCTCCTGGACGGGGCGACCGTGCCGGAGGGCTTCGAGACCGGGTGCGTGCACGGGCCCGGCTGGTACGTCCGGCACCTGGCTGCCCGGATGGGCCTGGCGCTCGCGGCCCGCCCGGCGGCGACCCTGATGAGCAGCCTCGCGGCGGCCATCCTGGCGGTCCGCGCCGACCACGGCGGCGACTGCGACCTGGACCACCCGGGCACCCCGTCGTCCACGGTCTGCCTGCTGCGGGAGGGCGGCGACCAGGTGGACTACCTGGTGCTCTGTGACAGCCCGCTGGTGCTGGACACCGGCGGGCAGGTGAGCGTGGTCTCCGACGAGCGGCTGGACACCGCCATGGCGGAGCTGCGCGACACCGCCGCCGGGCTGCCCGCGGGCGGGGCCGACCCGATGACCCGGTTCCGGCACGCGGTGCTGGCGCAGCGGGAGCGGATGAACCGGACGCACGGCTACTGGGTGGCGGCCGCCGACCCGGACGCGGCGTACCACGCGGTGACCGGGACGCTGCCGCTGCGCGGGCCGGGGGCGCTGCACCGGGCGGCGCTGCTCAGCGACGGCGCGTCCTGCGCGGTCGAGCAGTTCGGCCTCTTCGACTGGGCGGGGTTGCTGGACGTGACGGCCGCCGAGGGGCCGGAGGGGTTGATCGGGCGGGTTCGGGCCGCCGAGCGCGATCACCCGGACCGGTTGCGCCGGCACAAGCGGACCGACGACGCCTCGGTGATGTTCTGCGAGTTCGACCCGACGGACTGAGCCGACGGCTGACAACTGAGCGTGAGGCGGAACACGGAGGCGGTCCGACCGGCCGGTACCTTCCGCCGGACCGGCAGTCCCCGCCCAAAGGGGTGGACTGCGGCCGGTACGGACGGCAGACTGCGGCACGTGGCGGGTGCGGTACGGCTTGAGCCGGTGGACGAGCGGAACCTGGAGCCGTTGCTCTCCGTAGCGGCCGCCGAGGCGGATCCGGACGACGTGATGCCCCCGGTGGACGCCCCGGCGGGCTGGTCGCTCGTCCGCCGTGAGGCGTTCCGCGACTTCCACCGGGCCAGCTTCGGCGGCCTGGACGGCCCCACCCGCACCCGGATGTACGCCATCCTGGCCGGCGGCGAGGTGGTGGGGTTGGTCCGGATGACCCGCTGCGACCAGCCCGGCACCGTGGAGACGGGGATGTGGCTGGGGCGCTCGGCCCGGGGGCAGGGCCTCGGCGCGTCGGCGCTGCGCGAGCTGCTGAACGCGGCCGCGGCGGCCGGCATGCACACGGTGGTGGCCGAGACGACCGCGGACAACGCCGGCGCGATATCGGTCCTCAGGAAATGCGGCGCGAAATTGCGCGAGGACGCCGGCAAGGTGCGCGCGGAAATGTGTCTGGATTCCGCCCTACCGGCCCTCTGATGCGTTTGCTTGCCTTGCGGCAAGGTTTGCCTACTCGCTGTTCGGCGCGGCACTGCTGACCGTTTTGCGACTCTTTGTTCTCCCTCGGGACCGGTATCCGAATGCGCTGTGACGCAGGCCCCGAGAATTGCGGGGAAATGTTTCGCGGTTAGGCCCACGGGTACTGCCGGCCGGGTCCGCTAATACGGGATGCCCGGTCGCAGGCCCATTTCGCGCTACTCCCCGGAGCTCTTTTCCGGCCTGCCCCCACGAACGGCGTCGACGTCCCCGGGGAGCGAAGGAGAGCTGATGAAGAGCGGAGCACGGGTCGCGCTGGCGGTGGGCTTCGGGTACCTCCTGGGCCGCCGTAGGAAGCTGCGTACCGCCCTGACCCTGGCCGCCGCGGTGGCCGCCGGTCGGGCCAGCCAGAACCCCGGCGGGCTGTTGAAGTACGGCATGAACCTGCTGAACACCAGCCCCCAGCTGGGCAACCTCTCCAAGCTGGGCGCACCCCTGGCCACCGCCGGCAAGGCGGCGGCGACGGCCGCCGCCGGCAGCGGCATCGACGCCCTCAGCGGCAAGCTGCGCGGCAGCGCGGACGCGCTACGGCGGAAGTCCGGCGGGGACCGGCCGGACGCCGACGCCGCCGCGGAGGTTCGGTCGGCGCCCGACGAGGAGCAGGAGCTCGACGACCAGCCCGAGGCGGTAGACGACTACGACGACGACTCCGACCGGGACGACTCCGACCGCGACGAGCAGCCGGTCGCGGCGCGTCGGCAGCGGGGGCGGTGACATGGCGGCCAATAGGAACCTCGCGGACAAGGCACGCGACCAGCTCGGCGGGGAGCTGCGCAACCTGGCGACCGCGATCGGCGAGCGGGCGGTCCAGGTGGTGACCGAACGGCTCACCGGCGCCACCGGCCGGCTCAGCGAGTACGCGAAGTCCGGCGGCGGCCCCGGCCTGGTCGCCGCCGCCACCGGCGCACAGAAGCTGGCCGAGGGGCACTCCCCGATGAAGGCCATGTTCCATGCCGGCCTGGCCGGCGGTAAGGAGAAGCTGATGTCGGCCTTGGGCGGAGGCGGCGGCAAGGGCGGTAAGGGCAAGAAGAAGCTCAAGGTCACCAACATCGTCGAGACCATCGAGGTCGGCGTGCCGGTCCGGGTCGCGTACAACCAGTGGACCCAGTTCGGCGACTTCCCGAGCTTCATGAAGAAGGTCGAGAGCGCCGACGCCCAGGACGACGGGAAGTCCACCTGGAAGGCGCAGGTCTTCTGGTCGCACCGCAGCTGGGAGTCGCAGGTCGTCCGGCAGATCCCGGATCGGCTGATCCACTGGCGGTCGAAGGGCGAGAAGGGCTCGGTCGACGGCACCGTCAGCTTCCACGAGGTCGGCCCGGACCTCACCCGGATCCTGGTCGTCCTGGAGTACCACCCGCAGGGGCTCTTCGAGCACACCGGCAATCTCTGGCGGGCCCAGGGCCGACGCGTCCGGCTGGAGCTGAAGCATTTCGTCCGGCACGTGATGACCCAGACCGTGCTCGACCCGGATTCGGTCGAGGGCTGGCGTGGCGAGATCGAGGACTCCCAGGTGGTCAAGGACCACGAGACCGCGCTGCAGGAGGAGCAGGAGCAGCAGCGCGAGCGGGAGGAGCCCGGCCGGGAGGAGCAGGGCCGGGCCGAGGAGGCCGAGGAGGAGCGCGAGGAGCGCCGACCCGCCGAGCGCGGCCGCCGTCGTCCGCCGCAGCGCCGCCGTCCGCCCGAGGAGGAGGAGTACGACGCCTACGACGATGGCGAGGACTACGACGAGGGGTACGACGAGGAGGAGGAGCCCGAGCAGGAGCAGCCGCCGCCGCGTCGCCGGCAGCCCGAGCGGGCCCGCCGTCAGCAGCCGCGGGAGGAGCGGGAGCCGCGCGAGGAGCCGCAGCGCCCCCGCCCGGCGGCCCGACGTGCCCCGGAGCCGCCGCGCCGTCCGGTGGTCCGCCGCCGGCGTGAGGAGCGTGGCGAATGACGATCGCGACGACGACCGGCAGCGAGGCCGGTGGCGCCCTGGAACGCGGCACCGGCGGTGGTGCCGGGGGCACCCTGGCCGACGTGGTGGAGACGGTGCTGGACAAGGGCGTGGTGATCGACGCGCAGGTCTCGGTCGCCGTGGTCGGCATCCAGCTCCTGGAGATCAACGCCCGGATCGTGATCGCCAGCGTCGAGACGTACCTCCGGTTCGCCGAGGCGGTCGACCGGCTGAGCATCACCCCGAAGAACCAGAAGGGGCTGCCCGACCTGGTCGGGGACGCGGCCGGGGCGGCGACCAAGGGCAAGGCGATCTCCGGTCTCGGGAAGGCGGCCCAGGAGATCAGCGGCGCGGTGGCGGACTCGCTCAGCGACCGCGGCCGCGAGCGCGAGCGGGAGCGGGAGCGGCCACGCCGACGCCGGGACGAGGAGCGTTGAGATGACCGACGAGCAGACGCAGCCGGCCGGCGAGGTCGGGCTGTTCATCTACGGCATCGTGCCGTCCGACGTGGAGCCGACCCCGGACGCGGAAGGGGTCGGCAATCCGCCGGGCGAGGTGACCGCCGTTCCGCACGGCGACCTGGCCGCGCTGGTCAGCGAGGTCGGACTGGAGGAGCCGATGGGCCGGCCGGCCGACCTGACCGCGTACCAGACGCTGCTGGACGGGACGGCGGCCGTCGCGCCGGTGCTGCCGGTCCGGTTCGGCACGGTGGTGACCGGGCCGGACGCGGTCGAGGACCTGCTGGCGGCGCACCACGACCGGTTCGCCGCCGCCCTCGACGAGTTCGAGGACCGGATGCAGTACACGGTGCACGGCCGCTTCGACGAGGAGGAGACGATCAGCGACTTCCTCGCCGAGAACGCCGCCGCCGCCGCGCTCGCCGACCAGGTGCGCGGCCGGCCGGAGGCGGAGACCCGCGAACAGCGGATCCGGCTCGGCGAGATGATCAGCCAGGGGGTGGAGCTGCGCCGCGAGGCGGAGAACCGGGCGCTCATCGACGCGCTCACCCCGCACGCGGTGGCCCATGCACCGCGCCCGCCGAGCAGCGAACTGGACGCGATGAACGTCGCCTTCCTGGTCGCGACCGACGACGAGGAGGACTTCGTCCGGGCGGTGGAGGATTTCGCCGAGCAGCGGCGGGACCTGATCCGGATGCGGCTGCTGGGCCCGCTCGCCCCGTACGACCTCGTCAGCGCACACCAGTTGGTGGAGTGAGGACATGGACATCCTCTGGAGCCTGCTGACCCTGCCGTACGCCCCGGTGCGGGGGCTGACCGCGGTGGTCAAGGTGATCGACCGGGAGGCGGAGTCGCGGCAGTACAACCCGGTCAACATCCGGCACGAGCTGGAGGAACTGGACCAGGCGGCGGAGGTCGGCGACATCACGCCGCAGGAGCGGGACCGGGGACAGCAGCAGGTCCTGGACCGGCTGACCACACCGGCCGGCGGCGCGGGGCGTACCCGTTCCGACGCCGCCGGCCGGCCGTCGCCGGCCCGGGAGACCGGCCGACGACGGACGGCCGTTCGACGGGGCGGCCAGCACCGCGGGCGAGGGGACTGACATGACAACAACACGCGTCCGTGGCGAGGGCGATCGGGAGCGCCGGCGCGACCGGGGTGCCCGCGACGACGACCGGTACGCCGGCGAGGAGCAGTACGAGGAGGTGTCGGCCGCGGAGGCGGCCCGGGAGGGGCTGCGCCAGATCGTCGGGCTGACCGGCAAGGACCCGCTCGGCATCACCTCGATCCAGCCCACCGACGACGGCTGGCTGGTCGGGGTGGAGGTGGTCGAGGACCACCGGATCCCGGCCTCGACCGACCTGCTCGGCCTCTACGAGGTGGAGCTGGACATGACGGGCAGCCTGCTCGGCTACCGGCGGACCCGCCGGTACCAGCGCGGCAAGGGGGACGGGGGCTGAGATGACGATGCCGCGACCACCCTCGGTGGTGCAGAACTCCGGCCAGGTCCTGCCGGCCGGGCACGAACCGGCGAACCTCGGCGACATCCTCGAACGGGTGCTCGACCGGGGCATCGTCATCGCCGGTGACATCCGGGTCAGCCTGCTCGACATCGAGCTGCTGACGCTGAAGCTGCGGCTGGTCATCGCCTCGGTGGACACCGCGCGGCAGATCGGCATCGACTGGTGGGAGCACGACCCGTGGCTCAGCTCGCGGGCCCGCCCGCCGGTCGAGCCGGGGCCGCGCGACCCGGAGGAGGTGGAGGCGTCCCGACGGCCGAGGGTGGCCGCCCGGGCCGAGCGGAGGGAGCGGGATGAGCACGACCGCTGAGACTGAGACCACGCCGCTGGACGGCGCCCCGGAGACCGGCACGGGCGTGTGGCTGCACGGCGTGACCGCCGACGTCGACCCGGCCACGCTCGCCGGGATCGCCGGGATGGACGGCGCCCCGGTCCGCGCGGTCCGGGCCGCCGGCCTGACCGCCGTGGTCAGCGCCGCCCCGCTGGTCGAGTACGGCGAGGCGGCGCTGCGCCGCAACCTGGAGGACCTGGGCTGGCTGGAGCGGGCCGCGCGGACCCACCACACGGTGGTCGACGCCCTGGCGCGAGCCGGCGCGGTGGTGCCGGCCCGGCTCGCCACGGTGCACCGCGACGACGACCGGGTGGCGCGGGTGCTCACCGAGCGGCGCGACGAGCTGTCCGCCACCCTGGCCCGGCTCACCGACCGCGAGGAGTGGGGCGTCAAGGGGTACGTCGTTCCCGGCGCGCAGCCCCGCACGGCGGAGGCCGCCGGTGGCGGCGGGGCCGGTGCGGCGTACCTGCGGCGGCGGCGGGCCCAGCTCACCGCCCGCGAGGAGGGGCAGCGGATCGCCGCCGACGCCGCCGCCACCATCCACACCGCACTCGCCGGGTACGCGGTCGCCGCCCGCCGGCACGCCCCGCAGGACCGGCGGCTCTCCGGCGCGGCCACCGCGATGGTGCTGAACGGGGCGTACCTGATCGACCGGACGGCGCTGGACGGCTTCTCCGCGCTCGTCGGGGAACTCGCGGACCGGCACCCGGAGCTGCGGCTGGAGCTGACCGGCCCGTGGCCGCCGTACTCCTTCGTGGCGGAACCGTCGGCCGAGCCGGCGCGCCCGGTCCGGGAGCCGGCGCGGGGGCCCGCATGGCGGTGACCTCACTCTCCCCGAGCAGCGCCGACGACCCGCTGGCCTACCGGCCGGTGGCGCTCGTCGACCTGCTCGACCGGGTGCTCGCCACCGGCGTGGTGATCACCGGGGACATCACCCTGGCGATCGCCGACATCGACCTGGTCCGGATCTCGCTGCGGGCCCTGGTCGCCTCGGTCGGTGCGCTCGCCCCGCCCGATCTGCCCGCGACGGACGCCGTTCCGGCGGCGGCCCTCGGCCCTGTCCTGGAGGCGGAATGACCGCCCCCGGCCGCGGCCCGAATCGGGACGAGCCGAGGCGGGACGGGGCGGCCGACCTGGCGGCGGCGCTGGGGGAGCCGCGGTGGGAGGCGCCAAGGGTCCGCCCGCTGGACCGGCGGCTCGCCGTGGACTCCGACTCGGTCGAGCGCGGCCTGGCCAGCCTGGTGCTCACCGTCATCGAGCTGCTGCGGCAGCTGATGGAACGGCAGGCGCTGCGCCGGGTCGACCTCGGCGACCTGACCGAGGCCCAGATCGAACGGGTCGGCGCCACGCTGATGGCGCTGGAGGAGCAGATGACCCAGCTCCGCGAGTACTTCGGGCTGTCGCCCGAGGACCTCAACCTCGACCTCGGCCCGCTCGGCCCGCTGCTGCCGACGGACTGACGGCGGGGCAGCCACAGCGGAAACCGCTGCCTACACTGCCGCCGTACCCGAGGAACCAGTTTCGATTGATGACGACGCGCGCGAACCCGGCGACTTCCTCATCGGCGGCCTGCTGATGCGCATCGACGCGGCGATCAGGAGCACCGTACGTCGGACCCGTCCCTGACGCTGGCGGCGCCGCAGGGCGCAGGCGGCCGCCTGGCCGCGAGTGATATGCCTGAGAGTCATGTTTATGCCTCTCAGGCATATCGCCTCCGGCGAACAGTCTCGTGAGCGGCATCGCGAGAGACGCCGTCCCGGGGCGAGGCATCAGCCGGCCCGCTGCTCGGCGTACGCGGCCAGCCAGGCCACCTGGGCCGGGTCCAGCGACGGGCGGACGCGGGCCCGCGCGGCCGACACGTGGGCGGCGGCGACCGTGGCGGCGGTCAGCGACTCGCGCATCGCGGCCAGTGCCGCCTCGCGGACCAGGGCGGCGCAGTCGGCCGCCGAGAAGCCGGCCAGCTCGTCGCCCAGCCCGGCCAGGTCCACGTCCGGGGCGAGCGGCACGTTACGGGACGCGGCCCGGAGGATCTCCGCCCGGGCCGGTCCGTCCGGCGGCGGCACGTAGACCAGCCGTTCCAGCCGCCCCGGACGGAGCAGCGCCGGGTCGACCAGGTCCGGCCGGTTGGTCGCGCCGACCACCACCACGTTGCGCAGCGACTCCACCCCGTCCAGCTCGGTGAGCAGGGCGGCGACCACCCGGTCCGTCGTACCGCCGTCGGTGGCCTGGCCGCGGACCGGGGCGAGCGCGTCCACCTCGTCCAGGAAGATCAGCGTCGGCGCGGCCTCGCGGGCCCGGCGGAACAGCTCCCGGACCGCGCGTTCGCTCTCGCCGACCCACTTGGACAGCAGCTCCGCGCCCTTCACCGACAGCACGTTCGCCCGACCCGACCCGGCCAGCGCGGTGACCAGGTACGTCTTTCCGCAGCCCGGCGGCCCGTAGAGCAGCACTCCACGCGGCGGCGTCACGCCCAGCCGGGCGAACGTGTCCGGGTAGGTCAGCGGCCAGAGCACCGACTCGGTCAGTGTCTCCTTGACCTCGTGCAGGCCGCCCACGTCGTCGAGGGTGACCGAGGCCAGCTCCAGGGTGGACGCGGCCATCGTGGTCGGCCGGACCACCTCCAGCGCGGCGGTGAAGTCGGCCATCGCCACCGTCGGCGTCTCGGCCGCCTTCTGCCGCAGCGCGGCGCGCACCCCCGCCTCCCGGACCAGCGCCGCCAGGTCCGCCGCGACGAACCCCGGGGTACGCCCCGCCACCTCGTCCAGCCGGACGTCCTCGGCCAGCGGCACCTGCCGGGTCAGCACGGTGAGCTGCTCCCGGCGCAGCGCCTGGTCGGGCAGCGGCACGGTGATCCGCAGGGAGAGCAGGTCCGGGGCGCGCAGCGCCGGGTCCACCGCCTCCGGCCGGCCGGTGGTGCAGACCACCGCCGCGCCGGCCCGGACGGTCTCGGCGAGCACCTGCCGGAACACCGTCGCCACCGGCCCGGGGTCGTCGGCCGGGGCGAGCGCCTCCACGTCGGTGACCAGCAGGACGGCTGCGGCGTCGTCGCGTACCGCCGCGGCGGCCTCGCGCAGCCGGCGGGCCGCCGCGTCGTTGCTCAGCGCGGCCACCTCCGGCGCCCAGATCGGGCAGACCCGGGCCCGGACCCGGGCGGCGACCGCGCGGACCAGCGCCGCCTTGCCGGACCCGGCCGGCCCGCTGACCAGTACGCCGAGCGAGACGGTGGTGCCCAGCCGGCCGAGCACCTCGCGGTGGTGGAAGCCGAGGTCGAGCAGCTCGGTCAGCTCCTCGGCCTGCGCCCGCAGCCCGGGCAGCTCGTCGACGCTCGGCGCCTCCTCCGGCTCGACCAGCCCCGGGCCGGTCCCGGCCGGCGCCCCGGACGTCCCTGCCGCCCCGCCGCCCCGCCCGCTCGGGCCGCGGGCCGCTCCACCGCCGACGGTCGTGGCGTCGGTGAGCCGGCCCGCCGGGTCCTGCCCGAGCGGTCCGGAGCCGCGCGTCGCCGGGCCGTGCTCCCAGCCGACCACGGTGTCCATGGTGACCAGCGCGCCGGCGTCCGGCTCGACGGCGGTCACGGTGAGCAGGGTGCTGGTCCAGGCGTAGCCGACGGTGTTGGCCAGGCTGCGCCGGGCCGCCTCGACCAGGCTGCGGACCGAGGCGTCGGGGAGCACGTCCTGCGGCAGCAGCGAGACGTCGTCCCCGGCGGTCACCACCTTGCCGAGCAGGGCGAGGCGCAGCATCTCCGGGGAGACCGCGGCGACGATCTCCACCGGGCCGGTCAGGGTGACCCGACGGGCCGGGGTCACCGGCAGCGGGCTCAGCGTCACCTGCCCGCCGTCCCGGACGCCGAGGTTGCCCAGCAGCAGGTCGTCGGCGTACAGCAGGGCGGTGCTCGCGGCCCGGTCGGCCGGCGCGGCGATGCCGGCGGTGACCCGCCGGCCGGCCAGCCGGACCGGGTCACCGGGGCGCAGCGCCAGCGCGGTCAGCACCTCGGGGTGCAGCCGGACGACGCCGCGGCGGGCGTCCAGCGCCGCCGGCCGGAGGCTCGCGGTGAGGATCAGGTCGGGTGCCGCCACCCGCCCGACAGTAGCCGCCGGCACCACACCCCCGCCGGGCGGTGCGCGGGCGTCAGAGCGGCCCGTCCTCCAGCAGCGACGGGTCGCGCCGGATCATCTCGGCCAGCCGGGCCGCCGGGTCGGTGCTCAGCCCGTCCTGGCCGGGGGCCGGCACGGTCTTCACCGACATCGGCCAGACCGGCGGTGGCGCGACCGTCGCCTCCCCGCCGACCGTCACGTCCGGCCCGGCCCAGGAGACCCGCAGCGGGTACGCCTGCCCGTCGTGCTCCACCCGCAGGGTGACGATCAGGCCGGGATGCTCGGCGACCACCTGGCGGACGGCCTCGGCCACCTCCTCCACCGGGTCCCGGTCCACCGGCCGGCTCGCGCCCCGCAGCCGGTACGCGCCGTGCCCGTCCCGGGGTGACCCGGCCGCCGTGGGCTCCTCCCCGGCGGCCTCCTCGTCCGGGCCACCCGCGCGGCGCCGCAGCGCCTCCTCGCGGCGGGCCAGCCGGGCCAGTGTCTCGTCCAGGTCACCTCTCATCACGTCCACCCCTTTCCATGAAACGGGTCGAACCGACGGTCGGTTCAGGCACCCTTCTCCCGGGTCGCCCGGTCCAGCGCGCGGTCCAGGACGACCAGCAGGGCGTCCCGCACCGAGAGCCGGTCCCGGGCGTCGAACTGCACCAGCGGGACGTGGTCGCCGATCGCCAGCGCCCACCGGATCGCGGCCAGGTCGTGCGCGAGCCGCCCGTCGAAGGCGTTCACCCCGACCACGAACGGCAGCCCGGCGCGCTCGAAGAAGTCGACCGCCGGATAGCAGTCGTCCAGCCGGGCGCTGTCCACCACCACCAGCGCGCCGAGCGCGCCCCGGGCCAGGTCGTCCCACATGAAGCCGAACCGCGCCTGCCCCGGAGTGCCGAAGAGGTAGAGCCTGAGGCTGCGGTCGATGGTCACGCAGCCGAAGTCCATCGCCACCGTGGTGGTGGTCTTGGTGGAGCGTACGCCGGGGTCGTCGACGCCGATGCCGGCGCTGGTCATCTCCGCCTCGGTGGTCAGCGGGGCGATCTCGGAGATCGCGCCCACCGTGGTGGTCTTGCCCACGCCGAACCCGCCGGCGACCAGGATCTTCACCGGGATCGGCGGCCTGGCGGCCGGGACGGCCGCGGTCGCCGGGGCCGGCGCCCCCGGTGGCCGGTACGGCGGCGGCGCCGGCTGCGCGACCGGCGGCACCGTCCGGCCGGCGGCCGCGCCGGGCCCCGCCGGTACGCCGTACCGGGCGGCGGCGCTGTTCGCGGCGAGCCCACCGGTCGCGGCGGCGGGCCATTCAGGAGATCGCACGGAGTCCATCAATCACTCGCAGGATGATGTCGGGGTCAAGGGCTTCGGCGGCGTCGCCCACGTGCACGTCGAGGTGGCCGGCGGTGCGCAGGTCACCGACCAGCACGCGGGTCACGCCGAAGTGCATCCGCGTCCGGGCGGAGATCTCCGCGACCGAGATCGGGTCGGCGCAGAGCGCCACGATGGCCTGGAGTTCCGGGGCGAGCCGGGACGACACCGCCCAGGACCCGCTCTCCGGCCGGGCGGTCACCTGGGTCTCCAGCCCGATCGCCGGGTCGGCGCCGGACACCCGCCCGGCGGTCAGCACGAACGGACGCGGGCCCGCCGGCTGGCCGGCGTCCCGCTCGTCGACCTCGTCGGCGGGGTACGGCAGGGGCGGGGGTGCCGGCTCGCCGGCCGGGGACGGCGACCGCAGGTAGGGACGGATCCGGACGCCAGGTTCCGGATCCGGTTCCTCGTCGGCCACCTCCGGGGTCACTGCTGCACGGCGTTCTTCAGCTCGGCGATGAGCCGCGGGCTCAGCGCGCCGCCGGCCCGGCCGGCGAAGAGGGTCATCTCGTACGCCACCGTGCCGAGGTTGGCCGACCGGTCGGCGACCACGCCGAGCACCGAGCCGCTGCTGATCGCGCTGATCAGCAGGTAGCCCTCGGCCATGTCGACGATCACCCGGTTCAGGCCGCCGAGCGCGTACCAGCTGGCCGCGCCTCCGGCCAGGCTGGTCATCCCGGAGACCACGGCGGCGAGCCGTTCGGCGTTGGACCGGTCCTTGATGGAGGACATCGCCATCAGCAGCCCGTCGGAGGAGACCGCGATCGCCTCCATCACCCCCGCGGTGCTGGAGGTGAACGAGTCGAGGAGCCAGTTGAAGGTGCGTGCCTCGGGGCTGAGTTCCCCGGTGTGCTGGTGGTCGACGTTGTCGTGCAGGAAGGGGCTGGTCACCGTGATGATCCCTCTTCGTGGCGGTGGTGGTCTGGACCGACTTCGCGCAGCGCGCGGGCGACGCCCGCCTCGAACTCGGTGATGAGGTTGCGGACCTCGGCCGGGTCTCCGGGGTGCTGGCTGGCGACCGGCGCGTGGGGCGGGGCGACGGCCAGGTTCGCCCCGGGCACCCGCCGGCTCAGCCGGGGCCGGTCGGGGGTGAGCTCGACCGGGGTGGCGTTCCGCTCGGCGCGGCGTACCCCGGCCTGGAAGTCCTCGACCAGAGCGCGGACGGCGGACGGGTCGGCGTGGGTGGCGTCGACCGGCTTGGCCGTCGGGCCGGTGCGCGGCAGGCTGGCGCCCGGCACCCGCTGGCGGATCAGCGGCCGGGTGCCCGCCGCCGCTCCGGCGGCCGGGGCACCCATCGGGACGGCCGGCGGCGGCGCGTCGGTGCCCTCCTCGGCCGCCGCGCCGAAGGCGTTCCACGACTCGGCGGTCTCCAGGCTGCGGGTGGCCCGGAGCAGCGCCGGGTCGAGGCCCGGGTGCTCCTCGACGGCCGCCGGGACGGCGGCCGCGGTGAGCGCCCGACCCGGGCGGGCCGGTTGGCCGAGCGCCCGCCGGTCCCGGGCCGGCACGGCGGCCCGGGCGACCGTGACGCCGGCGCGCTCCGGCCGCCGGACCACCAGCAGCGCGGCGGGGATCTCCAGCCGGGCGGTCACCCCGCCGCCCGCGGTCGGGGCCAGGTCCACTGTCCAGCCGTGCCGGCGGGCCAGCCGGCCGACCACGAACAGCCCCAGCACCTCGGTCGGAGCCAGGTCGAGCCGCTCCCGCCGGGTCAGCCGGGCGTTCTCCTCGGCGAGCCGCTCCTCGGTCATGCCGATGCCTCGGTCCACCACGCTCAGCCGTGCCCCGCCGTCGGTCAGCTCGCCGCCCACCGCCACCCGGGTGTGCGGCGGGGAGAAGACGGTGGCGTTCTCCATCAGCTCGGCCAGCGCGAGCACCAGGTCGCCGACGGTGGCGGGCGCCGCCGACACTCCCGGCGGGACCTGCACGTCGACCCGGGTGTAGTCCTCGATCTCGCCGAGCGCCAGGCGGACCACGTCGGCGAGCTGCACCGGGGCCACGTGCCCGTCGGTGCCGCCCGCGCCGGAGAGCACCACCAGGCTGCCGGCGTTGCGGCGCAGCCGGCTGGAGATGTGGTCGAGCCGGTACAGGTGCTTCAGCCGCCCCGGGTCGGCCTCCTGCCGTTCCAGCCGGTCGATCAGCGCGATCTGCCGGCCGACCAGGTTCTGCGTACGCCGGCCGACGTGGCCGAACATCTGCGCCACGTTGCGCCGGCCGGCCACCTGCCGCTCCACCAGCCGGGCGGCGGTGCTCTGCACCCGTTCGAAGGCGCGGGCCAGGTCGCCGATCTCGTCCCGGGCCCGGACGTCGACCGGGTCGAGCCGGACCGGTTGGCCGGCTTCGGAATCGTCGTCGACCACCCGGACCAGTTCGGCCTCGGCGACCCGGGCGACCCGGTCGGCGGAGCGGGTGAGGCGGGTCAACGGCCGGGCCACAGTCCGGGCGACGGCCATGCTGAGCAGCACCACGATCGCCAGGATCAGGATCGCCGCCCCGCCGAGCAGCCACGCGATGGTCAGGGACCGTCGCTTTTCGGCGGTCGTCTCCGCGATGACGTCCGCGACGATCTTCTTCTCCACGAACTGGCCGAGGGTGATCATCGAGCGGACCGAGGGGAAGAGCGCGTCCAGCGGCACCGCGGCGATCGCCGCGACCGGGTCCTTGACGCTGTCGGTCTGGAACGTGGGGCTGGTCCGGGCGGCCACCGCCGCGTCGTCGAGCTGCGCCAGCTTGAACTGTTCCGCTGTGATGAGGCTGCGGAAGCGCAGGTTGTCCACCTGGAGCGCGGCCATACAGGCGATGTAGCCGGCGATCACCTGCGGATCGCCCGTCGCCTTCACCAGCACGATCAGGGTGGCGCAGGCGCCCAGCTTCTCGTCGGTGCGGAGCAGCGCGTCCAGCGCGAGCACCTGCCGCCCGGCCGGGGTGTGGGTGTCCACCCCGAAGGGCAGCCGCAGCGCCTCGATCAGCGCCATGTCGACCGGTCCGAACGCCTCCATGATCTGCGTCGGCGTCGCCTTCCCGGCCAGCACGGCGGTACGCAGCTCGGCCAGCTTGCGTACGCCGTCGAGGGCGGCGGCGACCCGGTCCGGGAGGCGGCCGGCCCGCAGGTCGGCGACCCGGTCGTCGACGCCGGACGACTTCTGGATCAGCTCGGTCCGGGTCACCCGGCCGAGCAGCAGCCCGACCGAGAGCAGCCGTTCCTGCTGGAGGTCCTGGACGAGGCTGCCGATCCGGCTGGCGACCCGGACGCTGGCGGCGATGTCGCCGGCCCGCTGGGCGGCGGCCACCCGGTCGAGCACCGCAGGCACGGCCAGTCCGACCATGCTGAGCAGCGGAATGATCACGAGCAGGGCGAGCTTGCCCCGGATGCGGAGCCTACCGAGCAGCATCGAAGGGCCCCCAGCGCTCGGGTTCGCCGGGCCGGCCCGATCCGGCCGGTTGGAGTGGACGCGGCTCGGCCGGCGGCTGCCAAGCCGGCAGCGCACCCGAGTCCTCTCGCGCCCGCCGCTCGTCGGCGGCGCGGCGGCGGGCCCGCAGGTACGCCCCGATCAGCACCCCGGCCAGGACGACGGCCAGCAGGCCGGCGAGCGCGGCGGCGGCGAAGGCCAGCAGGCGGTCCCGGTCGAGCCGGTCGATCCGCTCCCTCAGCAGCGCGTCGAGCTGGTCGAGGATGATCGGCTGGAGCTGCTTGGCGGCGGCCTGCGCGTTGAGTCGGGCGGCGGCGACCTGGGCGGGGTCGATCGGTCGGCTGCCCGCCCTGCCGGTCGGCGCGGAGAGCGCGGCGAGCGCCTCGACCGAGCGCTGGTAGGTGTCGAGCGGGGTGAGCACGTTCGATCCCAGCTCGGTGCTCTCCGAGCTGTCGACCGCGGCCCGTAGGTCGGCGACCAGGTCGGTGGCCGGTCCCAGGGCGGCCACCCGGAGGGCGGCCAGCTCGGCGAGGGTCGCCTCGCGTTCGGTCGCCGGGCGCTGCGCGGCCAGGGCGGTCAGGTCGGCGAGCCGGCCCGCCGCGACCATCGCCTCGGGCAGATCGCCGCCGATGCCGTCCTGCAGGAAGAAGGAGTCGGACTGCGGGTCGCGGATCAGCCCCGAGCTGTCCCGGATCTTGCGGTGCAGGGCGAGCAGCAGGTCGGTCATCTCCCCGTACGCGGCGTACGCGGTGGTGGGGTCGGTGAGCCCCCGGTCGGGCAGCGCCTCCAGCTTGGCGCGCAGCCCGGACCAGCGCTCGTGGCTGCGCAGCTCGTCCCCGACGGCACTGTCGACGGCGGCGGCCTGCTCGACCGCGGCGGTCAGTGCGTCCCGGGAGACCGGTCGGCCGCCGACCGCGGCGGTCTGGGCGTCCACCAGCGCCTCGGTGACCGGGCCGAGGGCGCGCAGGTACTGCACGCCGAGCCGTTCCCGGACCGCGAGGTCCCGGTCGTCCCCGGTCAGCCGGTGCGTCTGGGCGAAGAGCAGCCCCACCGGGGCCAGCAGGGCCGCCACGAGCAGCAGGGGAAGCACCCGGCCGGGTACGGAGGGCCGGCGACGGACCCGCGGCGCGGGGACTGTCATGGTCTGTCTCCTCCGGCGACGGCGGGGGACTTCCTCCGGTGGCGGGGGTCGCCGATGCAGTCCCGTACACCGGACCGGAAAACTAGCCGACCCGCGCGGACGTGTGGCCGCCGTCGCCGAGTCAGCTTCGCGTCACTTCGAGCGATGTCACGGCTTGTTGACCTTGCCGGCACGCAGTGTTCCGTGGATCGTGCGTCATGGACGCATCGGAGGTGGTTTATGCCGTACATGTGAATTCACGTGATCCGAAGTCAACTCGCTGGGATGTTCTGGACGTTGCGCGGTTGATCGGACTCGCGCGCCGACCGGAGCAACCGGACGGACGTACGGCCGATCTCAGGCAACGCTCAGGATCCGGGCCGTACCGTGTGCCGCATGAGATCACCGCTGTCGGCCGCGCGGGTCCGGCGTGCCCTGGCCACCCGCCGACGCCGGGTCGTGGCGGCGTCGGTGGTGGTCGTCCTGGCGGCCGCCGCCGTGGTGTGGGCGGCCCGGCCGGACCGACCCGCCTTCCGGACCGAGTCGGCGACGGTGACCGTCCGCTCCGGACCGGCCGGCGACCAGCCGGTCGACCTGGACACCACGCTCTACCTGCCGGACGGCGCCTCCGCCGACCGGAAGGTCCCGGCGGTGCTGCTCGCGCACGGCTTCGGCGGCACCAAGGAGTCCGTCCGCTCCGACGCCGAGGACCTGGTCGAGCACGGGTACGCGGTGCTCACCTGGACCGCCCGGGGCTTCGGCCGCAGTGGCGGCGAGATCCACCTGGACAGCCCCGACTACGAGGTGCGGGACGCGCAACGCCTGCTCGACCGGCTCGCCGCCCGCCCCGACATCCGGACCGACGCCGCTGGTGACCCCCGGGTCGGCGTGGTCGGCGGCTCGTACGGCGGCGGCCTGGCCCTGCTGCTCGCCGCCCAGGACCCCCGGGTCGACGCGATCGTCCCGATGATCACCTGGAACGACCTGTCCCGCGCCTTCCTCCCGGAGAGCACCGGGAAGCCCCCCACCGAGGGTGTGTTCAAGAAGGGCTGGGCGGGCATCTTCTTCGGCGGTGGCGGCTCCGCCGGCTCCGGACCGGCCGGCATCTCCGGCGCCACGGCCGCCCAGCCGCAGGGTGCCCCGGCGTCGGCCGGCGCGCCCAGCCCGCGGCCGGGCGGGGGCCCGGGCACCGGTTCCGGGCGCGCCCCGGCCGGCGCCGCCGACCCGTCCTGCGGCCGGTTCGCCGCCGACGTCTGCGCCGCGTACCTGCGGATCGCCACCACCGGCCGGGCCGACGCCGGGGCGGTGGAGCTGCTGCGCCGCTCCTCCCCGGCCGGCGTGCTCGACCGGGTCAAGGCGCCCACCCTGCTGGTGCAGGGCGAGGCGGACACCCTCTTCCCGCTGGCCGAGGCCGACGCCAACGCGCGCGGCATCGCCGCCGCCGGCACCCCCGTCCGGGTCGCCTGGTTCACCGGCGGCCACGACGGCGGCGCGGGGCCGACCAGCGACTCCGACCGGGTGAAGTTCCTGACCGCGCAGTGGCTCGACCACTACGTCAAGGGGGAGGGGGCGGTGCCGGGCGACAGCTTCACCTTCTCCCGGATCGCCGGCTTCGACGCCCTCGACCGGGGGCTGGTGGCCACCGGTTACCGCACCGCCGACTACCCGGGCGTCGCCGGCGACGCCCGGCGCGAGGTCGAGGTGACCGGCCCCGCCCAGACCATCGCCAACCCGCCCAACGGCAACCCGGCGGCCATCTCCGCCGTGCCGTTCGCCGGGGCGCTCGGCTCGCTGCTGGACGGCGTGGCCGGCGACATCCCCGGCCAGCACGCCCGGTTCGAGTCCGCGCCGCTGGACGAGGCGGTCGACGTGGTCGGCTCGCCGACGGTCCGGGTCCGGGCGGCGTCACCGACCGGCGAGGCGGTGCTCTTCGTCAAGCTCTACGACGTCGACCCGAACGGCGCCGCCACGCTGCCCGACGGCCTGGTCGCCCCGGTCCGCCTCACCGGCCTGCCGAAGACCGTCGACGCGGCCCAGCCGGTCACGGTCACCCTGCCGGCGATCGTCCGCCGGGTCGAGGCCGGGCACCGGCTGCGGGTCGTCGTGGCCACCTCCGACCAGGCGTACGCCACCCCGCCCGAGCCGACCGTCCACACCGTCGCCGTCGACGGGGCGCTGACCCTGCCGACCGTCGACGGCGAGCCGATCCCCACCACCGCCACGGTCTGGCGCTGGGTGCTGGTCGGGCTGCTCGCCGCGATCGCGGTCGGGCTCGTCCTGGTCGTCCTGATCGCCCGCCGCCGGCACCGCCGCCAGGACAGCTCCGTCCACCCGGAGTACGCGGGCATCCCGCTCACCGTGCGCCAGCTCCGCAAGGAGTACGCGGACGGCTTCGTCGCCGTCGCAGAAGTCGACTTCGAGGTGCACCCCGGTCAGGTGGTCGGCCTGCTCGGCCCGAACGGCGCCGGCAAGACCACCACCCTGCGGGTGCTGATGGGGCTGACCCAGCCGACGGCCGGGGAGATCTACGTCTTCGGGCACCGGTTGGTGCCCGGCTCGCCGGTGCTGTCCCGGATCGGCGCGCTGGTGGAGGGGCCGGGCTTCCTGCCGCACCTGTCCGGTCTGGAGAACCTGAAGGCGTACTGGCGGGCCACCGGGCGGCCCTGGGCCGACGCGCACTTCGACGAGGCGCTGGAGATCGCCGGCCTGGGCTCCTCGGTGCACCGGCGGACGAAGAACTACAGCCACGGCATGCGGCAGCGGCTGGCCATCGCGCAGGCCATGCTCGGCCTGCCGGAGCTGCTGGTGCTCGACGAGCCGACCGACGGCCTCGACCCGCCGCAGATCGCCGAGATGCGCCGGGTGCTCCAGCGGTACGCCACCGACGGCCGGGCGGTGCTGGTCTCCAGCCACCTGCTGGCCGAGGTGGAGCAGACCTGCACCCACGCGGTGGTGGTGAACAAGGGCCGGATCGTGGCCTCCGGCCCGGTGGAGGAGATCGTCGGCGAATCGCCGAGTGTGCTCTTCGACGTGACCGACCCGGACGCCGCCCGCACCGTGCTGGACCGGCTGCACGGGGTCCGGGTGCTGCCCGACGGCGACGGCGGCCTGGTGGTGGACACCAACGGCACCGCGCGCAGCGAGGTGGTGGCGGAGCTGGTCCGGGCCGGCATCGGGGTGGACCGGGTGGTGCCCCGGCGCCGCCTGGAGGACGCGTTCCTGGCCCTGGTCGGCGAGAACTCTCGGGGAAGCGGGGACCGGTGATGGGGCAGTCGTCTTCGGTGGAGGCGGGCGACGTCGGCGGCGGCCGGACGGGTCTGGTCGGTCCGGGCGGGGCGGCGGTCGGCTACCGGCCGTCGGCCACCCTGCCGTTCGCGGCGGAGTTCCGCCGGCAGGCGTCGCGGCGGCGTACCCAGCTGGCGCTCGGCTTCATGGTGCTGCTGCCGCTGATCATCCTGGTCGCGTTCCAGTTCAATTCCGGCGAGGACGACCGCAACGGGCGCAACGAGTTCGGCAGCCTGGTCGACCTGGCCACCTCGGGCGGGCTCAACTTCACCCTCTTCTCGATCTTCGTGTCGGCGTCGTTCCTGCTGGTCGTGGTGGTGGCGCTGTTCTGCGGGGACACGGTGGCCAGCGAGGCGAGCTGGGGCAGCCTGCGCTACCTGCTGGCGATCCCGGTGCCCCGGGCCCGGCTGCTCACGGTGAAGCTGCTGGTCGCGCTCGCGTACTCGGCGCTGGCCCTGCTGCTGCTCGCCGGCACCGCGCTGCTCGCCGGCACCCTCCGGTACGGCTGGTCGCCGCTGCGCAGCCAGGTCTCCGCCGAGCTGGCGCCCGGCGAGGGGCTGCTGCGGCTGCTGGCGGTGCTCGGCTACCTGGCGGTCGTCCTGCTGGTGGTGGCCGGGCTGGCGTTCCTGCTCTCGGTGACCACAGACGCCGCGCTCGGCGCGGTCGGTGGCGCGGTGCTGCTCTGGATCCTCTCCAGCATCCTGGACCAGATCACCGCCCTCGGCGGCCTGCGCGCCTTTCTGCCGACCCACTACAGCAGCGCCTGGCTGGGGCTGCTGTCCACGCCGGTGCAGACCGACGACGTGGTGCGGGGGGCGATCTCGGCAGTGAGCTACGCGACGCTCTTCTGGGGGCTGGCCTTCTGGCGCTTCACCCGCAAGGACGTCACCTCATAGTCGGCTGTCGGGCGGCGGGGTCAGCGTCGCGGGCGGCCCACTGGTCCCCGGGCCGGCGGGCGGCGTCCCGGTCGTCTGGTCCCCGGGCTTCGGTCGCTCGGCCGGCCGCCAGGCGCTGGCGCCGAGCCGGCCGGTGGTGCCGAGGTCGATCGGCCCGTCCAGCTCGACCGGCTGGGCCGGCCGGCCCGATACCGGGGCGACCGCCAGGTAGCGGCCGTTGGCGGCGGGCACCGTGGCGTCGGTGACCGTGTTCCGCCACAACAGGGCCGCCTGAGCCCGGTCGCCGGGGGCGAGGACGAGCTGCCGGGGCGGGGTGTCGAAGCCGGCGGCGATCCCCGTCGCCCCGGGCACGATCCGGACCGCCATCGGCTGCCCGTCCACTGCGCTCCCCAGCGCCGCCAGCAGCCGCCCCGCCACCCGCGCCCCCGTCACCCGCCGATCCTGTCAGGAACGGGTGGGCGCGGTGAGGACCGCGTCGAGCAGGCCGGGGTAGAGGCGGTCCAGGTCGTCGCGGCGCAGCCGGACGTACCGGCTGGTGCCGGCGACCCGGGTCCGGGTCAGGCCGGCCTCGCGCAGCACCTTCAGGTGGTGGCTGCGGGTCGCCTTGGACACGCCGAACTCGAAGGTGCCGCAGGCGTACTCGTCGCCCTCGGCGAGGGCGCGCACGATCTGCAGCCGTACGTCGTCGGCCAGCGCGGCGAGCACGGCGGTGACCGGTACGTCCCGCAGTTCGGGTTCGTGGAGCTCCATGTGACCAGTGTAACCGTTGTTCGACATCCGTCGAACATGCTCCTACAGTCGGTGCCGTTGGTTCGACGATACTCGAACATAGGAGCTCTCGTGCGTTCTCGTCACGCCGCCTTCCCGCTCTTCGCGGTGCTCAGCTGGGGGGTCATGTTCCCCGTGCTGGCCAGCGCCCTGACCCGGGTCGACGCGCTGAACCTCACCACCGCCCGGTACGTCCTCGCCAGCGCCGTCCTGCTCGCCCTGCTGCTGGCCCGGGAGGGCCTGGCCGCCCTGCGCGCCGGCGGCCGCGCGGTCGAGGTGGTGGTGCTCGGCGTGCTCGGCTTCGCCGGGTTCAACGTGCTGACCAACCTGGCGCTCGGGCACGCCGCCCCGCAGCAGATCGCCCTCTTCGCCGCCACCACCCCGCTGGTCACCCAGCTGGTCCGCTGGGTCCGCGACGGCGTACGCCCCCGTCCGGTGCTGCTCGGGTTCTCGCTGCTCGCCCTCGTCGGCGTCGGCCTGGTGATCACCCGGGGCCGGCTCGACGGGCTGGGGCAGTTCGGCGTCGGCGGGCTGCTGATGATCGGCGCGGTGCTGGGCTGGGCCGTCTACACCCACGGCGCGAGCCGGTTCACCGGCTGGTCCCCGCTGCGCTACACCACACTCACCGCGGTCGCCGGCACGGCCGCGATGCTCGCCGGCAGCCTCACCGCCGACCTCGCCGGCTGGCAGCACCTGCCGGCCGCCGCCGACCTCGTCGCGGTCGCCCCGCAGTTGGCGTACGCGGTGCTCGTCGCCGCCGTCCTCGCGGTGCTGGCCTGGAACACCGGGGTGCAGCGGCTCGGCGCGGCCGACGCCGCCCTGTTCATGAACCTGGTCCCGGTGACCACCTTCGTGGTGCAGACCGCCCGGGGCTACCGGCCCGGCGTCGTGGAACTGGTCGGCGCGGCCCTGACCATCGCCGCCCTGATCGCCGCCAACCTGGCCACCCGCTCCCGCGCCGCCACCACCCTCGCCGGGGCGCCCGTCCCGGTGGCGGTCACCGACCGGCCGGCGATGGTCGACCCGATCGCCGTGGTGGCCCGGTGAGGTGAGCGGAGCGGCAACGCCCGGGAGGTGGGGGCACCCGGCGGCGGAGGGGCCCCACCTCCCGGACGTTGCGCGGATCTTGGCGCTGGTGAGCGGGGGTGGCTCACACCGTGGGAACTCCGTTCGGCAGGTGCGCCGTGAGTGCATAGACTCGGCGGCACAACTGCATACCTCATCCAGAGGGGCTGAGGGATACGGCCCGACGACGCCCCGGCAACCACCCGCACGCTCGACGACGAGCGAGGAGCGGGCAGGTGCCAATTCCGTCCCCGCCGCACGGTGCGATGCGGGGAAAGATGAGAGGAACCCGCGACATGACGTCGACGCTTCCCGCCGCCGGTATCGACACCACCCTCAGCCCCGCCCGCGCCCTGGTCTGCCGCGCCTGTTCCACGCGCTACCCGCTGGCCGCCCAGCACGCCTGCTACGAGTGTTTCGGTCCGCTCGAGGTGGACTACGACGCCGCCGCGCTCGCCACCGTCACCCGGGAGCAGATCGAGGCCGGCCCGAAGAACCTCTGGCGGTACGCCGCGCTGCTCCCCGCCGGCCAGGACCCGGCCAGCCGGGTGACCGTGGACCCGGGGCTCACCCCGCTGGTCGCCGCCCCCAATCTCGCCGCCGAGCTGGGCATCACCGCCCCGCTCTGGGTGAAGGACGACAGCGCCAACCCCACCCACTCGTTCAAGGACCGGGTGGTCTCGGTGGCGCTGACCGCCGCCCGGGCGCTCGGCTTCACCCGGTACGCCTGCGCCTCCACCGGCAACCTGGCCAACTCGGTCGCCGCCCACGCGGCCCGGGCCGGGGCGCCGTCGGTGGTGTTCATCCCCAGCGACCTGGAGCAGGGCAAGGTGGTCACCACCGCCGTCTACGGCGGCGAGCTGGTCGCCATCGACGGCTCGTACGACGACGTGAACCGGCTCTGCGGGGAGCTGGTGGAAACCGACGAGTTCGAGGACACCGCGTTCGTCAACGTCAACGTCCGGCCGTACTACGCGGAGGGCTCGAAGACCCTCGGGTACGAGGTGGCCGAGCAGCTCGGCTGGCGGATCCCGGCGCAGGTGGTGATCCCGATGGCCTCCGGCGAGCTGCTCACAAAGATCGACAAGGCGTTCTCGGAGCTGGTCGAGATCGGCCTGGTGGCGGCGCCGGCCGGCGGCTGGAAGGTCTTCGGCGCGCAGTCGGCCGGCTGCAACCCGATCGCCACCGCCCTGCACGCCGACAGCGACACCATCACCCCGGTCAAGCCGACCGGCATCGCCAAGTCGCTGAACATCGGCGACCCGGCCGCCGGCCTGTACGCCTTGGAGGCGGTCCGCCGCACCGGCGGCTGGATGGAGTACGCCGACGACGACGAGATCCGCGCCGGCATCCGACTGCTGGCCCGGACCACCGGCGTCTTCGCCGAGACCGCCGGCGGGGTCACCGTGGCGGTGCTCCGCAAGCTGGTCGAGTCCGGCCGCCTCGACCCCACGGCGGAAACGGTCGTCTTCAACACCGGCGAGGGTCTGAAGACCATCGACGCCGTCGCCGGCGAGGTCGGCCCCACCCACCGCATCAAGCCCTCCCTCCGCGCCGCCCGCGACGCCGGCCTCCTCTCCTGACCCCCGCCCTCCCCGCGATCTTGCATTTGCTGCCTGGGCAAAAGGCGCATGTCGGGCCACATGACCGACACAAGGTGCAAGATCGCGCGCGGTGGGGGATCGCCCGGGTGGGGGATTGGGCGGATCCGTTGAGTAACTGGCTTTTCGCTGTGAGTATGAAAAACCCGCCGCTAAGGACTTGACGGCAGGATTCGGACGGCGCAGGATGCTCCGTGCGGGAGGGCGTTTCGCCGGAGACTTTTCAAGTTCTTACGACCCAACGCCGGAGGCGTTGTGCGATCGTCCCTCCCGACCAACGTCGCGATCGGGCCAGCGAAATTCGCTGGCCCGATCGCTGTTCCTGACGGACCCTCGCTGGCATGGGCATCACGATCGCGCCGTTCGACGCCGCCGACCAGGCCGCGATCGACGAGGCGTACCGGATCGGCGCGGCGGCGAACGCGGCCGACCTGCCGGACTTCCCGCCGTTCTGCCGGCAGCGCTTCGACGCCGCCGTCCGGCAGCCGATGCCGGGCAACGCGCCGCGCTGGGCGCTGGCCCGGTTCGATGGCGTGCCGGCCGGCTACCTGGGACTGGACCTGCCGCAGCTCGACAACACCGACAACTCGACCGTCGACGTGGTCGTGCACCCGGCGTACCGGCGGCGGGGCATCGGCCGGGCGCTGCACGAGCACTGCCTGCGGCTGCTCGGTGAGCACGGCCGCAAGCGGATGATGGGGATGGCGGTCTCGGCGCTCCCCGGGGGAGTCGCCCGGCCGGAGGCCGGCGGCGCCTTCGCCGCCGCGATGGGCGCCCGCCCGGTGCTCGCCGAGGTGCGCCGCCGGCTGGAGACCGACCGGCTCGACCACGCCGCGCTCGACGCCCTGGCCGCCGACGCCCGTGCCCATGCCGCCGGCTACCGCACGGTCCGGTGGCGGGGCGACACCCCCGAGAAGTACGCCGCCGACGTGGCCTACCTCGACGGCCGGCTGATGACCGACGCGCCGCTGGGCGACCTGGTCTGGGAGCCGGAGCAGGTGGACGTCGCGCGGCTGCGGGGGACCGAACGGGCGCTGGACGCCCGGGGCCGCCGCCGCTACCACCACGCGGCCGTGCACGAGGCGACCGGCCGGGTGGTCGCCTGGACCCTGATCGACCTGGGCCCGAGCGCCGACTGGCACGCGTTCCAGCAGATCACCATCGTCGACCCGACGCACCGGGGGCACCGGCTCGGCTTGCTCACCAAGGTGGAGAACCTACGCTGGGTGCTCGGCCACGAGCCGGCCCTGCGGGTGATCGACACCTGGAACGCCGCCGAGAACCGGCACATGATCGACATCAACGAACAGCTCGGCTTTTGCCCGGTCGACGCCTGGACAGACTGGCAGCTGACGATCTGACTTGTGACACGGCCCTACTGATCTGGTGGCTTCCTGTTGCATGATGGCGGGCATGACGGAGACCCCGCACCCTCTCTACGACAGGCACGCCGACACCCTCAACCGCGCGCTGACCGCGATCACCGAGCGGGGCTACTGGTCCGCCTACCCCGAGTCGCCCAGCCCCCGGGTGTACGGCGAGACCGCCGCCGCCGACGGCAGGGCCGCCTTCGAGGCGTACCTGAACGGCGACTTCCCCCTCGACCAGCCCGGTGCCGGCGAGACCATCGCCACCGAGGCCAGCCCGTTCGGGCTGGAGCTGAACGTGCGCTACCCGCACGCCGGCGCCGAGGAGCTGGTGGCCGCCGCGTCCGCCGGGCTGCCGGCCTGGCGGGACGCCGGCCCGCAGACCCGGGTGGGCGTCTGCCTGGAGATCCTGGACCGGCTGCACAAGCACATCTTCGAGCTGGCCAACGCGGTGCAGTTCACCAGCGGCCAGGCGTTCGTGATGGCCTTCCAGGCCGGCGGCGCGCACGCGCTGGATCGGGCGCTGGAGGCGGTCGCCTACGCGTACGCGGAGATGACCCGCCACCCGGGGACGGCCGGCTGGGAGAAGGCCGCCGGCAAGGGTGACCCGCTGCGGATGACCAAGACCTTCCACGTGGTGCCGCGGGGTGTGGCGCTGGTGATCGGCTGCAACACCTTCCCGACCTGGAACTCGTACCCGGGGCTCTTCGCCTCGCTGGTCACCGGCAACCCGGTGGTCGTCAAGCCGCACCCGCGCGCCGTCCTGCCGCTGGCCATCACCGTGAAGTACGCCCGCGAGGTGCTCGCCGAGGCCGGTTTCGACCCGAACCTGGTGCTGCTCGCCCCCGAGGCGCCGGGCGAGAAGCTGGCCTCCACCCTCGCCCTGCACCCGGCCGTCAAGATCGTCGACTTCACCGGCTCCACCGAGTACGGCGACTGGCTGGAGGCGAACGCCCGGCAGGCCGCCGTCTACACCGAGAAGGCCGGCCTGAACACGGTGGTGATCGACTCCACCGACGACTTCGCCGGGCTGTGCCGCAACCTGGGCTTCACGCTGACCCTGTACAGCGGCCAGATGTGCACCACCTCGCAGAACATCCTGATCCCCCGGGACGGCATCGCCACCGACCAGGGGCACAAGAGCTTCGACGAGGTGGCCGCCGGGATCGCCGGTGCGGTCGGCAAGCTCACCGCCGACCCGGCCCGCGGCGTCGAGCTGACCGGCGCGATCGTCAACGACGGCGTGCTGGAGCGCCTCGACGAGGTCACCAAGGTTGGTGAGCCGGTGCTGGAGTCGCGTACGGTCGAGCACCCGGCCTTCCCCGGCGCGGTGGTCCGGACGCCGACCATCGTCAAGCTGGCCGCCGACGACACCGTGACCTACTCGCGGGAGTGGTTCGGCCCGATCTCGTTCGCCATCGCCACCGACTCGACCGCGCACAGCCTCGACATCCTGCGGTCCACGGTCGGCGAGAAGGGGGCGCTGACCGCGGCGGTCTACTCGACCGACGAGGCGGTGCTGGACGCGGCCGAGGCGGCGGCGATCGACGCCGGCGTGCACCTGTCCTGCAACCTGACCGGCGGCGTCTTCGTCAACCAGTCGGCGGCGTTCTCCGACTTCCACGGCAGCGGCGCCAACCCGGCCGCCAACGCCGCGCTGACCGACGGCGCGTACGTGGCGAACCGGTTCCGCATCGTGCAGAGCCGCCGGCACGTCTGACCGGGTGGCCGGCCCGTCCCCGCCGGGGGACGGGCCGTCCGCTCAGGCCGGGCGGCGCATCTGGAGTTCGCGCAGGGTCGGGACCTTCGGGTGCGGCACCCGCACGCCGGTGTCCACGAAGCCCAGCCGCTGGTACGCCCGGTAGGCGCGGTCGTTGCCGACCACCACCTCCAGCATCAGCTCGGGCCGGCCGCACGCGCGGGACCAGGCCGCCACCGCGTCGACCAGTTCGGCGAGCAGTCCGCTGCCCCGCCAGGCCGGGGTGAGGTACACGGCGTAGATCACGGTCAGGCCGGGCTCCTCCGGGGTGACGGTGCCGCCGGCGTGGCCGACGAACCGGCCACCGGGGTCGGCGACGAACTGGGCCGTGGCGGCGCCGTGCGACACGGCGGCGATCCGGGCCGCGTAGTCGGCGTGCGGGCGGGCGGCGGCCTCCGCCACGGTCTCCAGGAAGGCCAGCGGCGCGTCGGCGAGCATCTCCAGCCGCAGCGCCCGCATCCGGGCGGCGTCCTCCGGGTGGATCCGGCGGACGGTGGTCGTCCGGGTGGCGGTGATGGTCGGCGCGCTCGTCATGTCGCATGCATACCGGAGGGACGGTCGTCCATGTCGCGCCGGGCCGGATCCTGCCCGGAATATGCCTGATTTGTGGTCGTGCGCCGTCGTCACGCCTCGTGTAGCGTGCGATTTCGGTCACCGAATCAGCGGCCGTCGCCGATCGCCGAAACGGTGGTCCGGGCGCGGGCTCGGCCGGCGTCCGGGGGTTGTGGAACGCCGCGCAGAGTGAGGAAGTGCACCGTGGCACAGGGCACCGTGAAGTGGTTCAACGCCGAAAAGGGCTACGGCTTCATCGCCGTCGACGGCGGGCAGGACGTCTTCGTTCACTTCTCCGCGATCGAGATGGACGGCTACAAGGCGCTGGACGACGGCCAGCGGGTCGAGTTCGAGATCGCCCAGGGCCAGAAGGGGCCGCAGGCCGAGCGCGTCCGCGTCATCGCCTGACCCCGCGCCGCCGTCCGGCTGCGTTTCCACCCGATCAGGGGCTGCGCCGCGGGCGCGCGCCAAGGAAGATCATGAGCCGTTCCAGCCATCGCCGCTGAGGAGGGCCCATGTCCGACTTGCCTCCGCCGAATGCTCCCCGGCCCCACCCGTCGGGGCCTGCCGGCCCCGGCCAGTGGGGCGGAGGGGTCCCGGCCGTGCCGCCCCAGCCGGGGCCGTCCGGCTGGGCGCCGCCGGCGTTCGGGCCGCCCTCGCCTCCCGCCGGGCCGTCGCCGTACGGGCAACAGCCCCACTTCGCCGGCTACCCGCCGTACGGTGGCTATCCGCCGGCCGGGCTCGCGCCGTGGCCGGCCGGCTCGGCATACGACCCACAGGACCCGCTGGTCACTCCGCCCGGGTTCGGCGTCGGCGGCTGGTTCGAGCGCGTCCTCGGCGCGCTGCGTCGCAGTTGGCGCACGCTCGTGCCGATCATGCTGCTCACCCAGGGGCTGCCGGCCATCGCGATCACGCTGCTCGCCCTGCCGTTCTACCCGCGGCCCACCATCACGGTCACCGCGCCGGGTGAGCCGCCCGCCCCGTTCCCCGCCGAGTACTTCCGCGAACTATTCGTCTTCGTCGGGGTGGCCATCGTGGTCGGGGTGTTCGCCCTGGCGATCCAGTGCGTCGGCTGGGCGGCCGGCACGTGGGCGGTCACGCGGCAGGCGGCCGGCGAGCCGGTGACGGTGGGCGGGGCGCTGCGGTACGGCCTGCGGCGGGCTCCGGCGCTCTGGGGTTGGATGCTGCTCGTGTTCGCGTTGGTGATGGTCGGCGCGGTCTTCTGCTACCTGCCCGGGCTCTACCTGATGGTCGCGCTCAGCCTCGCCGGTCCGGTGTTCCTATTTGAGCGGGGCAACCCGATCAGCCGGTCCTTCAAGATCTTCCACGCCCGGTTCGGGCAGGTCCTCGGCCGGGTACTCCTGGTCGGCCTGATGGCGATGGTGAGCTCGTTGGTGGCCGTACCGGTGCAGATGATCATCAGCCTGGCCGGCGGGCCGACCGGCGCCTTCGAGATCACCGCCGGCACCGTCGTTGGCTCGGTGGTCACCGTGCTGCTCTACCTGCCGGCCTGGCTGGCCTACCTGATCGGCCTCGTCGTGACGTACGCCGAGCAGCGCGCCCACGAGGGCCCGGTGAACGCCGCGCGACTGGCCGCGGAACTCGGCTGAGCGGGGCCATCGTGCTTGCACTCGGCAAGGGAGAGTGCTAAACAGGTCATTGGCACTCGCATACCGTGAGTGCCAATGGTCGGGGCGGTAGGGCCACGGCCACACGGGCGTCTCGATGGCGCCGGGGTGGCACATGGCCGGTCGTCGCGGGCTGTCCGGCCCGACCGAGGAGACGTCGTCGTCGCCAGGTGGCGACGTCGCCAAGGTGCGTACACCAGGCGGCCCATCCGGGAGACACACTCGGGTGGCCCGTGAGTGTCCAGGAGGACAACGCCGTATGGCCAAGATGATCGCGTTCGACGAAGAGGCGCGCCGCGGCCTCGAGCGGGGCATGAACCAGCTCGCCGACGCCGTGAAGGTGACACTCGGCCCCAAGGGCCGCAACGTCGTGCTCGAGAAGAAGTGGGGTGCCCCCACCATCACCAACGATGGTGTGAGCATCGCCAAGGAGATCGAGCTCGAGGACCCGTACGAGAAGATCGGCGCCGAGCTGGTCAAGGAGGTCGCCAAGAAGACCGACGACGTCGCCGGTGACGGCACGACGACGGCGACCGTCCTGGCCCAGGCCCTGGTCCGTGAGGGCCTGCGCAACGTGGCCGCCGGCGCCAACCCGATGGCCCTGAAGCGGGGCATCGAGGCCGCCGTGGCCAGCGTCTCGGAGGAGCTGTCCAAGCTCGCCAAGGACGTCGAGACCAAGGAGCAGATCGCCTCCACCGCCTCCATCTCCGCCGGTGACAGCACCGTCGGCGAGATCATCGCCGAGGCGATGGACAAGGTCGGCAAGGAAGGCGTCATCACCGTCGAGGAGAGCAACACCTTCGGCCTGGAGCTTGAGCTCACCGAGGGTATGCGCTTCGACAAGGGTTACATCTCCGCGTACTTCATGACCGACCCGGAGCGTATGGAGGCCGTCTTCGACGACCCGTACCTCCTGATCGTCAACAGCAAGATCTCGTCGGTGAAGGACCTGCTCCCGATCCTGGAGAAGGTCATGCAGTCGGGCAAGCCGCTGCTGATCATCTCCGAGGACATCGAGGGCGAGGCCCTGGCCACCCTGGTGGTCAACAAGGTCCGCGGCACCTTCAAGTCGGTCGCCGTCAAGGCGCCGGGCTTCGGTGACCGCCGCAAGGCCATGCTGGCCGACATCGCCATCCTCACCGGTGGTCAGGTCATCAGCGAGGAGGTCGGCCTCAAGCTGGACGCCGTCGGCCTCGACATGCTGGGCCGCGCCCGCAAGGTCGTGGTGACCAAGGACGAGACCACCATCGTCGACGGCGCCGGTGACGCCGAGCAGATCCAGGGTCGGGTCAACCAGATCCGCGCCGAGATCGAGAAGAGCGACTCCGACTACGACCGGGAGAAGCTGCAGGAGCGGCTGGCCAAGCTGGCCGGCGGCGTTGCGGTGATCAAGGTCGGCGCGGCCACCGAGGTCGAGCTCAAGGAGCGCAAGCACCGCATCGAGGACGCCGTTCGCAACGCGAAGGCCGCCGTCGAGGAGGGCATCGTCCCGGGTGGTGGCGTCGCGCTGGTCCAGGCCGGCAAGACCGCCTTCGACAAGCTGGACCTGACCGGCGACGAGGCGACCGGCGCGCAGATCGTCAAGATCGCGCTGGACGCCCCGCTGCGGCAGATCGCCGTCAACGCCGGCCTCGAGGGTGGCGTGGTCGTCGAGCACGTCCGCAACATCGAGGCGGGTTGGGGCCTGAACGCCGCCAACGGCGAGTACGTCGACCTGCTGGCCGCGGGCATCATCGACCCGGCCAAGGTGACCCGCTCGGCGCTGCAGAACGCCTCGTCGATCGCGGCGCTCTTCCTCACCACCGAGGCCGTCGTGGCGGACAAGCCGGAGAAGACCCCGGCCGCCCCGGCTGGTCCGGGTGGCGGGGAGATGGACTTCTGAGTCCAGTTCCACCGAACGCCGAAAGGGGGCGGGCCGCGTCAGCGGTCCGCCCCCTTTCCGTCCGTCACGTCGGCAGTGGCCGCTGATTGCGTCGTTTGTTCGTCCGGTCGTACGGCGGCGGGATCCGGACCGGCTCGTCGACCGGTTGCCGGGTCTCCTCGGCGGCTGGTGTGTCGGCGCCGGCCAGCTCCGCCAGCTGCTCGGCGTCGCCGTAGTCGAGCCGGTCGAACGGCAGTTGCCCGGGGAGTTCACCGACCGGTGGCCAGCTCGCGGGCTGGTCGTCGGTCCGTTCGTCATCCGTGGTCATGGCTGCCTCCTCTACGGGCAACCGTAGGCCGGGGTCGATGACCGGGGCGGGTGAATGGCATTATTGGCGTCTATATCCTTTTCGCCCCTTTAATTATCCGACCGGGTGCCCGCCGATCGCCTTCCGGTACAGGAAGAAGACCCGCTCGATCCGCGCGCCCGCGCTTCCCGAATAGAACGGCACCGGTCCCACCCAGCCGATCTGCGCCGCGCCGATCCCGGCCGCCGCCTGATCCCGCAGGCAGCGGCGCAGCAGCACCCCGCCGATGCCGGAGCCCTCCGCCGCCGGGGCCGTACCCATCGGCCCGAACCAGCTCGGCCGGGACGAGCCGTACGCGGCGAAGCCCAGGATCTCGCCGTCCCGCTCCGCCAGGTGCGCGCCCGCGCCCGGCCGCCCCACCGAGCCGGCCAGCTCGCCGTCCCAGGTGCCGCCGAAGGTGGCGCGGGCGAAGGCGGCCAGGGCGGCCAGGTCCGCCGGCTCGGCCCGGCGTACCGTGACGCCCTGGCCGGTCAGCCGGCGTTCGGCGGCCTCCGTGGAGCGCAGCGCCGCGGAGCCCGCCGACAGGTCCGCGGTCATGTTCCACGCCGTACGGTCCTGCCGGTAGCCGAGCCGCCGCGCCGCGCAGACCGCCGGCGTGTACCGCACGTCGATGCCCGGCCAGGCGTAGTACGGCGGGTTCCCGGCCAGCAGCAGCTCGACCGCGCCCAGCCCGGCGAGCCGCCGCTCCGCCTCGGCCAGCAGGGCCCGCCCGACGCCCCGGCGGCGCTCCTCCGGCGCCACCGCCACCAGGTCGACGTGGCCGAGCCGCGGGTCCCGCTGCCCGATCGACCCGACGAGCGCCCCGACCAGCTCCGCCCCGCGGACCGCGCCCACCAGCAGCACCGGGCGGTCGGCCGCCGCCCGGGTGGTCAGGGCGTCCAGGATGGCCGGCGCCTCGGCGGCATCCTCGGGCAGGTCGAGGGCCCGCCGGCAGAGCTCGACGACGGCGGGCAGGCGGTCCGGCGCCAGCTCGATGATCTCCACGTCCATGGTGGCCGACCCTAGGTCATCCGCCCGCCCGGCGGCACCGTCGGATCGGCTCGGACCCCGCTCACCCGGCGCGGGCGGCACGGGCGGCGGCGTACGCGTCGACCAGGCCGGCGCCGACCAGGTCCGCGTCGCCGCCGCAGCGGCGCGCCGTCGGGTCGTCCGGCCGGACCTTGGCCGGGGTGGCGGTGTCCCGGAGGATCCGCCGGGTCCGCTCCAGGTCCCCGACCAGCGCCGGGTTCGCCGACCACATCAGCGCCACCACCCCCGCCACCTGCGGGGTGGCCATCGAGGTGCCGGCCAGCGTGGCGTAACCCCCGCCGGGGAACGCGGAGAGCACGTCCGCGCCCGGCGCGACCAGGTCGGGCTTCGCCGCCCCGCCGGCCACCGGCCCGCGGCTGGAGAAGCGGGTGAGCTGCCGCGCCCGGTCCACCGCGCCCACCGTCAGCACACCCGGGTACGGCGCCGGCGGGTCGGCCACCGAGCCGCAGTACGGGCCGGTGTTGCCGGCCGCCGCGACCACCAGGATGCCGGCCGCGGCCAGCGCGGCGGTGGCCGGCCGGAGCGCACCGGCGTCGCAGCCCTCGATCGGCGGGCAGCCCCACGAGTTGGTCAGCACGTCCGGGGCCCGGGCCGGCCGCCCGTCGGTGAACGGGTCCCCGCCGAACGGGAAGGGCGCCAGCATGAACTGCAGGCAGTCCAGGTAGCGCGCCGGGCTGCCCAGATTGCGGTCCAGGTTGACGCAGCCCACCCAGCGGGCGCCGGGGGCGACGCCGATCCCGTCCCGGCCCACCGCGCTGCCCGCCGTGTGGGTGCCGTGCCCGGCCTGGTCGTTCGGGGTGCGGGTGTGCGCCCACGGGTCGTACCAGGAGTCGCCGCCGCCGCGGAAGCCCGCCGCCAGCGCCGGATGCCCACCGTCCACCCCGGAGTCGGAGGCGCCGACCACCACGCCCGAGCCGGTCACGCCCAGCTCCGACCAGACCCGGTCGGCGCCGATCAGCGAGATGTTCCAGGCCGGTCCGGCCGGCGCGGGCAGCGTGCCACGGGCGGCCGGGGCCGCCGCCGGCAGCGGGCGCAACCGCTGGCTGACCAGCACCCGGGCCACCTCGGGCCGGCCGGACAACCAGGCCCGCACCGCCGGCCCGCCGTCCGTCTCGATGGCGTTGACCAGGTAGTACGGCGTCGGGTGCAGGCGCAACCGGGTCAGCTCCCGGCGCAGGCCCGCCTGGGTGCGGTCGGCCGTGGCCACCAACCGCCGGTAGACCTCGGCCGCCCGGGCGTCCCGGCCGGCCCGACCGGGCGCCCCGGTCGGGACACCGCTCAGGTCGGCCTGCTCGCGGAGCACCACCAGCAGCCGGTCGCCGTGCAGGCCGGGCTGCCCGGGGACCACGTACACCACCGCGACCGTGGCGAGCAGGGTCGCGGCGACCACCCCCGCCACCCGGCGGCGCGGCGTGCCGGCGCGCGGGCGGGCCAGCAGGACGCCGTACCCGACGGCGAGCAGCACCGCGACGGCGAGCGCGACGCCCGTCGCGACCGCGACCCAGAACGGCACGTCGCGGCTGGTCGCGAGGAGCACCGTGAGGCTCCTCCGGGTCGACCAGGGCCAGCGGGCCCAGCACGCCGAGCCCGACCAGCCAGCGCACCGGGGCGCGGCCGAGCGGCCGGCCCGTGCGGGCGGCCGTCGCGTGCAGCGCGGCCAGCACGAAGCCGAGCGGCGGCAGCAGGAACAGCGCGGGCAGCTGGGCGCCGGACTGCCCGGCCCCGGCCGCGAGCAGCGCCAGGACGACCCCGGCGACGAGCCCGCCGACCAGCACCAGCCGGGCCGGCCGAGGCGGCGCGTCGACGGTGAACCGCGCCCAGAACGCGGCGTCGAGCAGCACCCCGGCGAGGACGCCGAGCGCGCCGGCGGCGAGCCCGGCGAGCAGCGTCTCCAGCAGGCCGCCCAGCGCGCCCACCCACGCCCACGGCAGCAGCAGGGCCAGCCCCGCCGCGACCGCGAGCAGGGTCACCGGCCGGACCGCCAGGCGGCCGTCCACGGATCCCGGGACGTCCGGCCCCGGCCGGGCGCCGGCGGCGTCGAACGCGTCCGGCGCCGCGGCCGCCGGGTCGCCGGTCCCGGCGCCGTCCGGGCGCGCCGCCGCGTCGACCCGGTCCGGGCCGGGGGCCGGCGCGCGCCGGCCGCGGGCCAGCCGGCCGAGGACGACCGCCAGCAGCGCGGCGGTGGCGGCCAGGGCGGCCAGGTACGCCTCCTGGTGCACCGGCGGCACCGCCCGCAGCAGGGTCAGCGCGCCCAGCGCCAGCGCCCCGGCCAGCCAGAGCCGGCCGGTCGCCCGCACCGCCGGTGAGCGGGGGAGCACGGCCAGCGCCAGCGCGGGCGCGCCGACCAGCAGCACCGTGCCGAGGGCGACCAGCGGCCAGACCGGCAGCGTCCGGTCCAGGCCGGCGACAAGCACCGCCTGGTCGATCGCCCAGCCGATCACCTGCCCGAGCACGGTCACCAGCGCCGTCCACCCGCCGACCAGCACCGCCGCCACGACCGGCCACGGGCCCGTCCGGTCCGCAGCGGGAGCCGGCGGCGGGACGGGCGGACCGGCGGGCGGCGGGGGACCGATCTCCATGCCGATCACGGTACGGCTCCGAGGGCACATGTCGCCGGAGCGCCCGGACGGTTACCGTGGACGGGTGCGCGACCCCAACGTGTCCCGATCCGCGGCCGGCCAGCTCTCCGTCACCCGCCGCGCCGACGACCTGCGCCGGCTCCGCGCCGAGCGGTTCGACGTGCTGGTCATCGGCGGTGGGGTGACCGGCGCGGGCGCCGCCCTCGACGCCGCCTCCCGCGGCCTGAAGGTGGCGCTGGTGGAGGCGCGGGACTACGCCGCCGGCACCTCCAGCCGGTCCAGCAAGCTCATCCACGGCGGCCTGCGCTACCTGGAGCAGTTGGAGTTCCACCTGGTCCACGAGGCGCTGACCGAGCGGGGGCTGCTCGCCACCCGACTCGCGCCGCACCTGGTGCGCCCGGTGCCGTTCCTGGTCCCGCTGCCCGCCGGGCGCGGGCTGCGGGACCTGCCCGGGCGATTCTTCCGGCGCTCCTACTACGGGGCCGGCGTGGCCGCGTACGACGCCTTCGCCGGTGTGTTCGGTGGCGGGCGCGGCATGCCGCTGCACCGGCACCTGACCCGCGAGGGTGCCCGGCGGATCTTCCCCAGCCTCCGCGCCGACGCCCTGGCCGGGGCGATCCGCTACTACGACGGCCAGGTCGACGACGCCCGGCTGGTGGTGACGCTGGCGCGGACCGCGGCCAGCCTGGGCGCGTCCGTGGTGACCAGCACGCGGGCGGTCGGCCTGATCCGCCAGGCCCGCGAGGTCACCGGGGTCCGGGTCCGCGACCTGGAGGCGCCCGCCGGCTCACCGGACGCCGAGTTCGAGGTACGCGCCCGCACGGTCATCGCCGCCACCGGTGTGTGGAGCGACGACATGTCCCGAATGCTCAACGACGTCGGGCTGCGTCCCGGCGTGCGGGTCCGGGCCTCCAAGGGCGTCCACCTGGTGGTGCCCCGCTCGGCGATCACCGGCGAGACCGGGCTGATCCTGCGCACCGCCACCAGTGTGCTCTTCGTCATCCCGTGGGGCGGCCACTGGATCATCGGCACCACCGACACCGACTGGCGGCTGGACCGGTCCCACCCGGCGGCCACCGCCAAGGACATCGACTACCTGCTGGAACAGGTCAACACGGTGCTCGACCGGCCGTTGACCACTGCCGACATCGAGGGCGTGTACGCCGGGCTGCGCCCGCTGCTGGCCGGCGAGGCGGACTCCACCTCCAAGCTCTCCCGGGAGCACGCGGTGGTGGAGCCGATGCTGGGGCTGCTGCTGGTCGCCGGCGGCAAGTACACGACGTACCGGGTGATGGCCTCGGACGTGGTCGACCGGGCGGTCCACCGGCTGGGCTGGACCCGCCCGTCGCGCACCGCCGACCTGCCGCTGGTCGGCGCCGACGGGTACGCGGCGACGTGGCGGGACCGGGCCGACCTGGCCCGCCGGCACGGCGTCCCGGTCGGGGTTGTCGAACACCTGCTGGAGCGGTACGGCACCCTCACCCGCGACCTGCTCGCCCTGATCGACGCGGACCCGCTGCAGGGTTCCCCGCTGGCCGGCGCGCCGGAATACCTGGCCGCCGAGGTGACGTACGCGGCCCGGGCCGAGGGGGCGCTGCACCTGGAGGACGTGCTGACCCGGCGTACCCGGATCTCCTTCGAGACCAGCCACCGCGGCCTGGACTCGGCGGAGCACACCGCGGAGCTGATGGGCGCGGTGCTCGGCTGGGACGAGGCGACCCGGGCCCGCGAGGTGGCGCACTACCGGGCGCGGGTGGACGCCGAGCGGCAGTCGCAGCTGATGCCGGACGACGTGGCGGCGGACGCGGCCCGGCTCGGGGCCCCCGACGTTCGGGGGTTCGCGGCGGACCGGGGGGTCGACGGCGACGTCGTCGAACCCTCCTCGTCCCCCCGGTAGCCGATCCGTCCGGTCCCGGTCGGCGCTCGGCGCCCGACCGGTCGGCGGGTACCGGCCAAACCTACGGTGGGGTAGGTTGCCGTGCGTGGTTCGCCCATCAAGGTCGCGCGTCATCCTATTTTCGGCCGGTGTTCTGCTGGCGGTCGCCCTGACCGGTTGCTCGGTGTTCGAGCCGGCCGAGGGGGCCACGGCGCAGCCCGGGGGCACACCCTCGGGCGGGGGCGCGCCGCCCGCCGGCACACGCCGGGTCTCCCTGGTGCAGAAGCTCGGCGCGGACGGCCCGGTCCGGACCCTGGAGGTGGAGCCGAACGGCAGGTGGGCCTGTCGGGACTGCGCCGGCGACGGGGTGAACTCGACCGGCGAACTCGCCCCGGACCAGGTGCAGCGGTTGCAGCAGATGCTGGCCGACCCCGGCCTGGCGACGGAGACCGACGAGGCCCGCCACTACAAGCTGGCCTGCATCGACGCGTTGACCTCCACCCTGCTCATCCCGCCGGGCCTGACCATCACCTCGCAGGACTGCCCGGGTGAGGACCGTCCCCCGGTCGCCGACCAGATCCTGCTGCTGCTCACCCAGGCGACGCCGGCCGAGGTCCGCGGCTGACCGCCGCCCGGCCGGGCCGCGTCCCGGCGGCCTGACCGTCCGGGCCGACCCGAGCGGGTCAGAGCACCTTGCCGGGGTTGAGGAGGCCCGCCGGGTCCAGCGCGGCCTTGATCGCCCGGTGCACCCGGACCCCGACCGGGCCGATCTCCCGGGCCAGCCAGTCCCGCTTGAGCAGCCCCACGCCGTGCTCCCCGGTGCAGGTGCCGCCCAGTTCCAGACCCAGCCGCATGATCTCGTCGAACGCCCGCCGGCCACGCTCGACGCTGGCCGGGTCGGCCCGGTCGACCACGATGTTCGGGTGCATGTTGCCGTCGCCCGCGTGCCCGACCACGCCGATCGGCACGGCGCACTCCGCGGCGATCCGGGCCACCCCGTCCAGCAGCGCCGCGAGCGAGCCGCGGGGCACCGCCACATCGTCGATCACCAGGCCGCCGTTGCCGCCGGGGAAGGCGTCCGCCGCGAACTTCTCCATCGCCGGGTGGGCCAGCCGGCGGGCCTGCAGCAGGGCCGCCGCCTCCACCGCGTCGGTGGCCGTCCACACCTCGACGGCGCCGGCCGCCTCGCACACCCCGGCGATCCGGGCCAGGTCCTCGGCGGCCCGGGAACCGGTGTCCACGGCGGCCAGCAGCAGCGCCTGCGCGTCCGTGCGCAACCCCATCGGCCGGTACGCCTCGATGGCCGCCAGGTGGGTCCGGTCCAGCAGTTCCAGCAGGCTCGGGGTGAGCCCACGCTCGGCGATCCCGGCCACCGCCGTCCCGGCGGCCGCGGTGGAGCCGAAGACCGCGACCAGGGTCAGCGACTCCTCGGGCGCGGGCCGCAGCGAGACGGTGATCTCGGTGATCACTCCGAGGGTGCCCTCGGAGCCGACGAAGAGCCGGGTCAGGTCATACCCGGCGACCCCCTTGGCGGTACGCCGGCCGGTGCGCAGCACCTCGCCGTCGGCGAGCACCACGGTCAGGCCGAGCACGTACTCGGTGGTGACGCCGTACTTGACGCAGCACATGCCGCCGGCGTTGGTGGCGACGTTGCCGCCGATGGTGGAGGACTCCCAGGAGCCGGGGTCGGGCGGATACCAGAGGCCCTGCTCGCGTACCGCCGCGGCCAGCGCCGCGTTGACCACGCCGGGCTGCACCACGGCGATCCGGCTGACCGGGTCGATCTCCAGGATCCGGTCCATCGCGACGGTGCTCAGCACCACCGCGCCGTCGATCGCGTTCGCCGCGCCGGCCAGCCCGGTCCGCGCCCCCTGCGGCACCACCGGTACGCCGTGCCGGGCGGCCGCCCGGACCACCGCAGCGACCTGCGCGGTGTCCCGGGGCCGGGTGACCACGAGCGGCGTGCCGGCGGCGCAGAGGTCGGCCTCGTCCCGTTCGTGCATCCGGAGCAGGTCGGGGTCGGTCAGGACGGCGGCGTCGCCGAGCGCGGCCCGCAGGTCGTCGAGGAGGGGGTTGTCGGCCATGCCGGGAAGGCTAAGTCGCCCCAACCTGATCATCAACCGCGCGTCCGGCGCGTTAGATTGGCCGCCATGCTGTATCTGGACCGGCCGGCCGTGCCCTGGCGGGGACGGCTCTGGTCGCACCTGATCAGCGACGTCTCCTTCGCCGAGCTGCACGCCTTCGCCGAGGCGCTGGGCGCGCCCCGCCGCGGCTTCGACCGGGACCACTACGACCTCCCCGCCGAGCGCTTCCCCATGGCCGTGTACCTCGGCGCCCAGGTCGTCCCCACCCGCGAGATAGCTCGCCTCCTCCGCGACGTCGGCCTCCGCCGCCCCAAGCACCTCACCCGCCCCCGCCCACCCCACCCCCGCCGCGATCTTGCACTTCCGGTCGCTGATCTGGGCTGATTCACCCTTTTCGCCCCGACACCAACTGCAAGATCGACGGACCAGGGGGTCAGGGACGGAGGGTGGTGAGCTCGCGGCTGAGGTTGGTGCGGGCGGCGGCTTCCCAGCGTGAGCGCAGGGTGGGGAGGCGGTAGAGGGCCGGGAGGGTCAGCAGCGAGCGCAGGACCGCCGCCCGGCCGGCGCGGAAGGCCGGATCGGGGACGTGGGCGTACTCGCGGCGGACGGCGGCGGCGTAGCGGTCGTACACCGGTGGTGGGCCGGCCAGGACGGCCAGGTCGGCGTCGCAGAGCAGGGCGCCGTCCGGGTCGTCGTCGGCCACCGTGTGGCCGGCGGTGAGCAGCACCAACCGGCGGACCTCGGCCACCGTCCCGGCCGGCAGCCCGGCGTCCGCGAGGAGGGTGCCCACGAGGGCCGCACTGGCCCGTTCGTTGGCGTCGCCGCCGGCCCGCGGGTCGTAGACCGCGTCGTGGCCCCAGGCGGCCAGCCGGACCAGGTCGGGGCGGCGGGCGACCGCCGCGTGGCCGTCGACCACGTCGAGCACGGCGGTCAGGTGGTCCACCGTGTGGTAGTGCCGGTGCGGCTCCCGCCAACCGGCCAGCAGCCGCTGCCCGGCCCGGTCGACCCCGGCCGGGTCGGTCGCCCCGGCGCCCCGGGCGGCGTCCCGCCACCGCTCGATCAGCTCTCCCACCCGGTGCAGTCTGCCCCACGGCGAGGAATCACCGGGTGTGACGCGGGTAGTCCCCGCCATGGCCGTGGCCCGGGACCGACCGTCGTTCGTGCGTCGCACCTCCTGGAAGAACGGGATGGTGGACGTCGACGCGGCACGGATCGCCGAGGCGTTGGACCAGCTACGGCACCGGAGCAAGGCCACCCTGCACGACCGGCTGCACCGGGTCCGGATGGCGATGGGCCTGGCCGTCCAGGCCGGGCTGGCCGCCGCACTGGCCTGGATCGTCTCCCACCAGCTGCTGGGCAACCCGCAGCCGGTCTTCGCGCCGATCTCAGCGGTCGGCACGCTGGCCGCGTCCGTCGGCCAGCGGCTGCGCCGCACCGTCGAGCTGATCGTCGGGGTGGCGGTCGGCGTCGCCCTCGGTGACTTCCTGATCTATCTGCTCGGCGCCGGCGGTTGGCAGTTGGGGCTGGTGGTGACGGCCGCGATCCTGCTGACCATCTTCTTCGGCGCGAGCGTGGCCATCGTGATCCAGGCCGCCGCCACCGCGGTGCTGATCGTGACGCTCAGCCCGTCCACCCAGAACCTGGAGATACCGCGCTTCGTCGACGCGTTCATCGGCGGTGGCATCGCGTTGCTGGTGACCGCGATCCTGCTGCCGCTCAACCCGCTCCGGGTGATCAACCGGGCCGCCCGGCCGGCGCTGGACCTGCTCGCCGGGCAGCTGGACGTCACCGCCGAGGCGCTGCGCAACCGGGACCGGCAGAGCGCCCAGCGCGCGCTGGAACGGCTCCGGGAGAACAAGGAGGAGTTGGCCGCGTTCACCGAGGCGATCGAGGGGGCCAAGGAGACCAGCACGCTCTCCCCGGCCCGCTGGCACCGGCGCAGCGAGCTGACCCACTACGCCGAGGCGGCCGACCCGATCGACCGGGCGATGCGCAACAGCGGCACCCTGATCCGTCGCTCGGTCACCATGGTCGAGGACGAGGAGCCGGTCCCGGAGCCGATGCCCGACGCGATCGCCCACCTGGCCGAGTCGGTCCGCATGCTGCGGCACGAGTTCGCCGTCGGCGAGGAGCCGGAGAAGGCCCGTGAGCGGTCGCTGCGCGCGGTGAGCGAGGCCGGCCGGGCGTACGCGCAGGGGGTGGGCTTCTCCGGCAGCGTGGTGATCGCCCAGGTGCGTACCACCGCCAGCGACCTGATGGTCGCCTCCGGCATCGAGCAGGAGGAGGCGAACCGGCTCGTCCGGCAGGCGTTCGGCGGCGGGGAACAGCCGCCGAGCGGCCAGGCCGAGCAGGAGGGCGCCCCGAAGCCGCCGACGGCGCCCCCGGTCGGGTGATCCCGCTCAGCCGAGCGCGGCCAGGGCGTCCACCAGCCGGTCCACCTCGGCGGCGGTGCTGCCGAGGCCGATGCTGGCCCGCAGCGCGGTGGGCGGCAGGTCCTGCCGGCGGCTGCGCGCCGCCGCCTCGGCGAGCAGCCGCCGGGCCAGCGGGTGGGCGCAGAAGAGCCCGTCCCGGACCCCGATCTGGTGCGCGGCGGCCAGGTGGGCGGCGACCTCGGCGGAATCCCGTCCGGCCACCACGAAGGAGACGATCCCCACCCGGGGCGCCTCGGGTGCGAAGGTGCGCAGCTCCACCACGTGCGGCAGGGTGGCGAGCCCGGCCCGCAGCCGGGCCAGCAGCCGCTGCTCGCGGGCGTGCAGCGCGTCCCGGTCGGCCCCGGCGAGCGCGGCGCAGACGGCGGCCAGGGCGACCGCGCCGAGCAGGTTGGGGGTGCCGGCCTCGTGCCGGGCCGGGCCGGTGGCCCACCGCACGTCGTGGGTGGCCGCGCCGACGTGACCGGTGGCGCCGCCGCCGGCCAGGTGCGGCGGGGCGGCATCCAGCCAGTCCGACCGCCCGACGAGCACCCCGGCGCCGAACGGCGCGTACAGCTTGTGGCCGGAGAGCGCCAGGTAGTCCACGTCCAGCGCGGCCAGGTCGACCGGCGCGTGCGGGGCGAGCTGGGCCGCGTCCACCAGGATCCGGGCGGAGTGCCGGTGGGCGACCCGGGCCAGCTCGGCCACCGGCCACCGCTCACCGGTCACGTTGCTCGCGCCGGTCACCGCGACCAGCACCGGCGGCCCGGCGGCCACCGTGGCCCCCGGGCGCGGGGCCGGCTCGCTCCCCGGGCTCACCCGGCGCAGCTCCCTGAGGGCGGCGTCCAGCGCCCGGACCGCCGCGGCGGGGCTCTCCGGCACCGGCAGCCGGACCGAGCCGCGCGGCCAGGGCAGCAAATTGGCGTGGTGTTCCCCGGCGAAGGTGACCACGGTGGTGCCGGAGGGCAGCGCCCGGGCCAGCAGGTTGACCGCGTCGGTGGTGTTCCGGGTGAAGATCACGTGGTCCTCGGCGCGGGCGCCGAGGAAGTCGCCGATCGTCTGCCGCGCCCGCTCGTAGGCCAGGGTGCAGCGCCGCGACAGCGCGCCGGCGCCGCGGTGCACGCTCGCGTTCCAGGGCAGGAGCTCGGCCACCGCGTCGGCCGCGGCCCGCGCGCACGGCGCGCTGGCCGCGTAATCGAGGTTGATCTGACCCGGTACGCCGAGCACGCCGAGCGGGTCGGCGGCGGCCGGCCGGTCCGGGAGCGCGGGCAGTGCGGGCAGCGACGGTACGAGGGTGACGGTCATGGGAGGAACCTCCGGAGCCCAGGGGACCCCGGGGTGTGGGCACCGGGACGGGGTCCGCGCTTGCCCAGCACGCCGTTCGGGCTGGGCCCGGTCATCACCCGGGGCACCCCACCGCGAACTCGACGAGGGTTGCCGGCCAGCAAGCCGGGGCTTGACGCTGGCGCTCGTGACCTGCCGGCAGCATAGCGGCCGGAATGCGGCCGGACCAGAGGGGCGCGGGTGACTACGCTGACCGCATGGCCGACAACCCGCCCGGCGGAGCCCCGCCGTCGCCGACCGCGCCCGCCGCCCCGCCACCGGGCACGGCGACCCCCCGGATGCCGTTGCGCCGGCTCGGCTGGCGGCGGTTCCTGGTGCTCGCCGGGGTCGTCCTGCTGATCGCCGCCGGCGGGGTGTTCATGCTGTACACACTCGGCTCCAGCCTCGGCCCTACAGCGCTGCTGGTCGGCGTGGTCGCGGCGGTCCTGCCCGTGCCGGTGCTGGTCTCCTGCTTCCTCTGGCTGGACCGCTACGAGCCGGAGCCACTCAAGTACCTGATCTTCTGCTTCGCCTGGGGCGCGTTCGTCTCCACGGCCATCTCACTGCTGGTTAACGAGGGCTCCGCCCTGCTGTTCAAGAACTGGGGGCTGCCGACGGCGCTCACCGCCGTGCTGGTCGCCCCGTTCATCGAGGAGCTGACCAAGGCGCTCGGGCCGATCCTGTTGCTGATCTTCCGGCGCCGGGAGTGGTCCGGGATCACCGACGGCCTGGTCTACTGCGGGCTCTCCGCGATCGGCTTCGCCATGGTGGAGAACATCCTCTACCTGGGCGGCTACGGCTACCGCACGGGAGTCGAGGAGTACGGTCCGGCGACCGGCGCCCGCCAGGTGATCGCCATCTTCATCGTCCGGATCCTGATCTTCGGCTTCGCCCACCCGCTGTTCACCTCGATGACCGGGGTGGGTCTGGGCATCGCCGCGCGGACGGCCGACCGGCGGGTCCGCGTGCTCGCCCCGATCGCCGGGCTGCTGCTGGCGATGATGCTGCACGGCACCTGGAACCTGCTGCCGTCGCTGGCCGCGGCCACCGGCCAGCCGCTGATCGCCCTGTACGGCTACCTCGGCGTGATGGTGCCGATCTTCTTCGGCATGGTGGGCCTGGCGATCTGGCTGCGCGCCTGGGAGGGGCGGCTCACCGAGCGGACCCTGCCGGACTACGTGCGGGCCGGCTGGCTCACCCCGCCCGAGGTGGCGGCGCTGGGCAGCCTGGGCCGGCGGCACGCGGCCCGCACCTGGGCCCGCCGGATCGCCGGCGACGGCGGGGTGAAGGCGATGCGCGGCTACCAGTTCGCGGCGACCCGGCTGGCGCTGCTGCGCGACGGGATGCGCCGGGGCCTGGACCGCAAGCAGGCCGACCGGGACCGGACGGCCCGGGAGGAACGGGAGCTGCTGGAGGCCATTGCGGCGTACCGGTCTTTCTTCGTGGGGCGGGACCCGCAGGCGCCGGTGGGGGTCTGGGACGGGCAGCGCTACCACCTGCGGTTCCCGGACGGGTCGCAGCGGGCGGTATCGGCGCCGGACGAGCCGGTGGTGCCGATCCCGGTGGTGCTGGCCCCGCCGCCGCCCCCGGCCTATCCGGCCGGCTACGGCCCGCCCGGCTGGTACGGCCCTCGACCTGCCGCGCCCTGGCCCCCCGGCGCCTGACCGCTTCCGGCCGCCGGTGGTGGCGGCGGCGCGGGTCAGGTCGTCAGGCCGGTCATGAAGTCGCCGAGGCCCTGGAAGATGGCCATCAGCGCCGCCCCGATCCCCTTGAACATCTGGGCCGCGCCGTCCGGCCGGAACGCCATGAAGTAGATCAGGAAGGCGACGAAGCCCCACAGCAGCAGCTTCTTCACGAATACCGGCATCGTCCCTCCCCAGGGCGGTGGAGGTGGCTGGCTTCCCGTCGGGAGGGAAGGCAAACGACGCCGCGGGCGGCAAGGGCCTACAGGTAGAGGCCGGTCGAGCCGGTGGGCTCCTTGTCCACCCGTTCGGCGGCGACGGCGTGCACGTCGCGCTCGCGGAGCAGGACGTACCCGCGGCCGTGCAGCTCGACCTCGGACCGGTCGTCGGGGTCGAAGAGCACCCGGTCGCCGGCGACGATCGCGCGTACGTGCGGGCCCACCCCCACCGCGGTGGCCCAGGCCAGGCGCTTGCCGACCGCCGCGGTCGCCGGGATCACGATGCCCGCGGTGGAGCGGCGCTCGCCCTCGCTGCCCTCCGTGCGCACCAGCACGCGGTCGTGCAGCAGGCGGATCGGCAGGCCGGAGTCGAGGTTCTGGTCGGCGGTCACGCGAAGACGCTACCGCGTGCCCCGCGGTCGGTCGTGCGGTGGTTGAGCGGAGTCGGCTGGGGGCAATGTGTGGCGGATCCGCCCTAGGGTGGGACCGACGGACGTATCCTGTCCCCCCTGTGTCGTGGGCGGACCAGCTTTGCGGGAGGTGCGCTTGAGCCGCTTCGAGCGGGTACGCGGACGGCTCCGTCACGCGTACGAGTCGGGACGCGAGTCGGCGCGCGCGAAGCGTGCCCAGCCGGCGGACGCGCCCGACGAACCGGGCGAGGCCTCGCCGACCTCGCCGGGTCCGGTGGCGCCACCCGCGGCGACGGTGGTGGGCGCGGAACCGCCGGCCGCGATGCACAACTCCACCTCCAGCCGGGACGACGCCGAGGTGCCGCACGCGCTGCGGATCGCGGCGGCCTGGTCGTGGCGCCTGATCGTGGTCGGGGTCGTCACCTGGGGGCTCCTCAGGATCGTCGGCACCATCCGGATCGTGATCATCCCGCTGGCGGTGGCGCTGCTGCTCTCGGCGCTGCTCGCCCCGGCGGTCGGCTGGCTGCTGAAGGCCCGCTTCCCCCGGTCGCTGGCGACCGGGGTGGTGCTCGTCGGCGGCCTGGCGGCGGTGATCGGCACGCTGACCCTGGTGGTGAACGAGTTCATCCAGGGCGTGCCCGAGCTGAGCGAGAAGTCGTCGCAGGGCGTACGGCAGATCCAGAACTGGCTCAAGACCGGCCCGCTGCACCTGTCGGACAGCCAGCTCAACCGCTACATCGACGAGGCGCAGGGCTGGATCAACGGCAACACCGAGAAGTTCACCAGCGGCGCCCTCTCCACCGCGGCCACCCTCGCCGAGGTGCTCACCGGCACCATCCTGGTGCTCTTCGCCACCTTCTTCTTCCTCCGCGACGGCAGCAGGATCTGGCGGTTCCTGGTCCGGCTGCTGCCGGTCGCCGCCCGCTGGAAGGTCGACGACGCCGGCCGGGCGTCCTGGTCGACGCTGGGCGCGTACGTCCGGGCCACCGTCCTGGTCGCCTTCATCGACGCGGTCGGCATCGGCATCTTCCTGGTCGTCTTCGACATCCCGTTCGCCTTCCCGCTGGCCGCGCTGGTCTTCCTGGGGGCGTTCATCCCGATCGTCGGCGCCGCGCTCTCCGGCGTCGTGGCGGTGCTGGTGGCGCTGGTCGACAGCGGGCCGATCAAGGCGCTGATCATCCTCGGCGTGGTGATCGGCGTGCAGCAGGTCGAGGGGCACGTGCTCCAGCCGCTGATCATGGGGCGCGCGGTGGCCATCCACCCGCTCGCCGTGATCATCGGGATCGCCGCCGGCGTCGTCCTCGCCGGGATCACCGGGGCGCTGGTCGCGGTGCCGCTGATCGCGGTGCTCAACACGGCCGTCCGCCGGCTCGCCGCCCGGACCGTGCCGGACACCCCGCCGGACGCGGTGGTGGTCGCCTCGCAGGCGCCCTGACCGGAGCGGGCAGGCATGAACTTTCGTAAGGCGCTGGCGACGCTCGCCGCCGTGCGGGTGGTCACCCAGGCGGACGGCCGGCCGACGGGGGGAGTCCGCCCGCTCCGTCAGCTCTTGCCGAGCCGTTCCAGGGCGCCCCGGGCCACGTCCGGCCGGGTGGTGTACCAGAACGGCGGCAGCGAACGCCGCAGGAACGGGCCGTAGCCACGGGCGGTCTCCAGCCGGGAGTCGAGCACCGCGACGACGCCCCGGTCCCCGGTGGCCCGGATCAGCCGCCCCACGCCCTGCGCGAGCCGGACCGCCGCGATCGGCACGCTGACCGCGGCGAAACCGGACCCGCCGCCGGCGTCCACCGCCGCGGCCCGGGCCGCCGCGAGCGGCTCGTCGGGGCGCGGGAAGGGCAGGCGGTCGATCACCACGAGCTGGCAGGCGTCGCCCGGCACGTCCACCCCCTGCCAGAGCGACATCACCCCGAACAGGCAGCTCTGCCGTTGCTGCCGGAACCGGCGGACCAGCAGCGGCAGCGCCTCCTCGCCCTGGAGCAGCACCGGCAGGTCGGTCCGCGTGCGGAGCAGCTCCGCGGCCTGCTGCGCGGCCCGTCGGGAGGAGAAGAGCCCGAGGGTACGACCACCGAGCGCCCCGACCAGCGCCAGCAGCTCCTCGCCGGCCGCCTCGGGCAGCCCGGAGACGCTGGGGCGGGGCAGGTGCGCGGCGACGTAGAGGATGCCCTGCCGCGCGTAGTCGAACGGAGAGCCGACGTCCAGCGAGCGCCAGCCCGGCCCCTCGGTGGCCGGCACGGTGCCGGTGGCGGCCCGGCTGCCGGGTGCGGCGGCGACCGGCGCGGGTACGGCGGCGTCCCCGCGCGCGGTGCTGGCGGCGAGGGCGGCGGCGGCCGGAGACGGTGGGGCGGGCGGCGGCGCGTCGAGCCCGAGCGCCCGGGCCACCGTGTCGAACCGGCCGCCGAGCGCGAGGGTCGCCGAGGTGGCGACCACGGTGCGCTCGTCGTACAGGTGGGTGGCGAGGGTGCCGGCGACCGAGAGCGGCGCGACCACCAGGGCGCGGCGGCTGCCGTTGTCGGGCTTCTCCACCCAGGCCACGTCGTGGTCCGCCTCCTCCAGCAACCGCTGGGCGGTGGTGGAGAGCTCGTCCAGCACCGCCTTCGCCTGCTGCTTGCGGACCGGGTCCGGGTCGTCGGCCTTGACCTCGCCGATCGCCTCCAGTGCCGCCCGGGTCGCCGCGTCGAGCAGCGTGCACGCCTCCCGCAGCGGCCCGGGCAGGCCGGCGGTCAGCCGCCCGGCGGGCGCCTCGGCCAGCCCGACGGCGAGGGCGTCGCCGGCCTCGGTGAGCCGCTCGGCGACCTCCGGCCGCAGCAGCGGCCGGGCCCGGCGGGTGGACCGGTCGACCAGCTCCGGGACCAGCTCGGCCTGGGCGGCGGAGGAGACCCGGTCGGCCAGCTCGTGCGCCTCGTCCACGATGAGCAGCTTGTGCGGCGGCACGATGTGCCGGCCGGCGAGCATGTCGACGGCGAGCAGGCTGTGGTTGGTGACCACGATGTCGGCCTCGCGGGCCCGGGCCCGAGAGGCCTCGGCGAAGCACTCCTGCCCGAACGGGCAGCGGCTCGCGCCGACACACTCCCGGGCCGGCATCGAGACCGTCCGCCAGACCTGGTCGTCCACGCCCGGGTCCAGCTCGTCCCGGTCGCCGGTGTCGGTCTTCTCCGCCCAGTCGCGCAGCCGCTGGATCTGCTTGCCCAGCCGGCCGGCCTCGCCCAGCCACTTCGTCCCGCCGCCGGGGCGGGCCGCCGGGCCGTCGAAGAGGGTGTCCTCCGGCTCGTCCTCGGTGGAGTTGTCCAGCCGGGCCAGGCACAGGTAGTGGTGCCGGCCCTTGAGCACGGCGAAGGTGGGCCGCCGGCGCAGCAGCGGCTCCACCGCGTCGGCGAGCCGGGGCAGGTCGTGGTCGACCAGCTGGGACTGCAACGCCAGGGTGGCGGTGGAGACCACCACCGGGCCGTCCACGGTCAACGCCGGGGCCAGGTAGGCCAGCGACTTGCCGGTGCCGGTGCCCGCCTGGACGAGCAGGTGCTCGCGGGAGGCGATGCTCCGCTCGATCGCCTCGGCCATCTGCTGCTGGCCCGGGCGGGCGGCCCCGCCGGGCACGGCGCCGACCGCCGCGGCGAGCAGGTCGGCCCCGCTGGGCCGGGTGCCCCGACCCTTCCGGGACGCGGCGGGACCGGTGGCGGTGCGGGGCGGGGTCACCGTGCGACGGTACCCGGCGCGGCCGACACGGGCCGCGCCGATCCGCCGCGTGGCGTCGTCGCGGTACGCGTTCGCGCGGGTCGCGTCCGGTTACCTGCCGATCGCGTCGCGTGGCCGGAATCGGTTAGGGTGCCAGTCATGCCGAGCGACGTGGTCCGCGTGATCTACCGCAAGTTCGACGGCAGCGCCCACCGCGACTACCCGGCCCGCCGCCTCGCCGAGGACGATCTCGGCGTGTGGCTGGGCGTGCCGGCCGGCACCGAGTCGGTCTACCACGGCCGGCCCTCCGTCGAGCAGATCCCGTTCGTCCTGCTGGTGCCGCACCACGGCTGGTGGACCGGCATGTTCAACCCGCCGCCGCGGACCAGCGAGGTCTACTGCGACATCGCCACCCCGGCCCGCTGGGAGGGCGGCGACACGGTCCACCTGATCGACCTCGACCTGGACGTGGTGCGCCGCCGGGCGACCGGCCTGGTGGAGCTGCGCGACGAGGACGAGTTCGCCGAGCACCGGGAGCGCTTCGGCTACCCGGACGACGTGGTGGTGGAGGCGGAGGCGGCGGCCGGCTGGCTCTTCGGCGCGCTCGCGGACGGCACCGAGCCGTTCGCCACGTCGTACCGGAAGTGGCTGGCCCTGGTGGTCTGAGCCGGGGTCACCGGCGCGGCGGCCAGACGTCGTCCGGGCCGAACGCCGGCAGGTCGGCCAGCTTCTCCGGGTTGAGCTGGTTCCAGACGCCGGTGATCCGCCCCTCGTGCACCGCGTACGCCATGACCAGGCGCAGCGTGCGGCCGTCCCGGTAGACGGTCTCCAGCTGCCAGCCGAGGGCGCCGTCGACCAGCACCGGCCGAGCCAGCAGCGGGCCGGCGAACCGGGCGGCCTGCCCGAAGAGGCCGAGGATGAAGCGGGCCACCGCCTCGGCGCCCACCACCGGCCGGCGGGCCGCCGGGAAGTGCCCGCCGCTGTCGCCGACCATGACCACGTCCGGGGCGAGCACCTCGACCAGCCGATCCAGCTCGCCGGAGTCCACGGCGGCGGCGAACGCGGCCAGCACCCGCCGCTGCTCGGCCAGGTCGGCGGTGTGCCGGGGGACGTCCGGGGCGGTGACCGCCCGGCGGGCCCGGGAGGCGAGCTGCCGGGCCGCGGCGGGTGTGGTGCCCAGCACCTCGGCGATGGTGGCGAACGGCACGGCGAATACGTCGTGCAGCACGAACGCGACCCGCTGTTCCGGCGCGAGCCGTTCCAGCACCACCAGCAGCGCGGTGCCGACCTGGTCGGCGCGGACCGCCCGTTCGGCCGGGTCGGGGGCGAAGCCGGCGGCGGCCGGGACGGCGTTCACCACCGGCTCCGGCAGCCACTGCCCGGGGTAGGTCTCCCGTCGTACCCGCGCGGAGCGGAGCACGTCCAGGCAGATCCGCGAGCAGGTGGTGGTCAGCCAGCCCCGCAACTCCCGGATCTGGGCGCGGGCCGCCGGGTCGGCGAGCGCGCCCGCGTACCGCAGCCAGGTCTCCTGCACGGCGTCCTCGGCCTCGCTCCGGCTGCCCAGCATCCGGTGGGCGACCGCCATCAGGTGCCCGCGCTCCGCCTCGAACTCCGTGCTGAGATCCGTCACCGCATTCTCCTCCCACCGCCGCCCACATCGTCCCCGTCCCAGGGAGGCGACGGCAGCCCCGAATGTGACTGCGGGGCGGGTGGGGCTTGCTGCCCGCCGTTCGGCTGGCCGGCGTCGGCCGTCTCGGCGTTGAGCCGGGCGGTGATGAGGGTCAGCACCCGGCCCGCGGTGGCCAGGTCGTCGGCGGGGATGTCACGGTACACCCGCCCGATGACCTCGTCGACGGCGAGGCGGATCGCCCGGTGGCGTGCCTGGCCCGCGTCGGTGAGCTCGATCCGGGGTGTTTCGCCGGGCAGTTCGGCGAGCAGCCGGCGGGTGGTCAGCTCGGCTATCGCCGCGGTGGCCGCCGCGGCGTCGATCTTCAGGGTGCCGGTGATCCGGGCGACGAGCCGGTCGCGGTCGACCGCCCCGCCGCCGGCCGCGGTGAGGGTCAGGGCCACCCACTGGTGCCTGGTGGTGCCGGTGCGGGCGAGGATGCGCGCCAGGACCGGCAGGTGGGCGTTCTCGGCCTGGCCGACGATCTGAGGGTTGAGCAGCGGGCTGGTCATCGTGGCTCCTCCGGCTCGTTGGTCGTTACAACGTTTGCCTCATTAACGTTAGGCGTCCTAATGATTCAAGGGCAATCGTTAGGACCCCGAACGACCTGTTAGGGTCGTCACATGCGAAGGCCGGCCGACGACGTCACCCCGGCCCGGTTCACCCGCCTGCCGAGCTGGCTGCTGACCCAGACCGCCCAGCACGCCGGGCGCCTGGTGGCCGACGGGATGGCCGCCGTCGACGGGCGCGGCTACCACTACCGGGTGCTGGCGGCCCTCGACGAGTTCGGTCCGGCCAGCCAGGCGGCCCTGGGCCGACGCAGCGGCGTCCACCTGAGCGACCTGGTGGCGGCGCTCAACGAGCTCGCCGACCGGGGGTTCGTCGAACGCGCCCCCGACCCGGCCGACCGGCGGCGCAACATCATCACCATCACCTCGGCCGGCCACCGGCAGCTGGCGCTGCTGGAGGGGCAGCTGACCCGCGTCCAGGACGCCCTGCTCGCCCCGCTCGAGCCGGACGAGCGTGCCCAGCTGGTGGGGCTGCTCACCCGCGTCCTGGACCACCAGGTCCGGGGAGCCGGAAGCCCGCAGACGCCCACCGTCGGCTCCTGACCCTCGGGTCGGCGTGCCGACCGCTGGCATCCGACCCAGCTCCGCCCGCCCGGCCGGGCGCGGCGTCCCCGGGAGGCGGGGACGGGTGGGGTGGGTGATGATCCGGGGATGAGCGGAGTCGATGAGGCGGCCGTCGTGCCGCCGGACGGCGGGACGATACGGGAACTGCTGCGGGTGGCGCCGGCGGGCGGGGCGGTCGACCTGGCCGCGATCGACCCCCGGTCGATGCCGGGGCTGCCCTCGGCGGCCGGGAGCGGCAAACGGCGCAAGGCCTGGGCCCACCAGCAGGTCGCGCTGCTCGGCGCCGAGCTGGGCCGGCAGCAGGAGATGTTGTACGCCACCGCGAAGGGTGCGGCCGGACCGGACGCGCCGGCCGGGGCGCCGACGGCGGCCGACGCCCAGCTGGACGGCGACCGGCCGTGCCGGGTGCTGCTCGTGCTCCAGGCGATGGACTGCGGCGGCAAGGACGGCACGATCAAGCGGGTGGCCGGCGCGATGAACCCCCTGGGCCTGCACATCCGCTCGTTCGGGCCGCCCAGCGCGGAGGAGCGGCGGCACGACTTCCTGTGGCGGATCCGCCGGGCCCTGCCGCCGCCCGGCTACGTCGGGATCTTCAACCGCTCGCACTACGAGGACGTGCTGATCGCCCGGGTCGACGGGCTCGTCGACGAGGCCACCTGGCGGGCCCGGTACGACGAGATCAACGCCTTCGAGCGGGAGCTGGACGGCGGCGCGGTGACCCTGGTCAAGGTGATGCTGCACATCTCGTACGCGGAGCAGGGCGAGCGGCTGATGGAGCGGCTGACCGACCCGCGCAAGTACTGGAAGTACAACCCGAGCGATCTCGACTCGCGGGCCCGCTGGGGCGACTACCAGGCCGCGTACGCCGAGGCCCTGGCCCGGTGCGACGCGGACGCCGCGCCGTGGTTCGTGGTGCCGGCGGACCGCAAGTGGTACCGGGACTGGGCGGTCGCACACCTGCTCCGGGAGACGTTCGACGGACTGGATCTGGGGTATCCGGCAGCCGGTTTCGACGTGGCGCGGCAACGCCAACGGTTGCGGAGTGGGGACGACGGACTGAAGGTGAACAGCAGGTGAACGAGTGGTGAATCGGGCCTGACCAGGGGTGGGCCGGGGAATGCCCCGTCCCGCCGTGTCCTTAGCATTCCCGGAGCAGGCGCCCCTCGGGGCGGCAGCCACCCTTCCACCGACACGACGAGGTCCGTGCTGTGAAGTTTTCCTTCCGTCCCACCGAGGGCGCCTTCTACGAGCTCTTCACCAGGGCCGCGCAGAACCTGGTGCGGGGTACCGAGCTGCTGAACGAGCTGGGCCTGCCCGACGTCGACGTGCAGTCGGTCAGCGAGCGGCTCACCGAGGTCGAGCACGACAGCGACCAGATCACCCACGAGCTGTACAAGAAGATCAACTCTACCTTCATCACCCCGTTCGACCGGGAGGACATCTACCGTCTGGGCTCGCTGCTCGACGACGTGATGGACCACCTGGAGGCGGTCGGCAACCTGCTCTACCTGTACGGCCTGACCAAGCTCCCCGCGCTGCCGCGCGAGCTGCACGAGCTGGTCAACGTCCTCGACCAGCAGGCCAAGCTGACCGCCGAGGCGATGCCCCGACTCAAGTCGATGAAGGACCTCGAGGACTACTGGATCGAATGCAACCGGCTCGAGAACGACGGCGACCAGGCGTACCGGATGCTGCTGGTCCGACTCTTCTCCGGCGAGTACGACGCCCTCACCGTGCTGAAGATGAAGGAGGTCGCCGACGAGCTCGAGGCCGCCTGCGACGCCTTCGAGCACGTGGCGAACACCGTCGAGACCATCACGGTCAAGGAGTCCTGATCCTGTGAGTCCCGAACTCATCGCCGTACTGGCGGTGATCGTGGCCGCCATGGCGTTCGACTTCACGAACGGCTTCCATGACGCGGCGAACGCGATCGCCACCAGCGTCTCCACCCGGGCGCTGACACCTCGGGTCGCCCTCGCACTGGCCGCGGTGGGCAACTTCGTCGGCGCGCACTTCGGCGCCGGCGTGGCCAAGACCGTCGGCGACGGCCTGGTGACCCTGCCCACCGGAGTGACCAGCCTGGGGGTGGTCTTCGCCGGGGTTCTCGGGGCGATCGCCTGGAACCTGATCACCTGGTACTTCGGCCTGCCCTCGTCGTCCTCGCACGCCCTCTTCGGCGGCCTGGTCGGGGCGACGCTGCTCGCCACCGGGGGCGTGGTGCAGTGGGGCAACATCGGCGAGAAGGTCATCATCCCGATGGTGCTCTCGCCGGTGGTCGGCCTGATCCTGGGCTTCCTGGTGATGCTGCTGATCCTCTGGCTGTTCCGGAAGGGGCAGCCGGGCAAGTTGAACCGGGGCTTCCGCTGGGCGCAGACCGCCTCGGCGGCGGCCATGTCGATCGGCCACGGTATGCAGGACGCCGCGAAGACCATGGGCATCATCGTCCTGGCTCTCTACACGGGCGGTTTCCAGAGCGACAAGACGCACATCCCCGGCTGGGTCTTCTGGACCTCGGCGACCATGCTGGCGCTCGGCACCTACTCCGGTGGGTGGCGGATCATCCGCACGCTCGGCCGCAAGATCATTGACCTGGGCCCGCCGGAGGGCTTCGCCGCCGAGACGGTGGCCAGCGCGGTGCTCTTCTTCAACGCCCTGGTGCTGAAGGCTCCGATCTCCACCACCCACACGATCACCTCGGCGATCATGGGTGTGGGCGCGACCAAGCGGCTCTCCGCGGTGCGCTGGAACGTCGCCGGCAACATCGTGATCGCCTGGATCATCACGTTCCCGGCCGCCGCGCTGATCGCCTGCCTCGCCTACCTGGTGGTCCGACCGCTCTTCTGAGGTGAAAGGAGGGCCCCTTCTCAAAGACGTCTGTTGAGAAGGGGCCCTCCTTTCACGCGTAGGAGACGCCGATCCGCTCCCGGATGCCGTCCAGCAGCGCCATCACCTCCAGCGTCGCGGCGTGCGGGACCAGCGGGCTCTCGGTCAGCCCGGCTGCCAGGCACCGCTGCACCTCGACGGCCTCGTGCTGGTAGCCGCCGCCGGTCAGGTCGGCGGGGATGGTCTCCGGTTCGGCCCCGAGCCGGTGCAGCAGCGCCGAGCCGGGCCGGTAGAACGGCTCGGGCAGGTCGATCCGCCCGGTGGTGCCGGTGATCGAGGCGGTGATCCCGGTCGCGCCGACCATGCCGCAGCTCAGCGTGGCCACCGCGCCCGAGTCCCAGCCCAGCACCATGCCGGTGTTCTCGTCCACGCCCTCGGGGCCCAGCTTCGCCCAGGCGTGCACATGCTGCGGCACGCCGAGCAGCAGGTGGGCCAGGCTCAGCGGATAGACCCCCAGGTCGAGCAGCGCCCCGCCGCCCAGCGTCCGGGCCCGCATCCGGTGCTCGGGCGGGAACGGCCCGGCCGCCCCGAAGTCCGCCCGCACGCTGGTCACGTCGCCGATCGCACCCGCCGCGATCAGCTCCACCACGCGGAGGATGAGCGGGTTGGTCCGCATCCACATGGCCTCCATCAGGAAGACCCCGCGGGCCCGGGCGGTCTCCACCAGCTCGGTGCTGGTGGCCAGGTCGAGCGTGCAGGGCTTCTCCACCAGCACCGCCTTGTCGCCGGCCAGGCAGGTCATGGTCGCCTCGTGATGGGCGGCGTGCGGGGTGGCCACGTAGATCACGTCCAGGTCCGGGTCGGCGGCCAGCTCGGCCCAGGAACCGTACGCCCGGGGCACGCCGTGCCGGGCCGCGAACAGCTCGGCGCTCTTCGGCGTACGTGAGCCGACCGCGACCAGTTCCGCGCCCGGCAGCAGTCGCAGGTCCTCGGCGAAGCGGCCGGCGATGTGTCCGGTGGCCAGGATTCCCCAACGCGTCATCCCGGCACGCTATCCCGGACCGCCCGGACACCGGGAGGATGATCCACCCGTCGGGAACTAGGCTCGCGGGATGACGATCGACGGCTTCGCCGCACCCCCCGCCCTGGTGGAGCACGCCCGCCGGTTCCGCGCCGAGGGCGGCACCCCGGCGACGCCCCGGGTCGCGGCCACCGTGCTGCTGCTCCGCCCCGCCGGCGTCGACTTCGAGGTGTACGTGATCCGCCGGGTCGCCGCGATGACCTTCGGAGGGATGTACGCCTTCCCCGGTGGCGGCGTCGACCGCTCCGACTCGCAGGCCCACCTGGACTGGGCCGGTCCGGCGCCGACGCGCTGGGGGGACCGCCTCGGCCTCGCGCCGGACGCCGCCCAGGCGGTGGTCTGCGCCGCCGCCCGGGAGGTCTTCGAGGAGGCCGGGGTGCTGCTGGCCGGCCCGGACGCCGACACGGTGGTCGGCGACGTCAGCGGTGACGACTGGGAGGCCACCCGGCAGGACCTGGAGGGGCGCCGGGTGGGCTTCGCCGACCTGCTCGCCGGGCGACGGCTGACACTCCGGTCCGACCTGCTGCTGCCGTGGAGCCGGTGGATCACGCCGGAGTTCGAGCCGCGCCGCTTCGACACGTACTTCTTCGTGGCCCTGCTGCCGGAGGGGCAGCGGACCCGGGACGTCTCCGGCGAGGCCGACCACACCATGTGGATCCGCCCCGCGGACGCCCTGGCCCGGGCCGAGGCCGGCGACCTGACCATGCTGCCCCCCACCCTGGTCACCCTCGCCCAGGTGGCCGCGGCCGGCGACCTCGCCGGCGTGGCCCGGGCGGCGGCCGGTCGCGACGCCGCCAACCCGGTCACCCCCCACCTGGACATCCCCGAGCACGGCGAACCCCGGTTCCTGCTGTCCTGAACCCACCCCGGGACACGTCGAGGGGCGCCGGTCAGTGCGACCGACGCCCCTCGCGGACCGGGAACCAGCGGCTCAGAGGCCGTCGGGTAACCGGATGGTTACGTTGTGAAAAGTTGTTCGGCGTTGATGCGTCGAGCGGCTGCACGTTCGGCGGTGTTGGCCCATCGGGTCGGTTGACGGGCCAGGCGTATCGCCATGAGTCGAATCATTGCGACTTTGATCATGGTCTCGGAGTTGGTGGTGAGGCGTTCGTAGTCGCGGGCCAGGCGTCGGTTGCGGATCAGCCAGCCGAAGGTGCGTTCCACGACCCAGCGGCGGGGTAGGACCTGGAAGCCTTTGACGTCGTCGGTGCGTTTGACGATCTGCAGCAGGATGCCGAGTTGGGTCTTGGCCCAGGTCAGCAGACTGGTGTCGACGCTGTTGGCGTAGCCACCGTCGGCCCAGACGACGGCGATGGTGGTGAAGGTGGCGGCGAGGCGGTGCAGCAGCGCCCGTCCGCCGGGTCGGTCCTGTACCGAGGCGGAGGTGACCGCGACGACGAGCAGGAGTCCCATCGTGTCGACGATCAGGTGTCGTTTCCGGCCGGTGGTGCGCTTACCCATGTCGAATCCACGAGACTCACCTCCCTCACTGGATTTGATCGACTGGGCGTCCAGAACCGCCGCCGTGGGCTCGGGTTCCCGCCCGGCCTGCACGCGCACCTGCCGCCGCAGTTCGTCGTGGATGGCATCCCACGTGCCGTCTCGGCGCCAGGTGGTGAACCACCGATGCGCCGCGTCCGGCGGGGCCAGATCGTGAGGCATCAACCGCCACGCACAGCCCGACCGCAGCACATAGAAGATCGAGTTCAGAATCAACCGATCGTCGTACACCCGCGGACGTCCGCCTTTGCGCAGGTCACGCACCGGCATCAACGGAGCCAGGACAGCCCACATCGCGTCGGTCAGGCCGGATGAGTAGCATCTACGGGCGTCGTCCCCGCCAAGATCCCTGTTGCACACACATCAAGATCATGGCGGGGATGACGCATTTGTCGAGCACCCGACATCGACGTTTCTCGCCGTAACAGCCCGCCCTCAATCGGTTACCCGACGGTCTCTCAGCCGAAGCGGCCGGTGATGTAGTCCTCGGTCTTCTTCACGCTCGGGTTGCTGAAGATCTTCTGGGTGTTGTCGTACTCGATGAGGCGGCCCGGGTCGCCGGTCTTCTCGATGGAGAAGAAGGCGGTCCGGTCCGACACCCGCGCGGCCTGCTGCATGTTGTGCGTGACGATGATGATGGTGAACTTGTCCTTGAGCTGGAACATCAGGTCCTCGATGGCCAGCGTCGAGATCGGGTCCAGCGCCGAGCAGGGCTCGTCCATCAGCACCACCTGCGGCTCGACGGCGATGGTGCGGGCGATGCAGAGCCGCTGCTGCTGACCGCCGGAGAGGCCCGCGCCCGGCTTGCCGAGCCGGTCCTTGACCTCGTCCCAGAGGTTGGCCGAGCGGAGCGCCTTCTCGGCGGTCTCCTCCAGGATCGACTTCTTGCGGACCCCGTTGAGCTTCAGCCCGGCCACCACGTTGTCGAAGATCGACATGGTGGGGAACGGGTTGGGGCGCTGGAAGACCATGCCGATCGTCCGGCGGACCGCGGTCACGTCAATGTCCCGGTCGTAGATGTCCTGCTCGTCGATGGTCAGACTGCCCTCGACCCGGGCGCCGGGCAGCACCTCGTGCATCCGGTTGATCGACCGCAGGAAGGTGGACTTGCCGCAGCCGGACGGGCCGATCAGGGCGGTGACCGTCTTCGGCTCGACGGTCAGGCTGATGTTCTCGATCGCCTTGAAGTTGCCGTAGTAGGCGGTGACGTTCCTGGCTTCGACGCGCTTGGCCATGGTGGTGGTACCTCCGTTGATCATCGGCTCAGCCGGTTGCGGCGGGCGAGCAGCTTCGCCGCGATCGTCAGGATCAGGACGAGAGCGACCAGGGTGAGTGCGGCGGTCCAGGCGCGGGCCGGCGAGTACTTGGAAGCGTCGCCGGCCTGCTGGTAGACGAAGAGCGCCAGTGAGGACTGGTTGTTCTCGAAGGGGTTGAGGTTGATGGCGGCGGTGCCGCCGGCGACGAGCAGCACGGGGGCGGTCTCGCCGGCCGCCCGGGCGATGGCGAGCATGACGCCGGTGACAATGCCCGGCAGCGCGGTCGGCAACACCACCCGCAGGATGGTCTTCCACTTCGGCACGCCGAGGGCGTAGGAGCCCTCCCGCAGCGGCGCCGGGACCAGCCGGAGCATCTCCTCGGTGGAGCGGACCACCAGCGGCAGCATCAACACACTCAGCGCCAGGGCGGCGGCGAAGCCGGAGAAGCCCGGCTGACCGTCGTTGAACCACGGCGAGACGACCAGCACCCAGAAGGCCAGCACGAAGAGGCCGGCGACGATCGACGGGATGCCGGTCATCACGTCCACGAAGAACCGGATCGCGAAGGCGAACCGGCCCCGCCCGTACTCCACGATGTAGATCGCGCAGAGGACGCCCAGCGGCACCGTGATCAGGGCGGCGATGCCGGCCTGCTCCAGGGTGCCGACGATGGCGTGGTACGCGCCGCCCTCGGGGTCCCGGGGGCCGATGTTGTTCATCGAGGTGTTGAAGAAGTTGCCGTCGAACCGTTCGGCGCCCTTGCTGACCAGGGTCCAGACCACCGAGACCAGCGGCAGCGCGGCGAGCACGAAGGCGGCGTGGATCAGCGAACTCCAGGTGCGGTTGCGCGCCTGGCGCCGGCCCTCCACCGCCGAGCTGGCGGCGTAGACGCCGGCGAGGTAGAGCAGCAGGCCGACGACGATCACCAGGACGGTGCCGCCGATGCCCGTGCCGTAGACGACGGCCGCTGCGACGGCAAGCGCACCGGCGGCGATGCCGAGCACGGCGACGAGCGGGAGCCGCCGGGCTCGCAGCGTGGACGGCTGCGCCGGCGGTCGGGTGCGGTGTGAGGTGACGGTGCTCATGCGGCGGACTCCGTGAACTCCCGGCGGCGGTAGATGATCGCCCGCGCGGTCATGTTGACGATCAGGGTGATGACGAACAGCACCAGACCGGAGGCGATGAGCGCGCCGCGACCGGTCGCGTTGGCCTCGCCGAACTTCACCGCGATATTCGCGGCGATCGAGTTGCCGCCGTTCTCCAGGACGTTGAAGGAGATGTTGTAGGCGAAGCTCAGGGTCAGCGCGAGGGCGATGGTCTCACCCAGCGCGCGGCCCAGGCCGAGCATCACCGCGCCGATCACACCGGGCCGGCCGTACGGCAGAACGGCCGTGCGGATCATCTCCCACCGGGTGGAGCCGAGGGCCAGCGCGGCCTCCTCGTTGGCGGTCGGCGTCTGCAGGAAGACCTCCCGGGAGAGAGAGGTGACGATCGGCAGCACCATGATCGCCAGCACCAGCGAGCCGAGCAGCACCGAGCGGCCGAACGGCCCGTCGCCGCCGAAGATCGGGATCCAGCCGAAGTACTTGTTGAGCCAGACCGACAGGTCGGTGACCGGACCGACGAGGTAGTCCCGGCCCCACAGGCCGAACACCACGCTTGGCACCGCGGCCAGCAGGTCGATCAGGAGCCCGAGGGTGGTGCCCAGCCGGCGCGGCGCGTAGTGGGTGAGGAACAGCGCGATGCCCAGCGCCACCGGCACGGCCACCAGCAGCGCGAGCGCCGACGAGAGCACCGTGCCGAAGGCCAGCGCCCCGATGCCGAACTTCGGCTCGGGGTCGTTGGGGAACCAGCCGTCGAAGGTGAAGAAGCCGACGGTGTTCGCGCGGAGCGCGGGCACGGCCTTGACGACCAGGAAGACCGCGATGGCCACGATGGTGATCAGCACCATCGAGCCGGCTGCCATGGTCAGCAGCCGGAAGATGGTCTCCGCGCCGAACTTCTGCCGGCGGGGCAGGGCACCGCCGCCGCCGACGCCGCCATGCGGAGCCTGGCTCGTCGGCGGTTCGCGGAAATCGGCCGGAAGCGCCGAACCGGCGGGGCGGGCGTGACTGGTGGTCACGCGCGACCCGCCGGTGTAGGCGTCGGCCGAGCGGGGTGGAGTATCGCCCATCTGCTCGCTCGCTCCGTTACGAAGGGGTTAGGTGGTTACCGGGTGTTTCAGGAGAGCTTGCTGACGACGTCGGCCACCTTGGTGCGGACCGACTCCGGCAGCGGGGCGTAGCCCAGCTCGGTCAGCGCCTGCTGGCCCTCGGTGCTGGCGGTGTAGGTCAGGAAGCCGTTGACGGCCTTGGCCTTGTCGGCCGGCAGGCCCTTGGTGCAGGCGATCTCGTAGGTCACCAGGACCAGCGGGTAGGCGCCGGCCGCCTTGGTGTTGTAGTCGATCGACAGGGCGAGGTCGTCACCCTGGCCGACGACCTTGGCGCCGGCGACGGCCTTGCCAGCGTTCTCGGGGGTCAGCTCGGCGAACTCACCGGCACCGTTCTGGATCTTGGCCATGCCCACGCCGGCGTTCTCGGCGAACGACAACTCGGTGTAGGTGATGGAGCCCGGGGTGCTCTTGACGAAGTTGGTGACGCCGTCCGAGCCCTTCTGGCCGGTGCCGCCCGGCGCCTTCCACTCCTTGGCCTTGCCGAGGGTCCAGTCGGCCTCGGCGGTCTTGGACAGGAAGTTGGTGAAGTTGTCCGTGGTGCCGGACGCGTCGTTGCGGTGGACCGTGCTGATCGCGGTCGACGGCAGCTTGGCGTCCGGGTTGTCAGCCTTGATCGCCGGGTCGTCCCACTTGGTGATCTTGCCGGTGAAGATCTTGGCGATGGTGGCCGGCTTGAGCTGCAGGCCCTCCACGCCCTGGAGGTTGTAGGCCACCGCGATCGGGCCGGTGACCATCGGCAGGTCGACGGCCTGGCCGCCGGCGCAGCGGGCGTCCGCCTTCGTCTTCTCCTCCGGCTTGAGCGCGGAGTCCGAGCCGGCGAAGTCGGCGGTGCCGGCGATGAAGGACTCGATGCCGGCGCCGGAGCCGCTGGGCTCGTAGTTGATCGTCAGGCCAGCGCACTTCTGCTGGTAAGCCTTGATCCACTCGCCCATCGCGTTCTTCTGCGCGGACGAACCATAGCCGCTCACGGTGCCCGTGGCGCAGTCGGCGGCGGCCGAACCGGAGGCCGACGGCGTGCTGGACTCGTTGTTGTCCGAGCCGCAAGCGCTGAGACCGAGCACCGCGGTAAGAGCGAGGCAGGCAATGGCGCCGTGCCGCTGGAGCTTCACCTGAGGGGTTTCCCTTCACGTCTTTGGTCAGGTCGCCCGGACGGAGCCGGGTGCCGGGCTGACCGGCTGATGGGAAGAAAGCTAGGAGCCCGAGGTAGCCGGCTCGCCCGTTGCAAGTGAACGGAAGGTGAACACCCACGCTCCGGCGGACAACCGCTAGCTGAGTGTGTGTTGTCCATTACATGAACTGGCGGGGACGTGTCCCCTTTATCATTACTTGTCGGGCTAGGCGTGACCGCGCCGGAACCTCGCCGTGATGGTCCCGTGATCCGCGTTTCGGCCCGCCGCCGCCCCGGTGGGCGCCAACTCAGGAGATCCTCTCGACCATGTCCCGCACCGACCGGTCCAGCGGGGCGGGCAGTGGGGCGTAGCCCATCTCTCCGGCGGCGCGCTGCCCCTCCTCGCTCGCCGTGTAACCGAGGAAGCTCCGCACCAGCGCCTTCTTGTCGGCCGCCAGCGCGTGGGCGCAGACCACCTCGTAGGTCACGAGTACCAGGGGGTACGCGCCAGGCCGCCGGCTGGTCGGCTCGATCGGCACCAGCAGATTCGCCGTCGGCTCGCTGAGGCTCTGCACCGCCGCGCCCCCGGACGGCGCGACGAACCGGCCGCTCGCATTCCGGATCGAGGCCGCGGGCAGATCGGTGCCCCGCAGGTACGACAGCTCCAGGTAGCCGACCGCGCCGTCCCGCCCGCGCACCGCCTCCAGCACCCGGGCGGAACCGGCCACGCCGACGCCACCCGGCGCCGCCCACTCCCGGCTCCGCCCATAGTTCCAGGCGTCGGGGGCGGACGCCACGAGGAAGTCGGTGAAGCTGTCGGTAGTGCCGGAGGAGTCGGACCGGTGGACCGGTCGAATTTTGGTCGGGGGCAGGGCCACCCCGGGATTGTCCGCTCGGATCGCCGGGTCGTCCCAGCGCCGGATCCTGGTGGCGAAGATCGCGGCCACCGTGGCCGGGGTGAGCCGGAGCGCCGGCACGCCGGCCAGGTGGTAGGCGACCGCGACCGGACCGACCACCATCGGCAGGCTGAGCGTCTGGTCCCCGGAGCACCGCGCATCGGCCTGCTCGCGCTCGCCGCCCTTGAGCGGGGAGTCGGTGCCGGCGAAATCCGCGGTCCCGGCGAGAAAGGAATTGATGCCGGCGCCGGAGCCCGACGGCTCGTAGTTGATAGTGGCTCCCCGGCAGGCCTGCTCGTACCGGTCGGTCCATATCGTCATCGCGTTCGCCTGGGAGGACGAGCCCTGGCCGTTCAGGGTGCCCCTGGCGCACGTGATCCCCGGCGCTACGCCCTCGGCCCGGTCGTCCGCCGGGCAACCACCGGCGGCCAGGAGCAGCACCATGGTCAGCCCCGACAGCACCACCCGCTGGGTCACCGGTCAGCCCAGGTGGTAGTTGACGTGGCCGGACCAGCGGGCGAAGCCGAGCCGCTCGTAGAGCGCCATTGCCCCCGCGTTCGACTCGTCCACGTAGAGCATCACCCGGTCCAGGCCCCGCCGGTCCCGCAGGTGCGACAGCCCGGCGGTGGTCAGCGCCTTGCCGAGGCCGCCGCCGTGCACGGACGGGTCGACCCCGAGCACGTAGACCTCGCCGATCCGGGCCGACCCGGGACGCTCGTGCACCTTGGTCCAGTGGAAGCCGAGCAGCCGGCCGGTGGCGGACTGCACGGCGAGCAGGAAGCCGGCCGGGTCGAACCACGGCTCGGCCAGGCGTACCCGCAGGTCGGCCAGGGTCCAGCGGCCCTGCTCCGGGTGTGCGGCGAAGGCCAGGTTGTTGAGCGCCAGCCAGGCCTCGTCGTCCGCGCCCGGCTGAAAGGCGCGCAGCTCGACCCCGTCGGGCAGGCGTACCTCGGGCAGCGCGGCGGTGAGCGGCCGGCGCAGCTGCCAGAGCACCCGCGCGCGGCTGAAGCCCAGATCGACCGCGAGCGCGGCGGCGGACGGGTGGTCGCCGTGCGCCCAGGCGCGCAGCGGCCCGGCCGCCGCGGCCAGCACGCCCCGGGCCAGCGCCCGGCCGGTGCCGCGCCGCCGGTACGTCGGGTGCACCACCAGCTCCACCCCGATGCCGGCGGTGGCGTCGGTGGTGTCCAGGTGGGCGTAGCCGGTGAGGGCCCCGTCGGCGGCCCGGGCGGTCAGGTGCACCGCCGGCGCCTCCGGATCCCGCAGCCGCAGCAGCACGTGCTCGTCGAGCGGGTCCGCGCCGTCGGCGTCCCCGGCCGTACGGGCCAGCGCCAGCACCTCGGCCACCTCGACCGGCGCCAGCCGGTCGGCGCGGGCGACACGGTCGGCGGTCGGCTCGGTGCTGCTCATCCCGTCACCGTAACCGCCCACGCGCGGTCGCTGACGCCGGACGCGGGGACCGGCGCCGCGACGCCCGTCACGTGGTGCCGGTGGGCAGCGCCTCCAGCTGGAACCGGTCCATCAGCTCGGGCAGGAGGTCCTGCAGGGCCTGGACGGTGCCGGCCCGGTTTCCGCCGGCGTCGTGCATCAGCACGATCGCGCCGGGCCCCGTCTGGGTCATCACCGCAGCGGTGATCTTCCCGGCTCCGGGCGCCGTCCAGTCGGACGGGTCGACCGCCCAGTGCAGCGGCGCCATGCCCAGCTCTTCGCAGACCGACACCACCGGGGACGTCCAGGCCCCGCCGGGCTGCCGGAAGTACTCGATCCGCACGTCCGGCGCCGCGGCCCGGATCGCCTCGTTGGTGCGGAGCAGGTCGGCCCGGATCGCGTCCGGCGACCGTGTGCCGAGGGCGGTGTCGTGGTTCCAGGAGTGGTTGCAGAGAGTGTGGCCATCGGCCACGATCTCCTGGATCAGGTCCGGGTGGCTCTCCGCGTTCTGGCCTACCACGCAGAAGGTGGCCTTGACGCCGTACTCCCGCAGCAGCGCGAGCACCTGGGGGGTGTACTGCGGGTCCGGTCCGTCGTCGAAGGTGAGCGCCACCCGGGGAGAGCCGGTGGACACCAGGCTGCCGAAGGGCCCCTCGCCGCCGTCGGCCGGGTGCTGCCCGTCCTCCGGCGTGGGGCTCGTCCCGGTCGCCGCCGGGGGGTCGGGCCGGACCGGCGGCTGGTCGGTGTAGTGCGGGCTGTTGACGCTCGCCGTCACGCTGTGTCGCGGCGGGTCGGGGAGAAGGCTGCGGCCCAGCGCGTACGCCGAGCCGAGCAGCGCGGCCGCCACCAGGGTCACGATGCCGGTGGCGCGTAGCTTCCTGCCCGGCATCAGAAGCCCCGACCGTTCGGCCCTCGGCATGGACCTGTCGTCGCCCCCGTGGTCACCGCGCGCACCGTCGCCCCCTTTTCGTTGACCCGGCAGTCAGACTAGGAGCGACCAGACCGGCAAAAAGGGCAGAGGTGGAAAAGGCCCCTAAAGGGTGTAGCGGTCGAAGGGTCGGTCAGACCGACAGCGGGGCGGGCTCCGACTCGGGCAGCGAACGCGACGGCGGGACGACGAACTTGTAGCCCACCTGGCGCACGGTGCCGATCATCGACTCGTACTCCGAGCCGAGCTTGGCCCGCAGCCGCCGGACGTGCACGTCGACCGTCCGGGTGCCGCCGAAGTAGTCGTAGCCCCAGACCTCGCGGAGCAACTGGTCCCGGGTGAACACCCGGCCCGGGTGCTGGGCCAGGAACTTCAGCAGCTCGAACTCCTTGTAGGTGAGGTCGAGCGGACGGCCCTTGAGCTTCGCCGCGTACGTGTCGGGGTCGATGGTCAGCTCGCCGGCCCGGATCGACCCGCCGGCCCCGGCCGTCGCGTTGCTGAGCCGGCCGACCGCGAGCCGCAGCCGCGCCTCCACCTCGGCCGGACCGGCCGCGGCCAGGATGACGTCGTCCACGCCCCAGTCGGCGTTGAGCGCGATCAGGCCGGCCTCGGTGACCACCGCGACCAGCGGCACGCCGAGCCCGGTGGCATGCAGCATCCGGCAGGTCGCCCGGGCCTCGCTCAGCTCGGAGCGGGCGTCCACCAGGACCGCGTCCGGGCTGGGGCCGCTGACCAGCGTGCGGACGTCGCGTGGCGCGGTGCGGACCGAGTGCGGCAGCAGGTCGAGTGCCGGCAGCACCGCCGAGGGCTCCCCTGCGCGCGGGCTCACCAGCAGCAGGATCTCCACACGATCACCTCCGTCCCGGCGGCCTGATGGCCGCGCGCGACCAGCGGCACGCCCGCGAGGGGTGGCGCTGAGAACTTGCGTGGGTCCCGGCGTCGCTGACGGGCGGGTAACGGCTTGAGCGTAACCGATCGCCCCGCCTGCGCCCTCGTGCCCTTTCCCCTTTGTCTGATCTGCCCCTGATCGCGGCTCAGGTTTTAACGTTGCCGAAACCGCGACCTCCGCCGGAGCTCGCTGGTCTGGCACGATCGGGGCGTGTTTCCCTCCACCTCGCCCGAGACCGGCCGCGACCCCTGGGCCGGCGGCGCCCGTCCGGGGCCGGCCGACCCCTCCCGTGGCTACCCGCCGGCGCCGGGCCCGCGCACCGGCCCGGCCGCCGACGACGGCGGGCAGCGGCGCGAGCGGGGCGGCCCCCGCCGGCTCCGCAAGGGCGGCCCGGCCCGGCGACCCGACGACGAGCCCGCCGACGACGCCCCCGAGGAGGAGGTGGAGCCGGTCGCGGTACGCCGACCGCTCGCCCTCGCCGTCGCCGGGTTCGCCGCGCTGCTCGGCGTGGGCCTGGTGCTCGGCGCGCAGACCGCCGGCCCCGGGCACCGGCTGCCGTTCGCGTTCATCATCTTCGGCGTCCAGCTGCTCTTCGTGCTCGCCTGGACGATGGCCATGCGGCCGCCCGCGCTGCTGCTGGTCGCCCTGGTCGGCGCCGGGGTCGCCGCGGCGGCCGACGCCGCCGCCGTGCAGTCGGAGATCGCCGGCCTGGCCCCCCTCGGATACGCGGCGGCCGGCGGCTTCGTCCTCGGCGTGCTCGGCCAGCTCGTCCGCCGGGTCGACCGGGTCCGGGTGACCGACTCGCTCGGCGGCACGCTGCTCATCGTGGTCGGCGTGGTCGCGTTCGGCACCCTGATCGTGCTCAGCCGGATCCCGGCCGGCACCCAGGCCATCACGATCTGCCTGACCGCCACCGGGGTCGCGCTCACCGTCGCCCGGCTGACCGACGCGGTGGCGCCCTGGCCGCGGCTCGCCCCGCAGGTGCCCCGGGGCGCCGCCGGCGTGGTCGTCGGCGCGATGATCGGCACCCTGGCCAGCGCCGTGCTCGGCAGCTACCTGGTCGGCTTCACCCCGACCAGCGCCGCCCTGATCGGCCTGGTCACCGCCGCCACCGCCGTGCTGGCCGACCTCGCCGTCGGGTACGCGGAGGCGGGCCGGCTGATGGCCGGCGAGCCGCCGACCATGTGGGTGGCCCGGCACATGCAGGGCCCGCTCGGCGGCTTCGCGCTGGCCGCGCCCGCCGCGTACGCCATGTGCGTGCTCTTCCTCTGAGCCGGCGGTTGAGGAATCCAGCCATCGGGTATTAGCGGTGCGCCGCAGGGCGGCACCCGGCAACGAGCACAGGAGGCGGCGTGGCACAGGCCCAGGCGGCGTACGAGGAACGGCCCCGGCGACGCGGCCGGAAGGTGCTGATCGGGTTCGTCGTCCTGCTGCTGGTCCTGGCCGGGCTGCTGGTCGTCGCCGACCGGGTGGCGGCCGGCGTCGCCGAGCGGGCCATCGCCGACCAGGTGAAGCAGCAGGTCGCCAAGCAGGACGCGCAGTCCGCCGCGCCGAAGGTCCAGGTCGGCGGCTTCCCGTTCCTGACCCAGGTGCTGGCCGGGAGGTACGAGCACATCTCGATCGTGCTGACGGACGTGAAGGGCCCGGTGCGGGGCGACACGGTCGACGTGCCGCGACTCGACGTGGACGCCCACAACGTGCGGGCCTCGCTGGACACCCTCCGCTCCGGGCAGGGCGACGTGGTCGCCGAGAGCGTCGACGGCCGGGGCACCATCACCTACGCCAGCCTGGCCAAGCTGCTCGACCGGCCCGGCCTCACCCTCGGGGAGCAGGGCGGCAAGTTGGCCGTCACCGCCCCGGTCGACATCCTCGGCGTCAAGCTCACCGTCGTGGGCACCGCCGACGTGACCGTCAAGGACAACAAGGTGGCGCTGCGGTTCAACAACCTGAACGCCGAGGGGCTGCCCAACCTGCCGCTGGCCCGGACGCTGCTGGCCAACTACGCCAAGGGCATCTCGGTCGACGTGCCGCTGCCCGAGCTGCCGTTCCAGCTCAACGTCCGCAAGGTGGAGCCGAAGCCGGAGGGGCTGACCGTGACCGCCGACGCCCGGAACGTACCCATCAACCAGGCCGGCTGACCCGGCACTGCACCCTGCTCACGGCCCGACCGTCGGTCGGGCCGTCGGCGTTTCCGGGCACCGGCGCCGTGTCCCGGATGCTGGTCGGTCCGGTGGCGTTCACGAGGGTGGCTGGTAGGCTCCCTTCCCATGGGGACGCTCCTCACCAAACGGCGCGCGGTCGACCTGTGCCGCGTGGCCACCTGCCTGTGTCGCCCCGTCATCTGACGGCGGGGCTGTCCTCGGCCGCCTAGCGGCCACCGGCACGCAGGGTCCGCGTACCCTCCGGTGCTCCCCCTTCGCCCGGCAGCGGCGCCGTCGCACGAACCCGTGATCCCGTTCCCAACTCAGGGTCCCGCGCGTGGTGCGACAATCACCGACTTCGATCTCCGCGCGCTGGCTCACCATCCATCCTCACAGGGAGTGATCTGATGAGTCGCGACACCGCACTCGTCTCGGCCGAGTGGGCCGAGAAGAACATCGACGCCCCGGGCGTCGTCTTCGTCGAGGTCGACGAGGACACCTCGGCCTACGACACCGGCCACATCGCCGGTGCCATCAAGCTCGACTGGCGTACCGACCTCCAGGACCCGGTCCGCCGGGACTTCGTCAACAAGACCCAGTTCGAGGCGCTGCTCTCCGAGCGGGGCATCGGCAACGACGACACCGTGATCCTGTACGGCGGCAACAACAACTGGTTCGCCGCGTACGCCTACTGGTACTTCAAGCTCTACGGCCACCGCGACGTGAAGCTCCTCGACGGCGGCCGCAAGAAGTGGGAGCTGGACGCCCGCCCGCTGGTCACCGACAAGGTCGAGCGCCCGGCGACGCGGTACGTCGCGCAGGAGCCGGACACCTCGATCCGCGCCTTCCGCGACGAGGTGGTCGACGCGATCGGCACCAGGAACCTGGTCGACGTGCGCAGCCCCGACGAGTACGCCGGCCGGCTGCTCGCCCCCGCCCACCTGCCCCAGGAGCAGGCGCAGCGGGCCGGCCACGTGCCCACCGCGATCAGCGTCCCGTGGTCCAGGGCGGCCAACGAGGACGGCACCTTCAAGTCCGACGACGAGCTGCGCAGGATCTACGCCGCCGCCGGCCTGGACGACAGCAGGGAGACCATCGCGTACTGCCGGATCGGCGAGCGTTCCTCGCACACCTGGTTCGTGCTCCAGGAGCTGCTCGGCCACCGCAACGTGAAGAACTACGACGGGTCCTGGACCGAGTACGGCTCGCTGGTCGGCGTGCCGGTCGCGCTCGGCGACGAGCCCGGGGAGGCCTGAGCCATGACTGCTCCCACCGCCGCCGGTTGCGCGGCTCCCGACCAGGCCGCGCCGCTGCCGGCCAGCCTGGACCTCGAGAAGGAAACCGTCATCACCGGCCTGGTCAAGGCCGAGTCCGGCGAGGTCGTCCCGGGCGCGTACGTCCGCCTGCTCGACTCGACCGGTGAGTTCACCGCCGAGGTGGTGACCTCCCCGGCCGGCCAGTTCCGCTTCTTCGCCGCGCCGGGCGACTGGACCCTGCGGGCGCTCTCCCGGCACGGCAACGGCGAGACCGCCGTCGCCGCCGCCCGCGGGATCAACGAGGTGACCGTCGCGGTCGCCGCCGCCTGACCCACGCTCTGATCGGCCCACGGGGCCGGTCGCCCCGCCCGGGGTGACCGGCCCCGTCGCCGTCGCAGGTCACGCCGGAGCGGGCGGAGGCGGACTGACGCCGGCCAGCGGGCGGGACGGTGGTCCACCCGAACGGGCCGGCGCGGGAGGCGGGCCGCCGCGTGACACGATGGCCCGGTGAGTGGTGCTGTCCAGGCGGGGTACGCCCCGCCGACCGGTCCCGACCAGCCGGCTCCCGGCCGGCGGCGGCTGCGCTGGCTGCTGGCCGCGACCGTGGCGTGGTCGGTGCTGCTCGCCGTGCTGGCCTGGGTCTCCGTCCGCGACGACCCGCCGACCGTCCGCGAGCAGCGCAACCTGGCCGAGGCCGGGCCGGTGGTCGACCGGGCGGTCGGTGAGCTGCTGGCCGCGACCGGCGACGGCGTCGCGGCGTGGCTCCGGCCGGACGTGCTCCGCCGGGGCTGCCGGGTCACCCCGTTCGCGGACGGCGCCGCGCTGACCCGCGGGGTGGAGGTGCTCCTCCCCGACGACGACGTGCGCGGGCTGCTCCAGCGGGTGGCCGACCGGCTGCCGGCGGGCTGGCGGGCCGGGGTCCGGGTGGGCGGCGAGGGGCCGGTGCTGCGCGCCGACGCCGGTGAGTTCGTCGCCGTGGAGGGCCGCGCCACCGGGCCGGGCCGGGTCCGGCTCACCGCCGACACCGGCTGCCGGCCGCTGGGTGACGGCTACCGCGCCCCCACCGCCGTCGGCGGGCCGGAGGCGGACACGGCCACCGAGCTGCTGCGTGGTTTCGGTGGGGCGGAGGGCCCGGTGGAGGTCTCCGCCGCCCCCTGCCCGGGCGGCGCGACGGCCCGGACGGCCACGGCCGTCTCGGCGCCCGATCGGCCCGACCGGCCGACGCTGCCCGGCACGCTGTCGCAGGTCAACGACGGCGCCCAGCACATCCGCGCGACCCCCGAGCTGTACGCCTACCGGTCGAGCCGCACCGTGGTGGCCGAACGCGTCGACGGGCGCGTCCGGCTGACCGTCTCCACGATCTGCTCGCGCTGACCGCGGCCGGTCCCGATCAGCGGCCCCGGGCGTGGTCGTGCGGGGTGCGGCTGCGGCCGAGGGCGTCCACCCGGCCCCAGCGACCGGGGATGTCGAGCAGCTCCACCCGGCCCATCCCCTCCGGGACGGCGGGGTCGATGATCAGGTGCTCGCCCTGCGGTTCGAGGCCGAGCATCACCCGGAGCAGCAGCAGCGGGGTCCCGGCCGACCAGGCCTGCGGACTGCACGCCGTCGGGTACTGCACCGGATAGTCGGTGAGGTCCCGCTCGTACCCGGCGAACGCCTCCGGCAGCCGGCCGTCGAAGAACCGGGACGCGCTCAGCATCGCGTCGCAGATCCGGCCGGCCTCCTCGCGGAAGCCGTACTTCGACAGCCCCCAGGCGATGATCGAGTTGTCGAACGGCCAGACCGTGCCGACGTGGTAGCCGATCGGGTTGTACCGCCCCTGATCGTCGGCGAGGGTCCGCACCCCCCAGCCGGAGAAGAGCCGGGGACCGAGCAGGTGGTCGGCGATCAACCCGGCCCGGGACTCGTCGACGATCCCGCTCCACAGCAGGTGCCCGATGTTGGAGGAGAGGGCGTCCACGTGCCGCCCCTCCGGGTCCAGGGCGAGCGCGTAGTACTCCCGCTCCGGGATCCAGAAGTCGCGGTTGAACCGCTCCTTGAGCTCCGCGGCCTCCCGCTCCAACCGGTCGGCGTACGCCGGGTCGTTCCAGAACTCCCGGGCCATCCGGGCGCCGCGCAGCTTGGCGTCGTAGGCGTACCCCTGGAGTTCGCAGGTGGCGCGGGGGAACGCGGGCAGCCGGCCGTCGCGGTAGGAGATCGAGTCCCAGGAGTCCTTCCAGCACTGGTTCTGCAGGCCGGTCTCCGGGTTGCGGGTCATGTACCAGACGTATCCGGTGCCGAGCAGGTCGCCGTAGGTGTCGATCCAGTCCAGTGCCGCCCGGACCCGGAACTCCAACTGCCGGACCAGGTCGGCTTCCCCGGTCCACCGCTCGTACTCGTCGACCAGGATGACGAAGAGGGCGCTGGAGTCCGCCGAGCCGTAGTAGGGGGAGTGCGGCTGCTCCTCGAAGCCGGCCGTCTCGCCGTACCGGAGCTCGTGCAGGATCTTGCCAGGCTCCTCGTCCCGGAAGTCGTCCAGCCGGCTGCCCTGGAGCCCGGCCAGCATCATGATGGTGGGCGGGACCAGGTCCGGCAGGAACGGCAGCACCTGCAGGGAGGTGAGGATGCTGTCCCGGCCGAAGAGCGTCATGAACCACGGCAGGCCGGCGGCGAGCAGGCGCACGCCGAGCGTGATCGACTCGTACCGGAGCGCGGCGAGGTCGTTCAGGCTGCGCCGGTACGCCCCCGCGAGCGGCTGGCAGTCGCAGCCGAGCTTCGGTGCCCGGTCGATCAGCTCGTCCTGCTCGGCGTGGATGGCCGCGGCCGCGCGGTAGCCGCCGAGCGGCAGGGTGGCCCGGATGTCCTCGCCGCGGGCGCCGTAGATGACGGTGGCGACGTGCAGCCGGGTGGTCCACTCGCCGTGCCGGCCGACCCGGATCCGGAAGGTCATGCCCCGGCCGTCGACCTCGGCGGGGGCGGAGGTGCTGATCACCACCTCCCGGTGGAACGCCTCCCGGCGGTAGCTGAGCCGCAGCTCGTTCTCGCCGGCCGTCGGGGTGGTGCGTCCCTTCTTCTGCCGCGCGTGCTTGATCTCGAAGAGGTCGGCGAAGTCGGCGCCCATGTCGACCCGGAGGGTGAACTCGATCTCCTGCTCCGAGTGGTTGAGCACGGTCAGCTCCTCGGCGAAGCTCCCGCCGATGGAGCGGCTGCGAATCACCGAGACCTTCGCGTCGAGGTAGTGCGTCGGCTCGCCGGGAACCAGGAAGAACCGGGTCCGGTACGACTGGGCGTCGTCGATGGACAGCGCGTGCAGCCGCTCCCCGTCGAGGGTGAGCAGCCAGGTGGAGAGGAACCGGGTGTCGAAGGAGAAGAGCCCGGTGGGGAAGTCGAAGGACGGCTCGATGTCACCCCGGCGGTCGCAGACCAGGAAGGTGTTGCCGTCGAGGATGCTGACCCGTTCCTGCTCCTTCATGCCGTCCGTCCGGCCTGCTCGCGGGCGAGCTCGCGAGGGTCGCGGGTGCCCGGCGGGTCGGGGAAGAAACGCCGAAAGGCCAGGAAGAGCGTCACCTTACCGGTGAAGGTGCTCTCGTTACGGATCATGGCGGCAATGCCGTTGTCCCGGCCGGCGACCAGCCGCTCGAAGAGGTCGTGGCTGCTGTGCCAGGTGGCGTCGGAGACGCGCAGCTCCCGGAAGACCCGGGCGGAGCCGTGCCCCAGCTCGACCAGCCAGTGGTCGGTGCAGTTGCCGGTGGTCAGGTCGATCTGGAGGGTCCCGCTGACCGGCCCGAGCAGCACCACCGGGGCACGTTCCGGCAGTGACGCGAAGAACCGCTCGATCGCCTCGCCCACATCCGAATCGTAGGCAGTGGCCAGACATGTCGGGTCAGTATCGGCACTCCGCCCGAAGAGGACCGGCCGGGGGCGGGTCGGACGGCGTCAGTAGACCAGGGCCTGCGCGCCCTCGGCCATCGCCTCCTCGACGAAGACCGCCGCCCCGGCGATCCGCACCCCGGGGATGACGTCGCCGGGGCCGATGTCCCGGCGGGCGGCGCATTGGGTGCAGGCGGTGACCTTTCCGGTGGTCAGGATCACGTGCAGCAGCTCGGCGAGCGGCGCGGAGTGCGGCAGCTCGAACTCCTGCGCCTTCCCGGGCAGCGCGAACCAGGTCGACTCCCCGGTCAGCCAGAGGGACACGTCGACCCCGGCGGCGGCCGCCGTGGCGGCTACCGTGAAAGCCTGGGCGCACCGCTCCGGGGCGTCCGCCCCGGCGGTGGCCTTGACGACGAGAGTGCGGGCCATGGCGCCAGCATAGGATGGCCGGAATGGTTACCGAGATCGGGTTCGTCAGCCTGCTGGTCGCCGGCCTGGGCGCGCTCGCCGGTGGCCTGGTCTACGTCGCTGTCCGCATTTCGAGAGGCAAATGGTGAGCGCGAGGAGTGAGCCGGGTTTGCGAGCCCCGCAGTCGCGAACGAAGGTGGCGCGGTGAGCGCGAGGAGTGAGCCGGGTTTGCGAGCCCCGCAGTCGCGAACGAAGGTGGCGCGGTGAGCGCGAGGAGTGAGCCGGGTTTGCGAGCCCCGCAGTCGCGAACGAAGGTGGCGCGGTGAGCGCGAAGCCGTCGGACGAGAACCCCCTGCAGCCACCGTGGCTCAACGCGCCGCCGGTCGACCCGTACCCGTACGAGGAGAGCCACGACCTGCGCGTCGGCCCGAAGCTGCACCCGAGCCTGGACGGCCTGCTGCCGTACATCGGGGTGTGGCGTGGCCGGGGGCGCGGCGGTTTCCCCACCATCGAGGACTTCGACTTCGCGCAGGAGATCCGGATCAGCCACGACGGCCGGCCGTTCCTGTTCTACGAGTCGCGGGCCTGGATCCTCGACGAGCAGAGCCGCCCGGTGCGCCCGGCCGGCCGCGAGGTCGGCTGGTGGCGTCCGGTGCTGGACGGCGAGCGGGTCACCGACGAGCTGGAAGCCCTGATGTCCGTGCCCACCGGCGTGATGGAGCTGCACATCGGCAAGCGCAAGGGCACCCAGATCGAGTTCGCCACCGACGCGGTGGTCCGCACCGCGACGGCCAAGGAGGTCACCGCCGGCGCCCGCCTCTTCGGCATCGTCGAGGGCGCCCTGCTCTACGCGCAGGAGATGGCCGCCCTCGGTCATGCCCTCAGCCCCCACCTCTCCGCCCGCCTCATCCGCGTAGCCGGCTGACCCACCCCGCCCCGGCGGGTCAGGGGAGCGGGAAGCCGAGGAGGGTGAGCAGGACGGGGGTGCGGTCGGAGCGGGGCAGGGGGGTGCCGTCGAGGGTGCGGACCTCGGCGAGGCCGCGCAGCGACGAGGTGAGCCAGACGGCGTCCGCGCTCCCCAGCTCCACCGGGGTGGCCATCCGCTCCTCGGCGGTCAGGCCCAGGTCGGCGGCGTGCTCGAGGAGCCGGCGGGCGGTGACGCCGGGCAGGATGCCCGTGGTCGCGGCCGGCACCGTGCACAGGGTTCCGCCGGCCAGCCAGACCACGTTCGCGCTCGGCCCCTCCAGCACGTATCCGTCGGTGGAGACCCAGAGCACGTCGTCCACCCGGTTGCGGGCCGCCCAGCGGCGGGCCGCGGTGCTCACCCCGTACGAGGTGGACTTCACGCCGACCGGAAGCCAGTCCAGCTCGGGGCGGGCGCGGGCGGCCACCCCGAGGGGGAGGGTGGCCACGGTCACCCCGTCCCGCCGGGCCCGCTTCGCCGCCGCGGGGACCTCGCCGAGGGTGGCCCAGACGGTCGGCGGCCCGCCGCCCTCCGGCCCCCGGGCGCAGATTAGCCGCAGCGCCCCCTCCACCTCGGCCGGCCAGCCCGCCCGGATCGCGTCGAGCAGTTCGACCAGGAAGCCGTCGGGCGGCAGCGGCAGCTCGACCGCCGCGGCGCCGGCCCGCAGCCGGGCCAGGTGGGCGTCGAGCAGCCAGGGCCGCCCGCCGCGCAGGTGCATCGTCTCGAAGAGCCCGTCGCCGTGCAGGGCCCCCCGCTCGTCGCCGCGCAGCACCGGTTCCCCGGCCGGTACGACGCCCCGGCCGAGCACGGCCACCCGCGATGCCACCACGAGCGGAGCCTAGTGGCGTACGACATCGGCGGCCGGCGGAGCGCGGCGGCCGAACTATGATCGGACGGTGTCCGAATCCTCCCTCGCGGAACTGCTCCGCTCCCGCGGGCTGCGGTTGACGGCGCAGCGGCAGCTGGTCCTACAGGCGGTGCTGGACCTTGGGCACGCCACGCCGGAGCAGGTGCACACGGCGGTCCGGGAGGTCGCCGCCGGGGTCAACATCACCACCATCTACCGCACACTTGAGCTGCTGGAACGGCTCGGCCTGGTGACCCACACCCACCTCTCGCACGGCTCGCCGACGTATCACGCGGCCGGCGAGCACCAGCACGTCCACCTGGTCTGCCGGGAGTGCGGCGCGATCGACGAGATCGATCGGGAGCTGCTCCGCCCGCTCGCCGACCAGTTGGCCGCTCAGCGGGGATTCCAGGTTGACATCGGGCACGTGGCGCTCTTCGGCGTCTGCCGCCACTGCGAGGACGGGGAACAGAAATGATCGACATCGCGGGAGCGGTGGCCGCCGAGGCGATCGACGAGGAGACCCGGGACCAGCCCGAGCCCGCCCACCGGGCGGCCGGGGTGCGGGGGGTCGCCGCCCACTACGGCGACCCGATGCGCGAGCAGCGCACCCTGGCCACCGCCGTGGGCCTGGTGGACCGGTCACACCGGGGCGTCATCGCGGTGCCCGGCGAGGAGCGGATCTCCTGGCTGCACACCCTGACCAGCCAGCACCTCGCCACGCTGGGCGCCGGGCAGGGCACCGAGCTGCTGGTGCTCTCCCCGCACGGCCACGTCGAGCAGCACGCCATGGTCGCCGAGGACGGCGAGACCACCTGGCTGGACACCGAGCCGGGCGCCACCGCCGGCCTCCTGTCGTACCTGGAGCGGATGCGGTTCTTCAGCAAGGTCGAGCCGCGCGATGTCACCGCCGACCACGCGCTGCTGTCGCTGGTCGGGCCGGAGGCGGTTGGCGCGCTCGGCACCCTCGGCGTCGCCGGGCTCGCCGAGCCCGACCTGGTCACGGTGCCGGGCCCGAAGTTCCGTGCCGGTGAGCTGCCACCACGGCCCACCGTCGTGTACGACGTGCAGCCGCTGCCGACGGGCGGCTGGGCCCGGCGGGTGGCGCTCGGCGTGGATCTGCTGGTGCCCCGGGACGGCATGACCCAGGTGGTGGCCGAGCTGCGGGGCGCCGGGGTGCCGGTGGCGGGGCTGTGGGCGTACGAGGCGGTGCGGGTGGCCGCCCGGCGACCCCGGGTCGGAGTGGACACCGACCACCGGACCATCCCGGCCGAGGTGGGGCTGATCGCCCCGGCGGTGCACCTGGACAAGGGCTGCTACCGGGGTCAGGAGACGGTGGCCCGGGTACACAACATGGGCAAGCCGCCGCGTCGCCTCGTCCTGCTGCACCTGGACGGGGTGACCACCGACCAGCCGCCGGTCGCCGGCACGCCGGTGACCCTGGACGGCCGGGCGGTCGGTTTCGTCGGCACCGCCGTGCACCACTACGAGCTGGGCCAGATCGCGCTCGCGGTGCTCAAGCGCAACGTGCCCGACGACGCCCGCCTCCTGGTCGGCGAGACCGCCGCCGCGATCGACCCGGCGTAAGGGTGCCGTGCAGACGCCCGCGAAGCGGGAGTTCTTCCGCTCCTGCTGACGGGCACGGATGATTCTTCCGTCGTGACACGCTCCGGCCGTCGACCGGGGCTGGCCTGGGCGTCTAGGATCGCCGGCATGACGACAGGGACGTTGATCACGGTTGCCCCCACCGGCGCGGAGTCGGCCAAGGCGGAGGTGCCGGCGCTGCCGGTGACCCTCGACGAGCTGCTGTTGACCGCCAAGGAGTGCGAGGCGCTCGGCGCCGCCGTGATCCACGTCCACATCCGGGACGACGAGGCGAAGCCGACCCTGGACCAGGGGCGGCTGCGGGCGACGGTGGCCGCGCTGCGGGAGAGCACGGACCTGATCGTGCAGCTCTCCTCCGGCGGCGCGGTGACCGACCCGGAGGCGGCCCGGCTGGCCGTGCTGGACGCCGGTCCGGACATGGCCTCCTGCACCATGGGCACGGTCAACTTCGGCGACGATGTGTTCCTCAACCGCTGGGAGTTCATCGTCGGCCTGCACACCCGGATGCAGGAGCAGGGCATCGTGCCGGAGTACGAGATCTTCGAGCTCGGCCACCTGACCGCCCTTCAGCGACTGCTCGGCAAGTACGGCCTGCCGCACGGCGGGCACGTGCACGTCGACTTCGTGATGGGCGTGCCGGGCGGGATGCCGGGCACCACCGCCACGCTGGTCGCTGCCGAGCAGATGCTCCGTGACCTGCCGGCGGGGACCACCTTCTCGGCGACCGGCATCGGCCGCAGCACCATCCCGGTCATGCTCGCCTCGCTGTCGACCGGCGGGCACCTGCGGGTCGGCATGGAGGACACCGTCACGTACGCCAAGGGCCGGCCGGTGGAGTCCAACATGCAGCTGGTCGCCCGCGCGGTCGGCTTCGCCCAGCTGGCCCAGCGCCCGCCGCTGACCACCGCCGAGGCCCGGCAGCTGCTCGGCGTGTAAGCCCGCACCGGCCCGGCACCCCTGTACGCCGGCGGTCGACGCCGCTGGTCACCCCGGTGCCGGGCCTCCCGGACCCGTCGGTACCGTCCACCTCGTGGGAAAGACGTACGAGGGCGGCGTGCCGCTCGCCGAGGTGGTCCGGTCCGGCTTCGTGGAGGGGCTGCACCGCGGCTCGGTGGTGGTGCTGCACGCGTCCGGCGCGACGGTGGCCGGCACCGGGGACGTGGACTCCGCGATCTTTCCCCGCTCGTCCAGCAAGCCGATGCAGGCGATCGGGATGCTCCGCGCGGGCCTGCCGCTGACCGAGCCGGCCGACGTGGCGCTGGTCTCGGCCAGCCACGCCGGTGAGGGGTTCCACCTGGAACGGGTCGCTGCCCTGCTCCGCCGCGCCGGGCTCGACGAGTCGGCGCTGCACTGCCCGCCCGACCTGCCGGTGGGCGAAACGGCCCGGGAGGCCGTGCTGCGGGCCGGCGGCGGGCCGACGCGGGTCCAGATGAACTGCTCCGGCAAGCACACCGGGATGCTGTTGACCTGCCTCGCGGCCGGCTGGCCGCTGGACGGGTACTGGCGGCCCGACCACCCGCTGCAGCGGCGGCTGACCGCCGCGATCGAGGAGTTCACCGGCGAGGAGGCGGCGGCGGTCGGGGTCGACGGTTGCGGCGCGCCGGTGCTCGCCGTCTCGCTGACCGGGCTGGCCCGGGCGTACCTGCGGCTGGTCTCGGCGGAGCCCGGCACGGTCGAGCGGACCGTGGCCGACGCGATGCGGGCGTACCCGGAGCTGGTGGGTGGCACCCAGGCCGACGACACCCGGCTGATGCGGGGCGTACCCGGTCTGCTGGCCAAGGTCGGCGCCGAGGGCGTCATCGCGGCGGCCGTCCCCGGTGTCGGCGCGGTCGCTGTCAAGATCGACGACGGTGCCGCCCGCGCCCGGATGCCGGTGCTGGTCGCCGCGCTGGGCCGGCTCGGCGTCGACGCTCCGGTGCTCACCGAGTACGCCGAGGTGCCGCTGCTCGGTGGCGGCCTCCCGGTCGGGGCGGTCCGCGCCGTCTGGTGACCCGCGCTGCCCGCGGCCCGTCCCAGCCCCGCGGCGATCGGTGCCGTCGGCGGGGCCGTCCCGTCTGGGCGGTGGTGGGCGCGCGGCGGCGGCTGCGGGGTCCCGCCGTCCGGTAGCGGTCGCCCGGACGAGCGATATGACTGTGCGGCATGAATATGCCTGACAGTCATATCGCTGCCAGGGGAGGTGGCGCCCAGCGCGCGACACGCCGGGCGGGCGCTCAGCCCGGCCGCAGCGGGACCGGCTGCCGGGCGGGGCGGGCTGTCAGGGCAGGAAGTCGAGCAGGGCGGCGTTGACCGGTCCGGGTCGTTCCAGCGGCAGCAGGTGGCCGGCGTCCGGGACGTCGGGCAGTCGTACCGCGTCGGGTGCCTCGTCCGCGATGCGGTCGGCGAGCCGGCTGATGTCCGGTACGTCCGCCGCGCCGGCCCCGACCAGCACCGGCATCCGCAGCTCGCCCAGCCGGTCGATCGCCGGCGGGTCGAGCTCGCCGACCTCGACGGCGCTCAACGCCAGCTCGGCGGCGAGCGCCCGCTGGTCCATCTCCTGGGCGAACCGGATCAGCTCCGGGTCCACGTCCTCGGGCCGGCGGGCCGGGCCGACCACCCAGAACCGCACCTCCCCGGCGGCGGACGCGGCAAAGTCCTCCGGGTCCACCTCGCCGACCAGCGTCTCCCAGAGCTGTTCGGTCTCCTCCGACCACTCGTTGCCGGAGACCGGGGCGCCGAAGAGGGCCAGCGCCGAGACCCGCTCCGGGTGGGCCAGTGCGGCGTCCACCGCGATCTTGCCGCCGAACGAACAGCCGACCAGGGCGGCCCGGTCGAGGCCGAGCGCGTCGAGCAGGCCGACCACGTCCTCGTGGTGGGCGAAGGGGGCCGGCGGCAGTTCGGAGTCCCCGTAGCCGCGCAGGTCCAGGGCCACGACCCGGTGCCGGGCGGCGAGCGCGGGGAGCTGCTCCCGCCACATCCGCCGGTCGGCGATGCCGGCGTGCAGCAGCAGCACCGGCGTTCCGGCGCCGGCCTCGTCGTACGCGAGCTGGGCGCCGTTCACTTCGATCTTGGTCACCCCAGGACGGTACGTACCGGACACCGGGCGCGCAACAGTCGATCTGAGACCTTGCTAACTCTGGTTAGCGTTTTGCTTGCAGTTGCTAGCAGGGCCGGATAGCGTCGAGTCATGGCCACCAGCAAGGACCTTCCCGACGTCGGCGGGTTCATTCGCGATCTGCGCCGCAACGCGAAGATCTCGCTGCGGCAGCTCGCCGAGCAGGCCGGCGTCAGCAACCCGTACCTCAGCCAGATCGAGCGCGGCCTGCGCAAGCCCAGTGCCGAGGTGCTCCAGCAGCTGGCCAGCGCCCTGCGCGTCTCCACCCCGGCGATGTACCTGCGCGCCGGGCTGCTCGACGACAGGGAAGGCCAGGGGGTGCTCGCCGCGATCGCCGTCGACCCCGAGCTGACCATGGCGCAGAAGCAGTCGCTCACCCAGATCTACGAGACGTTCCGCCGGGAGAATGCCCGGCTCGCCGAGACGACCGCCGCCGCGAACGGCGCCGCCGAGCCGGCGACGCCCGCCGCCAGCGAGCCGGCGCAGGCCCCGCAGGCGCCGGCCACCGTGACGCCCGCCGCCACCGGCCCCACGACGCCGGACGGCACCCCGACCGAGGCGGTCCTCGAGTCGGTTGCCGTCACCGAGGCGGGCCCCGCCCCCGCCCCGACCACCACCGCCCGCCCGAAGAAGAGCACGCCGAAGGCCGCCGGTGCGGCCGAGGAGGAGAAGTCATGACCCAGCCGAAGACCAACCGCATCCCCGCTCCGCTCTACGCCGCCGCCGGCGCCGGCGAGCTGGCCCTGCAGCAGCTGCGCAAGCTCCCGACCGTGGTCTCCGACCTCGGCACCAAGGTCGTCGCCGACCTCGGCGGCAAGGCGGTCGTCACCGGCTTCGAGCTGCGCCAGAAGGCCACCGAGACGCTGAAGACCGCGAACCTGACCGCGACCGGGCTGCGGGAGAAGGCCGTCCCGGCCGACCTCGACCTGGACAAGCTCCGCGAGGCCGCCAGCCGCAACGCCGCGGCCGTGCTGGCCGCCGCCGAGGCCGCGCAGGAGCGCGCCCTGGCCGGCGCGCAGGCCGCGCAGGTCAAGGCCCTGGCCGCGTACGCCGAGCTGGTCGCCCGCGGCGAGCGGGTCGTCGGCGCCGGCGTGCTGGAGGCCGCCGACACGGTGCACGCGGACATCGAGGCGACCGAGGCCGCTCCGGTCGCGACCACCACGCCGGCCGCCCCGGTCGAGGTGCCCACCCCGGCCGACGTGGCCGAGGTCGTCGAGGCCAAGCCGGCCGCCGCCAAGACCCCGCGGACCCGGGCCACCAAGGCCACCGCCGCCAGGGCCACGACCGCCAAGCCGGCCGCCACCCCGTCGGCGAAGCTGCCGAAGACCACCAAGCGGACCCGCCCGGCCGCCGAGTAGCCGATCCTGGATCGACGGCCCCGGAAGCGTCCTGCGGGACGTTTCCGGGGCCGTCGGCATAAGCTTGCCGACATGGCCTACGCCGCGCCGATCTTCGTGTTCGAAGTCCGCTACGTGATCGAGCTGATCCTGCTCGTCTTCGCCCTGGTCGTCGAGGGTGTCGCCCTGGTGCACGCCATCACCCAGCGTTCCGACGCCTTCCCGGCGATCGGCACCCTGCCCAAGGGCGGCTGGATCGCCATCCTGGCGGTCTGCCTGGTGCTCACCCTCCCGTTCTTCGGGTTCAGCGTGCTGAGCATCTTCGCGCTGGCGGGCATCGCGGCCGGCCTGATCTACCTGCTCGATGTCCGGCCCGGGCTGCGTGACCTGCACGACGGCAAAGGCTTCTGGTGAGGGGTTTCCGCTGGCCCCCGCCGCCGGACGGTGGTCCCCGCACCTGGGGGCCGGGCCCGGGGGCGCCCCGCACCGGCCGTCCCGCCCTGCCGGAGCCGGAGACCGAGCTGGTCACCACCCCGCACGGCGTACGGCTGGAGCGGCTGGTCACCGGCACCGGTGACCCGGCCACGGTGTTCGCGCACGGGCTGGGCAACGGCATCGCCACCACCCGCCCGTTCGGCAGCGCGGTCACCGGCCGCAGAATCTTCTTCCAGTTCCGCGGGCACGGCCGCTCCGACTCGCCGCCCGGGCCGTGGACCTATCTGGACCTGGCCCGCGACCTGCGGGCCGTCGCCGACCTCGGCGGCGCCACCCGGGCCTTCGGCGCCAGCCTGGGTGCCGGGGCGCTCTGCCGACTGCTGGTGGAGAGCCCGGAACGCTTCGAGAAGCTGGTCTTCTTCCTGCCCGCCGTGCTGGACAAGCCGCGCGGCGAGGTGGCCCGGGACCGGCTGACCGACCTGCTCGACGCGGTGGAGAGCGGCGACGCCTCCGCCCTCGCCGACGTGGTGTCGATGGAACTGCCGCCCGCCGTGCGGAACACCCCGGCCGGCTGGGCGTACCTGCGGCAGCGGCTCGACCAGCTGCTCCGGGACGGGCTCGCCCCCGGGCTGGCCAGCCTGCCCGAGCAGGCGCCGCTGCGGGACGCGGGCGCGCTCGCCCAGGTCACCGCGCCGGCGCTGGTGATCGGCTGCGCCGGCGACGACCTGCATCCGGTGTCGGTCGCCGAGGAGCTGGCCGCCGCGCTGCCGCACGCCACCCTGCACGTGTACGACCGGCCGGGGGTGCTGTGGTCGGAACGCGCCGACCTGCGGGAGCGGATCTCGGGGTTCCTGAACGGGTAACGTCGCCTGTCATGGGCGTCACACACCACGGCCGTACCCACCGTCTCGACCTCGCCGATCCCACCCTGCGCGAGTGGGAGTGCACGGTGCTGGCGGCCGACCCCGAGCAGGGCATCGTGCTGGACCGGTCGGCCTTCTACCCGGGCGGCGGCGGGCAGCCGCCGGACCACGGGGTGCTGCTCTGGCAGGGCGTGCAGACCCGGATCGTCGGCATCCGCAAGGGCGACGACCTCTGGCTGATCCCGGCCGAGGGTGACCCGGTGCCGCCGGTCGGCACCGCGGTGACGGGCGCCGTGGAGGACGACCGCCGGACGATGCTGATGCGTACCCATTCGGGGTTGCACGTGCTCTGCGGGGTGGTGTTCCGCGACTTCGGCGCGCTCGTGACCGGCGGCAACATGGAACCGGGCGAGGCCCGGATGGACTTCAACCTCCCCGAGGTGCCGCCGGACTTCAAGAGCCGGATCGAGGAGCTGGTCAACGCCGAGGTGGCCGCCGACCGGTCGGTCGCCGTCCGGGTGCTGCCCCGGGCCGAGGCGCTGGCCCTGCCGGACATCATCCGCACCCAGTCGAACCTGATCCCGCCCGACGAGCAGGAGGTCCGGATCGTCGACATCGTCGGGCTGGACGTGCAGGCCGACGGCGGCACCCACGTCGCGTCGACCGCCCAGATCGGCAAGGTCCAGGTGGTCAAGGTGGAGAGCAAGGGTCGCGCCAACCGCCGGGTCCGGGTCCGCCTCGCGGACTGAGCGGGCTGGGCCGGGCGGTGTCCCCGGCACCGGTGGTCCGGTGCCGGGGACCGGTGCGTCACACCAGGTCGACGCGTTCCCGCTCGACCGGGTAGCCCGCCCGGGCGAAGACGGCGGCCATCGGGTGGTTGGTCTGGTCCGTGGCGGCCACGATTGCCGTCGCGCCGCCTTCGACCAGCAGGTGCGTGCCTTCGACCAGCAGGTCGTACGCGTAGCCGTGGCCGCGCTGCTCGGGGAGCACGCCGACGAAGGCGACGATCGGATCGCTGTGGTTGCGGGCCGGCACGATGATGCCGACCAGCGTGCCACTCGCGGTCCGGGCCAGTCGCCACCAGTCACGGGGACTCGGCAGCCAGCGCAACAGGTCCAGTTCCTCCTGGGCCGCCGCCTCCTGGCCGGAGGTGGCGATGGTGTGGCGGGTGTGGGCGTCCAGGCTGCCCTCGCCGATGCGGCGGAGGACGTCGAGGATGACGGCGTCGTCCGGTTCGGGGCGGAACTCCAACCGCCCCGGTCGGGCCGGCAGCCCGCAGTCGGCCGTCCAGCGGTACCGGTACCGCTCGACCAGCACCGACATGCCGGCCTTCGTCGCAGCGTCGATCCGGGCCTCGCCCTGCGCCCGGACGGCCGAGTCGTCGCGCCAGCCGGGTGGCAGTGAGATGGAGTACTCCGCCCGCAGCGGCGCGGTCCGCAGCAGCTCGACCGCCGCGCCGGCATCGGTGAAGTCGAACCAGTCGAGCGCCAGCGGCGCGGTGTCGCCGGGGCCGCCCCACCAGGCGGCGCGGGCCACGACGGTGTCGTCGCGGAGGGCGACCCAGGTCCATTCGGGGCGGTACTGGCCGGTGGCGGCCATGTCGAGGTAGCTCTCGCCGAAGGCGGCGCGGCCGACGAGAGCGGAGTCGGGCAGGGAGTCGAAGAGGTGTTCCTCGCCCGCGGTGATCGGGCGGATGACCAGGTCGGTCATGGGGTCCTTCCGGGTGGTGACGTGCTCCCGGTTCAGGACCTCGGCGTCCTCGCCGTCGGGTGGGAGCACATGACTGTCATGGTGGACATCGCGCTCACCTCCCTTTCGCTGATCGAGGACGCGGCCGCAGCCTAACGGCAGGGTCGGTGCCGGGCCAACTGGGTTTCGGCCGTGAGCCGGAGGGCCCGGCGCTCCTCTCGGTGGCTACGGCCGGGCCAGCTCCGGCGGCAGGTGGGCGGCGCGGACGTCGAGCAGCCAGCGCTCGACGGTCTCGGAGTCGGGCCGCTCCGGTAGCGGGCTGCGGAACCGGTCGAAGTCCCGCTCCGCCGCGGCGACCAGCGCCTCCGCCTCGTCCAGCGCGCCGCCGGCGACCCGCTCGCCGAAGGCCCGGAACCACTCCGGGTCGGCGAGCCGGATCTCCAGCACGCCGGTCGTGTAGAGCACCCGGCCCTGGTGCAGCAGCCGGGCGAGGTGCCGGGCGTGCTTCGCCGACCGCCGCCGGCCGCCCACCGACGAGTCCCGGGCGGTCAGCCTGCGGAACTGCTGGGTGGCGTAGCCGAGGTAGGCGGCGCGGACCCGGGGCGCGCTGAGGAACGCCGACCGGATGGCGATCAACCGCTCGCCGAACTCGGTGCGGGTCTCGTAGCACTCCTGCGGCAGCCACATCAGTTCGGTGGCGGTCGGGTTGCCGCTCAGCGCCAGGCGGGCGTACTTGGCCGCCTCGTGCAGGGTGACGTCCGGGTCGGTGGTGACCATCGACTCCTGGGGCGGGTGCAGCCCGTGGAACGCCACCGTCGGCGCGGCGAAGACGCCGATCCGGTCCACGTCCGAGCCGGGGCCGGCCAGCCCGTAGGCGACCGAGCCGACGATCCCGGAGAGCAGCAGGTGCATGCGGGTCATCATGGCGGATCCAGATCACCCGGGAAACCGGACCTCGGCTGTCAGGTATTGCTGGCACCGTCGACCGTATGACATCACCGCTGACAGGAAAGGTCGCGCTCGTCGCCGGGGCGACCCGCGGCGCCGGCCGGCAGATCGCCGTCCAGCTCGGCGCGGCCGGCGCCACCGTCTACGCCACTGGCCGCACCACCCGCGAGCGCCGGTCCGAGATGGACCGGCCGGAGACCATCGAGGAGACCGCCGAGCTGGTCACCGCCGCCGGCGGCACCGGCATCGCCGTCGCCGTCGACCACCTCGACCCCGACCAGGTACGCCAGCTGGTCGAGCGGATCGACGCCGAGCAGGGCCGGCTCGACGTGCTGGTCAACGACATCTGGGGCGCCGACCCGCTGATCAGCTGGGAGAAACCGGTCTGGGAGCAACCCCTCGACGCCGGCTTCCGGACCCTTCGGCTCGCCGTGGACACCCACATCATCACCAGCCATTTCGCCCTGCCGCTGCTGATCCGCAACCGGGGCGGCCTGGTCGTCGAGATCGGCGACGGCACCAAGGAGTACAACGACGCCACCTACCGGCTCTCGGTCTTCTACGACCTGGCCAAGGTGTCGGTGAACCGGCTCGCCTTCACCCAGGCGCACGAGCTGGCGCCGCACGGCTGCACCGCGGTGGCGCTCACCCCCGGCTGGCTGCGCTCCGAGGCGATGCTGGAGCACTTCGGCGTCACCGAGGCCACCTGGCGCGACGGCGGGGCGAAGGACCCGCACTTCGTCATGTCGGAGACGCCGGCCTTCGTCGGGCGCGCGGTGGTCGCCCTCGCTGCCGACCCGGACCGGGCCCGCTGGAACGGCAGGTCCGTGGACAGCGGCGGGTTGGCCCAGGTGTACGGCTTCACCGACCTGGACGGCACCCGACCGCACTGGGCGCGCTACTACGACGAGGTGGTGGCCGCCGGGAAGCCCGCCGACGACACCGGCTACCGCTGACCGGCGCTCGGCCCGTCCGGCGTCGCGGCGTCCGATCCGCCCGGCGTCGTGGCGTCCGGCCCGGCCGGCGTCTCCGGCACGTCGGCGTACAGCGCGGCCGAGCGGCGGGCCGCCTCGGCGAAACGGGCCCGCAGCTCCGGCGGGTCGAGCACCTCCACCTCGGGGCCCAGGCCCAGCAGCACGTTGTACGCCACCGGCACGGACTCGACGGGCAGCCGGGTCACCACCCGGCCCTGCCCGTCGGGTTCGCCCGCGCCGGCCACCGCCGCGTCGTACGCGAAGGGGGCCTCCGCGACGTGCCGTAACGCCCGCAGGCCGGCGGGGCTCAGCCGGACGCGGACCTCGGCCCGCAGCATGCCGCGCAGGAACGCCTCGGCGTGCTCCCGCCAGTACGCACCCAGGTCGAAGCCCTCGTCCCGGGCGAAGGTCTCCTCGCCCACCTCGACGCCGACCACCCGGTCCACCCGGTACGTCCGGTGCCCGTCGCCGACCCGGCCCACCAGGTACCAGACCGCGCTCTTCAACACCAGCCCGTACGGCTGCACGGTGCGGCTGACCTCCCGGTCGCCGCGCCGGTAGCGCAGCTCGACCACCCGGTCCCGCCACACCGCCCGGGCCAGCTCGGCCAGCCACGGCGGCGGCCCCGCCTCCCGGAACCAGCCCGGCACGTCGAGGTGGAACCGCTGGCCGGCCCGGGCGGGCGCGTCCCGCAGGCTCGGCGGCAGCGCCGCCAGCACCTTCAGCTCGGCGGCGGCCACCGCGTCGGCGAGCCCCATGGCACCGGCCGGGCCGGGCAGTCCGGCCAGGAAGAGCGCCTCCGCCTCGTCCCGGGTCAGCCCGGTCAGCCGGGTCCGGTAGCCGCCGAGCAGCCGGTAGCCGCCCGCCCGGCCCCGGTCGGCGTAGACCGGCACCCCGGCGGCGGAGAGCGCCAACACGTCCCGGTAGACCGTCCGCTCGGAGACCTCAAGCTCCCGGGCCAGCTCGGCCGCGGTCATCGTCTCCCGCGACTGGAGCAGCAGGACCAACGAGATCAGCCGGGACGCGCGCACCCGCCCATTGTGTAAGGAAGGGCCCCACTTGACGCCTCCGGTAGAGCAAGGGCCCCCGGTTGACACCCGGGCCGCGGGTGCGGGGGACCGTTAGGCTCTGCGGTCGTGAACGCACCCTGCCTCGCCGCCCCCGTCACCGGCGCCGTCGGCCGGTTCTTCGCCGGTGCCGGGCTGCTGCTGCGCGGCCTCGGCCTCTGTGTCCGCAGCCCCGGCCTGATGCTGCTCGGCATCGTCCCGGCACTGATCTCCGGCGCGCTCTTCATCGCCGCCTTCGCCACCCTGGTGTACTTCGTGGACGACCTCGCCGCGCTGGTCACCCCGTTCGCGGACGACTGGTCGGCGACCCCGCGCGGTCTGGTCCGGGTGATCGCCGGACTGGCCTTCCTCGGGCTGGGCGGCCTGCTCGCGGTGGTCACCTTCACCGCGGTCACCCTGGTGATCGGTGACCCGTTCTACGAGAAGATCTCCGAGCGGGTCGAGGAGCGCTTCGGCGGCACCCCGGGCGCGGTCGACGTGCCGTTCTGGGCGTCGCTGCGGCGCAGCGTCGTCGACTCGCTGCGACTGGTGGCGATCTCCGCGCTGGTCGGCATCCCGCTCTTCGCGGCCGGTTTCATTCCGGTGGTCGGGCAGACCGTCGTACCGGTGATCGGCGCGGCGGTCGGCGGCTGGTTCCTCGCCCTGGAACTGGTCGGCGCGCCCTTCTACCGGCGCGGCATGCGGCTGCCGGACCGCCGCTCGCTGCTGAGGGCGGACCGGCCGACCGCGCTCGGCTTCGGCGTGGCGGTCTTCGTCTGCTTCCTGATCCCGCTCGGCGCGGTGCTGGTCATGCCGGCCGCCGTGGCCGGGGCCACCCTGCTCGCCCGCCGGTCGCTCGGCCAGCCCATCGAGGAGCGCTGACATGGAGATCACCCTGGTCGCGGGGGACATCACCGCGCAGCGGGTCGACGCGATCGTCAACGCGGCCAACTCGTCGCTGCTCGGTGGCGGGGGAGTGGACGGGGCGATCCACCGCAAGGGCGGGCCGGCGATCCTCGCGGAGTGCCGGGCGCTGCGCGCCTCCCGATACGGCAGGGGCCTGCCAACCGGTCAGGCGGTCGCCACCACCGCCGGCGACCTGCCCGCCCGCTGGGTCGTCCACACCGTCGGCCCGGTCTTCTCCGCCGCCGAGGACCGGTCGACGCTGCTGCGCGACTGCTACGCCAACAGCCTGGCGGTCGCCGAGGAGCTGGGCGCCGCGACGGTGGCCTTCCCACTGATCTCCGCCGGTGTCTACGGTTGGCCGGTCGACGACGCGATACGCCAGGCGTTGACCGTGCTCCGCGCGGCCACCCCGGCGCGGGTCACCGAGGCCCGGCTGGTCCTCTTCGGCGCCGACACGTACGCCACCGCCGAGCGGATCGCCGCCGCGGGCTGAGGTGTCCGGTCCCCGCCGCCTGGTGAGGCGTCCGTCCCCACCATCGGGTGAGTCGGCCGGTCACGGGACCGCCGACGCGGGCGGTCGTCGGGTCAGCTCAGCTCGGCGAGGCAGGACCACTGGGCGGCCACCGGCCGGTAGCCGAGCCGCTCGTTGATTGCGAGCATCGGGGCGTTGGACTCGTCGTTCGAGGTGTAGGCGACGGTGACCCCGCGGTCGCGGGCGCGGTGCAGCGCGGCGATCTTGGCTATGCGGGCCAACCCCCGGCCACGGAACGCCGGCAGGGTGGCCGTCATGTCCGACCACATCCGGTCGCCGTCCCGCTTCACCAGGCTGAAGGCCACCAGCTCGCCGTCGACCTCGACGGCCGTGCTGGCCTGCCGGTCCAGCCCGAGGTTGTCCCAGACCTCGTAGCGCCAGTTCGCATAGCTGAGCGCGTCGGTGGGCGCGTCGCCCGGCTCGTCGGCGGAGGCCGCGACGTGGGCGGCGTGCAGCCGACGCGGATCGAGCCCGGCCAGCGGCAGCAGCCGTACCCCGTCCGGGGCGTCGGCCAGCGGCGGTGCCGCCCGCAGGTCGAGCGCCGAGTAGCGCAGCCCCCGGCTCGGCGTGAAGCCGTGCCGGCGGGCGAACGGCAGCGACTCCGTCAGCGCCGAGGCCCGCACCCGGCGGATCCCCAGCGGACGCAGGTGGCCGAGCGCGGCGTCCAGCAGCGCGACGCCGATGCCCCGGCCGCGCTGCTCCGGGTGGACGTGCAGCAGGGAGACGTCCCCGAAGTCCGCCTCCGACGTGTTGCCGTTGCGGTAGGCCGACACCCAGCCGGCCACCCGGCCGTCGATCTCGGCCACGAACGCGGTCCATTCCTCGCCCGGCGACGGCTCGGCGATCATCCGGCGGGTCGACTCGACCCCGCGCACCAGGTACGGATAGACCAGCGCGCGCAGCGCCACGACGGCGGGCGCGTCGTCGGGGTGGGCGGCACGGATCAGCATCAGCCCACCTCGCGGACGGCGGCGACCGCCTCGACCTCGACGAGCTGGTCCGGGTAGCCGAGCACGGTCACCCCGAGCAGGGTGCTCGGCGGGTCGTGGTCGCCGAAGGCGTCCCGGACCACCTGCCACACGGCCACCAGGTCGGCCCGGTCGGTCGTCGCGACGTACACGGTGGTCTTGACGACGTCGGTGAGCGCCGCCCCGGCGGCGGCCAGGGCGGTCTCCAGGTTGGCCAGCACCTGCCGCGCCTGGCCGACGTGGTCGCCGGGGGCGACGGTGTTGCCGTCGGCGTCCAGCGGGCAGGCCCCGGCGGTGAAGACCAGCCGGGCCGGCGGGATCACCCCCGCCGCGTAGGCGTACTCGGCGACGTCGGTGAGGTGGGGCGCGCGGATGAGCTGCACGGTGTCGGTCACGCCGTGGACCGTAGCGCCCGGGTCGGCGCCGTGCGACGAGTTGACAGGGCCCCCCTGTGCAACGCCAGGCGTTGACAGGGGCCCCTCCTTGCACCTCAGGCCGAGTCGCGGACGATCAGGTTCGTCGGCAGGATCAGCTCCTGCTCGACGTCCTCGCCGGCCGCCATCCGCAGCAGCTGCCGGGTCATTCCCCGGCCGAGCTCGACGATGTCCCAGCGCACCGTGGTCAGCGGCGGGTCGGTGTACGCCGCGGTTTCGATGTCGTCGAAGCCGATCACCGCCACGTCCGCCGGCACCCGCCGCCCCGCCTCGCGCAGGGTGCGCAGAGCGGCGTGCGCCATCAGGTCGGAGGCGGCGAAGACCGCGTCCAGGTCGGGGTCCGCGGCGAGCAGGTCCCGCATCGCCCTCGCCCCGGACTCCCGGGTGAAGTCCCCGAACGCCTCCCGGGCGGGCAGCCCGGCTGCGGCCATGGCCTCCCGGTAGCCGGCCAGCCGCTCTATCCCGGCGACCATGTCCTGCGGCCCGGCGATGGTGGCGATCCGTCGCCGACCGTTCCCGATCAGGTGCCGCACCGCCCGGGTGACCCCGCCGACGTTGTCCACGTCCACGTACGGCACCTCGGCGCCGTCGAGCGGCCGACCGGCGCACACCACCGGGATGCCCAGCCGGGACAGGACGCCCGGCAGCGGGTCCTCGCCGTGCAGCGAGGCGAAGAGCACCCCGTCCACGTGCCGCCCGGTGGTGTAGCGCTCGACCCGCTGGTGCCCGGCCGGCGAGCCGGCGAGCATCAGCACGAGCTGCTTGTCGGCCGCCTCCAACTCCTGGCTGACGCCCCGGATGATGCCCGGGAAGACCTGGTCGTCGGAGAAGACCCGGGTGGCCTCCTCGGGCATGACCAGGGCGACCGAGTCGGTCCGCTGGGTGACCAGGCTGCGGGCGGCCAGGTTCGGCACGTACCCCAGCTCCTCGACCGCCCGGCGGACCGCCTCCCGGATCGACTCGGCGACGGTGGTGGAGCCGTTGACCACCCGGGAGACCGTGGCCCGGGACACCCCGGCCCGTCGGGCCACCGCCTCCAGGGTCGGTCGTTGTGCCGTCGTCATCCCCGTTACCACCACCTCGTCACAGCCCGTTCCGGGAGATCACCTCCTGGTACCACCGGGCACTCTCCTTCGGTGTGCGCCGCTGGGTCAGGTAGTCGACGTGGACGATCCCGAACCGCTTCCGGTAGCCCTCGGCCCATTCGAAGTTGTCCAGCAACGACCATACGAGATAACCGCGCACGTCCACGCCTCGGGCGATGGCCTGATGTACGGCGCGCAGGTGTCCGTCGAGGTACGCGACCCGGTCGCTGTCGGCCACCCAGCCGGTCCCATCCGGGTCCTCGGCGCCGGCCTTGTCCGGAAACGCCCCGCCATTCTCGGTGATCATCAACGGCAGCCCCGGGTAGTCGGCGCCGATCCGCTCCAGCAATCGGGTCAGCCCGGCCGGCTCGATCATCCAGCCCATCTCGGTGAGCGGGCCGACCGGCGGCAGGAACTCCACCACGCCGTCTTCCTGGGTACGCGCTGCCACCCGCCCCACCCGCCCGCCCGCAGACGTAGGTGGGCGAGTAGTAGTTGACCCCGAGCAGGTCGATCGGGGCCGCGATGATCTTCTCGTCGCCGTTCCCGAGGGCGGCCGGCTCGACGTGCCGGGCGAGGTGTTCCAGCACGTCGTCCGGGTAGCCGGCGCCGGTCAGCGGGTCCAGGAAGATCCGGTTGTGCAGGCCGTCGACCAGGCGTACCGCGGCGGCGTCCGCCTCGCTGCCGGCGTCGGCCGGCTGCACGTCCGCCGGGTTGAGGGTGATCCCGAGGCTTGCCACCCCGGCCGCACGCAACGCCCGGGTCGCCAGGCCGTGGCCGAGCAGCAGATGGTGTACGGCGCGGAAGGCCGCCCCGGCGTCCTGCTCGCCGGGCGCGTGCACTCCGTTGCCATAGCCCAGGTAGGCCGAGCACCACGGCTCGTTCAGCGTGGTCCAGGTGCGGACCCGGTCGCCGAGCCGGCCGTGCACGGCGACCGCGTAGTCGGCGAAGTGCTCGGCGGTCTCCCGGTTGGTCCAGCCGCCCCGGTCCTGGAGCGTCTGCGGCAGGTCCCAGTGGTAGAGCGTGACGAACGGGTCGATGCCCCGGCGCAGCAGCGTGTCCACCAGCCGGTCGTAGAAGTCCAGGCCGCGCGGGTTGACCGGGCCGGTGCCGTCCGGCTGGATCCGCGGCCAGGCGACCGAGAAGCGGTACGTCCCGAGCCCCAGCTCCGCCATCAGCGCCACGTCGTCGGCGTACCGGTGGTAGTGGTCGCAGGCCACGTCGCCGGTGTGCCCCTGGAACACCTTTCCGGGCGTACGGCTGAAGGTGTCCCAGATGGACGGGCCGCGACCGTCCTCCTGGGCGGCGCCCTCGATCTGGTACGCGGCGGTGGCCGCCCCCCAGACGAAGTTGTCGGGAAATCGCACCTCACTCACGCCTTGACCGCACCTTCCATGATGCCGCCGATGATCTGGCGGCCGAACACGATGAAGACCAGCAGCAGGGGAAGAGTGGCGATCGCCGTCCCGGTGAACACCTGCGACATGTCCTGGTAGTAGCCGTCGGACAGCGCCCGCAGGGAGAGCTGCACGGTCGGGTTCTCCGGGTCGTTGAGCACGGCGTACGGCCAGAGGAAGTCGTTCCAGGTGGTCATGAAGGTGAGCAGGCCGAGCACCGCGGCGGCCGGGCGCAGCGCCGGCAGCACCACGTTCCAGTAGATCCGGGCGGTGTTGCAGCCGTCCACCCGGGCCGCCTCGATCAGCTCGGTGCTGACCGCCTGGCCCGCGTACTGGCGCATCATGAACACGCCGAACCCGGTGACCAGGGCCGGGACGATCACCGCCGGCAGCCGGTCGTTCCAGTTCAGCTTGGTCATCAGCAGGTAGAGCGGGATGACGCCGAGCTGGGTCGGCACCATCATCGTGGCGACGATTACCAGCAGCAGCGCGTTGCGTCCCCGGAAGCGCAGCTTGGCGAACGCGAACCCGGCGAGGGTGGAGAAGAAGACCACCGAGACGGTGACGGTGCCCGCCACGATGGCCGAGTTGATCAGACCGGTGAGGAAGTACGCGTCGGTGTTGGAGAACAACCGGGCGATGTTGGCGCCGAGGTTGCCGCCCGGGGTGACCGGCGGCGGCACCTGCCCCATCGCGTCGCTGGTCCGGCTGGCCACCACGAACATCCAGTAGATCGGGAAGATCGACAGGAAGGCCGTGAGGGTCAGCGCCAGGTAGGTGAGCCGGCTGGCCGACCAGATCCGGGACATCAGTCGCCCTCCTTCCGGACGCCGCCGCCGAGCCGGCGGAGGAGCAGCACGTTGACGGCCGCGACCACCCCGATCAGCGCGAAGAGCAGCCAGGCGATCGCCGATCCGTAGCCGAAGTTGTAGTGCGGCGCGAAGGCGTTCTCGAACATGTACATGGTCACCGTCTGCGATTCGCGCAGCGGGCCGCCGCGGATCGCGTTGGTGCCGGAGTTGAACAGGCGGGGCTCGGTGAAGAGCTGGAGCCCGCCGATGGTGGAGATGATGACCGCGAAGACGATCGTCGGTTTGAGCAGCGGCACGGTGATCGACCAGAACTGCCTCGACCGGCTCGCACCGTCGATCGAGGCGGATTCGTACAGGTCGCGCGGGATGGCCTGCATGGCGGCCAGGAAGATCAGCGCGTTGTAGCCGGTCCACCGCCAGTCGACCATCGTCGAGATGGCCACCCAGGAGGCGAACCTGTTCGCCTTCCAGTCGACGGCGCCGACGCCGACGTGGTCGAGCAGCCAGTTGATCATGCCGAACTCGCGGCCGAAGAGCACCGCGAAGACGATCGCCACGGCGGCGGTGGAGGTGACGTTCGGGATCAGCACCGCCATCCGCCAGGTGGTCCGGGCGCGGAGCCGGCGGTTGAGCAGGTTGGCCAGCCAGAGCGCGAGGAGCAACTGCGGGACGGTGGAGATGACGAAGATGCCGAGGGTGTTGACCACCGAGTGCCAGAAGTCCGGGCCGGCCAGCAGCTGGGTGTAGTTGTCGAACCCGATGAAGGTGTGCTCGGCGCCGAGCAGGTCCCAGTCGTGCAGCGAGACCCAGAACGTGTAGATCAGCGGGTAGCTCCCGAACACCCCGAAGAGCAGGAAGAACGGGGCGATGTAGAGGTAGGGCGAGTACCGGGTGTCGAACCGGCTGAGCCGGGCGGCCCGGGAGGGGCGGGGGGTGCGGTGCGCCGGTGCGACCGGCGGCCGGGCGTCGAGCTGGACGGCCATGGCCCATGACTCCTTTCCGCCGTGCGCGCGGTACCCCGTCGCCGGGCCCCGCCCGCACGCCTGGCTGCTCGGGCTACTTGGCGGCGGCCTTCTTGGCGTTGTTCACCGCGTCGGTCCAGCCCTGCTCGGGGCTGCGCTGCCCCAGCTCGACGGTGCGGACCGCGGTCTCCACCTCGGTACGGACGGCCTGGTTCTTCGGGCCCATGTAGACCGGCTTCAGGCTCTTGGCCCCGGTGGCGAAGATCTTGCCGACCGGCGCGTTCGAGAAGTACTCCTTCGTCGAGTCGACGATCGCCGGGTCCTCCAGCGCCTGCGGCGAGGACGGCAGCGGGCCCTTGGCCTTGAAGGCGCCGATCTGGCCCTTGGCGCTGGTCAGGAACTTGGCCAGCTCGATCGCCTCGGCCTGGTGCTCGGTCTGCTTCGGCACGGCGAGGAAGGAGCCGCCCCAGTTGCCGCCGTTGCCGGGCACCTGCGCGATGTCCCACTTGCCCTTGGCGGCGGGGCCGGCGTTGCCCTCGATGACGCCGGTCATCCACGCCGGGCAGGCGATGGTGGCGAACTTGGACTGCTTGAACGCCGACACCCACTCCTCCGACCAGGAGCCGTACTTGCCGGAGAGGCCGGAGTCGATGATGTCCAGCGTGGTGTCGTACGCCTGCTTGACGGCCGGGTTGCTGTCCACGGCCAGGTTGTTGCTGGTGTCGTAGTAGCTGTATCCCTGGGTGTTGCCGGCGGTCTGCAGCAGGATGGTGTTGAAGGTGTTGGTCGCGGCGTCCAGGAACGAGGCGCCGGTGTTCTTCGCCTTGAACTGCTCGCCGACCTTGATGTAGTCCTGCCAGGTGGGCCAGAGCCTGGAGACCGCGTCCCGGTCGGTGGGCAGGCCGGCCTTGGCGAAGAGGTCCTTGCGGTAGCACATCGCCATGCCGCCGACGTCGGTGCCGAGGCCGATCAGCTGCTTGCCGTCGGCGGTGAGGCCCTGGTTCCACTTCCACTCGAGGAAGTTGCCCTTGAGGTCGACGGCGCCGTGGTCGAGCAGGTTGACGAAGTTCTGCGGGTTGGCCTTGTACTCGACCAGCAGGCCTTCCTCGATGGCGACGATGTCGCCGGCGCCCTTCCCCGCGGCCAGCCACTGGGTCAGCTTCGGCGAGTACTCGTCGAGGTTGCTGCCGGTGCCCCGCTCAACGATCTTCACGTCGGGGTGGCTGGCCATGTACTCCTTGTACAGCTCGTCGTAGCCGAACTGGCCGAACACGTCGACGGTGAGCGTGACCGGTCCGTCGGCGGCGGACTTGTCGTCGTCGGCACCGCCGCAGGCGGCGGTGCCGAGCAGCGCGGTGGTGGCGACGAGGGCCACCGCCGCCAGGCGGCGGCGCGTGAAGGTAGCCATCTCTTATCTGACCCCTCTAGGTCGTACGGGTGATGGAGGTGGTTCCGGTGACTGAGAGAGCGCTCTCGCGAAAGGGCGGTGCCTGCCTCAATTTCTGTCAAGAGAGCGTTCTCAGACCGTTGTCAACTGGTTCCCGGGACTCGTGGAACGACGAAGAGTGGCCTTCCGACGGGGGAAGGCCACTCTTCGTCGTGCCTCAGATCGCGGTCCCGGCCCGGGTGCCGGGGTGGTGCGGTCAGTGGTGCGGTCAGCCCACCCGCAGCCCGTCCAACAGCCGGCGGTCGCCGGCCACCCCGAGCGTGTCGAAGCTGACCCGGCCCATCAGCGCCAGCAACAGGTCGCTGGCGGTGCCGGCCACCTGCGCCCGGGCCCGGTGATCGTCGTGGTCGAGGATGGTCGCGGTGTCGAGCAGGGCCACCCCCTCGCCGCGCAGCCGCAGATACCAGTCCTGAGCGGCGTCCGTCGCGGTCAACTGCACCACCCCGTGCCACTGGCCGGGGGAGATCCGCCGCCCCGCCGGCAGCCAGGTGTCCAGCACCTCGCTCACCCCGTCGGCGGCGAGCTTCGCCTCGATCGGCTCACCGGCGGCGATGGCGAGCTGGGCGTCCCAGCGGTGCACCGCCGTCTCGTGCGCCACCCGCCGCGGCCAGAAGCCCGCCTTCTTCGGCTGCGGCGCGAAGTTCCACGCCGGAGCCTCCGGATCGAGCCCGTCGAAGAGGGCCATCAGCTGGTCGTACTCCTGCCGGTAACACTGCGCCGGGGTCAGCCCCGCCGGCGGCGTCGGGTCCTCGCGGACCGGCCTGGTGGTGGTCCCGGCGGTCACCACCGTGCGCGCCCAGACGTACACCCCGGTGAGGTGGTGGGCGAGGTCGGAGACCGTCCAGCCAGGACAGGACAGCACCGGTGTCTCCGGCGGCGCCTCGGCGACGGCGGCGGCGAAGGCGGGGCCCTCGGTCCGCAGCGCGCCGATCCAGAAGTCCTTCGTGCCGTGCAGTCTGCTCATCGCAATCCTCCCGGGGGTGACCGGGCCACCAGTGGGTGCCGCGGCTACCCCTCAGCCTAGGGTGAAAGGCGTGTCAGACGTCTACGCCGAATTGACGACCGGAGCCGACCCAACCGACCCGGCCACCCTGGCGAGATACACCACTCTCCGCCTCGGTGGCGCCGCCGGACGGTTGGAGACCGCCACCAGCGCCGAGGAAATCGTACATAAGGTGCAGGAGGCCGAGCGGCGGGACGAGCGGGTCCTGATCCTCGCCGGTGGCAGCAACGTGGTCATCGGCGACCAGGGCTTCCCCGGCACGGTGGTCCTGGTCCGTTCGCGGGGGCTCCGGGTCGTCGCCGAGGACGCCGACGCCGTCACCGTGCGTGTCGAGGCCGGCGAGCCCTGGGACGACCTGGTCGCCGCGACCGTGGCCAACGGCTGGTCGGGGCTGGAGTGCCTCTCCGGCATCCCCGGCTCGGCCGGCGCGACCCCGATCCAGAACGTCGGGGCCTACGGCCAGGAGGTCGCCGAGACCATCACCGGCGTGCAGGTGTACGACCGCACCGACGGCAGCGTCGGTCGGGTCGACGCGGCGGACTGCGGGTTCGCGTACCGGGGCAGCATCTTCAAGTACAGCGACCGCTGGGTGGTGCTCTCGGTCGACTTCCGGCTGACCCGCTCGCCGCTCTCCGGCCCGGTGCGCTACGCCGAGCTGGCCCGGGCGCTCGGCGTCGAGGTGGGCGACCAGGTGCCGCTGGCCGACGCCCGGGCGACCGTGCTGCGGCTGCGCGCCGGCAAGGGCATGGTGCTCGACGCCGCCGACCCGGACACCTGGTCGGTCGGCTCGTTCTTCACCAATCCGGTGTTGGAACGCGAGGCGTACGAGCTGCTCCGTGAGCGCGCCGCCGACCTCGGTGAGCCGCCCTCCTGGCCGGGGGCGGGCGACGTGGTCAAGGTCAGTGCGGCCTGGCTGATCGACAAGGCCGGCTTCGCCAAGGGCCGCCCCGGCCCGGAGGGTGTGGCGATCTCCAGCAAGCACACCCTCGCGCTCACCAACCGCGCCGGCACGGCGAGCACCGCCGCCCTGGTCGCCCTCGCCCGCGAGATCCGCGACGCCGTCCACGACCGCTTCGGCGTCACCCTCCACCCCGAACCCGTCCTCATCAACTGCGTCATCTGACTGCTCCCGCCGTTCCCCCAACGCGATCGTGCACTTTGTGCCCGGATAATGGGTGCAGGAACCCACAAACCAGAGACCCAAAGTGCAAGATCGCGGGGGTCAGCGGGGGGAGACGGCGGGCCAGGGGAGGGTGAGTTCGCCCAGGCGCCAGCGACGGGGGCGGTCGAGGATGGGCCAGCCGGCCGATCGGACCGCGGCGACGGTCTGCATCCAGCGGTGGCGGGGGCCGAAGGGGGCGTAGCCGGCGGCGGCCTGCCAGGCGTCGTCGAGGGCGCGGATCAGGTCGTGGATCCGTTCGCCGGGGACGTTGCGGTGGATCAGGGCCTTGGGCAGGCGTTCGGCGAGCTCCGCCGGGGTCTCCAGGGTGGTCAGCCTCGCCGCCAGGGTCAGCGTGCGGGGGCCGGCCGCGTCGAGCAGCACCCAACTCCCGAGCCGGCCCAGCTCGTCACAGGTCCCCTCCACCAGCAGCCCACCCGGGGCGAGCCGGTCGGTGACCGTACGCCAGGCGTCGGCGACCTCGCCCTCGTCGTACTGGCGCAGCACGTTGAACGCGCGGACCAGAGCGGGACGCAGGCCGGCCAGCTCGAAGCCGCCCCGGGCGAAGGTCAACCCGGGCGGGTCGGCGGCCGGCTGGGCGGCGGCGACGCGTACCGGATCGATCTCCAGCCCGACCACCCGGACGTCGGCGCGGACCCCGGCCGCCAGCCGGGCCCGCAGCTCTACGGCGGTGACCGGGGTGCCGCCGTAGCCGAGGTCCACCACCAGCGGGTCGGCCGCCGACCGCAGCGCGTCCCGGCAGGTCTCGACGATCCAGTTGTCCACCCGCCGGAGCCGGTTCGGATTCGTCGTCCCCCGGGTCACCACGCCCACGGGCTTCATCAGGTCACCCGGTGCACCTTGTGCTGGGCGGCCTGGGCCAGCGGGCGCACCACCAGCCGGTCCACGTTGACGTGGTGCGGGCGGGTGGCGCACCAGGCGATGCAGTCGGCGACGTCGTCGGCGACCAGCGGCTCGGGCACCCCGGCGTAGACCGCGGCGGCCCGATCCGCGTCGCCGTCGAAGCGGACCAGGCCGAACTCGTCGGTCTTCACCATGCCGGGGTCGATCTCGATGACCCGCACCGGCCGTCCGTTGAGCTCCAGGCGCAGGGTGCCCGCGATCGCGGTCTGGGCGTGCTTCGCGGCGGTGTAGCCGCCGCCGCCCTCGTAGACGGTGAAACCGGCGGTGGAGCTGACGATGACGATGGTGCCGGCGCCGGATGCCTCCAGCGCCGGCAGCAGCGCCTGGGTGACCCGGAGCGTGCCGAGCACGTTCACGTCGTACATCCACTGCCAGTCGCCCACCGAGCCGGACTCCACCGGGTCGAGGCCGCGGGCCCCGCCGGCGTTGTTGACCAGCAGGGTGACCGGCCCGGGCGCGGCGGCGGCCGCCGCGGCCAGCCCGGCCACCGACTCGTCGGAGGTGACGTCGCAGGCCACCGCGGTGGCGCTGCCGCCGGCCGCCGCGATCTCGGCGACCAGGTCGCCCAGCCGGTCGGTACGCCGCGCGGCGGCGAGCACGTGGAAGCCCTCGGCGGCCAGCCGGCGGGCGGTGGCCGCACCGATCCCGCTGGACGCCCCGGTGACGATCGCGACTGAGGTCATCCGGTCATTCTGCCCCCGGCCGTCGTCGGCGGCGGTGATGAGGTCCGTCACGCCGGGGACCCGGCGACACGCATTTCCGAAGCCCGGTGGGGAAGATGACACCCGGCGTGGAGGTTGACCGAGAAGCGCCGGTCGTGCGGGACGGCATCAACCGTGGCAGAAGGAGCGGACGTGGCGGAATTGCACACCGGTGTCGGTCGTCAGCGAGGTGACCTGCCGTGGCCCCGGCCCCGCCGCATCGCCACCCTCTCCGTGCACACCTCGCCCCTGCACCAGCCCGGCACGGGCGACGCGGGAGGCATGAACGTCTACATCCTGGAGGTCGCCCGTCGGCTGGCGGAGGCCAACGTCGAGGTGGAGATCTTCACCCGGGCCACCTCCGGTGACCTGCCCCCGGTGGTCGAGATGGCGCCCGGCGTGCACGTCCGGCACGTCACCTCCGGCCCCCTCGAAGGGCTCACCAAGGAGGAGCTTCCCGGCCAGCTCTGCGCGTTCACCGCCGGGGTGCTCCGCGCCGAGGCGGCCCGCCCGCCCGGCCACTACGACCTGATCCACTCGCACTACTGGCTCTCCGGTCAGGTCGGCTGGCTGGCCAAGGAGCGCTGGGGGGTGCCGCTGGTGCACACCGCGCACACCCTGGCCAAGGTCAAGAACGCCCAACTCGCCGCCGGGGACCGGCCCGAGCCGAAGGCCCGGGTCATCGGCGAGGAGCAGGTGGTCGCGGAGGCCGACCGGCTGGTCGCCAACACCCGCGTCGAGGCCCGCGACCTGCTCGACCGGTACGACGCCGACCCGGACCGGGTCGCCGTGGTCGAGCCCGGCGTCGACCTCGACCGGTTCCGCCCGGCCGGCGGGGACCGGGACGTCGCCCGGCTCGCCGCCCGCCGCCGGCTGGGGCTGCCCACCCGCGGGTACGTGGTCGCCTTCATCGGCCGCATCCAACCGCTCAAGGCGCCCGACGTGCTGATCCGGGCGGTGGCCGCGCTGCGGGACCGGGACCCCGCGATCGCCGACGAGCTGACCGTGGTGATCTGCGGCGGACCCAGCGGCACCGGCCTGGACCGGCCGACCGCGCTGATCGAGCTGGCCGCCTCGCTGGGCGTCGCCGACCGGGTGCGTTTCCTGCCGCCGCAGACCGGCGACAACCTGCCCGCCCTCTACCGGGCCGCCGACCTGGTCGCCGTGCCGTCGTACAACGAGTCGTTCGGGCTGGTCGCGCTGGAGGCCCAGGCCTGCGGTACGCCGGTGCTGGCCGCAGCCGTGGGTGGCCTGGTCACCGCCGTCCGGGACGGGGTGAGCGGGGTGCTGATCGACGGCCACGACCCGGTCGACTGGGCCGGCATGCTCGCCAAGCTGCTGCCGGACCAGCTCCGCCGGGCGGCCCTGAGCCGGGGCGCCGAGCGGCACGCGGGCAACTTCTCCTGGCACCGGACGGTGTCCGGCCTGCTGACGGTCTACGGCGAGGCGATCGCCGAGCACCGCGGCCGGCTGGCCGCCCGGTTGGCCGGCGACCCCGCGCTCTCCTGCTCCTGGTGACGGGTGACGGGTGACGGGTGACGGGCGTCCGCCGCCGGGTGAGCGGGGTGGTGCGGCCGTAAAGTGGATCAGATGAGCCGTAGGAGCGACGTCGCCGCCCTGATCGAGTCCGTCTGCGCCGAGCGTGAGCTGGACTGGGAGTCGACCGGCGAGGGGTCGTACGCGGTCACCCTGCCCGGCACGCACAAGCTCAAGACGATCTGCAACCTGATCGTCGGCGAACACGCGTTGCGGGTCGAGGCGTTCGTGATGCGCCAGCCGGACGAGCGGCGCGAGGAGCTGTGGGCCTGGTTGTTGCAGCGCAACGCCCGGATGTACGGGGTCTCCTTCTCCATCGACTCGGTCGGCGACGTCTACCTCACCGGGCGGGTCAACCTGGCCGGGGTCGACGAGGACGAGCTGGACCGACTGCTGGGTGCCGTGCTGACGTACGCCGACGAGTCGTTCGACAGCATGCTGGAGATCGGCTTCGGCACCGCGATCCGCCGCGAGTGGGAGTGGCGGGTCAAGCGGGGCGAGTCGACGGCCAACCTGGCCGCGTTCGCCCACCTCTTCGAGCCGTCGGGCGCCGCCGACCGGGCGGCGGACGGCGTCGCCTCGTCCACCGGAGGTTCGGACCCGTCCTGACGGGTATGCCGCACCGCGCGGTGCGGTACTGGGACCCACCGCGGGCCGAGGACGGACTGTCGAGGAGCGTGTGTCCCATGGCTCAGCGCAACAGCTCAGGTCGCGGCGCGACTGCGACCAGGACGAAGCGGCAAGCCGGCAACCAGACCCCGGGCACCCCGGGCGTCTCCGAATCCGACATCTCCCGGATGAAGGTCGACGACATCCGCGGGCAGCTCCGCCGGCGCGGGGTGACGGGGATTTCCGCCCTGCGCAAGCCGGAGCTGGTGAAGACCCTGGCCCGGACCCTGCGGTCGGAGGGCCGGGGCGGCGGCGCGGCCCGCAAGGCCACCGGACCGGCGGGGCGGCCCGCCGCCACGAAGAAGGCCGCCGCCAAGAAGGCCCCGGCCAAGAAGACCGCCAAGGCCGCGCCCGCCGCGAAGGCCGCGGGCGCGCGGGCGAAGGCCGCCCCCGCTCGTAAGGCGGCGGCCGTGAAGAAGGCCGCACCGTCGCCGGCCCGGGGTGCCGCCGCGAAGAAGGCGGCACCGTCGGCGGGCCGGCGTCCCGCCGCGAAGGCGGTCACCCGTACGGGAGCGCGGGCGGCGCCCGCGCGCGCCGGCGGCACCGCGGCGGGGCGGATCTCGACGCCGGTCCGGACCGGCCGGTCGCCGGCCCGTTCGGTGCGTTCGTCCCAGCAGATCACCTCGCTGGACGATCGTCCGGAACGTCCCGGTCGGAGCCTGGTGACGGCCAACCACGAGGTCATCCAGCGCTGGGCGCGCGCCCGCAACGCCAAGCCGGCCACCATTGCCGGCACCGAGCGGGAGGGCCGGCCGGGGGTGCTGACGTTCAACATCCCGGGCTACCGGGAGAGCAGCCGGATCCGGCAGATCACCTGGGACGACTGGTTCCGGACCTTCGACCTGCGGCGGCTGAACCTGATCTACCAGGAGCAGCTCCGTGACGGCCGGCAGAGCAATTTCTTCCGTACGGAGTCACCCGATCGGGAGGACGCCTGAGGTTTACGGGAATGGCCGACGGGAACCCGCTGTTGTCACCTTCATGGCCCGGAGCAGGTGCAGCCGGATTTCCGACACCGGTGCTGTGACCGGCGAGACAGTGATCTGGGTTGAATCCAGAATCCGGGCGAACTAACTTTATTGCACCGCGCAACGCTTGGAATCGTTCGGGGGAGCGGCGGATCGATCAGATCCGCGCAAGCGAGGCGCGAGGAAACAGGTGGAGCACGCCGTTGGGGGACGGTGCCACCTGTGGAACCGGCGGCGCGAGCGGGCGACGCTTACGGGGGTGAGTGTCGCCCGCCGCCGCCGGGCGTACGGTGCGGGCGTCCACCACGACGGGGGTCGAGGTGGGCGCCCAGCGCCGTTTCCGGGGCCCGGATCGGGCCCGACCTCAGCCGTGTCGATTCGACCGGCCGGGCCGCGTCTCAGCGGCCGGCGGTGACCTTCTCCGCGCCGCGGTCGCGTTGTGCGGCGACCCGGCGTTCGCGGGGCGGACCGGCGAGCAGGTGGCCGACCGCCGCGACCAGGCCCAGACCGCCCACGACCAGCCAGTGCCGCTCGCCGAGATGCTGGAGGCTGACGCCGCCCAGCGCGGGCGCCACGAACGACGCCGCCGGGAAGGTCAGGTAGAAGACCGACTGGTAACGGGCCCGCAGCTCCGGCGGCGCGAGGTCCGCGTTGATCTGCGCGTTCGGCGGTGCGGCGAGCATCGAGCCGACCGTCCAGACCACCGCCGCGCCCAGGTAGAACGGCAGGTCGTCGGCGAAGGTCAGCGCGGCGAAGCCGAGCGCCATCAGCCCGGTGGAGACCGACAGCACGGTCGCCTTCCGGTACGGCTCGATCAGCCGGGGCACGAAGAGCTGCCCGAGCACGATCAGCACCCCGCCGAGCGCCACCACCACGCCGTACGCCGACGGGCTCAGGCCGTCCGCGCGCATCGCCAGCGGCATGATCGTCGACGTCTGCATGGTGAGCACGGCGAGCACGAAGGTCAGCCCGACGAAGACCAGGAAGACCCGGTCGGTCAACGCGGTGTGCAGCCCCGGCCGGCGGTGCCCGCCACGCCCCGCGACCTCTCCCGCCGGATCGGGCACGTCCCGGGCCTCGGTGCGCCGGGCGAGGGTCTCGGGGACCTTCCAGGCGATGACCGCGGCGGCGGCCACGGTGGTCGCGGCGTCCACCAGGAAGAGGGCGACGAAGCTGGCCTCGGCGAGCACCCCGGCCAGCAGCGAGGCGACCGCCATGCCCAGGTTGAACGCCCAGAACTGAAGGTTGAACGCGCGCGAGCGGCGTTCCTCGGGGACCACGTCGACGATCGCCGCGACGAAGGCGGGGCTCGGCATCGAGTGCACCACCCCGACCAGCGCGGCGAGCAGCGCGATCACCGCCAGTTGCCGGGTGAAGGCCAGCGCGGCCATCAGCCCGGCGGCGGCGAGGTGGGCGGCGAGCAGGGTGGCCCGCCGGCCCCACCGGTCGGCCAGTACCCCGCCGAGCAGCGTGCCGACCGCACCGCCCGCCCCGTACGCGCCGACCACCGCGCCGGCCAGCGACTCGGAGGCGCCGCGCGCCGCGGTCAGGTAGAGCGAGAGGAAGAGCATCGCGAACGCGCCGGCCCGGTTGACCAGCAGTCCGGACCAGAGGTACCAGAACGTGGCGGGGAGCCCGCCGGCCGTGTCGTCCCACCAGCGCCGCAGGCCGCGCACCCGTCCTCCATGAAGGTTTGTTAACTGCTACCCCCCGACCGTAGGGAGGTGGGTTCGAGGGCGCCAGCGTGGCCCTCGTCACCCAGGTGCTCGGGACGTGCCGATGGGACGTGCCGATGGATTCCCCGCCTCGGCGGGCGTACCTCAGGAGGCGGCGCGGACCGGCTCGGCCGGCGCGGTCGCGGCGGCCTCGGCCATCTCGGGGGCCGGGGGCTGGACGGCGGTGACCGGCAGGATCGGCGCCGCCGGCGTCCGGAGCTGGGCGGCCCGCCGTTCCCGGGCCGGACCCGAGACCAGGTGCGCCACCGCCATCACCGCGCCGATCACCGCGCAGCCGAGCCACAGCGCGCCGTTGCCGACGTGCTCCCGGACCAGGCCGCCCAGGATCGGGGCGGCCGCCCCGGCGATCTGCCAGGAGAGCGAGAAGACGCCCTGGTAACGCCCGCGCAGCGCGGCCGGGGAGAGCTCGGCGATGAGGGTGGCGTTGGACGGCGAGTTGAGCATCTCGCCGAGCGTCCAGATCAGCACCGTGACCCCGTAGAACCAGGCTGTGCCGGCGAACGCGGTCAGGCCGAAGCCCACGCCCATCACCAGCGAGGCGAGCGCGAGCACGTGCGACCGGCTCCGCCCCTTGATCAGCCGGGGTACGAAGAGCTGCCCGACCACGATCAGCACCCCGTTGAGCGCGATCACCGAGCCGTACGTGGCCGGGGACAGGCCCGAGTCGCCCATCGCGATCGGCAGCATCGAGATGTGCTGGAGGAAGACCAGCGCGGCGAACACGTTCAGCACCACGAAACCCAGGTAGACCCGGTCGGTGAGGATGGTGCGCAGCGCGCCGGAAGGCGCGGCGTCGCCCTTGCGGACGGGGGCGGCCGCGGCGGTGCGGGTCTCCTTGACCCGGGTGAAGATGATCAGCGCGGTGATCACGATGGCGGCCGCGTTGACCACGAAGAGCAGCAGGTAGCCGGCCTGGGCGGCGAGGCCGGCGAGCACGGCGGCGCAGGCGAACCCGAGGTTGATCGCCCAGTAGTTCAGCGAGAAGGCGCGCAACCGGTCCTTCTCCGGCACCACGTCGATCATCATGGCGCCGAACGCCGGCCGGGCGGCCTCGGCGAAGGTGCCCAGCAGTAGCGCGCCCAGGGCCACCGCCCAGAGCGGCCGGGCCAGGCCGAGCGCGAGCATCATGGTGGCCGCGCCCAGGTGGGCGGTGAGCAGGGTGGGTCGCCGCCCCCACCGGTCGGCGAGGGTGCCGCCGACGGTGGTGCCGACCGCGCCGCCGACGCCCCAGAGGCCGAGCACCAGGCCGGCCTGCGACGCCGAGAAGCCACGCTCCTGGGTGAGGTAGATGGCGAGGAAGACCAGCACGAACGAGCCGAGCCGGTTGATCAGCGTCCCGGTCCAGAGGTACCAGAAGGCCCTCGGCAGCCCGCCCGTCGTCTCCCGGAACCAACTCCGCACCGTCCGCACCGCGCCGCCCCCGTTTGGTAATGACCGCAATCTCGCAAGCGCCTTACAACCTAGTCCCGCCCCGGAACGTCGGTCATCAGCTTTTCCACGTGGTGGTCGTCACCACCGGTCCCCGCGTGTCCACCGGAGGCGTACGGCAGGATGATCGGCATGACTGCGAGCGAGGGGCCCACCGTCGGGACGCTGGTCCTGCTGCGGCACGGCGAGAGCGACTGGAACGCGAAGAACCTCTTCACCGGCTGGGTCGACGTCGACCTGACCGCCAAGGGCGAGGCGGAGGCGCGCCGCGGCGGCGAGCTGATGCGCGAGCACAGCCTGCTGCCGGACGTGGTGCACACCAGCGTGATGCGGCGCGCGATCCGCACGGCCGAGCTGGCGCTCAACGCCGCCGACCGGCACTGGATCGCGGTGCGCCGGTCGTGGCGGCTCAACGAGCGGCACTACGGCGCCCTGCAGGGCAAGAACAAGAAGCAGACCCTCGACGAGTACGGCGAGGAGCAGTTCATGCTCTGGCGCCGGTCGTACGACACGCCGCCGCCGCCGATCGACGACAACGACGAGTGGTCCCAGGTCGGCGACCCCCGGTACGCGCTGCTGCCCACCGAGCTGATGCCGCGCACCGAGTGCCTCAAGGACGTCGTCGAGCGGATGCTGCCGTACTGGTACGACTCGATCGTGCCGGACGTCCTGGCCGGCCGGACGGTGCTGGTGGCCGCGCACGGCAACTCGCTGCGCGCCCTGGTCAAGCACCTCGACCAGATCTCCGACGAGGCGATCGCCAAGCTCAACATCCCGACCGGGATCCCGCTGCGCTACGACCTCGACCCGCAGCTGCGCCCGATGACGCTGGGCGGGACGTACCTCGACCCGGATGCCGCCAAGGAGGCCGCCGCCGCGGTCGCCAACCAGGGCCGCTGAGCCGACGACGAAGGCCCCCGGGTGACCGGGGGCCTTCGTCGTGTCCGGTTCAGCTCGCCGTGGGGCTGCTCTCCCCGGTGATCAGGTAGACCACGTGCTCGCCGGCGTTCACGGCGTGGTCGGCGAAGCGCTCGTAGAAGCGGCCCAGCAGGGTGGCGTCGATCGCCGTCTCCACCCCGTACGGCCAGTCGTCGCCGAGCAGCACGCCGAAGAGGCTCTTGTGCAGGTCGTCCATGGCGTCGTCGTCGCCGTCCAGCTCGGCCGCGAGGTCGGCGTCGGGCTTGGCCAGCACCGAGCCGATCTTCTCGGCCATCCGGTCGGCGATGGCGGCCATGTCGGTGAAGACCGGCCGCAGCTCGGCCGGGACCGCCGGGGACGGGTGCCGGCGCAGCGCGGTCTTGGCGACGTGGTCGGCCAGGTCACCCATCCGCTCCAGGTCGGCGGCGACGTGCAGGGCGGTGATCATGGCGCGCAGGTCGGAGGCGACCGGCGCCTGCCGGGCGAGCAGGTCGCAGACCCGCTCCTCGACGTGCCGGTACAGGTCGTCGATCTCGGCGTCCCGCGCGATCACGGCCTCCGACGCCTCGCGGTCGGCGGTGAGCAGGCCACGGGTGGCCTGGCGCATGGCGGCGCGCACCCCCTCCGCCATGTCCACCAGCAGTTGGCTGACAATCTGCAGGTCGGCCCGGAATTCGTCGCGCATCGTCACTTCCTGGGGTCGGTGGCCGCGGGTCGACCCGGGGATTCCGGTGCCGGTACGGCTTGAGCGGGTGGGCGACCCACGGTAGGCCGGGGGAGCGGACCCGAGGTGAACGAGGATGAACGACGCGGGGCCCGCAGGTGAACTTTGCCGAAAGTGAGAGTGATTCGTCCCGTTCTGGGCGGTCCCCAGGTTAACAATGACCCTACGATCGCCGGGTGGAGTGGGCGGTGGCGGTCGTGGTGGCCCTGGCTCTGGTGACCGGACTGGTCGCCGGGCTGCTGCTGTCCCGACCCGTCCGGGACTGGTGGCACCGCTCGCGGCTGTCCGGGGACGGGGGCTTCCGCCCGAGCGCAGGGAGGCCGGCGATGCCCGACGACCAGCAGGGCGGGCTCTCCGGGCTCGGCCGCAAGACGGTCGACTCGCTCCGGGCCGGCGTCGTGGTGCTGGACCCGGACGACGTCCCGGTGCTGGTGAACCCGGCGGCGCGGGCGCTGGGCCTGCTCCGCACCGGCCCCACGCCCGGCTCCATCGCCGCGCACCCGCTGATCCGCACCCTCGCCGGGCAGGTCCGCCGCACCGGCGTACGGCGGGAGATCGAGCTGGACCTGCCGCGCGGCCGGGACAGCGCCGGGGACAACCCGCTCGGCGTGCACCTGCGGGCGATGGGGCTCGGCGCCGGGTACATCTCGGTGGAGGCGGCCGACGTCACCGAGTCGCACCGGCTGGCCCGGGTCCGCCGGGACTTCGTGGCCAACGTCAGCCACGAGCTGAAGACCCCGATCGGCGCGCTGCAACTGCTCGCCGAGGCGCTGATCGACGCCACCGAGCCGGCGGGCGACGGGGCGCCCGACCTCTACGCGGACCTGGTCGCCGCCCGGCGGTTCGCCGAGCGGATCCAGCACGAGTCGACCCGGCTCGGCCGGCTGGTGCAGGAGTTGCTGGAGCTGACCCGGCTCCAGGGCGCCGAGCCGCAGCCCCCGCCGGAGCCGGTGTCGGTGGACTGGGTGGTCGCCGAGGTGATCGACCGGACCCGCACCGCGGCCACCGTCCGGCGGGTGGACGTCGTGGTCGACGGCGCGCGCGGCCTGACCGTGTACGGCAGCGACACCCAGCTCGCCACCGCGGTCGCCAATCTGGTCGAGAACGCCATCAACTACTCGGGCGAGGACACCACCGTCCGGGTCACCGCCCGGAAAACCGACGAACACGTCGAGATCGCCGTCGCCGACCAGGGCATCGGCATCGCCCCGAACGAGGTCGACCGGATCTTCGAGCGGTTCTACCGGGCGGACCAGGCCCGGTCGCGCGCCACCGGCGGCACCGGCCTCGGCCTGGCCATCGTCAAACACATCGCCAGCAACCATGGCGGCCGGGTGGAGGTGTCGAGCACTCTTGGTGGGGGGTCGACGTTCACCCTCCGGCTGCCCGCCAGCCCCCCGGACGACCTGGAGGCGACACTCGCCTCCGCTGAGATCGAGGCCGGCCCGGCCGAGCTCCGGCAGGTCTGACCACAGGAAAGGAAACACCCGTTGAGCCGCGTACTGGTGGTCGAGGACGAGGAATCGTTCTCCGACGCCCTGTCCTACATGCTCCGCAAGGAGGGCTTCGAGGTCTCCGTCGCCGCGACGGGTCCCTCCGCCCTCACCGAGTTCGACCGGACCGGCGCCGACATCGTGCTGCTCGACCTGATGCTGCCGGAAATGTCGGGCACCGAGGTCTGCCGCCAGCTCCGGCAGCGTTCGCACGTACCGATCATCATGGTCACCGCGCGGGACAGCGAGATCGACAAGGTGGTGGGCCTGGAGATCGGGGCCGACGACTACGTGACCAAGCCGTACTCGCCGCGCGAGCTGGTGGCCCGAATCCGGGCGGTGCTGCGCCGGCAGAGCGCCGAGGTGGCCGAGTCGGGTGCCCCGACGCTCGCCGCGGGCCCGGTCCGAATGGACATCGAGCGACACGTGGTGACCGTCGACGGGGCCGCCGTCCAGCTCCCGCTGAAGGAGTTCGAGCTGCTGGAGCTGCTGCTGCGCAACGCCGGCCGGGTGCTCACCCGGGGGCAGCTGATCGACCGGGTCTGGGGCGCCGACTACGTGGGCGACACCAAGACCCTGGACGTGCACGTCAAGCGGCTGCGCTCCAAGGTCGAGCCGGAGCCGTCCACGCCGCGCTACATCGTCACCGTCCGCGGCCTGGGCTACAAGTTCGAGCCGTGACCGGTCGGGGCCCGCGCCGACCATGCGGGCCCCGACCGACGCTCAGTGGGCGATCTTGAAGGTGAAGACGCCGGTGCCGAGCGTGTCGTGGCGGGGCAGCCGGATCGGTGGCGGCATGCGTCCTCGACGACGCCAACAGACGGGTCTGTCTGCTATGCCAGTCTGGCAACCGGTGACGGCGAACACAGTCTCCGGACTGTCCAGACCGACGGGTCTGTAGACTTCCTCGGAACACCCGCAGGAAGGAACGCCGATGCCCGCGCCGCGTACCCCAGCCGGCTCCGCCCGGGAGCGCATCCTGGACACCGCGTTCCGGCTCTTCTACGCCCACGGCCCACGCGGGGTGGGGGTGGACACGGTGATCGCCGAGTCCGGCGTCGCCAAGGCCACCCTCTACAAGCACTTCCCCAGCAAGGACGACCTCGTCCTGGCGTACCTGGACAAGGTCGACCAGGCCTGGTTCGGGGCGCTGCGGGCCGCCGCCCGGGAGGCCGGCGACGACCCTCGCGAGCAGCTCGTCGGGATGTTCGATGCCCTGGTCGGCGCCTGCCGCCGGGACGGCTACCACGGCTGCGCGTTCATCAACACCGCCGCCGAGTCGCCCGCCGGCGGCCCGGTGCACGCCCGCACCGTCGAGCACAAGAACGTCGTCCGGGCCTGGGTGACCGACCTGGCCCGGCGGGCCGGGGCGGACCAGCCGGAGCTGCTCGCCCGACAGCTCACCCTGCTGCTCGACGGCGGGCTGGCCGGCGGGGTGCTCGACGGGGACCCGGCCATCGCCGAGGCGGCCAAGCGCAGCGCCCGCGCCCTCGTCGACGCCGCCCTGGGTCAGCCCACCCAGCAGTAGCGGCGCTCCGGCCGGCCGGCCGCGCCGTAGCGCAGGGTCACCTCCGCCCGACCGGTGCCCGAGAAATGCTCCAGGTAGCGGCGGGCGCTGACCCGGGAGATGCCCACCTGGTTGGCGCACTCGGCGGCCGAGAGGGTGCCGGTGTGCTCACGGAGCGCCCGTTCGACCAGCTCGGCGGTCTCCGTGCTCAGCCCGCGGGGCAGGGTCGGGGTGGCGACCGAGCCGCTGCGGGAGAGCACCCGGTCGACGTCGGCCTGGTCGCTGACCACCGTGGCGCGCAGCGCCCTGCGGCGGGCCGCGTACTGCTCCAGCCGGGTCCGCAGCTCGTCGAAGCCGAACGGCTTGAGCAGGTAGTTGACCGCGCCGTAGCGGACCGCCCGGCGGACCGCCTCCGCCTCCCGGGCGGCGCTGATCACCAGGACGTCGCAGTCGTGCCGGGCGGCCCGCAGCCGGGTCACCACGTCCAGGCCGAACATGTCCGGCAGGTAGAGGTCGAGCAGCACCAGGTCGGGGCGGAGGTCATCGACCGCCGCGACCGCCTGCTCGCCGGTGCTGGCGGTGCCCACCACCCGGAAACCCTCGATCCGCTCGACGAACCCGCAGTGGATCCGGGCCACCATGAAGTCGTCGTCGACGACGAGCACGTCGATCATGCCGCCTCCTCCATCGCGCGGGACACCGACATCCGGGCGGTGAACATCGCCCCCTCCTCGGTGTTCGCCACCGCGATCTCACCGCCGCGACGGGTGCAGACCAGCCGGGTGAGCGCCAACCCGATGCCGCGCTCGCCGCCCTGGGCCGCCTTCGTGGTGAAGCCGTGCGTGAAGACCTCCTGGGCCAGCTCCGGCGCCACCCCGGGGCCGGAGTCCCGGACGACGATCTCCACCGACGAGGCGTCCTGCCGCAGCTCCACCTCCACCCAGGCGGGCCGCTCGGCCGAGCCGCCCGTGCCCGCCTCCCGGCCGCCGGCGATCGCCTCGACCGCGTTGTCGACCAGGTTGCCGAGCACCGTCGCGACGTCGGCGGAGACCTCCGGCGCCAGCCGGTCCAGCCCGGTCCGCTCGGAGATCCGCAGCTCCACCCGGCGCTCCGCGGCCACCGCCGACTTCGCCATCAGCAGGGCCGCCACCGCCGTGTCGTGGATCCGGCTGGTGACCGTGAGGTCGAGCGAGGCCCGGTGCCGGCTCAGCGTGTCGACGTACCGGACGACCTCGTCGTGCTCGCCGATCTGGATCAGCCCGGAGATGGTGTGCAACTGGTTGGCGAACTCGTGGGTCTGCGCCCGGAGCAGCTCCGTGGTGCTCCGGAAGGAGCCGATCTCCCGTTCCAGCCGGGCCAGCTCGGTGCGGTCCCGCAGGGTGGTCACCGAGCCGAGCCGGCGGCCGTCCTTGCGGACCGTCATCCGGTTCATCACCAGCACCCGGCCGCCCCGGACCACCACCTGGTCCCGGGCCTCCGGCCCGCCGCCCGCGCCGGCCAGCACGTCCCGCAGCCGGCCCGAGATCCGCAGCTCGGCCAGGCTGCGCCCGAGGCAGTGCTCGGGCAGGTCGAGCAGCCGCCGGCCGACCGCGTTGACCAGGGTGACCCGGTGCTGCGGGTCCAGCGCGATCACCCCCTCGGCGATGCCGTGCAGCAGCGCCTCCCGGTGCTCGGCCAGCCCGGCGATCTCCCGCGGCTCCAGACCCAGGGTCTGCCGCTTGATCCGGCGGGCCAGCAGCCACGACCCGACCACGCCGAGCGCGCAGGCGATGCCCAGGTAGGTGAAGAGGTACGACGACGCCCCCACCAGCCGCTCCGACCAGGTCGGCGACTTCACGCCGACCACCACCACGCCGAGGTACCGGCCGAGGTTCGCCTTCCCGGCGCCGAGCACCGGCACCTGGGCGACCAGCTCCCGTGAGCCGTCGACCGCCAGCTCGCCGAACCAGCTCCGGCCCTGTGCCACCTGGGGGTCGCCGAGCCCCACCGGACTGCCGACCAGCGTCGGGTTCGTCGAGGCGACCACCCGGCCCCGGTCGTCCGCCACGGTCACCGAGGTCACCTGGTACTGGGTCGGCGTGTTCTGCACCAGCGGGGCGATCGCCTCGGCGGGTGCCGGCTGGTTGAGCTGGTCGCGCAGCAGCGGGCTGCCGGCGAGCTGCTCGCCGAGGTCGGCGACCCGGCGCCCCTCGACCCGGTTGAAGGTGGCCGCCGACTGGGCCAGCGACACGGCGGCCACGGCCACCAGCACCACGACGATGATCGCGAGCTGGAGGACCAGCAGCTGCCCGGCCAGGGTTCGGCGGCGGGACGTGATCGCGACCACAAAGACCTCAACTTCCGCTGGTGACACAACGCAGACTCGGGGACCGCCCGGAGGCCATCATCTTGCCGCTGGACTCATTCGAAACGGAAGAGAAACAAGATGGCAACTAGGAGAAACGTACTGGTCATGGGCGTCGCCGCGGCCACGGCGCTCGCCCTGGGCGCCTGTGGCGCCACCGCCGACAAGAACGAGGGCGGCTCCAGCAACGACGGCAAACCGGTCAGCGGACTGCGGATCATGGTGCCGAACACCCCCGGTGGCGGGTACGACACCACCGCCCGCACCGCGGCCAAGGTGATGGAGGACGCCAAGATCGCCACCGGCGTGCAGGTCTTCAACCTGCCCGGCGCGGGCGGCACGGTCGGCCTCCAGCGGACCGTGAACGAGAAGGGCAACGGCAAGCTCGCCATGCAGATGGGGCTCGGCGTGGTCGGTGCCTCGTACACCTCCAAGTCCGCGGCGACGCTGACCCAGACCACCCCGCTGGCCAAGCTGATCGAGGAAGCCGGCGCCATCGTGGTGCCGAAGGACTCCCCGTACAAGACCATCAACGACCTGGTCACGGCCTGGAAGGCCAACCCGAAGGGCATCGCCGTCGGCGGCGGCTCGTCGCCCGGCGGCCCGGACCACCTGCTGCCGATGCAGCTCGCGAAGACCGTCGGCATCGACCCCAAGCAGGTCAACTTCGTGTCGTACGACGGCGGCGGCGAGCTGCTGCCGGCCGTGCTCGGCGGCAAGGTGGCCTTCGGCGCCAGCGGCTTCGGCGAGTTCCTCGACCAGGTCGAGGCCGGCCAGATCCGGGTCCTCGCGGTCACCAGCGAGGCGCCGATCGAGGCGCTCAAGGAGGTGCCGACCCTCAAGTCCGCCGGCATCGACCTGGTCTTCACCAACTGGCGGGGCATCGTCGCGCCCCCCGGGATCAGCGACGCCGACAAGAAGGTCTGGATCGACGCGCTGACCAAGATGCACGACTCCGCCGAGTGGAAGGCCGAACTGACCAAGCGCGGCTGGACCGACGCCTTCGTCACCGGCGACGAGTTCGGCACCTTCCTGACCGAGCAGGACAAGGCAGTCGCCGACGTGCTCAAGCAGCTCGGGTTGGCATGAGCGGCATGACCACCCGACCGGACCGGGGCGGCGAGCAGCCGCCCCGGCCCCCGGCCGGGCAGACATCCGCACCGCCGGACCCGGACCAGACCGGCGTGGCGGCATCCGTACCGCCGATCCCGACGCAGCCGGGCGCGGAGCGTACGGCGGATGAGCCGGCGGGGGCGCGGCCCGCGACGGGCGACGTGCCGCCGACCGTCGCGGCCCCCGCGGTGGACGACGGCCCGGCGCCGAGACCGGACCGGGCGCAGTACGGCGTGTGCGCGTTCCTGGCCCTGGTCGGCGGCCTGGTGATCGTCGACGCGACGCGGATCGGGCACGCGATCAGCACCGCCGACCCGATCGGCCCGAAGCCGGTGCCGATCCTGCTCGGCGTGCTGCTGCTGATCGTCGCAGCGATCTACGCGGTGGACGTGGCCCGCGGCGGCGCCGGTGAGCCGGAGGCCGGCGAGGACGTCGACCTGAGCAGCCCGATCGACTGGCGGACGGTGCTGCTGCTGATCGGCGCGTTCCTGGTCAACGCCGTGCTGATCGACCGGCTCGGCTGGGTGATCAGCGGGACGTTGCTCTTCTGGGGCTCGGCGTACGCGCTGGGCAACCGCCACTACGTCCGGAATCTGCTGATCGCCGTCGCGCTGTCGCTGATCACGTTCTACACCTTCGCCATCGGGCTCAAGGTCAACCTGCCCGCCGGCGTGCTGCAAGGGATCCTGTGATGGAAAACCTCGCCAACCTGCTCGACGGGTTCGCCAACGTGCTGACCCCGATGAACCTGCTGTTCGCGCTGATCGGCGTGACCGTCGGCACCGCCGTGGGCGTGCTGCCGGGCATCGGGCCGGCGATGACGGTCGCGCTGCTGCTGCCGGTCACCTACGGAATGGAGCCGGCCCAGGCGTTCATCATGTTCGCCGGCATCTTCTACGGCGGCATGTACGGCGGCTCGACCACCTCGATCCTGCTGAACACGCCCGGCGAGTCGTCCTCGGTGGTGACCGCGATCGAGGGCAACAAGATGGCGAAGGCGGGTCGGGCGGCGCAGGCCCTGGCCACCGCCGCGATCGGCTCGTTCGTCGCCGGCACCATCGCCACCCTGCTGCTGGTGGTGGTCACCCCGCCGGTGGTGTCGTTCGCGATCAGCCTCGGCGCGCCGGACTACTTCGCGCTGATGCTGCTGTCGTTCGTGGCCGTCAGCGCGGTGCTCGGCGCGTCCCGGGTCCGCGGCTTCGCCGCGCTGCTGCTCGGCCTGGTGATCGGCGTGATCGGGATCGACCAGTCCGGTCAGCAGCGGCTCACCCTGGGCCTCCCGCAACTCGCCGACGGCATCGACGTGGTCGTGGTGGCGGTCGGCATCTTCGCCGTGGGCGAGGCGCTCTGGATCGGCGCGCACCTGCGCCGCCGGGCCGCCGAGGTGATCCCGGTGGGCCAGCCGTGGATGGGAAAGCAGGACTGGAAGCGGTCCTGGAAGCCGTGGCTGCGCGGCACCGCGTACGGCTTCCCGTTCGGTGCGGTGCCGGCCGGTGGGGCGGAGATCCCGACCTTCCTGTCGTACGTCACCGAGAAGAAGCTGTCCAAGCACCCGGAGGAGTTCGGGCGCGGAGCGATCGAGGGAGTCGCCGGGCCGGAGGCGGCCAACAACGCCTCGGCCGCCGGCACCCTGGTGCCGATGCTGGCGCTCGGCCTGCCCACCAACGCCACCGCCGCGGTGATGCTGGCCGCCTTCCAGGGGTACGGCATCCAGCCCGGCCCGCTGCTCTTCACCCGGGAGTCCAGCCTGGTCTGGACGCTGATCGCCAGCCTCTTCGTGGGCAACCTGCTGCTGCTGGTGCTCAACCTGCCGCTCGCCCCGGCTTGGGCGCGCCTGCTGCGGATCCCGCGTCCGTACCTCTACGCCGGGATCCTGTTCTTCGCCTCGATGGGCGCGTACGCGGTGAACGCCCAGCCGTTCGACCTGTTCCTGCTGCTCACCCTGGGCCTGCTCGGCTTCGGCATGCGGCGCTTCGGGCTGCCGATCCTGCCGCTGATCGTCGGCATCATCCTCGGCCCGCGCGCCGAGCTCCAGGGTCGGCGGGCGTTGCAGCTCTCCGGCGGCGAGCTGCACGGCCTGATCGGCGGTTGGGTGTCCTGGCTGATCTACGCCGCGATCCTGGTGGTGCTCCTCTGGCCGCTGGTCGGCCGGTTCGTGGTCCGTCCGCTGCGAGGAAGGTTGGTGACCGGATGACCGTGCTGGTGGGCTACGTGCCCTCGCCGCTCGGCGAGGCGGCCCTGGCGGCCGCCGTCGAGCAGGCGCGGTTCCGTGACGAGCCGGTGCTGGTGGTGAACACCTCGCGCGGCGACGCGTACGTCGACCCGCGGTTCGCCCAGGAGCCCGACCTGGACCGGGTGGTCCGCGAGCTGACCGCCGCCGGGGTGCCGCACACGGTCCGGCAGCTCGTCCGGGGCCGGGACGCGGCCGAGGAGATCGTCGAGATCGTCGAGGCGGAGGACGTGTCGCTGGTGGTGATCGGCATCCGGCACCGGACCCCGGTGGGCAAGCTGATCATGGGTTCGACGGCGCAGGAGATCCTGCTCCGGGTGCCCTGCCCGGTCCTCGCGGTGAAGGCCGACTGAATGGCGCCCGGGGGCCCGCCGGTCCCCGGGCGCGCCCAGACCGCGCTGCTGTTCGCGCACACCATCGTGGTGCAGGCGGCCACCTTCATGCTCCGGCCGGCGTCGGCGTACCGGGCCCTGGAGCTGGACGTGCCGGGAGCGTGGCTGGGCGGGCTCGGGGCCAGCTTCGCCGTCGTACCGCTGGTCCTGGCGGTGCCGTCCGGCCACGCCGTCGACCGGTTCGGCGAACGCCGGATCGTGCTGGCCGGGTCGGGCCTGCTCGCCGCCGCCGGCCTCTGCTTCGTGTTCCTCGCCGACTCGGTCGCCGGCCTGGTGGTCGCCAGCATGGTGCTCGGCACCGGGCACCTCTGCTCGGTGGTGGCCCAGCAGGCGCTGGTCGCCAACCGCACCCCGGCCGCCCGCTACGACGCGGCCTTCGGCTACTACACCTTCGCCGCCTCGCTCGGTCAGGCGCTCGGCCCGGGCCTGATCGTGGTCTTCGGCGGGGACCGGCCGATCCCGGACACCCGGGCGATCTTCCTCGGGGCCACCGTGCTCACCCTGCCGCTGCTGGTCGCCGCCGTGTTCCTCCGCCCGTCGGGCCACCACCGACAGGTGGCCGGGCCGGCTGCCGGCGGACTGCGTGGCCTGCTCCGCCAGCCCGGGCTGGTGCGGGCCCTCACGGTCAGCTGCGTCGTCCTGGCCGCGGTCGACATCACCCTGGTCTACCTGCCCGCGCTCGGCGCCGAACGCGGCATCGCCGCCGGCTCGATCGGCGTCCTGCTGGGGCTGCGGGCGGTGGCGTCGATGGCCTCCCGGCTGCTGCTCGGCCGGCTGGTCGCCAGCGTGGGGCGGCGTGCCCTGCTGATCGGCACCGTCGCCCTCTCCGCCGCCGGTCTCGGGCTGCTGCTGCCGCCCCTGCCGTTCTGGGCGATGGCCGTCGTCGTCACGGTCGCCGGGCTGGGGCTGGGCGCGGGCCAACCGCTGACGATGTCCTTCCTGGCCGAGGTCGCCCCGCCGGGCCTGCGCGGCCGGGCGATGTCGCTGCGGCTGACCGGCAACCGGCTCGGCCAGGTGCTCATCCCCAGCGCCGCCGGCGTGCTGGCGGCCGGCGCCGGGGCGGCCGGGGTGCTCGCCTGCACCGCTGCCGGCCTGGCCGGCGCGGCCGTCGCCGCCACCGGCCTGCACCGGTCACCCACCCCCACCACCGAATGAGAGAGGTAACACCCATGCTGATCCCCACCGCCGACCTCTACGACCGGTACGGCGACACGCTCCGCTCCTGCGACACCCAGCTGCGCCAGTTCGGCGGTGTCCACGCCTTCGCCGGACCGGCCGTCACCGTGCGCTGCTTCGGAGACAACGCCCTGGTGAAGGCGGTCGTCGCCGAGCCGGGAGAGGGCCGGGTGCTGGTGGTGGACGGTGGCGGCTCCCTGCACACCGCCCTGATGGGCGACCTCATCGCCGGCACGGCCGCGCGGAACGGCTGGGCCGGCGTGGTGATCAACGGCGCGGTGCGCGACGTCGCCGCCCTGCGCACCCTGCCGATCGGCATCAAGGCGCTCGGCACGAACCCCCGCAAGAGCGCCAAGACCGGTGCCGGTGAGCGGGACGTGCCGGTGTCGTTCGGCGACTGCGTCTTCGCGCCGGGCGCCGAGGTGCACAGCGACGACGACGGCGTCGTGGTCCTGCCGCCCGGCAAACGGGCGTAGGCCGGCGCGGCGCTGCTCAGAAGACCTTACGGAGGGCCGAGCTGATCTCGTCGACCTCGGTCAGTCGGCCCTCCGCCACGCCGATCACCAGGTCATACGCCGCGTCCTGGTCGGCGTCGGTGAGCTGCGTGTCGGAGACAGCATGGTTCTGGCGGAGGAACGCCACCGCGACGATCCAACCCATCCGCTTGTTGCCATCCACGAACGGATGGTTGTTGACCAGGGAATGCAGCAGTGCTGCCGCCTTTGTCCACAGATCGGGATAGGCATCCTCACCGAAGACGCTCGTCTTCGGCCGCGCAATGGCTGACTCGATCAGCCCGGCGTCGCGAACGCCCGCGCCGATCTTGCGGGCGATGCGGACGACGTCGGCCAGCGTCGGGTGGTACACCTCGTCGGCCGTCATTCCGCGAGCCGGGCGAGCAGCGTGGCGTGTCGATCGATGATGTCGTCGGCCAGCTGTTCGAACTGCCTGGCGTTTCGCCGTGCGAGGTAGTCGTCGATCGCGGTCACGACGACCGCGTGCATCGACCTGTCCTCCTCTTCGGCAACCAGACGGAGCTTGGTTTCGCGTTCGGAGTCCAACCGAAGGGTCATGGCCATGTGATCGATGGTAGCAAGGTTGCTACCATGATCATCAAATCTGGTGGCCCTCGCTGGCCGGGTGCGGGGCGATCTGGCCCTGCCGCAGCCGGGCCCCGCACAGCTCGGCCAGCTTCGCGTACGCCGGGGCGCCGATCAGCGCGGTCAGCTCGGGGCCGTACGAGACGTACATCGGCTCGGCGCCGACGTGCGCGTCGGTGGAGGAGGTGCACCACCAGTCCAGGTCGTGTCCACCCGCGCCCCAGCCCCGCCGGTCGAACTCCGACAGGGTGGAGATCAGCACCTTGGTGTTGTCGGTCCGCTTGTGCCAGTCCTGGTCGCGGCGGATCGGCAGTTGCCAGCAGACGTCCGGCTTGTACTCCAGCGGGTGGACCCCGTCGCGCAGCGCCTGGGCGTGCAGCGCGCAGCCGCCCCCGGCCGGGAAGTCGGCGTCGTTGAGGAAGACGCAGGGCGCGTCGACGTCCCGGGTGGCGGTGCGCCGGGCCGGGTTCTTGCCGTCGATGGTGTCGTTCTCGGTCCAGTTCTTGAAGCCCCGGCGGAAGTGCTGCCAGGTCGACGGGGTGAGCCGCTTGACCGCGGTGCGGACCCGCTTCTCGTCGTCCGAGTCGGTGAAGAAGGCGCCGTGCGAGCAGCACCCGTCGGCTGCCCGGCCGGCGACGATGCCGTGGCAACCCTTGCCGAAGATGCACGTCCACCGGGACAGCAGCCAGGTCAGGTCGGCCCGGACCAGGTGCTTGGCGTCCGCCGGGTCGACGAACTCGATCCACTCCCGGGGGAAGTCGAGCCCCACCTCCCGGCTTCGCGGGTCGTCGGGGTCGTCCACGATCACCTGCAGCTCGATCTGGCCTGTCACCCGGACCAGCGTACGCGGGGTGCCTCCGACCGGCTGGCGAGCCGGGAAAACGTGTTGGGCCTAGGGTCATCAGCATGCGACTGGGTGTCCTCGACGTCGGTTCGAACACGGTGCACCTGCTGGTGGTCGACGCCCACCACGGGGCGCACCCCTGGCCGGCGCACTCGGAGAAGGTGGTGCTCCGGTTGGCCGAGCAGATGGGGCCGGACGGCGCGCTCACCGACGCGGGCGCGGACGGGCTGGTCAAGGCCGTCGGCATGGCCCGGGCGGCGGCGGCCGGGCTGGCCGCCGACGACCTGCTGGCCTTCGCCACCTCCGCCGTCCGGGACGCCACCAACGCCGCCGAGGTGCTGGCCCGGGTCCGCGACGAGACCGGCGTACGGCTGGAGGTGCTCTCCGGCGCGGACGAGGCGCGGATGACGTTCCTCGCGGTCCGGCGGTGGTTCGGCTGGTCGGCCGGCCGGCTGCTGGCCCTGGACATCGGTGGCGGCTCGCTGGAGCTGGCGGCCGGGATCGACGAGGAGCCGGACGTGGCGGTGTCGCTGCCGCTCGGCGCCGGGCGGTTGAGCCGGGAGCGGCTGCGGGTCGACCCGGCGGGCACCGTGGCGCCGCCCGCCGAGGCCGTGGAGGAGCTGCGGGAGTACGTCGACGAGCTGCTCGACCCGGTGGTGGAGAAGCTGGCGGCGGTGGGCTGGGAACGCCCGGTCGCCACCTCGAAGACGTTCCGGACGCTGGCCCGGCTGGCCGGCGCCGCGCCCTCCGGCGCCGGGCTCTGGGCCCGCCGCAGCCTCACCCGCACCGGGCTGCGGCAGGTGCTGGGCTTCGTCCGGCACATCCCGCCGGCGCAGCTGCCCGAGTTGGAGGGGGTCAGCGCCGGCCGGGCCCACCAGCTGCTGGCGGGTGCGGTGGTGGCCGAGGCGGTGATGCGCCGGCTCGACGTCGACTCGCTCGACATCTGCCCGTGGGCGCTGCGCGAGGGGGTCATCCTCCGCCGACTGGATCAGCTCGCACCGATGTGATCCCGGTCGGCCGTTCTGGGTGCTTTGCGGATGCTCGTCCTGATGCCGCGCGACGGGCCGGGCTACCCTGAGGGGCGTGACTTCCCGCGTCCCGGTGCTCCTCTCCAGTTCCTCGGTCTTCCCTGAGCGGACCGCGGCGGCGTTCCAGCTCGCCGCGGCGGTCGGCTACGACGGCGTCGAGGTGATGGTCTGGACCGACGTCGTCAGCCAGGACCCGGGCGCGCTGCGCGGGCTCGCCGACCACTACGGCGTCCCGGTGCTTTCGGTGCACGCGCCCTGCCTGCTGGTCACCCAGCGGGTCTGGAGCGCCGACCCGTGGGAGCGGCTGCGCAAGGCCGCCGAGCTGGCCGAGACCCTCGAAGCGCCGACCGTGGTGGTGCACCCGCCATTCACCTGGCAGCGGGACTACGCCCGGAACTTCGCCGACGGCTTGGACAAGATCGCCGGGCAGTTCGGCGGCCTGCGCTTCGCGGTGGAGAACATGTACCCGGTCCGGATGGCCGGCCGGCAGTTCGTCCCGTACGTCCCTGGCTGGGACCCCACCGACACCGGCTACGCCTCGTACACCCTGGACCTGTCGCACTGCGCCGCCTCGCACACCGACGCCCTGGCGATGGCCGACCGGATGGGCGCCGGCCTGGCTCACGTGCACCTCGGCGACGGCACCGGCGAGGGGCGCGACGAGCACCTGGTGCCGGGCCGGGGCAGCCAGCCCTGCGCCGAGCTGCTCCGCTCGCTCGCCGGGCGCGGCTTCACCGGCTCGGTCGCGGTCGAGGTGACCACCCGGGGCGCGAAGAGCCGCGCCGTCCGCGAGGCCGACCTGCGCGAGGCGCTGGAGTTCGCCCGCGCCAACCTCACCGCCCCCTCCCCGGTCGACGTCTGACCGGGGCGCGGGAGCGGCGGTTCAGCTGACCGGGGTGAGCGCGTCGGCGGTCGCGGCCACGCTGACCTGCTCGCCGACGGCGGCGCGCTTGCGGGCCCGGTGCGCCGCCACGTGCGAGCGGGTCGCGCAGCGCTCCGAGCAGAACCGCCGGCAGCAGTTCGACGAGGTGTCCAGGTAGACGTTGCCGCAGCGCTCGTCGGCGCAGACGCCGAACCGGGCGCTGCCGTACTCGCAGAGCCAGACCGACAGGCCCCACACCGCGCCGGCCAGGTATTCCTGGCTGACCGAGGCACCCCGGCTGGTGACGTGCATGTGCCAGTCACTGGAGTCGTGGCCGGAGATGCGCGGCTGCACCGGGAAAGCCTCCAGCAGCGCGTTCAGCTCGGCCACCGCCTGGCCGTCCCGGCCCGAGGTGCCGTACTCGAAGACGTCGCGCAGGCGCTTCTGCGCCCGCCGGAAGATCGCCAGGTCCCGCTCCGCGACCTCGTCGCGCATCCACGCGTTGTCGTCCGGGAAGAGGGCCCGCAGGTCGTCGAGGTCGTCCAGGCGGGCGTTGACGAGGTCAACGCCGGTCCGGGCGTACGCGTCGAAGTTCACGACACCAACGGTAGACGACTCACGGGGTACGCGGCGCGTCGATGTAGTGCGGCAGGAACCGCGCGTAACCGTCGGTGATGAGACTCTCGCTCTCGCGTACGCCCGCGCCGGCCGACTCGCCGTCGACGATCCAGCTCCCCAACACCATCCGGCTCCCGGCGAACTCGGGCAGCGCACGGAACTGCTGGTAGCAGAAGCCCTCGTCACCGTAGATCCCCGGATTGGTGATCTCGGTACCGCCGGTCACGATCCGCACCGAGCCGCCCTCGCGGCCGAGCAGTGGCTTCGCCACGTATTCCGACATTCCGCGGGGCGAATCGAGGTACGCCGGGAGCAGGTACTCGTGGGCCGGGTACAGCTCCCAGAGCACGGCGAGCAGCGCTTTGTTCGACAGCAGCAGCTTCCAGGCCGGCTCGATCCAGGCGGTCGGGGTGCCCGGGTCCAGCGCCAACGGCCCGTACGGCTCGGCGAGCATCCACTCCCACGGGTAGAGCTTGAAGCAGGTGGTGACCGGGCGGTCCGCGGCGTCGACGAAGCGCCGGCCGTCCCAGCCGACGTGCTGGATGGGCAGCAGCTCGACGTCCAGCCCGGCCTGGCGGGCGGTCTCCGCGAGGTAGCCGGCGGTGATCTGGTCCTCGCCGGACTCCTCCTCGTTCGACCAGACCACGTGCACCCGCCGGTCGTGCAGGCCGGCGCCGATCTTCGCCCACGCCCCGACCAAGCGTTCGTGCAGGCTGTTCCACTGGTCCGCCGCGGGCCGGGTGTGCTCCAGCCAGTACCACTGGATGATGCTCGCCTCGACCAGCGCGGTCGGGGTGTCGGCGTTGTACTCCAGCAGCTTCGGCGGCCAGCAGCCGTCGTACCAGAGGTCGAAGCGGCCGTAGAGGGTCGGCGGCCCCTCGCGCAGCGAGCGGGCGACCGCCTCGGCGGCCCAGGCCGGGATGCCGAACTCGGCGTACCGGTGGCGGGCCACCACGTGCTCGGCGGCGGCCACCGACATCCGGTGCAGCTCCTCGGTCGCCTCCTCCAGCCGGAGCACCTCGTCGAGGTCGAAGCCGTACGCGGCGGTCTCGTCCCAGTACGACATGATCCCGCCGTCCGGCAGCTCGGTGTCGACGTACACCAGGCCCTGGGCGCGGATGGTGGCGTCCCAGTCGGGGCGGGGGGTGCTGGCCTCGCGCCGCACCTCAGCCGCCGCACGAGGCGAGGTGGGTGCCGAAGCCGCCGCGCGCCGGCACCGCCGCGGCGACGGGCGCCGGGGCGGTCCGGGCGGCGGCCGGCGCGGGAACCCGCAGCGCCAGCGCGACGGTGTCGCCGCCACCGCCGGCCGGGCCGAGCGCGCAGTCGTCATCGTCGTCGTCGTAGCCGTTGTTGCAACCGGAGAGGGCGAGCGCCAGGGCGGTGAGCGCGCCGAGCTGCACGGTGGCCGACCGGAGGCGGCGGCGGGGGGCGGGGCGGGGGCGAGATTCCACGTGATCGTTGTAGCCGATCGCCGCCACGCCGTACATGCAAGGAGGGGCCCCTGATTGACGCCTGGCGTTGTACAGGAGGCCCCTACTAACCGTGGGTCACGTTCGCCGCCGCCCCCGGGCGCGGGCCGGTGCGCGGGCGTTACGCTCGGCTCATGCTCCGTTCCGTCATCCTCGCCGCCTCCCGGTCATCCCAGGTCGAGCGGCTCGTCGCGACGGCCCCGTTCACCCGGGACGTCGTCCGCCGGTTCGTCGCCGGCGCCGGCACCGACGACGCGTTGCGCGCGACCCGCGAACTCGTCGCCGACGGCCTCGCGGTCACCATCGACAACCTCGGCGAGGACACCGTCACCCCGGAGCAGGCGAACGCCACCCGGGACGAATACCTCAAGCTGCTGCGGCTGCTCTCCGCCGCCGGCCTCACCCCCGCCGCCGAGGTGAGCGTGAAGCTCTCCGCGCTCGGCCAGAAGTTCGACGAGCAGCTCGCCTACGACAACGCCCGGGCGATCTGCGCGGCGGCCGACGCCGCGGGCACCACGGTCACCCTGGACATGGAGGACCACACCACCACCGACTCGACCCTGGACGTCCTGGCCAAGCTGCGCAAGGACTTCCCGTCGACCGGGGCGGTGCTCCAGGCGTACCTGCGACGGACCGAGTCGGACTGCCGCGAGCTGGCCGGCGCGGGGTCGCGGGTGCGGCTCTGCAAGGGCGCGTACAAGGAGCCGGAGTCGGTGGCCTACCAGTCCGCCCGCGAGGTGGACAAGTCCTACGTCCGCTGCCTGAACGTGCTGATGTCCGGCGACGGCTACCCGATGCTGGCCACCCACGACCCGCGCCTGATCGCGATCGGCGAGGACCGGGCCCGCTGGTTCGACCGCGGCCCGGACCGCTTCGAGTTCCAGATGCTGTACGGCATCCGCCCCGAGGAGCAGGCCCGCCTGGTCGGCGAGGGCTACACCGTGCGCACCTACCTGCCGTACGGCGAGGACTGGTACGGCTACCTGATGCGCCGCCTCGCGGAACGCCCCGCCAACCTGATGTTCTTCGGCCGGGCCCTGATCTCGAAGAAGTGACTCACCCGTTCGACCAGGCCCGGGTGCTCAGCACCAGGCGGTAGCCGTCCGGGTCGGCGAACGTCACCCCCCAGCGGTCCCAGTACGGGCCGGCGGAGACCCGTGTCCCGCCGGCCCGTTCGAGTCGGTCGGTCAGCTCGTCGTCGACCGGTCCGTCCAGGTAGAGGACGAACAGGTCCTCCGCGGTCGGGGTCGGCTCGACGGCGAGCTGGTCACCGCCGACCAGTTCCAGGTGCCAGGCCGCGTCCGGCCAGCCCACCATGACCAGGTCGTGCTCGCCCGGCCCACCGGCCGCGCCCTGGTAGAGCACGCGCAGGCCCAGCCCGTCCACCCAGAAGCGTTCGGCCGCCGCCAGGTCGCGGCTGGGGCGGGCGATGCGGACGTGCGGGCTCCCCGAGGTCGTCATGCCTCCGATCATCGAACCTCCAGCGGGGTTCAGGTCAAGATCGCCAGTTCCGGGTAAACCCGGGCCGGGAGCGCTCTTGACGGATCAAGCTAATGGCATTAGCTTTATGGCTATGACGATTAGCCAGGTGGCGCGGGACGGCGGAACCATCAGCTACGAGGTGCACGGGGAGGGGCCACTGGTCGTCCTCTCGCACGGCATGGGCGAGAACCGGCGATCCTTCCGTCACCTGATCCCCCTCCTGGTCCGGGCCGGCTACCGGGTGGCCACCGTGGACGTCCGCGGCCACGGCGACTCCAGCCCGCACTGGGCGACGTACGCCCCCGCCGAGGTCGGCGCGGACCTGCTCGCCGTGGTCCGGGCCCTCGGTGGCGGCCCCGCCACCCTGGTCGGCAGCTCCTCCAGCGGAGCCGCCGTGGTCTTCGCCGCCGCCGACGCACCCGACCTGGTCAACGGCGTCGTGCAGCTCAGCCCGTTCGTCGCGGAGCCGAAGCCCAACCCGGTCATGCGGGCCGCCCAGGCGCTGGTGCTGCGCAGCCCCCGGCTGTTCGGCATGTTCCACAAGACGCTCTTCCCGGCCGCGCGGCCGGCCGACGACGCCGCGTACCGCAAGGAGATGGTCGCGAAGCTGCGCGGTCGGATGGACGCGGTGCGCGGGGTGGTCGCGCCGGTCGCGCCGCACTGGACGGCCCGGGCCGCCGACGTGCGGCAGCCGGTCCTGGTCCTGATGGGTACGAGGGACCCCGACTTCCCCGATCCCGGCGCGGAGGCGCGGGCCGCCCGCCGGCAGTTCGCCACCGCCGAGGCGCGCATGATCGACGACTCCGGGCACTACCCGCACGCCGACCAGCCCGAGGCCACCGCCGCCCAGCTCGTCGAGTTCCTGGCGGTGACCTCCGGTGCCTAGGGCCGGCCTCACCCCGCAGACCGTCGTCCACGAGGCCGCCCGGCTCGCCGACGAGGTCGGCTACGACCGGCTCACCCTGGCCGCGCTCGCCGGCCGGCTCGGCGTCGCGCTGCCCAGCCTCTACAAGCACGTCAAGGGCGCCGACGCGCTCAACCAGAAACTGGCGGCGCTCGCCACCGGCGAGATCGCCACCGAACTGACCACCGCCGCCGCGGGCCGGGCGGGTGGCGACGCGCTGCGGGCCGTCGCCACCGCCTACCGCGCGTACGCCCGGCGGCACCCCGGGCGCTACCCCGCCACCCAGCGGGCGCCCGACCCCGCCGACCCCGACCACGTCGCGGCCGCCGAGCGGGCCGTCGGCGCGATCTACGCCATCCTGCGCGGGTACGGCCTGAGTGGCGACGACGCGGTCGACGCCACCAGGATGTTCCGCGCCGCCGTACACGGCTTCGTCACGCTCGAAGCCAACGGCGGGTTCGGGCTGCCCCGGGCCATCGACCGCTCCTTCGATCAGCTGGTGGCCGGGCTGGACACCGCGTTCCGGGACTGGAGGTCCTGATGAAGGCCCTGCTGTTGGCGCTCGCCTTCCTGCTGGAGCTGGCGATGCTCGTCGCCGCCGGGTGGTGGGGCTTCACCCTCGACGCGGGGTGGCCCGTCCGCCTCCTCGCCGGGCTCGGCGCGCCCCTGCTGATCGCGGTCGTCTGGGGCACCTTCTGTTCCCCGAGGGCGGCCGTGCCGCTGCCCGCGCCCGCCAAGCTCGCCGCCCAGGCCGCCTGCTTCGTGACCGGCGGCGCGCTGCTCGCGCTGGCCGGCCGCCCGGTGCCGGCGATCCTGCTGGTGGTGCTCTGGGCGGCGGACCAGGCACTGCTCCGCCTGGCCGGCGACCCGATCTGACCTGCCCCCGCCCGCTCCCGGGGGGTGCGGTCAGGGCATTCGCGCAACTTCCCGGATGTGGCGGTTTCCTCGCGGCGGAAGACCACCAAATCCCGGAAGTCGTGCAGATCTTGGGCATCCCTTGCCGGCTCGTCGCGGATCCGCTCGGCACGCCATCGGTGATTCGCTTACGACATCAGCTGCACCGGCGGACCAGCACCATCACCTGTCCGGACGGGAAGCGCCGCAGCCGACGCCGCCGGCGCGCGGCTCTGGCCGGATCGCCCGATTGGTCGTACCCTTCGCCGGTGACCGACGGTGACCAGCAGTCCGGCGAGACAGCCGCGGACCGCGAGCCGGCCGTGGGCGGTGCGCCGGTCGTCGGCTGCCAACTGGTCGTGGCGCCCGACGAGAACGTCACCCAGCCGCAGCCGCAGGCGGCACGGGAACTGGCGCCGGCAGCGGCGTCGGCACGCTGGCGGCGGTGGCCGCTCTGGGCCGGGCTCGCGGTGGTGGTCGTGGTGCTGACCTGCGCGCTGCCTTCGGTGCTGCTGGTCGGGCTGGTCGGCGATGCGGCCGGACGGACGGCCACGGGCGACGACGCGGCCACCGCCGCCGCCCGTCGCGTGGGCGTACGGCTGTCCGCGGAACTCGACCGTCAGGCCGCCGCGCTGCTGGGCGGCGACCGGACCGGCTTCCTCGCCATCGCCGATCCGGGGGCCCGTGCCGACCTCACCCGCCGGTACGCCGCGCTGCGGGCGCTCCGGGTGACCGTGTGGCGGCCGACGCCGGACGGCGTGCCCAGCCCGGTCGCCGGCCGGCCGGGGGAGTGGCAGCTCACGGTCCGGGTGGGCTACTGCTTCGTCGTCCCCGCCTGCGCACCCGCCTCCGTCGTGATCGGCACCCGTTGGCGGGACGCCGGGGAGCAGCCCCGGCTGCTGGCGGTCGAGGAGTCCCGTACCGGCCCGGCCGGTGCCCGGCCATGGGAGGTGAGCGACCTGGTGGTGGCGTTCGGGAAGCGGGCGGTCGTGGCCACCACGCCCGCGCTGCGGGCCAAGCTGCCCGGTCTGCTCGCGCAGGCCGAGGCGGCGGCGAAGGTCGCCGACCTGTACGCGGTGGGCGCCCCACCGCCCGACCGCTACCTGGTCTTCTACGCCGGTCGTGTCGAGTGGCGGCGCTGGTACGGCGGCGGCCGTCCCCGGTGGACGGCGGGCTACGCCGTCGGCGTCGGTGGGGGCCACCACGATGTGGTGCTCAACGCGGAGAGCGTGTCGCCCACCGGGGTCGACGACCTGCTGCGGCACGAGCTGACCCACGCCGCCTCGCTGCCCGACCGGGGCTACTCGGGGAAGTCCACCTGGTGGCTGGTGGAGGGCCTGGCCGAGTACGCCGGCGCGGACGGCCAGCCGGTGGGCCGCTACGACGGATTGCCCGAGGTGCGGAAACTCATCCGGGGCGGCTGGACCGGCCGGCTGGACGGGCTGGCTCCGGCCGACGACGCGGCCGACGACCGGGTCGGGGGCAGCTACGGGGTCGGCTACCTGGCCGTCCGGCACCTCGTCGACCGGTACGGGGAGCAGCGGGTGCTGGACTTCTTCCGCGCTGTGGTCCACGATCAGCGGTCCGTCGAGGAGGCGTCCGACCAGGTCTTCGGCGAGCAGTGGTCCACCCTGCACGACGACTGCGTCGCCTACGTCCGCGCCGTCGCCGGCTGACCGGCGGCTGGCAGGTCGACGATCGTCGACGGGTCGTAGCATGGGCCGGGTGGCCCGCACCCACTCGCCGCGGCCCCCGATCGCCACGCGGCCCCGCCTGCTCACCGCCCTCCTCGCCGTCGTCGCCCTGACCGGCACCACCGCCGCCTCGTGCGGCGACGGGAAGTCCCCCGTCGCGCTGGCCCAGGTCGGCCGGTCCGCCGTCGCCGAGGTGATCGACGCCCCGGCCACGGTGACCGCCCGGGCCGCCGCGACCCTCACCGCACCCGCCGACGGCACCCTCGCCAGCCTGCGCGTCCAGCCCGGGCAGCGGGTGCGGCGCGGTCAGGTGCTCGCCGTCGTCGACTCACCGTCCGCCCAGGACCGGCTCCGGCAGGCCCGCGAGGCGCTGCGCGCCGCGAAGCGGGCCGGCCGGGGCGTCGGCGTCGGCGACCTGGGCGGCAGCCGGCGGGGCACCGACAAGGCCGCCGCCGAGGCGTTCGACGCCGCCCGGGCCGCCGCCGGGAAGATCGGCGACCCGCGGTTGCGGTCCGCGCTGCTGCTCCAGGTCGACTCCGCCCGGCAGCAGTACGAGTCGGCCGCCCGCGCCGCCGACCGGGCGGTCAGCGCGGTGCAGCGCGGCGTGGCCGGGCTCAACTCGGCCGTCGGCGCGCTGTCCAGCGCCCAACGGCTCCAGGCCCAGCAGGCGTACGACCTGGCGCAGGCGACGGTGGACGCGCTCACCCTGCGCGCCCCGGTCGACGGGGTGGTGCAGTCCGGCGGCACCCGGCCGGCGAGCGGGTCGGCCGACCTGGCCGGCCTGCTCGGTGCGGGCGGCGCGACCGGGCTCGACCCGTCGGCGTTCGCGCCCGCCCAGGGCGGCCCGCCGCCCGGTGTCGACGACGCCGTGCCGGCCGGTGGCCGGGTCACCGCGGGCACGCCCGTGCTGACCGTGGTGGACACCGGCGAACTGGGGCTGCTCGCCGAGGTCGACGAGACGGACGTGCTCCTGGTCCGGGCCGGTCTGACCGCCTCGGTCGAGCTGGACGCGGTCACCGGCGCGACGTACGACGCCCGGGTCCGCTCGGTCGACGTGCTGCCCAGCACCTCCGCCCGGGGCGGGGTGACCTACCGGGTGCGGCTGGCGCTGGGCGCGGGTCGCCTCGACGAGGGGGCGGCCGCCCCGGCGCCGCGCCCCGGCATGAACGCCGTGGTGCACCTCCGGGTACGCGAGGCGGCCGACGCCGTCGCCGTACCCGCCTCGGCGGTCTTCTCCGCCGACGGCCGGGACGCGGTGTGGGTGCTGCGGGACGGGAAGGCCGACCAGGTGCCGGTCACCGTGGGTGTGCAGGGACAGGACCTGGTGCAGATCGTCAGCGGCGTGCAGGCCGGCGACCGGGTGGTGGTCCGGGGTGCGGACCAGGTCCGCGACGGCCAGGAACTGAAGTGACGCCGCCGGCCGGGGCGCCCGCGATCGAGGCGGTCGACGTGTCCCGGACGTACCAGCTGGGCGGGGTGTCGGTGCCGGCGCTGCGGGGCGTGTCGCTGACCATCGCGCCCGGCGACTACGTTGCGGTGATCGGGCCGTCCGGCTCCGGCAAGTCCACCCTGATGCACCTGCTCGGCGGCCTGGACCGGCCCACCGGTGGCCGGCTGGTGATCGGCGGCCGGGACGTGGCGACGCTCTCCGCCCCGGAGTTGGCGACGCTGCGCAACGAGACCATCGGCTTCGTCTTCCAGGCCTTCCACCTGCTGCCGCGGACGTCCGCCGTGGACAACGTGGCGCTGCCGCTGGTGTACCGGGGGATCGGGGCGCGGCAGCGGCGGGAGCGGGCGGCGGCGATGCTCGGCCGGGTGGGGCTGGGGCACCGGCTGCACCACCGGCCCAACCAGCTCTCCGGCGGCGAGCAGCAGCGGGTGGCGATCGCCCGGGCGCTGGTCACCGACCCGGCGGTGCTGCTCGCCGACGAGCCGACCGGCAACCTGGACACCGCGACCGGGGAGGCGGTGCTGGCGCTGCTGGAACGGTTGAACGCCGAGTCCGGGGTGGCCCTGGTGATGGTCACCCACGACCAGGAGGTGGCCGCCCGGGCCCGCCGGCGGATCGCCGTGCGGGACGGTCTGGTCCGCTCCGACCGGTTCACGCCGGGCCGCGACACGCTTCATGATCGACCGCTGTCCGACGGCGACGGCCGACCTGAGACACTGGACGCCGCTCCCAGCGCGGAGCCCCGGTCCGCGTCCGGAAGCGGCCCGGGGCACCCGCCCGGTGGCTCCGGTGGCGCCGCCGGAGCCACCGGGCGCCTTCCGCGCCGCACCGGGGGTGCGTCGTGAGGATGGCCGAGGCCTGGCGGGTGGCGCTGGACGCCTTGCGGGCCAACCGGCTGCGCAGCGCGCTGACCATGCTCGGCGTGATCATCGGGGTGGCCTCGGTGGTGCTGCTGGTCGCCATCGGCACCGGCACCAAGCAGAAGGTAGAACAGCAGGTGGAAGGGCTCGGCTCGAACCTGCTCCTGGTGGTGCCCGGCAAGATCGACGTGGGCACCGCCCCGGTGGTCTCGCCGCTGACGCTGAAGGACGTCGACGCGGTCTCCCGGGTGGTCGGCGACCCCGGCCGGGTGGCCGTCACCGTCGCCTCCGGGGCCACCGCGCGGGCCGGCAACCGGTCGGACTTCACCACCGTCCAGGGCGTGCTGGAGACCACCCCGGCGGTCTTCACCCGGTCGCTGGCCCGGGGCCGGTACCTCACCGGGGCCGACGTGGACACCAGCCGTCGGGTGGCGGTGCTCGGCGCGTCCGTCGCGACGGCGCTCTTTCCCGACCGGGACCCGCTCGGCCAGCAGGTCGCGCTGGCCGGCGTGCGGTTCCGGGTGATCGGCGTGTTCGCGCCGCTCGGGCAGAGCCTCGGCGTGGACCGGGACGACGAGGTGCACGTGCCGGTGACCGCGGCGCAGCGGCTCTGGGGCACCCAGCGGGTCGACGGCATCGCGGTCAAGGCGCCGGACCGGGAGCGGATCGGCGAACTGGGCGACCGGATCGTCGCCGAGCTGTCCCGCCGCCACCCGGACACCGAGTTCAGCGCGGTCACCCAGCAGCAGATCCTCGGTGTGCTCGGCGACATCCTCGGGGTGCTGACCGGCGTGCTGGCCGCCATCGCCGGCATCTCGCTGCTCGTCGGCGGGGTCGGCGTCTCCAACATCATGCTGGTCTCGGTCCGCGAACGGACCCGGGAGATCGGGCTGCGCAAGGCGGTGGGCGCCCGCCCCCGGGACATCGGCGTGCAGTTCCTGCTGGAGGCGGTGCTGCTCACCGCGATCGGCGGGCTGACCGGGATGGCGCTCGGCGTGGGCGGCGCGCTGCTGGTCGACGCGGTCTCGCCGATCCCGGCCGCGATCACCTGGTGGTCGCTGGCACTCGCCTTCGGGGTCTCCGCCGCGGTCGGCATCGTCTTCGGGGTGGTCCCGGCCCAGCGGGCCGGCCGCCTCGACCCGGTGGTCGCGCTGCGCGCGGAGTGACCGCCCGCGGTGCGCCGTCCCGGCAACGGGACGAGGCGCGCATCGAGGAGGAAAACACCAGGTCAACGCGGTGGAAACGCCGTCCCATTTATGATCAGTTGCAGGAAGGGATCGCGCCGGTCACAGCCGTCCCGCTACCGTACTGGTAACACGCGCGTTGCCCGTCCTGGCGGGAGCTCCCGTCCGGTGGCACGCGCCGGGCACGGGAATGGGTCGGTGAGCCATGGCCGGGTCGCAGTCCGACGGTCGACTGTCGGATGTCAGGTTCCTGACCGTCGCCGAGGTGGCGACGGTCATGCGGGTCTCCAAGATGACGGTCTACCGTCTCGTACACAGCGGTGAACTGACCGCGGTACGGGTGGGCCGGTCGTTCCGGGTGCCCGAGCACGCCGTCCACGAGTATCTCCGGGGCGCGTTTCAGGAAACCGCCTGACGCACCGCCGACCGCTGCGGCGAGTGCGACGTAACGGGCATCGACGGGGCCGCGTTGGTCCTGCTGACCCACTCCGGCTACCCTGGACCCGACCGTGACCGCACTCTGGTGCGCCCTGCCCACCACGCTGGTCCGGTCCGTTGTCCGCAAGCGGTCGCCGACGCCACCTGTCGTGGTGTCTCCCGGTCCGCCCCGCACGTTGCATCGAAAGGCTGTCGTATGGGCTCGGTGGTCAAGAAGCGCCGCAAGCGCATGGCTAAGAAGAAGCACCGCAAGCTGCTGCGCAAGACCCGCGTCCAGCGTCGCCGTCTCGGCAAGTGACCGGGGCCGGGCCAGGGCCCGGCATCCGGCACCACTTGCCAACTGTCGACTCTCGGAGGCACAGGTGATCAGGCCGCGGACGTCCCGGCTCGATCCCGCCTGCCAACCAAGGCGCACGACATGACCCCCGGTGGCACCCCAGGTGCTCCGGGGGTCGTCGTCGTCACCGGGGTCGGCCGCTACCTCGGCGCCCACGTCGCCGCCCGGCTCGCCGCCGACCCCCGGATCGAACGGGTCATCGGCGTCGACCCGGCCACCCCCGGTCCCGAGTTCACCGACCTGCTCGACCGGGTCGAACGGATCCGTCTCGACCTCGACTCGCTCGGCGGCCTCCTCGCCGACCTGGAGGTCGACGCCGTCGTCCACCTGGCGCTGGTCAGCGCCCCCGACCCTCAGCACGGCGGCCGGGCGGCGATGAAGGAACAGAACGTCATCGGCACCATGCAACTGCTCGCCGCCTGCCAGCGGGCGCCCCGGCTGCGCAAGCTCGTGGTCCGCTCGTCGACCGCCGCGTACGGCGCGTCGTTCCGCGACCCGGCGGTCTTCACCGAGGAGACCGAGCCGCGCGAGGTGCCGCGCGGCGGCTTCGGCCGCGACATCCTCGACATCGAGGGGTACGTCCGCGGCTTCCGCCGCCGCCGACCCGACGTCACCGCCACCGTGCTGCGCTTCGCGCCGTTCATCGGCTCCACCGCGGACACCACGCTGACCCGCTACTTCTCCCAGCCGGTGGTGCCCACCGTCTTCGGCCGCGACCCGCGGTTGCAGTTCGTCCACTTCGACGACGCGCTCGAGGTGCTGCACCGGTCGATCGTCGAGGAGCACCCGGGGACGTACAACGTCGCCGGCCCGGGCGTGCTCTCCCTCACCCAGGCGATCCGCCGGGCCGGCCGGGTGGCCATGCCGGTGCTGGAGCCCGGCCTCTCCGGCGCGGCAGCGGTCGCCCGCAACCTCGGCTTCGGCCGCTACGGGTTGGACCAGGTCGACCTCTTCGTGCACGGTCGGGTGGTGGACACCACCAGGCTCGAGCGGGAGTACGGCTTCACGCCGCGCTCGACCGCCGCCGCGTTCGACGACTTCATCCGCGCCCACCACGGCGGTGCGGTGGTGAGCCGGCAGCAGCTCGCCGCGGCCGAGCAGTTGGTGCTGGAGGGCATCCGGCAGGTCCGCTCAGCCGTGCGGGAGCGGCCGTGAGCGGCCGGGACGAGCGGCGCGACGGCCGGTACGACGTACCGATGACGGTGGCCGGGCCGGACGCGCAGCCGGCGCGGCGCAACGGACACCACCGGACGGCGGCGGCCGCCGCCGACCCGGCGGTGCACGACGAGCCGGACACCGCGGCGACGGACGAGCCGGTCGCCGTGCCGGCCCGACGACCCGCCGTGCCGGACCAGGCGACGGCCGAGGAGTTGGACCAGCCGGCGGCGGACGACCCGGTGGCCGGGACCGTCGGTCCCGGCGCGGCCGAAGCGACCAGGGGTGGCTCGACCCGGGGCGACGCGGCCCCGGAGGACGGCGGCGCGGTGGAGCCGGTCGGGCCGGCGGTGGCGGACCGACCGGGGGAGCACTGGGACCGCAAGGTGGCCAAGGGGCTCGCCTTCCTGCGGCGCCGGCTCTCCGGCGACTACGAGGTCGACGAGTTCGGCTTCGACCCCGACCTCACCGACGCCGTGTTCCACCCGCTGGTCCGGCTGCTGTACCGGGACTGGTTCCGCACCGAGGTCGGCGGCCTGGAGAACGTGCCGGCCGACGGGCCCGCGCTGGTGGTCGGCAACCACTCCGGCACGGTGGCGCTGGACGCGCTGATCCTCTCCGCAGCCCTGCACGACCAGCACCCGGCGCGCCGCTACCTGCGGCTCCTCGGCGCCGACCTGGTCTTCCGGATGCCGGTGGTCTCCGAGATCGCGCGCAAGACCGGCGGCACGGTCGCCTGCAACCCGGACGCCGAGCGGCTGCTCGGCAACGGTGAGCTGGTCGGTGTCTTCCCGGAGGGCTTCAAGGGCGTCGGCAAGCTCTACTCGGACCGCTACAAGCTCCAGCGGTTCGGTCGGGGCGGGTTCGTCTCGGCGGCGTTGCGTACCGGCACCCCGATCGTGCCGGTGGCCATCGTCGGCGGCGAGGAGATCTATCCGATGCTCGCCGACATCAAGCCGCTCGCCCGGCTGCTCAAGCTGCCCTACTTCCCGGTCACGCCGACGTTCCCGTGGCTCGGGCCGTTGGGCATGGTGCCGCTGCCGAGCAAGTGGCTGATCGAGTTCTGCCCACCGATTCCGACCGCGCACCTGACCGACTCGGCCGACGATCCGCTGGTCGTCTTCAACCTCGCCGACCAGGTCCGGGAGACCATCCAGCAGACCCTGCACCGGCTCCTCGAACGACGCCCCGACCCGTTCGGCCCCTGAGGGGACGCGTCGCCGTCAGGGGGTCCGGCGGCGGCGGTGCAGCGCCAGGCCGGCGGAGACCGCCCCGGCGACCAGCCCGGCGGCGGCGGTGGACGGTACGGCGATCTTGACCGCGCGACGGCCGGTGCGGAAGTCCCGGACGTCCCAGCCACGCTCGCGGGCCTGCCGGAGCAGGGCGGCGTCCGGGTTGACCGCCACCGGGTGCCCCACCGTGGTGAGCATCGGCAGGTCGTTGGCGGAGTCGCTGTACGCGGCGCAGCGGGTCAGGTCCAGCCCCTCGACCGCGGCGAGCTGGGTGACCGCCTCCGCCTTCGCCGGACCGTGCATGAGCTCGCCGACCAGCCGCCCGGTGTACGCCCCGTCGACCACCTCGGCCACCGTCCCGATCGCGCCGGTCAGGCCGAGCCGGGCGGCGATCACCCGGCCGATCTCCACCGGGGCGGCGCTGACCAGCCAGACCCGCTGACCGCTGTCCAGGTGGCGTTGGGCCAGCTTGCGGGTGCCCGCCCAGATCCGCGGGGCCATCAGCTCGTCGAAGATCTCGTCGGCGAGCCGCTCGACGTCCTCCACCCGCCAGCCGTGGATGAAGGCGAGCGCGGCCTCCTTGGCCTGCGACATGTCCCCGGCGTGCTCGGTGGCGAGCAGCCGGAACTTCGCCTGCTGCCAGGCGAATCGGGCAAGGTCACCGGTGGTGAAGTACTTGCGGGCGGCCAGCCCGCGGGCGAACCAGTAGATCGAGGCGCCCTGCATCACCGTGTTGTCGACGTCGAAGAAGGCCGCCGCGGTCGGGTCCGGCGTGGGGGTGGTCGGCGGCGCCTGCTCGGTTTCCGACCAGCCGGCGGTGTGGCCGTGGACATCGGTGCTGACCGTGACCTTCCGGGTGCGCACGCGACCTCCCTCCGCTCGACGACCGCGACACGTGTTCCCACGGCGAGCGTAGCCGGACATCGGTGACGGCCGGTCGTACGTGCGACGAACTGTGGCGTGGACGGCTGTCCCGCCGGCCGGGTCAGCGCACGCCGGGGCAGCTGCCCGGGGCCGGGCCCAGCGCGTCGCTGGCGGTCGGCGTCGGCAGCCCGCAGGCGATCGCCGAGCGGAGCGCATCGGAGCGCTTGCGGACGGCGTCGAGCAGGGCGAGCGAGCGTCGGGTGCGGTCGCGTTCGACGTGGTCGACCCGGTCGAGCAGCCCGTTGACCGCCCGCCGCTGGCCGGTGACGAAGACGTTCACCGCGTCCAGGCCGGCCGGGTCGGAGCGCTGCGCGGCGACGGCGGTGAGCAGCCGTACGCCCTGGCGGGTGTCGGCGTCCATGTCGTCGAGGACGGCGCTGAACCCGATCTGGTCGCCGCGTACCGTGGCGGCTTCGTCGAGCCGGGTCCGGGCGAAGTCGAGGAAGAGCTGACCGCGGCTGAGGTCCGAGCTGGCCAGGGCGAGCTGGGCCCGTTCGGTGGAGCGCTTCATGCCGTAGAGCGCATCGCCGGGCAGCGCGTTCTCGCTGGCGGCGGAGATGCCGGAGAGGGCGACGGCGCCGGCGGCGATGCCGACCAGGATCGCGCCCCGGGCGCGGGCCCGCCGGGCGGTGACCGCCGGCAGGAGCGAACCGCGGGTTCCGGTGCCGGCCGCCGCGGTGTTGTCGGTCTTCGCTGTGGCCGGGTTGCCGATGCCCTCCCGCTCGGCCGTGGCCACCAGCATCGCCCGCAGTCCGGTGCGGAACTCCGCGCCGGACTCGACGTCGGGCCGCTCGGTGGTGAGCCGCTGGCTGACCGCGACGAGCGCGGCGAGTTCGTCGTCGACCCGGGAGCGCGCGTGGTGACGCCGGCCGCCGTTGGCCTCGTCGAGGAGCTGTGCGAAGCGCTCGGCGCGCCGACGGGAGAAGAGGTCGCTGTCCACCGCAGGCACCTCCTCTCGCTGGTCACGGCCGGTCGGGCCGTATTCGTCACCAGCGACCGGTGGCAGCGTGACGCCGACGGGCGACCAGGATGGTCGACCGTGTCCGCCGGACCCGGGTGGCCCGGGGGACGCCGGGACAACCACTGGTCGCACCCGGAGAAACGGTCCGCGGCGGGTGGCGGTTACGGGGCCGGCGGAGGCGAAATCACGAAGAGTGATCGTTGTCACAGGCCGGAGACGCCGCGCGCCCGCCCACGGTACGAGGGCGGGCCGGCGCGGTAGGCGTCGCTCAGGGCTGGAAACCGTCGGGCAGCAGCCGGGCCAGCGCCCGCACCGCCCGGTACTGCAGCGCCTTGATCGCGCCCTCGTTCTTGCCCATCGCGCGGGCGGTCTCGGCCACCGAGAAGCCCTGGAGGAAGCGGAGCACGATGCACTCCTGCTGCTCCGGGTTGAGCTGCTTGACCGCGGTGAGCAGGGCGACGTTGGTGATGTGCTCGACGACCGCGGCCTCCGGGCTGCCCTCCGGCCCGCGGTCCTCCCGGTCCGCGTCGAGCACGTCCCCGGTGGTGACCTCCAGCCGGTAGCGACCGGACTTGAAGTGGTCGGCGACCAGGTTCCGGGCGATGGTGACCAGCCAGGCGCCCAGGTCCCGGCCCTGCCAGGTGAAGCTGCCGATCCGCTTGAGCGCCCGGAGGAAGGTGTCGGAGGTCAGGTCCTCGGCCAGCTGCCGGTTGCCGACCCGGAAGTAGACGAACCGGAAGACGGTGTCGACGTACCGGTCGTAGATCAGGCCGAAGGCCTCGGCCTCGCCGGCCTGGGCGCGCTCGACCAGGGTCCAGACCTCGGTGGCCGGGTCCGACGGGTCGGGGCGGCTCGGGAAGCCGGTGGCGGTGGCCGGCTCGGCGGGTACCGCGGGCAGCACGGCGGTGTCCGCGGCCGGCACCGCCGGCAGGACGGCCGTCTCGCCGGCCGACGGGTCGGCGGCCGGGGTCGTCTCCGCGCTGCGGCGGCCCTGCGCGGGCATGGTCGGGCGGGACGGCGCGCTCACCCGGCTCGCGTTGCCACCCGGCAGTGCCGGGCGGGGTGGCGCCTCGTTGTGGTGCGGGCGGTTGCGGACCCGACGGGCACCCTCGCCGCGGACGGCGAGGCCCCACGAGCTCTCCGTCGTGCCGCGCGGCGTCTGCTCCAGCCGCTCGTTGACCGGCGTCCTCGGTGTCGGACCGGTCAGGCCGGCCGGCCGCTCCGCATAACCGAAGGTGGTCACCGGGCCTCCCCGATCCACGCGGGGCACGACCGTGCCGGATGCCGCGGCGTCGCCGCGGGACCGGGTACGCCCCGGTCGGGCAGGGCCGTTCCGGGACGTGCCGACGGGCGGCAGATCCCCTTGAGGTGCTGGTCCAATGCGCTCACAGGCACGGGGGCCTCCTCGGGCTGAGGGGTGTCGACTCACGGCAAATGGGGCGAGCCGACCCGAGTGATGATAGGGCCAACGTCACCCACGCGTGGCAAGTCCGTTACACAGGGCGGAAGTATTTCCCTCCCTGTCGCACGAATGGCGGACCCGTTGTCCGTCGTGTGCGGTTGACTTTGCCGGCGGAAGCTGGTCCGGAGTGGAAAGTCCTGGTCGGAGCGATTTCGCCCCGCCCTTCGGCGTGTCGCGGCGGCACTTCCGCGGCGGCGCCGTCGGGCCGGAGGGGGGAAGGCCCGGCGCCCCTTCCCGGGTCCCGTCGGCGGGACCGGACGGCCGTCCCGGCCGTACGGACGCACGGGCATGGTCGGCCGGCCGCCGCTGTGCCAGACTCAGCCACCGTGCAGGACGCAGCCGACAGTTCCGCGCCGAACCTCGCCGACCGGCTCCGCCGGGCGGCCCTCGCCCACGGCGACCGCCCCGCGTTGCACTGGCGGGAAAACACCCTCACCTGGTCCGAACTGGACGCCGCGGTGACCGCCACGGCCCGGGCGCTCGCCGCCGCGGCGCCGGCCGGCCCGCCCGGCGACCGGCACCCGCCCCGGGTGGCCGTGTCGTTCGGCAACACACCTGACTTCGTGGTCAGCTACCTGGCGGTGCTGCGCGCCGGTCTGGTCGCGGTGCCGGTCAACCCCGGCCTCACCGCCCGGGAACTGCGGCACGTGCTCGCCGACTCCGGCGCCGCCGTGCTGATCTGCGCCCCGCAGGTGCGGGACCGGGTCGCCGGCCTCGCCGCCGAGCTGCCCGCGCTGACCGCCGTGCACACCGCACCGCCGGTGACCGAGGGTGACGCCCCGGAGGCGTTCCCGACCCGGGGCGGTGAGGACCTGGCGGTGCTGCTCTACACCTCCGGTACCGAGGGCCGGCCGAAGGGCGCGATGCTGTCGCACCGCGCCCTGGCCGCCAACCACGAGCAGGTCGGCCGGATCACCCCGCCGGTGGTCGGGCCCGAGGACACCGTGCTGCTCGCGCTGCCGCTCTTCCACGCGTACGGGCTGAATTCCGGCCTGGGGGCGGTCGTCCACCACGGCGCCACCGGGGTGCTCGTCGACGAGCTCGGCCCGACCGGGGCGCTCGACGAGATCGCCCGGCACCGGGTCAGCGTGCTGATCGGCGTACCGTCGATGTTCCTGACCTGGGCCGACGCGGACCGCGACGCGGTGGCGGCGGCGACGACGTCGGTCCGGGTGGCGGTCTGCGGCGCGGCGCCGCTGCCGCCCGCGACCGCGGCGCGGTTCGCCGAGGTCGCCGGTCGCCCGCCGCACGTCGGGTACGGCCTGACCGAGACCGCCCCGGTGCTCACCTCCACCCTGGTCGGCGGGGAGCCGAAGCCCGGCTCGATCGGCCGCCCGCTGCCCGGCGTGGACCTGCGCCTGGTCGGGCCCGACGGCGCCGACCTGTGGCCGGACGCCGGGACCGCGCCCCAGGACGACCCGGACGAGCCGGACCTCTCCGACGACGAGCCGGGCACCGACCCGGGCGAGATCGTGGTGCGGGGCGCGAACCTGTTCGCCGGCTACTGGCCGGACGGCCGGGGCGGCCCGGACGCCGACGGCTGGTGGGCCACCGGCGACGTCGCGTACGCCGACTCCGGCGGCGACCTCTTCCTGGTCGACCGGCTCGGCGAGCTGATCCTGGTCAACGGCTTCAACGTCTACCCGCACGAGGTGGAGCTGGTGCTCGACGCGCATCCCGAGGTGGCCGAGTCGGCCGTCCTGGGGGTGCCGCACCCGCGGACCGGCGAGACTGTCCGGGCGTACGTGGTGCGGACGCCCGGCTCCGCCGTGACGGAGGCGGACCTGCTCGCCCACTGCGCGCGCAACCTGGCCCGGTTCAAGTGCCCGACCGCCGTCGAGTTCGTCGACACGCTGCCGTACTCGGCGATCGGCAAGGTACGCAAGACCCAGCTCCGCCCGTCGGCGCCCCCGGTGCCGTCCCCGGCTCCGCCGACCGAGATCCGCACGGAGGTACCCGATGTCCACTGACGCCCGGCTCACCCTGATCACCCGGCCCGACTGCCACCTCTGCGAGGACGCGAAGGCGGCGCTCGACCGGGTGGTCGCGGTCACCGGCGACCGGTGGATCGAGAAGGACGTCACGGACGACATCGAGCTGGAACGCGAGTACGGCGACCGGTTGCCGGTGGTGCTGCTGGACGGCAAGGAGCACGGCTACTGGCGGGTCGAGGAGGACCGGCTGCTGCGGGACCTGACCACCCCGCAGCTCTGAGCCCGCCCCGGAGCTCGATTATGGTGCTGCGATGACCCCTGTGCGGCGCCACCTGGTGTGGGACTGGAACGGCACCCTCCTCGACGACCTCGACCTGGTGGTCCGGGCCACCAACGTGGCCTTCGCCAGCGCCGGCGGGCCGGCAGTCAGCGCCGACGAGCACCGGGTGCGGTTCCGCCGGCCGATCGCGGAGTACTACGCCGAGATGCTGGGCCAGGCGATCGACGACGAGGCGTTCGGCCGGCTCGACCGGATCTTCCACGACGCGTACCGGGCGGAGCTGACCAGCTGCGAGCTGGCCGCCGACGCGACCGCCGCCATCGCGGCCTGGCCGGGCAGCCAGTCGCTGCTGTCCATGTGGTTCCACGACGAGCTGGTGCCGACCGTGCACACCTACGGCCTGACCCCGCACTTCGCCCGGGTGGACGGTCTGCGGTCGGCGGTCGGCGGCGGCCACAAGGCGGCGTGGCTGGAGAAGCACCTGGCCGAGCTGGGGCTGTCCGGCGCTGAGGCGGTGCTGATCGGCGACTCCCTCGACGACGCCGACGCGGCCACCTCGGTCGGCGCCCGCTGCGTCCTCTACACCGGCGGCATCTCCGACCCCACCCGCCTCCGCGCCTCCGGCCACCCGACAGCGGACACCCTCACCCAGGCCGTAACCCTCGCCCACACCCTCCCCTGACGGGCGCTGACTTCCCGGGGTGGGGTCAGGCGCGGAGGTGGGTCAGGACGGCGAGGACGCGGCGGTGGTGGTGGGTGGCGTCGGGGGGGAGGTCGAGTTTGGTGAAGATGTTTCTCACGTGCTTCTCGACGGCGCCGTCGCTGACCACCAGGGCTCTGGCGATGGCGGTGTTCGAGCGGCCCTCGGCCATCAGGGCGAGCACCTCGCGCTCGCGGGGGGTCAGGTCCCGCAGCGGGTCGTCGCGGCGGCGGCGGACCAGCAACTGGCCGACCACCTCAGGGTCGAGCACCGTGCCGCCGGCGGCCACCCGGTTCAGCGTGTCCAGGAACTCGTCGATCGCGGCCACCCGGTCCTTGAGCAGGTAGCCGATCCCGCCACCGCCGGCCCCGCCGGTGGTCGCCAGCAGGTCGTCGGCGTACGACACCTCGACGTACTGGGAGAGCACCAGCACCGGCGTACGCGGCACCAGCCGGCGGGCCTCCACCGCCGCCCGCAGCCCCTCGTCGGTGTGTGAGGGCGGCATCCGCACGTCCACCACCGAGACGTCCGGCCGGTGCGCCACCACCGCCTCGACCAGCGCGTCACCGTCACCGACGGCGGCCACCACCTCGTGTCCCGATTCGGTCAGCAGCCGGACCAGCCCCTCCCGGAGCAGCACGGCGTCGTCCGCGATCACCACCCGCATGGTTCCGGTGTCTACCACGCCGCCGCCACCCGGGGTCCGGCGCGCCCGCGGTGCGCCGAGCGACCGGGCCGCTCGGGGCGGCCGCCGGCCCGGCCGGGGCGGGCCGACTCAGCGGGGCAGCTCGGCGTGGATCACGGTCGGCCCGCCGGCCGGGCTGACCACGTCGAGCGTGCCGCCGATCGCCCGCACCCGGTCGGCGATGCCGGCCAGCCCGTGCCCCTTGGACAGGTGGGCGCCGCCCACCCCGTCGTCGCGTACGGCGATCTCCAGCCGGCCGACCCGGCGGGTGACCTCGACCTGGCACGAGCTGGCCTGGCTGTGCTTGGCGACGTTGGTCAGCGCCTCCGCCACCACGAAGTACGCGGTGTTCTCCACCACCGGGTCGAGCCGCCCGGTGGGCGTGCCCAGCTCTGGGTCGATCACCAGCTCGACCGGGACCAGGGCGCGGGCGGCGAGCGCCGCCAGGGCGCTGGGCAGGCCGCGGTCCACCAGGATCGGCGGGGCGATGCCCCGGGACAGCGCGCGCAGCTCGCCGAGGGTCTCCCGGGTCTGGGTGACCGCCTCGTCCAGGGTCCGGCCGGCGGCCTCCGGGTCGGCGGCGAGCTGCTGGCGGGCCCGGCTCAGGTCCATGGCGAGCCGGACCAGCCGCTGCTGCGGGCCGTCGTGGATGTCCCGTTCCAGCCGGCGCAGGGCGGACGCCTCCGCCGAGGCGGCGGCCTTCTTCTGCTCCTCGAGCGTGGTGATCCGGTTGCGCATCTCGGCCACCCCGGTCAACAGGGACCGGGCCAGACCGGCCTGGAGCAGGGCGCAGGCCCGGGCCAGCAGGGGCAGGGTGAACAGGCAGAACACGCCGAGCGCGGTGTTCAGGGCGATCCGCGCGCCGGCCCCGTCACCCATCCCGAGCAGCTGGCTGAGGTCCTGGTCGTCGGGGCCGCGGGGGATGGCCCAGTCGTACGCGCCGTAGAGCGTGCCCGTGACGGCGACCGCCCACCAGACGAGCAGCAGCACGAAGGTCGGCAGCGCCACCAGCAGCTTGAGCAGGCCGTGCGCCAGGTCGAGCCAGGACTGCGCGTCGCGCATCGGGGTGAAGACCCGCCGCCAGAGCTTCGCGCCCGGCTCGGGGACCAGGTACTCGGGGCGTACCCGGGGCTGGCGCAGCACGGCGGGGAGCCGCAGCCGTTCGATGTCGGCCAGCCCACGGGCCACGTAGAGGGTGCCGGCGAGGACGGGCAGGCCGACGGTGGTCACCAGCAGGCCGGCGCTGAGTGAGATCCCCGCCACCACCACCACGAAGCCGGCGATGGCCAGGGGCAGGCCGAGCAGCACGTAGCCGGAGTCGCGCAGGAGTTGGCGGCCGACGCCGCGGACGGGTGCCGGGGCCGGCGTGGTGGCCAGGGGAATCGTGGTCATGCCAAGGAGGCTATGGGCGACGGCCGGCCGGTCCCATCCCGTGTGCCCGCCTCTCCGGGTGGGGTTTTCCCTACCGCGGCCGGCCGGCGGGACCGGCCGCGGGAGTGACGCCGGACCCGGATCTGCGGTGACACAGCGCGACGGAGCGCGCGCGATTGGTCAGAGAAGTCGGGATTGAGCAATAATCGCCGAGCGGCGCCGATGGAGCCCGTCAGATCGATCTTGTGGAATGGAGGGGCAGGTGGAGGCGCGTCGCGGGCCAGCAAGATCGCGATTTGTGCACGTCTTCACAAGCGCCTACTCTGTAGTTCCGACGCGCCCTGCTAGCACAGCCGGCAACATCGGTCGCCAGCGGGAGTCCCGAAACGACCGGCCGCCGAAGCTGGTCGAGGATCGCACCGCACGGAGTCTCATGAGTCAGCACCGTCACCCTGGCGCGCCCGGCCACGCCGGTGCCGTACCGGCGCTCCCGGACCTGCCCGAGGCGACCGTCGCGCGGCTCCCGGAATACCTTCGCGCGCTGCACAACCTCGCCGACACCGGCCACGAGACGGTGTCCAGCGAGGGCCTGGCGAACGCCGTCGGCGTCAACTCGGCGAAGCTGCGCAAGGACCTCTCCCACCTCGGCTCGTACGGCACCCGGGGCGTCGGCTATGACGTGGCCCTGCTGATCGAGCAGATCGAGTCGGTGCTGGGCCTCACCCAGTGCCGCTCGGTCGCCCTGGTCGGCGTGGGTAATCTCGGTCACGCCCTGGCCGGGTACGACGGCTTCGCCAGCCGCGGCTTCCGGATCGCCGCGCTCTTCGACGCGGACCCGTCCCGGGTCGGCGAGCAGATAAACGGGCTGGTCGTCCGGCATGTCGACGAGCTGCCCCGGGTCGCCGTCGAAGAGTTGATCTCGATCGGCGTGATCGCCACCCCGGCCCCGGCCGCCCAGGCCGTCGCCGACCAGCTCGTCGCCGTCGGCGTGACGAGCATCCTCAACTTCGCGCCGTGCGTACTCTCGGTTCCGGAGGGGGTCGACGTGCGCAAGGTCGACCTCGCGATCGAACTGCAGATCCTGTCCTTCCACGAGCACCGCAAGGCGTCGCTGACCGCGCTGCCCGGCACCCCCGGGGCCGCCCTCACCGCCCTGCCCGGCGGGCTCGCGGCCACCGACACCCAGGAGGCGATCGGCACGTGAAACTGCTCGCTGTCGGCGCGTCCCACCGCACCGCCCCGGTCGCCACGCTGGAGCAGCTGGCGGTGACCCCCGCCGACCTCACCCGCACCCTGGACCGCCTGGTCGCCCAGCCGTACGTCGCCGAGGCCGTGCTCGTCTCCACCTGCAACCGGGTGGAGGTCTACGCGGCCGTCACCGGCTTCCACGGCGGCCTCGGCGACATCTGCGCCGTGCTGGCCGAGCAGGCCGGCGCCCCGCCGGCGGCGCTGGCCAACCACCTCTACGTGCACTACGACGCCGCCGCCGTCGACCACGTCTTCCGGGTCGCCGCCGGGCTGGACTCGATGGTGGTCGGCGAGGCGCAGATCCTCGGCCAGCTCCGGGACGCGTACCACTGGGCCAGCGGCGCCGACTCCGCCGGGCGGCTGCTGCACGAGCTGATGCAGCAGGCCCTGCGGGTGGGCAAGCGGGCGCACGCCGAGACCAACATCGACCGGGCCGGTCAGAGCGTGGTCACCGCCGCGCTGGACCTGGCCGCCGGCCTCCTCGACGGCGACCTCGCCGGCCGGCCCGCCATGGTGGTCGGGGCCGGCGCGATGGGCTCGCTGGGCGTGGCGACGCTCTCCCGGCTGGGCGCCGGGCCGCTCACCGTGACCAACCGGGGCGCCGACCGGGCCGTCCGGCTGGCCGAGTCGTACGGCGCCAACGCGGTCCCGATGGCCGAACTGGTCGACGCCCTTTCCACAGTGGACATCGTGGTGGCCGCCACCGCGGCCACCGAACCGGTCCTCACCCGCGACGTGGTGACCCGAGCGCTGGCCCGCCGGGACGCCGACCGGGGCCCGCTGGTCCTGCTCGACCTGGCCGTCCCGCGCGACGTCGAGGCGGGGGTGGCCGGGCTGGCCGGCGTCGAGGTGATCGACATCGACCGGATGGCGGCGATCCTCGCCGACGGGCCGGCCGCCGCCGACGCCGCCGAGGTCAGCCGGATCGTGACGACCGAGGTCGAGGCGTTCCTGTCCTGGCTGCGCGGCGCCGACGTGGCGCCCACCGTGGCCGCCCTGCGCGGGCGCGCCGACGACGTGGTGACCGCCGAGCTGCGCCGGCTCGCCCAGCGTCGCCCCGACTTCAGCGACGACCAGCGCGCCGAGGTGGCCCGGACGGTGCACCGGGTGGTGCAGCGGCTGCTCCACCAGCCCACCGTGCGGGTCCGCCAGCTCGCCGCCGAGCCGGGCGGCGACCAGTACGCGGCCCTGCTGCGCGAGCTGTTCGACCTGGAAGTGCCGCAGACCTCGCCGGTCGACACCGTTCCCGACGTGGTCGAGGTCGACCCGGCCGGACGGCCGTCGTTCGAGGTCGCGGACGTGCCGGTGACCGACTCCGACGTCCCGTCCACCGGAGGTGCGCGATGACCGCCCCCCTGCGCCTCGGCACCCGGGGCAGCGCCCTGGCGATGGCCCAGTCCGGCCAGATCGCCGAGGCCCTCACCCTGGCCACCGGCCGCGCGGTCGAGCTGGTCGAGGTGGTGACCGCCGGGGACCGCTCCTCGGCCCCGGTGCACCGGCTCGGCGTCGGCGTCTTCGTCTCCGCCCTGCGGGACGCGCTGACCGCCCGCACCATCGACTTCGCCGTCCACTCGTACAAGGACCTGCCGACGGCGGCGGCCCCCGGGCTGCACATCGCCGCGGTGCCGAGCCGGCAGGACCCGCGCGACGCGCTGGTCGCCAAGGGTGGCCGTACCCTCGCCGAGCTGCCGCCCGGCGCGCTGGTCGGTACCGGCGCGTTGCGCCGCATCGCCCAGCTGCACGCCCTCGGCATGCAGCTCGAGGTCACCCCGATCCGGGGCAACGTCGACACCCGCCTCGGTCGGGTGCTCGGCCCGGACGCCGACCTCGACGCCGTGGTCCTGGCCCGCGCCGGGCTGGCCCGGCTCGGCCGGACCGACGTGATCACCGAGACGCTCGACCCGATGCTGATGCTGCCCGCGCCCGCCCAGGGCGCGCTGGCCGTGGAATGCCGGATCGACGACCCCGACCTGGTCGAGCTGCTCGCGGTGCTCGACCACGCACCGTCCCGCGCCGCGGTCACCGCGGAACGGGCACTGCTGGCCACCCTGGAGGCCGGGTGCAGCGCACCGGTCGCCGCCTACGGCGAACTCGCCGAGGGTGAGACCGGCGAGGAGATCTACCTGCGCGGGGCGGTGATCAGCCCGGACGGTACCCGTGACCTCCGGCTGTCCCGCACCGGAACGCCCGCCGACGCGGCGGAGATCGGCAAGGCACTCGCCGCCGAACTCCTCGAACTCGGCGCCGACTCGATCCTCGGCCAAGAAGGACACGCCGGCCCGGGGACCCAGCAATTTGGGAGCACAGAATGACCCGCACCCGTAAGCCCGTAGGCCGCATCGCGTTCGTCGGGGCCGGCCCCGGCGACCCGGGCCTGCTGACCCGCCGGGCGCACGACGCCCTGGTCGACGCCGACCAGGTGGTGTACGACCGGGGAGTCCCCGAGTCGCTGCTCGACCACGTCCGTGCCCAGGCCAAGTCCGACGCCCAGTTCAGCCCCGCCGAGGGCGTACCGGGGGACGTGGCGAAGGTGCTGATCTCCGCGGCCCGCTCCGGGCAGAACGCGGTGCACCTGGTCGCCGGTGACCCGTTCGGCCACGACTCGGTGGTCAAGGAGGTGCAGGCGGTTGCGCGTACCGCCGCGCACTTCGAGGTGGTCCCGGGCGTCGGCCAGGCCGAGGGCGTGGCCACCTACGCGGGTGTGCCGCTGCCGGGGGTGCGGACCGCCGCCGACGTCGAGGACGTCAGCACGCTCGACTTCGACGCGCTGGCCGCCGCGGTCGGCCGGGGCTCGCTGGCCCTGGCCGTGGACGCCGGCGACCTGGCCGCGGTCCGGGACGGCCTGCTGGCCGCCGGAGTGGACGGCACCACCGGCGTCGGGGTGACCGGCGACGGCACCGGCGAGACGCAGTACACCACCACGTCGAGCGTGGACTCGTTCGTCGCGGCGGCGCTCGGCTTCACCGGCCGGGTCGTGCTGACCATCGGTGCGGGCGTTTCCGACCGCGACAAGCTGAGCTGGTGGGAGAACCGGCCGCTGTACGGCTGGAAGGTGCTCGTCCCCCGGACCAAGGAGCAGGCCGGTGCGATGAGCGCCCGGCTGCGCGCGTACGGGGCGATCCCGTGTGAGGTGCCGACCATCGCGGTCGAGCCGCCGCGTACCCCCGCCCAGATGGAGCGGGCGGTCAAGGGCCTGGTCGACGGCCGGTACGCCTGGGTGATCTTCACCTCGGTGAACGCGGTCCGCGCGGTGTGGGAGAAGTTCGCCGAGCACGGCCTGGACGCCCGGCACTTCGGCGGCGTCAAGATCGCCTGCATCGGCGAGGCGACCGCCGAGGCGGTCCGCGCGTTCGGCATCCAGCCGGAGCTGGTCCCGTCCGGGGAGCAGTCCTCCGAAGGGCTGCTGGCCGAGTTCTCGCCGCACGACGAGATCCTCGACCCGGTGGGTCGGGTGCTGCTGCCGCGCGCCGACATCGCCACCGAGACCCTCGCCGCCGGGCTCACCGAGCGCGGCTGGGAGGTCGACGACGTGACCGCGTACCGGACCGTCCGGGCCGCCCCGCCGCCCGCCGAGATCCGCGACGCGATCAAGTCGGGTGGGTTCGACGCGGTGCTCTTCACCTCGTCCTCCACCGTCCGGAACCTGGTCGGCATCGCCGGGAAGCCGCACGCGCGTACCGTTGTTGCCGTGATCGGCCCCAAGACGGCGGAGACCGCCACGGAGTTCGGCCTGCGGGTCGACGTGCAGCCTCAGCACGCCTCGGTGCCCGACCTGGTGGAGGCGCTCGCCGCCTACGCCGTCGAGCTGCGCGAGAAGCTCGCCGCCATGCCGGCGAAGCAGCGCCGCGGTTCGAAGGTGCAGGGGCCGACCGCCCTGCGGTTCCGGTAGTCGCCAAGGAGGCCTGTCATGCCGTACCCCGAGATCCGGCCCCGCCGGCTGCGCCGTAACGCGGCCGTGCGGCGGCTGGTGTCCGAGACCCGCGTCGACCCGGCCGAGCTGGTCGTGCCGATGTTCGTCAAGGAGGGGCTGACCGCGCCGCGGGCCATCGCGTCGCTCCCGGGGGTGCTCCAGCACTCCCGGGACTCGCTGCGCAAGGCCGCCGTCGAGGCGGTCCAGGCCGGGGTCGGCGGGATCATGCTCTTCGGGGTGCCGGCGTCGCGTGACGAGCGCGGCTCCGGTGGCATCGACCCGAACGGCATCCTCAACGTGGCGATCCGGGATGTGGTCGCCGAGGTCGGCGACGCCACGGCGGTGATGAGCGACCTCTGCCTGGACGAGTTCACCTCGCACGGGCACTGCGGCCTGCTCACCCCGGACGGTGGCGTCGACAACGACGCCACGCTCGAGGCGTACGCGCAGATGGCCGTGGCCCAGGCGAACGCCGGGGTCGGCGTGGTCGGGCCGTCCGGGATGATGGACGGCCAGGTCGGCGTGGTCCGCCGGGCCCTGGACGCCGCGGGCCACCAGGACGTCGCGGTGCTCGCGTACGCGGTGAAGTACGCCTCCGCGTTCTACGGCCCCTTCCGGGACGCGGTGGAGTCGGCCCTGGAGGGCGACCGGCGCACCTACCAGCAGGACCCGGCGAACCTGCGGGAGTCGCTGCGCGAGGTCGAGCTGGACGTCGCCGAGGGCGCCGACATGGTAATGGTCAAGCCGGCGCTGCCCTACCTCGACGTGGTCGCGGCGGTCCGGGCCGCGGTGGACGTCCCGGTCGCCGCCTACCAGGTCTCCGGCGAGTACGCGATGGTCGAGGCGGCTGCCGCGAACGGCTGGATCGACCGGGAGCGGGTGATGCTGGAGACGCTCACCTCGATCCGGCGGGCCGGCGCGCAGATCATCCTCAGCTACTGGGCGGTCGAGGCCGCCCAGCTGCTCCGCCAGCGCTACTGAACGGTGACGGTCACCACCTTCAGCACTTCCTCCACGGAGTAGACCCGACGGGCCCCGGCGGGCAGTTCGGCCCAGGCCACCCGGAGCAACGTGTCGTCGGCCCAGGCGAGCCCCTGGATGCCGCCGGGCACGGGAATCCGGCGGGGAGTGCCGATCGCCTGGTCGACGCGGAGGTTGCCGGTGCCGGTTTCGTAGACGGCCACCCGTTGCTGTCCGCCGTGGTCGGGGAGGAAGTACGGGACGGCGACCAACCGGCCGTCCGGGGAGAGCCGAAGCCCGTTCATGCAGATCCCGTCGGCCGTCAACCGCGCGATCCGCTTTCCGTCGGCGAGCCGGCGTACGTCCGTGCGGCAGGGCGAGTCGGTGCGCTGCTCGGCCAACCGGTCGGAACCGACCGCGGTCTGGCTGGCCGCCATCAGGTCGACGCCCGCGGTCGACGACCGGAGCAGGGTCCGCTCCCGGCCGGTGGTCAGCTCGTGCGCGACGATCCCCTCGTCCCGGGCCAGGTAGGCGTACCGCTGGTCGGCGCCGAGCAGCTCGACGCTCCGACCCTTGATTCGTACCTCCCGGCTGATCTCCACGGCGTCGTCCGGACCGAGCACCACCAGCTTGATCGACAGGCCCTCGACGTTCGGGCCGTCGGTACGCCGCACCCCGGGCATCAGGTCGGTGTACAGGAGCCCGACCAGCCGCCCGTCCGGCAGCGCCGCGCCGAGGCCGAAGTCCTTCGGCGTCCGGTGCCGCCGCACCGACCCGTCCGGTAGCACCTCACCCCCGCCGCGCAGGCCGACCTCCGGCCCTCTGCCGCGGTCGAGCCGCCAGGTGTTCGGATCCACCGCGATCATCAGTCGCTGCGCCGGCTCGGCGGGCCGGTTGGTGGACGGTGGCGGCGCCGGCACGGGGCTGGCCGGCGCGGGTGCGGTGGTCGCGGGCCGTGCCGGCCGGCTCCCGGCCAGCAGCGGGACCGCACCGCCGGTGAGCGCGACCAGCACGACCAGACCGCCCGCGGTCGCCGCGGCCCGACGCCGTCGCCGGGCACGGGCCCGCCGGCGTACGTTCGCGAGATCGCCCACGTGCGGCGGGGTCGCCAGCGCGGCGCGACGCACCAGGTCGGCCAGATCCTCGGGTACGACGTTCACGGTCACTCCTTCTCGGCCAGCGCGACCCGCAGCTCCGCCAGACCACGGGAGAGGCGGCTGCGTACCGTGCCCTCGGTCAGGTTGAGCACCGCGGCGGTCTCGGCGGTGGAGAGGTCCAGCAGGACCCGGCAGACGATCACCGTGCGCTGGCCGGTGGGCAGTCGGTCCAGGGCCGACCGGGCGGCCAGGCCGGCCGGGTCGGGCGCCGCCACCGGTGCCTGCCAGTCGTCGGCCGGTGGCCGTTCCCGCCGTACCTTTCGCCACCACGAGGTGGCCCAGTTCAGCCCGACGCGGAACACCCAACCCGCCGGGTTGTCGAGCCTGCGGACCCGGTCCCAGCGCGCGTACGCCCGGGCCATCGCCTCGTCGGCGGCCTCCCGCGCCACGGCCGGGTTTCCGACGGCCAGCGCGAGCGCCCGGTGGATCCGGTCCAGGTGTTCCCGGTAGAACTGCTCGAACGGCAGCTCCGCCCGGGCACCGGCCGGCACCGCGCAGTCGGGCGTCAGCTCTTCCACTGCACTGGCCGGCGCTGCCGGGTGGCTTCCCATGCCAGGTACACGCCCGGCCCCGGCCGGGTGTTCCATCGGTTCACTCCCATTCCTGACACTCGACGCGACCGGCGGCCCACGCCGAGCGCTCGCCCTCACCGGCGGCCCACGCCGAGCGAGGATGATGTCCTCACCCGGACCGGTGGCCTGCGCCGAGCGACCAGTAGTGTCCACGTCCTTTGCTCTGCTGCAGTCCACGCAACACTGGGAGCGCTCAAGTGTTGCGTGGGCTGCAGCAGAGCAAAGGGGCCGAGACAGAACCTGGCGGTGGCGGGCCGACGCGCGCGCGGCGGTCGCACGGCTCTGTCCACAGCTTTGTCCACAGGGGTTGCCGGTGGTGTGTCCCGGTGGGCAGGGTTTCGGCATGGCTTCCGCGCTCGATCCACCGCCGACCGGGCCAACGATCGGTCGTGTCCCGATCGCCGGCCTGGTCCGGCAGGCCCGCCGGATCGCCGGGCTCGGCCAGCGGCAGATGGCCCGCTTCGCGAAGGTGGCGCCGTCGACCGTGGGCAGGGTGGAGGCCGGCGGGATGACGGTTTCCGTTGCACCTGAAGCTGATCCTCGACCCGGAGCCCGGCGAGTGGTGGGCGGACATCTACGGCCTGGCCCGGCCGCCCGAGACCTTCCACCGCTGCCCGATCGACCGGGAGGCGCGCCGCCGGCGCAGCCAGTGGGAGGTGCGGGTGGCGAAGTACCGCGGCGTGCCGGCCCCGGAGGACCCGCGGCGGTGGACGTACTGAAACGGCCCGTCGTCCAGCCGGTGAGCTGGACGACGGGCCGCCTCGGGGTGCACTGTCAGTCGTCGTTGGTGATGGTCCCGACGGCGACCGGATCGGCGAGCTGGAGCCCCGGCACGCCCGCCACGAAGAGCTTCAGCTGCTCGTCCGCCTCGGCCTTCCGGTCACCGCGGACGGTGACCGGGAAGGCGATCGACGTCTGCCCGGCGGCCAGCGTGCGGCAGCCGACGTACGGGTCGTAGTCCGACCCGGCCGACGCGGTGGTGCCGTAGGTGGTGGCGCAGATCAGCGCCGGCTCGGAGAGCGGCCGGGACAGCGTCACCGTGAACGTCAGGGCGGTGTCGCCCTTGTCGCCCTCGGCCACGGACGCGTCCGCCACGGTCAGCGACGCCCGGGAGCGGAACCGGGCCACCTGCGGGTCGTGGTCGCTGGCGCCCCGGTCGCCGAGGCCCTCGGCGTCCGTCGGGTAGTCGGCGTTGATGTGCGCCGAGCGGATCTGCACCAGGTCGTCGTGAAGCTTGCCGTTGACGAAGAGGTTGTCCAGCGTCTGCGCCTGCCCGCTGAAGGTGTACGAGTACGCCGCCGCCGGCACGTCCGCGACCAGGTCGTCCCAGAGGTTGTGCATGCCGGCCTGGTACAGCGGGCCGAGCTGGTCCGACGGGGTCGGGTTGTCCCCGGTGGCGATCGGGTCGTCCGGGCGCGGGAAGACGTTCAGGTCACCGCCGTAGACGATCCGGGCGTCCGGGTCGCTCGCCTCGATGGCCTCGATCAGCGCGGCGCCGTACGCGGCCTGCTCCCGCCGCTGCCCGACGCGGCTGTCCGGACCGGACGAGAAGTGGTTGCTCAGCGCCCAGAGCGTGTAGTGCTCGGTCGAGCCGGGCGCCGCCGCCACGGTGAACTTTCCGAGCTGCGGCGCTCGGGTGTAGACGTTCGCGCCGTCCACGCCGGTGGACCGGTCCACATCGGCCGGCAGCACCGCGTTGAGCGACTTCGGGTTCTGTACGTCCGCGTTGGCCGGCAGCCCCGCCGAGCGGTAGTCCACCATCGGGGCGGTGCCCAGCAGCGGGTCGGTGGCGGTCGCCTCGGCCAGCGTCAGCCGGTCGGTCCGGTAGAGGAACGCCGAGGTGATGCCCCGGGCGTCCGCGCCGGTCCGGTCGTACGCGGCGGCGTAGGCGGGGCCGCCGTTGGCCGCGATGGTCAGCGCCAGCTCCTGGATGGTGTCGGGCGCGCCGTCGGCGTCGTTCGTGGTCCCGCAGGCCAGCTTGCCGTCGACGACCGCGCAGATGTCCTGGTCCTCGGCCTCCTGGACCATCACCAGGTCGGGGCTGTGCAGGGCGTCGACGATCTGCCGGGCCTCGACGCCCAGCCGCTGGGTGTACGCGGCCTCGCTGGCCGGCACGTAGTCGAACGGCGGGGTGACTCCGGTGCAGCCCGCGTTGCCGGCGAAGTCGCAGCCGTCGAACGGGTCGTCCCGGTAGTCGTACAGGTTCTCCAGGTTGTAGGTGGCGACCGCGACCTCGGTGTTCCGGTTCGCCGGCTCCGGCGGGTTGTTCTCCGACGGGTCCGCGCCACCGGTGAGGGTCAGCTGCTCGGGCTGGACGCTGTACTTGCTGAACGCGTACGAGATGGCGCCGTAGGCGTCCTCGGTCAGCGTGTCGTAGGTGCGGGCCTCCGGCAGCAGCGCGGTCGAGTCACCGGCGGTGGCCTTCACCCCGCCCGCGCCCAGCAGGACGCGCTGGTTGTTGCCGTTGTCGAAGAGCTGGCCGGGGAGGTCGTCCAGCGGGTGCGCGTCCCGGAACACCCGGCGGGCGTACGGGTCGGTCCGCTTCATGATCGGGTCTTCGCGGTCCACCACGTAGATCTCGGAGTCGGCGCTGGAGGCGTAGATGTGCCGCGGGGCGGAGACCCCGCTGCCCGAGCGGACCCGCATCCGGGCGCCCTCGTGCCGCTCCCAGAACAGGTCGGCGCCCGCCGCGTCGGCCGGCGGCGTCGCGTCGTCGACCCGCACGGCGGTGTCGACGTCCAGGCCGGAGTCCAGTTTGCGGACCAGGGAGGCGCTGGAGAGCTGGGTCTGGTTGAAGTACTCGGACACCCGGCCGCGCAGCACCACCTCATCGCCGACGGTCGGCGTGTAGCCGCCGATCAGCGTGGTGAATGAGCCGGTGAAGACGAAGATGCCGTCCGAGCTGAGCGGGTCGCCGTCCTCAGTGCCCGTGCGGCTCTGCAGGTAGAAGCCGTTCTGCTCGGCGCCGGCGGAGGTGCGGGTGAGCGACTTCTGGGTGATCACGCCGCGCACGTCGTACAGGGCGGAGCTGGTGCCGTTGCCGCTGGCCGGGGCGAGCGGCGACCGGTCGGTGGGGCCGTTCTCGGCGTCGCCGGTGCGGCCCTGCACCTCGCCCACCGACAGCACCGCGGTGGCCTGCACGGTGAGCGTGCAGGTGGCGGTCGCGCCGTCGGCGTCGGTCGAGGTCACGGTCACGGCGTACGCGCCGGCGGAGAGGCCGGTGGCGGTGAGCGTGGCGGTGGCGGTGCCGCCGGCCGAGCCGGCCGGGGCGAACGCGGTACGGCTGATCGAGCCGGACGCGGGCGCCGGGCTCACCGCGGTGACCGCGAGGTCGGTGATCGTGTCGTCCGCGTCGGTGGCGGTGACGTCGCGGGTGGCCGTGCCGCCCGCCTCGACGGTCAGCGTGCCGCCGCAGTTCAGCGCGGCCGGCTGGTCGACCGGGCCGCCGCCGCTGTCGACGGAGTGGCTGCCCAGGCCGTCAAAGGTGTCGGTCGCGAAGCCGGCCCACTGGGCGGCCGGGTCGAAGGCGTCCGACGGGTCGGTGTCCCCGGCGGTCACCGCGGGGAGCCGACGCAGGGTGTTGTCGGCGGTGCTGGTCAGCCCGGTGCCCCACTCGGTGCCCGGGTCGACGCCGACCTGGCCGATCGAGTCGACCACCGTGCCGCCCCTGCGCAGCACGATCGCGTCGTCGCCGTTGAACAGCGAGCCGCCGTACGTCTGGTCGGCCTGGCCGAGGATCGCCGGCGCGGCCGAGGAGGCGGCGAGGACGAACACGTCCCCGGTGGCGACCGTGCCGGTCAGGGCGACGTTCGTCGACGTGCTGGCGCCGTTGAAGTAGAGCTGGAGCTGGTAGCCGGCGGCGGTCAGGTCGACCGGGGCGCCGGTGCCGTTGTAGAGCTCGATCGCCTTGTTGTTGGACGAGCCCTCGACGTACTCGGCGATGAACAGATCGCTGGGCGCGGCGCTGGCCGCGGGGGGTGCGACGCCGATGGCCGTGACGGAGACGGCGGCGGTCGTCGCGAGCGCGGCAAAGGTGCGGCGCGGGCGCATGAGGCCTCCACGATGGGTGGACGGGAACAAACGCACGTTAAGGGGCGTTCCTGTCCGCCGTCCATCCCCCGGCGGGCCGTTTGGTGAATATCCGTCAATGCTGGGCGTCGAGGCGGTGCACCAGCTCGGCGACGTCCACGCCGTACTCGCACCAGTCCCGGTCGGGCCGGTAGCCCAGCTCGGCGTTCACCTTCAGCATCGCCTCGTTGGCCTGGGCGTTCCAGGTCTGCACCTCGGCCAGCTCCGGCTCGGCCGAGCGGAGCTCCAGCAGCATCCGCGCCTTGATCGCCCGGTCGATGCCGTAGCCCCGGTGGTCCTGCACCACGATCGTGTCGTACTGGTCGGCCCGGGTGGGGTGCTGGGCCGGCACCACCACCTCGGTCAGCCCGGCCACCTCCCCGCTCTGCTCGTGGATGGCCAGCACGATGTACGGCTTCATGCCACGGCGGTGCAGGGTGTCGAGGCTGTCCCGGAGCCGCTCCGGGTCGTAGGAGCTGGGGCGCAGCTCGCCGTCGTCGACGTCGCGCACCTCCGCCTTGGCCCGTGCGTACGCCTCGATCAGGTCGTCCGGCGGGCCGCCCGGGCAGAACTCCAGGTGGTAGCCCGCCCCGACACCGGTGGCCATCTCCGCCAGCGCCGGCCAGCCCACCGCGCCCAGGTCGAGCACGCTGCGGGTCTCGACGTAATCCCGGGTGAAGCCGAGCGACTCGTAGAAGGCCACCGCCGGGGTGTCCCCGACGACCTCGACGCCGATCGATCCGAAGCCCTCGTCGCGGATCCGGCGGGCGGCCAGCTTGACCAGGGTGCGGCCCAGCCCGCTGCGGCGCATCGACGGGTGCACCAGCACCTCCAGCACCCCGATGCCGCCGAGGAGCAGCACTTGGACCTGCCCGAGGATCCGCCCCGGGGTGCCGTCGCCGGCCGGTTCGTCCTGGGCGACCCAGGAGATCCGCCGTTCACCGGGCATCACCTCGGAGAGGTATTCCCGCAGGGAACTTTCCCGCCAGGGCGGATCCTGCGGGAGGTCGGTCGCCAGGACCGCGTTCAGCGTGTCCAGCAGCGACGCGATCTCGACGGACGACGCGGTCCTGGGGTCCCACTCGCGCACCATCACCCGTCTAGCTTGCCGTCAACGGCTGCCGGGGGGAAGGGTTCAGTTCTCCAATGTATGCGGACGATCACTTCACGTACGGCTGAGCCGTCCGTACTCGTTCGCCCGATCGAAGACATCCTGGGCGTACCGCCGCACGTCGTTGTAGGAGAGGATCGCCCCCCACCAGTCACCCGGGATGGTCATGTTCCGGCCGCCCTTGCAGAGGTAGTTGCCGGCGGCGAGGGCGGCGTCGTCGATGTCGTGCGGGTCCTTGCGGCCGTCGTTGTCCGCGTCCGCGCCGATCTCCTGCCAGGTGCTGGGGATGAACTGCATCGGGCCGAGCGCCCGGTCGTAGACGGTGTCGCGGTCGAGCTGGCCCTTGTCGGTGTCGAGGATCCGGGACCGGCCGCCCTGCCCGTCCAGCGGGTCGCCGACGATCTCCGGCTCGGCCCGGCCGGTCGACTTGAGCGTGGCGCCGTTGGCCGACCCGTGCCGGGACTCGACGTACCCGATCGCGGCGAGGCTGGTCCAGCTGAGCTGGCAGCTGCGGTGCGTCTCGGCCAGCACCAGCTCGGCGTAGCCGTACGCCTGCATGGCCACGGCCGGGATCTCGGTCCGCGCGCTCATCTGCTGCGCCCACGCGGCCAGCGCGTCCGCCGGCCGGCCGGTCGACGCCGGACCGACGACCGGCCCGGTGGGCCCGCCGGGCAGCGACGTCCCGGTCGGCAGGGGAGTGCCGGGCAGTCCGGTCGCGCCGGGCAGGCCCGGGGGACGGCGGTGCCGGTCGGCCCGGGCAGCGCGCCCCCTCCGGTACGCCGGTGACGGAGACGGTCGCGGTGGCGTCCACGGCCACCGGCCGGGACGGCCGGGCCGCCTGCGGCACCAGCAGCGCGCCCCCGGCCGCGGTGGCCCCCACCAGGGCGAGCAGGAACACCCCGGGCAGGGTGGCCCGCCCGCTCGGCCGGCGGGACCAGTCCCGGGTGGCCCGGGCCGCGCCGACGGCGAGCTGCCGGGGCGGCGGCACCCGCACGGCGTGCGCGAACGGCATCCGCCGGCGCCGGGCGACGCTGGTGGCCGGCTCCGCGGTGCCGGCGACGCTCGACGTCCCCTCCGCCTCGGCCCGCTCGGCCTTCGCGGCGGCGACGCCCTCGGCCTGCTCGGCGGTGACGCCTTCGGCCTGCTCGACCGCCGCCCCGGTTGGGCCCTCGGTCTTCCCGGCCTTCTCGGCGGGCTCCCGGCGGGGGCGGGGGACCGGTGTGGATTTCGGCCGGCTCCCGTGGCCGTCGGGCGGTGCGGCCGGTCGCAGGGGCCGAACCGTCGATCTGTCCTCGCCGTCCACCACCCGTCGAGTATCACCCATGCCCGCCCGGGCGTCAGGCCCGGTCGTACCCTGTTGGCATGCCCCGGTACGAGTTCCGCTGCCGCGCCTGCGGCGACACCTTCGAGGTCAACCGGCCGATGGCCGAGGCCGGCCAGCCCGCGTCCTGCCCGCTGGGACACGTCGACACGGTCCGGCTCCTCTCCACCGTCGCGGTCACCGGTCGGGGTGGCAGCGGCCAGGTCGGTGGGGCGTCCGCTCCCGGCGGCGGTGGCTGCTGCGGCGGTGGCTGCGGCTGCTGACGGCGGGTCGGCCTCGTCCCGGCGGCCGACCCCGTACCTTGCCGGTGACGAGGTCCGGTGGCACCTTGGGTCGGCATGTGCCCGGCCGTTCTCACGATGCGTGACGACGTGACCATAGGGCAGCATGAAGCCGACGTCAGGGGCGGAGGTTCCACGCATGTCGCCACGGATCCACCTCCCGAGCGGATGGGTGACCTTCGTGTTCACCGACATCGAGGGCTCGACCCGGCTGGCCCAGCTGCTCGGTCCGGGCTACCGCCCGGTGCTGCGGGAACATCGCCGGCTGCTGCGCCACACCCTGGCCGGGACCGACGGGGCGGAGCTGCTGACCGAGGGCGACTCGTTCTTCCTCGCCTTCACGGACGCGGCCGCCGCGCTGACCGCCTGCCTGACCGCGCAGCGGGCGCTGGCCAGTCACGACTGGCCCACCCCGGAGGCCGCACCCCGGGTCCGGATGGGCCTGCACACCGGGTTCGCCGAGCCCCGCGACGGTGAGTACGCCAGCCCCGAGGTGCACCGGGCCGCCCGGGTGGCCGCCGCCGCGCACGGCGGCCAGGTGCTCTGCTCGGCGGCGACCGCGCAGCGCGCCGATCCGCTGCCGGCCGGGGCGTCCCTGTTGGACCTCGGGCTGCACCGGCTGCGTGGCTTCGACGACCGGGAGCGGCTGTTCCAGCTGGTCGCGCCGGGGCTGGAGCGGCGGTTCCCGCGACCGCGCACCGCCGACGCGGTGGCGCACAACCTGCCGACCCAGATCACCTCGTTCGTCGGCCGGGAGCTGGAACGGGCCGAGCTGAGGCGGCTGGTCGAGGCGTACCGGCTGGTGACCGTGCTCGGCGCGGGCGGCGCCGGCAAGACGCGGCTGGCGGTGGAGCTGGCCTCCGGGGTCGTCGAGTCCTACCCGGACGGAGTGTGGTTCGTCGACATCGCCGCGGTGACCGACCCGGGCCTGGTGGCGTTCGAGATCGCCGCCGTGCTCGGGCTCCGCCCGGAGCCGGGGCGTCCGATGGTGGACACCCTGGTCGAGTACGCGGCCGCCCGCCGGATGCTGGTCGTGCTGGACACCTGCGACGCCCAGCCGGCGGCCTCGGCCGAGGTGATCTCCCGGCTGCTGTCCGGCGGCCGGGGCGTCCGGGTGCTGGCCACCAGCCGGGAGTCGTTCGGCGTGCCCGGCGAGGTGGTGTGGCGGATCCCGCCGCTGGCGGTGGACCCGCGGCCGGACGGCGCGGAGAGCGACGCGGTGGCGCTGCTGCTGGACCGGACGGCGGCGGCCCGGGGCGGCCGGCCGCCGGACTCGGCCGAGCAGGCCGACCTGCGCCGGGTGGTGCGGCGGCTGGACGGGCTGCCGCTCGCCATCGAGCTGGCTGCGGCACGGCTGCGGGTGCTCTCGGTCGGTCAGCTCGCCGAACGCCTCGACGACATGCTCGGCACCCTGGACGCCGGCCGGGAGGAACCCGAGCCGCCCCTGGCCGAGGCGGGCTGGTCCGGCAACCAGCAGGACACCGTGGACCTGGTGGCCGCCGCGGCCGGGGCCGGTCCGCCCACCCCGGCGACCCGGGCGGTGCAGCGGTCGGCCAGCGAGCGGCACCTGACCATGCAGGCCACCGTCACCTGGTCGTACCGGACGCTGGGCGCGCGCTCGGCCCGGCTGCTGCGCTGGCTGTCGGTCTTCGCCGGCCCGGTGGACCTGCCGACCGTCCAGTGGCTGCTCGACGAGGATCCGCTCGATCCGCTCTCCGTGCTGGTGGACAAGTCGATGGTCCTGGCGGAGCCGCACGCCTCCGGCAGCACCTACCGGATGCTCGACCCGATCCGCGCGTACGCCGCGCGGCGGCTGGTCGAGGCCGGGGAGGAGCAGACCGCCCGGGACCGGCACGTCGCCTGGTCGCGGCACGCGCTGGAGCGGGCGCGCCTCGGGCCGGACGGCCGACCGGTCACTCTCTCCCTGTACGCGCTGGACCCGCTCGCCGGGGAGCTGCGGGCGGCGCTGCGCTGGTGCGCCACCGGTGGCAGCGCCCGCTCGGGGTTGTGGCTGGCCGGCGGGCTGGACCAGTGGTGGCGGGAGCGGGGGTTGGCCCGGGAGGGCCGACTCTGGCTGTTCCGGCTGTACGGCCGGATCGCGGAGACCGGCGAGGTGATCCCGGAGGCGGAGCTGGCGGCGGCGTACCACATGCACTCGCTGCATGCCGGCGCGGACGGTGAGTTCGCCGAGGAGCTGCGCTACTCCCAGCGCGCGGAGGCCGCCGCCCGGCAGGCGGGCGACCTGGGCCTGCTGGCCCGGGTGCTGGCGGGCCGGGCCGCGCCGCTGGTCGACATGGGACAGTTCACGGAGGCCGAGCGGGTCTGCCGTGAGGTGATCGAGTGGGCGCACGAGCAGGACGTGGTCTCCGACGCGCTGCTCGCCATCTACAACCTGGCGGAGCTGCTGTGGCGGCGGGGCGCGCTGGAGGAGGCGGCCGAGCTGCTCGGCGCGGCCCGCCCGGTGGAGGCGGCCCGCCCGGCCGAGCGGGGCCGCCGCTCGGTCGACATGCTGCTCGGCATGGTGGCGCTGGCCCGGGGGGACCTGGTCGCGGCGCACGAACACCTGCTGGTGGCGCTCCGCTCCCGGATGAGCCACGGTTACCTCGGCCGGGCCTGCGACACGGTGAACGCGATCGCGGTGCGCTGCGCGCTCGGCGGTGACCCGGCGACCGCAACGCGGCTCTTCGGGGCGGCGCAGGCGACCCGGGCGAACCTGCGAGCCACCCCGGGCATCTACGGCGCGTACTGGCTGGAGCGACAGGCGCGGCTGCGCCGGGTGCTCGGCGACGAGGCCTTCGACGCCGCGTACGGCGCGGGCGGTGAGCTGGCGCTGGAGGAGGCGGCGGCGCTGGCCCTCGGCGTGGAGCACCCCGACCTGACCGGGCATTCCCCCCGCTTCGGCGCGCCCGGCACCCCGGCCCCCCGCCGCCCCGACGAGGCGCCCAACCCCCGCCCCGCCTCCCGCCCGCACCCCGCCTAGCCCCCCGCGCGCGTCGAACTGCGTCGATCAAGAGGTCTGCGTCCTGGAGCCGGCCGGACCCGGACGCAGACCTCTTGATCAACAGAGCGGAGCGCAGGGGGGCTGGGTCAGCGGCGGGCGGCGCGGTGTTCGGCGTCGGCCTTGATGCGGGCGGCGCGGTCGATGTCGGACTGTCGGACGGCGGCGACCGAGCCGAAGACGCTGACCGCCTCGTAGTAGGTCCAGGCCAGGCTGTAGCAGGCTGGCCGGACCACGATGTTGTACGTGGCGCAGACCCGCTTCAGGTCCGCGTAGAGGGCGCTGTCCAGGCGGGACTTGTTGGCGGAGAACTGGCCCATCGCCTTGTAGTTGCGGTAGCCGAAGTCGTGCCGGTAGCAGGACAGGCTGAAGTTGAAGCCGAGCGGGTTGTCCGGGCTGGAGGAGCAGTAGTCGGTCGACCAGTCGAAGGCGTACTCCGACCAGGCGGCCTTGTTGAGTCGGCCGGCGTTCCAGGCGTTGTAGCTGGTGGCGCTGGTCTGGGTCCAGCTGGAGAGCACCGAGAGCTTCTGCTCGGTGCTCACCGCGGCGGACGCGGGTGAGGCCACGCCCAGCGCGGTGAGCAGCGCGAGCGCGCCGGCGGCGAGGGCGGTGGCGAGGCGTCTGGACACGGTTTCCTCCGCGGGGGTGTGCGGTACGGCGGTTACCGGCGGGTCGCCGGGTGTCGATCAGTGTCGATCAATCGAGGAACATCGAGCGATGTTCGGCACGAACTGTTGGTGACATGCGCCGAAACAGACCAATGCCGTGTCCCACTCCATCCCGGGTGGACGGTGCTCGACGGGATGGCTCGACGGTCGTATATTCGTATGCGAGTATTCGGCGGCGAGGAGGTGCCATGGCCAAGCGACGCCCGGTCGGGAACCTGCTGGCGCTCGCGGTGCTCTCGGTGGTCGTGGACCGGCCGATGCACCCGTACGAGATGGCGGCCGTGCTCCGCGAGCGCGGCAAGGACCAGGACATGCCGATCAAGTGGGGCTCGCTCTACACGGTGGTCCGGAACCTGGAGCGGCACGGCCTGCTGGCCGCCGCCGAGAGCGGACGACAGGGGCGCCGGCCCGAGCGGACGGTCTACCGGCTGACCGACGCCGGCCGCGCGGAGCTGGAGGACTGGACGCGTGAGCTGGTGGCGGTCCCCGAACGGGAAAGCCCCAGGTTCACCGCCGGCCTGTCGGTGCTCGGCGTCCTGCCGCCGGACGAGGCGACCGCGCTGCTGCGACAGCGGCTGGGCCGGCTCGAGTCCCAGCTCGCCGAGGAGCGTGCCGTGCTGGCCCGGCACGCCCGCGAGGTGCCCCGGCTGTTCCTGATCGAGGCCGAGTACGACCTGGCCGTCCGGGAGGCGGAGGCCACCTGGCTGCGGGGGTTGCTCGACGAGCTCACCACGGGCTCGCTGCCGGGCCTGGCCCAGTGGCGGGCCTGGCACGCGACCGGCGAGGTGCCGGCCGAGTGGACCGAGCTGGTGGAAAGGGGGAGCGAGCGGGCCTGACCCGCGCAAGAACGGACCCCGACGGGGTGCGGGAACACCGCCGCCGGGGCCCTGACCTCGAACCGAGACCGCGGAACGGAACCCGGCCGCAAGGTGGCAACCGCAAACGATAGCTGGGCTGAAGAGTTCCGGGCCGGTTCGGCAGCGCACGATCCGAAACCGGAGGAGACCATGGCCACCAACGAGCTACGAACGAGCAGGCGCAAGCTGCTGCCCGAGATGGAGGGGGCGACCGCCCGCTGGTACGACCGCAACCGCGGCTCGGCCAGCCAGCTGGCGGAGTACCGCCGGCAGGCGGCCCGGTTGGCCGAAGGGCTGCCGGCCGGCGCGACGGTGCTGGAGGTGGCACCCGGCCCGGGCTACCTGGCCGTGGAGCTGGCCCGGCGGGGGCCGTTCCGGGTCACCGGGCTGGACGTGAGCCGGACCTTCGTGGAGTTGGCCGGCGAGCGGGCCCGGCGGGCCGGCGTCGACGTGACGTTCCGCCACGGCGACGTGCACGAGCTGCCCTTCGGGGCGGACACCTTCGACCTGGTCGTCTGCCAGGCGGCGTTCAAGAACTTCACCCGGCCGGTCCGGGCGCTGGACGAGATGCACCGGGTGCTCCGGCCCGGCGGGCGAGCGGTCATCCACGACCTGCGGGCCGACGTCTCCCGGGAGGAGATCCGCCGGGAGGTCGCCCGGATGGGGCTGGGCGCGCTGAGCGCGTTCTGGACCCGGGCGGCGCTGCGGATGCTCCGGCGGCGGGCGATCACCGGAGACCGCTTCGCCCGGCTCGCCGCCGAGTGCGCCTTCGGCGGCGGCGAGGTCGACCGGGACGGGCTGGTCGGGCTGGAGGTGCGGCTCCACAAGCCGCTCACGGGCTGAACGGCGGGACGCCCGGGGCTCGTCGCGAGCCCCGGGCGTCCCGGTCCGACGGCGGCCGGACGGGCCGCCGCGGGTGGTCAGCGCACGAAGCGCGGCGGGCTGGCCGGGCCCTCGTTCCAGACCCGGTCCAGCGCGGTCACGTGGTACGTGTAGTGCTGGCCGGCCTCGGCGGTGGCGTCCACCCAGGACTGCACGTCACCGGTGTCGCCGCGCACGGTGGCGACGAGGTGCGACGCGTCGGCGAAGTCGCAGCGGTCGGCGATGCCGGTCCCATCGAACCGGTAGATCGCGTACGAGGTGGCGGTGCCGAGCGGGCCCTCGCCGTTCGCCGGCTGCCGCCAGCTCAGGTGCACCCCGTCGGCCTGCCGCTCGGCGCCGGTCACCACCGGGGCGAGCAGCGGCTTCGACGGCAGCTGCGACATGGCCGGCACCAGCGCCGGGCGGGAGTAGTGCTCGGCGGCGTAGATGTCGGTCGCCCCGAGGCGGTTCGCCTTCACCTGCACCGCGGAGAAGTGTACGTTGCCGAGCACCTCCGGGTACGACCGGTTGAGCGTCAGGTGGTTCGACAGCTCCCGCGGGTTCTGCCAGAACGGCCCGTACGCCGGGTCACCGCTCTTGTAGTCGGCCTGGCCGATGTAGAGCTGCACCCGGGTGCCACGTACGGTCTCCGCCCACCACGGCACCAGCCGGGCGTAGTCGGCGGCCGGGTACTGGCCGATGTACCAGTAGAGCTGCGGCACCACGTAGTCGATCCACTCCTGCTTGACCCACTTGCGGGTGTCGGCGGAGATGATGTCGTACGACTGCGAGCCGGTGGTGTCCGAGCCGGCCGGGTCGGCGGAGGCGTTGCGCCAGATGCCGAACGGGCTGACCCCGAACTTCACCCACGACTTGGCCGCCTTGATCTTGGCGGACATCTCCTGGATCAGCAGGTTGATGTTGTCCCGCCGCCAGTCGGCCTTGTTCGTGAAGCCCCGGTTGTACGCGGCGAAGGTGGCGTCGTCCGGCACCTGGTAGGTGCCGCTCGGGTACGGGTAGAAGTAGTCGTCGAAGTGGACTCCGTCGATGTCGTACCGGCTGACCGCGTCCATCATCGCGGTCTGGACGAACTCGCGGACCTCAGGGATGCCGGGGTTGTAGTAGAGCCGGCTGCCGGCGACCCCGGCCGGCGGGTAGGCGAAGACCCAGTCCGGGTGCTGCCGGGCCGGGTGGTTCGGCGCGAGCTTGGTGAGGTCCGCGCCGGCCCCGCCGGGGGCCGGCATCGAGACGCGGTACGGGTTGAACCAGGCGTGGAACTCCAGGTTCCGCTTGTGCGACTCCGACACGAGGAAGGCCAGCGGGTCCCAGCCCGGGTCCTGGCCGCGCGTGCCGGTCAGGAACTCCGACCACGGCTCGTACGGCGACGGCCAGAACGCGTCGGCGGTCGGGCGGACCTGGACCACGACGGCGTTGTGGTGCAGCTTCTGGGCCAGGTCGAGCCAGCCCAGGTACTCCGCCTGCTGGGCGGCGATCCGGTCCGGCGCGGTCTGCGACGCCTTGGTGGGCCAGTCGATGTTCACCACCGACGAGATCCACATCGCGCGGAACTGCTGCTTCGGTGTGGCTGGGTCGGTGGCGCAGGTGGTCGAGGTGGGTGCGGTGGTCGCGTCGCTCTCCGCCGCGCTCGCGGGGGTGCCGGCGACGAGCGCGCCGAGCAGCGCCACGGCCAGCCCGGCGGCTCCGAGCCGAGTTGCCTTCATGTGGTGCGGTCCCTTCGTTGGGCTCCCGGGGCAGGTGTCGGTCGGCGACGGACGCCGGGCGCATCCGGCAAGATTCGCCGCAGAACATCTGTCGCTGGTAGGAAACTTTCACTATTCCCCGAGCGGCGCAAGACCCCCCGGCGGATCGATGCCCCAGGTCGGGCCGAACGTCCGACGGTGACCCACCGCACAGGGCGGTTCGTGACCTTTCCGACACGTGCGGTGAGGCGTCGGTCGAAAGGAAGCTGGGTAGCTTGGCCGGTCACCGGCCGCCACCGGGGTGGTCCAGGGAGGGGTGATCGCTGTGTCCGTGCTGCGGACCAAACCGATCAAGGACGTGCAGGCCCAGGCGGACGCCGACGGCTCCGACGGGAAGCTCGGGCTGCGCCGCCGGCTCGGTGCCGTCGACCTGATGGGCTTCGGCATCGGCATCGTGATCGGCACCGGCATCTTCACGCTGACCGGCATCGAGGCGAAGAACCACGCCGGGCCCGGCGTCGTGATCTCGTTCGCCGTCGCGGGCGTGGTCGCGCTGCTCGCCGCGCTCTGCTACGCCGAACTGGCCTCCAGCGTGCCGACCGCCGGCAGCGCCTACACCTACGCGTACGCCACGATGGGCGAGATCGTCGCCTGGATCATCGGCTGGGACCTGCTGCTGGAGTTCGCGCTCGGCTCGGCGGTGGTGGCCAGAGGCTGGTCCGGCTACCTCGCCGAACTGTTCGACCTGCCCAGCGCCTGGTTCGCCGAGGAGGGCAGCATCGTCAACCTCGGCGCCATCGCCATCGTGCTGATCCTCGGCGTGGTCGGCATCGTCGGCATCCGCGAATGCGCCCGGGTGACCAACCTGCTGGTGCTGGTGAAGGTCGCCATCTGCGTCTTCATCGTGGTTGCCGGGCTCTTCTTCGTGAAGGCGGCCAACCTCACCCCGTTCATCCCCACCGCCGAGCCCGCCGGCAGCGGCGAGGACGGCATCCGGCAACCGGTCACCCAGGCCCTCTTCGGGCTGGAACCGTCGGTCTTCGGCTTCGCTGGGGTGCTCACCGCCGCCGCCGTGGTCTTCTTCGCGTACACCGGCTTCGAGGCGGTGGCGAACCTCGGCGAGGAGACGAAGAAGCCGCGCCGGGACCTGCCGCTGGGCCTGCTCGGCACGCTGCTGATCTCCACCGTGCTGTACATCGGCGTCTCGCTGGTCCTGGTCGGCATGGTCCGGTACACCGACATCGACGAGGGCGCACCGATCGCCTCCGCCTTCGAGGCGGTCGGCGCCGGCTGGGCTGCCATTCTGGTTTCAATCGCCGCCATCGCGGGTCTGACCAGCGTCATCCTGGTCGACCTGGTGGCCATGGGCCGGATCGGCTTCGCCATCGCCCGGGACGGGCTGATCCCGCCCTCGATCGCCAAGGTGCACCCGCGCTGGGGCACCCCGTACCGGATCTCGGCGATCATGACCATCGGCGTGGCGCTGCTCGCCGGCCTCCTGCCGCTCTCCGCCCTGGCCGACCTGGTCAGCATCGGCGCGCTCTGCGCGTTCGTGCTGGTCTCCGTCGCCGTGCCGATCCTGCGCCGCAGGCGCCCCGACCTGGAGCGGCCGTTCAAGGTGCCGTTCTCCCCGGTGCTGCCGATCGTGTCGGCGCTGGCCTGCCTCTACCTGATGCTCAACCTGTCGGTGGAGACCTGGATCCGGTTCCTGGCCTGGATGCTGCTGGGCGGGATCATCTACTTCGGCTACGGCTACCGCCGTAACCGCCTCGCCCGTCGTGAGCAGGCCGCGGAATCTCCTGTCGAGCGCGCCGTCGTGTGAGCTGTCGGGGGTTTAGTGGGTCCGGTCCGTGCGTGGGTCGGGCGCGTTCTGGTCTGAGATCAGGGCCGGGGTTGGGGCTCTGCCGTCGGGCCGTGGACGACTGGTTTGCCGGTGTCCCAGCTGATTTCGTCCAGCCAGACCTGGCGGCCGGGGTCGGTGCTGCCCTCCTGGCCGGGCGGCCACGCGTGGTAGAGCAGCCAGGTGCGGCCGTCCTTCTCGACGATCGAGGCGTGGCCGGGGCCGGAGGCGGCCTGGTTGGTCTGCAGGATCGGGTTCTCCGGGGCCTTCACGCACGGGCCGGTCGGGCTGTCGCAGACCGCGTAGCCCTCGGCGTACGTGGCCTTGTCGTAGGCGTTGGCGGCGAAGAAGAGGAACAGCTGCCCGTCGTGCCGGTGGAGGAACGGACCCTCGACCAGGGCGCCCTCCCACGGCTCGGTCTGCTTCAACAGCTTCGTCGGCTCGCCCACCAGGCGCAGCCCGTCGTCGCTGAGGCGCTGCGACCAGAGCCAGGTGTCCACCCCGATCGCGTTGCCGTCGTTCTTCCAGAGCAGCCAGAGGCTCCCGTCGGCGTCCCGGAACGGGCTGGCGTCGATCGAGCCGCCCAACTCCGGCTGGCAGATCAGCGCGGCCGTCGAGTCGTCCCGGTACGGGCCGAGCGGCTTGCCGGCGACCGCCCGGCCGACACACTGCCGCCCGGAGGACCGGTCGGCGACCGTGTAGTAGAGCAGGAACCGGTCCGGGGCGAGCTGGATCGCCTCGGGCGCCCAGGTCTTCCCGGCGTCGGCCCAGCCCGGCAGCTCCGGCAGGGCGTCCCCGGCATCGCTCCACTCCACCAGGTCGGGGGAGGTGAGCACCGGGACGTTCCGGCCGCCGCCGTTGGTGTGGAACAGGTACCAGGTCTCGCCCACCCGGATCGCCTGCGGGTCGGGGGCGTCGGTCCGGACGACCGGGTTGGTGAACATGCTCGGGTCGCTCCGCGTACTCGAAGGGGTGGGACCAGTGCCGCAACCGGCGACGAACAGCGCGGCGGCGATGGTCGCCGCCGCGCCGCGTCGCCGGGTCCTTCCGCCGATCATCCCTTCAGCCCGCTGCGCGACACACCCTGGATGACGTGGCGCTGCGCGAGCACGAAGAGGATCAGCACCGGCACGCTGGCCAGCACCGCCCCGGCCATGATCACCGGATAGTCCGTCACGTAGGCGCCCTGGAGCAGGCCCAGACCCGCCGGCAGGGTCAGCCGCTCCGGGCTGAACAGCACATAGACCGGCCAGAGGAAGTCGTTCCAGTTGGTCAGGAACGACAGCACCGCCAGGGTGGCCAGCGCCGGCTTCGACAGCGGCAGCAGCACGCGGGTGAAGACCTGCCAGTGGTTCGCCCCGTCCAGCACCGCGGCCTCCTCCAGCTCCCGTGGAACGGAGAGGAAGAACTGCCGCAGGAAGAACACCCCGAACGCGCTCGCCGCCCCCGGCACCACCACCACGGTCAGCGTGTCGATCCAGCCCAGCCGCTCGGCGATCACGAAGTTCGGGATGACCAGCGAGGTGGGTGGCAGGAACAGCGTGCCCACGATCAGCGCGAAGCTCAGCCGCCGGCCGTGGAACCGCAGCCGGGCCAGCGCGTACGCGGCCATCGACGCGGTGGCCAGCACCAGCAGCGTGTGCAGGCTGGCGGCCAGCATGCTGTTGACGAACCAGCGCAGCACCGGGTTCGCGGTGTTGTTGATGATCGCGCTGTAGCCGTACGTGGAGAACGGGTGCGGCAGCCAGCTCGGCGGGTCCTGCTGCGCGTCGGCGTACGTCTTCAGGGAGGTGAGCAGCATCCAGACCAGCGGGGTCACGAAGACCGCGGTGATCAGCAGCAGTACGGCGTAGCGCACGCCGCGACGCAGACTCGTCATCGTCGCCCCCTCAGTCTTCCCGGTACCGGAACAGCCGGAAGTTGACGATGCTGACCACCGCCAGCATCAGCGCGAAGAGCACGCTCATCGCGGCCGCCCGACCCGCGTCGTAGTCCCGCAGCCCCTCGTCCACGATCCGCCAGACCACCGTCCGGGTCTGCTCGCCCGGCGCGCCCTGGGTGATCAGGAACGACTGCCCGAAGACGTTCGCCGAGGCGAGGATCGTGGTGGTCAGCACGAAGAGCAGCACCGGGCGCAGGCCGGGGAGCGTGACGTGCCGGAACCGGTCCCAGCCGTTCGCGCCGTCCACCCGCGCCGCCTCGTACAGCTCGGTCGGGATGTCCTGCAGGCCGGCCAGATAGATCACCGCGTTGAAGCCGCAGGTCCACCAGATCGTCACCCCCACCAGCGACACCCAGGCCCACGGCACGTCGGTCACCCACGGGGTGTCCGAGGGCAGCCCGACCGCCCCGAGCAGCCCGTTCACCAGGCCCAGGTTCGCGTCGAGCAGGAAGCGCCACAGCAGGCCGATCACCGCGACGCCCAGGACGTACGGGGCGAAGAACGCCGCCCGGAAGAACGTCCGTCCGGGGAACGACCGGTTCAGCAGCAGCGCCAACCCCAGCGGTACGACCACCAGCAGCGGCACCGAGAAGACCGTGAAGAGCGCCGTGGCCCGGACGCTGGACCACCAGTCCCCGTAGATCGCCGAGTCGCTGGAGAACAGGTCCTGGTAGTTGTCCAGCCCGATGAACGGCCGGTTCGGTAGCTGGAGGTCCCACTGGTGCAGGCTGATCCACACCCCGAAGACGATCGGCGCCAACCCGAACACGCCGAAGAGGACCAGATACGGCGCGAGGAAGAGGTACGGGGTGGCCCGGTGCCCCCGCTCGGTGACCCCCCGACGGCGGGTATGCCCCGCCGGGGGCGGCGCGTCACCGCGCGCCGCCCCGACCTCGATCACGTCCGCCACGACGGATCAGCTCCCGTACTTCTTGCGGTTGTCCTCGAGCTGCTTGTTGGCCTTGGCCACCCCGTCGTCGAGCGCCTGCTTCGGCGACTTCTTGCCCAGCGCCGCCTCGTTGAAGGAGTTGTAGAAGGTGGTCATGACCTCGCCGAGGCCGGGGGCGGCCGGCGGGAAGGCCGCGTACTCCAGCTCGGGGGCGAGCGCGTTGACCTCGGTCAGGGCCTTGAAGTCGGCGCTCTCCCGGACCGCCTTGCGGGCCGGCACCTGGCCGCCCTTCGCCCAGTCCAGCGAGTGCTGGCTGAGCCAGTTGATGAAGACCTTCGCCCCGGCGACCTTGTTGTTGTCCGCGCTGCGCTGCTTGACGATGGTGAAGTTGTGCGAGTTGGCCCAGGCGGCCTGCTGGCTGCCGATCTGCGGCAGCGGCGCGACGCCCCACTGCACGGCGGAGCTCTTCTTCAGGTCGTTGATCTGCCAGATGCCGTTCCAGTTGAACGCGTTCTTCCCGCTCTTGAGCGCCAGGTAGTCGGCGTCCTGGCCGACGTTGGCCGGGGAGAAACCCTGCTTGATCATGTCGACCAGCCAGGTGCACGCCTCGACCGCCGGGTCGGAGTTGAAGGTGGCCTTGGCGACGTCGGAGTCGAAGAGGGTGCCGCCCCACTGGTGCAGCAGCGAATAGAAGGTCATTCCGCCGGTGAACTGGAACGGGCTGACCCAGAAGCCCTGCACGCCGGACTTCTTCAGCTCGGTCAGCGCGGCGGTGTACTCGTCCTTTGTGGTCGGCGGCTTGTTCGGGTCGAGGCCGGCCTTCTGCATCACCGCCTTGTTGTAGTAGAAGCCGAGCGGGTGCATGTCCAGCGGGATGCCGTACCGCTTGTCGTGGTAGATGCCGCCCTTCCAGACCGTCGGGGCGAAATCGCCCTCACTCAGCTCCAAGGCCTTGGCCACGTCGTCCAGCTCGGTGATCACGCCGCGTGCGGCGAAGGTGGCGAGCTGGTCCATGTGCATGACCGCGATGTCCGGCCCGTTGCCGCTGGAGACCGCGCCGGGGAGCTTGCTGTAGTAGTCATCCCACTGGTACGTGATCACGCTGACCGCGATGTTCTGGTGCTCCCTGTTGAACTGCTCGACCAGCTTCTTGAAGATGTCACCGTCGCCGCCGGTGAACCCGTTCCACAGCTTCAGGTCGACCTTCGGGCCGGTGTAGTCCTTGCCGCCGTTCCCGGCGGCGGCGGAGCCGCCGGGGCTGCTGCTGCCGCCGCCGCAGCCGGCCAGGGTCAGCGTGGCCGCGGCGCCGAGCCCGACGCCGAGGCCGAGCAGGCGGCGCCGGCTCAACTCGTTCTGGATCATGCGGTTCTCCTTGGGGGACGGGATGAGTTTGCCTGGTCAGCGCTGAGGGGCGAAGCGCAGCAGGTTCCAGGAGCAGGCGGGCAGCGCCACGGTGCACCGGCCGCCGTCGGAGGTGGGGGTGGTGAGCTCCCGGGGCGTCACCCGATCGGGCTCGGCCTCGGTGTTCGTGGCCGTCGGGTCGGACCCGGCGGCGAGGGTGAGGTGCTGCTCGGGGCGCAGGCCGGGCAGGCCGCGCAGGTCGAGGTCGAGGGGGAGGTCCGTGTCACCCCGGTTGACCGCGAAGACGGCCAGTGCGCCCGTCTCGTCGTCGTGCACCGCGACGGTGTCCAGCACCGGCACGTCGCCGTACTTCTTCGTCTCGTAGCGGGGGGAGACCGGCTCCGTACGCAGCACGGTGCCCCGGGCGTACCGGGCGGTGAGGGCGAACGGGTGGAAGATGCTCTGCCGCCAGGCCGGCCCGCCGGTCCGGGTGCGGATCGGGGCGATCACGTTGGCGAGCTGCGCCTGGCAGGCGACGCCGACCCGGTCGGCGTGCCGGAGCAGGGTGATCAGCAGGTCGCCGACCACCACCGCGTCGACGGCGGTGAAGTCGTCCTCGATCAGCGCCGGCGCCTCCACCCAGCCGCGCCGGTCCAGGTCGGCCTTCAGGCGGGACTCGTACCAGACGTTCCACTCGTCGAAGGAGAGCTTCAGCTTGCGCTTGTGCCGCCGCTTGGCGGCCACGTGGTCGGCGGTGGCGACCACGTCGGTGATGAAGTTGTCCATGTCGACGGCGGCGGCGAGGATGCTGGCCCGGTCGCCGTCGGACGGGTCGTAGTAGGTGTGCGCGGAGATGTAGTCGACGTGCTCGTAGGTGTGCTCCAGCACGGTCGCCTCCCAGGAGGCGAAGGTGGGCATCCGTCGGTTGGAGCTGCCGCAGGCGACCAGACTGATCGACGGGTCGATCATCTTCATCGCCCGGGCGGTCTCGGCGGCGAGCCGGCCGTACTCGTCGGCGGTCTTGTGGCCGACCTGCCACGGGCCGTCCAGCTCGTTGCCGAGGCACCAGAGCCGCACCCGGTACGGCTCCTCGGCGCCGTGCTTGCGGCGCAGGTCCGACAGTTGGGTGCCGCCCGGGTGGTTGGTGTACTCCAGCAGGTCGCAGGCCTCCTGCACGCCGCGGGTGCCGAGGTTGACCGCCATCATCGGCTCCACGCCGGCCTCGGCCGCCCAGGTCATGAACTCGTCGAGCCCGAACGCGTTGGTCTCGATCGTCTTCCAGGCCAGGTCGAGCCGGCGGGGCCGGTCGCCGACCGGGCCGACGCCGTCCTCCCAGCGATAGCCGGAGACGAAGTTGCCGCCGGGGTAGCGGACCACCGAGACGCCCAGCTCGCGGGTCAGTTCGAGCACGTCGCCGCGGAGGCCGCGGGCGCCGGCGGTGGGGTGCCCCGGCTCGTAGATCCCGCCGTAGACGCAGCGCCCCATGTGCTCGACGAAGGAACCGAACAGCCGGCGGTCGGCCGGTCCGATCGCGAACGCCGGGTCGATCGTCAGCTGTGCGCTCCGCAAGGGGTGCCGCCTTTCCTCGTGCCGGTGCCGGGGTGACCGCGGTCACCCCGTACCCCAGGTTTCTACAACGTTGTAACCAACGTTGTAAAGGGGTGCGCACGCGGTACAGTGCCGGCAGTACCGACACCGGGAGGGTGGGCAGTGCGGCACAGGCTCAAGGACGTCGCCGAACGGGCCGGCGTGTCGGTGAAGACCGTCTCCAACGTGGTCAACGGCTACCTGCACGTCCGGCCGGACACCCGGGCCCGGGTGGAGGAGGCGATCGCCGAGCTGAACTACCGGCCCAACCTCTCCGCGCGCAACCTGCGCAAGGGGCGGACCGGGGTGATCGCCCTGGCCGTCCCCGAGCTGGACATCCCCTACTTCGCCGAGCTGGCCCGGCACGTCGTCACGGCCGCCGCCGAGCACGGCTGGACGGTGCTGATCGACCAGACCGGGGGCGGCCCGGAGCAGGAACGCAAGGTCGCCAGCGGGATCGGCGACCACATGATCGACGGCCTGATCTTCAGCCCGCTGGCGCTCGCCGCCGACGACCTCGCCGGCCTCGACGGCATGCCGATGGTGCTGCTCGGCGAGCGGGTCGACCACGGCCCGGCCGACCATGTCGTGATCGACAACGTGGCCGCCGCCCGGGAGGTCACCGCCCACCTGATCGGGCTGGGTCGCCACCGGATCGCCGCCATCGGCTCGCAGCGCACCCCCGAGGGCGCCAGCGCCCGGCTGCGCCTGGCCGGCTACACCGCCGCCCTGGCAGAGGCCGGCATCGGGTACGACGAGAAGCTGGTCGCGCCCGCGCCGGCCTGGCACCGCGCGGACGGCGCCGCCGCCATGCGCGAGCTGCTCTCCACCGGCGTACGCCCCGACGCCGTCTTCTGTTTCAACGACACCCTCGCCCTCGGCGCCCTGCGTGCCCTGCACGAGGCGGGCCTGCGGGTGCCCGAGGACGTCGCGGTGGCCGGCTTCGACGACATCGAGGACGGCCGGTTCTCCATCCCCACCCTCACCACCGTCGCTCCCGACAAGGAACGCATCGCCCGGCTCGCGGTGGAGCTGCTCGCCGGCCGCCTCGACGGCGATCGCGAGGCCCCGCCCCGGGAACTCACCGCCCCCCACCGCCTGGCCGCCCGCGAGAGCACCACCGGCCGCCCCTGACCGGTCGCCGCCCCCGCCCGGTTCACCTTCGCCGGACCGCGGGTGGAGCGCGCGGGCCAGGCCGGTCAGTCGAAGAAGCGGGCCAGATGGCTCGGCTCGGCCGCCGGGTCGTCCGGGCCCAGCGGGGTCAGGTCGGCGAAGATCGAGGCGCCGTCGCAGCTGGCGTGCAGGGGGTACCAGCGCGGGGTGCCCGGCGGGCGCTGACCGCAGATGCCCTTGAAGGTCTGCACGTCCAGCAGCCGGACGTGGGTCGGGTCGGCCACCGCGTTCACGTGTCGCCACCAGGGGCTCATCACGTGCAGCACGCCACCCGGCCGGAGCACCCGGTGGCACTCGTCCAGCAGCGGCAGGAAGTCGATCAGGTGCTCCAGGATGTGCACCGCGAAGAAGACGTCCACCGAGTCGTCGGCCAGCGGCAGCGAGCCGGAGAGGTCGGCCACCGCGTTGACCCCGGGCGCCGGGTAGATGTCCAGCCCCAGGTTGCCCGGCCACTGCTTGGTGGCCCCGCAGCCCAGGTCCACCACCACCGGTGCCCGGCCGCCGACGCGTACCTTGCACCAGACGCCGAGCACGCCGCCGAGCCGGCCGACCAGATCGCGGACCAGCCGCAGCTCGGCCGGGTCGGCGACCTCGCCGGTCAGGTGCGCGACGCCCCGGTCGAAGCGCACCTCCACCCCCAGCGGGCGCAGCCGGTCGTCGTTGCGCGCCAGGTCGGCCCACGCCTCGGCGAGGAATTCGTCGACCTTCCGCAGCCGCTCGGCCGAGGGTGCGTACTGGGCCATCGCGACCATGAGCCACCTCCGCGCCGCCCGTTACCCGCATCCTCGACCGTTATGCCTCGATCGGGAAGTCCATCGCCGCTGGGACGCCCCCGGCCGCTGGGACGCCCAAGGAGGGCGATCCCGGCGCGGACGGCGGGCGGCCGCCGCGGTGGTAACGCCGCCAAGCGATATGCCTGTCAGGCATATTCATGACTCTCCGGTATATCGCTCACCGGACACCTGCCCGCCGCGGCGCGACACGCCCGGGCGGCCCGCCCCGCTTGCGGGCCCCTCGGGCGTGCGCCGGCTGCGCGACCCCGGCCGGGGGCGGCGGCAGGGTCAGCCGGAAATCGTCCGGCGGGCCGTCCGGCCCGCGCCGCGCATCCGCTGGCGGGGCTGCGGGGCCACCGTCTTCGGCCGCTTGAGGTGGTACCGGTGCAGCTCGTTGTTGCCGGGCAGCGACGGGTCCTCGCTCATCGCCACCAGCTCCCAGCCCTGGTCGCCGGCGCGGTTCAGGTGGGCCAGCGCGGTGTCGCCGTACGGGGTGACGTCGACCATCGAGCCGTCCGGGCCGTACCAGATGAAGACGACCTCCCACCCGATGTCGGTGGTGGCGGCCTGGCGACGGCGGACCAGCAGCGCGTACTCCCACTTGAGCATGGGGTCATTCTCACCCGGCGCGGGCCGGCCGGCACGAATCAATCCTCGGCGATCCGTCCGGCGTCCACCCGCAGCCGCCGGTTGACGGTCACCGCGTCCAGCATCCGCCGGTCGTGGGTGACCAGCAGCAGCGTGCCCGGGTAGGTCGCCAGCGCCGACTCCAGCTGCTCGATCGCCGGCAGGTCCAGGTGGTTGGTCGGCTCGTCCAGCACCAGCAGGTTGACCCCGCGCCCCTGAAGCAGGGCCAGCGCGGCCCGGGTCCGCTCGCCCGGGGAGAGGGTCGCCGCCGGGCGCAGCACGTGCGCCGCGCGCAGCCCGAACTTGGCCAGCAGCGTCCGCGCCTCCGCCGGGTTCAGCTCCGGTACGGCGGCGCCGAACGCGTCCAGCAGCGGCTGGTCGCCCAGGAAGAGCCCGCGAGCCTGGTCGACCTCGCCGACCACCACCCCGGGACCGAGCGCGGCGTGCCCCTCGTCGAGCGGCAGCCGGCCCAGCAGCGCGGCGAGCAGGGTGGTCTTGCCGGAGCCGTTCGCCCCGGTGATCGCCACCCGGTCCGCCCAGTCGATCTGCAGGTCCGCCGGACCGAGGGTGAAGCCGCCCCGGCGTACCACGGCTCCGCGCAGCGCGGCCACGACGGCGCCGGCGCGGGGCGCGGCGGCGATCTCCATCCGCAGCTCCCACTCCTTGCGCGGCTCCTCGACCACCTCCAGCCGCTCGATCAGCCGTTCGGTCTGCTTGGCCTTCGCCGCCTGCTTCTCGGTCGCCTCGGCGCGGAACTTGCGGCCGATCTTGTCGTTGTCGGTGGCCTTGCGTCGGGCGTTCTTCACGCCCTTCTCCATCCAGGCCCGCTGGGTACGGGCTCGGGCCTCCAGCCCTGCCCGGGTGTCGGCGTACTCCTCGTAGTCGGCGCGGGCGTGCCGGCGGGCCACCTCCCGCTCCTCCAGGTACGCCGCGTAGCCACCGCCGTAGTGCCGGACCTGCTGCTGAACCAGGTCCAGCTCCAGCACCCGGGTCACCGTCCGGGTCAGGAACTCGCGGTCGTGGCTGACCAGCACGGTGCCGGCGCGCAGCCCGGTCACGAACCGCTCCAACCGGTCCAGCCCGGCCAGGTCGAGGTCGTTGGTGGGCTCGTCGAGCAGGAAGATGTCGTACCGGCTGAGCAGCAGCGAGGCCAGGCCGGCCCGGGCCGCCTGACCACCGGAGAGGCCGGTCATCGGGTGGTCCAGGTCCACGGTCAGCCCCAGCTCCGCAGCGACCTGCTCGGCGCGCTCGTCCAGGTCCGCGCCGCCCAGCCCCAGCCAGCGTTCCAGGGCCTCCGCGTACGCGTCGTCGGCGCCGTCCGTGCCGGCGGTGAGCGCCTCGGTGGCGGTGTCGAGCGCGTCCTGCGCCGCGGTGACCCCGGTACGCCGGGCCAGGAAGTCACGGACCGTCTCGCCCGGCCGGCGCTCCGGCTCCTGGGGCAGGTAGCCGACGGTGGCGCTGGGCGGGTTCAGCGAGACGCTGCCCAGCTCCACCGGCTGGAGCCCGGCGAGGGTACGCAGCAGGGTCGACTTGCCCGCCCCGTTCACCCCGACCAGCCCGATCACGTCGCCGGGGGCGACCACCAGTTCCAGGTCGGAGAAGAGCAGCCGGTCACCGTGGCCGGCGGCGAGGTCCTTGACGATCAGCGTGGCGCTCATGAGAAGACCGAGCCTACCGGCGGTCGATCCGGTGACCGGGGCTCCGCCCGTAACAGAGCTGAGGGACACTCACGGGCGTGGTGACCACACTGGCGATCGACTGCGGGGGCGGCGGGATCAAGGCGTCGGTGCTGGACGGCGCCGGCACGATGCGGGCCCGGCCGCTGCGGGTGCCCACGCCGTACCCGTTGCCGCCGTCGCTGTTCGTCAAGACCCTGCTGGACCTGGGCGCCCGGCTGCCGGCGGCCGACCGGGTGACCGTCGGCATGCCGGGGATGATCCGGCACGGCGTGGTCGTGGCGACCCCGCACTACGTGACCCGGTCCGGGCCGCGCAGCAAGGTCGACCCGGACCTGGTCGCCGAGTGGTCCGGGTACGACGCGCGCAGCGCGCTCGCCGAGGCGTTCGGGATCCCGGCGCTGGTGCTCAACGACGCCGAGGTGCACGGCGCGGGCGTGGTCGCCGGGGCCGGCTGCGAGCTGGTGCTGACCCTCGGTACCGGGCTGGGCAGCGCGCTCTTCGACGGCGGGGTGCTCGCCCCGCACCTGGAGCTGTCGCACGCCCCGGTGCGCTGGGGCACCACCTACGACACGTACGTGGGGGAGCCGGAACGCCGCCGGCTCGGCGACGCGTTCTGGTCCCGGCGGATCCGGCAGGTGGTCGAGGGCCTGCGCCCGGTGTTCCGCTGGGACCGGCTCTACCTGGGCGGGGGGAACTCCCGGCTGATCCGCCCGGAACAACTGGCCCGGATGGGCGACGACGTCGTGGTCGTCCCGAACACGGCCGGAATCGTCGGCGGTGTCCGGGCCTGGGACCTGATGGGGGACCGGTACGACCCGACCCCCTGACGCAACTTCCGCTCCAGGAACACTCGCGGTGCGGCCGATGTTGTGCCAGCGTCGGAACTCAGGCGGCGCGACACGAGGAGGTGGGTCGAGTGGATCTTCTGGCGGAGTACCGGCGGGCGACCATGTTCTTCGAAACGGGTGACCCGGCCGGGGCGGCCCGGCTGCTCGAGCCGATCGTCGAGGCGGAGCCCGGGAACTCCTCGGTGCGGCAGCTGTTGGCCCGCGCGTACTTCCAGTCGGCCCAGCTCAACCGGGCCGAGGAGCAGCTGCGTGAGCTGGTCGACCGGGACCCGAGCGACCACTACGCGCACCACGTGCTGGGCCGGACGCTGGAGCGGATGAACCGGTACGCCGACGCGCTGCGGCACCTGCGCATCGCGGCGGCGATGTACTCAACGAACAACGACTACACGACCGCCCTGCGCCGGGTGGAGAGCCGGGTCAGCGGTCGCTGACGAGTCACCAGCACGAACGCGAAGGGCAGCCCTGGCGGGCTGCCCTTCGCCGTCTGCGGGCCTGACGGCCAGCCGCGCCTACGATGGGAACCGTGAAGCTCAAACTCGATCTCCACGACATCTTCAACAAGGGCCAGGACATCGACCGCGCGCTGCGCGGGATCATGGACGAGGCGGTGGCGAAGAAGGCCACGCTGGTGGAGATCATCCCCGGCAAGGGTTCCGGCCAGCTCAAGAAGCGGGTGCTGCGCTTCCTCGACCAGAAGGACGTCAAGCAGCTCTACCACCGGGTGGAGAAGGACTCGAAGAACTTCGGCCGCCTCTTCATCCACTTCCGCTGGAAGTAGGAGCCCCGGCTTCCGGACCTCCCACGCCATCCCCGGCAACGGGATGCAAGCACTGGGCCAACCCGACCGCAGTGCTCCCTGAGCATAAGTAACGTAACAGGGATCTTGGCGTGGCACCATCGGGCACACGACCGACTGCGCAGGTCAGCGGCCGTGGCTATGTTCGTCCGATGCCTACTCACGAGATCACTGCGGCTTCGGCGGGTACGTGGACGCTCGGCGACTTGACCGTCAACCGGATCGGGTTCGGCGCGATGCGCCTGACGGGCAGCGCCGCCTTCGACCTCGGCACGCCAAGCGACCGCGACCGGGTCATCGGCGTGCTGCGCCGTGCGGTCGAGCTGGGTGTGAACCACATCGACACCGCGGCGTTCTACTTCTCCCCGCTGCGCTCGGCCAACGAGCTGATCAATCGGGCGCTGGCGCCGTACCCCGACGATCTGGTCATCACCACCAAGGTCGGTCCCGGCCGGGATCCGTCCGGCGATTGGCTGCCACTGGCCCGGCCGGATCAACTACGTGGGCAGGTCGAGGAGAACCTGCGCCAGCTCGGCCGCGACCACCTGGACGTGGTGAACCTGCGCCAACACGGCCTCGACTCGATCGCCGAGCACTTCGGTGCGCTTGCCGACCTGCGCGACACCGGCCTGATTCGGCACCTGGGCATCTCGAATGTCCGCCCGCAACATCTCGCACAGGCCCAGGCGATCGCCCCCGTCGTGTGCGTGCAGAACGCGTACGGCATCGACAAACGCGTCAGCGACAAAACCCTCCACATGTGTGGCGATCAGGGCATTGCGTTCGTGCCATTCTTCGCGATTGCCGGTGACAGACGTGAGGCCGGCGGTGTTGCCGACAACGACGCGGTCCTCGCCATCGCACGTGCACACGGCGCCACGCCCGCGCAGGTCCGGATCGCCTGGACGCTGAGTCGCGGGGCGCACGTGTTGGCCATCCCGGGCACGGGCAACCCGGATCACCTGGTCGAGAACGTGGCCGCCGGGGCGCTTCGCCTGTCCGCGGACGAGCTGGCCAGCCTCGAATAGCGCCACACCGGGCAGGCGACATCTCGTTTATCATGATCCGCTGATGTGCCCTGGAGGTGCTCGCCAGCCGGGCACAGGCCAACAGCCTCCAGATCCCGATGGCCTTGGTGTGCTTGCTGGATACTTCCGGCATGGGGACGCCCTACACTCCTGCGGCCAGGTTCCGCCGCACGCAAGCTGAACGCGTGGATCAACTGCTGTCATGGAAGCGGTCGGACCAGGCGTTCTTCGCCGCCGGCGCATGCCATGTGCTCGCCTGGGTCGCCGTCGAGCGGTACGCCTCGGGCGGTTTCGGCATCATGGGATTACGTCAGCTCGATGAGCCCTACGTCAGCCACGTGATCATCAGCAACGACCGCTGGGCCTTCGACCACGATGGCTGGACGCCCCTGCCCGAGTTGCTGCGCGCCACTGCGGAGTACGAACCAGGCTCGGGCTGGGAGCTACTGCCAATCACCTCAACACTTCGACACTTCTGCGCCGCTCACAACCACCGAATGCCGGCGCAGTACGCGCACGACCCGCTGCCACGCGCCCGGAGCTACCTGCAACAGCGGCCCCGCCCACCGGAGGTGGTGTGAACCCTGGACGCCTGCCTTGCAGGCCAGAACACCGGCAACGCAGGAATCGGTGAGGTCGAGGTCCGTCATGGAGCCCACCTCGAACCGCAGGCCCGCGTGGTCACGCCGGGCGAGGTCGATCATGGCGGGGGAAAGGTCGATGCCGAAGGCGTCGACACCGAGGTTGTGCAGGTAGGCGGTGATCCGTCCCGGTCCGCAACCGATGTCGGCCACGGGTCCCCCGCCGCTGGTGCGGACCAGTTCGGCGAACAACCCCAGGATTGCCCGCTCGTAGGTCGCACCAGAGAGTGCGTCACGCAGCAGGTCGGCATAGCTTTCCGCCACCGTGTCGTAGGACGCCCGCGTGTCGGCGAGCCAGCCGTCAGCACCCATGGCGGGGACAGTAGTGCAGTGATCAACACTGCGCCGGCCGTGCCGATCTGCTTGTGGCGACCGCCGCCGCTGCCCGTCACACCGGGTAGGTGCGGGCTACCGCGAGCATTTCGGAGGTGTGGGAGCCGACGATGCCGACATCGGACGGGCGGGGGCGGAAGCCCGGTACGCCGGTCAGGCCGTCGCTGGCGTCCATCGCCCGCAGCACCACCTGCCCCGCCTTCGGGGTCAGGGTGAGGGTCACCTCGATGCCCTCGGGCGGCGGGGCGTGGAAGACGATCCCGAAGCCCCAGCGGCCGTCGCGGGCCTTCACCGGCACGTCCCGCCCGGCCACGTTCGCCGACTTCACGGTCGCGGTGGACGTGTCGACGTGCAGCGTGGCCAGGCGGACCGGGCGCTGTGGGGTGAGCCGCACCCGCAGGACCCGCTGGTCTCCCGAGCGGGTGTCGGAAAGCACCTCCACCTTCGGCGCCGGCAGGTCAGCCGCCTGCGCGGGCCCGGCCCGCAGCTCGCCGTCGCCCAGCCCCGGGAAGTCGTCCGCCACCGAGACCGTGCCGTCGACGTAGCCGTCGGTCCAGGGCTGGGGGGCGTCCTCGTGGCTGAGCCACTCGGCCCGGCCGGTCCCGGCGTCCAGCGCGTACATCAGGTGGGTGGGCACCGGGTGCGCGGCGTCGAAGCGGTCCACGCGCAGCCCGACCCCGGCGAACACCACGGCGGCGAGCGCGGCGGCGACAGCCGGCAGCGCACCCAGCCGGCGGGCCCGCAGCGCGACCAGGCCGCGCTGCCCGCCGGCCTGCGGGTGCAGCAGGTCCACCACGGGCAGCGCGGCCAGCCCGAGCAGCACCGCGAAGAGCGCCGCCACCCCGCCCATCGCCATGCCGAGCGCGGGGAAGAGCAGCACCACGGTGGGCAGCAGGATCACCACGCCGACCGCGCCGGCCAGGGTCACCGCCAGCACCGGCCAGGGGCCGTCGAGCCGGGTGGCCAGCGCCGCCACGCCGGCGAGCGCGCCGGCCAGGGCCGGCAGGGTCGCCAGGTACGCCCCACCGGGCACCAGCACGGCCAGCAGCACCCCGAGCAGGGCCAGCCACGCCAGCCCGCCGAACGCCAGGGCGGCCGGGCCGGCCCAGCGGCGGGTCAGCGCGTACCAGGCGAAGAGAAGCGCGGCGGCGAGCGCCACCACGGCGAGCCGGTACCAGACCGGCCGGTACGGGTCGAGCAGTTCGGCGTAGCCGGGGCGCAGCGTGGTGATCGCCGCCCAGAGCGCCGTAGCGCCCAGCGGGGCGGCGACGACCGGGACGAGAGCCAGCCCGAAGCCGGCGGCGAGCCGGCCGGCGCTGGCCCGGCCGCGTCGCCGCAGCAGCCAGCCGAGCACGCCGACCGCGACCACGGCGAGCAGCGCCAGCGGCAGGGTGAGCCAGCCGGGGTAGCGGACCAGCCCGCCCGGCACCGGGAAGTAGGTGGCGTCGTGGCCGGAGCGCAGCGCCGTCAGGTCGGTCCGGCCGAACTCCCGGGCCAGCCCGAGCGCGTTGTCGCCGTGCTGCTGGAGGCTGCCGCGGTCCATCGCCGCCGGGGTGTCCAGCGGCGTGTGGTAGACGGCGCCCCCGTCGATGTACGCCGAGTTCAGCCCGACGAACTTCCGGTCCGCGAAGGCGGTGAAGTCGGTGTCGTTGGGCAGCGCCCGGTAGATCTCCACCGCGAACGAGGTGCCCACCGGGTGTGGGGCGGCCCGGCCGAAGAGATCCACCAGCTTCGCGTTGTTCCGGGACGTCTCGAACATGATCACCGGCCCGGTGGAGCCGCGCGCCTCCAGGTTCAGCACGACCCCGCCGTCGGCGGCCAGCGGGTGGCTCGACGCGAACCCGGAGGCGCCGCAGAGGCAGGCCTCCTCGGCGTCGGTGAGCACGAAGACCACGTCGTTGCGGGGGCGGGGCCCGGTGGTCAGCGCCCGGGCCACCTCCAGGATGGTCGAGGTGCCGGCGGCGTCGTCGTTACCGCCCGGGCCGGACTGCACCGAGTCGTAGTGGGCGACCAGGAAGACCCGGCCGGTCGAGTCGGTGCCGGGCAGCCGGGCCACCACGTTGCGCACCCGGGCCAGGGTGGCCCCGCCCGCGGCCCCGCTGAGCTGGCCGGCCTCCGGGGCCACGGTGTCCTGCACCTCGGTCTCCAGGCCCAGCCCGCGCAGCACACCCAGGAGGTGTTCGCGGACCTGGTCGTTGGCCGGGCTGCCGGCGACGTGCGGCCGGGCCGCGATCACCTGCACGTTCCGGTACGCCCGCTCCGCGCTGAAGTCGGACGCCGGCGCGTCGGCCGGGCGCGGGGTCGGGGTACGCAGGTCGACCAGGACGCCGGCGCCCACGGCGAGCAGCGCGGCGAGCGCGGCGACGGCGGCGAGCGGGCGCCGGCGGGGCCGGGCCAGCGCCCGGTCGGCGGGGCGGGTGGGGGGTGCGCCCACGGACACGGGGCGGGTGACGGGTGCGCCCACGGGAACTCCTCGGGGGTGGGGGCAGGGGTGGGATCATCCTGCACCCCGGCGGCCCCGAGCGGGACTCCCGCCCGCCGGATCCGGTGGACGATCGGCGTGCGGGCCCGGCTGCCACCCCGGGGCGTAACATCGGCCGTCCGCTTTATCGCTGATCCGGTGGTGAGCCCGGCCCGCCCCCGCCTGCGCCGACGCCGCCGTGTTGTGTGCGACCGTTGTCTAATACAGGATCAGCAGGGCACTCGGAAGGAGCCCGACATCACCAGCGATCTCCCGCGTCTCGCGGCGGTGACCCGGCCGCACCGGGGGGCCGGCATGGCCGGTTCCTCCGTCGTGCCGTACCCGCACGGCGGGCTGGCGCGGCACGCCAACCTGCCGCCCGGTGAGCGGCTGCGGGTCCTGCTGGTCGAGGACGACGAGGGCGACGCCTTCCTGGTCGGCGAACTGCTCGCCGAGACCAACTCGATGATCGACCTGCTGGTCGCCACCAGCCTCAGCGAGGCCCGGGAACGGGTGATGGGCGTCGACTGCGTCCTGCTCGACCTCGGCCTCCCCGACGCGCAGGGGCTGGACGGGCTGCGCCAGGTGCTGGAGATGGCCAGCGGCGCCGCGGTCTGCGTGCTGACCGGTCGCTCCGACGAGCACCTGGGCATCGTCGCGGTGGCCGAGGGCGCCCAGGACTACCTGGTCAAGGGGCAGGTCGACGGGGTGTTGCTGACCCGCGCGCTGCGCTACGCGGTGGAACGCAAGCGGGCCGACGAGAACGCCCGCCGGCTCCGCGAGGTGGAGCTGCGCCAGGCCGAGTCCGCCCGCCTGGAGCGGGGCCTGCTGCCCCAGCCGCTGATGACCACCGACCAGGTGTCGGTGCACACGTTCTACCGCCCCGGCCGGCACGCCGCCCTGATCGGCGGCGACTTCTACGACGTGGTGCAGACCCGGCCGGACCGGATCGACCTGATCGTCGGCGACGTCTGCGGGCACGGCGTGGACGAGGCGGCCCTCGGCGTCGAGCTGCGGGTGGCCTGGCGGGCCCTGGTCCTGGCCGGGGTGCCGGACGACGAGGTGCTGCCGGCCCTGGAGCAGGTGCTGATGAGCGAGCGCCGGCTCCAGGAGATCTTCGCCACGGTGGCGACCGCCCGGCTCGACCTGGCCGGCAACCGGGCCACCGTACGACTCGCCGGTCACCCGCCGCCGCTGCTGCTCAGCGGGGGTAAGGTCGCGCCGGTGCCGGCCAAGGGTGGACTGCTGCTCGGCGTACGACCGCGCCGCCCCGCTGCCTTCGAGCTGGAGTTCGACACCGATGACTGGTCCCTGCTGATGTACACCGACGGCCTGATCGAGGGTCGGGTGGGCACCGGTGACGACCGGCTGGACGTGCCGGGGCTGACCGAGCTGCTCGCCGACCCGGCCAACCAGGCGGTGCCCCTGGCCGAGCTGCCGGCCTGGCTGGTCGGCCGCGCCGAGCAGCTCAACGGCGGCCCGCTCGCCGACGACGTCGCCATGCTGCTGGTCGCCCGGGGTGGTGGCCGGTGAAGTCGTACCAGCAGGGTTGGACCCTGCGCCGGCGCGTCGTCGCGCTGCTCGGCGTGGTCCTGGTGCTGCTGCTCGGGCTGGCCGCCGCCGAGGCGGTCGTCGCGGCGAAGAACCGGCAGAACATCGACGCCGTGCTGATCAAGACCGGTCCGCTGCGGGTGCAGGCGCAGGAGCTGCTCAGCGCGCTGCTCGACCAGGAGACCGCGGTCCGCGGGTACGCGGTGAACGGCGACCGCAAGGACCTGGCCCCGTACGAAACGGGTCTGGAACGGGAACGGGCCACCGTCGACTCGATGGAGCGGCTGGCCGCCGGCTACCCGGACGTGCTGCGCGAGCTGCGGGTCGTCGAGCAGCAGGCGGAGCGCTGGCGGGCGAACGTGGCCGAGCCGGTGATCACGACGACCGAACGCAGCGGCCCGGCCGCCGGGCAGGCGCTGATCACCGACCAGACCCGGCAGCAGTTCGACGGCATCCGCTCCGCGGTGAACCAGCTCCAGGCCGAGATCCTGGTCGTCCGGCAGCAGACCGCCGACCAGGTCACCCGGACCGGCAACGTGCTGGTCGTCCTGCTGATCATCGCGGCCCTGGTGGTGGCCGTGGCAGGCGCGGTCATGGTGCTCTCCCTGGACCGCATCCTGATCCGGCCGCTGGCCGGGCTGGTGGGCCAGGTGCGGGAGGTCGCCGCGGGCGACTACGAGCACCACATCGCCGGCGCCGGGCCGCCGGAGTTCCGCCGGCTCGCCGACGACATCGACGGGATGCGGCAGAAGATCGCCCGCGACCTGGCCGAGGTACGCGAGGCCCGGGAGCGCATCGAGTGGGTCAACAGCCAGCTCCAGAAGCAGGCCGAGGAGCTCACCCGGTCCAACCGTGACCTGGAGCAGTTCGCGTACGTCGCCTCGCACGACCTCCAGGAGCCGCTGCGCAAGGTGGCGAGCTTCTGCCAGCTCCTCCAGCGCCGCTACGCCGGTCAGCTCGACGAGCGGGCCGACCAGTACATCGCCTTCGCGGTGGACGGCGCGCAGCGGATGCAGCGCCTGATCAACGACCTGCTCGCGTTCTCCCGGATCGGCCGCCTCACCACCGGTTTCATCGAGATCGACCTGAACAAGGTGATGGGCGACGTGGCCGGCCAGACCGAGGCCGCCCGGCAGTACGCCGACGCCGAGCTGACCTGGGGCGAGCTGCCGGTGATCCGCGGCGAGGAGCCGCTGCTGACCAACCTGCTGGCCAACCTCGTCAGCAACTCGATCAAGTTCCGCCGCCCGGACGTGCCGCCGAAGGTGCACGTCACGGCCCGGCTGGTCGGGGACGAGTGGGAGATCAGCTGCCAGGACAACGGCATCGGGATCGAGCCGGAGTTCGCGGACAAGATCTTCGTGATCTTCCAGCGGCTGCACGCCAAGGACGCGTACCCGGGCACGGGCATCGGCCTGGCGATCGTCAAGAAGATCGTCGAGTACCACGGCGGCCGGGTCTGGGTGGACACCGGCACCGGCGAGGGCACCGCGATCCGCTTCACCCTGCCCGCCCTCCCGGAGGACGTGGCGGCGGCGAACGCGGCGGCCGAGGTGGGCGCGGCGGACGAGGCGGCGGCCGGCGCGGAGTCGACCGGGGACGGGACGCTGACCGGGGACGGGACCGGCGACGACGCCGCCGGGAGCGGGCCGATCGGTCGGCAGCCGGGTGGGTCGGAGCGCACGGACCCGGCCGACGGTACGACGGGACACGGTTCAACAGGTGGCATGAAGGAGACGGTGGGATGACCGCGCCGGCAGACGGCAAGAGCCCGATCGAGGTCCTGCTGGTCGAGGACGACCCGGGCGACGTGTTGATGACCCAGGAGGCCTTCGAGGAGCACAAGCTCCGCAACCGGCTGACCGTCGTCTCCGACGGCGCGGAGGCCCTGGCCTACCTGCGGCGCGAGGGCCAGTACGCGGACGCGGTGGCCCCCGACCTGATCCTGCTCGACCTCAACCTGCCCCGCCGGGACGGCCGGGAGGTGCTCGCGGAGATCAAGAAGGACGAGCAGCTCTGCCGGATCCCGGTCGTGGTGCTCACCACTTCGCAGGCCGACGAGGACATCCTGCGCAGCTACCAGCTGCACGCCAACGCCTACGTGACCAAGCCGGTGGACTTCGAGCGCTTCATCTCGGTGGTCCGCCAGATCGACGAGTTCTTCGTCAGCGTGGTCAAGCTGCCGCCTCGTGGCTGACGCGCTGCTCGACGACGTCGGTGAGCTGCTGCGGGAGGCCGCGGCGAAGGTCGTCGTACCGCTGTTCCGCCGGCTCGACGACGCCGACATCGCCGAGAAGGCCCCCGGCGAGGTGGTCACCGTCGCCGACCGGCGGGCCGAGGAGCTGATCTCGGCAGGGCTGCGGCGGCTGCGGCCCGGTTCGGTGGTGGTCGGCGAGGAGGCCGTCGCCGACGACCCGGCCCTGCTGCGGCACCTGCGCGCCGCAGGCGACGTCTGGCTGGTCGACCCGGTCGACGGCACCTCCAACTTCGCCGCCGGCCGCCAGCCGTTCGCCCTGATGGTGGCGCTGCTGACCGACGGCGAGCAGGTCGCCTCCTGGGTCTTCGACCCGCTCGCCGGGGACCTGGCCAGTTGCCGGACCGGCGCGGGGACACGGCTGGACGGGACGGTGGTGCGCACGGCCGAGGCGGTGCCCGCGGTCGGCGCGCTGCGCGGCACCGCGATGACCCGGTTCCTGCCGCCGGACGTCCGGCAGGCCGTCGAGGCGGGCGGGGCGCGGATCGGCGAGCTGCTGCCCGGCCAGCACTGCGCCGGCCGGGAATACCTCGACCTGCTCACCGGCGCGCAGCAGTTCGTCCTGTTCTGGCGGACGCTCCCCTGGGACCACGCCCCTGGCACCCTGCTGGTCCGACAGGCCGGCGGGGTGGCCCGACGCTTCGACGGCACCGACTACCACCCCGCCGACGACGGCCAGGGCCTGCTGGTCGCGGCGAACGAACAGATCTGGACCGAGGTCCGGTCGGCCCTCCTCGGCGGCTGAGCACCGGTCGGATGCCGCCCCGGCCGGGCGATCGGTGACGGCGTGGCGACAGCCCCGACACGCTGCGTCGATGTCCGGTGTGGCCCGAGGTTGGGGGCCTGGCGCGGCCGCCCCGGTCCGGTATCGTGACCGGCGGTTTCCGCCAGCAGGCCGCCGTCCGGCGCCGGTGGAGCCGCCGCCGCGCAGTGATCGACCCGGGGGGCCGGCGGCCGACGGAAGGACGCTTTCGTGCCCAGGACCAGGCTCATCGGGCGGCGCGCCCGCCGGTCGTTGCTCGCCCTGCTCGCGGCGACGGCCCTGCTGCTCGGCGCCGGCCTCGCCCCGGCCGGGGTCGCCGCGGCCGCCCCGGCGCCGGGTGCGCCCGACGAGGGCGGCAGCAAGCAGCTCCGTGCGGCGCTCGACGCGGCCGCCCGCGGCCACATCGAGGCGAAGGCCCGGCTCGACAACTCGAAACGCCGGCAGGTGGCGCTGGCCGGTCAGCTCAAGGAGATCGAGCTGCGCCTGGTCGAGCTGAACTCGCAGGTCGGCGAGGTGGCCGCGCAGTCGTACCGGCTGGGTCGGCTGACCCCGGTGTCGATGCTGCTCGCCAGCACCACCCCGAACGCGTTCCTCAAGCGGGCCGCCGAGCTGGACATGATGGCCCAGCGGGACAGCAAGCGGCTGCGCGCGTTCACCGACGCCAAGGCCGAGGCGGCGACCAAGAAGGCGGCGATCGACATCGAGGTGCGCGAGCAGCAGAAGCAGCTCGCGGTGCTGGCGAAGAAGAAGCGGGACGCCGAGATCGCGCTGGCCAAGGTCAGCTCGGGCAGCAGCTCCGGGTTCAGCGGCGGCTCGGCCTCCGCCAAGCCGGCGCCGCGCAACTCGGACGGCTCCTGGCCGTCGGAGTCCTGCTCGGTGAACGACCCGACCACCTCCGGCTGCATCACGCCCCGCACGCTGCACATGCTCCAGCAGGCCCAGGCCGCCGGCTACAAGCGTTACGTCTCCTGCCACCGCAGCGGCGGGGACGGCGAGCACCCCAAGGGCCGGGCCTGCGACTTCTCCGCCGCCAGCGGCGGCTTCGAGGACGTCTCGGCGACCGGCGGGGACAAGGCGTACGGGGACAGCCTGGCCAGCTGGGCCAAGAACAACGCGAGCCGCCTTGGCATCATGTACGTGATCTGGTACCGGCAGATCTGGATGCCGAACACCGGCTGGCGGTCGTACAGCGGTGGCGGCAGTCCCGCCGCCGACCACACGAACCATGTTCATATCTCGATGTACTGACCAGAGTCGCCTGGAACGCTGCGTAGCATCGCGACGGTGAGCAGCTCATCGTCCGACGTCGTGGTGGAGTCCGCGTCAACCCCGCCGGCGCCGCCCCGGGCCCTGCCGAACGGGCTCGCCGCCTTCCTGGTGTTCCTATCCAGCGGGGCCGTGCTGGTCCTGGAGACCGTCTCGCTGCGCCTGGTCGGCCCGTACGTCGGGGTGACCCTCCAGGTGACCAGCTCGGTCATCGGTATGGCCCTGGGGGCGATCGCGTACGGGGCGTGGATGGGCGGGTTCCTGGCGGACCGGCGGGACCCGCGCACGCTGCTGGCCCCGGCCCTGGTGCTGGCCGGCGTCGCCACCGCGATCACCCTGCCCGTCGTCCGGTACGCCGGTGAGGCGCTGCGCGGCGGGGCGGCGAGCGCCGTGCTGCTGCTCACCGCGCTGGCGGTGCTGCTGCCGGCGGCGCTGCTCGCCGGGGTCACCCCGCTGGTGGTGAAGCTCCAGCTCGCCGACCTGCGCCGCACCGGGCAGGTCGTCGGGCGGCTCTCCGGCATCGGCACCCTGGGCGGGATCACCGCCACCATGGTCACCGGCTTCGTGCTGGTGGCGGCGCTGCCCAGCACGGTGATCGTGCTCGGGCTGGCGGGGCTGCTCGGGGTCACCGGGCTGGCGCTCGGGGCGTACCTGCGGCGTCGGGCGGGGCCCGGGCTGCCCGGTCCGGCCCGGGCGAAGGCCGCCCTGGCGGTGCTCGGCCTGGCCGGCGCCGGCCTCGCCACGGTCGCCCCGAACCCGTGCGACGTGGAGACCGCGTACCACTGCGCGCGGGTCGAGGTGGACCCGCAGTGGACGCAGGGGCGGACGCTCTACCTCAACTCCGCCGAGCACTCGTACGTCGACCTGGCCGACCCCACGCACCTGAAGTACGCGTACACGCAGTGGATGGGCCTGGTGGCTGACGCGGCGGCGCCGAAGGGGCAGCGGCTGGACGCCCTGCACCTGGGCGGCGGCGGCTTCACCATGCCGCGCTACCTGACCGCGACCCGGCCGGGCACCGACAACCTGGTGTTCGAGATCGACGGTGGCCTGGTCGAGCTGGACCGGCGGGAGCTCGGCGTGCGCACCGGCCCGGAGCTGCACGCGGCGGTCGGGGACGCCCGGGTGCTGCTCGACGCCGAACCGACCGACAGCCGGGACCTGATCGTCGGTGACGCCTTCGGCCACCTGGTGGTGCCCTGGCACCTGGCGACCCGGGAGATGGCCGCCGAGATCCGCCGGGTGCTCCGGCCGGGCGGGATCTACGTGCAGAACGTCATCGACTATCCGCCGGGCCGCTTCGTCCGCGCCGAGTTGGCCACCGTGGCCGCCGAGTTCCGGTACGTCGCACTGGTCGCCCCGCCCGGCGCGATCGCCGGCCAGTACGGCTCGAACTTCCTGATCGTCGGCTCGGACGCGCCGTTGCCGCTGGCCCGGATCGAGGTGGGGCTGCGCACCCTGCCCGAGCAGGCGCGCCTGCTGCACGACGGTGACCTGACCGGGTACGTCGGGGACGCGCTGGTGCTGACCGACGACTACGCCCCGGTGGACCAACTGCTCGCGACCGCCTGAACGGGTGACTTTTCTGACCGATTCCGACTCTTCGGGTGTAGGTGGGATCACCTCGGGCAACAGGACTGACCATGGGTGGAGCGGTCAGGAACGGCCAGCAGCTGCTGGGTGAGCGGTACCGGCTGATCGAGCAGCTCGGTGCGGGCGGCATGTCGGTGGTGTGGCGCGGCTACGACGAGGTGCTCGGCCGCCAGGTCGCGGTCAAGGTGCTCGCGTCCCGGCTGGCCAGCGACAAGGCCTTCCGGCACCGCATCCGGATCGAGGCGCAGGCCGCCGCCCGGCTCTGCCACCCCAACATCACCAACGTGTACGACTACGGCGAGTCCGAGCAGGTGGGGCTGACCGTCCCGTACGTCGTGATGGAGCTGGTCGATGGCGGCCCGCTGAGCAGCCGGCTCGGCCGCGGCGGGCAGCTGCCCTGGCGGGAGGCGGTGACGATCGGGGCGGAGGTCGCCTCGGCGCTGGCCACCGCGCACGCCCGTGGCGTGGTGCACCGGGACGTGACCCCCGGCAACGTGATGCTCACCCCGACGGGGGTGAAGGTGGTCGACTTCGGCATCTCGGCGCTGGTCGGGGAGAGCGAGCAGGGCCCGGACGGTGCCCTGCTCGGCACCCCCGCGTACCTGGCCCCGGAGCGGCTCGACAACGGTCAGGTCTCGCCGGCGACCGACGTCTACGCGGTCGGCCTGCTGCTGTACCGGATGCTGACCGGCCGGCTGCCCTGGCAGGCCAGCACGACCACCCAGATGCTCCGGGCGCACATGTACAACGACCCGGACCCGATGCCGCCGGTGGTCGGGCTGCCCGCCGAGGTGGAGGAGCTGGTCCGGCGCTGCCTGGCGAAGTCTCCCGCGGACCGCCCGAGCACCGCCGACGTCGCCCGCACCCTCGCCGACGCGGCCGGCATCGCGGCGATCGTGCCGGTCTCCCCGGCGCTGGGCCAGTTCGACCCGGCGCTGTTGGAGAACGCCGGGACGACGATCCTGCCCTGGTCGACGGCGACCGACGCGCTGCCCTTCTCGGCCGTCCGCACCCGGACCCGCCGGGCGGCGGCCCGCCGGCGCAAGGTCGAGGCCGGGGTGGCCGCGGTGGGCCTGGTCGCGGTCACCGCCGCCATGTGGGGGATGACCTCGCGGAGCTCGGCCAGCGGAGGGGTCGAGCCCACGGAGGCCCGGATGGAGCTGCCCCAGCCGGCGCCGTGCGAGGTCGACTACGTGCTGCGCCGCGACTCCGGCCGCGACTTCGCCGCCGAGCTGACCCTGACCAACACCGGCGGTCGGGAGCTGCGGGACTGGAGCATGAGCTTCACCTTCCCCGGCCGGCAGACGGTGACGCAGGCCCAGCCTGCGGTGCGGCAGGACGGGCGGACGGTGCTGCTGCAGCCGCCCGCCACGGACGCCGCGCTGGCGCCGGGGGCGTCGAAGAAGGTCACGTTGAGCGGCAGCTACACCGGAACCAACCCGCTGCCGGTCGAGTTCAAGGTCGGCGAGAACACCTGCGGCGTGCAGGTTGCCGGGGTTGCCGGGTCGACGCCCGCCACGCCGCCGACGACCAGGGCGCCCGCGAAGACCACCGCGAAGGGCGGCGCCGGCGGGAGTGCGCGGGCGAGGGCGGACAAGCCCAGCAAGGGCAAGGACGGCGGCAAGGGAAAAGGAAAGTGACCGAGCGCAAGGGAGGTGGTCACGGCGGCAAGGGCAAGGGCAAGGGCAAGTGACGGTATGGCCGGGGCTCAGCTCAGCGCGGCGAAGCGCTGCACCTGGGCGATGCTGCCCTCCACGATGAGCACGCTGTCCTTCTCCAGCACCGTGTCCGGCTCGGCGTAGCGGAAGCGCTCACCCGGCAGTTTGGCGCCGACCACCCGCACGCCGTACCGGTCCGCCGGCGCCAGGTCGCGCAGCGGTCGGCCGGCCATCCCATCCGGCACGCGGACCTTCGCGATGGCGAAGTCGTCGCCGAACTCGATGAAGTCGAGCATCTTGCTGACGATCAGGTGCGCCACCTTCTCGCCGGTCTCCGCCTCCGGGAAGATCACGTGGTGGGCACCCACCGAGCCGAGGATCTTGGCGTGTTTCTCCGAGGTGGCCCGGGCCCAGATCTGCGGGATGCCCAGCTCGGCCAGGGCCAGCACGGTGAGCACGCTGGCTTCCACGGAGGCGCCGATGGCGACCACCACCCGTCGGAAGTCCGCCACCCCGAGCTGCCGCAGCGCGCCCTCCTCGGTGGAGTCCGCCTGCACCACCCGGTCCAGCTGCGCCGACCAGCGCTGCACCTGTTCCTGGCTGCGGTCGATGGCGAGGACCTCGTGGTCGAGCTGGTTCAGCGTGCCGGCCAGGTGGCAGCCGAAGCGGCCCAGGCCGATCACCACGACGCCGCTGTCGTTGGTCTTCCTAGCCGACAATGGGTTGCTCCTCCGGGTAGTGGTACAGGCGTCGCCGGGTGTTCAACGCGATGGCGGACCCGAGGGTGAGCGGGCCGACCCGGCCGATGTACATGAGCGCGGTGAGGGCGTACTGGCCCGGGTGGGACAGGTTCGGGGCGACCCCGAGGGACAGGCCGGTGGTGCTGAAGGCCGACGTCACCTCGAACAGCGCCTGGTAGTAGCGCACCCCCGCGGTGATCACGACCAGCAGCACCGTGCCGACCACGACCAGGGCGACGCTGAGCAGGGCCACGGTCAGCGCCTGCCGGATGCTGGCGCGGGCGACCTGCCGACGACCGACCGTCACGTCCGGTTCGCCGCGCAGCTCCGCCCAGATGACGAAGGCCAGCAGGAAGAAGGTGGAGACCTTGATGCCGCCCGCGGTGCTGGCGCTGCCGCCACCGATGAACATCAGGATGATGAGCAGCGGGTAGCTCGCCTCGGTGAGCTGGTCGACGTTGATCACGTCAAAGCCGCCGGTCCGGCTCAGCGCGATCTGGGTGAACGTGGCCAGCAGCTTCCCCGGGGGGTCGTACGTGCCGATGGTCGCCGGGTTGGCCCACTCGGCGAGCAGCAGGTAACCGGAGCCGAGCACGATCAGCGCCAGGCTGCCCCAGATGGTCAGCTTGGTGGCGACCGCCCACCGGCCCGGTCGCCGCCATTCGCGGACGGCCTCGAAGAGGGCCGGGAAGCCGAGCCCGCCGATGATCGCGCCGAGGGCCAGCGGCAGCGCCACCCACGGGTCCCGGGAGAACGCGAGCAGCCCGTCCGAGTAGAGGGTGAACCCGCCGTTGTTGAACGCCTGGATCGAGTCGAAGGCGGCGGACCAGAGCGCCGACCAGGGCGGGTAGTCGTAGACCAGCCAGAGCCGGCCGGTGATGACCGTCGTCATCACCGCCTCGGTGGCGAACACGGTCGCCGCGATCCCCACCAGCAGCCGACGCACGTCGCCGATGCCGAACTCGGCGGTCTCCGCCTGCACCAGCAGCCGGTTGTGCAGGCCGAGCTGCCGGGACACCGCCAGGATCACCAGCGCGGCGCCGGTCAGGATGCCCAGGCCGCCGACCTGAGTGAGCACGGTGATCATCGTCAGCCCGAAGCCGTTCCAGTAGTTCGGGGTGTCGTTGACGGCCATGCCGGTGACCGAGACGGCCGAGGTGGAGGTGAAGAGCGCGGTGACGAACGGGGTGTAGTGCTGCTCGCTGGTGGCCCAGGGCAGCATCAGCGTGCCGGTGCCGAGCAGGATCACCGCCAGGAACCCGAACGGCACCAGTCGCACGGGGTGACGGAGCAGCCGACGCACCAGGCAATCTTCCGCCCGGAGATTCACCGGCAGGTCAGGAACCGACCAACTGGTGGCCAACCCGGACGGGTCTGCTGGGCGCATCCCTCGACGACAGGAGACGGCGTTGCGACGTACCCTTTCCGCCCTCGGCGTGGCCGGCGCGCTGCTCGCGGCGGCCGTGGTGGTGCCGGCCGTGGCCGCCCAGGCCGACCCGGAGCCCGGTGCCGAGCGGTCCCGCGCGGCCCGCCGGCCCATCGTGATCGGCCACCGCGGCGCGAGCGGCTACCGCCCGGAACACACCCTGGAGTCCTACCGCCTGGCCATCCGGTTGGGTGCCGACTTCATCGAGCCGGACCTGGTCTCGACGAAGGACGGCGTGCTGGTCGCCCGGCACGAGAACGAGATCTCCGGTACGACCGACGTGGCGGCCCACCCCGAGTTCGCCGCCCGCAAGGCCACGAAGACCATCGACGGCGTCCCGGTGACCGGCTGGTTCACCGAGGACTTCACCCTGGCCGAACTGAAGACGCTGCGGGCCAAGGAGCGGCTGCCCCAGGTGCGGGTGGCCAACACGGCGTTCGACGGGAAGTTCGAGGTGCCGACCTTCCAGGAGGTCATCGACCTGGCCCGCGCCGAGTCGGAGGCCCGCGGCCGGACCATCGGCGTCTACCCGGAGACCAAGCACCCCAGCTACTTCGCCTCGATCGGGCTGGCGCTGGAGGAACCGCTGGTCGCGGTGCTTCAGAAGAACGGGCTGACCCACCGCAACGACCCGGTCTTCATCCAGTCGTTCGAGACGGCCAACCTGCGCAAGCTCGACGGCATGATCGACGTCCGGCTGGTGCAGCTGATGGACGCCGCCGGCCGGCCGTACGACTTCACCGCCGCCGGCGACGCCCGCACCTACGCCGACCTGGCCACCCCGGACGGCCTGGCCTGGATCGCCGGGTACGCCGACGGAATCGGCGCGAACAAGAACCTGATCGTCCCCCGGGACACCGCCGGCAGGCTGCTCGCCCCGACCACGCTGATCCGGGACGCGCACCGGGAGAAGCTGGTCGTGCACGCCTGGACGTTCCGCGCCGAGAACCAGTTCCTGCCGGTGGACTTCCGGATCGGCGCCGACCCGAACGCCCGCGGCGACATCACCGCCGAGTACGAGCTCTTCTTCGGCCTCGGCCTGGACGGTGCCTTCGCCGACCAGCCGGACACCGCCGCCGCCGCCCGCGCCGGCTTGTCTTCCCGATAACCCACCTGATCCCGTCGCTGGTCCGCCGCCCCGATCCCGGGGTAGCGGGCCGGCCCGCGTCTGTGCGCCTGTTCGGAGGACACATGCTGGTTCGGTGTCCTTTGGAGCTGATGTCGTAGACGAATCACACGTCTTGCCGCCACCATCCAAATCGCTGTCTGTTAGACATCAGGGCCGACAACTACCGACCGAGGGCCGTCAGAGGGCTTCACATCCGTACGGATGTTCGACAAGATTGGCTCTTCTAGCGGGAGGAGCGCGCATGGCTGACAAGAGCGCCATCGAGTGGACCGAGGCAACGTGGAATCCCACCACCGGTTGCGATCGAATCTCGGCTGGTTGCGACAACTGCTATGCGCTGACCCTCGCCAAGCGCCTCAAGGCCATGGGCTCCGCCAAGTACCAAGTCGACGGAGACCCTCGGACATCTGGGCCGGGCTTCGGAGTTGCTCTGCACCCAGACTCCCTGGATGTTCCTCGTCGCTGGCGGGAGCCTCGCACCGTCTTCGTCAACTCAATGTCAGACCTTTTCCATGCGCGCGTGCCGTTGGGCTATGTGCGAGAGGTCTTCGCCGTCATGCGTGACACGCCTCGGCATACCTACCAGGTACTCACGAAGCGGGCGGCGCGGCTGGCGAAGCTGGCACCCCAGTTGGATTGGCCGAGCAATGTCTGGATGGGCGTCAGCGTCGAGGACGAGAGCCAGCGGGTCCGCATCGACCACCTGCGGGAGGTGCCGGCGGCGGTGCGTTTCATCTCCGCCGAGCCCCTGCTGGGCCCGCTGCCCGGCCTCGACCTTGCCGGCATTGACTGGTTGATCGCCGGTGGTGAGTCAGGGACGGGCTGTCGTCCGATGAACCCGGCCTGGGTGACCGGCCTACGGGATCAGTGCAACGGGGCCGGCACGGCATTCTTCTTCAAGCAATGGGGCGGGCGTACTCCGAAGGCGGGCGGACGGCTGCTGGACGGCCGCACCTGGGACGAAATGCCGAAGCCTCGCGTGCCGGCAGGCGTTTAGCGGCAGAGGTGGCCGCCGGCAGGGCCAGCGGCCACCTCTTGTTACGGTCGCCAAAGGACTTCCTTCCAAAAGTCTCCCGTGCCAGTGTGGTTGACAAGTTGCCGGCGGTGCAAAGACTTGATCGCTTGGCGTACGTGGGGTGCCCAGGCCTGTCCAAGCACGTCGCCGTATACCTCAGGTACACGATCGGCCAGCCGGATTGGTTTGCCTTCGTCGAGTATCCCGGCGATGTTTCCCTCGATGGTCCGTGACCAGCGAGGGGCGTTCTCGGCTTTGTACTGCTCGGGGTCAAACACTGGGCCGTCGCCGAACAGGGTGTGCAGTCCGACTTCTCCACGTCGTACCTGTTCCTGGACCCATGCCTCCTCCCACTCGATCCCAGCCTTGCCGAGCGTGTCGGCGAAATGCCACGCACCTTCGCTGTGCGTGGTGAACAAGGCAAGGACGTACTTCGGGGCAAGGCCGGGCCGAGGTCGAACCGGCATCTGGACCGCTTGGTAGGGCGAGCCTTTCGTCAACTCCTGTGCGTACCTCTGGGCGACGCGCATCGCGACGTCGGTCGCTCGTTCCTCGTCAGAGATGTCACTCAACTGGGCGAAATAGCTGCTCCACCAATCGCCGCCGAGGAAGCGGTCCAAGCGAGCAGCGGTCCTTTGGTCGCCCTCCGAGAGGCCGCCTCGCCTTTCGCCAGCGACATGGACTGCTCGACCCATGCGCGCCACTGCCGAGACGCTGAAATGCAGCAGGACCTCAGTGGGCGGCCAGCTGGGCCGCGCAAGTAGGCGAGACTTGATCAAGTCGAAGTCGAGCGCGGGGCCGAAGGGATCGAGGAAGGCAAAGAGAGAGGCGCCCTTGGCCCGCGCTAGAAGTTCGGGCAAGTGCTGATCAAGACTGCCCTGTCGCAGCTCGCGCTGAACCGCCCCGCCCTTCTCGCGGAGCACCTGCTCAAGGTTCGCGAAGTTCTCCGGGTCCTGCTCGACGAAGAAGGCGAGGACATCGCGGAAGCCTTGAACGAACTCGGCGCACCGGGAGAGCAGCAGTGGAGAGCCCGGCTCTCCATCGTCGTACTCTCCCCGTCCGGCATACCCGTCAAGGAAGACAATTGAGTTTCCCTGTCCGGTCTTCGAGGCGAAGACCACCGGGTAGCGCTTGAGGATGCCGTGCTTCAGCACGGCAGCGGCCCTCCTGGAGAGCAATGCTCGAAACCTGTGGATGAGCGCCGTGGGGCGTACCCTCCCGGCGAGTCCAAGTCCAAGGAATCGAGTAGAGCCCGCGCGCCAACGCGGGTCGGGAAGGTACGCCCGTGCTTACGGTAGTCAACCCCGAGGACCCGACGCCACCGGCCGCGCCCGACGCCGGCTCGACCGGCGGTTCGTTGATCGACGAGATCGTGCGTGACGGTGCGCGGCGGATGCTGGCTGCGGCGTTGGAGGCCGAGGTCGCCGCGTACATCGCCGCGCACGCCGACCAGGTGGATGAGCAGGGCCGCAGGCTGGTGGTACGCAACGGTCACGCGAGGCCCCGGGAGGTGCTGACCAGCGCCGGGGCGGTCGAGGTGGTCGCGCCGCGGGTCAACGACAAGCGCGTCGAGGAGACGACCGGCGAGCGCAAGCGGTTCGCCTCGGCGATCCTGCCGGCGTGGTGCCGCAAGTCCCCGCGGATCAGCGAGGTGCTGCCGCTGCTGTACCTGCACGGCCTGTCCTCGCAGGACTTCGTGCCGGCGCTGGAGCAGTTCCTCGGCACCAGCTCCGGGCTGTCCGCGGCCACGATCACCCGGCTGACCGGGCAGTGGCAGGACGAGTCCCGCGCGTTCGCCGACCGGGACCTGTCCAGTGCGGACTACGTCTACGTGTGGGCCGATGGCGTGCACCTGAACGTGCGCCTCGACGAGGCGAAACTGTGCCTGCTCGTGATCGTCGGGGTGCGCGTCGACGGCCGCAAGGAACTCGTCGCCCTCGCCGAGGGCTACCGCGAATCGGCCGGGTCGTGGGCCGACCTGCTCCGCGACTGCAAGCGGCGGGGCATGCGCGCCCCGATCCTGGCCGTCGGCGACGGCGCGCTCGGGTTCTGGAACGCGCTACGCGAGGTGTTCCCCGAGACCCGGGAGCAGCGCTGCTGGTTCCACAAGATCGGCAACGTCCTCGCCGCCCTGCCGAAATCAGCTCATCCCGGGGCGAAGAAGGCCCTCGCCGAGATCTGGAACGCCGAGGACCGCGACCACGCCCGCCGCGCCGTGGCCGCGTTCAAGCTCGCCTACGGGGCGAAGTTCGGCAAAGCCGTCGCCAAGGTCGTCGACGATCTGGACGAACTCCTCGCCTTCTACGACTTCCCCGCCGAGCACTGGGTGCACCTGCGCACCACCAACCCGATCGAGTCGACCTTCGCCACGGTCCGGCACCGCACCAAGGTCACCAAAGGCCCCGGCTCCAAGGCCGCCGGCCTCGCCATGGCGTTCAAGCTCATCGAAGCCGCCCAGCAGCGATGGCGGGCCGTCAACGCGCCCCACCTGGTCGCCCTGGTCCGCGCCGGCGCCCGCTTCGAACGCGGCAAACTCGTCGAACGACCCGCCACGAGCACGGCCACGGCTGCCTAATCAAGATTTCTCATCCACAAGTCTTGACTATTGCTCCTCCTGGACTTGAAGAATTCTTCATTGGCAGACATCGCGCCTCCCCGCACAGATCACCGGCAGTAAGGTGACGGTAGCGATGAGCTAGCGCTCCTGCTGTCCTGGCTGACGCCATCGCTGCTGGTATCAACGCCTCGCATGGCCTGCGAACAGCGGCGATGGCGTTGGGCGTCGAGGTGTGACGTTAGTGCCTGTCCTTGATCTGACAGTCAGGCGCGCCTTGTTCGGGGAGCGGTCGGCGGCGTAGCTCCGTCTGTGCGCTTCGGCGTCCGAGGCGGGCCGCCCTCTGCGCGACCCGAAGAGCCGTCCCGTTGGCGCGGGCAGCTCCAAAGAACTTCCGGTCAGGTCCAGTTGGCGGGTTCGGCGGCGCCTGGTCTGGTCGCGGTGAGCTCAACCACGACAAGGGGGCACGGCGCCGGTTCGGGGTGTGTCGTCGCGGTCCTTTCCTGATGTCGTAGACGAATCAACCGGTGGGCCGGTTGCTGAACGGGTCGCCTGATTCGTTTGCGACATCAGCTTCAAAGGAGCTTGACGGGTCACTACCGGGTAGAGCGCTCCGCGACGTAGGTGCCGCGACCGGGCTGACCGATGATCAGCTCCCGGTCGTGCAGCAGCGAGAGCGCGCGGTACACAGTGCCGGTGCTGACGTCGTAGATCTTGGCGAGTTCGCTGGTTGAGGGCAGCTTGTCGCCAGGCTTCAGTTCGCCGCTTTTAATCTTCGAGGCGATTTCCTCGACGATGCGTCGGAATGTTGGCTGTGCTGTGGGCATGGTAAGGACTCCGGTTGGTTCGGCACCCCCGATCATGCCCGACTTGCTAGAGCTACTGCAATAAGTGGGCGTCGCGTGACGTTGCGGGGTCGACTTGCTGTAGCTGCTGTAGCTGCTGTAGTAGGTTGCTCGGTGTCCGACTCCGGTTGGTTCGGCAAACCGCGGGGTTGGACCTCGGATTGGCTCTGGGGTCGTACCGCCGATGTGGGCTGCGGGCGCGGGGCCGGCGGCTCGGTCCGCGTCCCCTTTCCGCGGACCGGGCCGCCTTCCAGGGCGACTGCGGGAGGAAGGTGGTCATGCGCAAGGTGTTGAACCTGTTCCGGCCGGCGCGGCGGCGGTCGGCGTCGAGTCGGCCGCGGAACGGCGGCTGGTACCGGTCGGAGTCCTGTCGGCCGTTGAGCGTGGGGCAGATCCGTGACCGGCACTTCCGCACCGTGCGGCACGGCCTCGACCCGGCCGAGGTGCACGCCTTCCTCTACCGGGTGGCGGGCGACCTGGCGATCGTGCGCCGCGAGCTGGCGCGTACGGCGGAGGAGAACGTCCGGATCAAGCGGGCGCTGCGGAGCTGGCAGTCCCGGTTCACCCCGGGGGTGCGCTGATGGGCCGGGAGCGGTTCGTCGTCCACCTGCCCGTGCTCGCGAGCGACCTCGACGGGGCGCGGCGGTTCGCCCGGGCGATCTGTCGGGCGCTCGGCTTCCTCGCCGACGTGGACCGGGCCGAGACGACGGTGTCCGAGGAGGACGCTCAGCACGTACGCCATCGGGTCTACTGCGACCTGTTGCTCAGCGGCGGCCGGCGCTGCCCGCTGCCGGCCGACCACGACGGCGCCTGCGGCCGGCGTCCACCGTCGTAGCCGAAAGGTCCGGTTTCCCGGCGCGGTGGTGGCGGGCCGCGACACACCGCCGTCGCGGGTGGTGGCGGTCGTGGCCATCAGTCACGGGTGGCATCACCGGTGCTGGCGGGTGCTTGTTACGGTCGGCCACCCCACCTTGGTTACTTGTGTGTTTCCGCCACATAGCCCGTGGGTGACGTCACTTCTAGCGTGAGCCGACAACTGAGTTCCCCCTGTCCTCACCTGGAGTCGCGATGACGGTCCGGCACACGCGGCGGGTGTTCCTCTCCGCCGCCACGATGATGGCGGCGGCGATTGCCGCCACGGCCTGCGGCAGCCCGCAGGACACCGCCTCGGGCGGCGGTGACACCGCCCCGGTCAAGGTCGGCCTGGTGTACTCCCAGTCCGGCCCGCTGGCCAGCTACGGAAAGCAGTACATCGAGGGGTTCAAGGCCGGCCTCGACTACGCCACCAAGGGCACCGGCAAGGTCGGTGACCGGAAGATCGAGCTCACCGAGGTCGACGACGCCGGTGACCCGGCGAAGGCGGTCTCCGCGGCCAAGGACCTGATCGGCAAGGGCTCGAAGATCATTGCCGGCTCCACCGCGTCCGGCGTCGCGCTCCAGGTCGCCCCGATCGCGGCGCAGAACAAGGTCCTCTTCATCTCCGGCCCGGCCGCCACCGACGCGGTGACCGGCGCGAACAAGTACACGTTCCGGTCCGGGCGGCAGTCGTACCAGGACGTGGTGACCGCCAAGTCGTTCGTCGGCGACGCGGCGGGCAAGAAGGTCGTCGTCTTCGCCCAAGAGGGCGCGTTCGGCGACGCCAACGAGGCCGCGGTCAAAAAGGTGATCGGCGGTGCCGGCGCGGCCGTCAGCAGCGTCCGCGCCCCGGCGAGCGCCACCGAATTCACCCCGTTCGCCAGCCAGATCAAGGCCGCGAAGCCCGACCTGCTGTTCGTCGCCTGGGCCGGCACCACCGCCCCGGCGATGTGGCAGACCCTCGACCAGCAGGGCGTGCTCGCCTCCACCAAGGTCGTCACCGGCCTGGACCTCCGCGCCTCCTGGCCCACCTTCGGCGCCGCCGGCAGCAAGATCTCCTTCCTGTCGCACTACTTCGACGGGGCCAGCGACACCGAGGCCGCCAAGGCCGCCAAGGCGAAGATCCCCGGCGGGACCCTCGACCTGTTCCACCCGGACGGCTTCGCCGCCGCCCAGATGGTCGTCCGCGCGGTCACCGAGGGCGGCGACGACGTGGACAAGATGATCAAGGCGCTCGAAGGCTGGCAGTTCGACAGCATCAAGGGCCCGATGACCATCCGCGCCGAGGACCACGCGCTGCTCCAGCCGATGTACCAGGCCAAGCTCTCCGGCAGCGGCACCGCCTTCACCGCGACCGCCGAGAAGAGTCTGACCGGTGACGAGACCGCGCCGCCGGTCTCCCAGATGAAGGGCTGACCATTGCTCGCCACCCGCGGTCTGACCTGGCGGATCGGCGAGGTCGCCATCGTCGACAGCGTCTACCTCGACCTCGCGCCCGGGGAGTTCCTCGGCGTGATCGGGCCGAACGGCGCCGGCAAGACCTCGCTGTTCAACCTGATCACCGGCCTGCGCCGGCCCACCGAGGGGCGGATCCTGCTGGACGGGAAGGATGTCACCGCGCTCCCGCCGCACCGGCGGGCCCGGCTCGGCCTGGGGCGTACCTTCCAGGCATCCTCGGTCTTCGGGTCGCTCACCGTGCGGGAGAACGTCCGACTCGCCGTACAGGCGCACCGGGGTGGCTCGATGAAGCTGTGGCGGCGGGCGGCGGCCGACCGGGAGGTGGCCGCCGCCGCCGACGCGGCGCTCGACCGGGTCGGCCTCCACCACCGGGGTGCGGCACTCGCCGGCACCCTCGCCCACGGCGAGAAGCGCAAGCTGGAGATCGCCCTGCTGCTCGCCGGGGAGCCCCGGGTGATGCTGCTGGACGAGCCGATGGCGGGCGTCAGCGCCGAGGACGTGCCCGAGCTGGTCAGCGTCATCAAGTCGCTGACCGGCGACAGCGGCCGGTCGGTGCTGATGGTGGAGCACCACATGGACGTGATCCTGGAGCTGGCCGACCGGATCGCCGTGATGCACCACGGTGCCCTGCTGGCCTGCGACACCCCGGAGACGGTGATGGCCAACGCCACCGTCCAGGAGGCGTACCTGGGGGAATCGCTATGAGCGCGGAACCGATTCTCGCGGTCGAGGACCTGTCGGTACGGATCGCCGGTCTGCACATCCTCCAAGGGGTGTCCTTCACGGTCGCGCCGACCGGGGTGACCGTGCTGCTGGGCCGTAACGGGGTCGGCAAGACCACCACGCTGCGCGCGATCGTCGGGCTGACCCCCCGAAACGGCGAGGTCAGCGGCGCCATCCGGATGGGCGCACAGAGCCTGCTCGCCCGCCCCACCCACCGGCTGGTCCGCGGCGGGCTCGGCTACGTGCCGGAGGACCGCTGCGTCTTCTCCGCGCTCACCGTCGCGGAGAACCTGCGGCTCGCCGAGCGGCGGGGCACCACCCCGGCGTACGACAAGGTCTTCGCGCTCTTCCCCGAGCTGGACCGGCGTGGACGGCAACGGGCCGGCTCGCTCTCCGGCGGGCAGCAGCAGATGCTCGCGATCGGCCGGGTGCTACTCAACGACAACCGGCTGCTGCTGGTGGACGAGCCGACCAAGGGGTTGGCGCCGAAGGTGGTGACCGAGGTGGCCGAGGTGCTGGAACGGGTCGCGGAGTCGGTGCCGGTGCTGCTGGTCGAGCAGAACCTGGCCGTGGTGCGCCGGCTCGCCAAGGACGCGGTGGTGCTCTCCGCCGGCAAGGTCGCCTGGACCGGCAACGCCCAGGAGCTGCTGCTGGAGACCGCGCTGACCAAGTCGCTGCTCGGCGTCGGCTCGGGAGAGGTACACGCGTGAACACCGTCATCCTGCTGACGCTGACCGGGCTCGGCCTGGCGGCGCTCTACTTTCTCGTCGCGTCCGGGCTCTCCCTGGTCTTCGGCCTGGCCGACGTGCTCAACTTCGCGCACGGCCTCTTCCTCGGCGTCGGCGCGTACGCGACCTGGTGGGCCGCGGGCAACCTGCCCGGCGCCGGCCCCGACGGGTTCGGGTTCGTGCTGGCGGTCGCCTTCGGCGTGCTGGCCGGGGTGCTGGTCGCGGTGCTGGTGGAGCTGGTGCTGATCCGGCCGCTCTACTCCCGCACCATCGAGCAGGTGCTGGTCACCGTCGGCCTCTCGCTGGCCGGGGTGGCGCTGCTCCAGGCCACCTGGGGCGCCGACGCGCGGCCGTTCCCGCGTCCGGCGTGGACCCGGGACGTCACCTCGATCCTCGGCGCGAACGTGCCGAACGCCGGACTGCTGCTGATCGTCGCCGCGGCGGTGGTGCTCGGCGCGCTGCTGGCCTTCCTCCGCTGGACCCGGTACGGCCTGATCATCCGGGCCGGCGTGGAGAACCGGGAGATGGTGACCGCGCTCGGCATCGACGTCCGCAAGGCGTTCACCCTGGTCTTCGCGATCGGCGGCGCGGCCGCCGCGCTGGCCGGCGCCCTCGGCGCCGTCTACTTCGGCAACGTCTCGCCCGGGCAGGGCGGCTCACTGCTGATCTTCGCGTTCATCGTGGTGGTGATCGGCGGGATGGGCTCGGTGGTCGGGTGCGCGTACGCGGCGGTCGCGGTGGGGCTGCTGCAACAGTTCGTCAACTACTACGGCACGTCCGGCCTGGGCGACCTCTGCGTGGTCGGGCTGCTCGCCGTGGTGCTGCTGCTGCGTCCGCAGGGCCTGGCCGGAAAGGTGGCAACGGCATGACCGAGGTCAAGAGTCCCGAGGTACCGGCGCCGCCCGCGGCGGTGCCCGACGAGCTGACCCCCGGCCACGCCCGTTGGCACGGCCTGCGGCCGTTCCTGCCGCTGGTCGCGTTGGTGGTGGCGGCGATCGTGCCGTACTCGACGGTGAACCTGCCGGGGATCTTCGAGGGGCCGCTGAACTCGCCGGGCACCCTGCAACTGCTCGCCATCTGCCTGGTCTTCGGCGGCTTGGCGGCCGGCTACGACCTGCTCTTCGGGCGGACCGGGATGCTCTCCTTCGGGCACGCCCTCTACTTCGCCGCCGGGGTGTACGGCACCGACATCCTGGTCACCCGGGCCGGGCTGCCGCTGTGGCAGGCGGCGCTGCTCGCGATCACCGGCGGGACGATCCTCGCCGCGCTGCTCGGGGCGGTCGCCCTGCGTACGGTGGGGATCGCCTTCGCCATGGTGACGCTCGCCTTCGCCCAGGTGGGGGCGATCCTGGTGGCCCGTGACTTCGGCGGGCTCACCGGCGGCGAGGAGGGGCTGCCGCTGGACGTCTCCGGGTTGCCGTCCGCGCTGGTCGGGGTGGCCAACACGGTCAACCTCTACTGGCTGGCGCTGGCGTACCTGACGCTGGTGGTCTTCGTGGTGCACCGGGTGAGCGGGTCACCGACCGGTCGGGTGCTGGCCGGGCTGCGCGACGACGAGCGGCGGATCGGGGTGCTCGGCCTCGACCCGTACCGGTTCAAGCTGGTCGCCTTCACCCTGGCCGGCGGCCTGGCGACCGCCGGTGGGGCGGTCTACTGCCTGATCGTCGGCGGCGCGTCCCCGCACGTCACCTCGTCGGAGCTGACCCTGTCGCTGCTGGTCATGGTGGTGCTCGGCGGTCCCGGCACCCGCTGGGGCCCGGTGCTCGGCGGCATCCTCTACATGTACCTGGATCACCGCCTCACCGCCTTCGGCACCAGCGACGCGGTCAACAACCTCCCCGCGTTCCTCAGCCACCCCCTGAGCCAGCCCCTCTTCGTCCTCGGCGCCGTCTTCATCCTCGCCGTCTACTTCTTCCCCGGCGGCCTGACCAGCCTCAAATCCCGCCTCCACCCCCTCCTGCAGACCCTCCGCCGCCGCCCCTAACCCCCCGGGGCCCCCGTCGCCCCCGGTTTGACCCCGTTGATCATGAAGTTATTGTCGCGACACGCCGTGCTCGCTGGCGATAACTTCATGATCGACGGGGTCTGACGACAGGGGAGGGGACGTGGGAGAGCGGTTCGCGGTTGTCAGTGGGGGTGGGACCGGGATCGGGGCCGCCGTGGCGCGGGGGCTCGTGGATGACGGGTACGACGTGTTGGTCGTGGGGCGGCGGGGGGATGTGCTGCGGTCCGCCGCCGAGGCGATCGGGGTTGAGTGCGGGCGGCCGGGCGCGGTGACCGCGGTGACCGCGGATCTGACCGATCCTGGGCAGGTCGCCGGGGTTGTCGAGGCGGTCGGTGGGCGGGGGGTGGACGCGGTGGTCAACAACGCCGGGGGATACCTCGGCGGGGACACCGGCAGCCTCGCGGGGACCGCGGCGCACTGGCGGGCCAACCTGGACGCCAACGTGCTCACCGCGGTGCTGCTCACCGAGGCGCTGCGGCCCGTTCTCCGCCGCCCAGGCGGCCGGGTGGTGCTGCTCAGCTCGATCGCCGCGCAGCGTGGCGGCGGCGGGGCGTACTCGGCGGCGAAGGCGGCGCTGCACGGCTGGGCGTACGACCTCGCCACGCAGCTCGGCAAGGAGCAGATCACGGTCAACGTGGTCAGCCCCGGCTACGTCGCGGAGACCGAGTTCTTCGGCGACCGGATGACCCCGGAGGGGCACGCCGCCCGGGTGGCGGCCACCCTGGTCGGTCGGGCCGGACAACCGGACGACATCGCGGCGGCGGTCCGCTACCTGGTCAGCCCGGCCGCGGGCTACGTCACCGGCCAGGTGCTCGGCGTCAACGGCGGCTCCGTCCTCGGCCGCTGATCCCTCGGCCGCCGAGGCCGTCGAGCCCGCTGGCCCGCCGAGGCCGTCGAGCCCGCTGGCCGGCGAGGCCGCCGAACCTGCTGGACCCGCCGACGACGAAAGGGCGGCGGCCCCCCGTGCGGCCGCCGCCCCTGCGTCGTGGGTCAGCCGTTCAACATCTCGTACGCCATCGCCGGTGCCTTCGTCACCTGACTGCCGGTCGGCACGGTGATCTTCGGCGTGCTGCCGTAGTCGGCGTACGTGACCACGTAGTCGTACGCCTTCCGCTTGCCGGCGGCCGGGATCCTCAGCGTCAGCGAGGTCAGGTGCTGTTCCGGACCGACCACCGCGGTGAAGGGCACCTGCTTGGCGGTCTCGCCGAGCGCCGCCGCCTCGCCGTCCTCCAGCGCCTTGGCCGCCTCACCGCCGGTCACGTCGATGAAACCGACGTACGTCCCGGAGCCCTGCTCCTCGACGGCGGTCGCCGCCTCGATCAGCGGGCCGGCGTTGCCCTGGTCGGCGCCGTCGAAGGACGGCGCGCTGCCGCTGTCGGCCAGTTTGGACCTGTCCAGCGCCATCCACTTGTTCGGGAACTTCGGCAGGCCCGGGTGACCGCTGAACTTGGCCTTCATCCAGATCTTGTCCCCGATGACCAGGAAGGAGATCTTCGTCGTGATGCCGTCGGAGTCCGGGGGCATCACGGTGTTGATCTCGAAGGCCTTCGACTCCGGGTCGATCCGCCCGGTGAGGTTGCTGGACGCGTCCTTGCCGGTGAAGCGGAAGACGCCTTCCGTACCGTCCGGGACGGCGTCGAGGAGCACCTCCTTCGGGCTGCTGGTCGGGCTGGCCGCCGGGTCGGTTCCGGGCGCCGCGGCCGGTTCGCTCTTCGGCCCGCAACCCCCGAGCAGGGCGGTCGCGGCCAGCATGGCGGCGACCGTGCCGACCGTCCGTCGGATGGTGCCGGCGCTGCCCGTTGCCTGTGTCATCGCATTTCTCTTTCTCGTTGCCTGGCCTTTGCCGATGACCATGCTGTGATCCGGCGCGGCCGATCGGCTGCCGATATGCTGCCGTCCGGCTGCCGTCCGATGGCGGCGGGGGTGTCAGGAGCGGGAACTCGCATGTCAGGAACGCTGCGTTTCGAGATCCTCGGGCCTCAGCGGGCCTGGTACGCCGACCGGGAGCTCGATCTCGGCGCCGGCAAGCAGCGCGCCGTGCTGGCCGTGCTGCTGCTCTCCGCCGGCCGCCCCGTACCGACCGGGCAGATCGTCGAGGCGGTCTGGCCCGACGAGCCGCCGGCCAACGGCACGAACGTGGTACAGAAGTACGTCGCCGGGCTGCGCCGGGTGCTCGAACCGGACCGCTCTCCGCGTACGCCCGGACAGGTGCTGAGCCTCACCGACGCCGGCTACCTGCTCCGGGTCGCCCCGGACTCGGTGGACGCGGTCCGCTTCGAGCGCGGCGTCCACCGGGCCCGGCAGGGGCACGCGGCCGGGCGTACGGCGGATGCGCTGGCCGAGGTGACGGCGGCCCTGGAGCTGTGGCAGGGCGAGCCGTTCACCGGGTTCGCCGGCCTGGTCTTCGAGGCCGCGCGGCACCGGCTGGTGGAGCTGCGGGCCATCGCGCTGGAGACCCGAGCCGAGTTGGCGCTGGACCTCGGCCGGCACCGGGAACTGGTCGGCGAGCTGGTGGAACTGGTCGCCGAGTTCCCGGTCCGGGAGGGGCTGCGGCACCAGCTCATGCTGGCGCTCTACTGCAGCGGCCGGCAGGCGGAGGCGCTCGCCGCGTACCGGGAGTTCGCCGACCTGCTCCGCGAGGAGTACGGCATCGAGCCGGGCGAGGCGCTCCGCGAGCTGCACCGGCGCATCCTCCGCTCCGACCCGACGCTGATCCCGGACGCGTCCAGGTCCGACCCGCCCGCTTCCCGGACCGACCCGGCCACGACCACCGAAGGCCCGCTCCCAGCGGAACAACCGGCACCCTCGCCGGAGCGTACGACCGCCGGACCGGAGCACCCGGCGCCTTCGCCGGAGCGTACGACCGCCGGACCGGAGCGCCCGACGGTCGCGCCGGGGCCGCGGGCCGAGCCGCCCGCAGGCCGTTCGCTGCCCGCGCCGCCCGGGTCGGTCGCCGCCGGCCTGGTTGCTTGCGTCGACGGTCCCGCAGTGGCGGTCGGCCCGGTCTCCCCCGCGGCGGCGCGACCGTGGGAAGCGCCGCCTCCCGCCGCACCGGCGTCACCCTGGCCCCCGGCCCAGGGCGGCTGGCTGCCCGCCACGAGGCCGCCGGGCCTCCTCGTCGGGCTGCATCAGCCGACCGGCGAATGGACGGAACAACGGTCGCCCGGGTGGGTCCGGGTCGTCGCCACCGTCGCCGGCACCACAGTCGCGCTGCTGTCGTTCGGCATGCTGACCTGGGCGGTGGTCCTCGGGTACGCGTTGTGGCGGCGCAGCCGGCGGCTCGCGCTTGCCGGAGTTGGCTACTTCCTGCTCGTCGTGAGCATGTTGGCGATCGCGCTCCAAGAGGTGCCGGACAACGAGGAACTTCCCGACTCCGAGTTCCTGTACCTCATCGGCACGATGGCGTTCTGCTGGCTCGTGGGGGCCGGGCACGTGCTGCTCCTCAACCCGGCCCTGTCCTCGGGGGTGACCCGGCTGTTCTGGACGGACAGGCAGCGCGTCGCGGAGCAGCAGCGGGTACGCCGGGAGCAGGCCCGCTACCTGCTCCATCACTACCCGGCGGCCCGGCACGAGCTGCGCATCGGCCGTCCCGACCTGCCCCGGACCTTCGACGACGGCGGTCTGGTCGACGTGAACACCGTCCCGGACCAGGTGCTCGTCGCGCTGCCCGGGCTGACCGGCGAGCAGCGCCACCAGATCGCCGTCGACCGCTGGCGGCGCGGCCCGTACGGGTCGCTGGAGGAACTGGCCGGGCGGTGCCAGCTACCGCCCGCAGCGACCGAACCGCTCCGGGATCTGCTGCTCTTCCTGCCGCCCGCACCGCCCCCGGCCGCATGATCCCGGGCACCGGCCGGGTGCCTGGTAGAAATGCCGGATGAGTCAGGATCGGGCGGCGGTACGGGAACGGGCCGAGGCGGTGCTGCGCCGGCTGGCCGGCGAGCACGCCCGGCTGCGCGAGGACCAGTGGCGGGCGATCGAGGCGCTGGTGGTGGACCGGCGCCGGGTGCTCTGCGTGCAGCGCACCGGGTGGGGCAAGTCGGCGGTGTATTTCGTCGCCACCGCTCTGCTGCGGGAGCGCCCGGACGCCGCCGGCCCGACCGTGATCGTGTCGCCGTTGCTGGCGCTGATGCGCAACCAGGTGGAGTCGGCGGCGCGCGCGGGTATTCGGGCCCGCACCATCAACTCCGCGAACCTCGACGAGTGGGACGAGATCACCGGCGAGATCCACGCCGGCGCGGTGGACGTGCTGCTGATCAGCCCGGAACGGCTCAACAACCCGGACTTCCGGGACACCGTGCTGCCGAAGCTGGCCGCCACCACCGGCCTGCTGGTGGTGGACGAGGCGCACTGCGTCTCCGACTGGGGGCACGACTTCCGGCCGGACTACCGGCGGCTGCGTACCTTCCTCGGCAACCTGCCCGAGCGGACGCCGGTGCTCGCCACCACCGCCACCGCGAACGAGCGGGTCACCGCCGACGTCGCCGAGCAGCTGGGTGACGCCCTGGTGCTGCGCGGCACGCTGGACCGGGAGTCGCTGCGGCTGGGCGTACTCGACCTGCCGAGCCCGGCGCACCGGCTGGCCTGGCTCGCCGACCACCTGGACCGGCTGCCCGGCTCGGGGATCATCTACACGCTGACCGTCGCGGCGGCGACGGAGACCGCCGAGTTCCTGCGGGCCCGAGGGTGGTCGGTGGCCTCCTACACCGGGCAGGCCGAGGACGCCGACCGCCGGGCCGCCGAGCAGGACCTGCTCGACAACAAGATCAAGGCACTGGTCGCCACCAGCGCGCTGGGCATGGGCTTCGACAAGCCGGACCTCGGCTTCGTGGTGCACCTCGGCGCGCCGCCCTCGCCGATCGCCTACTACCAGCAGGTCGGCCGCGCCGGCCGGGCCGTCAAGCACGCCGAGGTGCTGCTCCTGCCGGGCGTCGAGGACGCCGCCATCTGGCGCTACTTCGCCTCGCTGGCCTTCCCACCGGAGGAGCAGGTCCGGGCGGTGCTCGCCGCGCTGCCCACCGACCGGCCGATGTCCACCCAGGCCCTCGAACCGGTCGTGGACCTGCGCCGGGCCCGGCTCGAGCTGATGCTCAAGGTGCTCGACGTGGACGGCGCGGTCCGCCGGGTCCGCGGCGGCTGGCTCGCCACCGGCGAGCCCTGGGTCTACGACGAGGCCCGGTTGCGCCGCGTCGCCCAGGCGCGCACCGCCGAGCAGCAGGCGATGCGGGAGTACGCGACCACGCCCGGCTGCCGGATGCGGTACCTGCGGGAGTGCCTGGACGACGCCGGGGCGGGCGACTGCGGCCGGTGCGACCGCTGCGCCGACCCGCTCTTCACCACCGAGGTCTCCGACGCCGCGCTGACCGCCGCACAGACCTTCCTCGGCCGCCCCGGGGTGGAAATCGCGCCCAAGAAGCTGTGGCCGACCGGTCTGGAGGCGGTGGGCGTACCCCTGAAGGGCCGGATCCCGCCCACGGAGCAGGCGCTGTCCGGGCGGGCCGTGGGACGGCTGTCCGACCTGGGCTGGGGTGGGCGGCTGCGCGGCCTGGTCGGGCCGGAGGCGGCGGACGGCCCGGTCCCGGACGACGTGGCCGCGGCGGTGGTCGAGGTGCTGAAGGCCTGGGCGCACGGCGACGACCCGTGGCCGCGCCGCCCGGTCGGCGTGGTCGCGGTGGGCTCCCGCTCGCACCCGGCGCTGGTCGACTCGCTCGCGCAGCGGATCGCCACGGTGGGCCGGCTGCCGCTGCTCGGCCGGGTGGTCCCGACCGGTCCGGGCGGGCCCGCCGGGCCGCGCGGCAACAGCGCCCAGCGGGTACGCGCCCTGCACGACGCCTTCACCGTCCCCGACGAGCTGGCCGACGCCCTCGCCGGGCTGGACGGGCCGGTGCTGCTCGTCGACGACCTGGTCGACTCGGGCTGGACGACGACCATGGTGGCCCGGCTGCTGCGCCGGGCCGGCGCCCCCGACGTCCTGCCCCTCGCCCTCGCCGTCGCCGGCTGACCCGTCGGCGCCGCCCGCGCCGCCGGGCGGTCGTCCGTGACCGGGGAAAAGTTCCCGGTCGGGCCGGAATGCGAGCGTCACCACCGTCACCGACCGTGCGCGGGCCGGCACCACGTCCGGCGGTACCGTGGGCGCATGACCGAGCAGCGACCCGCCACGGGGGAGATGCCGCTCGGGCCGGACCGGAGCACCCTGCGGCTGGCGCTGGTGGTCGGCGGGCTGGTGCTCGCCGTACTGCTCGGTTTCGGCCTCGGCCGGCTGAACCCGCCGCCCACTCCGGTGTCCGGCGCGGCCCCGGCGGCCGGCGGGCACACCCACCCGCCCGGCACCGGCGCGCACTCGCACGGCGGGGCGGCCGTCGACCAGGGCACCGGCATCGGCGCGGCCGGCCTGTCGGTCAGCGCGGCCGGCTACACCCTCACCCCGTCGGCCGTCCAGTTCCCGGTCGGCCGGGCCGGTGAGCTGCGGTTCCAGATCCGGGACGAGCGGCGGCGGGCGGTCACCCGGTTCGCCGTCGTGCACGACAAGCCGATGCACCTGATCGTGGTCCGCCGTGACCTGACCGGCTACCAGCACCTGCACCCGACCATGGCGGCGGACGGCACGTGGTCGGTGCCGCTGACCCTGACCGAGCCGGGCGTCTGGCGGGCGTACGCGGACTTCACCGCGGTTGCCGACGACGGCGGGCAGACGGCCGTCACGCTCGGCACCGACCTGACCGCCCCCGGTGGGTACGCACCCCGTCCGCTGCCGGCGCCGGCCACCACCGGCACGGTCGACGGGTTCACCGTCGCCTACCAGGGGACCCCGAAGGCGGGGGAGTCGACGCCGTTGCGGTTCTCCGTCCAGGCCGGTTCCGCCGCCGCGCCGCTGGAGCGCTACCTCGGCGCGTACGGCCACCTGGTCGCGCTCCGCGAGGGCGACCTGGGCTACCTGCACGTGCACCCGCAGAGCGGGCGGGACGGCGACGCGGTGACGTTCCAGCTGACCGTGCCCGGTCCCGGCCGCTATCGGATGTTCCTGGACTTCCAGGTGTCCGGCGAGGTGCACACCGCCGGCTTCACCGTGACGGTGCCCTGACCGTTCAGCACCGGGACGGTGCCCGGACGGCTCAGCACCGGGACGGTGCCCGGACGGCTCAGCCGGCCCGGCGGACCGGGCGGCGGGCCAGGTAGCGGAGCAGGTCGCGGATGTGGTGCTTCTCCTCGGCGGGCACGCTGGGGTCGGCCAGCCGCTCCAGGATCACCCGGACGTCCGCCTCCACCGGGGCGTCCTCGGCGCGGCGGCGCGGCGCGGTGCCGGCGTCCGGCAGCCCGAGGGCCCGGAAGGCGGCCGCCACCGGCATGTCGAGGGCGGCGCAGAAGCCGCGCACCTTGGCCAGCTCGGGGTAGTCCTGCCAGTCGCCGGCGAGCCAGCGGAACACGGTGGAGCGGCCCACGCCGGTGTGCGTGGCCAGGTCGGTCACCGTCCAGCCCCGTTCTTCACGGGCGTCGTCGATGGCGCGGCGCACGAAGCGCGCGAAGGCCATCTGCGGCGATACCTCTGTGGAACCCATCCCTGCGGGGTCTTCCCTTTCCGGCCGGAGCACCGGACGGTGCGCCTTAAGAGGGTAGTACGGCGGGAGGCGGAGGCAACCGACCGATCGGCCCGAACGTCTCGTGGGCGGGACTGGCGGGGCGGCTCCGGGTGATGATTGTCGGCCGTCAACTTGCGACCGGGGCGCACGTGCTGGCCTAGGCCGGCGCGCCTTCGTTCGCCGGCCCATCGTTGGCCGGCCCGGTCAGCAGGGCCTCCAGTCGCGGCGTGACGCGCCATTGGTCGACCAGCTCCCGGTACTCCGCCCGCTGGGCGTCCGTCGGTGCCGTCCCGGTCCGGCGGGCCCGGATCAGCAGGTTGCGAGGGGTGTGCCGGGAGTCGACGAACTCGACCACTTCCGCCCGGTAGCCGTGCAGCCGGAGCAGCCCGGCCCGGAGCGCGTCGGTCAGCACGTCCGCGAACCGCTCCCGCAGGATGCCCTGCCGGGTGAGCAGGTCGTACGGCCCGGGCGCCGGCCGGGACCGCAGCTGGGCGGCGATGTCGTGGTGGCAGCAGGGCGCGGCGAGCACCCAGCGGGCATCCCACCGGACGGCGCGGGCCAGCGCCTCGTCCGTGGCGGTGTCGCAGGCGTGCAGCGCCAGCACCAGGTCCGGGGCCGGCTCGACCACCGCGTCGGCGATGGTGCCGGCGACGAAGCGGACCTGCTCCCCCCAGCCGAGCCGCTCGGCCAGCTCGGTGTTGCGGCGGCGCTGGTCCTCGCGCACGTCCACGCCGACCAGCTCCACGTCGAGCCCCCGGGCGGTGAGGTACCGGTGGGCCGCGAAGGTCAGGTACGCGTTGCCGCAGCCCAGGTCGACCACCCGCAGCGGGCCGGCCAGGTCGTCCGGCAGCGTCGCGGCCAGCGCGCGGAGGAACGCGTCCACCTGGCGGCGCTTCGCCGCCGAGCCGCCGATCTCGGCGAAGATCGGATCGCCCGGGTCGAGCAGGTAGTCCTTCTCCCGGTCGTGGCCGCCCGGCTCCGCCGCCGGCCGGCTCGCCGCCGCCCGGTGCACCTGCGCCTCGCCCGACTTGGTCACCCGCAGTTGCAGGGTCGCGTCGGCCGTCTCCACGTGCCAGTTGCCGAACGGCTCGGCCAGCAGCGCGTCGACCGCCGCGCCGGCCTCCGCGCCGGGCGCCACGTTCCGGGTGTACGGCCGCGCCCCGTCGGAGGTGGAGATCTGCAGGCGCGGGCCGGCCTTGAGGGTGACCGGCCGCAGCTCGGCGCGGACCACCGAGGGTCGCTGCCCCCGGCGTCGCCCGGCGGCGACCGCCCGGGTCAGGGCGGGGTCGAGCAGCAGCGTCCGCACCTCGATCAGGGCGGCGTCCAGCGGTTCCGGCATCGCTCCATCATCCTTCCCGGCTTCCGGCTCCCGCCGTGGGCCGGTCGCGAGTGTCGTGTGCGGCACTGGCCCCCGCGGTGGGCGGCAGCCGGGCACCGAGGCCGACCACGTCGGCTGAGGTAGGCCCCGGCGCCGGCGAGGTGTTGTGGGACGCCCTCTGCTCTGCTGCAGCGGAGGCAACACCGGGTTCGTGTTGCCTGGGCTGCAGCAGAGCAAAGGGCGCGAGCAGTTGTCCCGACCTCAGGAGGCGGTTCAGGCCAGACCGACCGGGCGGGACAGACGACATCCCCCGTACCGGGCGACCGGCACGGGGGATGTCAGGGTGTCGCAGCGTCAGTCGGCGGTCGCCTCGGCCGGCGTACCGGCGCCCGAACCGCCACCACGGCGGCGCCGGCGGCGGCGCGGCTTCGACGCCGCCTCGCCCTCGGCGGAGGCCGTCGCGGCCGGCTCGGCGCCGCCCTCGGCGGAGATCACCGCGGTCGCCTCGCCGGCGACCGTCTCGCCGGCCCGGCGGCGACGCCGCCGGCGCGGGGCGCGGGCGCCTTCCTCGGCGGCGGCGTCGGTGGGCGTCCCGCCCTCCGGCGTGGCCGCGGCGTCGCCGCCCCGGCCCCGGCCGCGCTCACGGTCGTCGCGCTCGCCCCGGCCGCGGGTCTCGCCGCGCCGGGAGCCGCGGCTCTCACCGCGCCGCGGCCGGCCGCCGAGGTCCTCCTCGACCTCCGCCGACAGCCCGGCCCGGGTCCGCTCGGCGGTCGGCAGGGTGCCGGTGACGTCGCGGGAGATGTCCAGGTCGGTGTAGAGGTGCGGAGAGGTGTGGTACGTCTCCTGCGGCTCCGGCATCTCCAGCCCGAGGGTCTTGTCGATGATCCGCCAGCGGGGCATGTCGTCCCAGTCGACGAAGGTCACCGCGACACCGGTCGCCCCGGCCCGGCCGGTCCGGCCGATCCGGTGGGTGTAGGTGTCCTGGTCCTCAGGGCAGTCGTAGTTGATGACGTGGGTGACGCCGGTGACGTCGAGCCCGCGTGCCGCCACGTCGGTGGCGACCAGGATGTCGATCTTGCCGGCGCGGAACGCCCGCAGGGCCCGCTCCCGGGCGCCCTGGCCCAGGTCCCCGTGGACGGCGGCGACCGCGAAGCCGCGGAAGTCGAGGTCCTCGGCGACCCGGTCGGCGGCCCGCTTGGTCCGGGTGAAGATCATGGTCAGGCCGCGCCCCTCCGCCTGGAGGATGCGCGCCACGATCTCGACCTTGTTCATCGAGTGGGTGCGGTAGACCAGCTGCTGGGTCTGCGGCGACGGGCCGGTCTCGGCGGTGTGCCCGGCGTGGATGGTCACCGGCCGGCGCAGGAAGCGCCGGGACAGGGCGACGATCGGGTCCGGCATGGTGGCCGAGAAGAGCATGGTCTGCCGGTCCTCCGGCAGCATCGCGAGGATCTTCTCGACGTCGTCGAGGAAGCCCAGGTCGAGCATCCGGTCGGCCTCGTCGAGGACCAGCGCGCGCACCCGGTCGAGCCGCAGGTGCTTCTGCTTCTGCAGGTCCATCAGCCGGCCCGGCGTGCCGACCAGGATCTCCACGCCCTTGCGGAGCGCGTCGATCTGCGGCTCGTACGCCACGCCGCCGTAGATCGGCAGCACCCGCACGCCCCGGGTCTTGCCCGCGGCGGCGAGGTCCTTGGCGACCTGGATGCCCAGCTCGCGGGTGGGGACGACGACCAGCGCCTGCGGCACGCCGTCGCTGCCCTCGCCCGGCGCGAAGACCCGCTCCAGCAGCGGTACGCCGAAGCCGAGGGTCTTGCCGGTGCCGGTCGGCGCCTGGCCGATCAGGTCGACGCCGCGCAGCGCGATCGGCAGCGCGTACTCCTGGATGGCGAACGCGCGGATGATGCCGGCGGCGGCCAGCGCCTCGACGGTCTCCTGGCGGGCGCCGAGCTCGGCGAAGGTGGGAGCCTCCGGACGGACCGGAGCGGTGGGGGCCAGTTCCTGGCCCACGTTGTCCTGAATCTGCTCGCTCATATGGATTTGGGGGTGCCCTCTCGTGGTGCGCCCCGTCATGTCCTCAGGGCGCGAATCGGTATGGCGCGGGCCACACGGTCGGGCGGAATGCCGAGCCGGACCGGGCCGCACGCGCGCCGCGGGTCGGGTGCGATCAGTTCACTGATCGGATCGACGCCCACGGCAACTGTTCCATACTACCTGAACCGCCTGCTGGCTGCCCTGATTCCGGTGACGGGACGGCGTCCAGGGGTAACCGGTGTGACCTGCGCCACAAGCGCGCGGGGCCGCCGGGTCTCGCGGCCGGACGGTACCCTGCCGCTCGTGTCCGCCCCCACCGGGCCCGACTCCGCCCTCGTCGACCTGCTCGGCCTGGTGGCGTACGGGGAGCTGCTCGCCTTCGACCGGTTGGCCGCCGACGCCCGGCTCGCCCCGGACCTGCGCCGCCGGGCCGCGCTCAGCGAGATGGCCGCGGCCGAGATCGGCAACTACCGGCGCATCGCCGACCGGCTCGCCGCGCTCGGGACGCCGCCGGACGACGCGATGGCGCCGTACGTGGCGGCGCTCCAGGCGTACCACGACTCGACCGAGCCGAAGGACTGGCTGGAGGCGGTGACCAAGGCGTACGTCGGGGACGCCATCACCGACGACTTCCTCCGGAAGATCGCCGACGGCCTGAACGAGCCGGAGCGGCAGCTCGTCCTCGACGTCCTGCACGACTCCCGGTACGCCGAGTTCGCCGCCGCCGAGATGCGGACGGCGATCGCGGCCGACCCGCGGGTGGCCAACCGGCTCTCGATGTGGGCCCGGCGGCTCGTCGGGGAGGCGCTCTCCCAGGCCGGGCGGGTCGCCGCCGCGGACCGGGGCGCGCTCACCGCGCTGATCACCCGGGAGGGGGTCGACGTGCCGGCGTTGTTCCGGCGGCTGACCGCCGCGCACACCGCGCGGATGGCCGCCGTCGGCCTGAACAACTAGCTGCCCGGTGTCACCGCGGCGGGGGACGGTCGGTCACCCCGCCACGGCGACCCGGAACGGGATCAGCGGACGGTGAAACCGACCGCGCGGGGCGAGGCCTCCGCGATCTCGACGTAGGCGACCTTGTTGACCGGCACGATGACCCGTCGGCCCTTCTCGTCGGTCAGGGAGAGGGTCCCCTCGTCCTTGGCGAAGGCGTCGGTCACGATCTGCTCGATCTCGGCCGGCGTCTGCGCGCTCTCCAGGACCAGCTCGCGCGGCGCGTACTGCACGCCGATCTTGACCTCCACGGTGCCTCCTCAACTGGGGCGAAAAAGCCGCCGTGGGAAGGCTATCCGATCTGGCGGCCCGATGTTCAGGCTGACTCACCTTGCAACGGGAAGCTGGCGATGCCCCGCCAGGACAGCGCGGCGACCAGCGCCTCCGCCTCCGCCTTCGGCACCTGCCGGCCACCGGCCAGCCAGAACTGCGCCGCCGTCTCCGCCGCCCCGACCAGCCCGGAGGCGAGCAGCTCGGCGTGCGCCCGGCTGACGCCGGTGTCCGAGATGATGGTGTCGGTTATCGCCGCGATGCAGCCCTGCTCGACCCGCTCCACCCGCTGCCGCACGGCCGGGTCGTTGCGCAGGTCCGACTCGAAGACCAGGCGGAACGCCTCGCTCTCGTGGTCGACGAAGTCGAAGTACGCGCGCACCGACGCGCCGACCCGCTCCTTGTTGTCGTTGGTGCCGCGCATCGCGTCGTGCACCTTCGCCACTATGGCGTCGCAGTGCGTGTCCAGCAGCGCAAGGTAGAGCTCCATCTTGCCCGGGAAGTGCTGGTAGAGCACCGGCTTGGAGACCCCGGCCCGCTCGGCGATGTCGTCCATCGCGGCGGCGTGGTAGCCCTGGGCGACGAACACCTCCTGGGCGGCGGCGAGCAGCTGCTTGCGCCGCGCCGAGCGGGGCAGGCGGGTGGGCCGGCCGGCGGTCTGTGCACCGTTCCCCACGGCGGTCATGGGAGCCTCCGAGTTTCTTCGTACGAGCCGGCACTTATCACCCGAACCGGTCCGGGTCCGTGAACCCGGCCCGGAATTGGCCCGCCGCTGTAACTTATCGCCACTGTCACCACACGGTAGCCTCAGCGGGGGCGACCAAGGAGCGCGCGGTGAGTGAATCAGGGCAACCCGGAGCCGCCACCCCGGGAGAGCACGGCGACGGGACGGGTCAGCACGACGACCTGGCCCGTTCCGTCAGCGGGTGGGCGCCCCCGGCAGCCGGCTGGTCCCGCGCCGGGGAAGCCGGCCGCGAGGCGGCGCCCGTCCGCCGGCAGCTCGACCCCACCGCCGGCTGGGCCGCCTCGTCCACCCGCCACGGCGACCTGCCGGCCCCGCTGGCCGGGCTGTCCGCCCCGGAGCCGCCGGCCCGGGTCAACGGCCGTCCCCACGTCAACGGTGTGCGACGCGCCGAGGAGGAGCCGCCCGTGACCCGCCAGGCGCCGGTGAGTGCCCCACCCGTCGACGAGCCGCGGCGGGACTTCGACGCCGACCGGCTGGTCGTGCCGGCCCAGCGGCCGGCGCCCCCGGTGGAGCAGCCGGCCGCCGACGCCGAGACCGGCCCGGCCCGGCACGCCTCCGACGACCCGGCCGCCGGCCACGGCCCGCGCTGGGCGGAGGGGACGGTCCCGTCCTCCGCGCCGCCGGCCGTGCAGGTACCGCCGGTCGGCACCGCCCCCGCCGGGTTCGAGGTGCCGCCCGGCTTCCACGCCCCGGTCGTCGAGCGCGGCGCCCCCGAACCGGCCCCGTCGCTGTCCCGCGGCTGGGCCGACCGCCGCCCCCGGAGCCGCCCGCCGGCGAACCGGCCGACCACCGCGCCGGGCCCGCCGACCAGCCGCGCTGGAACGCCGAGCCGACCGAGCGCCGTGCCCCGTCGGGCGACCAACCGGGCTGGCGCGCCGAGCCGGCCGAGCGCCGCACGGGGTCCGGCGAGGAGCCGGGACGGCGCGCCGAACCGGTCGCCGAGCGCCGTGCCCCGGACGAGCCGGAGTCGGCGGGTCCGAGCTGGAACCAGCCGAGCTGGGGCAGCGGCTGGGCGCCGCCGTGGCCCCGCGACGACGCGCCGGCCGGCCGGCGCGCGCGCGACGACCGGGCCGCCGGGTGGGCGCCCGAGCAGACCCGGCCGTACGAGCCGGTGCGCGCCGAGCCGGCCCCGACGTACGAGCCGCCCCGGGCCGAGCCCGCCCGGCCGTACGAGGTCGCCCGGATCGAGTTCGAGCCCCGCCCGCCGTACGAGCGGGAGCACGCCGACCGGCCGTCGTGGGCCGGTGGTGCCCCCGCCGCCACGCCGTTCAGCGACCCGCCGCACACCGCCCCGACCAGCGCCCCGCCGGTGCCCCGGGAGGCGCCGGCCAGCGCCCCGCCGGACGCGGCGCCCACCACCGTCGCGCCGGCCCCCCGGGAGGCGCCTGGGGCCGCCCCGGTGTACGCCGGGCCGGCCAGCGTGCCGCCCGCCGGGTACGACCCGCCGCCCGCCGGGACCGAACCCGCGGCCGTCCGGTCCGCCGAGGAGCGCACCGTCCGCCCGTTCCGACTTCGCCCGGAGGCCGAGGAGACCCCCGCGACGCCTCCGGCCGGGACGGGTGGCCACCCACCGCCCCCCGCCGGCCCGGGTCCCGCCACCGCCACGAGCGGGGTGGCCCGCTTCGACCGCGCCCCCGCGCCCGCCCCGACGATCGCACCTCCCTACGCGGCCCGCCGCTCCGCCCCCGAACCGGTGCCGACCGCCGAGCCGGTCGCCGACAGCCGGCCGGACGACGCGGCCTCGGCGATGCTGCCGCAGCGCGTCCCCGCCGAACCGGACGTGCCCGTAGTGCCGGAGCCGCCAGCCGTGGAGCCATCCGCCGAAACTCCGGAACTCGCCCGGATCGCCACCCACCTGCGCCGTGACGACGAGCCCGCGCCGCTGCGGGAGCGGCCCGAGGGGTTCGACGTCAACGCCATTCTCGACGCCGTCCGGGAGGTCGCGGGCGTCCGGGACGCCGCCCTGCGCCGGACCCCGGCCGGTGCGCACAGCCTCCGGCTCGACCTGGCCGACGGCGCCGACCCGGCCGAGGTGAGCCGCCAGGTGGCGCGGCTGCTCCAGGACCGGATGGGGTTGGCCGCCGCCCCGCAGAACCTGCCGGGGATGCCGGCGTCGTCGCCGCCGCCGGTGCGCCGTCGCTCCGCGGAGGGGCGCGCCGAGCGCAGCGGCGCCGAGGAGCGTGCCGCTGCGGCGCGGCCCGGGCCGGCCCGGGCCGCGCCGGCGGCGGAGAGCCGCCCCGGTGAGGAGCCCGAGGGGCGGGTCGGTCGGCCCGCCGACGCGTCCGCCGGCGCCCCGGAGGGCCGGAACGAGCCGCGCGCCGAGCCGGAGGCGCCGCGCCGGCGCCGCCAGGTCGCGCCGCACCGGGGCCGGGCCCCGGTGGACGAGACGTCGCTCGCCGCCGCGCCGGCCGGTACGCCCACCGGCAGTCCGGCGATGCTCGGCACGTCGTACTCCGGCGGTCAGATGACCACGACGGAGACCGCGCCCTCCCGACCGCTGGACACCGGCGGCGCGCCGGGGCCGCGGGTGGTGATCGACCACGTCCAGGTGAGCACCTTCGGCCTCGACGCCACCGTCGAGGTACGCCTGATCGCCGGGGACGCGACCGCCGAGGGCCATGCCACCGGCCCGGCCGTCGACGGCTACGTGCTGCGCCTCTGCGCGGTGGCCGCCGCGTCAGCCGTGGACGAGCTGCTGCGCGGCGCCGCCCAGCCGGCGGACCGGGGGCGCTGTTTCGTGGAGCACACCGCCGTGGTGCCGTTCGGCAACTGCGAGGTCGCCACGGTGGTGGTGCTGCTGGTCTGCGACGGGTGGGTGGAGCAGCTGGCCGGTTCCGCGCTGGTCGCCGGTGACCCCCGGCAGGCGGTGGTCCGGGCGACCCTGGCCGCGGTGAACCGCCGGCTCGAGGCACTGCTGGCGTGATCCGGCGACCGGTGTCGGTCGGCGGCGCCGTGGGAAACACTGGGAGCATGAAGCGCGCCACCCTCGGGCCGGACCATCTCCTGCCGGCGCACCACGTACCGCCGCCCTGGCCCGGCCGGGAGGTACGCCTCGACGGCACGGTCACCTACGTACGGGAGACCCCGGCCACCGCGCCCGGTGCGGAGCCGGCGCTCTACGTGCACGGCCTCGGCGGTTCGTCGCAGAACTGGACGGACCTGGCCGGCCTGCTCGCCGACCGGCTGGACGGTCAGGCCATCGACCTGCCCGGCTTCGGGCGCAGCGAGCCGGGCCGGCGCTACACGATCCCCTCCTTCGCCGAGCGGGTGGTGCGCTGGATCGAGCACAGCGACCGGGGGCCGGTGCACCTGTTCGGCAACTCGCTGGGCGGGGCGATCTCGGTGCGGGTGGCGGCGCTGCGGCCGGACCTGGTGCGGACGCTGACCCTGATCTCCCCGGCGCTGCCGTTCCTGGACTTCCGGCGGTCCCTGCAGGGGCGGATGCTGCCGCTGCTGGCGATCCCCCGGGGCGAGCGGCTGGCCGCCTGGCGGCTGGCCCAGTTGGCCCCGGAGGTGATGGCCGAGCAGGTGATGGAGGCGTGCATCGCCGACCTGACCCGGATCAGCGAGCAGCGCCGGCAGGAGGCCGTGGAGGAGATCCGGGTGCGGTACGAGGCCACGCACTACGTCGCCGCGTACGTCCGGACGTTCCGTGGCCTGGTCTCCAGCTTCCTGCGGTCGTATCTGCCGGGGTCGGGTTCGCTGTGGCGGCTGGCCGCGACGGTGCGGGCGCCCACGCTGGTCGTCGGCGGTCGGCAGGACCGGCTGGTCGACGTCCGGGTGGCGCCGCAGGCCGCCCGGGTCATCCAGGACAGCCGGCTGCTGATGCTCGACGGGGTCGGACATGTGGCGCAGTTGGAGGTGCCGCGCACGGTGGCGCGGGCGGTGGTGGGGCTGCTCGCCGAAACGGAGGAAGGCGAGCGGAGCCACGACATGGCAGGCTGAGCCGCGATGCCCAGTTCCCCCCGGGCGCGCCATGGCTCCGCGCGATCCGCCTCCGCCGTCCGCCCGACCGCTCGACCCGCCGCGCGCCGCTGGCGGCCGATGGTGGTGGTCGCCGCATTCCTGATCGCCGCCGGGGTCGGCGTCGGGGCGGCCGTGCAGCGACCGCCGGCCAGTGCCGAGGTGCTGGTGGATGACGGGTTGGCCGCTGAACCGGCCGCCCTCGCGGCCGGCCCGGCGTCATCGCCGCCCGGGTCGCCGTCCGGCCGGCCCGCGCCGAGCCCGGCGACGGCCGCCGAGCCGGTGCTGAGCCTGCCCGGCCCGGTGCCCTCGGCGGGGAGCGGCAGTTTCGGGTACGACGACCGTCAGGGCGCGGTGCTGGGCCGCTCGGGTGGGTTGCGGCGTTTCCGGGTGGCGGTGGAGAACGGTTCCGGGGAGGACGTGCACGCGTTCGGCGACGCGGTGCAGAAGGCGTTGGCCGGGCCGGGGAGCTGGGTGGACAGCGGCCAGCTGCGGTTGCAGCGGGTGCCGGCGGGTTCCGGTTACGACTTCACGATCTACCTGGCGACGGCGCGTACCGCGGGTCAGATGTGTCTGGCCGGGGGCACCGACATCCGGGTGGGTGGGCGTCCGTACACCTCGTGCCGGACTCCGAGCAAGGTGATCATCAATCTGGATCGCTGGCGGTTGTCGGTGCCGCACCTGGTGAAGGCGAAGCTGCCGTTGGAGCGCTACCGGCTCTACGTGATCAACCATGAGGTGGGCCACCAGTTGGGGCACCACCACGAGGGTTGCCCGGGCGCGGGTCGGCCCGCGCCGGTGATGCAGCAGCAGACGCTCTTCCTGAACGGCTGCACGCCGAATCCGTGGCCATACGTGGAGGGGCGGCGGTACACCGGACCGCCGGTATGATCGTCCCGAATATGGCGGTAGGAGCATTTAGCGGCAAGAGCAGTAAACGCGGCTGAATGCCCGAATTGCATGGGAGGCTCGTGACATGACGTCGTCGTCCCCTTACGACCCGCCTGCCGAGCCCGACCACGGGCCGGCCCAGCCCGCTCACCCGCCCCTGCTCGACTTCGACCGGCCCCCGGCGGCGACCGGCCACCCTGCGCCGACCCGGCCGACCCGGCCGACCCTGCGGCGGATGCGGCGGCGGCGTCGACGCGCCGTCCTGCTGCTGGTCGCCCTGCTGGCCGTGGCCGGCGCGGCGGCCGGCCTGGCCGGGCTGACCCACTGGCCGACCGACCGGCGGTCCGCGGCGCCCGGTGAGCCACGGCCGGTCAACGGGATCGGCGCGGGCGCCCGGGTCGAGCCCCACGCGTACCCCACCGGGGCCTCCGGCAGCTTCGCCGCGGCCGACGGCCGCTCCCCGGTACGCGGGTACGACGGCCCGCTGCGCCGCTACCGGGTCGCCGTCGAGCAGGGTGCCGGGCAGGACGTGGACGCGTTCGCCGCCACCGTGGACGAGGTGCTCGGCGACCGGCGTAGCTGGATCGGGTCCGACGAGCTGCGGGTCCAGCGGGTGGCCGAGGAGGCCGCCGCCGACTTCACCATCTACCTGGCCACCCCGGCCACCTCGGAGCGGATGTGCGCCGAGGGCGGGCTGGCCACCGAGCGGTACACCTCCTGCCGGCTCCCCGGCCGGGTGATCATCAACCTGGCTCGCTGGATGGAGTCGGTCCCCGACTACGGCGCGCCGCTGGACGTCTACCGCAGGTACGTGATCAACCACGAGGTCGGGCACGAACTGGGCGAGGAGCACCAGGCCTGCCCGGGGCCGGGGGCGCCGGCCCCGGTCATGCAGCAGCAGACGTACGGGCTGGACGGATGCGTCGCCAACGCCTGGCCGTACGTCGACGGTTCCCGCTACTCCGGCGCGCCGGTGGACGGCATCTGAGTTATTCCCGCTCCCGCATGCCGGGCGACGTGTCCCTCCTCATGGCCGATCGGCGTCGGGGCGAGCGACAATGGCGCGGTTCACCACCGCCGATCCCGGGGAGTCCACCGTGTCGTTGCCCCCGCTCGTCGAGCCCGCCGCCGAGCTGACCGTTGACGAGATCCGTCGCTACTCGCGCCACCTGATCATCCCGGACGTCGGGGTCGAGGGGCAGAAGCGGCTGAAGAACGCCCGGGTGCTCTGCGTCGGCGCCGGCGGCCTCGGCTCGCCGGCCCTGATGTATCTCGCCGCCGCCGGCGTCGGCACCCTCGGCATCATCGACTTCGACACCGTCGACGAGTCCAACCTCCAGCGCCAGATCATCCACGGCGTCTCGGACGTCGGCCGGTCCAAGGCCGAGTCCGCCGCCGCGTCGATCCGGGAGATCAACCCGCTGGTCAACGTGGAGATCCACAACACCGCGCTGGACCGGGAGAACGTCCGGGAGATCTTCTCCCAGTACGACCTGATCGTCGACGGCACCGACAACTTCGCCACCCGTTACATGGTCAACGACGCCGCGGTGCTGCTCGGCAAGCCGTACGTCTGGGGTTCGATCTACCGCTTCGACGGTCAGGCCTCGGTGTTCTGGGCCGAGCACGGCCCCTGCTACCGCTGCCTCTACCCGGAGCCCCCGCCGCCCGGCATGGTGCCGTCCTGCGCCGAGGGCGGCGTCCTCGGCGTGCTCTGCGCCTCGATCGGCTCGATCCAGGTCAACGAGGCGATCAAGTTGCTCGCCGGCATCGGTGAGCCGCTGGTGGGCCGGTTGATGGTCTACGACGCCCTGGAGATGGAGTACCGCAAGATCAAGGTCCGGAAGGACCCGAACTGCGTCCTCTGCGGCGAGAACCCGACGGTCACCGACCTGCTGGAGGACTACGAGGACTTCTGCGGCGCGGTCTCCGAGGAGGCGCAGGAGGCGGTGGTCGACTCGACCATCACCGCGCTGGAGCTGAAGGACTGGCAGGACGCCGGCAAGGACGTCTTCCTCGTCGACGTCCGCGAGCCCGCCGAGTACGAGATCGTCCGGATTCCCGGCTCGACCCTGATCCCCAAGGGCGAGATCATCTCCGGCGAGGCGCTGGCCAAGCTTCCGCAGGACAAGCAGATCGTGCTGCACTGCAAGTCCGGCGTCCGCTCCGCCGAGGCGCTCGCCGCGCTGAAGGCGGCCGGCTTCCGCGACGCCGTGCACGTCCAGGGCGGAGTGCTCTCCTGGATCAAGCAGATCGACCCGTCGCTGCCCGCGTACTGAGTAGTCAGTCGAAGGGGCCCGTCCGCTGCCGGACGGGCCCCTTCGCGTACCGCCGGTGGGCCGGGCCACGTCGGCCGAGCTACCGAGGCGTAACCGGTGTTTGCGCCGGTAGCGTGTCTGTCGTGGTCGACTTGGATGCCGCGATCGGCTTCGTCGTGGCGCACGGTGACGCGGTGGACCGCGCCCGCCTCTCCCGGCTGCGCACCGGTGCGCCGGTGCCGGCCGAACTGCTCGACGCGGCCGAGGCCGGGCAGACACCGGGCGGGGGCTGGCCGGCCACCGTGGGCAGCGACACCGCCTCGATCGACGCGACCTGCTTCCGCCTCGGCGAGTTGGACGACCTCGGCGCGCTGGGTCGTCCGGCGGCCCGGCACGCCCTGGACTGGCTGGCCGCCCGGCAGCTCTCCGACGGCGGCTGGGACGAGGACCCGGCGCTGGCCGGGTTCGCCCCCGAGTGGGCCCGTCCCGGCGATCCGGAGGCCCGGCTCTACCTGACCGCCAACGCCGGGTTCTGGCTGACCGTCGCCGGGCTGGACGCCCGCGCCGCGGGCCCGCTCGATCACCGCGTCGGTGGGGCGTACGCCGGGGTGGTGCAGGCGGCGGCGCAGGCGCTCGCCGGCCAGCTCGCCCCGGACGGGAGCTGGCCGTCGTTCCTGCCGGCCGGCTGGTTGAGCGCGGCGGTGCTGCACCGGCAGCAGATGTACTACGAGTCGGCGCGGATCCAGGCGGTGCTGGCCGAGCGGATCCCGGAGCTGTCCCCGGCCGACGTGGCGTGGCTGGCGGCGACGCTGCGCCGGGTCGAGGTGGGCGAGGAGCAGTGGCTGTTGGTGTCGGCGCGCAAGCGGCTCGCCGACACCCAGCGCAGCGACGGCGGTTGGGACAGCGACGACGGCCACCAGTTCGACGTGCACACCACCCTGCGGGCGATCCGGGCCTGCCGCCCGGAGGCTCCCGGGTCCGCCCTGCCCACCGTGTCGCTCGTCCCGCAGCAGCGGTCGGTGCAGGCGACCGTCCCGCCGCAGCCGCCCGGGCCGCCACCGGAGGCCGCCGCGCCGTCCGGCTGAGGCGGTGGCCCGGGTCAGCGCAGGTGGCCGTCCCCGGTGACCACGTACTTGGTGCTGGTCAGCTCGGGCAGCCCCATCGGGCCGCGGGCGTGCAGCTTCTGGGTGGAGATGCCGATCTCCGCGCCGAAGCCGAACTCGCCGCCGTCGGTGAACCGGGTGGAGGCGTTCACCATCACCGCCGCCGCGTCGACCCGGGCCACGAACTTCCGGGCGGCCGGCTGCGAGTCGGTGACGATCGCCTCGGTGTGGCCGGTGCCGTAGCGGCGGATGTGCGCGACCGCCGCGTCCAGCGAGTCGACCACGGCGACCGAGATGTCGGCCGAGAGGTATTCGGTGGCGAAGTCCTCCTCGGTGGCCGGCACGACGCCGGCGCAGTGGGCGGCCACCCGGGCGTCGCCGTGCACGGTCACCCCGGCCTCGGCGAACGCGGCCAGCATCGCGGGCAGGAACGCGTCGGCGATGTCGGCGTGCACCAGCAGCGACTCGGCGGTGTTGCAGGTGGACAGCCGCTGGGTCTTGGCGTTGAGGGTGATCGCGACGGCCTTGGCCAGGTCGGCGGCGGCGTCCACGTAGACGTGGCAGTTGCCCACCCCGGTCTCGATCACCGGCACCGTGGACTCCTCCACGACGGTCCGGATCAGCGACGCGCCGCCGCGCGGGATCAGCACGTCGACCAGGCCGCGGGCGCGCATCAGCTCCTTGACCGAGTCGCGGGAGCCGGCGTCGAGCAACTGCAACGCGTCGGCCGGCAGGCCGGCCCCGGCGACCGCGTCGCGGAGCACCGCGACCAGGGCGGCGTTGGAGTGGGCGGCCGAGGAGGAGCCCCGCAGCAGCGCCGCGTTGCCGGACTTCAGGCAGATCCCGGCCGCGTCCACGGTGACGTTGGGGCGGGCCTCGTAGATGATCCCGACCACCCCGAACGGCACCCGGACCTGCCGCAGCTCCAGGCCGTTGGGCAGGGTCGAGCCGCGGACCACCTCGCCGACCGGGTCGGGCAGCGCGGCCATCTGGCGCAGCGCGTCGGCGATGTCGGCCACCCGACCCGCGTCGAGGGCCAGCCGGTCCAGCACGGCCGCGGTCAGCCCGGCCTCCCGCCCGGCCGCCAGGTCCGTCGCGTTCGCGGCGAGGAGCTCCGGGGTACGCGCCACCAGCGCGTCGGCCATCGCGACCAGCGCGGCGTCCTTGACGGTACGGGTGGCGACGGCGAGGGCCTCCGCCGCGTCCCGGGCCCGCCGGGCCTGCTCGACGACGCTCATCCTGCACTCCTCGGGTGTCGGTCGGGGGACCCGTGGGGCACGGGGTCCCGGTTCACAGCAGCACCAGGTCGTCGCGGTGGACGACCTCACGTTCGTACGCCGGGCCGAGCGCGGCGGCCAGCTCTCCGGTGGAGCGGCCGAGCAGCCCGGGCAGCTCCACCGCGTCGTAGTTGACCAGCCCGCGGGCGACCGGTGAGCCCTCGGCGTCGACCAGGTCGACCGGGTCTCCGGCGGTGAACGCGCCGTCGACGGCGGTGATCCCGGCCGGCAGCAGCGACTTGCGTCGGCCCACCACGGCCTGCACGGCCCCCGGGTCGAGGTGCAGCCGGCCGCGTGGGGTGGTGGCGTGGGCGAGCCAGAACAGCCGGGCGGCCGGGCGCCGCCGCTCGGGGTGGAAGAGCGTGCCGACCGGCTCGCCGGCCAGCGCCGCGGCGGCCAGCGGGGCGGCGGTGAGCACCACGGGGATGCCGAAGCCGGTGGCGATTCGGGCCGCCTCGACCTTGGTGACCATGCCGCCGGTGCCCACTCCGGCGCGGCCGGCGCCGCCGATGTCCACGCCGGCCAGGTCCCGCTCGTCGCGGATCTCGGTGATCCGGGTGCTCTCCGGCCGGCCGGGGTCGCCGGTCCAGAGCGCGTCCACGTCCGACAGGAGGACCAGCAGTTCGGCGTGGACCAGGGCGGCCACCAGCGCGGCCAGCCGGTCGTTGTCGCCGAACCGGATCTCCTCGGTGGCCACCGTGTCGTTCTCGTTGACGATCGGCACCGCCCGCAGGTCGAGCAGCTTGCGCAGGGTCCGGTAGGCGTTGCGGTAGTGCACCCGTCGGGTCACGTCGTCGACGGTGAGCAGCACCTGCCCGACGGTGAGCCGGTGCCGGGCGAAGCTGGCCGCGTACCGGCCGATCAGCAGGCCCTGGCCGACGCTGGCGGCGGCCTGCTGGGTGGCCAGGTCGCGGGGGCGCCGGGCCAGCCCGAGCGGGGCGAGGCCGGCGGCGATCGCGCCGGAGGAGACCAGCACCACCTCGCGGCCGTCGGCGGCCAGCGCGCCGAGCGTGTCGACCAGCGCGTCGACCCGGGCGTCGTCCAGGCCGCCCGCCGCGGTGGTCAGCGAGGACGAGCCGATCTTGACGACGACCCGCCGGGCCGCGGTGACTGCTTCACGCACCGGACCATTCTGCGCGGTCGGTCCCACCACGGCCGCCGCCGTTCCCATACTCTGGCCGGTCGTGACGCCAGAGGAGTACGTCGAGGCGGTGCTCGACCTCGTCGAGCGGATCCCGCCGGGCCGGGTGATGTCGTACGGGGCGGTCGCCGACGCCCTCGCCGAGCGGTCGGGTCGGGCGTCGGCCCGGCTGGTCGGTTCGATCATGGCCCGGCACGGGGGCGGGGTGCCCTGGCACCGGGTGGTGAACTCGGCCGGGCGGTTGCCGCCGGGGCACGAGGTGGAGGCGCGGGCCCGGCTGCGGGCCGAGGGCTGCCCGCTGCGCGGGTCCGGGGTGGACATGGCGGCGGCGGCCTGGTCGCCGGAGGAGGGGATGTGACCCGGGCCATAACGTGAGTAACATTCGGCCTCATGGACAGGCCGCCCGGGAGCTCCGGCTCGTCGGACCGGCGGCCCGGTCCGCCCCCCTCCAACATGCCGGTGGTGCCCGCGCCGCGGGCTGCCGCCGATCCGGTCGGCACCGAAACCCCGCCGCCGGCGGGACTGCCCCGCAAGGTGCACGCCGGGTACGCGCTGGGCTCGCTGGTCACCGGGGCCTTCGGCACCGTGCCCGGACTGCTGCTCCTGCCTTACCTGACCGACACGCTGGGCGTCGCCGCGGGCGTGGCCGCCCTGCTGGTGCTCCTGCCGAAGGCGTGGGACGTGCTGGTCAACCCGGTCGCCGGGCGGATCTCCGACCGGACCCGGTCACGGTGGGGCGCCCGCCGGCCGTACCTGCTGCTGGGCGGGCTCGCGCTGGCCGTGCTCTTCGCCGGGATCTTCGCCGCGCCGTTCGGTTCCGGGCCGGCCGCCGGGGCGTACGTGGCGGTGGCGTTCCTGGCCACCGCGACCGCGTTCGCCTTCTTCCAGGTGCCGTACGTGGCGATGCCGGCCGAGCTGACCGGCGACCACGCGGAGCGTACCCGGCTGATGAGCTGGCGGATCGCGGTGCTGGCGCTGGCCATCCTGGTCTCCGGGGCGGTGGCCCCGGCGGTGGTGACCGCGGGCGGCGACGGCGTGCCGGGGCACCGCTGGATGGGCCTCTTCGTGGCCGCCCTGATCGTCGTCGGCGCGGTCGGCGCGTTCCTCGGCACCCGCGCCGCGCCGGCCGGCACGGTGGGGGAGAGCGAGCCGAGCCTGCGGGCCCAACTCGCGGTCGCCGGCCGCAACCGGCCGTTCCGGGCCCTGCTGGCCTGCTTCGTGGTGCAGTCCGCCGGGGTGGCGACCGTGCTGGCCGGGGTCAGCTACTTCGCCGACCAGGTGCTGCGCGACCCGGAGACCGGCCCCACCCTGCTCTTCGCCTGCTTCGTCGGGCCGGCGCTGCTGGTCATGCCGCTCTGGACCCGGGTCGGCGCCCGGGTGGGGAAACTCGTCGCCCTGGTCGCCGCGTCGCTGATCTTCGCGGCCGGCGCACTGGCCCTCGTCGCCGCGCCGGTGCTCCCCGCCGCCGGGGTCTACCTGCTGGTCGCGCTGATCGGCGTCGGCTACGCCGGCCAGCAGGTCTTCGCGCTGTCCATGCTGCCGGACTGCATCGCCTACGACACCGCGCGCACCGGCCGCCGCCAGGCCGGCGTCTTCACCGGCCTGTGGACCGCCGGGGAGACCTTCGGCCTCGCCCTCGGTCCCGGCCTCTACGGCCTGGTCCTCCAGCTCAGCGGCTACGCCTCGTCGTCGACGGGCGTCGCGGCGGCCCAGTCGGCCACCGCCCGCCTCGGCGTCCTCGTCGGCTTCACGGTCCTCCCCGCCCTCCTGGTCGCCGCCCCCGTGGTGCTCCTGCGCACCTACGACCTCACCCCCGACCGCCTCGCCGCCGCCACGCCCACCGGGGGCGCGGTTTCCCGGAAAGAGGGGGCATGAGCCGGCGACCACGCCCGCGTTCCGGGAAGGCGCGGGCTGTCGGCGGGGCGGAGATCGGCCGTCACGAGAAGGGCGTCACGAGTCCATGATCGACGAGGAGAGGGCGGGCGCGCTGCCCGTCGAGGGGGTGCCCGCCCAGCAGGTGCTCGACGAGATCCGGGGACTGCGCGCCCTGGACCGGCCCACCCACGGGGGGCGGCTGTTCGCGTACGTGTACGACCCGGGGGTGGCCGGGCTGGACGAGCTGGCCCACGCCGCGTACGCGGCGAGCGCGCACGTCAACGGGCTCGACCCGACCGCCTTCCCGTCCCTGCTGGCGATGGAGAACGCCCTGGTGGGGGCGGCGGCGCGGCTGCTCGGCGGCGGACCGGGCACCGGCGCCCCGGACGTCGTCGGCAGCGTCACCGGCGGCGGCACCGAGTCGCTGATCCTGGCCGTGAAGGCGGCCCGGGACGCCCGGCCGGAGGTCACCGAGCCGCGGATCGTGGTGCCGGTCAGCGCGCACGCCGCCTTCGCCAAGGCCGCCCACTACCTGCGGGTCGCCCTCGACCACGTGGCTGTCGACCCGGTCACCCTCCGCCCCCGCGCCGTCGACGTGGCCGCCGCGATCCGCCCGGAGACCGTGCTGGTGGCCTGCTCCGCCCCCTCGTACGCGCACGGCGTGGTCGACCCGGTGGCGGAGATCGCGGCGGTCGCCGCCTCGGCCGGGGTGCGCTGCCACGTGGACGCCTGCTTCGGCGGCTGGACGCTGCCCTGGCTGCGGCGCCTCGGCGCGCCGGTGCCACCGTTCGACTTCACCGTCGACGGGGTCACCTCGATCTCCGTCGACCTGCACAAGTACGCGTACGCCCCGAAGGGGGTGTCGGTGCTGCTGCACCGCGATCCGGCGCTGCGCGCCCCGCAGTACTTCGCGTACGCCGACTGGCCCGGGTACACGATGGTCAACCCGGTGATCGCCTCCACCCGCTCCGGCGGCCCGATCGCCGCCGCGTACGCCACCCTGCGGCACCTCGGCGAGGACGGCTACCTGCGGCTCGCGGCGCTCACCCGGGACGCGGTGGCCGGGCTGGCCGACGCGGTGCGCGGCGTCGACGGGCTGCGGCTGATGGCCGAGCCGGAGTCGAGCGTCGTCTGCTTCACCAGCACCGACCCGGGGCTCGACCTGTTCGGGCTGGTCGACGAGCTGACCGCCCGGGGCTGGCACACCCAGCCCCAGCTGTCGTACGCCGGCCTGCCGGCCAGCGTGCACCTCACCGTGACCGCGGCGGTGGCGCCCCGGGTGGCCGAGTTCGGCCCCGACCTGGCCGACGCGGTCGCCGCGGCCCGGGCGGCCGGCCCGGTGCAGCTTCCGGCGGAGCTGCTTGCGCTGGCCGTCAGCCTGACCCCGGACGCGCTCACCCCGGAGCTGATCGCCGGGCTGGGCCGCCGGCCTCGGCCTCGGCGGCGGGCCCCTGCCGGACCGGATGGCGATGGTCAACACCCTGCTCGACGCGGCCCCGGTGCGGCTGCGGGAACGGCTGCTGGTGGCGTTCGTCGGACTGCTGCAACGCCCGACCTGGTGACCTTTCGCCGACGGTGAGGGCCCGGAACCGACCTGGTTCCGGGCCCTCGATCGTTTGTGAACCACGACGCAATATGACGAATGGTCGGGGAGGGTACCCCGGCCGGGTGACGCGTCGTTCAGCTCGCGTCGGCCGCCGTCACGGTGAACGAGGCGGTGTTGTCGCTCGGGTCCACGTCCTGCACCTCGGCGCCGTAGAAGTAGCTCGACGAGACCGTGTACGAACCCACGCCCAGGTCACCGGCCGGCGTGCCGGCGGGTGCGGTGAGGATGACGTCGAAGGTCCGCTCCTCGCCCGGCATGAACCGGCCCCCGGGCACGCTGAATCCATCGCTCCAGCTGGGCATGTCCTGCGGCTCGATGTGGTCAACGGCCACCCCGGCCGGCAGGCTGGCGGTCACCGGGAGGTCGAACGACGGGGCGTCGTTGCCGTACCGGACGGTGACCGGCATCCGGCCGCTGAGGCTGCCGTCGGGCAGCCGGTCGAGGGTGACGTTTCCGGCGGTCATCCGGAGGTCGCTGTCGACGGCCTGGACGTAGGGCCGAGGCTTCTTCAGGCTGCCCTTCGTGGACCGGAACAGGGTGGTGAAGGCGGCGGTCTCGGCCAACTCCGGCTTCCCGTTCGGCTCTACCGCGATCTCGGTGCCGGCGACCGTCATGGCGTAGTCGCGCGGGGTGGTCCAGACGTGGAACCCCAGCGAGTACGTCTGGCTGTCGCCGGGCTGGATCTGCTCGCCCAGACACTGGATACGCATCCGGTTCGCCGCCAGGCCAAGGAAGAAGCAGGGACCGCCCGGCGTGATCGTCGTGTGCGAGGCCCCGGCCGGCTCGGTGAAGGTCAGGGTCGGGTAGTCGGCCACCGTTCCATCGTTGGTGACGACGGCGGTGAGGGTGCCGACGTACCCCTGGTCGGTGGGGTCGAGCACCAACCGCTGCGCGGTGATGGACAGCGGACCGGTGGCCTCGGCGGGCGCGGCGGTGGCCGGCGCTCCGGTGCCGAGCAGCGCCAGCGCGGTGCCGAGCAGGCCGGCGGCGACCCGCCGGCCGGTGGACAGAGTGATGGACATGGTCGTTCCTCCCCGTATGACGGCCCGCCGTCACCGGCGGGCATCGGTCCGCACGATATCGACGGCCGCCGACAGTTGGCGGCCCCGTGGGACGAAACGGACCCGGCGCGGGTGCGCCGGGTCCGTCGCCGCCGGTCAGCTCGCGTCGACCGCGGTCACCGCGAACGAGGTGCTGTTGTCCGCCGGGTCCACGTCCTGCGGGTCGGCCCCCCAGAAGTAGCTGCCGGCCACGGTGAACGTGCCGCTGCCCAGCTCACCGGCCGGCGTGCCGGCGGGCGCGCTGAGGAAGACGTCGAAGGTCCGCTCCTCGCCGGGCATGAACCGGCCGCCCGGCACGCTGAACCAGTTGGGGAAACTCGGCATGTCCTGCGGCTCGATGTGGTGGACCTCCACCCCCGCCGGCAGGGCGGCGTCGACGTTGAGCAGGAAGGTCGGGGCGTCGTTGCCGTAGCGCACGGAAACCGGCATCCGGCCGAGCAGGCTGTCGTCCGCCTGTCGGGTCAGCACCACCGCGCCGCCCCGGATGCTCAGGTCGGTCTCGGTGGCCTGCACGTACGGCCGGGGCTTCTTCAGGCTCCCGGTGGTGGAGCGGAACAGCGTGGTGAAGCCGGTGCTGTCGGCGGCCCGGGTGGCGCCGTCCGGGACCACCTCGATCCGCCCGCCGTCGGCGACCATCGGGTAGTCGCGGGCGGTGGTCCAGACGTGGAAGCCGAGCCGGAAGGTGACGCTCTGCCCGGCCTCGATCCGGTCGCCCATGCAGCCGATGACCAGCCGGTTCTCCACGAGCCGGTCGTAGAGGCAGGCACCTCCGGGTTCGATCGTGCTGAACGAGGCCGCGGCCGGCTCGGTGATGACCAGGTTGACCGACGTCGCGGTCGACCTCCGGTTGGTCACCGTGGCGGTGAGCGTCCCGACGTACCCCCGATCGGTCGGCTCGAGGACGAGCCGCTGGGCGGTGATGTCGGTGCCGCCGGTCGTTCCGGTCGGCGCGGCGGCGGCCGGCGCGGTCAGGGTGAGCAGGGCGACGGCCCCGCCGAGCAGCGAGGTGGCGATCCGTGCCGTACGTGTGGTCATGCTGGTCCTCCCGTGGATCCCCGTTGGTGGGCGGCGGCGCTTCCGTCCGCCCGATGGTGGTGACACGTCCCTCTCGGACGGTCGGTTGCGGGCATGGCCTGTCGCCAATGTGACGCGGCGACCCGGGGGCGCCGGGTCGCCGCGCGCCTAGCCGACCGTCTTCAGCTCGACCTGGTTGTCCTTCCACTTCAGGTCGCTCCAGTACCGCTCCTGGGAGTCGTAGTGGATGACCCGCAGGGTCGGCGGACCGCCGATGTCCGGCGGGTCGTACCGGAAGGTGAAGGTGTACGTCTTCCGTTTCCCGGCCGGCAGGCCGTCCAGGACGCAGGCGTCCGACCCCTCCGACCGCACCGCCCGGCACCGGGCCAGGTCCCCGCCGGCGGGCTCGCCGACGCTGTAGAAGTCGGAGAAGCCGAGCAGGGGCACGTCCACGGGTCCCTTGTTCACCACGGTGACGGTCACCGAGCCGGTCCGCTTGCCCGTCGCGTCCGGCGGCCCGACGGCCAGGTCACCGGCCGTCAGGGTGAGGTCGGTCAGCCGGGGGTCGACCCCGAACTTCGTCGGCCCTGCGGTCTGGTCGAACCGGTCACCGATCCAGGCGTACGTCCGCCACTGCCGCTGCGGTGCCCATGACGGCGTGCTGCAGCAGGGTTGGATGTCGGCCACGTGCACCCGGATCTGCCCGTCGGACTCGACGGAGAACGCGGTGATGTCCTCCATCCCCTCGCGGGTGCCGGCCACTCGGCCCATCGTGACGATCCGCCCGGCTCCGTCCCGGTCGAACGCCACCAGTTGTTTCGCCGAGGCCTCGCCGTAGCGGCAGCCCACCAGGGCGACCGTCTCGGTCGCGCCGTCGTCGTCCAGGTCGCCGTAGGCGAGGTCGCCCAGCACCGCCGGCAGCGACTCGCTGAGCGGGCCGGTCCGGAGCCGGACGTCCTTGCTGGTGCATGTCCTGGGCGGCATCTCCCCGGGCCAGACGGCCAGGTCGACGCCGGTGGCGAGGAGCTGGGCCCGGCTGATCCGGCCGTCCGGCGCCGCCGGGGTGGGGCTGGCGGTGCTCGGCGTGGGCGACGCGGTGGACGGGCTCGGTGCCGGGGTCGCCGGCGACGGGGTGGGCTCGCCGGTCTGGGCCGGCCCGGGCCGCGGACCGGACCGTCGGTCCAGGGCCGCGTTCGCGCCGACCGGGATCGCCACGGCGAGCAGCACGGCCGCCGCGGTGACCACCGCGGTGCGCCGGCGCCGCCGCCGGACCGTCTGCCGGACCGCCCCCGGACCGGCCGGGTGCACGGCCGGGGCGAGGGCCTCGCGGTACGCCGCGAACTCCCCGCTGACCAGCATCTCGTCGAAGTCAGTCATGGTCGTTCACCTCGTTCGTGGCCAGCTGGGCCGCCAGCGCCGCGCGGCCCCGGTGCAGCCAGGACTTGACCGTGCCCTCCGGCACGTCCTCCTGCTGCGCGATCTGGTTGACGGAGAGATCCGCCAGGTAGTGCAGCACCACGGCCCGCCGTTGCGGGGCCGGCAGCAGCGCCAGGGCGGCGGACAGCGCCACCCGGTCGGGGCCGGGGCCCGGCACGTGCTCCTCGCGCTGCCGTGACAGCCACGTCTGGGCGGTGCGCAGCCGGCGCCACCGGCTGGTCGCCAGGTTCCAGGCGACCCGGCGTACCCAGGCCACCGGGTCGTCGTACCGGGACACCCGCGACCAGCGGGCGAACGCCCGGCAGAACGCCTCCTGGACCAGGTCCTGCGCCTGCGACAGGTCGCCGCAGTAGGCGGCGAGCTGGAGCGTCAGCGACCGGAAGTGCGCGTGGTACAGCTCGTCGAAGTCGACCCCGTCGGTCCGCTCCCGGCGGTCGCGCCGCCCCGCGGCCCCTTCGGGTGGAGGCTCGTCGAGCCTCGGTTCCCCCGTCACCATCATCTGGGTCCTCCCCGTGCCGTCGCCGCCGGCGCGGTCGACGCTCGTCACACGTGTCGATGCTGCCGACGGTTGCGCCGGTTGTCGCCGAAGCGCTGTGGTTGACTGTCAGATCGGGGACACGCGAGGGAGGCCCGAGGTGCAGCTACCGGCGGTGCTCGGCGAGCCGATCCGGTTCGTGCTGAACTGGGGGCGGCGCTACTCGCTCTGGGTGTTCAACTTCGGGCTGGCCTGCTGCGCGATCGAGTTCATCGCCACCAGCATGGGCCGGCACGACTTCATCCGGCTCGGGGTGATCCCGTTCGCGCACGGGCCCCGGCAGGCCGACCTGATGGTGGTCTCCGGCACGGTCACCGACAAGATGGCCCCGGCGATCAAGCGCCTCTACGATCAGATGCCGGAGCCGAAGTACGTCATCTCGTTCGGCGCCTGCTCCAACTGCGGCGGCCCGTACTGGGACTCCTACTCGGTGACCAAGGGCGTCGACCAGCTCATCCCCGTCGACGTCTACGTGCCCGGCTGCCCGCCCCGGCCGGAGGCGCTGCTGCACGGCATCCTCCGCCTCCAGGAGAAGATCGCCGCCGAGCAGTCCGGCATCGGTGGCGTCAGCCGCCCGGACCGGCTCGCCCCGCCGGTCGACGCCAACCCCGCGGAGCCCGCGCCGCGCCCGGTGGCATCCCTCACCGCGCCACCGGTACGTCCCCCGGCCGGCTGAGGCCGGCGGTGGCCGGCGGGGATTAGCCTGCGGCCATGACCCAGTCCGCGGAGAAGCGCTCCGCCTTCATCGTCGACGTGCTGACCGAGGAGTTCGGCGCGTCGATGGCGCTCGACCCGGCGGCCTTCCGCCGCAAGTTCCGCAAGATGGCGGCGTCCCCGTTCGCCTTCTACCGGGGCAGCGCCTCCCTGTTCTACGCCGACCAGCGCGGCGACTTCGCCGACGACCGGTTCCTCGACGAGCGGACCAGTCGGGTCTGGATCCACGGCGACCTGCACGCCGAGAACTTCGGCACGTACATGAACGCCTCCGGGCAGCTGGTGTTCAACGTCAACGACTTCGACGAGGCGTACGTCGGGCCGTTCTCCTGGGACCTGAGGCGGTTCGCGGCCAGCGTGGCGCTGCTCGGCTACGCGAAGGCCCTCTCCGACCAGGTGATCGGCGAGCTGGTCACCGGCTTCGCCCGGTCCTACCTCACCGAACTGCGGGCCATCGCGGCCGGCGGGGACGACGCGATCGGCTCGATCACCCTGGACAACGCCGACGGCGTGCTGCACCGGGTGCTCCAGGAGGCCCGACTCAACACCCGGGTCGACCTGCTCGCCACGCAGACCACCATCGACAACTACGACCGCCGGTTCTCCCTCGGCGACGGCGTGTTCGAGGTCGACGGGGAGACCAGGGAGAAGGTCTGCGCCGCCTTCCACGACTACCTGGACACCCGGCCGGAATCCGCGATCCGGCTGCGTCCGGTCGCGGCGAGCATCAAGGACGTGGTGCTGCGCAAGGGCGTGGGGATCGGGTCGGCCGGGCTGCCGTCGTACAACCTGCTGCTGGAGGGGCACACCCAGGCGCTGGAGAACGACGTGGTCATCTACATGAAGCAGGCCCAGGTGCCGGCGGTGGCGCGGTACATCGACGACGAGCGGGTCCGCGGCTACTTCCGGCACCAGGGCCACCGGACCGCCGAGTCGCAGCGGGCGCTCCAGGCGTACGCCGACCCGTGGGTGGGCTTCACCGAGCTGGACGGGGCCGGCCAGCTCGTCGCCGAGGTCTCCCCGTACGCGGCGGACCTGGACTGGGCGGACGTCAACGAGCCGGAGGAGCTGACCGGGGTGCTCACCGACCTGGGGCGGGCGGTGGCCCGGATGCACTCGGTCGCCGACGACGAGTCCAGCCACGACCTGGTCGACTACTCCACGGAGAAGGCGATCGTCGCCGCCGTCGACGCCGACGCGGCGGGTTTCGCCCGGCACCTGGTCGACTTCGCGCATGCGTACGGCGTCCAGGCCCGCCACGACCACCAGCTCTTCGTGGACCTGTTCCGCAACGGCCGGCTGCCCGGCATCTGACCCGCGACCCGCCGGGGCTCAGGCGGTTAAGTCCAGCACCACCTTGATGTCGTCCGGTCCGGGGGTGTACGCCTCGGCGTACCCCCCGACCGGCACCCGGCGGGTGATCAACGAATTCAGCCAGCTCTGGTCGGCCCGGGCGAGCGCCTCCGCGGCCAGGTCCCAGTGCCGCCGGTTGGCGTTGACCGAGCCGAAGACCACGTTGTTCTCCAGCACCAGGGCCCGGTTGAGCGCGCCGGCGTCGAAGTCGATGGTCCGGCCGCCGCTGGACACGCCGGTCAGGCAGACGATGCCGGTCGGCGCGGCCTTGCACATCGCGTCCAGGACGACGGCGGGCGCGCCGGTGGCCTCGATCACGATGTCCGGCTCGAAGTCGAGCTGGCTCACCGGCACCGCGTGGTAGGTCGCGCCGAGGGCGGCGACCAGTTCCGGTTTCGGTCCGCTGGTGGCCCGGTCCAGCACGTGCACGCTGAGCCCGCGCTGGCTGGCCAGCAGCGCGGCCAGCAGCCCGACCGGGCCGGCCCCGGTGACCAGGACGCTCTGCGGCTTCCACTCGGCCCGTTGTCCGATCCGCTCGATGTGCTCCCACGCCTTCGCCACCACGCTGGTCGGCTCCAGCAGCATGCCTACCCGCGCCAGCGCCGGGTCCAGCCCGACGGCGAACTTCGGCTGGATCCGCCACCGGTCCCGGGCGAAGCCGGGTAGCGCCTTGATGCCGTGCTCGGTGTACTGCCCGTTGCGGCACATGTCCCACTCGTCGACCGCGCAGTTCAGGCAGGGCACGGGGTCGGGGTGCCGGACGACGCCGGCCACCAGGTCGCCGGGCTGGAGGGTGCCGGTGGGGTCCTCGATCACCCGGCCCAGCGACTCGTGGCCGAGCACGAGCCGTTCCTGGCCGGGTGGCGCCTCGCCGAAGCTACCCGCGATGATCTCGTGGTCGGTTCCGCAGATGCCGACCGCCAGCGCCTCGACCAGGATCGCGCCCTCCTCGGGGGCCGGCTCGGGCCACTCCTCGGTCAGCCGCAGGGAATTGGGGACACCGGGAGTCACAGTCACAGCGCGCACGGTGTTCATCTTTCCCCGCCGGGTGGCTGCCCGGCGGCGAAAGCGGCCAGTTGGCCGGCCCGGCAGCGCGGGCGGCCCGACACGGGTGCGGGCCGCCGGCCATAGGATCAGCGGCATGACTCCGGAAGAGGTCGGCCAGCGGCTGGTCGCGCTGCTCGCGCCCGTCGAGGCCACCGCGTCGGTCTCCGGCGGTCAGTCCCACTCCCGCGCCACCGTCGACGTACCCCCGGCGAGCTGGCGGGACGCGGTCCGCGCGGCGCGCGACGACGCCGAGTTGGCCTGCGACTTCTTCGACTGGCTGTCGGCGGTCGACGAGCTGGCCGACGGCTTCGACGTGGTGATCCACCTCTGGTCGACCGGCGCGCGGCACGGGCTGCTGCTGCGCACCCGGGTGCCCCGGGCGGCGTCGTCCGTGGCGTCGGTGGTCGACCTGTATCCGGGCGCGCGCTGGCACGAGCGGGAGACGTTCGAGATGTTCGGCATCTCGTTCGACGGGCACGGCGAGCTGAAGCCGCTGCTGCTGCCGCCGGAGTTCGAGGGGCACCCGCTGCGCAAGGAGTTCGTCCTCGCCTCCCGGGTGGCCAAGCCGTGGCCGGGCGCGAAGGAGCCGGGCGAGTCGGCGGCCGGCGGCGGCCGGCGGCCGATCCGCCCGCCGGGCGTACCGGCGCCGGGGGAGTGGGGCACCACGCCGACCCCCGCCGGCGCGGCCGGCGTCGGCGAGGGCCCGCGCGGGGGTACGCCCGCCCGCCCGGCCCGGGAACGTCCCGCGCGACCCGCCCCCGGCGACCGTCCCGAGCCCGCCCGGCCCGGGGAGCGCCCGGCCGGGCCGCCGGCACCGGAGCCCGGGAGCGGCGTCGGGCCCGAGGAAGGGAAGCCCTGATGCCCACCTGGTTGGAGCTGGTCCTCCGGGTGGCGGGCGTGCTGGTCGCGTTCCTCACCCTGCCGCTGGTCGTCGGGCAGGTCGAGCACAAGGTGATGGCGCACATGCAGGGCCGGCTCGGCCCGATGTACGCGGGCGGCTTCCACGGCTGGGCGCAGCTGATCGCCGACGGGATCAAGTTCGTGCAGAAGGAGGACGTCACGCCGCGCGACGCGGACCGGGCGGTCTTCCGGCTGGCCCCGGCGGTGGCGCTGGTGCCGTACCTGCTCGCCCTGCTGGTGATCCCGCTCGGCCCGGGTGACCTGGTCGGGCAGCCGCTGGACATCGGCCTCTTCTTCGTCCTCGCGGTGGTCGGCATCGGCGTGGTGGCGGTGCTGATGTCGGCCTGGGCCTCGGCCAACAAGTACAGCCTGCTCGGCGGGCTGCGCGGCGCGGCGCAGCTGCTCGGCTACGAGCTGCCGCTGGTGCTGGCCGCGGCGTCGGTGGCGATGGCGGCGGGCACGCTCAGCCTCTCCGGCATCGTCGAGGCGTGGCGGCCGTGGTGGCTGCTGTGGCAGGCGCCCGCGATGGTGGTCTTCTTCGTGGCCGGGCTGGCGGAGATCCGGCGGCCCCCGTTCGACATGCCCATCGCCGACTCGGAGCTGGTCTTCGGCTACATGACCGAGTACACCGGCCTGCGTTTCGCCTTCTTCCTGCTCGCCGAGTACGTCGGCATCGTGGTGATCGCCGCGCTGACCACCGTGCTCTTCCTCGGCGGCTGGCAGGGCCCGTTCGCCGACGCCCAGCTCGGCTGGCTGTGGACCCTGCTGAAGGTCTTCGCCGTCGCCTTCGTGATCATCTGGCTCCGGGTGTCGTACCCCCGCCTCCGCGAGGACCAGCTCCAACGCCTCTGCTGGCTGGTCCTCGTGCCGCTCTCCCTCGCCCAGCTCGTCCTGACGGCCGCCGTCCGCCTGGCGGTGTAAGGAAGGGCCCCCCGGTTAACGCCTCCGGTAGAGCAAGGCCCCTTCTTGACACCTGCTGGCCGTGAGCGCGCTCAGCGCAGCGGGGTGTGGGCGGGGTCGACGCGTTCGGCCGGCGGGGGCGGCGGGGGCGGGGTGCCGTCGCCGAAGGGACGCCCGCCGAGCTGCTCCCGGCCGTGCGGGGTGAGCCAGTTGGACAGGTCGGGGCCGAGCGGGACGACGCCGGTCGGGTTGATGTCGCGGTGGACCTCGTAGTAGTGCCGCTTGATGTGGTCGAAGTCGACGGTGTCGCCGAAGCCGGGGGTCTGGAACAGGTCCCGGGCGTACGCCCACAGCACCGGCATCTCGGTCAGCTTCTGCCGGTTGCACTTGAAGTGGCCGTGGTAGACCGGGTCGAAGCGGACCAGCGTGGTGAAGAGCCGCACGTCCGCCTCGGTGATGGTGTCCCCGACCAGGTACCGCTGCCCGGCCAGCCGCTCGGTCAGCCGGTCCAGCCGGTCGAAGAGCCGGTGGTACGCCTTCTCGTACGCCTCCTGGCTGCCGGCGAAGCCGCACCGGTAGACGCCGTTGTTCACGTCGGCGAAGACCACGGCGTTGACCTCGTCGATCTCGCCGCGCAGCCGGTCCGGGTAGAGCTCCGGCGCCCCCTCGCGGTGGTACCCGGTCCACTCGGTCGACAGGTCCAGGCTCATCCGCGCGTAGTCGTTGGTGACCACCTGCCCGGTCGGCACGTCCACCATCGCCGGCACGGTGATGCCCCGCTCGTACCCCGGGAACCGCGTGAAGTACGCCTCGGCCAGCCGTTCGATGCCGAGCACCGGGTCCCGTCCGCCCGGGTCCAGGTCGAAGGTCCAGCTCCGCTTGTCGTGCGTCGGCCCGGCGACCGCCATCGAGATGGCGTCCTCCAGCCCGAGCAGCCGGCGGACGATGATCAGCCGGCTCGCCCACGGGCAGGCCCGGCTGACCGCCAGCCGGTACCGGCCGGGCTCCACCGGCCAGCCGGCCCGCCCGTCGGCGGTGATCCGGGTGGCGATGTAGCGCTGGTCCCGGGTGAACTCGCCGCCCGGCTCGACGTACTTCCCGCCGGTCCGTTCCAGGACCTTGTCGCTGTCCGTGCCCACGCCGCCTCCTGAGGATGTCGTCCCGGTCCCATCATGGTCGCTCCGGTCGGCCGGGGCAGCCCTGGCGCGATGAGCGGGGGGCTAGGCTGCCGCGGTGACCGATCTGGAGGCGGCGGCCCGACGCTTCATCGCCGACGTGTGGAACGCCGGCCGCGAGGAGACGGCGTACGAGCTGGTCGCCGAGGACTGCCCGGGGCTGGGCGGGACGGGGCCGGCGGCGACGCTGGCCTGGCACCGGGACCGCCGGGCGTCCTTCCCGGATCTGCGCTACAAGATCGTCGAGTTGGTGGCGGCCGGGGACCGGGTGGCCGTGCACTGGCGGGCCGCCGGCACCCAGGCCGGCCAGTTCGGCCCGGTCCCGCCGACCGGCCAGGTGGTCAGCTACTCGGGGGCGACGTTCCTGCGCTTCGACGAGACCGGCCGGATCGTCGACGTGTGGAGCGTCAACGAGCTGTTCCAGCTCCTCCAGCAGCTCGGCGTCGAGATGCTGCCGCCGCTGCCGCACAGCGGAGTCTGATCCACCCGGCCCGATCCGCCGGGTGGTGGTCGCGCGCGCCGGGGGCACAGGGCAGGATGGGCGGCATGAGCGACCGCAGCGGTGTGCCCGGTGAAGGGCTGGTGAAGGGGCTGGCGGTCACGTTGAAGACGATGACCCGCCGCTCGACCACCCAGCAGTACCCGGACGTGGCCCCCGAGCTGCCACCCCGGTCCCGGGGCGTGATCGCCCTGCTGGAGGAGAACTGCACGGTCTGCATGCTCTGCGCCCGGGAGTGCCCGGACTGGTGCATCTACATCGACTCGCACAAGGAGGAGGTGGCGGTGCCCGGCGCCGCCCGCCCCCGGCAGCGCAACGTGCTCGACAAGTTCGACATCGACTTCTCGCTCTGCATGTACTGCGGCATCTGCGTCGAGGTGTGCCCCTTCGACGCGCTCTACTGGACCCCGGAGTTCGAGTACGCCGAGTACGACATCAAGGACCTGCTGCACGACAAGGACCACCTCGGCGAGTGGATGGCCACCGTCCCGCCGCCGCCCGCGCACGACCCGCACGGCGACCCGTCCAAGGAGGAGACCACCGCCGCGCGCAAGGCCGCGGCTCCGGCCCGCCCTTCCGCCGTACGCCCCGAGCCCGGCCCCGCCACCGGAGGCACGACCCCATGACGGGTGCGGACCTGCTGCTGCTCGCCCTCGGCGCGGTCGCGGTCGGCGCAGGCGTGCTCGTGGTGAGCACGAAACACCTGGTCCGGGCCGGCCTCTACCTGGTGGTCTGCCTGGGCGCGCTGGCCGGTGACTATCTGGTGCTCACCGCCGAGCTGGTGGCCTGGGTGCAGGTGCTGATCTACGTCGGCGCGGTGGTGGTGCTGCTGCTCTTCGCGGTGATGCTGACCCGGGCCCCGATCGGCGCTTCCGACGACCTGGACCGGCCGGGCTGGCCGGCCGCGCTGATCGGCGGCGGCAGCGGGCTGGGCCTGGCCGTGCTGCTGGTTGACGCGTTCCGCTGGTCGCGGGTGGAACTGCCCGCCGCGGGCACCGCCGACCGCCTCGGCGAGCAGGTCTTCCGCTCCTGGGTGCTGCCGTTCGAGGTGCTGTCGGTGCTGCTGCTGGCCGCCCTGGTCGGCGCGATCGTGCTCTCCCGCCCGGACATCGGCCGGTCCGGCCCGGGTGCGGCGGCGAACCCGCTGCGGCGCGGGCGTCCGGTCGCCGGTCCGGCGGCGGGTGGTGCTTCCCGGCCCGCTTCGACCGGACGCGGCGGCGGGCCCCGGCCCGGCGAGGTTCGCGCCGGTGCGGACCGGCCTGGCGAGGTTCGGATCGCTGACGCCCACGCGGGCGGGATCCGACCGGTCGTCGGGTCGACGACCGCCGGGTCCACCGCCGACGAGGGAGGTCGCGCGTGAGGCCGGTCGTCCCGTACGTCACCGCCGCGCTGCTGTTCGGCCTGGGCGTGTTCGGCGTGCTGCGCCGCCGCAACGCCGTGCTGGTGCTGATGGCCGTCGAGCTGATGCTCAACGCGGTCAACCTGATCCTGGTCACCGCGGACACCACGGTCCGGGCGCAGCTGCCGCACGCCGGGCAGGTCTTCGCGCTCTTCGTGATCGTGCTCGCCGCCGCCGAGATCGGCGTGGGCCTGGCCATCGTGCTCCAGCTCTACCGGCTGCGGGCGAGCGTCGCCGTCGACGAGGTGCCGCTGACCGAGCCCTCGGCGCTCGTGCCGGTCGGTGCGCCGCTGGCAGCGCGGGCCGCCGGGGAGTCGACGTCGGGCGGGAACGCCGCCGGGGAGTCGAGGTCGGGCGGGAGTGCCGCCGGGGGCACGGACCGGCCGGAGGTGGAGCGGTGACCGACGAGATCGGGCGGCTGCTGCCGGCCGTACCGCTGCTGCCCGGCCTGCCCCTGGTCGCCGGCCTGGTCGGACTGCTGCTGCCGCCCTCGCCGAAGGGCGCGGCGACCGGCGAGGACCGGGCCCGGAAGGTGGCGATCGGGCTCGGCGTGGCGGGCGCGGCCGGCGCGCTGCTGATGGCGCTCGCGCTGCTGATCCGGGTCCACCACCTGGCCGAGGGTTCGACCACCTGGGTCGACCTGGGCGGGCTGCGGGTGACTCTCGGCTACCGGCTGGACGGGGTGGCCGTGCTGGTCGCCACGGCGGTGGCCGCGGTGGCCCTGGCCGTGCAGGTCTACTCGATCGGCTACCTGAAGCGCGGCCCGCACGACGACATCGAGGTCGATCACCGCTACCCGCCGTACGCGGCGCAGATCAGCCTCTTCACCGCGGCCATGCTGGTGGTGGTGATCAGCGGCGACCTGATCATGCTGCTGGTCGGGTGGGAGGTGATGGGCATCTGCTCGTACCTGCTCATCGCCCACGACCGCCGGCTGCCCGAGGCGCCCGCCGCGGCGGTGAAGGCGTTCCTGGTGACCCGGGTCGGCGACGTCGGCTTCCTGCTCGGCATCGCGCTGCTCGGCGTCTCCGCCGGCAGCTTCAAGATCGCCGACGTGCTCGCCCACCCCTACTCCACGGGTACGCTCACCGCCGCCTGCCTGCTGCTGCTCGCCGGGGTGGCCGGCAAGAGCGCCCAGTTCCCCCTGCACACCTGGCTGCCCGACGCGATGGCCGGCCCCACCCCGATCTCCGCGCTGATCCACGCCGCCACCATGGTCGCCGCCGGCGTGTACGCGGTGGCCCGGCTCTTCCCGCTCTTCGAGCGGGCCCCGGTCGCGCTCGCCGTGCTCGGGGTGATGGCCGCGATCACCCTGCTGCTGGGCGCGTTCGCGGCCACCGCGCAGGACGACATCAAGCGGGTGCTGGCCTGGTCGACGGTCTCCCAGATCGGCTACATGACCGGTGCCCTCGCCGTCGGCGCGCCCACGGCGGCGCTGTTCCACCTGCTCAGCCACGCCGCGTTCAAGGCGCTGCTGTTCCTCGCCGCGGGCGCGGTGATCCACGCCGTGGGCACCACGCTGATGTCCCGGATGGGCGGGCTGCGTACCGCCATGCCGGTGACCTTCTGGTGCACGGTGGTCGGTCTGGGCGCGCTCGCCGGGGTGCCACCGCTGTCGGGCTTCTGGAGCAAGGACGGCGTGCTCGCCGCCGCCGAGGCCGCCGCGCTGGACGGTGCCGGCCCGACGCCGCAGTGGGTCGGCTGGCTGGTCTGGCTGGCCGGGCTGCTCGGCGTCGCCGTCACCGCCTGGTACGCCACCCGCCTGCTGCTGCGCACCTTCTTCGGCGCCACCCGGATCCCGCTGGCGCACCCGCACGACCCGCCGGCGTTGATGCGCTGGCCGGTGCTGCTGCTCGCGGTCCCGGCCGCGCTGCTCGGCCTGGCCGGGTTCTGGGGGCCGTTCCTCGACCGGATGTTCGCGCCGGCCACCGAGACGGAGCTGACCGACTTCGGCTACTCGCTGACGCACCTCGGCCCGCCGGCGCTGCTGCCGTTGGCCCTGGTGCTGGTCGGGGCGGGCGTCGCCTGGGCCGGCTGGCGACGGGACCCGGCCGCCGACCCGGCCCGCTTCCTGGGTCCGCTGCGGCCGGTCTTCGCCCGGGCGTTCCGGCTCGACGACGTCCAGCACGCCCTCGTGGTACGCCCGACGAACGCCCTCGCCCGAGCCACGCGTACCGGGGACGAACTGGTGGTCGACGGGGCGGTCGAGGGCAGCGGCCGCGCCGCGGTGGGGCTTGGCGGCGAGTTGGCCGCGCTGCACCGCGCGGCCCTGCCCCGCGCGGCGGCCGGCGTGCTCGCCGGCGCGCTGCTGATCGGCCTCGCGGTCGCCCTGATCGGGGGAGCGGCATGAGCCTCGGACAGTTCCTGCTGGTGGCGGTCCTCGCCGTGCCGGCGCTCGGCGCGGTCGCGGTGGCCGCCACGCCGCACGACCGGGCCGCCCGGCTGGTCGGCACGGTCGCCGCCGCGCTGACCCTGCTCGCCACCCTGCCGCTGGTCGGCGGCGACCACGGCTGGTTCGGCTACGGCCCCAGTCCGGCCGTGCAGCCCTGGCACCGGCTCGACCGGCCCTGGGTGCCCGGCCTCGACCTGCGCTTCCACCTCGGGGTGGACGGCATCTCCTGGCCGCTGGTGGTGCTCACCGCCCTGCTCACCCTGCTCTGCTGCGGGTACACGCTGTGGCGGGTGCCCGCCGGCGGCAGCGGCCGGGCGCTGGTCGCGCTGCTGCTGGTCGTCGAGGTGGGCATCCTCGGCACCTTCCTCGCCCTCGACCTGGTGCTCTTCTTCGTGTTCTTCGAGGTCGTCCTGCTCCCGATGTACGCGATCATCGCCGGCTGGGGCGGCGACGACCGGCGGCGGGCGGCCCGCAAGTTCGCCCTGTACACGCTCTTCGGCTCGGTGCTGCTGCTGGTCGGCGTCTACGTGGTGGTCGCCGCCGCCGGCACCGCCGACCTGATGGCGCTGACCGGCGGGGCCGGCCTGTCCCGGGGCACCCAGCTCGCCGCGTTCACCCTGCTGGCGCTGGCCTTCGCGGTGAAGAGCCCGCTCTGGCCGCTGCACTCCTGGCTGCCCGACGCGCACACCCAGGCGCCCACCGTCGGCAGCGTCATCCTCGCCGGGGTACTGCTCAAGATGGGCACGTACGGCCTGATCCGGGTGGCGGTCGGGGTGGCCCCCGAGGGTGCCCGATGGGCCGCCCCGGTGCTCGGGGTGCTGGCCGTCGCCGCGATCCTGATCGGCTCGCTGGTCTGCCTCGCGCAGGACGAGCTGAAGCGGCTGATCGCGTACTCAAGCGTCGGGCACATGGGGTTCGTGCTGCTCGGGGTGGCCACGCTGACCGCCACCGGCATCCAGGCGGCGCTGATCGGCAACATCGCCCACGGGGTGATCACCGGCCTGCTCTTCTTCCTGGCCGGGGCGGTCAAGGACCGTACCCACACCGGTGCGCTCGCCGAGCTGTCCGGGCTGCGGGAGACCGCGCCCCGGCTGGCCGGGCTGCTCGGCTTCGCGGCGATCGCCTCGCTGGGGCTGCCCGGCCTGGCCGGCTTCTGGGGCGAGGCGTTCGCCGTGGTGGCCGCCGTCCGGCGGGGCGGCGGGCTGTGGACGACCCTGGCGGTGCTGGCCGCGATCGGCGGGGCGCTCACCGCCGCGTACTTCCTGCGGCTGCTGCGGCAGGTCACCCATGGACGGCCCAGCCCGGCGGTGGGGCGGCTCGCGCCCGGCCTGGCCGGAGCCGAGCTGACCGCGTGGGCGCCGCTGGTCCTGCTGGCGCTGGCCGTCGGTCTAGCCCCCGCGCTGGTGCTCGGCTACGCGTCCGGCCCGGTCGAAGCCCTGGTGGGGGTGCTCCGGTGACCATCACACGGGCACCGCGCGGCGGGTGGAACACGATGGGTGTCTCCGCGCCCCGGACACACCCGTGGCGTGCCATCTGTGACGCCGACCGCCGGCCCGACGCAAGCCGGTGGGACGCTGCCGGCCTTCGGCCTGAGGCCGGCGGCTGGTGGGCTGGCGTGCGGGTGACGACGGGCGGGCGCCGGGGCATCGACCGGAGCGGGGTGGCGGCGTGAGCCTGGTGCAGAGCGTGGACAACGTGGCGCTGCTGCCGGCGTACCTGGCCGCCGGCACCGCCGTACTCGTGCTCCTGGCCGACCTGCTGGTGGCCCGGACTGCCGCGACGGTGGCCGTGGCGGCGGTCGGGTCGGCGTTCACCGCACTCGGCGCGGCGGTGGTCGGGGCGGGCGGCGAGCGGCACACCTTCTGCGTGGGCGCCGACTGCTCCTGGGTTCTCGACGGCCGGGCGGCCCTGGTCGCGGCGGTCTTCGCGCTGCTCACCCTCGGGGTGCTGGGGTTGTCGGGGCCGCTGCTGCGGGCCGGTCGGGCACCGCAGGGGGAGTACTGCTTCCTGCTCGCCTGTGCGATGACCGGCGGCGTGGTGCTCGGCGCGGCCGGCGACCTGATCACCCTGATCGTGGCGTTGGAGACGCTCACCCTGCCGCTCTACGTGCTGGTCGGCCTGCGCCGGGGCAGCCTGGCCAGCGCCGAGGCGGCGGTGACCTTCTTCGTGGTCAGCGTGGTGGCGACCACGCTGACCCTGTTGGGCGCGGCGTTGCTCTACGCGGTGACGGGCGGGTTGCACCTGGGCCGGCTCGGGGTCACCCTCACCGAGCGACCGGAGCTGCTGGACGTGCCGCTCACCACGGTCGCGGTGGCGCTGGTGGTGCTCGGGCTGGCGTTCAAGGTGGCGGCGGTGCCGTTCCACGCCTGGGCGCCCGCCACGTACGACGGCGCGCCACTGCCGGTGGCCGCGTACCTGTCGACCGCGTCGAAGCTGGGCGGGGTGGTGGCGCTGCTCGCTGTGGTGCAGCGGGCGCTGCCGGCCGGCGTCACCGGTCCGGTGCTGGCCCTGCTCGCCGTGCTCACCATGACCGTCGGCAACCTGGTGGCGCTGCGGCAGCGGCGTACCGTCCGGCTGCTCGCCTGGTCCTCGGTGGCCCAGGCCGGCTACATCCTCGCCCCGCTCGGCGCGCTGGCGCTGGCCGCCGGCCGCACCGCCGACGCCCGCGCCGGGGCGTACGCGGCGGCGGTCGCGTACGTGATCTTCTTCGTGGTGTTGGAGCTGGCCGCCTTCGCGGCGGTGGTGGCCCTGCGCCCGGCGGACGCCGACGGAGGCACCCTGGACGACCTGCGCGGGGCGGCCCGTCGGCACCCGTGGGTCGGTGGCACGTTCGCGCTCGCCCTGATCGGGCTGGCCGGGCTGCCGCCCGGGCTGGCCGGGCTGTTCGCCAAGGTGACGGTGGTCCGGTCGCTGCTGGACGGCGGCGCCGGCTGGCTCGCCGTGGTGGTGGCGCTGAACGCGGTGGTCGGCCTCGCCTACTACCTGCGCCTGGCCGCCACCCTGTACGCGGCCCCGGCGCCGACTGCCACCCCGGTCGAGGCCCGAGCCGCCGTGGTCGGCTCCCGCCCGGCCTGGCTGGTGTCGCTGGTCCTGGCCGCGGCGACCGCCGTGGCCGTGGTGGTCGGTTTCGCGCCCCAGCTCGTGCTGGACCTCGCCCGCTGAGCTTGCTGTCCGCCAGCTTGCGCACAGCTGCCGCACAGAATTCCCCAGCCAACTTTCAGCCATGAGCAGGATGGTTGACGGGTACCGGGTTGTTGAACCGGTCAGCGGTTTCCCGCGTGGATCCGCGCACCGAAGGAGCGATCGTGCATCACAACCGCCTGAAGACCGCAGCGCTGCTCGGCCTGTTGACCTCGCTGATCCTCGCGGTCGGCTACTGGTTCGGCGGGAGCGGCGGCCTGGTCATCGCTGTCGTCGCCTCGTTGCTGATGAACGGCATGACCTACTTCTACTCCGACAAGCTCGCGTTGCGCTCGATGCGGGCGCAACCGGTCAGCGAGGCGGAATTCCCCGAGCTGTACCGGATGGTGCGTGAGCTGGCCACCGAGGCGCGGCAGCCGATGCCCCGCCTGTACGTCAGCCCGACGTCGCAGCCCAACGCGTTCGCCACGGGGCGCAACCCGCAGCACGCGGCGGTCTGCGTGACCCAGGGCATCACCGAGATCCTCGACTACCGCGAGCTGCGCGGGGTGATCGGGCACGAGCTGTCGCACGTCTACAACCGGGACATCCTGATCTCCAGTGTGGCGGCCGGGCTGGCCGGCATCATCACCTTCCTGGCGAACATCGCCTGGTTCATCCCGCTGGGCTCGTCGGACGACGAGGACGGCCCGAACCCGGCGGTGCTGCTGCTCACCCTGATCCTCGGCCCGATCGCGGCGACCATCATCCAGCTGGCGATCAGCCGGAGCCGGGAGTTCCAGGCCGACCAGTCCGGCGCCGAGCTGAGCCGGGACCCGCTGGCCCTGGCCAGCGCCCTCCGCAAGATCCACGCGGGGACCCAGGCCCGTCCGCTGCCGGCCCAGGGGCAGCTGACCAGCACCGCCCACCTCATGATCGACAACCCGTTCAAGCGGGGCGGCGGCATCGCCGCACTGTTCTCCACCCACCCCCGGATGGAGGAGCGGGTCGCCCGGCTGGAGCAGTTGGCCCGCAACAGCGGCCCGGTGCAGTTCCAGCGCTGACCCACGACGACACCTCCGCCCGCGTCCGCTCCGGACGCGGGCGGAGTCGTGTGTCCGGGCACTAACCGTTTCCCTCGCGGTACGCCCGGCGTTAGGGTCGAAACGTCTCCCACCCGTTACATCTCTCGGAGGTCGACCGTGGCCGCACTGCGCCAGTACCTGGGCGTCTGGCGGATCCCCGGCGCGCCGATGCTGCTGATTTTCGGCATCATCGGCCGGCTCGGGATCGGCATGACCCCGCTGGCGCTGCTGCTCGTCGTCGAGCAGGTGACCGGCCGGTACTCCCTGGCCGCCGTCGCCGGCGGCATCTACGCGCTCTCCGGCGCGGCGCTCAGCCCGGTCGCCGGCCGGATCGCCGACCGGGTCGGCCCCACCCCCGTGCTGCTGGCCACCGCCGTCGCCCACCCCCTCGCGCTCCTCGGGCTGCTCGGGGCCAGCCGGTCCGAGGCCGGCAAGCTGGGCCTGATCTACCTGGCCGCCGGGGTCGCCGGCGCCACCTACCCGCCGCTGACCGCCGCGATCCGCGGCGCCTGGAACGACCTCACCGGCCCCACCTCCGGCCGGTACCACCTGCGCAACACCGCGCTCGCCGCGGAGACGTCGCTCTTCGAGATCGTTTTCGTGCTCGGCCCGCTGTTGGTCGCCGGGTTCGTGCTGGCCGCCGACGCCGCCGCCGCGCTCGTCGGCGCGGCCGTGGTCACCCTGGTCGGCACCGGCGCGGTCGCGCTCGGCCGGGTGATGCGCGGCTGGCAGCGGCACCCGAGCGAACACCACGCCAAGGGTCTCGGCCCGCTGCGGGTCGGCGGCTTCTCCGCGCTGCTGCTCTGCGTCGCCAGCCTCGGCATCGCGTTCGGCGCTGCCGGCGTGATCGTGCCGGCGTTCGCCGGCGACGCCACCGCCGACGACCCGGAGAGCCTCGCCGGCGTGCTGCTGGCCGTCTGGGGCATCGGCAGCGCGGCGGGCGGCTTCTGGTTCGGCGTACGCCGGCCGGCGGCCAACATGACCCGCCAGTTCGCCTGGCTGCTCGGCGCGGTGGCCGCCAGCTTCGTCGTGTTCGCGGTGATGCCGGGCCCGGCGGCGCTGGGCGTCGCCCTGGTGCTCGGTGGCGCCACCATCGCACCCGCGCTGACCCTGGAGAACACCCTGGTCGGGCGGATCGCCCCGGCCGGCATGCTGAACGAGGCGTACACCTGGGTGGTCACCATGTCGGTGGCGGCGAGCGCCGCCGGCGGCGCGGTGGCCGGCCTGATCGTCGACCACGCCGGCGGCGTGCCCTGGGCCTTCCTCTTCGCCGGGACGGCGGTCGCCGTGGGCGCCGCGGTCGCCGCGCTGCCCGCCGGGCCCATCGCCCGCGCGGAGGCCTCGGCGGTACGCGCCGAGCACCCGGTCGCCGCCTGACCGCGAACGCGCCCCGGATACGCGTCGACCGGTCACCCGATCGGGGTGACCGCTCGACGCGGCGGCTCGGCCGGCGGGACTCAACGCGACCCGGGCGGGTACAGCACGCAGATGTTCCTGTTCTTCTCGAACCGGATCGGCTGCCTCGGCTCGATCCTGATCAGCGCGATCCTGACGGTGATCCTGCTGTTGATCTTCTCGCGGTGACCGGGTCATCAGCGGTGGTTGGTGAACCGCGGAGACAGCGCCCACTGGCAGCCCGAACACCGCCCGTCACCACCGCCTTCCTCAGACCCCCGGCCTGCTGGCCAGGGCGGCGCACCCGCAATTGCCTCAAGGCGAAGGTCCCTGCGGCGACGCAAGGTGTGACTGTCCCGGCCATCTGGCCGCTGGAAGTCCTTGATTTGCCGACCTGGTGCGGTGTGCACGTCCGGGCAGACGTCTGCGGTTGAGCGCTACCCGTCAGCGACCGGCCCAGGTATTACGGCAGCCGCCGTTTGAGATGCCATTGGTGGTGGGTGCTCGGGTGGCTTCGCGGGCCGGTTCGCTCGGGTGGAGCCGCGCCGGTGCGCGGGGCGTTCCTGAACGACGCTGGGCCGTTAATCAAGCGCGCCCGTGGCAGTGGGTTTCGAGCAACGCTCGCAGCCGCGCGGGATCGCCCGTCACCAGCCCGCGCTTGGGCAGCACCAGTACCGCCGCACCAAGCCGCTCAGACGCGCACAGAACGAACGACCGTTCCGTCTCGACATACCGCAGGTATTGGGACCACGCGGCTGTTTCGCTCCGGCTTGCGCTGTTGAGACGTAACCCGGTGTCATCCACGGTGGCTCGGATAGGCTCGGACAGCCAGGGATTCCCGCGCATGATCAGGCGCACCCGCCAGCGATAGATCCAGCGGGCGGCGACAAGGAGCCGGAACAGCAGCAAACCGAGCCCGATGGCGACGAGCGCCACCATGGCGAGGGCTGCGACGTCAGCCGCCGACATGGCCCGGGAGCCGTCAGAAGAGACGAGCCCGGGGAGGAGCCCGACGAGCGCGGCGACGATCAGTACCGGGACCAGCCAGGGACGCCGGACGCGGCGCCGGTGGGCGACGAAGCCGTCGAGCCAGTCGTCCTCGGTGAGGGTATAGCTGAGTTCGACCGGGCCGACGGTGACCTGCTCGGATGACATGAGAGAGCAGTGTATTCCCGGCGTCCGTCCGACTGGCGGATGGGCATGCCTGGTCGGCCGAGAACTGTGCCCTCGCGTACTCAGTTAAAGAGACGTCGATGGTGCGCCCGATCGACCTGGCTAGTACTCCAGCAGGAGATCCGTTCTGACCTGCTGTGGCGGTGTGGTTTTGTCCGTGGACAGCAAGGAGCCACCGTCGAGTCTCGAAGGTTGTGTGGACCCGAGATGCGGCGGTGGCTGCCGTCTGCAGAGTGGACGCTCAGCGATGGTCTGAGCTGTTCGGCGAGTTGATGGACACGATCGAGGCACGCTTCTCGCGGCCGGAACCGCGGCGCCGGGTTCGTGACTTTGTGGCCGGGCTCCTCGCACCGTTACCGGTGAAGAACTGCTGGACCATCGCGGAACACGCCGGTGACGACGGCCCGGGTGGCATGCAAGGCCCTGATCGGCCCGGCGATCTGGGACGAAGCCGCGGTCCGTGCCGACGTGCGTGATTTCGTCGCGGCCCGTGTCGGGCATCCCGACGGTGTCCTGCTGGTCGACGAGACCGGTGATCTGAAGAAGGGCATTCATGCCGTCGGTGTGCAACGGCAGTACTCCGGCACCGCCGGAAAGATCGAGAACTGTCAGCTCGCGGTCCACCTGTCCTACGCCTCACCACTCGGGCACACGCTGGTCGACGTCGCCCTCTACCTGCCGAAATCCTGGACCGAGGATCCCGCACGCCGCGCTGAGGCCGGGGTGCCCGACACCGTCGGGTTCGCCACGAAACCGCGGTTGGCGCGACGGCTGATCGAAACCGCCCTCGCCGACGGCTTGCCCTGCAGGTGGGTCGCCGGCGACGAAGCCTACGGCGGTGACCCACACCCGGCCGCCGCGTTGCGCGGGAACCGGCTCGGCTACGTCCTCGCGGTCGCCTGCTCGCACCGCGTGCCGACCGGTCTCGGCATCCAGCGGACCGACCAGATCGCCGCCGGCCTGCCGAAACAGGCATGGCAGCGAGTCTCTGCCGGCAACGGGGCGAAAGGCTACCGCTACTACGACTGGGCGTTCATCACCCTGCCGCAGGCCACCGACGAGCACGCAGGTCATCACTGGCTGCTGATCCGCCGCAACCGCACCACCGGTGAACTGGCCGCTGCTGGTCAGCCGAACCCGTCCCGTTGCACCACCTGGTCGCCGTCGCCGGGCGTCGTTGGAGCATCGAAGAGTCGTTCCAAGCCACGAAGACCGGCCTCGGTCTCGACCAGCACCAGCACCCCCGCTGGAAAGCCTGGCACCGCTGGACCACCCTGGTCATCGCCGCCCACGCGTTCCCCGCCGCCGCGACAGCCGTCGCCACCAGCAGCCCGGACGGCCTGATCGCGATCACTGTCAACGAACTACGCCGGCTCTTCCACGCCCTGATCATCGACCCGGCACGGCGGGCCGCCGACATCATCGCCTGGTCCCTCTTCCGACGCAGGCATCAAGCTGCCGCCAAGACCAGCCATTACACCCGGCAAGCCCTCACGGAACCCTGAAACGGATCTCCTACTGGAGTACTTGGGCGGCTGGTCTCTGGGACGCCTGGTGGATGGGCATGTCGGCCAGCCAGACGTCGGCCAGGTCGCTGAGGGGGACGTCGAGGGCCTGGCTGAGGCAGACCACAGTGCCGAACGCCGGTGCGGGAAGGCGGCCCGCCTCGATCTTGCGCAGCGTCTCGGGGGAGATGCCGGCTGCCAGGGCCACCTCGACGAGGCTGCGGCCGGCCCGCGCGGCCCGGAGGGCGGCTCCGAGGCGCTGGCCCGCTGCGATCTGTTCGGCGGTGAGTGGTTGGCGAACCATGCCAGCAGGATATCCCTCCGGAGCATCCCCGACCTGGCGTGGTATAAAAATACCGCATGGAGAAGGAGGCTGTCGTGATCGAGCTCAAGTCCGCCGAGGAGATCGGCCGGATGGCGGTGACCGGCCAGTTCGTCGGCGAGCTGCTCGCCGAGCTGAGCGGTGTCGCCGCAGTCGGCGTCAACCTGATAGACCTCGAACACCACGCCCGCCGCCGGATCAAGGAACGCGGCGCCGAATCCTGCTACTGGGACTACGCCCCTTCGTTCGGCCGCGGCCCGTTCCGCAACGTGCTGTGCCTGTCGGTCAACGACGCGGTGCTGCACGGCCTGCCGCACGACTATGTTTTGCGGGACGGTGACCTGCTCAGCATCGACATGGCGGCCGGCATCGACGGCTGGGTCGCCGACTCCGCCCTCTCCGTCATCGTCGGCACCCCCGACCCGGCCGACCTGAAGCTGATCGAGGCCACCGAGGTCGCACTGGAGGCCGGCATCACCGCCGCCCAGCCCGGCGGTCGCCTCGGCGACATCTCCGCCGCGATAGGCGAGGTCGCCCACTCCTACGGCTACGGCGTCAACGCCGAGTTCGGCGGCCACGGCATCGGCCGCATCATGCACGAGGCACCGCACGTCTCCAACAACGGCCGCGCCCGCCGCGGCATGAAACTCGACCCCGGCCTCACCATCGCCATCGAGCCCTGGTTCTGCCGCTCCACCGACAAAATCAAGTTCGACAACGACGGCTGGACGATCCGCTCCGCCGACGGCTCCCGCACCGCCCACTCCGAACACACAGTCGCCATCACGGCTTCCGGCCCCCAGGTCCTGACCCGCCGCCCCACTCACGGCGCCACCTCGGCCGATCCCACCAAAAAGCCCGCCACAGCCTCCTGACCCACTGCCCGCCTTGGGGCGTGACTCAGGGCGTTCCGGGGATGGGGCCTGCCGCAGCTTCCTGAGCAAGTCCCAGCCGCACGCCTCAGCCCACCGCTCAGGCATGCGTGCCGTCCGGCTGGCCCCTTCAGCGGCCAGCTGTTGAGGCAGGTCGTCGCGCGGCCGTTTGCTTCCCTCTCGGCCGGCATCTCGGCCGCCCACTTCGAGCAGGCCCACCCTTTCCGCCAGCCTCTGACCATTCGATCTTTCGCATCTAGCGAGAACCGTGCCTCGATCGTGTCCATCAACTCGCCGAACAGCTCAGACCATCACTGAGCGTCCACTCTGTAGGTGGCAGCCACCGCCGCATCTCGGGTCCACACAACCTTCGAGACTCGGCGGTGGCTACACCGCCACAGCAGGTCAAAACGGATCTCCTACTGGAGTGCTAGTGGGTCTGGCGACGGTTGGATTCCTGGCGAACCGCCTCCGTGAGATCCCGCCAGGTGCCGGCCGAGGTCTTCATCATCCGGTCGACCATCGCGCGGGCAGATGCTTCATCGGGAAGTCGTACGACACCTCCTGCCCTCCGTCACCACCGAGGCGGCCACGGACCCGCCAGAGCCGACCGTCCGACAGCAGCCAGATGTCGCGCCGGGCCATGCGGCCCCACGATCCGTTCCACCAGCGCCCGCGTACCTCCACTCGACTTTCGCATTCTGTTGGAACGGATGTGCGAGCGTCACTCCGAGCAGGTTGAGCTGGGCGGTTGTGACCGGTCTCCATCCGGCGCCCCTACTGAGGGCGTGGTCGTGCGGAGGAGAGATGCCCGATCAGCGGCAATGGCGGATGCGAGGACGGCTGCGGCGTCCCTCGGTCGGGTCTCGGCAGCGGTTCGGCCCGTATCGTGAGCGACGTGGGTTTGTTAGGCCGTGGTGACCGGTCCCGGCGGCCGGTCGAGTCTGACGCTAACGGGCTGGATCACGAGGGCTCGGCAGGAGGACCGGGTGCGGCCTCGTTGCCCGTGCCAGCTGACCGCCTCGTGGACAGTCTGGTTGCCGCAGACGGCAGCCCAGGTGCCCCGGCACTATCCGCGTCTGGGCTGAGCAAGCGTTTCGGTGACCGGATCGCATTCCGCGACGTCTCCTTCAACATCGGCTACGGCGAGGTTTTCGGTTTCCTCGGGCCGAACGGTGCGGGCAAGACCACGACCGTACGGACGCTCGGCACGCTCATCGCACCGACATCCGGCTCGGCCACGGTCGCCGGGATACCGCTGACGCCCGAGAACGGGGTGGACATCCGTCGCCGGATCTCGGTCATGCCCGAGTCGCCGGGGCTGTACCTGCGGCTGAGCGTGCTCGAGAACCTCGAGTGATTCGCCGAGCTGTACGACACGCCCGACCCGACCGATCGCATCGACCGCGCGCTGCGGGCGGTGAACCTGGTCGACCGGGCCGGCGATGCCTGCGGCGCCCTGTCCAAAGGGCTGCGCCAGCGAGTTGCTCTGGCCAGGGCGCTGCTCAGCGACCCGGAGATCCTGTTCCTCGACGAGCCTGCGGCGGGCCTGGACCCGGCCGCCGCCCGGGACGTCCACGAGTTGATCGCCGCGCTCAGCCGCAGCGGGGTGACCATCTTCCTCACGACCCATCGCCTAGAGGAGGCCGAGCGCCTCTGTGACCGGGTGGCGATCTTGAACACGACGTTGCGCACAATCGGCAGGCCCGCCGAGCTGCGCGACCAGTTGTTCGCCAGGACGCTCACGGTCAGGACCCTCGTCCCCCTCGACGACCCGGGTCGGGTCTTCGGTGGCCTGCCGGCCGTCGACGGCTGGCACCAGGACGGCCCGGTCACCTACGTCCTTGTCATCTCCGATGCAGCGCTCGCCGCACCCGCCGTCACCCGGGCTCTGGTCAAGGCCGGCGCCGACGTGCTGTCGATCGGCGAGTCACACCACTCGCTCGAGGACGTCTACCTCGAACTGATCGACGAGAATGAAACGGTGCGTGGAGGATGAGCATCAACAGCAGACGAGTCCGGGCCATCGTCCGCAAGGAGCTGCGCGACTTCCGCCGCAACCGCAACCTCACCGTCGGCATGGCGATAGTCCCGGTGCTGTTCTGCGTCCAGCCACTCGTCGCCGTCTTCACGCTGGACCCGGCGGCGTCGACCGCGCTGCGGCATGAGCATGTCCTGCTGTACATGCTCGGCATCCCGGCCCTCGTGCCGTCCTTTGTCGCCGCATACTCCGTGGTCGGTGAGCGCCAGCAGGGCACGCTCGAGCCGGTGCTCACGACCCCGATCCGCCGCGAGGAGCTGCTGCTGGGCAAGGCCCTGGCCGCCCTGCTGCCATCGCTCCTCGTCGCCTACCTGATCTACGGCCTCTACCTGGCCTGCGTCGAGCTGTTCGCTGCTCCGGCCGTGGCATCCGCGCTCATCCGTCCCCCGGACCTGCTCGCCCAGCTCGTCTTCACGCCCCTGCTCGCCGGGTGGTCGATCTGGGTCGCCATCCTGATCTCCACCCGGTCGAACGACATCCGCGTCGCACAGCAGTTCGCGGCGCTGGCAAGCCTGCCGTCCATCGCCGTGACGACGCTCGTCGCGTTGAACGTCATCAAGGTGTCGCTCGCTGCCGGTCTGGCCGCCGCCATAGTCCTGCTGCTCTTGAACCGGATCGCTTGGCGGCTCGTGTCGGCGATGTTCGACCGCGAACGGCTCATCATCGGTACGAAGGGATGACGTACCGGCGCCGTCAACGCACCACCGCCAACCTCAGGACATCCGCTCATCGTTGCGGATGATTCGCCAAGTTGCGCGGTGCATTCGATCAATATCCCGTACGGTCGGCGTGTCGGGGTGATCTCGCCGGCGAGACTAAGGAGCATCGGCGGTTGCCTATGGACTCCTGAAGAGAGTTGCCGATCCGTACGCGGGTAGCGGTCCGTGGGTGATTGCTGAGCCACCCCGCCCGCCATCGACCCGGGCAAGCCGAGCAGGCCACCGCCCGACGCACCAGCCGCCGCCCGACTGTCAAGGTTCACTTGACGTGGCGCGCCGGGCGGCAGCCCGCTCCCTCAAGGGCGGGTCGAAGGCAGACCGGATGGCAGTTGGCCAACGGCGTGTGAGGAGGCGTCCAACCGCCTCACTGTGAGTTCTTACCGGAAGGCGGCCAGGAATGGACCGAGCTGACTGGCGTCGACCTCATCGGTGTCCTGGCGGGCCGCTTCATCCTGCGCCTGGGGTTGGACGGAAACCGGCGCGCTGACCAGCCGCGAAACTCAGATCATGCGTCGTAGCGCGGTCTCCACGGCATCGATCAGCGGATCACCTTCGGTCCGTGGGTGCCGTGCGAGACCGAGCTCGACGTCCGGCAGGGTGGGCAGGGCGTCCGCGTCGTGGCAGGCCATGACCGGTTCGAGGTTCGCGGGCATGAGCGCCGCGACGCCGAGCCCGGCCCGTACCGCGGCGAGCACACCGACCAGGCTGTTGCTTTCGAACGCCGCCCGCCAGCGCCGATCGGCACGTTCCAGCGTTTCCAGCACTGACGTACGCCAGGAGCACGGGTTCGAGAACAGCACCACCGGCAGCGGATCGGCAGCCACGTCCACACCCTGGCCGATCGCCCAGACCAGCGGGCGGCGTACCGTCCAGCGCGGCGGCCCGGGAACGTCCGGCACCGCGTCGAGCACGAGTTGGACGCGGCCCGCGTCGTAGGCCTCCCGCATCGCGGCGCTGGAAATGCTGAGCACCTCCAGCGTCGCGCCGGGGTGCAGCCGGGCGAGGTCGGCGAGGGCCTGCGGAAGGTGGGACGCGGCGAGGTCTTCGAGCAACCCGACGACGCAGTGGCCGGCAAGCGCGCGTCCGGTTTCGGTGAGTGCCTGTGCGGAGAGCGAGAGAATGCGTTCGGCGTACGGCAGGAGCTCCTCACCCGCCCGGGTCGGCGAGACGCCAGATGGCGACCGGTAAAGCAGCGGACGGCCGACAACGCTCTCGAGCTTGCGCAACTGCTGGCTGAGCGCGGGCTGGGTATGTCCGAGCGCGGTCGCGGCGCGGCTGATGCTGCCCGCCCGCACGGCGGTGACGAACGACCGCAGCAACGCGGTCTCAAGATCTCTGGCCATAAGCATCCATTATGCCAGCTCCAACAAATTAACCACTTCTTATGATGTGACGGATGATTTAACGTCACGCTGGTGACCGGATACCGACAGGTACTCGCCGTGCCAGGGATGGCATCGCTGCTGGGCGTTTCGCTGCTCGCCCGTGCCGCGATCACGGCTGACGTGATGGCGTTGACGATGTATGTCGTGCTGGGTCTGGACATGAGCTATGCGGCAGCGGGTGGCGTCGCGGCGGCTATGACCGCGGGGATGGCGCTCGGCGGGCCGCTGCTTGGCCGTATGATCGACTGGCGGGGCCCGCGTACCGTGCTGCTGGTCACTGTCGTACTGCAGGTCGTGTTCTGGCTGAGCGTGCCGATCCTGCCGTACGGGATCCTGCTGGGCGCCGCCTTCGCGGCGGGTCTGCTGATGGTGCCGGCCCAGCTCGTGACCAGGCAGGCAATCGCCGCGATGACGACGGCGGGACAGCGTCGGGCGGCGTTCGCGCTGGAATCGGTGCAGGGCGAGCTGTCGTACGTGGTGGGCCCGCCGATCGTGATCCTCTTCGCGGCGAAGGTTTCCCCTGGCGTGGTGGCATGGGGCGTCGGCGCCGCGATCGTGGCGGGTGGAGCGGGGATCGCCCTGCTCAACCCGCCGCTGCGTGCCGAGGACGAGGCGGATGCCGACACGGTCGGCCGCCCCCGTCGCCGGGAGTGGCTGGGCCCGGGCATGATCGCCGTGCTGGTGATGGCGTTCGGCGCCACGATGGTGCTCAGCGGTACTGACCTGGCCATCGTCGCCACCCTCGAAGAAGCCGGCCAGGTGTCCTGGGCCGCCGTGGTCGTGGCAGTGTACGGCGTGGCCTCCATCGTCGGCGGGCTGGTGTACGGCGTGCTCCCCCGGCCGCTGCCCACGTGGCTGCTGCTCGGTCTGCTCGGACTGGCGACCATTCCCGCCGGGCTGGCCCACGATTGGCCCTGGTTGTGCGTGGCCGGCGTCGGTGCAGGGCTGCTCGCCGCGCCGACTCTTTCCGCGGTGGCCGACGCGGTGAGCCGGCTGGCGCCGGCCAGCGTGCGGGGTGAGGCGACAGGTCTGCAATCCTCGGCGCAGAGCGCGGGTTTCGCGCTCGGATCCCCGATCGTCGGGGTGGCGATCAGCGTCTCCGTGCCAGCGGGCGGCTTCGCGGCGGCCGGGCTGGCCGGCCTCGCCGCCGCGCTGACTGGATGCCTGCTGTCCCGCCGCTCGCCCGCCCGAACGCGGTCTCCGCTCAGCGATCTCGGCCGCGCCGGGACACCGGACCTTGAGCCGTGCGGGGCCGGTGCCCGGCCTGGCGCATGAGGTACGGGCCCGTGCCTACGGCCGCGCCGCTCCGGTGACGAGCCACGTACGGCCGCGCAGGTTCGTGACAATCTGTCCTGTTCGTCACTGGGCGCGCCATGCTAGTCAACGTATGGAGGCGTTCATGTTTGGCGCGAGGCTTGCACGTCAAGGGTGACGGCCGATCCGCCCCGACGAGGACCAGGCATCAGGCTATCCCTGGTCCGCCTTTGGCATCGTCTCGCCGCTTGCCGCCCTAACGTCCGATCGCGCCGGTGACCTGCGGTGACGCTGGACGCAGGGCAGCCACCCAGTTTGGACGCGGCCTGTGATCTATCGTGAGTGGGGAGTGCCGGTGCGGCGTCCCGGCCTGGTGGCGTAAGCAGGGCACCGTGCTGCGCGCTTCAAGATCGGTCGGCATGTGCTGTTCGAGGAATCGGACGTGCGGGCCTGGATCAAGGCGCACGGCATACCTGCCGAGCCCTGCTGCCGGTCGTCGCAAGGACGCTGACCGCGGGACGGGGTGGTGACCGATGCACCGGGCGAGGCGGTGGACAAGTACGAAGCTGGGTGCCGTCGCAGCGATGAGTCTGCCGGCGCCCACAGGTCTACCTCCCGACCGAGACAACCAACCCATCGGGAGTAAGGCATGGGCCTCATCCACATCGAGCTGTTCGCAACCCTCGACCTCGTCGGGCAGTCGCCCGGCCGGCCCCGACGAGGACCCGGTGGGGTTCCCGTTCGGCGGCTGGCAGGCGCCCCTGCTGGACGAGGTCGCCGGGGCGCAGGTCGGTGCCGCGTACGAGGGCACGGACGCCCTCCTGCTCGGCCGGCGGACGTATGACATCTTCGCTGCCTACTGGCCGTACCAGGAGGGCGGCGAGGACAACGAGATCGCCACGCTCTTCAACAGCGTCCCGAAGTACGTGGCCTCCCGCGGCAGGCCCGACCTCTCGTGGGCCGGGTCCACGCAGCTCAGCCCGGATCTGGCCGGCGCGGTGCGCGAGATCCGTGACCGGCACGAGCACGTGAAGGTCGTCGGCAGCCTGAACCTGGTGCAGACCCTCCTGCGCGAGAAGCTCTTCGACCGTCTCGACCTCTGGGTGCACCCGATCGTGCTCGGCGTCGGGAAGAAAGTGTTCGACGGTGGCGCGGTGCCCACGAACGTCACACTCCTCGAACCGCCGGTAGCCGGTCCGAGGGGCACCGTGTACCTGCGCTACGGGCTCGCCGATGGCACGCCCGAGACGGGGGACATGAGCGCACCCGATCGCGGTGCCGGACGCGACGACTGAAGCCGCCCCGCGCCAGGTGGGTCCGTGTCGTCGGCGGTGAATCCGCCAGGTCGGCATTCCGTCACGGCGTCGGCAGTTCGAGGTGCCGACGCCGTGACGAAGTGCCTCGCCAGAGGGTCGCCGCCATCACGCTATGGTCTGGCAGGCCCCGTCGCCCTTAGCTAGCGCGCGTTGCGGCGTGTGTGATCCGATAACAGATCCGCCACACATCTCCGCCAACTGAGTGCGACGGATCCAGCACCTAGGGGCGGCAGGTTGGCTGGCGACGAAACGTCCTGTCATGGCATCCCTTTATGTCAAGGCGCCGCTGGAACCAGGGGTTTAGGGTGGTTGGTGGCGGGTCCGGGAAGTGGCTTGTCCGAAGGGCCGATGTCCGGGGTCAGGTCGGTCACGCTGGATTGCAGAGTCGTCCCCGAGTGCCCTCCCGGGCCTGCCACCTTCCGTCGTTTCTGGTCTTCGACCATGCGGGCGTAGACGACGTTGGACAGTCGGCGTTTGAGGGCGCGCATGGCTTCCATGGAGGTCTTCCCGGCGGCTTTCTTCGCGTCGAAGTAGGCGCGGCCCTCGGTGCGGTTGCGGAGTTGGACGACGGCCATGATGTGCAGGGTCCGGTTGATGCGGCGGTTGCCGGCGCGAAAGAGCCGGTGGCGTTGCTGGGCGCCGGAGGAGGCGTCCAGCGGGGCGGTGCCGTTCCAGGAGGCAAACCGGTCGCGGTCGGCGAAGCGGCGGATGTCGCCGACGTCGGCCAGCAGCCGGGCGGCGCCCGAGGGACCGATGCCGTGCAGGCCCATCAGCGTCGAGCCGCGGGCGAGGACCAGGGCCTTCAGGTCCTTGTCCGCAGACTTGATTTTCCTGTCGATGCCTTCGAGTTCACTGATGAGTTCGACGGCGAGTCGACGTCTGGTCTTGCCGACGATGTCTCTGGGCTTGACGGTCGCGACCAGCACGCGGGCCTGCGGCGCGGACAGGAACTTCTTCGCCCCGCCGGGCAACAGTTCCAGCAGCAGCCGGTGCAGCCGGTTGATGGTCTGGGTGCGGGCACGGCCGAGCTCGTCGCGACGGTCGGCGATGCCAGCACGTCGTCATCGATCTTGTCAGGATCGATTTCTTCGTCAACCGCCGAGTCGACCGCCAAGTCGGCCGCCAGCAGGGCGTATCGGTCCTGGAGGGCGGTCCGGCGGCGGATCGCGTCGATCGCCCGCCGCCGGGCCGTGGCCATCAGCCAGCCGGCCGGATTCGCCGGAGAGGCGAGCGGCCACGACACCAGCGCCTCGGCCACCGCCTCCTGGGCCGCGTCCTCGGCCAGCCCGAAATCGCCGGTGAACCGGGTCAGCGCGGCGACGATCCGCGCCGACTCGATCCGCCAGACGGCCTCGACATCGGCCGTACCCATCAGATCTGGCCGTTGCTCTCGCGCCCGGCCCAGTCCTTGACGATCACTCGGCGACCTGCGGGACCTCGTGGCTCCCGGGCACCCGCCGGACCTCGATCTTGGACCCGGGGGCCGCCGGGACCCGCTTGGCCCACTCGACCGCCTCCTGTCTCGAGGCGACATCGAGCAGGAAGAAGCCCCCGAACAGTTCCTTGGTCTCGCCGTATGGCCCGTCCGTGACCACCGGGGCCTCGCCGCTGAAGTCGACCACGACGCCCCGGCCCGGATCGTCCAGCCCTTCCGCCGCGAGGAGAACACCGGCCTTGACCATCTCCTCGATGAACTGGCGGGTCGTGGCCATCATCTCGTCGATGTTGGCCATCATGGCCGCGTTCGACTCGTCGGTGCCCCGCATGATCAGCAGGTACTTCGGCATCGCGTTCTCCTCATCCGGCGGGGCCGCCTCTCGACCCTCGCACCCACACGTCGAACGAGCGGCCCGCGGATCGACACGGCCCCGGAGAAATCTCTCGCCGCGACGCAGCCGATCCCTCCGACCCGCGTTTCGCCCGTCAGACCGGCCCCTGAGCGATGGTTGATGCGGACGCCCTGCTGATCAGAAAGCTTATCGTCGCATCTTTGGAAGGCGGCGACGCTCACACAGGTCTGGGAAAAGCATTCGGGACGCGCTCAGTGATTTCTCCGCTACCGGGCTGAAGAGAGGGCGACGGGAATCTTTAGCGGCGTTTCGCCCGCGGCGCACTCTCATACCGCGGTCAGCGCGCTGAGGTGTCGCAGATCAGTTGGCGGACGCGTGTCGCGCATCAGTCGACGGAGGACACGCGTTGCGGCGTGACGTTGCCGAATTCCGCTCTATCAGATCAAGGCGGCCCGCAAAGCGGGCCGCGCCGGCCCGGCCCCGGCCTGCTGGCGACCTCCGGCCGGCATCGGCCGGCCACGCTGGCGGAGCACCAAGGGCGTAAGAGGCTGAGGCGGGACGATCGCCGTCGGGGTTGCTCACCAACGAGATCAGGGCGATCGGCTGCCGCGCAGCAGAGCTGCTTGCCCCCGGGCTTTCGCGGACACCGCCTGCGGTTCGATGACGACGAGGACCAAGGCGTGACCCATCCCCCGGATGCCCGATCCTCTACGCCACCCGCCCGGCGTCAAGGGCGCTGCGCGTCGGCACGCCGATCAATGCCGCGTAGTTAAGCGTTCTGGGCTCGGGGCAAGCGGGTCGTGGTGCCCCGGCGTGGTGGGGTGAATGGCAGCGAGACCTCTGGTAGATCGGGTCAACCCTTCACGATCTTCCCGCCACCAGAGGTCCCGTTGTCCACTCAGTCTGCCACTGGCACGATCAACCGCACCGTCACGGTCGCTGCGGGGGCGTATGCCCCAGGCCATCTGGGCGAATTGACTCAGTACCTGCCGTTCGAGGTGGTCGATGACGTCTTGGAGCAGACCAGGACGTTGCAGCGTCGGCTGCGTGACCTGCCGTCTCGGATCGGCGTGTATTTCGTGCTCGCGCTGGGGCTGTTCCCTCACCTGGGATATGCCCGGGTCTGGACGAAGCTGACCGCCGGGCTGGCGGGCGTGCGGGTGGCGTGCCCATCGGAGAAGGCTCTGCGCGACTTGCGCCGCCGGCTGGGACCAGCACCGATGAAGGCCCTGTTCGAGGTGATGGCCGGACCGCTGGCACAGCCGCATACTCCCGGCGTGCGCTTCCGCGGGCTGCGCACGGTCGCCTTCGACGGCTGCAACTCGCGGAAAGTCCCCGACACCGACCGCAACCGGTTCTGGTTGGGCAGGATCAGGTACCGAATGGGCTTCGCCGGATACCCCACGCTGCGACTGATGACCTTGGTGGAGACCGGCACCCGTGGCCTGATCGGCGCCACGCTCGGCTGCGCGGGCGACCGGGACGAAGCCACCCTGGCCCGACGCCTGCTGCCGCTGCTGGCACCAGGCATGCTGGTCCTGCTGGACCGGGCCTTCGACGCCAACGCCTTCCTCGCCGAGATCACCGCGACCGGGGCGATGCTGCTGGCCCGTAGCAAGTCAACCCGCAACCCGCCGGTGCTGCAGCACCTGCCCGACGGCTCCTACCTGTCGTGCCTGGATGGCCTGAGCGTGCGGATCATCGAGGCCGACGTGACCGTGACCGGTGCCGATGGCAGCCGCGTGCGCGACCGGTACCGGCTGATCACCACGCTGCTAGATCACCGCCGCTTCCCGGCTGCCGATCTGGTCGCGCTGTATCACGAGCGGTGGGAGATCGAGTCGGCCTACCTGGCCCTGCGGCACACCCTCCTGACCGGCCGCGTCCTGCGCTCCGGTGACCGACCGGGCCTGGAGCAGGAACTCTGGGCACTGCTCCTGCTCTACCAACTGCTGCGCATAGCGATGGTCACCGCCGTGGAAACACGCCCGGGCACCGATCCCGACCGGGCCAGCTTCACCACCGCCCTGGAAGTCGCACGTGACGAACTGACCGCGGCCCGCGGAATCTGCCCCGACGGACCCGCAGACCTTCTCGGTGCCATCGGCCGGGCCGTCCTGACCACGCTGCTGCCCGCCCGTCGGGCACGCTACAGCGCCCGCAAGGTCAAATGCGCCACGTCCCGCTACCTCAACCGCGACGACGGTCGACCCGACACCGATACCGCCATCACTGCTATCGACATCGTCTTGCACACCCCAGCCATCGACCGGCGTCGTCACAGACCCCGCCGCGACCCCAACACCCCCAACCCGCCGCAGCTCCCGACCCGCCGACACCGCGTCATGGCCATCATGAACGCCGATCCCAGCCGCGGCTGGACGGGCAAGGAACTCGCCCAGCGACTCCAGGTCAAGCCCCGAAACATGCTCACCCAACTCGCCGAATGGACCCGCCTCGGCTTCCTCACCCGCACCGGCGCCGGCACCTACGCACCCGCCATACCGTCATAGAAGCTCTGGACCACCCACACAATTTCTTGACTACGCGGCATTGGCACGCCGATGGCCTACGGCCACCCTTGACCCCGGCCGGGCGCCGCAGTACTCGGCACCTATCGGGGGATGGGGGCAGACTGGCGATCCACCGGAGAATCGAGCGCCTAGTCCTCTAGGAACCGCGACCTGGTCGACGGCCCCGCCGGCCCGCTCCTGCTGCGTGTCGGTGGGCCGCCGCGGTCGCGGTAGGTGCCGGAAACGGCCGCCGGCTCGACCCTCGCGCCGCCCGGCCCGGATGCCCGCCCCGTTTGCCAACCTCAGGCCCGGCGTTGCCAACCTCAGGCGCGGCGGAACTCCGCGCGCCAGCGGATCCCACCGTCGGGGGCGACGATCTCCTCGACCCGGGCCGGGGTCAGCGGGCCGGCCGCGAAGGCGTCGACCTCGGCCCGGGCCAGCGGCCAGGGCGGGCCCTCGACGACCTCGTCGTCCCGCCGGCCGGCCGCGATCACCAGCAGCGTCCCGTCCGGCGCGACCAGCCGGCCGACCGTCGGGATCGCCCGCTGCCGCAGCTCGTCCGGCAGTGCCTGCACGTTCATGCTCTCGAGCACGAAATCGAACCCGCCCAGCCAGTCGTGCGGCGGGTCGAGCAGGTCGGCGGTCTCGTACCGGACCGGGGAGTCCGGGTGGCGGCGGCGGGCCGCCCGTACCGCCGTGGGAGAGATGTCGAAGGCGACGGTGGCGAAGCCGAGGCGGGCCAGATGTTCGGCGTCGCGGCCGAAGCCGCACCCGACGACCACGGCGCGCCGACCGGATCCGTCCGGCCGGGTCCGGTCGGTCCACTCGCTGAGCAGGGAATGCGCCCGGTCGAGGTCCCACGGGACGACCGCCTCGCCCCGCTCGGCGTCGGCGTAGGGCCGCTCGAACCAGCCGGCCGGATCGCCCTCGGCGGTGGCCGGGGAAGACAACCGGTGGGTCAGATCGTTGTCGTGCACGGACGCCTCCTCGCCTCCGGGAAGCCCTGGACCCGTGGCTTCGAGTCGGCGTGAAGGGCCTCACCGTGTTGGTCGCCCACCCTAGCCTCCGTGCCTGCCCGATACGTGCCCGATCAGACGGATGACCAAGGGCAACGGCGGTCATCACGAGTAGGAGACGACGAAGGCCGCCAACCGGCGTTTCCGCAGGTCAAGGGCCTTGCCGATCCCTGGTGGCGGGTAGAGGATTCGAACCTCTGTAGCTTTCGCGACGGATTTACAGGCCGCTCCGGCTGCCCCTGTATCCGTAGATCACCTCATCGACCGGCCCGTCGACTCGGACGTAGAGGTGCTCTACTGCGGGTACCGGGACGTCGCTTGCGCCGACGTAGATCCCTGTTTGCGGCAACTTGACGACGTCAGGCAGCAGTTTCTCGCCCGTGGTCTCGACCGTCATGATCCGTCCGTCGATAGGTCCGTCCTCGAACCATGCTTCTACCGCTGCCACTCACTCATCATCGCGACCGGCGCAAGGCGTCTGAGAGGGGGTGGGTGGGTCTCGACTGCCTCCCCAGCCAGCGCGGACGCTGACGCCGTAGCGGATGCCCCGACCAGGCGGTGGACCAGTCAGGCCGTCGCCAGGCCGTCAGAGGACGCCGAAAGGTGACCAACAACGACCGGCGGCGACGAAGTTTGCCCAGCTCACCGTGCGCGGCAGGTGGTCTAGCCAGCCGGGGTGAATCGGCCCTACCTGTAGTTGGTGAACTGCAGGGCGACGCCGAAGTCCTCGCCCTTGAGCAGCGCGATGACGGCCTGGAGGTCGTCCTTCTTCTTGCCGGTGACCCGGAGCTGGTCGCCCTGGATCTGCGCCTGCACGCCCTTCGGGCCCTCGTCGCGGATCTTCTTGCTGATCGCCTTGGCCTTGTCCGTGTCGATGCCCTGGATCACCTTGGCGTCGATCTTGAAGACCTTGCCCGAGGCGCGAGGGTCGCCGGCATCCAGCGACTTGAGCGAGATGTTCCGCTTGACCAGCTTCTCCTTGAAGACGTCCAGCGCCGCGCGGACCCGCTCCTCGGTCTCCGCCTGGAGACTGATCGCCTCCTCGCCCGACCAGGAGATCTCGGCGCCGGTACCGCGGAAGTCGAACCGCTGCGCGAGCTCCTTCTCCGCCTGCCGGAGGGCGTTGTCGACCTCCTGGCGGTCGACCTTGCTCACGATGTCGAACGACGGGTTGGCTGCCATGCTCATGCTCCTGCTGTCCGGCGGTCTGAGGTCTTCCGTCGCCCACTGACCAGCGGCACGACCCCCTGACGGTACCCGCTTGCGGCGGCCCCGGGGGCAACCGCTATCCTTGCTTCCGCTGCTGCGCACGCGTGGTGGCGACGCCCTGGCGGGTTGCCCGAGCGGCCAATGGGAGCGGACTGTAAATCCGTCGCGAAAGCTACAGAGGTTCGAATCCTCTACCCGCCACCAGGGAATAGCAAGGCCTCTGACCTGCGGAAGCGCTGATCAGAGGCCTTCGCTGTCTCCGGCTGCTATTGGCCGCGGTCAACCCCCAGTGACTGGCCGGTCGGGCACGCAACGGGCACGTTGGATCTTGGGGTTTGCCCTTCACTCCTGGCTGGCGAGAGCCGCTCGGGCAGGCAGGCTCGGCCCAGCCGGGGGTTCTCGGGCCGTCGCCCCGGTGATTGTGCTCTGCCTCGGCGGGTAGGCGAGGAGATGTTCTCCCGCCTCCGCAGGCCCGCCGGGCATCGGGAACCCCTGCCGGTCGGCCTCGACAAGCAGCGTGTTGAGGAGGCTCTCGAAGGGCTGCGCCGCCGTACCGAGTCGACCGGCCGGGACCGGCTGCGCCAGTTGCGGCTCGGGCTGATCCTGGCGGTGCAGGCGGGGCTCGCGGCGGCGCTGGCTTGGTTCGTGGCCCACCGGTTGCTTCACAACCCGCAACCCGTCTTCGCCCCGACCGCGGCGGTGGGCACGATCGTCTCCTCCATCGGCCGGCGACTCCGGCGTTCCGTCGAGCTGATCATTGGGGTCGCGGTAGGCGTCGCGATCGGTGATTTCCTGATCGTGCTGCTGGGGACAGGGGCGTGGCAGCTCGGCGTGGTCGTTGCGCTGGCCATCACCGTCGCTTTGGTGGTGGGTGGCCGGGGCACGCTGGTCGCCCAGGCCGGTGGTACCGCCGTGCTGATCGCGACCCTGTCTCCGTCCGTCGGAAAGCTGGAGTATCCGCGGTTTGTCGACGCGGCCGTCGGCGGTTCGATCGGCATGATCGTGGTGGTGCTGCTGCTGCCGCTCAACCCACTGCGGGCCGTCGAGCGGGCCGCCAAGCGGCCGGGGGAGGTGCTCGCCGATCAGCTGGACGCCGCGGCCCGTGCGCTGACCGAGCGCGACGCCGCCGCGGCGGAGCAGGCCCTGACCCGGTTGCGGAGCATCAACCAGGACTTCGACCAGATGCGCGAGGCGCTGAGCGGAGCGCAGGAGGTGGTCTCCCTCGCGCCGGCCCGCTGGCACCGGCGGCAGGTCGTGGCGGCGTACGCCAACGCGGTGGAGCACATGGACCGCGCCGCGCTCAACAGCAAGGCGCTGATCCGCCGGTCGGTGACCGTCATCGAGGACGGGGAGCCGGTGCCGGCCGAGCTGCCCTCGTCGATCGGCCGGTTGGCCGAGGCGGTCCGCCGGTATCGGCGTGAGTTCGTCGGCCGCCGGGTCCCGCGGGAGGCGCGGCACTGCGCGCTGCTCGGGGTGAGCGAGGCCGGGACGGCGTACAGAAGAGGGGTGGGCCTTTCCGGGACGGTGGTCGTGGCCCAGGTCAGGACCGTCACCAGCGACCTGCTGCGGGCCACCGGGATCGACAAGGACGAGGCGAACAGGCTGGTTCACCGGGTCGCGTCGCGGGAGGCGGAAGTCGAGGTCACGGACGGGCGGGGACCCGGGTCCCAGTAGTGAACGGTGATGCTGGAGGGCGTTGGAGCGGGCGACGGGAATCAAACCCGCACCGTCAGGTTGAAACAGCGCGCTCGACCGGCCGAGATGCCGGAATCGCCTTGCGGCGCAGGTTGGCGCGTTGACAGCTCGTGCTGTCGGCGACGCGTGAAAACTGACCCCCGGGCGACGGGTGAAGCTGGACCTGTCAATCCCCTGGAATCGTGGAGGGCTCCGTTATGCGGCCTGGGCCTCCAGGGCGCCGGTCGTTGATCGTTCCTAGTCGATGGGTGATCGCCAGTCGCAGACGGAGTGCCTGCGGCGCCGGTTGTGGAAGTCGGTGATCCGGGCACGCTGGCGGACGACCAAGCGCGAAGGGTTGCGTGTCCACTACGAGTAGTAGGGGATCTACGTGCGCAATTCTGACGCTAGGTCGCTTGTTCGGAGAATCGACCACCGGTGGACCGGCAAAGTTTCTGCCCACACGTCGGACCCGCCGAGCCGGACGTGCCATGTCGTCCCGGCTCCCGGTCCGACCGTTTCCCTGCAACTTTCCAGCCCGGCGGAGCTGTGGCACCATCATGGAATCCCATTCCCTTCGACAACCCTCGCCGACAGGAGCACAGTGATGTCTGGTCGTAGGTCTGGCCGGCTCGCCGCCGTGACGGCGCTGTTGGCTCTCGTGATGCTCGCCGGCGGCATCGCCGGGCTGGACTCCGGCGTACATCAGATGGACTTCGACTGGGGCGCGCCGGTGGGGGCGGTCGCCACGGTTTCGTTGCCCTGAGTCCGAGCGTCAGCCGGCAAGGCCGGATGATCGTCCAGCCCGAGCCGGAGGAGCGGGATGGCAAGCCCCCGACCGTCGCGACGCAGTTCGAATGAGCGAGCCTGGCTGGTCACCGGGCCGCTGGCCCTCCTTGCCGCCGTCTGCTGCACCGGGTTGGCCCTGCTCGGTCCGCCCCCGCCGGGCAACCTTGCCATCGTCGGGGTGCTGCTTCTCGCCATGGTGGCGGCGGGCACCCAGGTGCTCCAGTTCGTCATTCGGCGTCAGGCGCTGGCCTTCACCATCACCGAGATTCCACTCGTCCTGGCCTTCTTCTACCTGCCGCCGCTGATGGTGGTCGCGATCGCCTCCGTAGCGGCGCTGATCGGGCAGCTGCGCCGCCGGTTGACCCCCACCAAGATCTGGTTCAACGTGGCGAAGGCAGCTGCAGCGGCCTCACTCGCCTGCCTCGTGCTGCTGGCGTTGCCGGATCCACAGGGCGTCGGCCCGCGGACCTGGCTGACCCTCTTCCTGACCGTCAGCACGAACACTCTGGTGACCCTTGCTGCCGTCAGCGGCGTCATCGGTGTGCTGCAGGGATGGCAGGCGGGATGGGAGGTGGTCAGCAGCGCACCGCAGCCCCTGGCCACCTCCGCGATCAACGTCATCATCGGGCTGGTCGTCCTGATCGCCTTGGAGACCACCTGGTGGTCCCTCCTGCTCATCGCGGTCCTGGCCGTCGCGGTGGTCCTGATCTACCGCTCCTACTCGCAGTTCTTCCGCCAGCACCGCACCCTCGGCGACATGTACGAGCTGACCCGGGCGATAACCGCAAGCGGGCAGGACGGCAACCTTGCCGACGTCCTGCTCGCGCGGATCCGCAGCATGATGCAGGCGGAGTACGCGACGCTCTGGTTGCCGGCGCAGGGGCGTCACCCGGAGGTGATGCTTACCGCCCGGGTCGACGACAACGGTCTGCTGGACGTCGCGCCCACCCCCACGGCGCTCCGCGAGGAGGCCCGTCGACGGGGCGGGACGGTGGCGCTGGGCGTGCGACTGGGTGGCGAGGACGACCTGCGGGCCGCGCTACGTCACACCGGGATCAAGGACGTCATCGTGGTGCCGCTCCGGTCCGGCCAAGCGGTGATCGGCACGCTGGAGGTGGCCAACCGGCTGAGCGACGTCGGTCATTTCACGACCGGCGACATTCCGGTCTTCGAGACGGTCGCCGCGCACGCCGCGGTCGCCCTGGAGAATTCCCGCCTGGTCGACCGGCTGCGCCACGACGCGTACCACGACGCGCTGACCAAGCTGCCCAACCGGCGGCGGATCACCGGCGCGCTGGACGAGGCGGTGAAGATCCGGGCTCCCGGCGAGGTGGTCGCGGTGCTGCTCTTCGACGTGAACGGGCTGCGCCAGGTCAACGAGTCGCTCGGGCACGCCGCGGGGGACAAGGTCCTGGCCGAGGTGGCCGACCGGCTGCGCGCCTCTGCCCCCTCCTCGGCCCTGGTGGGCCGGGCCGGCGGTGACGAGTTCCTGGTGACCCTGCGGCTGGAGAACGCCGAGGCGGCCCTGGAGCTCGCCGCCGAGCTGCGCGAGCAGATCCGCGACGAGATGGTCTTCGACTCGCTGACCCTCGACGTGGACACCGCCGTCGGGGTGGCCGTACACCCGGATCACGGCAGCGATGCCGTGACCCTGCTGCAACGGGTCGACCTGGCCGCGACGGCGGCCAAGTCGGTGCCCGGCAGCGTGCAGCTGTTCAACCCGGCGCTGGAGTCCCGGTCGCTGCGCCGCCTCGGCCTCGCCGGCGACCTGCGGCGCGCCCTGGACGAGGGTGAGCTGGAGGTCTACTTCCAGCCCAAGGTGACGTTGCGGGACCGGCGGCTGCTCGGGGTCGAGTGCCTGGCCCGCTGGGAGCACCCGACGCACGGCACGGTCGCCCCGGAGGACTTCGTCGCGGTGGCCGAGCACACCGGCCAGCTCGGCCGGCTCACCGAGGTGGTGCTCCGGGAGGGGCTGCGGCGCAGTCGGGACTGGACCCACGCCGAGCAGCCGCTCGCCGTCGCGGTCAACCTCTCCGCGCGTACGCTCACCGACCCGCACTTCCCGGACCAGGTGCGCGAGCTGCTCGACGAGTACGGCGTGCCCCCGCAGCGGCTCACCTTCGAGATCCGCGAGGCCGGGGTGCTGGACGGCACCGACCGGCCGATACCGACCCTGCGCCGGCTGCGTGACCTCGGCGTACGGCTCTCGGTGGACGACTTCGGGACGGGCTCGTCGTCCCTGGCGTACCTGCGCCGGCTGCCGGTGCACGAGGTGAAGGTGGACCGCTCGTTCGTGCAGGGCATGGCGACGGATCCGGGCGACCTGGCGATCGTCAACGCGGTGGTGACCCTGTCCCAGCAGTTCGGCCTCGCCGTGGTCGCCGAGGGGGTGGAGAGCGAGCTGACCCTCGAACTGCTCCAGGACATCGGCTGCGAGATCGGCCAGGGCTTCCTGTTCAGCCGGCCACTGCCGTACGAGCGGCTGGAGGCGTGGTTCGGCGCGCAGGTGGAGCCGGACGCCGCCGCCGAAGCGCCCCGGCTGCGGGTCGTCCCGGACCGCTCGGTGACCCTGCTCTGAGCTGGGACGACGGGGATCACCCCCGGTATGGGGGGATCCGATTTCACCTCGGCGGCTCGGGTCGTGTACTGTTTCTCCTGCGCGGCGCCCTCCGGGGTGATCGGGTAGGCCCCCTTAGCTCAGTCGGCAGAGCGTCTCCATGGTAAGGAGAAGGTCTACGGTTCGATTCCGTAAGGGGGCTCACAGGGTCCGGCTGGACCCGCCACGGCGGTGTAGCTCAGATGGCAGAGCAAGCGGCTCATAATCGCTGTGTCGCCGGTTCAAGTCCGGCCACCGCTACTCTCGTCCGTCGGGCTTCCGGCGGTCGATGGAATGGGCGCCACAGGCGCCCACTTTGCATGTCCACGCCGCCAGCGCGTAGGCTGGCGCGTCGTAGTTGTTCCGTTAGCGAGGAAGGCACTCCGCCGTGGCGAAGGCGACCGATGTCCGGCCGAAGATCACTTTGGCGTGTGTGGAGTGCAAGGAGCGCAACTACATCACGCGCAAGAACCGCCGTAACGACCCGGACCGCATCGAGCTGAAGAAGTTCTGCCCCCGGGATGGCAAGCACACCATCCACCGCGAGACCCGCTGACCCGCGGCCGGCTCCGCCGGCCCGGTCCCGCAGCATCCCCGAACGCCGATCCGCACGGACGACGGCCGCACGCCGCCGCCCCGTACGGATCGGCGTTCGTGTTTTCCGTGTAGGTTCGCGGCATGTCTCTGGACCCGTCCTTCGTCGGCCGGACGTATCCGCCGACCGCCCCCTACCAGGTGGGCCGAGAAAAGATCCGTGAGTTCGCGACGGCCATCGGCGCCACCGACCCGGCCCACCACGACCCGGAGGCGGCCCGCGCGCTCGGGCACCCCGATGTGGTCGCGCCGCCGACGTTTCCCGTGGTGGTCACCATGGCCGCCAGCCGGCAGATCATCGAGGATCCGGCCCTCGGCGTGGACTACAGCCGGGTGGTGCACGGCGACCAGCGGTTCGCGTACACCCGGCCGGTGGTGGCCGGTGACGAGCTGGTCTGCGTGAACACCATCGAGGAGATCACCAGCCGGGGCGGGCACGGATTCCTGACCACCCGCACCGACGTGAGCACCGCCGCCGGCGAGCCGGTGGTCGCCGTCTGGTCCAAGATCGTCGTACGCGGGGAGGCCTGAGATGGAACTGCCCACCCAGACGTTCCGGGTGACCCGGGCGGACCTGGTCCGCTACGCGGGCGCCTCCGGCGACTTCAACCCGATCCACTGGAGCGACCGGTTCGCCACCAAGGTCGGCCTGCCGGGCGTGATCGCCCACGGCATGTTCACCATGGCGCTGGTCGGCCGGGCGGTCACCACGTGGGCCGGCGCGCCGAACGCTGTGGTCGACTTCGGCGTCCGGTTCACCCGCCCGGTGGTCGTCCCCGACGACGACCAGGGCACCGAGATCGAGGTCGCCGCGGTGGTCAAGGAGGTCACCGAAGACGGTCTGACCAGGCTCGACGTGACGGCGACCTGCCTGGGGGAGAAGGTGCTCTCGCAGGCCCGGGCGACCATCCGCACGCCCCGCTGAGGGGAGTTCCGACGCGCTAGGGGCAGACCGGTTGGGAAAGTCGTACGACTACCCGTACACTGGTCCGCCGTGGGGCAAGTGACGCCTGCCCGGCCGTGCGTGGCCGGGTGGGGCGAGAGTTGCCGCACAGGGGTGTAGCTCAATTGGCAGAGCAGCGGTCTCCAAAACCGCAGGCTGCAGGTTCAAGTCCTGTCACCCCTGCGCCTCAGGCCTGACCGTTCCCGTGGGTCGCGCCGCCGAACGGCGGCGTCCGGCCCGTGGTGGTGGCACCGGCGGGGTGGTTCCGAGGCAAATCGGGACCCTCCGGTTGGTCCGCCGGCCGCGGCCCGTCGCGGGACGGTTTGGTCCGGCCGGCGTGACCACACGCCGCGCACGCCCATCGGCGTGCGACCCGATACCCCGCACGGAGGGCGAAGTGGCCGAGAGCAAGCGGCGCGGCGAGGACGCCGGCGACGAGCGTCTGCGCGAAGACGCGGTCGTCGACGACGTGGCCGACGACGACGCCACCGACGCGGAAGAGCCGGTCTCCCGGGGCGGCACCGCGACCCGCGCGCGGGCCCGCGCCGAGTCGGCCGACGGTCGGAAGACCCGCAAGGACACCGACCGGGTGGGCCTCTTCGCCCGCATCGCGCGGTTCTTCCGCGAGGTCGTGGCCGAGCTGCGTAAGGTCATCTGGCCGACGCGCAAGGAGCTGCTGACCTACACCGCCGTGGTGGTCACCTTCGTCGCGGTGATGCTGACGATCGTGGGCCTTCTCGACTTCGCGTTCGCGAAGGGCGTGCTGTGGGTCTTCGGCAACCCCAGCTGACCGGCTGACTGTGCCGATAGTGACGGAAGTGAGCGAGCGTGCCTGAGTACGACGAGACCGCCGAAACCACGGACGAGCAGTCCACGGTGGCGACGGCGGCCAACGATGAGTCGGTCGAGGCCGCCAGCGAGCCGGAATTCCCGACCACCGAGCCCGCGCCGGACGAGGAGTACGACCCGGTCGCCGAGCTGCGCCAGAAGCTGCGCTACGCGCCCGGCGACTGGTACGTGGTGCACTCCTACGCCGGCTACGAGAACAAGGTCAAGACCAACCTCGAGACCCGGATCACCTCCCTCGACATGGAGGACTTCATCTACCAGGTCGAGGTGCCGACCCGGGAAGAGGTCGAGGTCAAGAACGGCAAGCGGTCCCAGGTCCAGGCGAAGGTCTTCCCGGGCTACATCCTGGTCCGGATGGAGCTGACCGCCGAGTCCTACTCCTGCGTCCGGAACACGCCGGGGGTCACCGGCTTCGTCGGAGCGACCGACCGGGCCGACCGGCCGGCGCCGCTGAGCCTCGACGAGGTGATGAAGTGGCTGGCCCCGGCGGTCGAGGCCGTGGAGAAGAGGGCCAAGCCGGAGGTCAGGGTCCTCGACTTCGAGGTCGGCGACTCGGTCACCGTCACCGACGGCGCCTTCGCCTCGCTGCCGGCGACGATCAGCGAGATCAACGCGGACCAGCAGAAGCTCAAGGTCCTGGTGTCGATCTTCGGCCGGGAAACGCCGGTCGAGCTGAACTTCAACCAGGTCGCCAAGATCTGACGTACGGTCGCACCGGCGGTGGGCTTTCCGGCCCGCGGCCGGTGCGTCGTCTCGCCCACCCGCCGGACCTCGGCGGAGGGGCCGGCGGAAGTCTGCGCTACCCTAGAACGTCGCCGCTCGCATCGCGCTGACCGTGCGCGCCCGCGACCGGCGCTTTCCCAGTTCCAAGCCCCAGGAAGAGACATGCCTCCGAAGAAGAAGCTCGTCAAGACGTTCACGCTTCAGTTGAAGGCCGGCCAGGCCACGCCGGCGCCGCCGGTCGGCCCCGCGCTCGGCCAGCACGGCGTCAACATCATGGAGTTCTGCAAGTCCTACAACGCGCAGACCGAGGCTCAGCGGGGCGACATCGTCCCCGCCGAGATCAGCGTGTACGAGGACCGATCCTTCACCTTCGTGCTGAAGACCCCGCCCGCCGCCCGGCTGCTGCTCAAGGCCGCCGGTGTCGAGAAGGGTTCCGGCGTGCCGCAGAGCCAGAAGGTCGGCTCCGTGAGCCAGGCCCAGGTGCGTGAGATCGCCGAGAAGAAGATGGTCGACCTCAACGCCAACGACATCGACCAGGCTGCGAAGATCATCGCCGGCACCGCCCGGTCGATGGGCATCATCGTCAGCGACTGACGTCGGTCAGCACTTTCCGATCAGTTCGTGGGAGGGCGCGCGGACACCGCGGCCCGCCAGAGACCACAGGAGTAACCAGAAATGCAGCGCAGCAAGAGCTACCGCAAGGCCGCCGAGGTCATCGACCGGTCGAAGCTCTACACCCCCGCCGAGGCCGTCAAGCTGGCCAAGGACACCACCAACGTCAAGTTCGACGCCACGGTCGAGGTCGCGATGCGCCTCGGCGTCGACCCCCGCAAGGCGGACCAGATGGTCCGCGGCACGGTCAACCTGCCGCACGGCACCGGTAAGACCGCCCGCGTGATCGTCTTCGCCGCCGGCGCGAAGGCCGAGGAGGCCGCCGCCGCCGGTGCGGACGAGGTGGGCACCGACGAGCTCGTCGCCCGGATCCAGGGCGGCTGGCTGGACTTCGACGCGGCGATCGCCACCCCGGACCAGATGGCCAAGATCGGCCGGATCGCGCGGATCCTGGGCCCGCGCGGCCTGATGCCGAACCCGAAGACGGGCACGGTGACCATGGACGTCACCAAGGCCGTCCAGGACATCAAGGGCGGTAAGATCACCTTCCGGGTGGACAAGCACTCCAACCTCCACCTGATCATCGGCAAGGCCTCGTTCTCCGAGACCCAGCTGATCGACAACTACGCCGCCGTCCTCGACGAGGTGCTCCGCGCGAAGCCGTCCGCGGCCAAGGGCACGTACCTCAAGAAGGTCACCCTCACCACCACCATGGGCCCGGGCGTCCCGATCGACCCGAAGCTGGTGAAGAACCTGCAGGAGGCCTCGACCGAGGCCTGAGCACGCCTGATGTAACGGGGCCCCGCCACGACTCGTGGCGGGGCCCCGTTCGTCTGCCCGCTGTGGCAGGCTCGCGGCATGCGGCTCGCCGATCACGGCGCTACGCCGGGTGGACCGGGCGTGGCCGGTCCGGCCCGGGAGGGCGCCCGGTGGCCGCGCTGGTCCGGCTGCGGCTGGCCGGCTTCCTGCGTACCGGGCGGGCGCTGGCGCCGGTGCTGGCCGGCCTGCTCGCCCTCGGCGTCCTCTACGGCGGCGGCCGGGCCCAGCCGGCGGAGGCCTACGGCGTCTCGGCGGTGGTGCTCTTCCCCGTGCTGGCCTGGCAGACCAAGATCCTGCTGGACGTGGAGCCGGACGTGCAGCGCCGGCTGGCCGGGGTGCTGGCCGGGGCGGCCCGGGAGCGGGCGGCCGGCCTGCTCGCCGCGGTCCTGGCCGCCCTCGGCACGGTGGCCGTCGCGCTGGTCTTCCCGTGGCTGGTCGGCGGGGTGACCGGCCCGGTCGGGCCGGGAGACCGCCCGCTCGTCGCCGGGGTCGCCCTCGGCCTCTGGGCGCATCTGCTGGCGCTGCCGGCGGCGGTGGCGCTGGGCGCGCTGGCCAGTCGGGCGGTCACCGGCAGCGCCGGGTACGGCGTGGCGGCGCTCGCCGTCGGCGCGGTCGGCGCCCTGGTCCTCGGCCTGAGCAGCTCGGTCGCGCCCTGGTTGGCACCGCCGGTGATGTCGACCGCCCGGGCGTTGACCGGCCCGCTGACGGTCACCACCGGTCTGGTGCTGACCGCCTGGGCGTTGGCCTGGGCGTTGGCCTGGGCGGCGGTGGCGCTGGCCGGGTACGCCTGGCGCCGCCGTGCCCGCGCCTGACGGCCGCGCGGTGGTCGACACTGATCGGCTCGGCGTACCGCGAATCGGTCCGTCCGGGTCCGGCGGCAGCGCGATGTGCCGCACCCGGTGTCGATCATGCTCCGGTCAGGGGGTGACGGGGCGCACTCCGTGGGCGATTTGGCGGTACGCGGACACGTCGCGTAACCTGGGCGGGTAGTTCCACCCAGAGACCGCTGGTCACCGTGCTCCGGCACGGTCGAAGGTCCCGCGATGACGGGCGACCCGCGCAGGGCGGCAAGCGTAACTCGGTTCTTCCCGTGGTCCGCCGACCATGGTGATCGGCCGGCCCTCGCCCCGTGCGCCCTGCGCCGGGGCTTTTTCGTTGTCGTGATGCCTCCGGCGCCGTCGCAGAGCTTCCGCTCGTCGACGGCGACCAGCCTCGAGCAACGAGAGAGGAGGGACATGGCGGACAAGCCGATCCGGGCCGACAAGGCCACGGCCGTCGCTGAGCTGACCGAGAGCTTCCGCAACGCGGGCGCTGCGGTGCTCACCGAGTACCGTGGTCTGACGGTTTCCCAGCTCACCCAGCTGCGGCGCTCGCTCGGCAAGGAGACCACCTACACGGTCGCGAAGAACACGCTGGCCAAGCGTGCGGCGACCGATGCGGGCATCTCCGGCCTCGACGAGCTGTTCACCGGTCCTACCGCGCTGACTTTCGTTTCGGGCGACGTCGTCGAGGCGGCGAAGGGGCTTCGCGACTTCGCGAAGGCCAACCCGAAGCTCGTCATCAAGGGCGGTGTCTTCGAGGGCAAGGCCATTTCCGCGGCCGAGGTCACGAAGCTCGCCGACCTGGAGTCCCGCGAGGTGCTGCTGGCCAAGCTGGCCGGCGCGATGAAGGGCAACCTGAGCAAGGCCGCGGCCCTGTTCCAGGCTCCGCTCTCCAAGACCGCCCGTCTGGCGGCCGCCCTGCAGGACAAGCGCGAGAAGGAGGGCGCCGAGGCGGCCTGAGGCCTCCCGGCGCACCCACGTTCTTAGTTTCCATTTTGAGAAAGGACGCCAGACATGGCGAAGCTCAGCACCGACGAGCTGCTCGACGCGTTCAAGGAGATGACGCTGATCGAGCTCTCTGAGTTCGTGAAGCAGTTCGAGGAGACCTTCGAGGTCACCGCCGCCGCTCCGGTCGCGGTCGCCGCCGCCGGTGGCGCTGCCGCTCCGGCCGAGGCCGAGCCGGAGAAGGACGAGTTCGACGTCATCCTCGACGCCGACGGTGGCAAGAAGATCCAGGTCATCAAGGTCGTGCGTGAGCTGACCGGCCTGGGCCTCAAGGAGGCCAAGGACCTGGTCGAGGCCGCGCCGAAGGCGGTCCTGGAGAAGGTCAACAAGGAGACCGCCGACAAGGCCAAGGCCAAGCTCGAGGGCGAGGGCGCCAAGGTCACCCTCAAGTGACCTTGCGTTCGACCTGACGCGCGTCCGGCTCACGTGAGCCGGGGCACACCGCGTCGCGGCGGGCGGTGATCCGGGAACGGATCGCCGCCCGCTGTGGTTGGTGGGTTCCGGTGGCAGCGGTGTGAGCAGGGCGTCCAGGTCCCGCGCAGCGGCTGTACAGCGAGGCCTGTCGGTAGTCCGTCGGTGGGAAGTACACCCCGACCGGTAACCGGCCCTTGACGCGACACCAGGCTGACAGGCACGCTGACACCAGCAAGACCTTCCGCGCTTGCAACGGCCACCTCTTGGGTAATGGCAGCGGCAGCACCACCGCCCGCCGCACCCGAGCGGACCGGCAGGGACATCGCGTTCCGAGCGGCCCGGTAGACCCGGTTTTCCGAGGTCCCGAGGCGAGTTCCGCGATGACCTGCGGGGTGGGCTGGACAGCGGTTAGCCTCTCGGCTACACTGCTAGTTTGCGCTGCCTTCCGTCTTGACCCCTGCTCGGAAATGTCCGTTTACGGATAATTCTGGTGGGGTCATTGGAGTGCACGCGTACCAGCCGTTCTGCAGCACCGGTCCTCGGAAGGACGCATCTTGGCAGCTTCCCGCCCTGCGAAGACCAGTCGTACGTCGAGCGCTTTCGCTCCCCGCCGAGTTTCTTTCGGCAGGATCACCGAACACCTCGAGGTCCCCAACCTCCTCGCCATCCAGAACGAGTCCTTCGACTGGCTCGTCGGCAACGAGGCTTGGCAGGGCCGATCGGCGGACGACCCGCACGCACGCTCGGGTCTCGCGGAGATCCTCGAAGAGATCAGTCCCATTGAGGACTTCTCCGGCACCATGTCGCTCTCCTTCTCGGCGCCGCGCTTCGACGAGGTCAAGGCCTCGATCGAGGAGTGCAAGGAGAAGGACCTGACCTACTGCGCTCCGCTGTTCGTGACCGCGGAGTTCACCAACAACACCACTGGCGAGATCAAGAGCCAGACGGTGTTCATGGGCGACTTCCCGATGATGACGCCGAAGGGCACCTTCGTCATCAACGGCACCGAGCGCGTCGTGGTCAGTCAGCTCGTCCGGTCCCCGGGCGTCTACTTCGACAAGCAGCCGGACAAGACCTCCGACCGCGACCTCTCCAGCGTCAAGGTCATCCCGAGCCGGGGTGCCTGGCTGGAGTTCGACATCGACAAGCGCGACACGGTCGGCGTCCGCATCGACCGCAAGCGCCGGCAGGCCGTCACCGTCCTGCTCAAGGCCATCGGGTGGTCCGCGGAGCAGATCCGCGAGAAGTTCGGCTGGTCCGAGCTGATGATGACGACGCTCGAGAAGGACCACATCGCCGGCCAGGACGAGGCGCTGCTCGACATCTACCGGAAGCTCCGCCCTGGCGAGCCGCCGACCCGTGAGAACGCCCAGACCCTGCTCGACAACCTCTTCTTCAACCCGAAGCGGTACGACGTCGCCAAGGTCGGTCGTTACAAGTTCAACAAGAAGCTCGAAGTCGACGTGCCGATCACCACCGGCACGCTGACCGAGGACGACATCGTCGCCACCGTGGAGTACCTCTGCCGGCTGCACGCCGGTGAGGACGGCTACGAGGCCGACGACATCGATCACTTCGGCAACCGGCGCCTGCGTACCGTGGGCGAGCTGATCCAGAACCAGGTCCGGGTCGGTCTTTCCCGGATGGAGCGGGTCGTCCGCGAGCGGATGACCACCCAGGACGTCGAGGCGATCACGCCGCAGACCCTGATCAACATCCGCCCGGTGGTGGCGGCGATCAAGGAGTTCTTCGGCACGTCGCAGCTGTCCCAGTTCATGGACCAGACCAACCCGCTGGCGGGTCTGACCCACCGGCGCCGACTGAGCGCGCTCGGCCCGGGTGGTCTGTCCCGGGAGCGGGCCGGCTTCGAGGTCCGTGACGTGCACCCGTCCCACTACGGCCGGATGTGCCCGATCGAGACGCCGGAAGGCCCGAACATCGGTCTGATCGGCGCCCTGTCCACCTTCGCCCGGGTCAACCCGTTCGGCTTCATCGAGACGCCGTACCGGAAGGTCGTCGAGGGTCGGGTCACCGACCAGATCGACTACCTGACCGCGGACGAGGAGGACCGGTACGTCAAGGCCCAGGCCAACGCGCCACTCAAGGCCGACGGCACGTTCGCCGAGGACCGGGTCCTGTGCCGCCGTAAGGGCGGCGAGACCGAGGACGTGGTTCCCGGCGCCGTCGACTACATGGACGTCTCGCCGCGGCAGATGGTCTCGGTCGCGACCGCGATGATCCCGTTCCTCGAGCACGACGACGCCAACCGGGCGCTGATGGGCGCGAACATGCAGCGCCAGGCGGTGCCGCTGGTCAAGGCCGAGTCGCCGCTGGTCGGTACGGGCATGGAGTACCGGGCGGCCGTCGACGCCGGCGACGTGGTCGTCGCCGAGGTCGGCGGTGTGATCGAGGACCTCTGCGCCGACTACGTGACGATCCACCAGGACGACGGCCACCGTCGGACGTACCTGCTGCACAAGTTCCGCCGTTCCAACGCCGGCTCCTGCGTGAACCAGAAGCCGGTCGTCTTTGAGGGCGACCGCGTCGAGGCCGGTCAGGTCATCGCCGACGGTCCGTGCACCGACGAGGGCGAGATGGCGCTCGGGCGCAACCTGCTCGTGGCGTTCATGTGCTGGGAGGGCCACAACTACGAGGACGCGATCATCCTGTCGCAGCGCCTCGTGCAGCAGGACGTGCTCACCTCGATCCACATCGAGGAGCACGAGGTCGACGCCCGGGACACCAAGCTCGGCCCGGAGGAGATCACCCGCGACATCCCGAACGTCAGCGAGGAAATGCTCGCCGACCTCGACGAGCGCGGCATCATCCGGATCGGCGCCGAGGTCGTCCCCGGCGACATCCTGGTCGGCAAGGTCACGCCGAAGGGCGAGACCGAGCTGACCCCGGAGGAGCGGCTGCTCCGCGCGATCTTCGGCGAGAAGGCGCGCGAGGTCCGGGACACCTCGCTGAAGGTGCCGCACGGCGAGACCGGCACGGTCATCGGTGTGCGTACCTTCTCCCGCGAGGACGGCGACGAGCTGCCCCCGGGCGTCAACGAGCTGGTCCGGGTGTACGTCGCCCAGAAGCGCAAGATCCAGGACGGTGACAAGCTCGCCGGCCGGCACGGCAACAAGGGCGTCATCTCCAAGATCCTGCCGGTCGAGGACATGCCGTTCCTCGAGGACGGCACCCCGGTCGACATCGTGCTCAACCCGCTGGGTGTGCCCTCCCGGATGAACATCGGCCAGGTCCTGGAGACCCACCTCGGGTGGGTCGCCAAGACCGGCTGGAACGTGGAAGGCGACGACGCGGCGTGGAAGAAGCAGCTGCGCTCGATCGACGCCCACGTGTCGGAGCCGGACACCAACGTGGCCACCCCGGTCTTCGACGGCGCCCGGGAGGAGGAGATCTCCGGTCTGCTCGCGTCGACCCTGCCCAACCGGGACGGCAAGCAGCTGATCGGCTCCTCGGGTAAGGCGCAGCTGTTCGACGGTCGTTCCGGTGAGCCGCTGCCGGACCCGATCGCGGTCGGCTACATCTACATCCTGAAGCTCAACCACCTGGTCGACGACAAGATCCACGCCCGGTCGACCGGCCCGTACTCGATGATCACGCAGCAGCCGCTGGGTGGTAAGGCGCAGTTCGGTGGCCAGCGCTTCGGTGAGATGGAGTGCTGGGCGATGCAGGCGTACGGCGCCGCCTACGCCCTGCAGGAGCTGCTGACGATCAAGTCCGACGACGTCCTCGGCCGGGTCAAGGTCTACGAGGCGATCGTCAAGGGCGAGAACATCCCCGAGCCGGGCATCCCGGAGTCGTTCAAGGTGCTGCTCAAGGAGCTGCAGTCGCTGTGCCTCAACGTCGAGGTGCTCTCCAGCGACGGTGTGGCCCTGGAGATGCGCGAGACCGACGACGAGGTGTTCCGGGCGGCGGAGGAGCTGGGCATCGACCTGTCCCGGCGCGAGCCGAGCTCGGTCGAAGAGGTCTGAGGTGAGCGGTCGGGAGCCGGCTCGCCGCCGGCTCCCGACCCCACCCACTAGCTAGGCAGTACAGACGACGACATAGGGGACATAGTGCTCGACGTCAACTTCTTCGACGAGCTGCGCATCGGCCTCGCCACCGCCGACGACATCCGTCAGTGGTCGCACGGTGAGGTCAAGAAGCCCGAGACGATCAACTACCGCACGCTCAAGCCGGAAAAGGACGGGCTCTTCTGCGAGAAGATCTTCGGTCCGCAGCGGGACTGGGAGTGCTACTGCGGTAAGTACAAGCGGGTCCGCTTCAAGGGCATCATCTGCGAGCGCTGCGGCGTCGAGGTGACCCGTTCCAAGGTCCGTCGTGAGCGGATGGGGCACATCGAGCTGGCCGCTCCGGTGACCCACATCTGGTACTTCAAGGGCGTGCCGAGCCGGCTGGGCTACCTGCTGGACCTCGCCCCCAAGGACCTCGAGAAGATCATCTACTTCGCCTCGTACGTCGTGACGAGCGTGGACGCCGAGTCGCGTCACCGTGACCTCTCGACCATCGAGAACGAGATCCTGGCCGAGAAGCGGCAGGCCGAGAACAGCCGCGACTCGGAGATCGAGAAGCGGGCCGCCAAGCTCGAGGCCGACCTGGCCGAGCTGGAGGCCGAGGGTGCCAAGGCGGACGTCCGGCGTAAGGTCAAGGAGGGCGGAGAGCGCGAGATGCGCCAGATCCGCGACCGGGCCCAGCGCGAGATCGACCGCCTCGACGAGGTCCTCGACACCTTCCGCAAGCTGGAGCCGAAGCAGCTGGTCACCGACGAGCTGCTCTACCGCGAGCTGCGCGACCGCTTCGGCGAGTACTTCACCGGCGGCATGGGCGCCGAGGCCATCAAGGCCCTGGTCCAGAACATGGACCTGGGGGCCGAGGCCGAGAGCCTGCGCGAGACCATCCGCTCCGGCAAGGGCCAGCGGAAGATCCGGGCGCTCAAGCGGCTGAAGGTCGTCGCGGCGTTCCAGAACACCCGCAACTCGCCGCTCGGCATGGTGCTGGACTGCGTCCCGGTCATCCCGCCGGACCTGCGTCCGATGGTGCAGCTGGACGGTGGCCGCTTCGCGACCTCCGACCTGAACGACCTGTACCGCCGGGTGATCAACCGGAACAACCGCCTCAAGCGGCTGATCGACCTCGGCGCGCCCGAGATCATCGTCAACAACGAGAAGCGGATGCTCCAGGAGGCCGTCGACGCGCTGTTCGACAACGGTCGCCGCGGCCGCCCGGTCACCGGTCCGGGTAACCGCCCGCTGAAGTCGCTCTCCGACATGCTCAAGGGCAAGCAGGGCCGGTTCCGCCAGAACCTGCTGGGCAAGCGCGTCGACTACTCCGGCCGTTCGGTCATCGTGGTCGGCCCGAAGCTCAAGCTGCACCAGTGCGGCCTGCCCAAGCAGATGGCGCTGGAGCTGTTCAAGCCGTTCGTGATGAAGCGGCTGGTCGACCTCAACCACGCGCAGAACATCAAGTCCGCCAAGCGGATGGTCGAGCGGCAGCGGCCGGTCGTGTGGGACGTGCTGGAAGAGGTCATCGGCGAGCACCCGGTGCTGCTGAACCGCGCGCCGACCCTGCACCGGCTGGGCATCCAGGCCTTCGAGCCGCAGCTGGTCGAGGGCAAGGCCATCCAGATCCACCCGCTGGTCTGCACCGCGTTCAACGCCGACTTCGACGGTGACCAGATGGCGGTGCACGTGCCGCTGTCCGCCGAGGCCCAGGCCGAGGCGCGGATCCTGATGCTGTCGTCGAACAACATCCTCAAGCCGGCGGACGGCAAGCCGGTCACCATGCCCACCCAGGACATGGTCATCGGCCTGTACCACCTCACCCACCTCACCCCCGGTGAGCAGGGCGAGGGCCGGGCGTTCAGCTCGGACGCCGAGGCGCGGATGGCGTTCGACAACGGCGAGCTGCACCTGCAGGCTCCGGTCAAGATCCGGCTGCGCGGCGTCATCGGTGTCGACAACGGCGCCGGCGCCGAGCCGTGGACCGCGCCGGAGGGCTGGGTCGAGGGCGAGCCGCTGACGGTGGACACCACCCTCGGTCGGGTGCTGTTCAACGAGACGCTGCCGCAGGGCTACCGCTTCGTGAACTACGAGATCCGCAAGGGTCAGCTGTCCGCGATCGTCAACGACCTCGCCGAGCGCTTCCCGAAGGTGGCCCTGGCGGCCACCCTCGACGGGCTCAAGGAGGCCGGTTTCCACTGGGCCACCTGGTCCGGCGTGACGATCGGTATGGAGGACGTCATCGCTCCGCCGCGCAAGCGGGAGATCCTGGAGAAGTACGAGAAGGAAGCCGACCGGATCGACAAGCAGTACCAGCGTGGCCTGATGACCGCCGAGGAGCGCCGCGGCGAGCTCATCGAGATCTGGACCAAGGCGACCAACGAGGTCGCCAAGGAGATGGACACCGCGCTGCCGCAGGAGAACCCGCTGTGGAAGATGATCAACTCGGGTGCCCGCGGTAACCTGCTCCAGCTCCGGCAGATCGCGGCGATCCGTGGTCTGGTGGCCAACCCGAAGGGTGAGATCATCCCGCGGCCCATCAAGGCCTCGTACCGGGAGGGTCTGTCCGTGCTGGAGTACTTCATCTCCACGCACGGTGCCCGTAAGGGTCTCGCGGACACCGCCCTGCGTACCGCCGACTCGGGTTACCTGACCCGTCGTCTGGTGGACGTCTCGCAGGACGTCATCATCCGCGAGGAGGACTGCGGCACCGACCGGGCCATCCCGATGCAGATCGGCGAGCGGCTCGACGGCAAGCTGGTGGTCCACACCCACGCGGAGACCAGCGTGCACGCCCGGACCCTGGCCGACGACATCAAGGGGCCGGACGGGACCGTCGTCGCCGAGCGGGGCCAGGACCTCAACTCGATCCTGGTCGACAAGATCGTCGCCGCCGGGACCGAGACGGTGCGGGTGCGCAGCGTGCTCACCTGTGAGTCGAAGCTGGGCGTCTGCGCGGCCTGCTACGGCCGTTCGCTGCCGACCGGCAAGTCGGTCGACATCGGCGAGGCGGTCGGCATCATCGCCGCCCAGTCCATCGGTGAGCCGGGCACGCAGCTGACGATGCGTACCTTCCACACCGGTGGTGTCGCGGGTGAGGACATCACCCAGGGTCTGCCGCGTGTCCAGGAGATCTTCGAGGCCCGGGTCCCGAAGGGTAAGGCGCCCATCGCCGACACCCCCGGCCGGATCCGGATCGAGGACGGCGAGCGGTCCCGGAAGATCATCGTGGTGCCGGACGACGGCAGCGACGAGATCGTCTACGACAAGATCTCCAAGCGGGTCAAGCTGCGGACCCACGACGGCGGTCACGTCGAGGTCGGCGAGAAGCTCACCGAGGGCACCATCGACCCGCACGAGCTGCTCCGCATCCTCGGCCCGCGGGCGGTCCAGGTCCACCTGACCCAGGAGGTCCAGGAGGTCTACCGCTCGCAGGGGGTGCTCATCCACGACAAGCACATCGAGATCATCATCCGCCAGATGCTCAAGCGGGTGACGGTCATCGACTCCGGCTCGACCGAGTTCCTGCCGGGTGTGCTGGTCGACCGGGCGCTCTTCGAGTCGGAGAACCGCCGGCTCGTCGGCGAGGGTGGCGAGCCTGCCGCCGGTCGCCCGGTGCTGATGGGTATCACCAAGGCCTCGCTGGCCACCGACTCCTGGCTCTCGGCGGCCTCCTTCCAGGAGACCACCCGGGTGCTGACCGACGCGGCGATCAACTCGCGCAGCGACTCGCTCGTCGGCCTCAAGGAGAACGTGATCATCGGTAAGCTCATCCCGGCCGGTACGGGCATCAGCAAGTACCGCAACGTCCGGGTCGAGCCGACCGAGGAGGCGAAGGCCAAGGTCTACTCGATGACCGGCTACCCGGAGACCGACTACGGCTTCGGGCCGGCCAGCGGCCAGGCGGTTCCGCTGGACGACTTCGACTTCGGGTCGTACCGCTAAGCAGTAGAAGACGACGAGGCCCCCGGCGGTTGCCGGGGGCCTCGTCGCGTCTCCGGTCGCACCATGTGAAGAGAAGGCTCTCGAAAGAACTCTCTCGAGAGAGTAGTCTCGACGTCATGGAGAGCGAGGAACAACGCACCCTCACTGACGCCCGGGAGTTGCGGGCGCTCAGCCATCCCGTACGACTGGCCCTGATCGAGGCCCTCGGTGCCGGTCCGCTGACCGCCACCCAGGCGGGCGAGCTGATCGGGGAGAGCTCGACCACCTGCTCGTTCCACCTCCGGCAGTTGGCCCGCTACGGCTTCGTCGAGGAGGCAGGCGGCGGCCGGGGGCGGGCGCGGCCCTGGCGGCTGACCCGGCGCGGCTGGTCCGCGCCGGCCCGCCCCGAAGACCCCGACTGGACCCGCGCCTCCCAGGCGCTCGACCGGGTGCTGCTCGACCGGTACTTCCAACGACTGCGCCGCTTCGTCGACGACGCCCCCACCTACCCCCGCGAGTGGTACCGGGCCGCCACCGGGCAGCAGCATCTCTTCCATCTCACCGCCGACGAGCTGGCCGAGTTCGTCGGGGCCTACCGGGAGCTGGTCGCCGGTTTCACCGCCCGCTTCGACGGGCGCCGCACCGACGCCGATGCCCGTCCGGCCGGATCGCGCCCGGTCGAGCTGCTCTTCTTCGGGTATCCCGTCGAGCCCCCGGAGGCGTCGGATGTCGACCCGTCGACTGCTGGCTGACCGGCAGGCCCGGCGCTACCTCACCGGGCAGACCCTTTCCCTGGTCGGGGACAGCTCGATGTGGCTGGCCTGCGGGATCTGGGTGAAGGAGCTGACCGGCAGCAACGGCGCGGCCGGCCTGACGTTCCTCTTCTTCACCGCGCCCGCGCTGCTGGCGCCCCTGGCCGGGCTGCTCGCCGACCGGCTGCCGCGCCGCCGCCTGCTGGTCGCCGCCAATCTGGCCGGCGCGGCGATCCTGCTGCCGCTGCTGGCCGTCCGCGGCCCGGACCAGGTCGGCCTGATCTACGCGGTGATGTTCCTCTACGGCTGCCTCAATCTGGTCATCGCGCCAGCCCAGTCCGCCCTGCTGGTGAACCTGCTTCCGGAGGAGCTGCTGGCCGACGCGAACGCGTTGCTGCGCACCATCCAGGAGAGCCTGCGCCTGCTCGCCCCGCTCGCCGGTGCCGGCCTGTACGCGCTGCTCGGCGGGGTGGCGGTGGCGGTGCTGGACATGGTGACCTTCGTCGCCGCGGCGGCGCTGCTGCTCTTTCTGCGGGTGCCGGACCCGGCACCCGATCGGGCGGTCCGCGCGGGTGGCTTCCTGCGGCACTGGTCGGGCGAGGCGGCGGCCGGCCTTCGGCACCTGACCGGCCACCCGGTGCTCCGCCGGGTGGTGCTCGCGACCGTGCTGCTCGCTCTGGTGCTCGGCTTCGCCGAGTCGACCGCGTACGCCGTAGTGGATCGCGGACTCGGACGGCCTCCGGAGTTCCTCGGCGTGCTCCAGGCGGCGCAGGGCCTCGGTGCGGTCCTCGGGGGGCTGGGCAGTGCGGCGGCGGTCCGCCGGTTCGGCGAGATCCGGGTCGCTGCGGTGGCCTTCCTCTGCTGGGCGGTCGGCGCGGCGCTGGCCGCCCCTCCGGTGCTCGGCGTGGTGCTGGCCGGTCGGGTCTGCTCCGGGGCCGGTCTGACCGTCATGGCGATCGCCCTGCTCACCCTCCTCCAACGCAGCGCGCCCGCACAGCTCCAGGGCCGGGTGTACGCCGGCTTCGAGGTGGCCACCACCGTTCCCCAGACCGCGTCGATCGGGCTCGGGGCGTACCTCATCGGGGTGCTCGACTACCGCGCACTCCTCCTCACCGAGGCCGCGGTGGTGGTGCTGGCGGCGCTGCTGTTGCTGCGGGCAGAGCGGTTCACGCCGGCTGACGGCGCGGGTCCGGCGGTGGAGCGGACGGACGGGTCCGGGTCGCCGGCCGGGCCGGCGGGGCATGATGGGGGACATGACGACCGCACCCGGGCCGGCACCCGTCGCCCAGCACGGGCCGCGCCATCCGCTCGATCCTGAGCCGACCCGGTCGACGAAGGCCCGCGCGGTCTTCGCCCTGGGCCTGATCGGGGCGCTGACTGGGCTCTTCGTCGGTGGGGTGGTGCCGTCGACGATCGCCCTCCAGCTCGCCAGGCAGGCCCGTCGGGAGGCGTTCGCCTCGGGTGGCTTCCTGACCGGCGGGGACCGGCTGCGGCGTGGGGAGCGGCTGGCCTGGACCGGCCTGGTGCTGGCGGCCGTGGCGGTGGTGGCGGCGGTGGTGATCGGGGTGGTCCGGCTCGCCGACGCCCCCTTCGGGCACGACTACGCCCCGAACGTCGACTGACCGCCGCAGGGGGAGGCGCCCGCGCCCGGGCCCGCCGGCGGGGGCGGCGACGGTAGCCTGGCCGGTGTCCGCCGCGCCGCGGTGGGCGAGGCGCGTCGACAGGAGGACCTCGTGACGGAACCGGCCGCACCGTCGGGCGGCGAGCCGATCCGGTCCGGTCCGGACCGTCCCGGGTCCGCGCCGGTCGAGTCCGCTCCGGAGGCGGGCCCGACCAGCCCGTGGGCCGCGCCGGGCGCCGAGATCGACGAGGGGCCGAGCGCGCCGCCGGAGGTCGCCACCGTCGGGTACGCGCCGCCGCCGGCCCGGCCGTCCGCGCCGTCCGCCGGCCAGCAGGAGGCGTACCCCGGAGGCTGGTCGCCCGGCTCCACGCCGGGTCAGCAGCCCTGGTCGGCGCCACCGGCCGGTACGTCGTACGGGCCCGTCCCGGGGCACCAGCAGCCGCCGGCAGGTTGGCCGGGGGCGCCGGGGTACCCCCACGCGCCCGGCTTCCCCGGTGCCGCGCCGCCGCCCGGTGTCGGTTGGGGGCCGATGCCGCCGGCGGTCGGTCCCCGGCCCGGGCCGGTGCCGCCGCCCCCGCGCGAGCCGGCCCGCCCGCCGAAGCGGGTCGACCCGGTCCCCGGCACGCCCTTCGGCGTGGTCCACCTGGACGTGCCGCCGGTGACCTCGGGATTGGCAGTCGGGTCGCTGGTGACCGGCATCGCCGCCATCGGAGTCTCGCTCCTGGTGTTCTGCTTCGGGCTCGCCGGCCCGGACTACGGCGGCGCCTGGGCCGCCGGGGCGTTCACCGTGCTCGGCGCGCTGGCCGGGACGGCCGCGATCGTCGCCGGTCTGCTGGCCCGCCGGCAGATCCGCCGGCCGGCGCCGCCGCCCGCGGTCCACTTCACCGGCAACGGGCTCGCCGTCGCTGGCCTGAGCTGCGGCGGGGCGGGGTTGCTGCTCAGCCTGCTCGGGCTCGGCCTGGCGCTGGCCTTCCAGTTGATGTGACCGGAGTCACCTTTCGGTCGGGCGCGTCCGTGACCTCGACGGCCGGGCGGACCTGCGGGTTCGGCCCCCGGGCGGTACCGGGGCCGCCGGGCCGCCCGGTGGGGAAGCCGGTACACTTGTAACCGTAGGTGCCCATTGCGGGTGGGCAGGCATGACGGGTCCGACCGGCGGGCTGCGACGCAGTTCTCCCGGACCGCTCCGTTTTGACCTGCGCGGCTGTGGTAGGTACTCTTTCCCCTTGTGCCCGGGCCAGCCCGGGCAATGCGTGCGTGCGCTGGAACCGGTCCACCCGGTGATCGCGCGGAGCACGATCAAAGCCAAAGATCCGGCGTTCGGTGATCCGTGTGCCGGGGACACACCCGGTACGACGCGCGAGCGGCGGCATCGGGACCGTGATCCGGGCGACACGCCCGACCGCGGGTGCTGGGACCACCACCAGGTGGTCCCGGTTGGAAGGTACGAGAGCCGTCCATCAGGCCGGCTACGAGCAGACGGCGCGGTCGCCTCGCAGCGGCCGAAGGGAGCGGAGAAACCCGGTGCCCACCATCCAGCAGCTGGTCCGAAAGGGCCGCCAGGCCAAGACGACCAAGACGAAGACCCCGGCGCTGAAGGGTTCGCCCCAGCGGCGCGGTGTGTGCACCCGTGTGTACACCACCACCCCGAAGAAGCCGAACTCGGCGCTCCGCAAGGTCGCTCGTGTCAAGCTCAGCAGCCAGATCGAAGTGACCGCCTACATCCCGGGCGTCGGTCACAACCTGCAGGAGCACTCGATCGTGCTCGTCCGCGGCGGCCGGGTGAAGGACCTCCCCGGCGTGCGGTACAAGATCGTCCGCGGTTCGCTGGACACCCAGGGTGTCCGCAACCGCAAGCAGGCGCGCAGCCGGTACGGCGCGAAGAAGGAGAAGAGCTGACATGCCGCGTAAGGGACCCGCTCCGCGGAAGCCGCTCGTCGCTGACCCGGTGTACAACTCGCCTCTGGTCACCCAGCTGGTGAACAAGATCCTGATGCGCGGCAAGCGTCAGCTCGCCGAGCGCATCGTGTACGCCGCCCTGGAGGGCTGCCGCGAGAAGAGCGGCACCGACCCGGTCGTCACCCTGAAGCGGGCGATGGACAACGTCAAGCCGACCCTCGAGGTCCGCAGCCGCCGTGTCGGTGGCGCGACCTACCAGGTGCCGGTCGAGGTCCGTCCGGCCCGGGCCACCACCCTCGGGCTGCGCTGGCTGGTGACCTACTCCAAGGCCCGGCGCGAGAAGACCATGGTCGAGCGGCTGATGAACGAGCTGCTGGACGCGAGCAACGGTCTGGGTGCCGCCGTCAAGCGGCGCGAGGACACGCACAAGATGGCCGAGTCCAACAAGGCCTTCGCGCACTACCGCTGGTAACACCCTGGTTCCGGCGCCCACGAGGCGCCGGAACCGCCACCAGTTGTGTCGAGACGACGATAAGTAGGGATTGAAGTGGCCGCCGCAGACGCGCTCGCCAACGTACGCAACATCGGCATCATGGCGCACATCGATGCCGGTAAGACCACGACCACCGAGCGGATCCTGTTCTACACCGGTATCACGTACAAGATCGGTGAGGTCCACGAGGGTGCTGCCGTCATGGACTGGATGGAGCAGGAGCAGGAGCGTGGTATCACCATCACCTCCGCTGCTACCAAGTGTGAGTGGAAGGGCCACACGATCCAGATCATCGACACGCCCGGTCACGTCGACTTCACGGTCGAGGTCGAGCGGTCGCTGCGGGTGCTGGATGGTGCGGTTGCTGTCTACGACGGTGTCGCCGGCGTGGAGCCGCAGACGGAGAACGTCTGGCGTCAGGCCGACAAGTACCACGTTCCCCGGATGTGCTTCGTCAACAAGCTCGACCGGACCGGTGCCGACTTCTTCCGCTGCGTGCAGATGATGATCGACCGGCTCAACGCCACCCCGCTGGTGCTCCAGATCCCGATCGGGCTCGAGGGCGACCACATCGGTGTCGTGGACCTGATCGAAATGAAGGCGCTCACCTGGCGCGGGGAGACCCAGAAGGGTGAGGACTACGCCATCGAGGAGATCCCGGCCGAGCTGGCCGACTCCGCGGCCGAGTGGCGCGAGAAGCTGGTGGAGACCCTGGCCGACGTCGACGACGCGGTGATGGAGAAGTACCTGGAGGGCGAGGAGGTCTCCGTCGCGGAGATCAAGGCCGCCATCCGGCGCGCCACCATCGCCAGCAAGGCCAACCCGGTGCTCTGCGGCTCGGCGTTCAAGAACAAGGGCGTCCAGCCCATGCTCGACGCCGTCGTCGACTTCCTGCCGTCGCCGCTGGACGTCCCGGCGATCGAGGGTACGGCCACCGACGGCGAGACTCCGCTGCAGCGGAAGCCGTCGAAGAACGAGCCGTTCTCCGGCCTCGCCTTCAAGATCCAGACCGACAAGCACCTCGGCAAGCTCACCTACGTGCGGGTCTACTCCGGCACGCTCGACTCCGGATCTCAGGTGGTCAACTCCACCAAGGACCGGAAGGAGCGGATCGGCAAGATCTACCAGATGCACGCCAACAAGCGGGAAGAGCGCGGCTCGGCCCAGGCTGGCGACATCATCGCGGTGCAGGGTCTCAAGCAGACCACCACCGGTGACACGCTCTGCGACCCGGCGAACCCGGTGATCCTGGAGTCGATGACCTTCCCCGAGCCGGTCATCTCGGTGGCGATCGAGCCGAAGACCAAGGCCGACCAGGAGAAGCTGGGCACGGCCATCCAGCGGCTGGCCGAGGAGGACCCGACCTTCCGCGTCAAGCTGGACGAGGAGACCGGTCAGACGGTCATCTCCGGCATGGGCGAGCTGCACTTGGACATCCTGGTCGACCGGATGCGCCGCGAGTTCAACGTCGAGGCGAACATCGGTAAGCCGCAGGTGGCGTACCGCGAGACGATCCGCCGCAAGGTGGAGAAGGTCGAGTACACCCACAAGAAGCAGACCGGTGGTTCCGGCCAGTACGCCCGCGTGATCGTGAGCATCGAGCCGCTGCCGCTGGACAACGACTCGCCGACCTACGAGTTCGCGAACGCCGTCACCGGTGGCCGCATCCCCCGGGAGTTCATCCCTTCGGTGGACGCGGGTGCCCAGGACGCGATGCAGTACGGCATTCTCGCCGGCTTCCCGCTGGTGGGTGTCAAGCTGACGCTGCTGGACGGCCAGTACCACGAGGTCGACTCGTCGGAAATGGCATTCAAGATCGCCGGCTCGATGGTGATGAAGGAGGCGGCCCGCAAGGCCGACCCCGCACTGCTCGAGCCGATGATGGCCGTTGAAGTCACCACTCCTGAGGAGAACATGGGTGACGTCATCGGCGACCTCAACTCCCGCCGCGGCATCATCCAGGCGATGGAGGAGCGCAGCGGCGCCCGCATCGTCCGGGCCCTGGTGCCGTTGTCGGAGATGTTCGGCTACGTCGGCGACCTGCGGTCGAAGACCCAGGGCCGGGCTAGCTACAGCATGCAGTTCGACTCCTACGCCGAGGTTCCGCAGAGCGTGGCGAAGGAGATCATCGCCAAGGCGACGGGTGAGTGACCTCACCTGAGTTGATCCGATGATCGGTGGCTGGTCGCGGGAGGGTTTCCCCGCCCGCGGCCACCACGATCGGATTGCGTGAGACCGGGCCTGTAGGCTTCATCGCCGCAGAACCCACAAAAGCTCTCCGGCCGTCAGGCCGGAAAGGCTGTCGACAGAGTCCTAAGCGCCGACCGGCGCGCCGGGCGTACGAACCAAGAAGTCCACAGGAGGACACCAGTGGCGAAGGCGAAGTTCGAGCGGACTAAGCCGCACGTCAACATCGGCACCATTGGTCACATCGACCACGGTAAGACGACGCTGACGGCGGCCATCACCAAGGTCCTGCACGACAGGTACCCGGATGTCAACCCCTACACGCCTTTCGACGAGATCGACAAGGCGCCGGAGGAGAAGGCCCGCGGTATCACGATCTCGATCGCACACGTCGAGTACCAGACCGAGGCGCGGCACTACGCGCACGTCGACTGCCCCGGTCACGCCGACTACATCAAGAACATGATCACCGGTGCCGCGCAGATGGACGGCGCGATCCTGGTGGTCGCGGCGACCGACGGCCCGATGCCGCAGACCCGCGAGCACGTGCTGCTGGCCCGCCAGGTCGGTGTGCCCTACATCGTCGTGGCGCTCAACAAGAGCGACATGGTCGACGACGAGGAACTCCTGGAGCTCGTCGAGCTCGAGGTCCGCGAGCTGCTGTCGGCGCAGGAGTACCCGGGTGACGACCTGCCGGTCGTCCGGGTCTCGGCGCTGAAGGCCCTCGAGGGTGACCCCGAGTGGACCGACAAGCTCATGGACCTGATGAACGCCGTCGACACCGCGATCCCGCAGCCGGAGCGCGAGACCGAGAAGCCGTTCCTCATGCCGATCGAGGACGTCTTCACGATCACCGGTCGTGGCACCGTCGTCACCGGTCGCGCCGAGCGTGGCATCCTCAAGCCGAACGAGGAGGTGGAGATCGTCGGCATCCGCGAGAAGTCGATGAAGACCACCTGCACCGGCATCGAGATGTTCCGCAAGCTGCTCGACGAGGCCCGCGCGGGTGAGAACGTCGGTCTGCTGCTGCGTGGCATCAAGCGCGAGGACGTCGAGCGCGGCATGGTGGTCGTCAAGCCGGGCACCAGCACCCCGCACACCGAGTTCGAGGCGACGGTCTACATCCTCTCCAAGGAGGAGGGCGGCCGGCACACCCCGTTCTTCCAGAACTACCGTCCGCAGTTCTACTTCCGGACCACGGACGTCACCGGCGTCGTCACGCTGCCCGAGGGCACCGAGATGGTCATGCCGGGCGACAACACCACGATGACCGTGAAGCTGATCCAGCCCATCGCGATGGAGGAAAACCTCAAGTTCGCGATCCGGGAGGGTGGCCGTACGGTCGGCGCGGGTCGCGTCACCAACATCATCAAGTGAGCTGGGTAACCCCGATTAGCGTCGCCGTCGGTCGTACGGCATACTAGTCAGGTTGCGTAACGACGGTTAGTCACCTGCGTCCGGTGAATGCTGGACCTCCGGGAGACGAACAGTCGCGCGTAGGGTGGTTGATCGCCCCAGGCGGTCAACCACCCTCGCACGGCGTCCAGGTCGCGGATTCGCGATCGGCGCCATGACCCACCGCGTGGTCAGAGATTCGCTCCGGAGTCCCGGGGCGGAGCCTGGTCCGAGGGCGCGACACGCCCGACCGCGGGGGTCGGCGGAAGTGGGCCTGTGCCAGCCGGCACAGGTGCCCGCAACACAGCGGCATCGAGAGAAGGAACAGAAGCCACCATGGCGGGACAGAAGATCCGCATCCGGCTCAAGGCCTATGACCACGAGGTCGTCGACTCCTCGGCTCGGAAGATCGTCGAGACGGTGACGCGTACCGGGGCGCAGGTCGCTGGCCCGGTGCCGCTGCCCACGGAGATCAACCGTTTCTGCGTCATCCGCTCGCCGCACAAGTACAAGGACTCGCGCGAGCACTTCGAGATGCGCACGCACAAGCGTCTGATCGACATCATCGACCCGACCCCGAAGACGGTCGACTCGCTCATGCGCCTCGACCTGCCGGCTGGCGTCGACATCGAGATCAAGCTGTAGGGACCGGACAAATGGACAGGCAAGTCAAGGGGATCCTGGGCGCAAAGCTCGGCATGACCCAGGTCTGGGACAACAACAAGATTGTCCCCGTGACCGTGGTTCAGGCCGGCCCCTGCGTCATCAGCCAGGTTCGTAGCGCCGAGAAGGACGGTTACTCCGCGGTCCAGCTGGCGTACGGCACGATCGACCCGCGCAAGGTCAAGAAGCCGATCAGCGGGCACTACGCGAAGGCGGACGTGGCGCCGCGCCGGCACATCGTCGAGCTGCGCACCGCGGACGCCGCGGACTACTCGCTGGGCCAGGAGGTCACGGTCGAGGAGTTCCCGGCCGGCGTCACCATCGACGTCACCGGCAAGACCAAGGGCAAGGGTTACGCCGGCCCGATGAAGCGGCACGGCTTCCACGGTCTGCGCGCCAGCCACGGTGTGGAGCGCAAGCACCGCTCGCCGGGCTCCATCGGCGCCTGCGCCACCCCGGGTCGCGTCTTCAAGGGCACCCGGATGGCGGGCCGGATGGGTGGCGTGCGCTACACCGTCCAGAACCTGACCGTCCAGGCGGTCGACACCGAGAACAACCTCCTGCTCGTCCGTGGCGCCATCCCCGGCCCCAAGGGCGCGCTGGTCCTGGTCCGTACCGCGGCCAAGACCAAGGTGAAGAAGGGCGGTGCGGCCAAGTGACCACCGTTGACGTCCGCAACGTCGAGGGCGCCAAGAGCGGCTCCGTCGAGCTGCCGGCCGACATCTTCGACGTGCAGGCCAACCTCGCGCTGATGCACCAGGTCGTGGTGGCCCAGCTCGCGGCGGCCCGCCAGGGCACGCACAAGGCTAAGACCCGGGGCGAGGTCTCCGGCGGCGGCAAGAAGCCGTACAAGCAGAAGGGCACCGGTCGTGCCCGCCAGGGCTCGATCCGCGCGCCGCAGTTCGCCGGCGGTGGCGTGGTCCACGGCCCGGTGCCGCGCGACTACAGCCAGCGGACCCCGAAGAAGATGAAGGCCGCCGCTCTGCGTGGCGCCCTCTCCGACCGGGCCCGCGCCGGGCAGGTGCACGTCGTCGAGGCGTTCGTCTCGGGCGAGAAGCCGTCGACCAAGGCCGCACTGGCCACGCTGACCAAGCTCACCGAGGCCCGTCGGGTCCTGGTCGTGCTGAGCAGCACCGACGAGCTGAACTGGGTGTCGCTGCGCAACGAGCCGCGGGTGCACCTGATCGAGGCCGGCCAGCTCAACACGTACGACGTGCTGGTGGCCGACGACGTGGTCTTCACCAAGGACGCCCTGGACGAGTTCCTGGGTGTTCCCGCCGAGACCACCGAGGAGGGTGGCAAGTGAGCACGATCGCCGATCCGCGCGACATCATCGTCGCGCCGGTCGTCTCGGAGAAGAGCTACAGCGAGCTGAACCGGAACTGGTACACCTTCCTGGTGCACCCGGACGCGAACAAGACCGAGATCAAGATCGCTATCCAGCAGATCTTCAACGTCCGCGTCCTGACGGTCAACACGCTCAACCGCGAGGGCAAGCGCAAGCGCACCAAGACCGGCTTCGGTCAGCGCAAGTCGACCAAGCGGGCGATCGTGAAGCTGGCTGACGGTGACCGTATCGAGGCCTTCGGCGGCCCGGTCAGCTGAGGGGTGTAGACAATGGCTATCCGTAAATACAAGCCGACGACGCCGGGCCGGCGTGGCTCGAGCGTCGCCGACTTCGCCGAGATCACCCGGTCGACGCCCGAGAAGTCGCTGCTGGCTCCGCTGCCGAAGAAGGGCGGGCGTAACGCCCACGGCCGGATCACCACGCGGCACCACGGTGGCGGTCACAAGCGTCAGTACCGTCTGATCGACTTCAAGCGGGTCGACAAGGACGGCGTGCCGGCGAAGGTCGCCCACATCGAGTACGACCCGAACCGCACCGCGCGCATCGCGCTGCTGCACTACGCCGACGGCGAGAAGCGGTACATCATCGCGCCGAAGGACCTGAAGCAGGGCGACGCCGTCGAGTCCGGTCCGGGCGCCGACATCAAGCCGGGCAACAACCTGCCGCTGCGCAACATCCCGGTCGGTACCACCATCCACAACGTGGAGCTGCGTCCGGGCGGCGGCGCCAAGCTGGCCCGCTCGGCCGGCGTCGGCATCCAGCTGCTCGGCCGTGAGGGCGCGTACGCGACCCTCCGCATGCCGTCCGGTGAGATCCGGCGGGTCGACGTGCGCTGCCGCGCCAGCATCGGCGAGATCGGCAACGCCGACCAGTCGAACATCAACTGGGGCAAGGCCGGCCGGATGCGGTGGAAGGGCAAGCGCCCGACCGTCCGTGGTGTCGCGATGAACCCGGTCGACCACCCGCACGGTGGTGGTGAGGGTAAGACCTCCGGTGGTCGCCACCCGGTCAACCCGCAGGGTAAGCCCGAGGGCCGCACCCGTCGTAAGGGCCAGCCGAGTGACCGGCTGATCGTCCGCCGCCGCTACGCCACGCGTAAGCGCGGCTGAGGGAGATAAGACATGCCTCGCAGCCTGAAGAAGGGCCCGTTCGTCGACGACCACCTGCTCAAGAAGGTGGAGACGCAGAACGACAAGGGCTCGAAGAACGTCATCAAGACCTGGTCGCGGCGCTCGACGATCATCCCGGAGATGCTGGGTCACACGATCGCCGTGCACGACGGACGCAAGCACGTCCCGGTGTTCGTGACCGAGGCGATGGTCGGGCACAAGCTCGGCGAGTTCGCGCTGACCCGCACGTTCAAGGGTCACGAGAAGGACGACCGGAAGAGCCGTCGGCGCTGACGCCGCGGGCATACGGATAGAGGAACAAGGGGTTACAGCGATGCCAGGAAAGGGCGACGCTCCGGTGCTTCCGGGCGCGCGGGCGGTTGCGCGGCACGTGCGCATCTCGCCGATGAAGGCGCGCCGGGTGGTCAACCTCGTCCGCGGCCTGCCCGCGAAGGAGGCGCTCACGGTGCTGCAGTTCGCGCCGCAGGCTGCGAGCGAGCAGGTGTACAAGGTGCTCGCGAGCGCGATCGCCAACGCGGAGAACAACGAGCGGCTGGACCCCGATGCGCTGCTCGTCAGCGAGGCGTTCGTCGACGAGGGCCCGACGATGAAGCGGTTCCGGCCGCGGGCGCAGGGCCGGGCGTACCGGATCCGCAAGCGCACCTGCCACATCACCGTGGCGGTCGAGGCGGTCGCGGCGGCCGCGCCGAAGAAGTCCACGGCGAAGAAGGCCGCCCCGGCGAAGCAGGCCGAGGCCGCTGAGACGGAGAGCAAGACGGAGGGTGCCGAGTAATGGGTCAGAAGGTTCACCCCACTGGGTTCCGGCTCGGCATCTCGACCGACTGGAAGTCCCGCTGGTTCGCGGACAAGCTCTACAAGGACTACATCGGCGAGGATGTCAAGATCCGCCGGATGATGTCCAAGGGCCTCGAGCGCGCCGGCATTTCGAAGGTCGACATCGAGCGCACCCGGGACCGGGTCCGCGTCGACATCCACACCGCCCGGCCGGGCATCGTCATCGGCCGTAAGGGTGCGGAGGCCGACCGGATCCGTGGCGAGCTCGAGAAGCTCACCGGCAAGCAGGTGCAGCTGAACATCATCGAGGTGAAGAACCCCGAGTCGGACGCGCAGCTGGTTGCCCAGGGCGTGGCCGAGCAGCTGTCCAGCCGGGTCAGCTTCCGTCGGGCGATGCGCAAGGCGATGCAGTCGGCCATGAAGAACCCGGTCTGCAAGGGCATCCGGGTGCAGGTCTCGGGTCGTCTCGGCGGCGCCGAGATGAGCCGGACCGAGTTCTACCGCGAGGGTCGGGTTCCGCTGCACACGCTGCGGGCCAACATCGAGTACGGCTTCTTCGAGGCCCGTACCACCTTCGGCCGGATCGGCGTGAAGGTCTGGATCTACAAGGGCGACGCCGTCCCGGGCCGGGAGGCTCCGGCCGAGGCCGGTCCGTCCCGTCCGCGCCGTGACCGCGGCGACCGGCCCGAGCGGCCGCGTCGTGGCCGGTCGGGTTCGTCCGGCACGACCGCCGGCGGCACCGAGGCCGGCCGGGCTGCCGCGACGACCATCGCGCAGCAGGCCGAGACGCCGAGCGGCGAGCCGGTTGACGCCGGTGCTGTCGCCGCGGCCGCCACTCAGCCGGCAGAAACGCAGCAGGAGGGCTGACAGATGCTGATGCCGCGCAAGCCCCCGAAGGGCTTCCGCAAGCCGCACCACCCGGACCGCCACGGCGCGTCCAAGGGTGGTAACCGGGTGGTGTTCGGCGAGTTCGGGATCCAGGCTCTCGAGCCGGCGTACGTGACCAACCGGCAGATCGAGTCGGCGCGTATCGCGATGACCCGTCACATCAAGCGTGGCGGCAAGGTCTGGATCACGATCTTCCCGGACCAGGCGCTGACCAAGAAGCCGGCCGAGACCCGGATGGGTTCCGGTAAGGGTTCGCCCGAGTGGTGGGTCGCCAACGTCAAGCCGGGGCGGGTTCTCTTCGAGATGTCCTTCCCCAACGAGCAGATCGCGCGAGAGGCGATGCGTCGCGCGATCCACAAGCTCCCGATGAAGTGCCGCATTGTTACGCGCGAAGTGGGTGAATCCTGATGGCAGCTGGCGTCAAGCCTTCCGAGCTGCGTGAGCTCTCCGAAGAGGAGCTGGTCACGAAGCTGCGCGAGGCCAAGGCGGAGCTGTTCAACCTCCGCGTGCAGGCCGCAACCGGGCAGCTGGACAACAACCGGCGGCTGCAGGTCATCCGTCGGGAGATCGCCCGGATCTACACGATCATGCGTGAGCGCGAGCTGGGACTCTCTGCCGCGCCGACTGAGGTGACTGCATCATGAGCGAGAACACCACCGCCGCCGCGCGGGCCCGCCGCAAGGTGCGTGAGGGCCTCGTGGTCAGCGACAAGATGGAAAAGACCGTCGTGGTCGAGGTCGAGGACCGGGTCAAGCACGCGCTGTACGGCAAGATCATGCGCCGGACCAGCAAGCTGAAGGTGCACGACGAGCAGAACTCCGCCGGGATCGGCGACCGGGTCCTGATCATGGAGACCCGGCCGCTCTCCGCCACCAAGCGGTGGCGACTCGTGGAGATCCTCGAGAAGGCCAAGTAGCGAAGGCTCGAGCTCGGCCGACAAGGTCGGGCGCAGGTTCCGCCAGGCTCCGGCCGCCTCCGGGCGGCCGGAGAACCGGCAGACATAGGAGATAGACGTGATTCAGCAGGAGTCGCGACTGCGCGTCGCCGACAACACGGGTGCCCGGGAGATCCTGTGCATCCGGGTTCTCGGTGGCTCCGGTCGGCGCTACGCGAGCATCGGCGACGTCATCGTGGCCACCGTCAAGGACGCGATCCCCGGTGCCGGTGTGAAGAAGGGCGACGTCGTCAAGGCTGTCGTCGTTCGCACCGCCAAGGAGAGGCGGCGGCCGGACGGGTCGTACATCCGCTTCGACGAGAACGCCGCCGTCATCATCAAGGACGGCGGGGACCCGCGCGGTACCCGTATCTTCGGCCCGGTGGGTCGCGAGCTGCGGGACAAGCGGTTCATGAAGATCATCTCTCTCGCGCCGGAGGTGTTGTGACCGTGAAGGTCAAGAAGGGCGACACGGTCGTCGTCATCGCCGGCAAGGACAAGGGTGCCAAGGGCAAGGTCATCGCGGCCTACCCGCGGCAGGACAAGGTCCTGGTCGAGGGCGTGAACCGGGTCAAGAAGCACACCCGTATCAGCACCACCCAGCGTGGCGCCAAGACCGGTGGCATCGTCACCCAGGAGGCCCCGATCCACGTCTCGAACGTGCAGGTCGTGGACTCCGACGGGAAGCCGACCCGGGTCGGTTACCGGATCGACGACAACGGCCAGAAGGTCCGCATCGCGCGTAGCACCGGTAAGGACCTGTGATGACCACGGCTACCGAAACGAAGACCATGCCGCGCCTCAAGGAGCGGTACCGCAACGAGATCGTGGCCGAGCTGCAGAAGCAGCACAACTACGGCAACCCCATGCAGGTGCCGCGGCTGGTCAAGATCGTCGTCAACATGGGTGTGGGCGAGGCCGCTCGCGACGCCAAGCTGATCGACGGCGCGGTCCGCGACCTGGCCACGATCACCGGGCAGAAGCCGCAGGTGCGGAAGGCGACCAAGTCCATCGCGCAGTTCAAGCTGCGTGAGGGCATGCCGATCGGCGCGAAGGTCACCCTGCGCGGCGACCGGATGTGGGAGTTCCTGGACCGGCTGCTGTCCATCGCGCTGCCGCGTATCCGCGACTTCCGCGGCCTGGACGGGCGCAAGCTCGACGGGCACGGCAACTACACGTTCGGTCTGACCGAGCAGTCGGTGTTCCACGAGATCGACCAGGACAAGATCGATCGCCAGCGGGGCATGGACATCACGGTGGTCACGACCGCCACGACCGACGACGAGGGCCGGGCGCTGCTCAAGCTCCTGGGCTTCCCGTTCAAGGAGAACTGAGATGGCCAAGAAGGCGCTGATCATCAAGGCGGCCGCGAAGCCGAAGTTCTCGGTTCGCGCGTACACCCGCTGCCAGCGGTGCGGGCGTCCGAAGGCGGTCTACCGCAAGTTCGGTCTCTGCCGGGTGTGCATCCGGGAGATGGCCCACCGCGGTGAGCTGCCCGGCGTGTCCAAGGCTTCCTGGTAATAGCCCGGCGCGCTCCGGCGCGTCAGCTGAACTGTCTCTTCGCCGTAGGCCCCGGGCGTGCCTGGGGAACCCCGGCGAGAAAGGTTGACGAATTTCATGACGATGACCGACCCGATCGCAGACATGCTCACGCGTCTGCGTAACGCCAACCAGGCGTACCACGACCGGGTGACGATGCCCTACTCGAAGATCAAGGCGAACATCGCCGAGGTCCTCAAGGCCGAGGGTTACATCGCCACCTGGTTGGTCGAGGAGCCCGAGGAGGGCGCCGTCGGCAAGCGACTGGTCGTCGAGCTGAAGTACGGCCAGAACCGGGAGCGGAGCCTGGCCGGCATCAAGCGCGTGTCCAAGCCCGGTCTCCGGGTGTACGCCAAGTCGGACGGGCTCCCGCGGGTGCTCGGCGGGCTGGGCGTGGCGATCATTTCGACGTCCCAGGGGCTGCTCACCGACCGGCAGGCCCGCAAGCGGAGCGTTGGCGGGGAAGTCCTCGCCTTCGTCTGGTAACGGGAGACAGGTAGAAATGTCGCGTATTGGACGTAAGTCGATCCCGGTGCCAGCCGGCGTCGAGGTCACGATCGACGGCCAGACCGTGAAGGTCAAGGGCCCCAAGGGCGAGCTGAGCCACGTCCTCGCCGAGCCGATCAAGGCGGAGCGGGGCGAGGACGGCGAGCTGCACGTCAACCGGCCCAACGACGAGCGCAAGGCCAAGGAGCTCCACGGCCTGAGCCGGACGCTGGTCGCCAACATGATCGTCGGAGTGACCGAGGGCTACCGCAAGAGCCTCGAGATCGCCGGCACCGGTTACCGCGTCACCGCCAAGGGCAAGGACCTGGAGTTCGCGCTCGGGTTCTCGCACCCGGTGCTGGTGCCGGCTCCGGACGGCATCACCTTCACGGTGGAGCGGCCGACCCTGTTCCACGTGGCCGGCATCGACAAGCAGCAGGTCGGCGAGGTCGCCGCCAACATCCGGAAGATCCGCCCGCCGGAGCCCTACAAGGGCAAGGGCGTCAAGTACCAGGGCGAGGTCGTCCGCCGCAAGGCTGGAAAGGCAGGTAAGAAGTGAGCGCCACGCTGCTCAAGCGCCGCCGCGGCGTCGCCGCCAAGCGCGCCGTCGGGCGTGCGCGCCGACACTTCCGGGTCCGCAAGAACGTCAGCGGCACCACCGAGCGTCCCCGCCTGGTCGTCACCCGCTCCCTGCGGCACATCGTCGCCCAGATCGTGGACGACACCAAGGGTCACACCCTGGCGTCGGCCTCGACCCTGGACGCCTCGCTGCGCGGCGCCGAGGGCGACAAGAGCGCCCTGGCCGGCAAGGTCGGCGCCCTGCTCGCCGAGCGGGCCAAGGCCGCCGGCGTCTCGAAGGTCGTCTTCGACCGCGGTGGCAACCGGTACGCGGGGCGGGTCGCCGCGCTTGCCGACGCCGCCCGCGAAGCCGGGCTCGAGTTCTAGAAACCCCGTCACGAGAGAGAAGGAAGGCTGCTGATGCCAGGTCAACAGCGCCGTGGCGGCGGGTCCGGTGGCAACGAGGGTGGTCGCCGCGACAACCGCCGTGAGGGCGGCCGCGGAAACGCGCCCGTCGAGAAGACCCCGCACCTCGAGCGGGTCGTCGCGATCAACCGCGTCGCCAAGGTCGTGAAGGGTGGTCGTCGCTTCAGCTTCACCGCCCTGGTGATCGTGGGCGACGGCGACGGCACCGTCGGTGTGGGCTACGGAAAGGCCAAGGAGGTGCCCGCGGCGATCGCCAAGGGCGTCGAGGAGGCCAAGAAGCACTTCTTCAAGGTGCCGCGGATCGGCCAGTCGATCCCGCACCCGGTGCAGGGCGAGGACGCGGCCGGTGTGGTGCTGCTCAAGCCGGCCTCGGCCGGTACGGGCGTCATCGCCGGTGGTCCGGTGCGTGCCGTGCTGGAGTGCGCGGGCATCCACGACGTGCTCTCCAAGAGCCTCGGCTCGTCCAACCCGATCAACATCGTGCACGCCACGGTGGCGGCGCTGAAGGGACTCGAGTCCCCGGAGCAGGTCGCGGCCCGTCGTGGTCTGCCGGTCGAGGACGTCGCGCCGGCCGCCATGCTGGCGTCGCGGGCGGGGGTGGCGTCCTGATGGCTCGCCTGAAGGTCACCCAGATCCGGTCCGAGATCGGGACCAAGCAGAACCAGCGTCACTCGCTGCGTTCGCTCGGCCTGAAGCGGATCAACGACGTGGTGGTCAAGGAGGACCGTCCCGAGATTCGGGGCATGATCTTCACGGTCAACCACCTCGTGAAGGTCGAGGAGGTCGAGTAATGACGATCAAGGTTCACCACCTGCGCCCGGCGCCCGGTGCCAAGACCGCGAAGACCCGCGTAGGTCGCGGTGAGGGCTCCAAGGGCAAGACCGCCGGTCGCGGTACCAAGGGTTCCAAGGCCCGGAAGAACATCTCGGCGGCGTTCGAGGGTGGGCAGATGCCCATCCACATGCGCCTGCCGAAGATGAAGGGCTTCAAGAACAAGTTCAAGGTCGTCTTCCAGGTGGTCAACCTGGACCGGCTCGCCGAGCTCTTCCCGAATGGCGGCCAGGTCGGCCTGGTCGAGCTGGTCGAGGCCGGCGCGGTCCGCAAGGGCCAGCCGGTCAAGGTCCTCGGCACCGGCGACCTCGGCGGCGTGGCCCTCCAGGTGTCGGCGCACGCGTTCAGCGCGTCGGCCAAGGAGAAGATCACCGCCGCCGGTGGCTCGGTCACCGAGCTGTAAGGCAGAGGTACCCGTGGCGCCCGCTCAGTTGTCTCCGACTGGGCGGGCGCCATGGTCTACCCGGCCCGTGTGCGCCGGGTAACATCGGATTCGGTTTATGTAGCCGGGCACGTCTGCCCGGACCGGGAGTGGACTGTTAGAGTCCCATCCCAGCTATGGATATCGGGCGCTCGCCCGGCACCCACCCCGCCCCGCCAGGGATCACCGGCGGCCCGCCTCGCGCAGGAGGAAGAAGTTGCTGTCCGCCTTTCTCAGTGCGTTCCGTACGCCTGACCTGCGCAAGAAGCTGCTGTTCACAGTAGGCATCATTGCGGTCTACCGGATGGGCGCCACGCTGCCCAGCCCGGGCGTGTCGTACGGCAACGTGCAGAAGTGTCTCGACACCATCCAGGGCAGTGGCACCGGCGTGCTGAACCTGCTGGACCTCTTCTCCGGCGGCGCGCTGCTGCAGCTGTCGGTCTTCGCGCTCGGCATCATGCCGTACATCACCGCGTCGATCATCCTGCAGCTGCTGACGGTGGTCATCCCGCGGCTGGAGCAGCTCCGCAAGGAGGGCCAGGCCGGCCAGGCGAAGATCACCCAGTACACCCGCTACCTGACCCTGGGCCTGGGCATCCTCCAGTCCTCGGCGTTCGTGGCGCTGGCCCGCTCCGGGCAGCTGTTCCAGAACCGCTGCGACCAGTTCCCGATCGTTCCCAAGGGCACCGGGATCCCGGACTGGCTGACCCTGACCATCCTGGTGATGACGATGACCGCCGGCACCGGCGTGGTGATGTGGCTCGGTGAGCTGATCACCGACCGGGGCGTCGGCAACGGCATGTCCGTCCTGATCTTCACCTCGATCGCGGCCCGGCTGCCCAGCGAGGGCTGGAAGATCAAGACCACCAAGGGCTGGGGGATGTTCGCCCTGGTGATCGTGCTGGTCCTGCTGGTCATCACCGCGGTCACCTTCATCGAGCAGGCGCAGCGCCGGATCCCGGTGCAGTACGCCAAGCGGATGATCGGCCGGCGGATGTACGGCGGCACCTCCACCTACATCCCGCTCAAGGTGAACCAGGCCGGCGTCATCCCGGTCATCTTCGCCTCGTCGCTGCTCTACCTGCCGACGCTCGCGCTCCAGTTCTTCGACCAGACGAACCCGGGCAAGACCCAGGCCTGGATCCAGAACCACATCGTGAAGGCGAGCTCGCCGGAGCACATCGCGATCTACTTCCTGCTGATCATCTTCTTCACGTACTTCTACGTGTCCATCACGTTCAACCCGACCGAGGTCGCGGACAACATGAAGAAGTACGGCGGCTTCGTGCCGGGCATCCGCCCGGGCAAGCCGACCGCCGAGTACCTCGACTTCATCCTCAGCCGGATCACCCTGCCGGGCGCGCTCTACCTGGGCATCATCGCGATCCTGCCGAACTTCTTCTTCATCTGGCTGGACAACCAGCAGTTCCAGAACTTCCCGTTCGGCGGCACCGCTGTGCTCATCATGGTCGGCGTCGGTCTGGAGACCGTGAAGCAGATCGAGAGCCAACTCATGCAGCGGAACTACGAAGGGTTCCTGCGGTAGATGCGACTCGTTCTGGTTGGCCCGCCGGGGGCGGGCAAGGGCACGCAGGCGGAGTTCATCGCCGCCCACCTCTCGGTGCCGAAGATCTCGACCGGTGACATCTTCCGGGCAAACGTGTCCCAGGGCACGCCGCTCGGGGTCGAGGCCAAGCGGTACATGGACGCCGGCAAGCTGGTCCCGGACGAGGTCACCATCAACATGGTGCGGGACCGGCTCGCCGAGCCGGACGCCGGCGAGGGCTTCCTGCTCGACGGCTTCCCGCGTACGACGCCGCAGGCCGCCGCGCTGGACAAGCTCCTCGCCGACCTCGGCACCGCGCTGGATCTGGTGCTGGAGCTGGTCGTCGACGACGACGAGGTGATCCGGCGGCTCTCCGGTCGGCGTACCTGCCGGGGCTGCGGCAAGATCTGGCACGTCGAGTTCGACGCGACCACCCGCGAGGGCATCTGCGACCGCTGCGGTGCCGAGCTGTTCCAGCGCGACGACGACAAGCCGGAGACCATCGCCGCCCGCCTCCGCGAGTACGCGGAGAAGACCGCGCCGCTGGTCGACTACTACGGCGCCCAGGGCAAGCTCGTCGGCATCGACGCGACCGGGCCGGTGGAGGACGTCACCGTCCGCGCTATCGACGCCCTGCGCTCGTACGGCGGCTGACGTCCCGCCGGGTCTCCGGCGGATAGAGTGCGAACAGCGGGGTACGTCCGGCGTGCCCCGCTGTTCCGCGCGACGAAAGGTAACGGCTCCGATGCGTCGTCCCCAGCTGGACATCCAGCTGAAGACCCCCGAACAGATCGAGAAGATGCGGGCCGCCGGTCTGGTGGTCGCCCGTGCGCTGCGTCTGATGCGGGAGGCCGTCGCTCCCGGGGTCAGCACCGCCGACCTCGATGCGATCGCCGAGTCGACCATCCGTGACGCGGGTGCGATCCCGTCGTTCAAGGGCTACCACGGCTTTCCGGCGTCCATCTGCTCCTCGGTGAACGAGCAGGTCGTGCACGCGATCCCCGCGTCGCAGCAGGTGCTCCGCGAGGGCGACCTGATCTCCATCGACTGCGGCGCCGTGCTGAACGGCTGGCACGGCGACGCTGCCATCACCGTGGGCGTCGGCGAGGTCGACCCGGCTCTGCTGAAGATGGCCGCGGTCGCCGAGGATGCGATGTGGGCCGGGATCGCCGCCGCCGCCCGGGGCGCGGCGAGTGGCAAGGGGCGGCTCACCGACATCTCCCACGCGGTGGAGAACGCGGTCCGCAAGGGCGGCCGGTACGGCATCGTCGACGGGTACGGCGGGCACGGCATCGGCACCGAGATGCACCAGGACCCGCACGTGCTCAACCACGGACGGCCGGGCAAGGGCCCCCGCCTGGTGCCGGGGCTGGCGCTGGCGATCGAGCCGATGATCACCATGGGCTCGCCGCGGACCGTGGAGCTCGCCGACGGCTGGACCGTGGTGACCCGGGACAGGTCGATGGCGGCGCACGTCGAGCACTCGATGGCACTGCTGAACGACGGCGTCTGGGTGCTGACCGCCGAGGACGGCGGCCGTGCTCGCCTCGGCGACCTGGTGACCGCTCGCCAGCCGGCCGACTCACCGGCCGTCTGACGGACCGCAGCGGGCGACGCCAGCGCGCGCCCCGCCCGGGATCGGTCCCGCTGGCGGCGATACGAAGCTGATGTGGTGGATGATTCAGTCGGCATCAGCCTTCCTGTCCGGTTCCGGCCGTGCCGGGGGATCTGATCCCGCCGGGACGTAGCCGGTCGGCGAGCTGATTCGTCTGCGCCATCAGGTTCGGAGGCGCCACAGCGAAGGTGTGCACCGTCGGGAAGCCGAAGGTGCCGGCTGGGGCGGCACCGGTGGCGGGGCGGTGGCATGCTTGCCGGCATGGAGGGGCGGGACGGGATGCGGGCGGCCGACGCGGACCGGCAGGAGACGGCGGAACGGCTCCGGGTCGCGCTCGAAGAGGGCCGGATCGACCTGTACGAGTACGACGAGCGACTGCAACGTGCCTACGGCGCGAAGACGTACGGGGAACTGGGCCAGGTCCTGGCGGACATTCCCGGACCGGCGCCGGCGGAGCGCTCGGCGTTGGCCCCGCGCCAGCCGGGCCCGGCCGACGTCGCCGGGCCCGAAGCGGTGCCGCCACCGGCGCCCGCGGCGGCGGCACCCGCTCCGGTGCCGTCCGTCGGCCGGGGCGGGTGGCTGGCCGAGGTGTGGACGCCGTGGCTGCGGGTCGCGATGATCCTCACCGCGATCTGGGTGCTGGCCGTCATCGGCGGCCGGGGGATGGTCTTCTACTGGCCGCTCTGGGTGCTCGGGCCGTGGGGCGCGGTGCTGCTGATGCGGACGGCGGGCGGCCTGGCAACCGGTGAGCCTCGTCACTGGGACGTCCGGCGGCAGCACCGCCGGGCCCGCCGGCGGGCCCGGCGGGCGGGGGAGCGGTAGGCCGGCCACTCGTCGTGGCGCGGATCGGCCCCGGGTGTCCGTTTCCCCGAGCGGGTGACGTGCCGGGCGGCCGGTTTGGCGACGGCCCGCAGGCGGGCGTAGACTTTCAGATCGGCGCACAGCGTCCACTCCGGCATGCCCACCCTGCGCTTCGGTGGGAGTCGGAGCCGCGGCTGGCTCGGGCCCGACGATTCTCGTCGGAGCCCGTGTAAGACGTTGTGGGCCGTCCGGAGTAACCGACGTCAGGACAGCGGAGGACATGCCGAAAAAAGACGGAGCCATCGAGATCGAGGGTCGGGTCATCGAGCCCCTGCCGAACGCCATGTTCCGGGTGGAGCTCGCGAACGGTCACAAGGTGCTGGCTCACATCAGCGGCAAGATGCGGCAGCACTACATCCGCATCCTGCCGGAAGACCGGGTCGTCGTCGAACTTTCGCCGTACGACCTGACCCGCGGGCGCATCGTCTACCGCTACAAGTAAGCCTGACGGCGGCCGGGACGTCCCCGTGTCCGTCTTCGACGTCCGGCGTCGCGCGTCGTCGCGCCTCCGGGCCAGATGGGAAGTAAGGCAACCGTGAAGGTCAAGCCGAGCGTCAAGAGGATCTGCAACAACTGCCGGATCATCCGGCGGCACGGCCGGGTCATGGTCATCTGCTCTTCTGACCCGCGCCACAAGCAGCGCCAGGGCTGAACCAGCCCCACCGGTCGTGACGGCCGGTCGGATCGGTCCGGACCGCAGATCCAGACAGCACATCACCAGCTCGTTCCAGCCGCGAGCGGTACGCAGCGCGTACTGAATCGTGGTTGACCCCCGGTCGGAGGCCGGGGCCCGCTCGGGCAGCGACCGATCCCGGTCGCCGGCGCGCACCGCGCCGGAAGGACAGGGACGGTCGGTAGCGGGATGGGACGGGTCCACACCTCCGCCACATATCACGAGGAGTACGCCCGCACATGGCACGTCTAGTCGGCGTGGATCTCCCCCGCGAGAAGCGGATGGAGATCGCGCTCACCTACATCTTCGGGGTCGGTCGTACCCGCGCCCTGGAGACGCTCGCTGCTACCGGCATCTCGCCGGACAAGCGCGCTCGGGACCTCACGGATGAGGAGCTGGTCCAGCTCCGCAACCACATCGAGGGCAACTACAAGGTAGAAGGCGACCTGCGCCGCGAGGTCGCCGCTGACATCCGCCGCAAGGTCGAGATCGGCTGCTACGCCGGCATCCGGCACCGCCGGGGCCTGCCCGTGCGTGGCCAGCGGACCAAGACCAACGCGCGGACCCGGAAGGGCCCGAAGCGGACCGTCGCCGGCAAGAAGAAGCCCGGCAAGAAGTAACTAGGAGCGCACAGACTTATGCCACCGAAGGCTCGTGCCGGAGCCGCTGTCAAGAAGGTCCGGCGCAAGGAACGCAAGAACGTCGCCCACGGGCAGGCGCACATCAAGAGCACCTTCAACAACACCATCGTGTCCATCACGGACCCGACCGGTGCGGTCATCTCCTGGGCCTCCGCCGGCCAGGTTGGCTTCAAGGGCTCGCGCAAGTCGACCCCGTTCGCCGCGCAGCTGGCCGCCGAGGCCGCCGCGCGTCGGGCGATGGAGCACGGCATGCGCAAGGTCGACGTGTTCGTCAAGGGCCCCGGCTCCGGCCGGGAGACCGCCATCCGTTCGCTGCAGGCCGTGGGCCTCGAGGTCGGGCAGATCTCCGACGTCACCCCGCAGCCGCACAACGGATGCCGTCCGCCGAAGCGTCGTCGGGTCTGAGAGGTAGAGAGAGATGGCTCGTTACACCGGTGCTGACTGCCGCCGTTGCCGGCGGGAGAAGATGAAGCTGTTCCTCAAGGGCAGCAAGTGCGATGGTCCGAAGTGCCCGTTCGAGTCCCGGCCGTTCCCGCCCGGACAGCACGGCCGCGGTCGCACCAAGGAGACGGAGTACCTGCTCCAGCTCCGTGAGAAGCAGAAGGCCCGTCGTGTGTACGGCGTGCTGGAGAAGCAGTTCCGCGGTTACTACGAGGAGGCCGTGGGCAAGCAGGCCAAGACCGGTGAGGTCCTCCTGCAGATCCTCGAGTCGCGGCTGGACAACGTCGTTTACCGGGCTGGCTACGCGCACTCCCGCGACATGGCCCGCCAGCTGGTCAAGCACGGCCACTTCACGGTGAACGGCAAGAAGGTCGACATCCCGTCGTACCGCGTCAAGGAGCACGACATCATCGAGGTTCGGGGGAAGAGCAAGGAGCTGACCCCGTTCATCGTCGCGCAGGCCCAGGCGGGTTCGCGGGCGGTGCCGGCGTGGCTCGAGGCCATCCCGAGTCAGATGAAGATCCTCGTGCACTCGCTCCCGGCCCGCCAGGTGATCGACACCCAGGTCCAGGAGCAGCTGATCGTCGAGCTCTACTCCAAGTAAGGGCTCGTTGCGGTGGCCCGCCCTCCGGGGCGGGCCACCGGAACAGTTTGTGTCGTGGGCGTCAAATAGCGGGCGTCCCGGAAGAGAAGAGAAGAAATGCTCATCAGCCAGCGACCGTCTCTCTCCGAAGAGTCGATCAACGAGACCCGCTCCCGGTTCACCATCGAGCCGCTGGAGCCGGGCTTCGGCTACACCCTGGGCAACTCGCTGCGGCGTACGCTGCTGTCGTCCATCCCGGGTGCGGCGGTCACCTCGATCAAGATCGACGGTGTCCTGCACGAGTTCACCACCATCCCCGGTGTCAAGGAGGACGTGGTCGAGCTCGTCATGAACATCAAGGAGCTGTGCGTCAGCTCCGAGCACGACGAGCCGGTCAGCATGTACCTGCGCAAGCAGGGCCCGGGCGACGTGACCGCCGGTGACATCCAGCCCCCGGCCGGTGTCTCGGTGCACAACCCGGACCTGAAGCTCGCCACCCTGAACGGCAAGGGCCGGCTCGACATGGAGCTGACCGTCGAGCGGGGTCGGGGCTACGTCACGGCCGCGCAGAACAAGCAGGCCGGCGCCGAGATCGGCCGGATCCCGGTCGACTCGATCTACTCGCCGGTGCTCAAGGTGACGTACCGCGTCGAGGCGACCCGCGTCGAGCAGCGGACCGACTTCGACCGGCTGATCATCGACGTCGAGACCAAGCCGTCGATGGGCCCGCGTACCGCGCTGGCCTCCGCCGGTTCGACGCTGGTGGAGCTCTTCGGGCTGGCCCGGGAGCTGGACGAGACCGCCGAGGGCATCGACATCGGGCCGTCCCCGCAGGACGCCCAGCTGGCGGCGGACCTGGCCCTGCCGATCGAGGAGCTGGACCTCACCGTCCGCTCCTACAACTGCCTCAAGCGCGAGGGCATCAACTCCGTTGGTGAGCTCATCGGGCGTACCGAGGCCGACCTCCTCGACATCCGGAATTTCGGTCAGAAGTCGATCGACGAGGTCAAGATGAAGCTCGCCGGGATGGGTCTCGGGCTGAAGGACTCGGCCCCGAACTTCGACCCGGCGCACGTCGTGGACGCCTTCGGCGAGGCCGACTACGACACCGACGACTACCGCGAGACCGAGCAGCTCTAGTCCGCGCTGCCGCCACACCTGAGGAGCACCAAGCATGCCCACGCCCACCAAGGGCCCCCGCCTCGGCGGCAGCCCCGCTCACGAGCGGCTGATGCTGGCCAACCTGGCCACCGCGCTGTTCCAGCACGGCAAGATCCAGACCACCGAGACGAAGGCCCGGCGGCTGCGTCCGCTGGCCGAGCAGCTCATCACCAAGGCCAAGCGCGGCGACCTCGCCTCGCGGCGTCGGGTGCTGGGCGTCGTCAAGGACAAGGACGTGGTCTACGCCCTGTTCGACCAGATCGCGCCCCGGTACGCCAACCGCAACGGTGGCTACACCCGGATCGTGAAGACCGGTCCGCGCAAGGGTGACGCCGCTCCGATGGCGATCATCGAACTGGTCGAGGAGCTTCAGGTCGCCGAGCCGAAGGCGAACAAGAAGACCACCGCCCGCAAGGCCGCGCAGCAGGACAAGGTCGAGGCGCTCGCCCCGGCCGAGGAGACCCCGGAGTCGACCCCGGTCGACCAGGACTCCGAGGCGCCGGTGCACGCCTCCGGTGACACCGACGCTGCCCGCGAGGACAGCGACGAGGCCACCGAGAACAAGGCCTGAGCACAGGCAGCACCGTCGGGCCCGGCATCCCTTCCTGGGGTGCCGGGCCCGACGCCGTGAACGGGAGGTACGAGGTGGACGAGCGGACCCGGCTGCGGCTGGACGTCTCGTACGACGGCACCGACTTCTCCGGCTGGGCCGCCCAGCCGGCCCGGCGGACGGTCGCCGGGGTGCTCGTGGAGACGCTGGACCTGGTGCTCGGCGCGGGCACCGCGACCGGGCTGACCGTGGCCGGCCGGACCGACGCCGGCGTGCACGCCACCGGCCAGGTCTGCCACCTCGACCTGCCCACCGCCGTATGGCGCGAGCACGAGGGCCGGCTGCTGCGCCGGCTGGCCCGGCTGCTCCCCGGTGACGTGCGGATCCGGGCGATGACCGAGGTGCAGACCGACTTCGACGCCCGTTTCTCGGCGACCTACCGCCGCTACGAGTACCGGGTCACCGACGCTCCGTGGGGCGCCGAGCCGCTGCGCCGGCGGGACACCATGGCCTGGCCGAAGCCGCTGGAGCTGGGCGCGCTGAACGCCGCCGCAGCCGGCCTGGTCGGGGAGCACGACTTCGCCGCTTACTGCCGGCGGAAGGAGAACGCCACCACGCTGCGCGAGGTGACCCGGCTGGACTGGCGGCGCGACCCCGACGGCATCCTGGTCGCCACCGTCCAGGCCGACGCGTTCTGTCAGGCGATGGTGCGCAGCCTGGTCGGCGCGATGCTGGTGGCCGGGGACGGCCGCCGGCCGGTCGAGTGGCCGGGGAGCCTGCTCACCCGCCGGGAACGCGCCAGCGAGGTGACCGTGGCCGCCGCGCACGGACTGACCCTGGTCGCGGTCGGTTATCCCGACGATCCGGCCGAGTACGCCCGCCGCGCCGACCTGACCCGCCGGCTCCGGGTGCCGGTGGTCGAGGGCTGACCCCGCCGCCACGGCGGTGGCCGGGGCAGGGCCGCGGATGGCGGTGCCCGACTCCGGCGCGTCGATGCCCGGGGGAGGCAACAGGGACCCGGAGCCGGGCGGCGAAAGGCCCGCCGGCGCCGGGCGCCGGGCGTCGCCGACGGGGACGGCGGGCCGCCGTGCCGCTCGTCAGTTGCCGTTCGGCTTGTCGCCGTCGGGGGTGCCGTCCTGGCCGGCGGTGCCGTCCGTCGGCGCGTCGGCGGGCTGGCTGGCCACACCGGCGTTCGCCCGCCGCTCCAACACGCCGCGGTTCAGGTACACCTCGATCATGTCGTACAGGATCTCGCGGACCTTGGCGTCGTTGGCGCTGATCCGCTCCCCGTCGGCCCGGGTCACCACGCAGTACGCGATGTAGTGTCCGCGCACCTGCCAGCCGACCCGGGCGGCGGCGTTCGCCACCGCCTCGGTGTCCTTCCCGGTGGACATTCCCCGGAGGCGGCCCTGCCGCTCGTCGAGCAGCTGCCGGATCCGGTCCCGGGCCCGCTGGGCGCTGGCCACGTCGGTCAGGTTGAACAACCCGGCGGTGAGCAGGTGGTCGCCGTCCGGGGAGCGGAGGGTGGCCCGCACCACCTGGTTGCAGCCGAGCCGGACCAGCAGGTCGGCGACCTCGCCGGTCGCCGCGACCGCGCAGCTGCCGCTGGACTGCGTCTTGAGCACCTGGTAGGCCGGCTGGCCGTCGGTGGCCACCAGCGCCGTGCCGGGGAAGACCTCCTTGGCGGTCAGCGCCAGTTGGTCGGTGTCCCGGGAGTTGAGGTCGGACGCGCCGTCCGGCGCGGCCGACTGCTCCACCACCGGCTGGTCGGTCGACGTGGCGCCCTGTGGCGTGGTGGTCCGGTCCTGGAGCAGGGCGGCGACGGCCAGCCCGCAGAGGGCGAGCAGCACCAGAACCGCCGCCCCGCCGATCAGCACCTGCCAGGTCCGGCCGCCACCCCGGTTGCGGTCGGCGCGATGGGGCCGGGGTGGGTCCAGCGGCTCGCCGGCCTCGTAGACCTGGGTCGTCGCCGTGGGAATGCCGTGCGATGTCGCCGTGGGGACGCCGGGCGTCGTCGTCGGGGGAAGGCCCGGCGGCGTTGCCGGGGGAGTGACGGGCGTCGTCGGGGGCCGCGGCCCGCCGGTGGGCACGGCCTGCGGCGCCGGGACGGCGGCCCGGGTCGTGGCCGGGGCCACCGCGGGTCGGACCGGGCCCGGATCCACCTCGGCCTCCGGCGGCCGGGTCGGCCGGGCCGGTGGCGGCAGGGACGGGGTCGGGAAGCGGGACGGCGAGGGCCCGGCGGGCGGAGGCGAACCGACGCCGAGCACCGACAGGTCGGACCCGGGCTCCGGGTACTCCAGGAAGGCGTCCTCATCGGACTCGTACCGATACACCATGTGGCCACAGTAGGGCCGATTGTCCCTTTAGGGGGTAATATCGGGAAATTCCAGCGGAGGTGGCGTGGCTTGCTGTTCGCCACGCCGTCCACGGACCCGGATCGGGCCGGTGCGACAATGCCCGACGTGACCGGCGACCACTACTTCACCGCTGAACCCACGACCGCCGCCCAGCCGCGCGAGGTCGAGTTCTCCGTCGCCGGGCGCGACTACACCCTCACCTCGGCCGGCGGGGTGTTCTCCGCCGCCCGCCTCGACCCCGGCACCGCGGTCCTGCTGCGCAAGGCGGAGCTGCCGGCCGCCGACGCTGCCGGCCCGATGCTCGACCTGGGCAGCGGCTTCGGCCCGATCACCTGCGTCCTCGCCAGCAGCGCACCCGGCGCCACCGTCTGGGCGGTCGACGTCAACGAGCGGGCCCGCGCCCTCACCGCCGCCAACGCCGCCCGGGTCGGCGCGGCCGACCGGGTGCGGGTGGCGGCCCCGGACGACGTACCGGCGGACCTGGCCTTCACCCAGCTCTGGTCCAACCCGCCGATCCGGATCGGCAAGGCCGAACTGCACGAGCTGCTGCGCCGCTGGCTGCCCCGGCTCGCCCCGGACGGCGTCGCCTGGCTGGTCGTCGCCCGGCATCTCGGCGGCGACTCGCTGCACCGCTGGCTCGTCGAGGAGCAGGGCTGGCAGGTCGAACGGCACGCCAGCCAGAAGGGTTACCGGGTGTTGCGGGTCACCCGGTAATCGAGTGTCGCCCGGACCGTCCGCTCCGGCAGTATGCCGGCGTGGGATACGTGGACGTGGCAGCGGTCGGGCACATCCTCCCGGACGGCCGGGAACTCTTCTCCGACGTGTCGTTCCGGGTCGGTGAGGGCGCCAAGGTTGCCCTGGTCGGGCCCAACGGCGCCGGCAAGACCACCCTGCTACGGATGGTCGCCGGCGACCTGCCGGTGAAGACCGGCGCCGTCGCCCGCGCCGGCGGACTCGGCGTGATGCGGCAGTTCATCGGCATGATCGGCGACGACAGCACGCTCGCCGACCTGGCCCTCTCGCTCGCCCCGCCCGCGCTGCGCGACGCCGGCCGCCGGCTCGTCGCCACCGAGGCGGCCATGCGCGAGGCCGAGGTCCGCGGCAAGTACAGCACCGCCGCCGGCAAGGCTCAGCTCGCGTACGCCGACGCGCTCGCCGCCTGGGGCGAGGTCGGCGGGTACGACGCCGAGGTGCTCTTCGACACCGTCGCCACCATCGTGCTCGACCGGCCCTGGGACGCCGCCCGCGACCGACCGGTGCGGACCCTCTCCGGCGGCCAGCAGAAACGCTTCGCCCTCGAACTGCTGCTCCGCGGCGCAGACGAGGTGCTGCTTCTCGACGAGCCGGACAACTTCCTCGACGTGCCCGGCAAGCGCTGGCTGGAGGCCCGGCTGCGTGAGTCCGGCAAGTCGGTGCTCTACGTCTCGCACGACCGGGAACTGCTCGCCCAGACCGCCGACCGGGTGGTCGCCGTCGAGGGCGGCAGCGCCTGGGTGCACCCGGGCGGCTTCGCGAGCTGGCACGAAGCCCGGGTGGCCCGGCACGCCCGCCTCGACGAGCTGCGCAAGCGCTGGGACGAGGAACACCAGAAGCTGCGGGAGCTGATGCTGATGTACAAGCAGAAGGCCGCGTACAACTCCGACATGGCCTCCCGGTACCAGTCGGCGCAGACCCGGCTGCGCAAGTTCGAGGAGGCCGGGCCGCCGCCCGTACCGCCGAAGGACCAGGACATCCGGATGCATCTCACCGGCGGACGGACCGGAAAGCGCGCGGTGATCGCCGAGCAGCTTGAGCTCGACGGCCTGACCTACCCCTTCGACCTGGAGATCTGGTACGGCGACCGGGTCGCGGTGCTCGGCGCCAACGGCACCGGGAAGTCCCATTTCCTCCGGCTGCTCGCCCGCGGTGGCAGCGACCCCGACCCGGCCAACACCCCGGTCGACGGGGCGGGCGCGCTCGCGCCCGTCGCCCACGACGGTGTGGTGCGGCTCGGCGCCCGGGTCCGGCCCGGGCACTTCTCGCAGACCCACGACCGGCCCGAGCTGATGGCGAAGACGCTGGTCGACATCCTGTGGCGGGGCGACGAGCACCGCGCCGGGATGGACCGGCACGCGGCCATGGCCGCGCTCAGCCGGTACGAGCTGGCGGGCCAGGGCGACCAGCGCTTCGGCACCCTCTCCGGCGGGCAGCAGGCGCGGTTCCTGGTGCTGCTGCTGGAGCTGTCCGGGGCGACCCTGCTGCTGCTCGACGAGCCGACGGACAACCTCGACCTGGCCTCCGCCGAGGCCCTGGAAGCGGGGCTGACCGCGTTCGAGGGGACCGTGATCGCGGTGACCCACGACCGCTGGTTCACCCGCTCCTTCGACCGTTTCGTGCTGTTCGGCGGCGACGGCGAGGTGGTGGAAACGGCGGAGCCGGTCTGGGACGTGCGGTGACCACTCCCGGGCCGGTCGCCGGACGGGCGGGCATAGGGTGGATCTCGTGACTGAGATGACCTACCGCCGGCTGGGCGACTCCGGACTCGTGGTGTCCGTGGTCGGCATCGGCTGCAACAACTTCGGCCGCAAGCTCGACCTCGACGGCACCCGGGCGGTCGTCGACGCCGCCCTCGACGCCGGAATCAACTTCTTCGACACCGCCGACATCTACGGCGAGCCGCAGGGCGGCTCCGAGGAACTGCTCGGCCAGGCGCTCAAGGGTCGCCGGGACGACGTGGTGGTCGCCACCAAGTTCGGCATGGACATGCACGGCATGAACGGGCCGGACTTCGGCGCCCGCGGTTCCCGGCGGTACATCGCCCGCGCGGTCGAGGCGTCGCTGCGCCGGCTCGGCACCGACCACATCGACCTGTACCAGATGCACGAGCCCGACCTGGGCACCCCGATCGACGAAACCCTCGCCGCTCTGGACGACCTGGTCCGCGCCGGCAAGGTCCGCTACCTCGGCAACTCCAACTTCGCCGGCTGGCAGATCGCCGACGCCGACTGGACCGCCTCCTCCCAGGGGCGGGCCCGGTTCATTTCCGCACAGAACCACTACAGCCTGCTGGAGCGGTCCGTCGAGACCGAGGTCATTCCGGCGTGCGAGCGGTTCGGCCTCGGCATGCTGCCGTTCTTCCCGCTCGCCAACGGGCTGCTCACCGGCAAGTACAAGCGCAACGAGGCACCGCCCGCCGGCAGCCGGCTCTCCGGCGGCGGCCGGTACGCGCAGCGCCTGGCCGCAGCGGACTGGGACACCATCGAGGCGATCGAGGCGTACGCCGCGGAGCGCGGGATCAGCATGCTCCAGGTGGCCATCGGCGGGCTGGCCGCCCGACCGGCGGTGACCTCGGTGATCGCCGGCGCCACCACGCCCGAGCAGGTACGCGCCAACGCCGAGGCGGGCACCTGGCAGCCCACCGACGAGGACCTGGACGGCCTCGACGCCATCCTCTGAGCCCGCCCTCGCCGCCCCTCAACTGCCCCGGCACCGCCCGACGGTGCCGGGGCACCATGCTGTCCCCACCCCACCCCACCCCACCCCGCCCCGCCCCACCCCGCCGCGCGTGCGCATGTGGCGCGCGGCGTGGGCGGCCGTGCGGCGTGCACGGTGACCGGTGCGTCGCGGGCGAGGAGGTCGGCCGCCCCACAGGTAGGCGGCGCCGCCCCGGAACGGCAGGAACGACAACCGCCGGGGCGTACGTGCGGTCGAGGGCATCCAGACAGCATGGCGTGACCGGGCGGTGACGCGCTGCCCCCACCGTCGGGTTCGGACGGTTCGTGGGAAAAGCCGCCACCCGCCCTTGGCGGATCCGAGGGAACGTCGTACGGTAGGCCTCAAGTGACCCACGGGAGTCCGGTGCACCGGGCTGAGAGGGGGGCTGAAGCCCCCGACCGTCGAACCTGATCCGGGTAATGCCGGCGCAGGGAGGAGTTTGCCGTGCCGTCCCTGGGACGCCTGCATCTGATCACCGACACCCGGCCCGGGCGGGACCCGCTCGGCGTGCTGCGCGCCGCCCTGCCGGTCGCCCGCGCCGAGCTGGTCGTCCAGGTCCGCGTCGAGGACGACGCCACCGACCGCCAGGCGTACGAGTTGGCCCGCCGGGTGGTCGCGCTCTGCCGGCCGTACGGGGCGACGTGCCTGGTCAACGACCGGCTGCACGTGGCGCTCGCGGTGGGCGCCGCCGGTGGGCACGTCGGCGCGGAGGACCTGCCGGTGCGGGCGGCCCGTCGGGTGCTCGGCTCCGCCGCCGTGCTTGGGGCGACCGCCCGCGCGCCGGGCAGCGCCGTCGAGGCGGTCGCGGCGGGGGCCAGCTACCTGGGCGTGGGCCCCTGCCACGCGACCAGCACCAAGAGCGGCCTGCCCGACCCGATCGGCGCCCAGGGGGTGCGCGCGGTCGCCGAGTCTGTGGCGGTGCCGGTGATAGCGATCGGCGGGGTGACCGCCGCGTCGGTGCCCGCGCTGCGGGCCGCCGGGGCCTACGGGGTGGCGGTGGTCGGCGCGGTCTCCGGGGCGGCCGACCCCGCTCGGGCGACGGCGAAGCTGCTCGGGGCGCTGACGTGCTGAGCGGGAGGCGGCCCGGCACGACGGGCGCCGGCCGGCCGGACGTCGCCGTGGTGGGGGCGGGACCGGTCGGGCTGGCGATCGCCTGGCGCTGCGCGTCGCGCGGGCTGCGGGTGGTCGTGCACGATCCGGCGCCGGGTTCCGGGGCGTCGCACGTCGCGGCCGGGATGCTCGCGCCGGTCGCTGAGGCGTACTTCGGGGAGCACGAGCTGACCGGGCTGCTCGCCGAGTCCGCCGCCCGCTGGCCGGGCTTCGCCACCGAGTTGGCCGGGGCCGCCGGCGCCGGATTCGGGTACCGCACCGAGGGCACCCTGGTGGTCGGGCTCACCGGCGACGACCTGGCGGAGGCGCGGCGGCTGTGGTCGTACCAGCAGGGGCTGGGGCTGCCGATCACGCCGCTGCGCCCCTCGGAGCTGCGGGACCGCGAGCCGGCGCTCGCGACGCGGGTGCGCGGCGGCGCGGCCGCCCCCGGCGACCACCAGGTCGACCCGCGGCGGCTGGTCGCCGCGCTGCGGGCGGCGGCCGAGCGGGCCGGGGCGACGCTGCGGCCGGGCCGGGTCGCCGAGCTGTCCGACGTGGACGCGGGCGTCACCGTGGTGGCGGCCGGCTGCGGGGCGGCGGCGCTGACCGGGCTGCCGGTCCGGCCGGTGAAGGGCCAGGTGCTCCGGCTCCGCGCGCCCGATCGCGGCGCGCCGGGCTTCCGCCACGTGATCCGGGGGTACGCGGACGGCGAGGCGGTCTACCTGGTGCCCCGGAACAGCGGCGAGGTGGTGGTCGGGGCGACCGTCGAGGAGCGCGCCGACACCGAGGTGACCGCCGGCGCGGTGCTGCGGCTGCTGCGGGCCGCCGTCGACCTGGTGCCCGAGCTGGCCGAGTACGACCTGGTGGAGGCGTCCGCCGGACTGCGCCCCGGTACGCCGGACAACGCGCCGATCATCGGGCCGCTGCCCGGCCGGCCCGGCGTGCTCGCCGCCACCGGGCACCACCGGCACGGCATCGTGCTCACCCCGGTCACCGCCGACCTGGTCACCGAGCTGATCGTCACCGGGGAGGCGGATCCACTGCTCGCCCCCTTCACCCCCGACCGGTTCACCGCCGAGGAGGAGCGAACGTGGAACTGATCGTCAACGGCGCCGGGCGTGAGCTGCCCGGCGGGTCGACCGTGGCCGACGTGGTGCGGGAGGTCACCGACCAGCGGCGCGGGCTCGCCGTCGCGGTCAACGGCGAGGTGGTGCCGCGGGGCGGCTGGCCGGCGACGGTGCTGCGGGACGGCGACCGGGTCGAGGTGCTCAGCGCCGCCCAGGGCGGGTGAGCTCGGTGAGCTGCACGATCGCCGGTGAGACGTTCGGGTCCCGGCTGATCCTCGGAACCGGCGGCGCGGCCAACCTGCACGTGCTGGAGGAGGCGATCCGCGCCTCCGGCACGGAACTGGTCACCCTCGCGCTGCGCCGGGTCGACACCGCCCCCGGCACCGGCGGCGGGTTGCTCGACCTGCTGGACCGGTGCGGGGTGAAGCTGCTGCCGAACACCGCCGGCTGCCACACCGCCGCCGAGGCGGTGAAGGTGGCCCACCTGGCCCGGGAGGCGTTCGACACCGACTGGGTGAAGCTGGAGGTGATCGGCGACGAGCGCACGCTGCTGCCCGACGGGGTGGAGCTGCTGCGCGCCGCCGAGGAGCTGGTCGCCGACGGGTTCACCGTGCTGCCGTACACGTCCGACGACCCGATCCTGGCCCGGCGGTTGGCCGACGCGGGCTGCGCGGCGGTGATGCCGGCCGGCGCGCCGATCGGTTCCGGGTTGGGCGTGACCAACCCGCACCACATCCGGCTGATCCGGCAGGGCGTCGACGTGCCGGTCATCCTCGACGCCGGCATCGGCACCGCCTCCGACGCGGCGCTCGCGATGGAGTTGGGCTGCGACGCGGTGCTGCTGGCCAGCGCGGTCACCCGGGCCGCCGACCCGGTGGCGATGGCCACCGCCATGCGGTACGCCGTCGAGGCCGGCCGCCTCGCCCACGAGGCCGGCCGGATCCCGCGCCGCTTCCACGCCCTCCCCTCCACCCCCGACGAGGGAAGGCCCGACCTGTGACCGCCTTCCTCGCGGGTGCGGTCACCGCTCGGGCCGGCTGGAACGACGGGTGCGGCGATGCCGGGCGGGTGCCGTCGGGGCTCGTCGTGCTCACCGACCGGTGGCAGGCGCGGCGACCGCTGGCCCAGGTGGTCGCGGCGGCGGTGGCCGGGGGAGCGCGCTGGGTGGTGCTGCGGGAGAAGGACCTGCCCCGCGCCGAGCGGACCGCCCTCGCCGCCGACCTGCGCGCCATCCTCGCCGACGTCGGCGGCACCCTCATCGTCGCCGGCCCCGACCCCCTCGACGGCGACGCCGTCCACCTGCCCTCGGCGGGACCGTACCCACCGCCCCGGCTCGGGCTCATCGGCCGCTCCTGCCACGACGTGGCGGAGCTGCGCCGACTCACCACCGAGGATTACGCCACCCTCTCACCCGTCTTCCCCACCAGGACCAAACCCGGCTACGGCCCATCCCTGCACCCCGAAGGACTCGCCGAGCTGATCAAGGTCAGCCCCGTGCCGGTCCTGGCACTCGGGGGAGTCGAGACCCCGGACCAGACGCACGCATGCGTCAAGGCGGGAGCAGCGGGAGTGGCGGTGCTCGGCGCGATCATGCGCGCCGAAGACGCAACCGAGGCAGCCACCACGTTGACCGAAGCCTTCCAAGAGGCGGTCACCCCAGTGCGCGAAGCTGGCACGCCCCGGCGGACGTCTCCGAGGCCCCCAAAAGCAACCAGGGGGAGACAGTGACACCGAGAACGGTCCTCACCATTGCCGGATCGGACTCCGGCGCGGGCGCCGGGATCCAGGCCGACCTCAAGGTCTTCGCCGCCCTCGGCGCGTACGGCACCTCCGTCATCACCGCCGTCACCGCGCAGAACACCCGGGGCGTGGACGCCGTCCTGCCGCTGCCACCCCGCACGGTCACCGAGCAGCTCGACAGCGTGCTCGCGGACTTCCGGGTACGGGCGGTGAAGACCGGAATGCTGGGCACCCGGGCCGTCGCCGACGTGGTGGCCGACGCGGCGAAGGCCGGGCGCCTGCCGCGCCTGGTCGTCGACCCGGTGCTGGTCGCCACCAGTGGGCACCGGCTCGGCGTGGTGGAGGCGGTCGAGCGGCTGCTGCCGTACGCGGAGGTCGCGACGCCGAACTGCGCGGAGGCCGCGGCCCTCACCGGGCGCCCGGTGACCACGGTCGAGGAGATGGTCGCCGCCGCCGAGGCGCTCGCGGCCGACGGCCCGGCGCACGTGGTGGTCACCGGCGGCGACCTGGACGCGGCCGGCGAGTCCGTCGACGTGCTGGCCGGCGGCGGGACGACGACCCTGCTGCGCGGACCACGGGTGGCGACCCGGAACAACCACGGCACCGGCTGTTCATTCTCGGCGGCGATCGCCGTCCGGCTGGCGGCGGGCGACCCGGTGCCGGTCGCGGTCGGCACCGCCAAGGAGTACGTCACCCGCGCGCTGACCGGCGCGCGGGACTGGGAGCTGGGCGCGGGACGCGGCCCGCTGGACCACTTCGGCTGGTCCCGTTGACCATCAGGGAGGCTGTCATGCAGGCACGTCGCAAGGTCTACGTCGAGGGGTCACGGCCGGACGTCCGGGTGCCGTTCGCCGAGGTGGAGCTGACCGGGGACAACCCGCCGCTGCGCCGCTACGACACCTCGGGGCCGGGCTCGGACCCGGAGCTGGGGCTGCCGCCACTGCGCGGACCGTGGATCGCGGCGCGGGGTGACGTCGCCCCCGTCCGGGGCGCCGGCACGCCGCTGGCCGGGGCGGACGGGAAGCGGCCGACGCAGCTCGCGTACGCGCGGGCCGGGGTCGTCACGCCGGAGATGGAGTTCGTGGCGATCCGGGAGGGCGTCGCGCCGGAGTTCGTCCGGGACGAGCTCGCCGCCGGCCGGGCGGTGCTGCCGCTCAACGTCAACCACCCCGAGTGCGAGCCGGCGATCATCGGCAAGGCGTTCCTGGTCAAGGTGAACGCGAACATCGGCACCTCGGCGGTCAGTTCTTCGGTGGCCGAGGAGGTGGAGAAACTGACCTGGGCGACCCGGTGGGGCGCGGACACCGTGATGGACCTGTCGACCGGCAAGCGGATCCACGAGACCCGCGAGGCGATCGTGCGGAACTCGCCGGTGCCGATCGGGACGGTGCCGATCTACCAGGCCCTCGAAAAGGTCGGCGGCGACCCGGTGAAGCTGAGCTGGGAGGTGTTCCGGGAGACCGTCATCGAGCAGGCCGAGCAGGGCGTCGACTACATGACGGTGCACGCCGGGGTGCTGCTGCCGTACGTGCCGCTCGCCGTGGACCGGGTCACCGGGATCGTCTCCCGGGGCGGCTCGATCATGGCGGCCTGGTGCCTGGCTCACCACGAGGAGAACTTCCTCTACACCAACTTCCGGGAGCTGTGCGCGATCCTGGCCCGCTACGACGTGACCTTCTCCCTCGGTGACGGGCTGCGGCCCGGTTCGATCGCGGACGCCAACGACGAGGCGCAGTTCGCCGAGCTGCGTACCCTCGGCGAGCTGACGAAGGTCGCCTGGGAGTACGACGTGCAGGTGATGATCGAGGGCCCGGGCCACGTGCCCATGCACAAGATCAAGGAGAACGTGGACCTCCAGCAGGAGTGGTGCCACGAGGCGCCGTTCTACACCCTCGGCCCGCTGACCACGGACATCGCGCCCGCGTACGACCACATCACCTCGGCGATCGGCGCCGCGATGATCGGCATGTTCGGCACCGCGATGCTCTGTTACGTCACCCCGAAGGAGCACCTGGGCCTGCCGGACCGGGACGACGTGAAGGCGGGCGTGATCGCGTACAAGATCGCGGCGCACGCGGCGGACCTGGCCAAGGGCCACCCTGGCGCCCAGGCCTGGGACGACGCGCTGTCGAAGGCCCGGTTCGAATTCCGCTGGGAGGACCAGTTCAACCTCTCGCTCGACCCGGAGACCGCGCGGTCGTACCACGACGCGACGCTGCCCGCCGAGCCGGCGAAGACCGCGCACTTCTGCTCGATGTGCGGGCCGAAGTTCTGCTCCATGAAGATCACCCAGGAGCTGAACGAGTACGCCGCCCGAGGCATGAAGGACAAGTCGGCGGAGTTCCTCTCCTCCGGCGGTCGGGTCTACCTGCCGCTCGCCTGAGTCCCCGCCGGTCGGGCCGTCCCGCGGAGGTCGGCCCGACCGCCGTGCCGGTCAGTCCCGGTGATGCCGGCCGGTACGCAGCGAACCGGCGTCGCTGTCCGCGGCCGGCCGGCCCAGCCCGGCGACCCAGTCGACGTACTCCTCGTCGTGCGCCGGCACCGGCTCCGCCTCGCGGCTGTTCCGGTCCACCGTGCCCTCCTCGTCGCCCTTCGCCCGGTTCCGGCGGAACAGGCCCCGGCGGGGCCGGGACTTCCCGGCGTCGGCCTCCTCGCCCGAGCCGGCCGCAGCCGGGGACCGGTCGTCCGTCTCCCGCCCCGCGTCGTCGGCCTGGTGTGCCCGTTCGCTGTCGGGGCCGGCGGAAACCGCCGGCGCCGGGTCGATCGCGTTCGGCCCGGTGGCGTGCCGCGCGTTCGCCAGGGCCTCCCAACTGGTGGCCCGGCCCAGGTCGGGCAGTGCGCGGTGCCGGGGGCGCGGCGCCGGCTCGACCGGGGCGCCGTTGTCGGTGGCGTCCGTCGTGGGCCCCGTCGGGGCGGTGGCCTGGCCGGGAGTGGTCGGCCAGCTCGGCGCGGACGCCATCGGCCAGGCCGGCCGCACGTCGTCGCGCCGATCCGCGTCGTCCGAGAAGATCGGGACGCGCGGGCGCGGCGAGAAGGCGCGTCCCGCATCCGCCGTGGCGTCGTCCGGCGCCGTTGCCGCAAGGTGCGCCGGGCCGGTCGGCATCCGCCCGTCGGGTCGGCCGGTGCGCGTCGCGGATTCCGGCCCGCCGCCGCCCGGGGAGGTGGCACCGGAGGGCCCGAGGGTTCCAGCCTGGTTCGCGGCGGTGGCCTGGTCTGCGCCGCTGGCCTGGTCTGCGGCGGTCGACCGGTCGGCCGAAGTGGACCGGCCGGCGGTGCGGGACCGGCCGGCGGTGGTCGTCGGGGGAAGGTCGGTGGCCGAGCTGGTGGTCGGCGTCGCGGGCGAGCCGGTCGCCGGCAGGTCCGAGGTGGGGACGGCGGTCGATTCGGCCGGCCGGGACGGGCCAGCCACCGGTGCGGGGGCGGTGGTGGCAGGGGCGTTCTTCGCGGTGCGATGCCCGGTCACCGGTGCGGCATCGGCCGGGACCGGCGTCGGGGTGGGCGCCGTCGGCTCGGCCGACCCACCGGCGGCCGACCGTGACTTGCGGGCCCGCTTCGGCCGGCCCGTCGACGACGCCGAGGCCGTCGACGACGCCGAGGCCGTCGACGACGCCGGGCCCGTCGACGACGCCGACGCCGAGGCCGAGGCCGCCGAGCGGGACCGGGCGGGCGGGCCGGACCGGGGCAGCGAGGCGTCGGCCGCCGGGCCGATCAGGGCGGCAGCGTCGGACGCCTCGGCCTCCGGTCCGGGCGCGTCAGCCTCCGGCGTGCGGACTGACACCTCGACGTCGGGCCTGGCCGCTCCGCCCCTGGGGGTGGCGGCCGGTGCCGGGACGCCCGGGCCGGAAACGCCGGCCCCGGCCGTGGCCGTCGCCGTCCCGGCCGAAGGCGCGGTCGTCGCCGTCCTGGCCGAGGATGCGGCCGTCGCCGTCTCGGACCAGGATGCGGTCGTCGCTGCCCCGGCGGAAGAGCCGTTGGTCGCCGTCGCGGGCGTGGGTGCCGCCGCCTGGGCCGAGGGCGCAGTCGGCGCCGTGCCGGAAGCGGGCGTGGGCGCCGTCGCCTGGGCCCGGCGGTCGGGCGTCGGCGTGGGTGTCGCAGGCGTGGGCAGGGCGGTCCCGGCCGGTGTCGTACCGGGCCGCGCCGCCTCCGGCGTTCGGCCGGCGGCGACCACGTCGACCGCCGAGATCCGCCTCGCCGACGACAGCGGGGTGGGCGCCGGCAGGCTCTGGGTCGGGTCGTCGGCGTCCCGTTCGATCACCCGACCGGCCCCGGTCGCCCCGGTTCTGGCCGGCGGGCCGATGGTGCGGTCGCGGGCCACGGCGCCGGAGGCCGGGGCGCCGGCGAGCCGACCCGGGTCATCGGCGGCGACGGGAGCCGGGGTCGCGAGATCGCGGTCGTCGGCGGATGCCGCGGACCAGTGCACGCGATCGCGGTCGTCGGCGGGGACCGCGGACGGGGTGGTGGGGTCGCGGTCGTCGGCGGGGGCCGGGCCGGCGGCGGCCGGGCGCCGGTCGTCGCCGGGGCGGGCGTTCTGGCCGGTGGTCGGGCGGGTGCCGCCGGCCGGTGCCGGCGTCGGGGTGCCGCTCGACGCCACTGGCCAGTCCCAGTGTGCGGGGGTGGGCCGGCCGGCGTCGGGCCGGGTGTCCCAGGCAGCCGACGGGAGGCCGAGGTCGGCGGTGCTGCCGGCGACGGCCGCGGGCGGCGCTCCGGCGGGGCTCGGGTCGGCCGTGGCCGGACCGTCGGCCGTCCGCCCCACCCGAGAACCCGCCGGAGCGGGCCCGGCCGGGAGGGGCTGGAGGATGTCGGTCGGCTCGATGGCGTCGGTCGCCGCCGTCTCCGACGGCCGACGCAGCACGGTGGCGGCGGTCGAGCCGAGCGCTCCGGCGGCGACCGCGATCAGCGCCCCGTAGTAGGGCGCCAGCTGGTAGCGGTCGGCCGCGTTGCCCGGGCCGGCGGTCAGGTAGGCGAACGCCACCAGGACCGGGCCGGCCGCGCCCGCGGCACCGCCGACCAGCGCCGGGTGGCCGCGGCGGCGGGCCAGCGCGCCGGCCGCCGCGCCCGCGAGCAGGGCCACCGTCGGCAGGATCAGCATGGCCAGGCGCTGTGCCGTCGCCGCGTCCAACCACGACGGTTCCAGGACCCCGAGGCGTACGGTGGGCAGCGGCCCGGTCGAGGCCAGCGCCGGCGCCACCGAGACCAGCGCGAGCAGCCAGAGCGCGCCGCCGGTCAGCGCGATGTTCCAGCCGAGCGGCGGGTTCAGCAGGACGGCGAGCGCCGCCCCGGCGCCGACCACCGCGCCGAGGACGGCGCAGATGCCGACCGCCCACACCGGGTCGACGGTGCCGCCCAGCTCGACCGCCCGGGCGGGCTGCATGCACAGTGGCGCGACGACGGTGGCGCCCAGCGCGGCGGCCCCGGCGACCGAGAATTGTTCAGTGGTGCCGCCCGACGGCCCGTCCGGGCGGGCGAGACGCTCGGTGAGTACGGCGCCGACCACCGCGGCGACCGCCGCGAACCAGGCCACCCAGACGAGCTGGGCCGGCCACCGGTTGACCGAGCCGTCGGTGAACGCGCCGCCCAGGCGCACGATGCCGAACCCATACGCGATGCCGAGCTGGCCGGCCCCGGCCAGCACGCTCACCCCGAGCGCCGTGAGCGGCAGCCTGCCCCACGTCCGAAAGGCCATGTCGGGCACGTTACGGCCCGGTGCGCCCGATCGCCACCTTGACGCAGCGCTGGCGCGGCGCGTGCTCTCCGGCGTGGCTACTTCAGCTCGACCAGGCGCGCCAGGTAGGTCGTGTCCCCGACATTGGTGAGCATGTGCACGGCGCCGGGGTCGCGGTAGACCACGCCGCCGGCCGGCTCGTCGGCGTCGATCCGGGTGCCGTCGATCGTCTGCACCACGTTCTTGGCGCCCTGGACCGCCACCACCAGGTACGGGTGGTCGTGCCGGTGCAGCGGCTGCCGCTCGCCCGGCTCCAGCCGGATGTGCCAGACCCGCACCCGGTCGTTCTCGTAGACGATCTCCTGGCCCACCGGGCCGAGTTCGACGTCCTGGGACAGTTCGGTCATCGGGTTCCGTCCAGCTGGGGGAGCACCTCGGCGCCGATGAGCTCCAGGTGGTCGAGGTCGGCGAAGTCGATCAGCCGCAGGTGCACCCGGGTGGCGCCGATCGCGGCGAACTCGCCGAGCCGGTCGACCAGCTGGGCGGGGGAGCCGACCACCGGGTCCTCGGGCGGCAGGGCGCTCTTGACGTGCAGGGGCGCGGCCCGCCGCTGCGCCTCCGCGTCGGTCCGGCCGATCGCGACCACGATCCCGGCGGAGAACACCAGCGGTGCCCGCCCGGACTCCGTACGGCCGGTGCGCTGGCACGCCTCGCTCACCCGCTCGTACGCGGCGGCCGTCTCGGCGACGCTCTTGAACGGCATGTTGAACTCGTCGGCGTACCGGGCGGCCAGTTCGGGGGTGCGCTTGGGACCGCGGCCGCCGACGATCACCGGCGGCCCGGGCCGCTGCACCGGCTTGGGCAGCGCGGGCGCGTCAACCAGCCGGTAGTGCTCGCCGGTGAAGTGGTACGTCTCGCCGGGCGGGGTGCGCCACAGCCCGGTGATGATCTCGAGCTGTTCGGCGAGCCGGTCGAACCGCTCGGCCACCGGGGGGAACGGGATGCCGTACGAGAGGTGTTCCCGTTCGTACCAGCCGGCGCCGATGCCGAGCTCGACCCGGCCGCCGCTCATCTGGTCGACCTGGGCCACCATCACCGCGAGCGGCCCGGGGAGTCGGAAGGTGGCCGAGCTGACCAGCGTGCCGAGGCGGATCCGGGAGGTCTCCCGGGCCAGCCCGGCCAGGGTCAGCCAGGCGTCCGTGGGGCCGGGCAGCCCGGGGTCGTCGCCCATCGACTGGTAGTGGTCGGCGCGGAGGAAGCCCTCGAAACCGGCCCCCTCGACCAGCCGGGCGAACCGGAGCTGGTCGTCGTAGCTGGCGCCCCGGTGCGGTTCGGTGAAGATCGACACCCGCATGGTCAGCGTCCTCCCGTGCCGGACCCGGCCGGCGTCTCCGCCGGGCCGGCCGCCGGCGCGTCCCCGGCCTGCGCCGGGACGACCGGTGCGTCCCGTTCCATCAACAGCTCGTGCAGGTCGGCGCTGATCCGGGCCACCTCGGCCAGGTGGGCGTTGCGACCGAGGGTGCGGGGCCGGGGGATGTCCACGTCGAGGATCTTGCGGATCCGGCCGGGGCGCGGGCTGAGCACGACGACCCGGTCGGCGAGCAGCACCGCCTCGTCGATCGAGTGGGTGACGAAGACGATGGTCGCCTTCGTCTCCATGTGCACCCGCTGGAGTTCGCCGGAGAGCTCTTCCCGGGTGAGCGCGTCGAGCGCCGAGAAGGGCTCGTCCATCAGCATCACCCGCGGCTCGCCGATCAGCGACCGGCACAGCGACACCCGCTGCTGCATGCCGCCGGAGAGCTCGTGCGGCAGGCGCTTCTCGAAGCCGCCGAGGCCGGCCAGGTCCAGCAGCTCCCGGGCCCGCTCGCGGTGCCTCGCCCGGCTCCAGCCGAAGATCTCGACCGGGAGCAGGACGTTGTCCAGCACCGAGCGCCAGGGCAGCAGGGCGGGCCGCTGGAACAGCATGGCGATGTCGCGGCGGGGCTTGGTGATCGGCGTGCCGGCCACGGTGATCTCGCCCTCGGTGACCGGCAGCAGCCCGGCGATCATGCGGAGCAGGGTGGACTTGCCGCAGCCGGAGCGGCCGAGGACGGCGACGAACTCGCCCTCCGCGACGTCGAGGTCGATGCCGCGCAGCGCCTCGACGCGGCCCGAGCGGCCGTCGAAGGTACGGGACACCGCGGACAGCTTGATCATTTCCTGCCGGCTCCCTTCCGTTCGGCGATCACGAGCCCGGCAAGGGTAACCGTCGGCCGTCCCTATAGCACCGTCCGGGGTGGACGACTGTCAGTTTCCGTCATGCAACTTCGTTTCCGTTCCGCAACCGATACGCCCGGCCGGTGGCTGCTGGCCTTCTCGTACGCTGTGCCCGCGAATAGTCCCCTCACGACGGTCCTGTCGGCTTCACCCTCCTGCCGGCACCGTCGGACCCACGACCCGTCCGGGTGATAGACGACCTGGTCGGAAAGGACATGGTGCACTGATGAGAAGGCTGACCCGTACGGTCGCCGCCGCCGCGCTGGCCACCGCCCTCGCCCTGGTGGCCGGGTGCAGCAGCGGCTCGGACAAGTCCGACGACGCGAAGAGCGCGGGTGCCGCCGGGCTGGAGAAGGTGACCTATCTCACCTCGTTCGGCAACTTCGGCCGGGACTCCTACGCCTGGGTGGCGAAGGAGAAGGGCTTCTTCAAGGAGGCCGGCTTCGATGTGGACATCAAGCCCGGTCAGGGCACCGGCGCCGTCATCCAGACCGTCGTCGGCGGCCAGGCCGACTTCGGCCCGATCGACCTCACCGGTGGTCTGCTCCAGCTCGGCAACGGCCAGGCCAAGGACTTCGTCGCGGTCGCGGCGATCCAGCAGCGCACCATGGCCGCCATCGTCTCGGTCGAGGGCAAGAACATCGCCACCCCGAAGGACCTGGAGGGCAAGAAGCTCGCCGACACCCCCAGCTCCGTCGTGCGCAACCTCTTCCCCACGTACGCGAAGCTGGCCGGCATCGACGCCAGCAAGGTGACCTGGGTCAACGGCGAGCCGCAGACGCTGATGGGCACGCTGGCCTCCGGCGCGGTCGACGGCATCGGCCAGTTCGTCGTCGGTCAGCCCACCGTCGAGGCGGTGACCAAGAAGAAGCCGGTCGTGCTGCCGTACAGCAACGTCATGCAGGACCTCTACGGCAACGCGCTGATCACCTCCACGAAGATCGCCAAGGAGAAGCCGGAGATGGTGAAGAAGTTCACCGCGGCGCTGCTCAAGGGCCTGGAGTACGCCCTGGCCAACCCGCAGGAGGCGGCAACCATCCTGAAGAAGAACGTGGACGCCACCAACCCGGCCGCGGCCGCCGCCGAGCTGCAGCTGATGGCCGCGTACGTCCGGTCCAGCAACTCCGGCACCGCGCTGGGCACCCTGGACAGCGGCCGGGTCGCCAAGAGCATCGCGCTGCTGCAGGGCGCGGGCGCGCTGAAGCAGAACCTGACCCCCGACCAGATCATCGACTTCAACCTCGCGCCGAAGGCCTGACCGGCCGACCCGGACATCGGGGGTGCGGCCCGCCGGGGTTCCGGTGGGGCGCACCCCCGTCCCGTGCCGGCCCTGGGGCCGGCCGAGCAGAGGAGGACACCTTGACGGAGTTGACCGGGACCCGGGCCGGTACCCCCGTGCCGGGCCAGCCGACGGCGGAGCCGGCCGGGTCGCGCCGGACCGGCCTACGCCCCTCGGCGGTGGGGCTGCCGGCGCTCGGGCTGCTGGTCGCGGTCACGGCCTGGTGGACGGTCACGTCGGGCCTGCACCTGGTGCATCCGGCGTCCCTGCCGCCGCCGCAGGTGGTGTGGAGCGCGCTGACCGGGACGAGCGACGTGCTGCTGCCGGCGCTGGGGATCACCACCGCGATGACCGTCCTCGGCTTCCTGCTCTCCTCGGTGGCCGGCGTGCTGATCGGGATGGCGCTGGCCGCCTCCCGGCGGGTCGAGCGGATGTTCGCGCCGCTGCTGGTGGCGGTCAACGCGGTGCCGAAGATCGCGCTCGGCCCGCTGCTGGTGGTGTCGGTGGGCTGGGGCCAGAAGCCGATCCTGACCATGGTGTTCCTGCTCTGCTTCTTCCCGATCGTGCTCTCCACCGCGACCGGGCTGACCACCACCCCGGCCGACCTGGCCGAGCTGGCCCGGTCGCTGAACGCCTCCTGGTGGCAGTCGTTCCGCAAGGTGCGCTTCCCGGCCGCCCTGCCGCAGATCTTCGTCGGGCTGAAGGTGGCGATGCCGCTCGCCGCGATCGGCGCGGTGATCGGGGAGTTCTACTCGGACAAGCCGGGGCTGGGCTACCAGATCCTCCAGTACAACGGGATCGGCGACACCGCGACGGCCTGGGCGGCGATCGTGCTGATCGCGCTGATGAGCATCCTGCTCTACTCCGCCCTCAGCCTCGTCGAGCGGCTCGCCCTGCCCTGGGTACGCGCCACCACCTCATCCCGATGACTCCACTTCGACCGCGAACCGACGTCGACCGTGGACATCTGAGGTCAGCAAAGCCGACGGACGGCCAACGACACCGAAGGTGTGGCCCCACCGCAACCGGCGGAGGGATCAAGCCTGACCGCCCGGAGCCGGTTGTGGTGGGGCCACACCCACCAGAGCGACCAGCTAGCCAGCCAGCCGCCAGCGGCCACCCCTCGCGACCAGGGTCGTCAGTGCCTGGGGCATCAGGCCGGAGTGGTTGTCCGGGGTCATCCGGATCGGGCCGGAGAGGCCGTCCAGCTGTGACGTCTCCAGGACGTCGCGAAGGGCGGCCCGATCCACCCGGCCGGGCTCCCCGCCGGCGCGCAGCTCGGCGTCCGCGACGAGCTGGACCGCGTCCGCGGCGAACGACGAGGAGCCGTTGTATCCGCCGAACCGGGCGGTGTAGTCCTGGAACCACTGGCGGCGGGCCGCCTTGGCCGGGGTGGTGGCGATGACGTCGTCGATCACCATGGTCTGGGTGAAGATCAGGGTGGTCTGCTCCGCGGTCCGCGCCGAGCCGCCGAGGAAGAGGTCGCCGGCGGCCGACGCGTCGAGGAAGACCGACCCGGCGAACTTCTCCTGCCGGGCGCTGGCGACCGCGATCGACGCCTGCTCCGGCGGCGTCCAGACGATCAGCGCCTGGGGCTCCCGCGCCACCAGCCTCGAGACCTGGCTGGTGAGGTCGGTGTCGGTGGGGCGTACCGCCTCGGCGCGGAGCAGCCGGATGTTGGCCTTGGTGAACTCGCCGCGCAGCGCGGCCAGCCCTTCCTGCCCGTAGCTGTCGGCGGTGTGCAGCACGGCCACCTTGCGGATGTTGCGGCGGGTCAGCTCGGTGGTGAGCGCGCCGGCGGTGTCGACCGCGTTGGGGGCCAGCTTGAAGACGTACCGGCGCTGCGCGACCGGCTCGGTGACGGCGCCGGAGGCGGCGAGGGCGATCGTCGGAATGCGCTTCTCGTCGATCGTGCGGACGGCCCCCACCGCGCATTCGTTGCAGCCGCCCATGATGATGGCGTTGACGTTGGAGTCGTTGCTGAAATCGTTGATGTTGCGCAAGGATTCGGCGGCGTCGGAGCGGTTGTCCTTCACCTTGAGCTCGATCTTCCGGCCGCCCAGTGCGCCGGAGGAGTTCAACTGCTCGACCTTCAGTTCCAGTGCGCGCTGGTAAGCCTTGCCGATCGGCGCCGACGCGCCGGAGAGTTCGAGGTCCGCGGCGATCACGATCCGGCTGGTGTCCTGCTGCTCCTCGCCGAACTGGCAGCCGGTGAGCGTGGTGGCCAGCACGGCCGATGCGAGCGCCGCGATGCTCGCGGAGCGGATGGGGCTCAACTCAGTCCTCCAGGTGCGGCGCGGGCATGGCCCGATCACCGCCGCTTGTCCGTCCTCAGTAGAGAACGGGATTGGTCTGCCGTACGGTGTGCGCGAGGCCTGCAAAACCTTGCCAACGCCGGGCCCCTTGGTCAAGCGCGGAAGCCGGGGAGCTGTTTCGGGACGCTCATCCCACATCGTGGGGACATTGAATGTTTACCGTTGGCTCACCTTGCAGAATCGACCGACCACTCTGGATGTACACGCCCTGTTCAGGGGGCTGGGGAAAAGAAGGTAATAGTTGACCGGAGACCGGCTTGCGGGCCCGCCGACCGTTTCCTGCCTCACTGCGGCTTCCCAAACAGGATCTTCTCTGATGAAATCGCGGCCGTGCCGCGCGTGGCGCTGGCCGCTGCACCAGGCACGGGTCGGCGGGTCAGGCGTGGAAGAAACGACGGAGGCGATGTCGTGAGCACCGGACCTACGACCCTGCCCGAGAGCCCCGGCGCCGACGCGCGGAACCGGCGCCGGCGGCTGCCCCGGCTGCGGGACGCGCGGATCCGTTCCAAGCTCGCCCTCATCCTGGTCGTCCCGGTCGCCGCCGTCATCGCACTGGCGACCATCCGACTCGTCGCGGTCGGTGAGGGCGCCTACGACGCCACCCGGATCCGCTCCCTCACCGCGCTGTCGATCGACATCTCGGCGCTCAACCAGGACCTGCACAAGGAACGGATGGCCGCCGCCGGCTACCTGGCCGCGCCCGACCAGAAGCCGGACGACTACAACCTGCGGGTCCGCCGCACCGACGAGCGGATCGCGGCGTACCGCCAGGAGCGGGGCGAGCTCGGCGACCTGCCGGCCTCGGTCCGGGGGCGGCTCAAGGTCATCGACGACCACCTGGCGACGCTGAACGGCACCCGGCAGGAGGTGCTGGACCGGCAGCAGATGCCGGTGGCCGAGGCGAGCCTGCGCTACGGCATCATCCTCACCGACCTCGTCTCGTACGGCGACACCCTCGCCCAGCAGCCCGGCGGGGAGGGCCTGGCCGACGCTCGGCGGGCGGTGGCGGCCTTCGCCCACGCCAAGGCGGCGGTCGCCGAGGAACAGGCGGTGGCCTTCACCGCGCTGGCCTCCGGGCGGCTCGACGAGGAGCAGTTCTCCTCCTTCGTGGCGACCCTGACCAGCCAGCAGGAGGCGCTGCTCTCCTTCTCCCGCGCCGCCGAGCCGGAGCAGCGGAGCCTCGTCGACAGCACGGTCTCCGGTGACGCGGTGCAGCTCTCCGACCGGGTCGCGGCCGACCTGTCCCGGTCGGTCGGTCAGCGCCCGCTGGTCACCCGGGACGACGCCTCCGCCGCCATCGGCGCGGTCGACGACCTGATGCGGTGGGCCGAGATCCAGCTCCAGGACCGGCTGTACGCCGACGCGGACGCGGCGCGCACGGAGGTCATCCGGCAGGCGGTCGTCGAGACCGCGCTCGTGCTGCTGACCCTGATCATCGCGGTGACGCTCGCCGTCGTCCTCGCCCGCTCGCTCAACCACTCGCTGCGCCGGCTGCGCGAGGGCGCCCTGGCGGTGGCCAACCACGACCTGCCGGAGGCGGTCAGCCGCCTGCAGAACATCGGCACCATCGGCGACGGCGGGGTGGACGAGATCGTCCGGCAGGTCCGGGACCCGATCAAGCTCCGCAACCGCGACGAGGTCGGCCAGGTGGCGGTGGCCTTCAACGTGGTCCACCGGGAAGCCGTCCGGGTGGCGGCCGAGCAGGCCGCCCTGCGGACCAGCGTCTCGGCGATGTTCCTCAACCTGGCCCGGCGCAGTCAGACCCTGGTCGATCGGATGATCGGTGAGCTGGACGCGATCGAGCGTGGCGAGGAGGACCCGAAGCGCCTCGCGCAGCTGTTCGAGCTCGACCACCTGGCCACCCGGATGCGCCGCAACGACGAGAACCTGCTGGTGCTGGCCGGCGCCGACTCGGCCGTGCCGCGCCGCGACGACGCGCTGCTGGTGGACGTGCTGCGGGCCGCCCAGTCCGAGGTGGAGCTCTACAACCGGATCGAGTTCGGCACGGTCGACACCGACGTCTCGGTCGCCGCGCACGCGGTCAACGACGTGGTCCGCCTGGTGGCCGAGCTGCTGGACAACGCCACCCGGTTCTCCCCGCCGAACACCACGGTGGTGGCCGACGGCCGGCGGATCCGGGACTACGTGCTGATCCAGGTGGAGGACCGGGGTCTGGGCCTCACCGACGAGCAGCTCGACTCGCTGAACCGGCGGCTGGCCGCCCCGCCGACCGTGGACGTGGCCGCGTTCCGGCTGATGGGCCTCGCCGTGGTGAGCCGGCTCGCCACCCGCTACGGCATCCGCGTCGAGCTGCGGCGCAACGTGGACGGCGGGACGGTCGCCCAGGTGACCCTGCCGAACTCCACGGTGGTGCTGCCGGCCAACCGGGGCCAGGACCCGGCGCCGCTGGCCCGCCCGCGCCAGCCGCTGGCCGTCGAGCAGGCCCCGCTGTCCTCGGTCGGCCACGCCGACCCGCTGGCCGGCGTCGGGCGTACCGCCGCGCCCACCCTGACCGACCAGTGGCGGACGCCCGCGCCGGCCCGCTGGCCCGGGCCGGCCGAGGTCCGGGACACCGGCCCCGCGGTGCAGGTGGGCGGCTCCACCGGCGCGCTGCCGAGCCTGCCGGCCACGCCGGCCGCGTCCCCGCCGCCGGCCGCCGTCTCCAGTGGCGGCCTGTCGGTGGGTACGCCTACCGTCGCCCACCCCACCCTCGACCCGCTGCCGAAGCGGACCCCGGGCGGGGAGACCGCCGGCCCGGGCACCGGGGGCCTGCCGGTGGGTCCGATCGCCGGGCTGGGCGGCGCCGCCGTGACCGCTCCGGCCCCGGTGTCGCCGGTGGCTCCGCCCACGCCGGTGGCTCCGCCCGCGGTGGTCGCCCGGCCGGAGCAGCCGGCCGAGGCGCCGATCTTCCGGGAGATGGAGGCGGTCTGGTTCCGCTCCCACGGCGACGACGAGACGACGATCTTCACCCGGCCCCGGTTCGACGACGAGCGGGCCCCGGCCGCGCGGCACTCGACCCCGGCCGCGCCGCCGCCCGCCGCGCCGTCCCGGCCGCCGCTGCCGACCCGTACCCCGGGTGCCCAGGCGTCGGCCGTGACGTCCCCACCGCCGTACACTCCGCCGGCGGCGTCGGTGCCGCCCGCCGCGGCCGTACCCCCGTCCGTGCCACCGGCCGCGGCGCCCGGGGTGGACCCGGACGCCTGGCGGACGGCGGCCGACGAGGGTTGGTCGCGGGCCACCCGCGCGGCCGAGCCGACCACCGGCGGCACCACCCGCTCCGGCCTGCCGAAGCGGGTGCCGCAGGCCCAGCTCGTCCCCGGCGGCATCGAGCCGAAGGGGGGCCGGCCCCACAGCCGGCGCACGCCCGACGAAGTACGCGGCCTGCTGTCGGCCTACCACCGCGGTGTGCAGCGGGGTCGGACGGCCGGTGCGGACCTGAACAGCACCTCGATCAAGGAGACGAACCGATGAACAGGCCAGCGGCCATGCAGGACATGGGTTGGCTGCTCGCCAACTTCGCCGACAGCGTGGCGGGCATCGCCCACGTGGTGGCGGTGTCCGCGGACGGGCTGTTGCTCGCCTCCTCCCGGGACCTGCCCAGGGACCGGGCGGACCAGCTCGCCGCGATCACCTCCGGCGTGGTGAGCCTGACCGAGGGCACGGCGCGGATGTTCAGCGCGGGCGCCGTGCTCCAGACCGTGATCGAGATGGACAGCGGATACCTGTTCCTGATGTCGATCAGCGACGGCTCGTCGATGGCGGTGCTCGCCGCGCGCAGCTGCGACGTCGGCCAGGTGGGCTACGAGATGGCGCTGCTGGTGGAGCGGGTCGGTGCGGCCCTGGTGCCGCTGCCCCGGGACGCCGTGCGGTCCTGACCGGAACCCGCGTGACTTGGTGATCCGGAGCCGGCCCGGCTCCGTACGGAGGGAGGTGATCGCGAGATGGAACCACGGCGGGACCCGCGCGGCGCGCTGGTGCGACCGTACGCGGTCACCCGTGGCCGCACCGAGCCGCTGCAGAACATCGCCCTGGAGGCGGTGCTGTCGTGCACACCCACCCAGGTGGCCGAGGCGCGGTTCGCCGGGCACGACAAGTACCGCATCGCCACGGTCTGCGAGGGCCGGGCACAGTCACTCGCGGAGATCGCCGCGTACACCAGGATGCCGCTGGGCGTCACCCGGGTGCTGGTCGCCGACATGGTGGCCGAGGGCCTGCTGACGCTACACACTGCCGCTCCCGCCAAGGGATTCGAGGAGCGGATGAACCTGCTTGGAAGGGTGCTAAGTGGACTTCGCGAACTATGACCCCGCCGGGGCGCGCCGCAGCCGGGAGATCATCTCCGCGAAGATCGTGGTCGCGGGTGGCTTCGGCGTGGGCAAGACAACCCTGGTCGGAGCGATCTCCGAGATCACTCCGCTGACCACCGAGGCGCTGATGACGGCCGCCGGCGTGGGCATCGACGACCCGTCGAAGGTGCCCGGCAAGGAGACCACCACGGTCGCCATGGACTTCGGCCGGATCACCATGGCCCAGGACCTGATCCTGTACCTCTTCGGCACGCCGGGCCAGACCCGCTTCTGGTTCATGTGGGACGAGATCATCCGGGGCGCGGTGGGCGCCGCGGTGCTGGTCGACACCCGGCGGATCACCGACGCCTTCGCCCCGCTCGACTACTTCGAGAACCGCAACCTGCCGTACGTGGTGGCGCTGAACCGGTTCGACGGCGCGCCGCAGTACGAGCTGGAGGAGGTTCGCGAGGCACTGGCCATCTCGCCGGACGTGCCGCTGGTGTCGTGCGACGCGCGGCACCGGGAGTCGGTCAAGCAGGTGCTGGTGACGGTGGTCGAGCACGCCATGATCCGCCTTCAGGCCGAGCACGGGCGCGGCTACCCGGCCCCGGTGGGCTGAGGCGGTCTGCCCCGGTGGGCTGAGGCGGTCTGCAGCGGTGCGAGGCGGTCCGGGTACGTGTCGACATGGCGCCGCCTCCACCACCGGAGACGGTGCCGCGGGGCCCCTCCGGTCTATTCCACCCGGAGCCGGTAGCCGCGCTTGACGACGGTCTGCACCACGCGGGGGGCGCGCAGGCCGGCCCGCAGCCGGGCCACGGCCATCTCCACCGCGTGTTCGTCGGCGCCCCGGGGGAGCGTGCGGAGCAGGGCGGTCCGCGAGAGCACCCGCCCCGGGGTGCGGGCCAGCGCCCGCAGCACCGCCATCGGGGCGGGGGCGAGCGGACGCAGCTCCCCGTCGACCACGGCCGCGTGCCCGCGCAGGGTGAGCAGGTGGCCGGCGGCCTTCACGCTGACCGTCCGGCGGGGCAGCTCGTCGACGATCGTGCGGACCAGCGCGCCGAGCCGGGCCCGGCTCGGCGCGCTGACCGGTACCCCCCGCCGGACCAGCGGTTCCGCGGTGACCGCGCCGACGCAGCCGGCCAGCACGTCACCGCGGAGCGCCTCCAGCACCGTCTCGGTCCGGTCCCCGGCCGCCCGCAGCAGGGCCTCCGCCGCCGGGGCGGAGGTGAACGTGACCGCGTCCACCAGCCGGCCGGCGACCAGGTCGATCAGCCGGTGCAGCGGCGCCGGGTCGGTCGGCGCGGCCCAGCGGTAGACCGGCACCTCGATCACCGTGGCCCCGGCGTCCTCCAGCGCGGCGGTGCACTCCGGCTGCCGGTCGCCGTGCAGCTGCATGGCGATGACCTGCCCGGCCACGCCGCGGCGGCGCAGGTGCTCCACCACCTCCTCGCAGCTCTCCGAGGCCGGCGACCACTGGTCGTGCAGCCCGGCGGCCCGGATCGCGCCGCGCGCCTTGGGTCCGCGGGCCACCACGTACGACTGGGCGAGCACCGAGCGCAGCGGTTCGGCCAGCCCCCAGCCCTCGGCCGCCTCCAGCCAGCCGCGCATCCCGATGCCGGTGTTCGCCATCAGGATGTCCGGCGGCCGGTCCAGGCAGGCCCGGGTGGCCTCGCGCAGGTCGGTGTCGTCGGCCAGCGGCACGATCCGCAGCGCCGGGGCGAGCACCACCCGGGCGCCGCGCCGCTGGAGCAGTGCGGCCAGCTCGTCCCGCCGCCGGTCCGCGGTGACCCCGATCGTGAAGCCGGCCAGTTCGTCGGCCATCACTCCTCCTGTCGCAGCCGCACCTCGACCACCCCGTCCCGGCAGCGCGCCTCGTGCCGCCGCAGCGTCACGTCCGGCAGGTCCAGGCAGCGCCCGGTCCGCAGGTCGTAGACCTGCTTGTGCAGCGGGGAGGCGAGCGTCGGCACGCCGCCCCGGCTGCCGACGATGCCCCGGGACATCACCTGCGCGCCGCCGACCGGGTCGAGGTTGTCGACCGCGTACAGGTCGCCGCCGGTGACGAAGAGCGCCACCTGCACCCTGTCGACCAGCGCGGCGACGCCCCGGTCGGGGTCCAGCCGGTCCAGCGGGCAGACCGCCGTCCAGTCCAGCGTGCTCGTCGGGCTCATCGGGTCACCTCATTCCGTGCGGCGCCGCGACGACCCGCCACGGCGCAGGGCTGGCTGTTCCGCTCGTTCATCGGCGTACCTCCGGGAGGCCGAGCGCGACCGGCTGGCGGCGGCGGTCCACGCCGGCCGCCGGCGGCGTCCCGCGCACCGGCACCGGTTGGCCGCGTTCCAGGGCGAAGGTGATCGACGGGTCCGGCACGTCCGGGGCGTTGACGAAGGAGGTGAACCGGCGCAGCCGGTCCGGGTCGTCGAGGACGTCCCGCCACTCGTCGGAGTACGACTCGACGTGCCGGGCCACCGCCGCGTCGAGGTCGGCGCAGAGCCCGAGGGAGTCGTCGACGATGACCGCCCGCAGGTGGTCGAGGCCGCCCTCCAGCGCCTCGATCCAGGCGGCGGTGCGTTGCAGCCGGTCGGCGGTGCGGATATAGAACATCAGGAACCGGTCGATCAGCGTGACCAGCTCGGCGCTGCTCAGGTCGGTGGCGAAGAGGTCGGCGTGCCGGGGCCGGAAGCCGCCGTTGCCGCCGAGGTAGAGGTTCCAGCCGGTCTCGGTGGCGATGATGCCGAAGTCCTTGCTGCGCGCCTCCGCGCACTCCCGGGCGCAGCCGGAGACCGCCGACTTGATCTTGTGCGGGGCGCGCAGGCCCCGGTAGCGCAGCTCCAGCGCGATGGCCAGCCCGACGGAGTCCTGCACCCCGTACCGGCACCAGGTCTCGCCGACGCAGGACTTCACCGTGCGCAGCGCCTTGCCGTACGCGTGGCCGGACTCGAAGCCGGCGTCGACCAGCCGGCGCCAGATCTGGGGGAGCTGCTCGACCCGGGCCCCGAACAGGTCGATCCGCTGCCCACCGGTGATCTTGGTGTAGAGCCGGAAGTCCCGCGCCACCTCGCCGATCACGATCAGCTTCTCCGGGGTGATCTCCCCGCCGGGGATCCGGGGCACCACCGAGTAGCTGCCGTCGCGTTGCAGGTTGGCCAGGAAGTGGTCGTTGGTGTCCTGCAAGGACGCCTGCTCGCCGTCGAGCACGTGCCCGGTGCCGAGGGAGGCGAGGATCGAGGCCACCACCGGCTTGCAGATGTCGCAGCCCCGCCCGCGCCCGTGCTCGGCGATGAGCTGCGAGAAGGTGCGGATGCCGCGCACCTGGACGATCTCGAACAGTTCCTGCCGGCTGGCGTCGAAGTGCTCGCAGAGCGCCGTGGACTGCTGCACCCCGGCCGCGTCGAGGAGCTGCTTCAGCATCGGCACGCAGGAGCCGCAGCTCGTGCCGGCCCGGGTGCACGCCTTCAGCGCCGGCACGTCCGCGCAGCCGTCGGCGATCGCCGCGTCGATCTGATCCCTGGTGACCGCGTTGCAGGAGCAGACCTGCGCCGCGCCGGGCAGCGCGGCCACCCCGCCGCCGGACTCGCCGGCCGGCGCCAGCAGCGCCAGCGGGGGCGCGGGCAGCGGCCCGCCGACGCTGGCCCGCAGCGTCGGGTAGGCGCTGGCGTCCCCGACCAGCACGCCGCCGAGCAGCGTCCGCGCGTCGTCGGAGAGGACCAGCTTCGCGTACGACCGGGTGGCCGGGTCGGTGAAGGTGACGTCGAGGCAGCCCGGGGTGGCGCCGTGCGCGTCGCCGAACGACGCCACGTCCACCCCGAGCAGCTTGAGCTTGGTGGCGGTGTCCGCGCCGGGGAAGGTGGCCGCGCCGCCGAGCAGCCGGTCGGCGACCACCTCGGCCGTCGCGTACCCGGGGGCGACCAGGCCGTGGCAGGTGCCGTCCACGGCCGCGCACTCGCCGACCGCCCAGATCCGCTCGTCCGCCGTCCGGCACGTCGCGTCCACCAGCACGCCGCCGCGCGGCCCGAGCTCCAGCCCGGCCGCCCGGGCCAGCTCGTCGCGGGGCCGGACGCCGGCGGCGACGACGACCAGGCCGGCGTCGACCGTGCCGCCGTCGGAGAGTTCCAGCGCGGCGACCGTGCCGTCCGGGCCGGGGCGCAGCGCGGTGGTGGCCACCCCGAGGTGCATGCTCACGCCCAGCTCCTCGACGTAGCGCCGGAGCATCGCGCCGCCCGCCTCGTCCACCTGCACCGGCATCAGCCGGGGCGCGAACTCGACGACGCTGGTCTCCAGCCCGAGCAGCCGCAGCGCGTTCGCCGCCTCCAGGCCGAGCAGGCCGCCGCCGATCACCGCGCCGGTGCGGCGGCCCGCGGCGTGCTCCCGGATCGCCGCCAGGTCGTCCAGCGTCCGGTAGACGAAGACCCCGGGCAGGTCCGTGCCGGCCACCGGCGGCAGATGCGCGTACGACCCGGTGGCGAGCACCAGCGCGTCGTACGGGTATTCGCCGGCCGCCGTGCGCACCATCCTGCGAGCCCGGTCGATGCCGTGGGCCGGCTCGCCGAGCCGCAGTCGCACCCCTTCGTCCGGGGTGTGCAGGTTCAGCTCCTCGGCGCCCACCCCGTCGAAGAAGGCCGAGAGGCGCACCCGGTCGTACGCGGGCCGCGGCTCCTCGCCGAGCACCGTGACCCGCCAGCGCCGGTCGTGGTCGCGGGCGCGCAGCGCCTCGACGAAGCGCTGCCCCACCATGCCGTTGCCGATGACGACCAGCTCGCCGCCGCTCATCCCGTCACCTCCACCGCGTCGCCCGTCCATCCCGTCAGTCACCTCCACCGGTCCGCCCGGCGGTCACGTGCCCGCCGGGCCGCCGGGTCGTCGCTTCGTCAGGTCGCCCGGTGGTCGAGCCCCGGGCGGGTAACCCGGTCATCGCGTCGCCACCGGTTCGGCCTCGCCGAGCCAGTCGACGATGCCGGCGAGGGCGTCGCGGCAGCCGCCGCAGCCGGTGCCGGCCCGGGTCGCCCCGGACAGCCCGTCGACCGTCCGGGCGCCGGCCCGCCAGCAGGCCACCAGCGCGCCCTTGCTGACGTCGTTGCACTGGCAGACCGTGGCCGCGTCCGGCATCAGTGCCGGGGAGGCGGCCGGCGCCGCCGGCACCGCGCCGAAGGCCCGGCCGAGCAGCAGCGACCGCCGGTCCGCCGGTACCGGGGCGCCCCGGTCGAAGAGCTGCACCACCGTGCCGACCGCCGGGTTGTCGCCGAGCAGGATCGCCCCGGTCAGCCGCTCGTCGCGGATCCGTAGCCGGGCGTACGTGCCGCGGGCCGGATCGGCGAAGGTCAGCTCCTCGACCGGGTACCCGGCCGGGGCGTCGACGGCGTCGCCCATCGCGGCCAGGTCGATGCCGGCCGCCTTGAGCCGGGTCACCACCGGCCGGGGCCGGTACCGGGCCAGCGGGTCGTCGCCGGCCAGCACCTGCGCCACCACCCGGGCCTGGGCCCAGGCCGGGGCGACCAGCCCGGTCAGCACGCCGTCGTGCTGGGCGCAGTCGCCGATCGCGGAGATCCGCCGGTCGCTGGTCCGCATCCGGTCGTCCACCACCACGCCGCGCTCGACGGTCAGTCCGGCCGAGGCGGCGAGGGCGGTGTCGGGGCGTACCCCGCAGGAGAGGACCAGCAGGTCGGCGGTGAGGGAGCGGCCGTCGGCCAGGTCGAGGCGGACCCCGTCCGCGTCGGCGGCCACTCCGGTCGCCGGGACCGCCAGCACGGTCCGCACGCCGAGCCCTTCGAGAGTGCCGGCGAGCACCGCCCCGGCCGCCGGGTCGAGCTGCCGCTCCATCAACCAGCCGGTGGCGTGGACCACGGTCACGTCCAGCCCCCGGGCGGCCAGCCCGCGCGCCGCCTCCAGGCCGAGCAGCCCGCCGCCGAGCACCAGCGCGGTGCGGGCGCCGTGGGCGGCGGCGAGGATGCGCCGGCAGTCGTCCAGCGTGCGGAACGGCACCACCCGCTCCGGCAGCGGATCGAGACCGGGCAGCGGCGGCACCACGGCCCGGCTGCCGGTGGCGAGGACCAGGTGGTCGTAGCCGTGCTGGTCGCCGTCGTCGGTGTGCACCTCGCGGGTGGCCCGGTCGATCGCGGTGACCGCCACCCCGGTACGCACGTCCACGCCCTGCCCGGCGACCTCGGCCAGCTCCACGTCCGGCTCGGCGATCTTCCCGGCCAGCAGGGTGGAGAGCATGATCCGGTTGTACGCCCGGTGCGGCTCCGCCCCGAGCACGGTGACCTTGTGGTCCCCGCCCCGGGCGTGCAGCTCGGCGGCGAGCCGGGAGCCGGCCATCCCGTACCCGATGATGATCACCCGTTCGCTCACGGCTCGGCCCTTTCGACGCGGACGGCGCAGATCTTGAATTCGGGCATCCCGGAGACCGGGTCGACGGCGTCGTTGGTGACCGAGTTGGCGCGGGCGGCGCCGGCCCAGTGGAACGGCGCGAAGACGGTGTCCGGCCGGATCGTGGTGCTGACCCGGGCCGGGGCGCGCAGCTCGCCCCGGCGGGAGACCACCCGCACCGGCTCGCCATCGTCGATGCCGAGCCGGGCGGCCAGGTCCGGGTGCAGTTCGACGAAGGCGTCGGGCGCGGCCCGGCGCAGCGCGCTGACCCGCCGGGTCTGGGTGCCGGACTGGTACTGGGCCAGCACCCGCCCGGTGGTGAAGTGCAGCGGATACTCGGCGCAGACCTCCTCGGCGGCCGGCCGGTGGGTCACCGGGTGGAACCGGGCCCGCCCGTCCGGGGTGGGGAAGCGGTCGGCGAAGAGCCGGGGGGTGTCCGGGCCGTCCGGGTCGGGGCAGGGCCAGAAGACGCCGGTCTCGGCGTCGATCCGCTCCCAGGTCACGCCGGCGTAGTCGGCAGGCCCGCCGGCGGAGGCCCGCCGCAGCTCGGTGAAGACCGTCCGCGGCTCGGACGGGAAGTCCACCGGCGCGTCCAGCCGGGCGGCGAGGTCGGCGAGGACCGCCAGGTCGGTGCGGACGCCGGGGGGCGGCTCGCGCAGCGCCCGCCGGCGCAGCACCCGACCCTCCAGGTTGGTCATCGTGCCGTCCTCCTCGGCCCACTGGGCGACCGGCAGCACCACGTCGGCCAGGGCGGCCGTCTCGGAGCGCAGGAAGTCGGCGACGACCAGCAGGTCCAGGTCGCGCAGCCGGGACTCGATCCGGGCCGCCCGGGGCGCCGACACCACCGGGTTGGAGCCGAAGACCAGCAGCGCCCGCGGGCCGTCCGGCGTGCCGAGCGAGTCCAGCAGCCGGTACGCGGGCACCCCCGGCCCGGGCAGGTCGTCGGCCGGTACGCCCCAGACCCCCGCGACGTGCTCGCGGGCCGCCGGGTCGTCGATCTTCCGGTAGCCGGGGAGCTGGTCGGCCTTCTGCCCGTGCTCCCGGCCGCCCTGGCCGTTGCCCTGCCCGGTGAGGCAGCCGTACCCGGAACCGGGGCGGCCGGGCAGGCCGAGGGCGAGCGCCAGGTTGACGAAGGCGGTGACCGTGTCGACGCCCTTGGCGTGCTGCTCGGCGCCGCGGGCGGTGAGGATGATCGCGCTGCCGGCGGTGCCGAGCGCCCGGGCGGTGGCCTCCAGGTCGGCCATCGGCACTCCGGAGAGCCGTTCGACCTCGGCCGGCCAGTAGCCGGCCACGGTGCGGCGGACGGCGTCGAAGCCGGTGGTGCGGTCGGCCACGTAGTCGCGGTCGAGCCAGCCCTCGGTGAGCGCGATGTGCAGCAGCGCGTTGGCCACCGCCAGGTCGGTGCCGGGCAGCGGTTGCAGGTGCAGGTCGGCCTGGCGGGCGGTCGCGGTGACCCGGGGGTCGATCACGATCAGCCGCCCGCCGCGTTCCCGCTGGTCGGCGAGGTGGCGCAGCAGCGGCGGCATGGTCTCCGCCGGGTTGGCGCCGACCAGCAGCAGCGTCTCCGCCCGGCCGAGATCCGCGAGGGGGAAGGGCAGGCCCCGGTCGACGCCGAACGCCCGGATGCCGGCGGCCGCCGCCGAGGACATGCACCAGCGGCCGTTGTAGTCGATGTGCCGGGTGCGCAGCGCCACCCGGGCGAACTTCCCGAGCGCGTACGCCTTCTCGTTGGTCAGCCCGCCCCCGCCGAAGACGGCCACGGCGTCCCGGCCGTGTCCGGTCTGGACGGTGCGGATCCCGGCGGCGATCCGGTCCAGCGCCTCGGCCCAGCTCGCCGGGCGCTGTTCGTCGGTGGCCGGGTCGCGGACCAGGGGCGTGGTCAGCCGTTCGGGGTGGTCCAGGAGTTCGGCGGCGGTCCAGCCCTTCTGGCAGAGGCCGCCGCGGTTGGTGGGGAACTGCCGGGGAAGCACCTCGACCCGCCCGCCGGTCTCGCGCAGCGTCATGCCGCACTGCAGGGCGCAGTACGGGCAGTGGGTCGCCGCCTCCCGGGATGCCACCCCCGGTCGCGTCGCCACCCGTGCACCGTCTGTCATGTCGGGAAAGCGTGCCGCCGGGCGGTTTCCGGTCCGGGTCCCTTCTGTTTCGGTCCTGTCAAGAGCGCCTCACACCGCACGGGGTCACCGGGCCGGGCCGCACGGTTTAGAATGTGAGACAACAATCTTACATTTTGGGAGGCGGGATGACCGTGGCGGACGCGTTCGACGCCGTGGCGGGGACGTACGACGAGGCCCGGCGCCGGTTGGTGCCCTGCTTCGACGCCTTCTACGGCACCGCGGTCGAGGTCGCCGCACCACCACTGCGGGCGGCGCTGGCGGCGGGGCGTACCCCGGAGGTGCTGGACCTGGGCGCGGGCACCGGCCTGCTCTCCCTGCTCCTCTCCGCCGCCGTGCCGGGGGTCCGGCTGACCCTGGTCGACGCCGCGCCCGCGATGCTCGCCGTCGCCACCGACCAGCTTCGCGCCCGGGGCGTGTCGCACGAGGTGGTCCGGGCGGACCTGGCCGACCCGCTGCCGCCCGGCCGGTACGACGCGGTGGTCTCCGCGCTCGCCATCCACCACCTGCCCGACGCCGGCAAGCGGGCCCTCTACCGCCGGGTCGCGGCGGCGCTCGTCCCCGGCGGGGTGTTCGTCAACGCCGAGCAGGTGGCCGGTCCGACGCCCGCCCTCGACCGGCGGTACGGCGAGGTCTGGACCGCACGGATCACCGAGCTGGGTTCGGACTCCGGGGAGATCGCCGCGGCCCGGGAGCGGATGCGGCACGACCGGCCGGCAACGGTGGCCGACCAGTGCGGCTGGCTGGTCGAGGCGGGGCTGGTCGACGTGGACTGCTTCTTCAAGGAGTGGCGCTTCGCGGTCTTCGGCGGCCGGGCGGCCTGACCGCGTGGGGGTCTGTGGTCATCCGGAGCCGGCTCCGGATGCGCTGACTAAGCGGAGTAGCCTCCGGTTGTGGGTGTGTGGCCAGCCGGGTCGGCGGAGGCCGAATCCTGAGGTGGCTCGGGCCGCGAGCAACGCGGGCCAGGTCGGCTGCGAGAGGAGGAGGAAGACATGACGGGACGGCTCCCGGGGACGGTGGCGCTCGTGACCGGCGCCAGCAGTGGCATCGGCGCGGCGACCGCGCGCGGCCTCGCGGCGGAGGGCGCGGCGGTCGCGGTGCTGGCCCGGCGTCGTGGCCGGCTCGACGAACTGGCGGACACGATCCGGGCGGCAGGCGGGACGGTGCTCGTGGTCGAGGCCGACATCACCGACCAGCCGGCCGCGGCAGCCGCCGTCGAGCAGGTGGTGACCGAGCTCGGGCGGCTGGACACCGTGGTCAACAACGCCGGAATCATGCTCGTCGGGCCGGTGGCCGACGCCCCGACCGAGGAGTGGGAGCGGATGCTCGCGGTCAACGTCCAGGGCATGCTGTACGTAACCCGGGCCGCGCTGCCGCACCTGCTGCGTGCCGTCGAGGATTCCCCGCGCCGGGTGGCGGACCTGGTCAACATCAGCTCCACCGCCGGCCGGGTCGCCCGGCCCGGCACGGCCGTCTACAACCTCACCAAGTTCGGGCTCAACGCGTTCTCCGAGGCCCTCCGACAGGAGGTGGGGCCGAAGCGGCTGCGGGTGAGCGTGGTCGAGCCGGGCACCGTGGACACGGAGCTCTCCTCGCACGTACGGGACGGGATCCGGGAGGCGATCGTCCGGCAGGTCGAGGGAATGGAGTTGCTGCGGCCGGCGGACATCGCCGACGCGGTCACCTACATCGTCACCCGGGACCGGCGGGTGGCGGTCAACGAGATGCTCGTCCGGGCCGCCGAGCAGACCTGGTGACGCCGGCCGGTCGCGGCCGGCGGTTCGCCGGGAATGTCGGCGGTGGGCGTTCTCGCGCCCCGGGGCGGGCGGGGATGACCGGGATGACCGCCGGTCATACCCAACGGTAATCTCGGCGGCATGACTGCCAAGGTGACGCTCTCGTTCTCGGACGAGACGATCGAGGAGGCCCGCCGGTTCGCCAAGCGCGAAGGGCTGTCGCTCTCCGCCTGGATGGACCGGGCCGCCCGGGAGAAGGCGCTGCGCGAGGTCTTCAACGCGCACGCCGCCGCCGTCGGTCGCGCCGGCCTCGACCTGGAGTCCGCCGCCATCGCCGACGCCCACGAGGTCGCCATGGTCGACGACGTGCTCTTCGGCGGACGCCCGCGTGCTGCGTAGGGGAGAGATCTGGCGCATCGACGGCGCCCGGGAACGCCTCGGACTGGTGATCAGCTCCGACGTCTACAACTCCACCGACGTGCCCATCGTGATCGTGGCCGAAGTGGTCGACGAGTCCCTGCTGCGGGACTCGCCCCTCGCGGTGACGATGGGCCGGTGGGTGGTGATGCCCGACCGGCTCTCCGCACCGATGAAGAAGTGGTTCACCGAGTGCGTCGACGTGGCCGACACGGAGACCATGCAGCGGGTCGGCCGGGCGCTGCGCATCCTCCAGCAGATCTGACCACCTCACCGCCGGTCCGGGGCGGACGTGCGATCCCCGTTTCCGGAACGACCCCCGACGGGCACCGCCGGGAAACCGCCCGTTCCTAGCGTCCTCCTCGTCACATCGACGAGGAGGAGTCGCCGTGAGCACACTGGCCCCCACCGCCACCCGAACCCCGGCCGCCGCCGATCGCCGGCGGCCGATCACCGACTGGCGCCCCGAGGACCCGGAATTCTGGCGTACGACCGGCGCCCCGGTCGCCAGGCGCAACCTGTACGTCTCGATCTTCGCCGAGCACGTCGGCTTCTCGGTGTGGAGCCTCTGGTCGGTCACCGTGCTCTTCCTCGGCCCGGCGTACGGCATCGACCCGGCCGGGAAGTTCCTGCTCACCGCCGTACCGGCCGCGCTGGGCGCGGTGCTGCGGCTGCCGTACACCCTGGCGGTGGCCCGCTTCGGCGGCCGGAACTGGACCATCGTCAGCGCGCTGCTGCTGCTGGTGCCGGCGGTGCCGATGACGCTGCTGCTCGAGCCCGGGGTGTCCTACGCCACGCTGATGGTGCTGGCCTGTCTGACCGGCGTGGGCGGGGGCAACTTCGCCTCCTCGATGGCGAACATCAACCTCTTCTATCCGGACCGGCTCAAGGGCCGGGCGCTCGGCCTGAACGCCGGCGGCGGCAACCTCGGCGTGCCGGCGGTGCAGCTGGTCGGGCTGGCGGTGCTGGCCACCGCCGGGGCCGCGTACCCCCGGCTGGTGCCCGCGGTCTACCTGCCGCTGATCGTCCTCGCGGCGCTGGCGGCGGCGCGCTGGCTGGACAACCTCCCCGGGGCGCGCAACGAGCCCGGCGCGCTGCGCGAGGCCGCCCGGGACCCGCACACCTGGGTGATGTCCCTGCTCTACGTCGGCACCTTCGGCTCGTTCATCGGGTTCGGCTTCGCCTTCGGGCAGGTGCTCCAGCTCCAGTTCCACGACCGCTTCCCGACCCCGGTCGACGCGGCCTGGCTGACCTTCCTCGGGCCCCTGGTCGGCTCGCTGATCCGGCCGCTCGGCGGACAGCTCGCCGACCGGCTCGGCGGGGCCCGGGTGACGTTCTGGAACTTCGTCGCCATGGCGGCCGGCGCGGGACTGGTGCTGTACGCGGCCCGGGAGCGGTCCCTGCCGCTCTACCTGACCGGGTTCCTGTCCCTGTTCGTCTTCTCCGGGATCGGCAACGGCTCGACGTACAAGATGATCCCGGCGATCTTCCGGGCCCGGGCGGCGGCCGACGTCGACCGCGGGGTCGACCCGGCGGCGGCCGAACGCCGGGGCCGGCGGCTCTCCGGCGCGCTGATCGGCATCGCCGGCGCGGTCGGCGCCTCCGGCGGCGTGCTGGTCAACGTCGCCTTCCGGCAGTCCTTCCTGACCTCCGGGAACGCGGACGCCGCCTACCTGGCCTTCATCGGCTGGTACGCGCTCTGCTTCCTGGTGACCTGGGCGGTCTACCTGCGGCCGGGGCCGCGGCGGCTGACCGGCGTGTGACCTGTACCATCGCCATGTCGCGAGCCGCGCTGGGGTGACCCCCCGTTTTGACCTGCCGACCGGGCGGCGGGTATCGTTGCCTGCTGTTGTACGACATCCAGAGGCGTGCCGCATCAGGTACGCTTGGTCGTTCGTGCGCGCCTGGTCACCTCGGCGCGCGACCCCAGACCGACGACGAGACAAGGTAGACCTGTGCGTACGTACAGCCCGAAGCCGGGTGAGATCGAGCGTCAGTGGCACGTTATCGACGCCTCTGATGTCGTGCTGGGCCGCCTGGCCACCCACGCCGCCACGCTGCTGCGCGGCAAGCACAAGCCGACTTTCGCGCCGCACGTCGACACGGGCGACTTCGTCGTCATCGTGAACGCGGGCAAGGTGGCGTTGACCGGCAACAAGCGGCACACCAAGATCGCCTACCGCCACTCGGGTTACCCGGGTGGTCTGAAGCAGGTCGGTTACGACGAGCTGCTGACCAAGCGTCCCGAGCGGGCCATCGAGCTGGCCGTGAAGGGCATGCTCCCGCACAACAAGCTCGGCCGTCAGCTGATCAAGAAGCTGAAGGTCTACGCCGGTGCCGAGCACCCGCACGGCGCGCAGCAGCCGGTGCCGTTCGAGATCAAGCAGATCGCGCAGTGAGCGCGGGCGAAGGAAGCAGCATGACCGACATCACCGAGACCGAGGTCGCCGCCCCCGAGGCCGCCGAGGCGCCGGCGCCCGTCGCCCGCGCGCCTCGCGGTGACCGCCCGATCCAGACCGTGGGTCGGCGCAAGGAGGCCATCGTCCGGGTGCGCATCGTCCCCGGCACCGGCAAGATCACCTGCAACGGCCGGGACCTCGAGGCCTACTTCCCGAGCAAGGTGCACCAGCAGCTCATCAAGGACCCGCTGGTCACCGCCGAGAAGCCCGAGGCGTTCGACGTCATCGCCAACCTGCGTGGCGGCGGCACCACCGGCCAGGCCGGTGCGCTGCGGCTGGCCATCGCCCGGGCGCTGATCGTCAACGAGCCCGACGACCGCCCGGCCCTGAAGAAGGCCGGCTTCCTGACCCGTGACGCCCGGGTCAAGGAGAGCAAGAAGTACGGCCTCAAGAAGGCCCGTAAGGCTCCTCAGTACTCGAAGCGCTGATCTTCAACAGCGCGTTGTACTTCTGACGGACGGCCGGGTCCGCCTCCCTCGAACGGGAGGTGGCCCGGCCGTTCGCCTTTCCCTGGGACCGTTTCATCGGAGGTTGGCGGGTATGGGCCGGTTGTTCGGCACGGACGGGGTACGCGGGCGGGCGAACGCGGATCTCACCCCGGAGTTGGCGCTCGCGGTGGCGGTGGCCGCCGCCCACACGCTCGCCGAGACGGACAAGAGTCATCCGCCGCTCGCCGTGGTCGGCCGGGACACCCGGGCCAGCGGCGAGATGCTGGAGGCGGCCGTGGTCGCCGGCCTGACCAGCGCGGGTGCCAACGTGGTGCGGGTCGGCGTGCTGCCCACCCCCGCGGTGGCGTTCCTCACCGCGGAGGCCAAGGCCGACCTGGGCGTGATGCTCTCCGCCTCGCACAACCCGATGCCGGACAACGGGATCAAGCTCTTCGCCGCCGGCGGGCACAAGCTGCCGGACGAGATCGAGATGCGGATCGAGGCGGCCGTCGAGGCGAACGCCACCACCGCCTGGGACCGGCCGATCGGGGCCGGCGTCGGGCGGGTGCACGACCTGCTCGACGGCGCGGACCACTACGTCCAGCACCTCGTCGGCACCGTGCCGCACCGCCTCGACGGGATCAAGGTCGTGGTGGACTGCGCGAACGGTGCCGCAGCCGACGTCGCCCCGGTGGCGTACCGGGAGGCGGGCGCCGAGGTGATCGCCATCCACGCCAAGCCGGACGGGCTCAACATCAACGACGACTGCGGCTCCAACCACACCGACGCGCTGCGCGCCGCCGTGGTCGAGCACGGCGCGCACCTGGGCATCGCCCACGACGGCGACGCCGACCGGTGCGTCGCGGTGACCGCCGACGGCGACGAGGTCGACGGCGACCAGCTGATGGCCATCCTGGCGCTGGCGATGCGGGAGGCCGGCGAGCTGACCCAGGACACCCTGGTCGCCACGGTGATGAGCAACCTCGGCCTGCGGCTGGCCATGTCCGCGCAGGGCATCCGGCTGGTCGAGACCAAGGTCGGCGACCGGTACGTCCTGGAGGAGCTGCGCGCCTCCGGCCTCGCGCTCGGCGGCGAGCAGAGCGGCCACATCGTCATGCCGGCGTACGCCACCACCGGCGACGGCGTTCTCACCGGACTGCACCTGATGTCCCGGATGGCCGCCACCGGCAAGTCCCTCGCCGAGCTGGGTTCGGTGGTCACCAAGCTGCCCCAGGTGCTGATCAACGTGCCGGTCGGCGACCGTACCGTGGGCGCCGCCGCGCCGGCCGTCCGCGCCGAGGTGGAGCGGGCCGAGGCCGAGCTGGGCGAGACCGGCCGGGTGCTGCTGCGCCCGTCGGGCACCGAGCCGCTGGTCCGGGTCATGGTCGAGGCGGCCACCGAGCCGGTTGCCCGCTCCGTCGCGGAGCGCATCGCGGAGCAGGTCCGCACCGCCAGCCCCGCGGGCTGACCCGGCGCCCCTACAGCCGCAGCCGGCTGACCCGGGCGTACGTGTCGGCGGGATCCTCACCCTCGGTGAGGTCGACGTCCTCGACGAGCCGGCCGTCGTTGAGGCGGATCAGGCGGTCGCAGCGGGCGGCGATGGCCTGTTCGTGGGTGGCCAGCATGATCGTCATGCCGTGCCGGTCGCGCAGGTCGAGCAGCAGGTCGAGGATCTGCGCGCCGGTGGTCGAGTCGAGGTTGCCGGTCGGCTCGTCGGCCAGCAGCAGCCGAGGTGCGCCCATCAGCGCCCGGGCGATCGCCACCCGCTGCTGCTGGCCGCCGGAGAGCTGGGCGGGCAGTGCTCGCTCGCGATCTGCCAGCCCCACCGCCGCCAGCAGCTCCCGGGCCCGCGCCGCGCGGTCGGCGCGCCCCCGCCGCTGCGGCAGCACGGGTGCGATCACGTTGTCCAGCACGGTCAGCGCCGGCAGCAGGTGGTAGCGCTGGAAGACGAACCCGACCCGCTGGCGGTAGCGGGCCAGGGCCGCCCGGCGCAGGTCGGTGACCACCACCTCGTCGACGGTCACCGTGCCCTGGTCGGCCCGGTCGATGGCGCCGATCAGGTGCAGCAGCGTGGACTTGCCTGAGCCGCTCGGCCCGGTCAGCGCCACCACCGACCCGGCGGCGATCTCCAGGGAGACGTCGTCGATCGCGGTGAGCCGCTCCGCGCCGGTGTGGAACTGCCGGACCAGTCCATCGGTGCGGACCGTGCTGCCGGTGGCGTCCATGGTCACTCCTCTGCCAGTAGTCGTGCGGTGGGCAGGCGGCGCAGCAGCGCGGTCGGGACGAGCGCCGCCAGGCAGGTGGCCAGCACCCCGGCCGACGCCACGGTGGCCGCCACCGAGACCAGCGCCGCCGGCAGCTCGCCGACCAGCCAGGCCGCTCCGCCGAGCCCGAGGCCCGCGCCGGTGACCGCGCCGAGCACGCTGAGCAGGAAGCCCTCGTAGCCGACCAGGCGGCCCAGCGCCGCGTCGGTCCAGCCGGTGGCGCGCAGCGTGGCCAGCTCGGCGGCGCGGTCCCGGATGTTGAGGTAGAGCACGTCGGCGACCGCGGCGGCCCCGAGCAGTACGGTGGCCCCGGCGGCGAGGGCGTCCGCGCCGCGCACGCCAAGCGAGACGGTGTCGCCGAGCAGGGTACCCACGATGGCGCCGCGGAAGGCGTACGCGGCGGCGGCCACCACGGTCAGCGCGGCCACGCCGATGGCCAGGGCGCCCGCGCCGAGCAGGGTGCGGCCGGGCGTCCGCACCAGGTTCACCAGGGCCAGGCCGGGCAGGGTGCGCGGTCGGCGTACCCATCGCGCGGTCGCCACCGGCGGGCGCAGCGCGGCGGCCGGGTGGGCGCGCGCGGCCCGCAGCGCCGGCTCCAGGCCCGCGACCAGCGCCAGCAGCAGCGCCACGGGTACGGCGAGCAACGCCCGCCGCCAGTCGACGTCAATGTCGAGCGCCGCGCCGAGCGGGAACGCCAGGCCGGCGGAGAGCAGCCCGGCGGCCAGGCCCAGCGCGCCGACCTCGCCGAGGATCAGCGCGCCGATCCGGCGGGCCGGCCAGCCGAGGCAGGCGAGCACCGCCAGCTCGGGGCGGCGGTCCCGGACCGCGGCGGAGACCGCGTTGCCGAGGAAGAGCACGCAGACCACCAGCACCAGCACGAAAAGAGCGGCGCTCTTGCGGTCGACGGCCTTCGTGATGGTGGAGGCGACGCCCAGCGCCGACCAGTTCTCGGTCAACCGCAGCGCCGGGCGGCCGAACGCGCCGGCCGGCAGCTCCACGGTCTGCGGCGCGGGGGAGGAGCCGAGCGTGATGTCGACGTCGAGGCCGGTCGCCCGGGCGATCGCCTCCGCGATCAGCCGGACCCGCTCGGCGGAGCGTTCGTTGTAGCCGTGCACGTCGGCGACCCGGACCCGGATCGCGCTGATCGGCGCGGTGCGCTGCGGGGTGCTGCCCCCCTCCAGCAGCATGGTCGCGCTGGCGAGGTTCGTCAGCAGCAACGGCGGCGCGGAGAGGTAGCCGGCGGGGTTGCCGCTCGGCTCCAGCGGCCGGCCGCCCAACGCGGTCCGGCTGCGCTCGTCGGCGCCCTCGGCCACCGGCGGCTCGTACGTCTCCAGCGGCACCTCGCCCAGGTCGCTGAAGCCGGTCAACTTCTCCGGGTCGAACACGCCGACTGCCCGCCACTGCCGGAACGGGGTGATGCTCCCGCCGCTGGGCAGCGGAATCCGGCGGAGGGTACGCGCCCCAACGTCCTCGGTGAGCCAGGGACGGGGCAGCCAGCTGAAGTCGCGTTCGTTTCCGAAGACCTCCGGCGCGGCCGGCGACACCGCGGCGGCGCGCAGCTCGCCGCCGGGTCGCTCGTCGTACGTCACCGCGCCGGGCTGGGTGATGATCTGCAGCTGCCCGAAACAACATTCACCCTGATCGGAGATCCCTGCCGCGAGCTGGGTCCGGTAGGCGTCCGCCAGCTCCGTCCGGGCCACCCCGGCCGGCGTGCCGGCTGCCCGCCGGAGCGTCTCCTCCAGTTCGATGGCCGGCGTTCCGGCCGGCCGGGCGGCGGGCAGCCGGGTGAGCGTGGCCCGCAGCCCGCCGTCCAGATAGGGGCGGCTGGTGGCCAGCACCGGAACCGATCGGTTGCGGGCGGTGCCGAGCACCTTCTCGCTCACCGCGTCGCCGGCCCGTAGGGGGCGGCCGTCCACGACGCTGCCCGCCAGGCCGACGAGGCGCTGCTCCGCGTCCGGGTCGACGGCGGCGAGCAGGAACGGCACGGTGAGCGGCTCGGTCAGCGTCAGCCGGTCGAAGGTCGCCGTGGCCGCGTCGCCGTTCTGCGCCAGGACGCCGTTCTCCGCCTCGAAGCGGCCGTCCGGCCGCAGCCGGACCGGGGTGACCCACCAGTTGTCCCGCTCCGAAAGCTTGGCGCGGTTGCCGAGCAGGGCGCCGCGCTGCGGGTCGCAGATCGGCCGGCTGGTGCCGTCCGGCTGCACCTCGCGAGCGACCGGTCCGCAGACGTCGTCCACCTGGTAGCGCCGGCCGTCGCTGTAGGGGAAGGTGTCCGAGGTCTCCGGCTCGAAGAGCGGATAGATCAGGGGGTGGGTGGTCACGTACACGTACCGCGGTTTGCCCGGCGCGGTGGACAGGCCGCGCTCGGCGACGTACCTGGGGTCGAGCCGGATCACCTGCCGGTCGAGTGACCGGTCGACCGCGGCGGTGAGGTCGAACCGCAGCGGCACCGCCGAGGTCGAATATCCGATCATGGCGATGGGCGCCGCCACGTCCACGCCGGCGACCGCCTTCACCCGCTCGTACTGGGCGATGGTGATGCCGCCGTACGTGTCGGAGAGGTAGTTGGGCCGGACCAGCCCGCGCGCGGCCTCCAGCGGCGTGCGCGTCCCCTTCGGACGGACCAGGATGTCGTACGCCGCGCGGGTGTTCCGCTCGACGGTGCCGGTGACGGCCAGTCGGGACGTGGTGGTGGCGCCGGTCAGCACGACGAAGCCGGTGGTCGCCACCAGCACGCCGACCAGCAGCGCCACCGACCGTCCGGCACGGCCGCGAAGTTGCCCCCAGACGAAATGGAACATGTCGCGCCTCCCCGTGTGCTGACCTACACTGTGCGCGATACATTGTCACAATGCAAGGCCTCCCGGGAGGCCTGTCCGAAATCGGATCGGAGGAGACGGTGGCGATCCAGCACGCGGTCCTGGCCCTGCTCGCCCGCGGCCCCAGCTACGGCTACGAGCTGAAGGGGGCCTTCGAGGCGGCGGTCGGCCCGCAGTGGGGGCCGCTCAACATCGGCCACCTCTACCAGATCCTCGACCGGCTCTCCCGCGACGGGCTGGTGGTCGCCGAACGGCAGGCCCAACCGGTCAAGCCCGACCGGGTGGTCTACGAGATCACCGCGGCCGGCCGGACGGAGCTGGACCGCTGGCTCACCGAAACCAGCCCGCGCAGCGGCGGCTTCCGGGACGACTTCTTCCTCAAGGTCACCGCGGCGGCCCGGTCGGGTGAGCCGGCGACCGTCCGGACCGTGCTCGGCAACCAGCGCGGCCACCTGCTACGGGAGTTGCGCAACCTCGACGGGCTGCGGCGCCGGGCCTACGATCCGGTGGTCCGGCTGCTGCTCTCGGCCGCGAGCCGGCACGTCGAGGCGGACCTGGCCTTCGTCGACGACGCCGAGTCGGCGCTGCTCACCGACGAGACGGTGCTCGCCGGACTCGCCGCCGGCCGCCCGCCGGCCGCCACACCTGAGACGGACGCCGGGCCGGCCCGGGCCGCCGGCTGAACCGACCACCGGTCAGCAGTGCGGCAGGCGACGGAGGAAGCGATCGGCCAGGTCCACCACCCGGTCGGCGTCCAGCTCCAGCGCCGGGGCGGCCACCGTCACCTCGGCCAGCGCGATCCCGGGCACCTCGGTGTCCTGCCAGCCGCCGACGAACCATGCCTTCTCCTCGTCGGCGAGGGCGAGGGCGGCCTCGTTCAGCGCCTCGGCCGGGTGCGGCAGCCAGAGCCGGAACTGGTGGGTGTGCGGCGGCCCCGGGTGGACCCGGGCGCCGGGCAGGGTGGCCAGCGCGGCGGCCACCACCTTCGCGTGCGCCACGTAGCCGGGCAGCCGGGGCAGCTCGTGGGCCAGGCCGGCGAGCGCGGCGAGGGCGGCCGGCCACTGCTGGAAGAGGTTCCCGCCGTGCCGGTGCCGCCACGCGCGGGCGTAGCGGACCAGCTCCGTGTCACCGGCCAGCGCCGCACCCGAGTGGCCCTTGAGGGACTTGTAGAACGAGACGTACGTGCTGTCGGCCAGGGCCGCAACGTCGGCGAGCGGGTGCCCCAGGTGGACGGTCGACTCCCAGAGCCGGGCCCCGTCCAGGTGCACCCGGGCGCCCCGGGCCCGGGCCGCCGCCACCACCGCGGTCAGCTCGCCCCAGCTGGGCAGCACGAACCCGGCGTCCCGCAGCGGCAGCTCCAGCATCAGCGTGCCGATCGGCTCGTCGAGCGCGGCCACCTCCTCGGCGGTCGGGTTGCGTGGCGCGTCCGTGGTCCGCACCGTGCGGAGACCACCGAGCAGCACGTGCGCGTCCCGCTCGTGCACCATGGGGTGGCTGAGCGGGTGCAGGCCGACCCCGTCCCGGCCGGTCACCTCGGCGCCGTACCGCAGGGCGATCTGCTGGGCCATGGTGCCGGTGGGGAAGAAGGCGACGGCCTCGGTGCCGAGCAGCTCGGCGACCCGGCCCTCCAGCTCCTCGACCGGCCCGCCCTCGCCGTAGAAGTCGGGCACCGGGTCGTCGGTGACGGCCTGCCCGATCGCCGCGAGCTGCTCCCGAACGGACGCCGGCCGGATGCCGGAGAGCATGGTGTCGCAGCCGTGCTGGGCCGTGAACCGGCGTACCAGCTTCGTGCGCTCGTCGGTCATGCGTCCTCCTTCAACCGGCGCAGCCGGGTCACCGCCTCGGTCAGCACCTCGGGCCGCTTGCAGAAGGCGAACCGGACCAGGCGTCGTCCCGCCTCGGTGTCGTCGTAGAAGACCTGGGTCGGCACCGCCACCACGCCGCAGCGCTCCGGCAGCGACCGGCAGAACTCCACCCCGTCCCGGCCGCCGAGCCTACCGACGTCGGCGGTGACGAAGTACGTGCCCTCCGGGGCGAGCACCCCGAACCCGGCGTCGGCCAGACCGTCGACGAGCAGGTCCCGGCGCCGCTGCATGCCCGCGGCGAACTCGGCGAAGTACGCGTCCGGCAGCCCGAGAGCCACCGCGACGGCCGGTTGCAGCGGACCGGCGTTGACGAAGGTCAGGAACTGCTTCACCCGGAGCACCGCGGAGACCAGCGGGGCCGGCCCGCTCACCCAGCCGACCTTCCAGCCGGTGCAGGAGAAGGTCTTGCCGGCCGAGGAGATCCGCAGCGTCCGCTCCCGCATCCCGGGGAGCGTGGCCAGCGGCACGTGCGGCGCGGTGGCGTCGGGAAAGACGAGGTGCTCGTACACCTCGTCGGTGACCGCGTACGCGTCGTGCTGCCGGCAGAGCTCGGCCACCAGGGCCAGCTCGTCGGGGGTGAAGACCTTGCCCGTCGGGTTGTGCGGCGAGTTCAGCAGCACCAGCCGGGTACGCGGGCCGAACGCGGCGCGCAGCTCCGCCGGGTCGAAGCCGTACCGGCCGTCCGCCCCGGGGCGCAGCGTGACCGGGCGGCGGACCGCGCCGGCCAGCGCGATCGAGGCGGCGTACGAGTCGTAGTACGGCTCGAAGCAGACCACCTCGTCACCCGGCTCGCAGAGCGCGAGGATGCTCGCGGCGATCGCCTCGGTGGCGCCCGCCGTCACCACGATCTCGCCGTCCGGGTCGTACGACAGCCCCCAGAACCGGCGCTGGTGGGCGGCGACGGCCGCGCGCAGCGCCGGGATCCCCGGGCCCGGCGGGTACTGGTTGTGGCCGGAGCGCAGCGCCTCGGCAGCCGCGGCCAGCATCTCCGGCGGCCCGTCGGTGTCGGGGAACCCCTGGCCGAGGTTGACCGCGCCGGTACGCACGGCGAGCGCCGACATCTCGGCGAAGATGGTGGTCCCGAACGGCCGCATCCGGGCCACCAGCGGGTCGACATCGGGGAGTGTCGTCACCTGCGTCAGCCTACGGCTCGGGCGGGACACCTCAAGTCCGCCGTCAGCCGCCGCAACTGACCCGCCAGGCGTGGTCGTCGGCCGACTCGGTGACGGGCCGGCCACCGTTCACCGTCATCGCGCAGGCGATGGTGCGCCCGCCCTTGTCGTCGCCCTTGTTCGCCCACACGGACGCCCGACCGGGGTCGTCGGTGCTGATCTTCGTACGCCAGGGCAGCCGTACGTCGTGGAGCTCTACGGGATAGCCGTCCGCGTCGTAGTACAGGATGTTGGCCGGCCCCTGACCGGTCACCTCGTACGCGACGGCGAACCGGCCCGGCCCGCTGGACGGCGTGGCGGCGGGCTTCCGGGCGGGCGTCGGGTCCGCTGCCGGCGGCCCGCCCTGGTCCGCCTCCGCGTCCTGGTCCTCGGACTCGTCCGCGGTGGTCGGCTCCTCCTGCCGCGGCTCGGCGGCCCTCGGCTCGCCGAACGGGTGGGCCGGCAGGTTGACGAGGAGCCCGGCGACGCCGAGGAACCCGCAGACCGCCAGCATCACGGCGGCGAACACCGAGAGGACGACGGTGGTCGTCCTGCCGTCCCGGCCGCGTCGGCGCCCGGCGGGTTCGGCGGGTTCCGCGAGGGGGGCGGGAGATCCGGGCGCGGGCTGGGTCATCCCGGTCGGCGGCAGCCAGGGATCGGGCCCCGGCCCGGCCGGCGCCGGGGCCGGCCGGTCCGGCGGCACCCACGGCTCGGGGGTGGCCGCCGGGTCGGGCGGGACCGCGCCCGTCGACGACTGTCGGTCGGGGGGTGGCGTCGCCTCGGACATCAGCTCCGCTCGCAGGGGACGGGCCGCGGAGGCGTCCGCGGCCGGTGGCGTGCCGGGGGTCGGTCGTCGCTCCGGCGAGGAAGCCTCAATCTACGCGGCCCGCCGCATCCGCCGGTGACCTGGACGGGCCGGGTGGTATGTCCGATCCTCCGCCTGTGTTCGCCTGATCGCTCAGATTCAGTGATCGTTTAACGGGCTTCCGAGCACGCGCGATGAGCGAAACTGGGTTAGGCTCGGGGCCATGTGTGGAATCGTGGGTTACGCCGGCGCGCGCCCGGCGCTCGGCATCGTGCTCGACGGTCTGCGGCGGCTGGAGTACCGCGGCTACGACTCGGCCGGCGTCGCCATCGTCTGCGACGACCAGCTGTTGACCGAGAAGAAGGCCGGCAAGCTGGCCAACCTGGAGAAGGTGCTCGCCGAGCGGGCCGCCGTCGACCCGGAGTCCTGCGCCGCCAGCCCGATCGGCATCGGCGACGGCACCACCGGCATCGGCCACACCCGCTGGGCCACCCACGGCGGCCCCACCGACCGCAACGCCCACCCGCACGTCGCCCCCGACGGCCGGGTCGCGGTGATCCACAACGGCATCATCGAGAACTTCGCCAAACTCCGCGCCGAGCTGGAGTCCGAGGGCGTCGAGTTCACCAGCGACACCGACACCGAGTGCGCCGCCCACCTGCTCTCCGCCGCCCTGGCCGACCTGCGCTCGGCCGGCGAGGTGGACAGCCCGCAGCTGCTCGCCTCCGCCATGCGGGTGGTGTGCCAGCGGCTGGAGGGCGCGTTCACCCTGCTCGCCGTCGACGCCGGCATCCCCGGCGCGGTGGTCGGCGCCCGGCGCAACTCGCCGCTGGTGGTCGGCCGCGGCGACGGGGAGAACTACCTGGCCAGCGACGTGGCCGCGTTCATCGAACACACCCGCGACGCGGTCGAGCTGGGCCAGGACCAGATCGTCCTGATCACCACGGACAGCATCGAGATCACCGACTTCGCCGGGCAGCCCGCCATCGGCAAGGACTTCCACATCGACTGGGACGCCTCCGCCGCCGAAAAGGGCGGCTACGACTGGTTCATGCTCAAGGAGATCGAGGAGCAGCCGCAGGCGATCGCCGACACGCTGCTCGGCCGGCTCACCGAGACCGGCGAGATCGCCCTCGACGAGGTCCGCCTCAGCGAGCAGGACCTGCGCGACGTCGACAAGATCTTCATCGTCTCCTGCGGCACCTCGTACCACGCGGGCCTGGTCGCCAAGTACGCCATCGAGCACTGGACCCGGATCCCCTGCGAGGTCGAGCTGGCCAGCGAGTTCCGCTACCGCGACCCGGTCCTCGACCGGTCCACCCTGGTCGTGGTGATCTCGCAGTCCGGCGAGACCATGGACACCCTGATGGCGCTGCGCCACGCCAAGGAGCAGAAGGCCCGGGTGCTGGCCATCTGCAACACCAACGGCTCCACGATCCCGCGCGAGTCCGACGCCGTCCTCTACACCCACGGCGGCCCGGAGATCGCGGTCGCCTCCACCAAGGCGTTCCTCACCCAGCTCGTCGCCTGCTACCTGATCGGCCTGCACCTGGCCCAGGTGCGCGGCATCAAGTTCGCCGACGAGGTGGGCGCGGTCGTGGCCCAGCTCCAGGAGATGCCGGGCAAGCTGCGCGAGCTGCTCGACCGGATCGAGCCGGTCCGGGAGCTGGCCCGCGAGCTGAAGTCCGAGCCGACGGTGCTCTTCATCGGCCGGCACGTCGGCTACCCGGTCGCCCTGGAGGGCGCGCTCAAGCTCAAGGAGCTGGCGTACATGCACGCCGAGGGCTTTGCCGCCGGCGAGCTGAAGCACGGCCCGATCGCGTTGATCGACAAGGGCACCCCGGTGGTCTGCGTGGTCCCGTCGCCGGTCGGCCGGGGCATGCTGCACGACAAGGTCGTCTCCAACATCCAGGAGGTCCGCGCCCGTGGCGCCCGGACCATCGTGATCGCGGAGGAGGGCGACGAGGCGGTCGTCCGCTACGCCGACCACCTGATCTACGTGCCGCGGACGCCGACCCTGCTGGCCCCGCTGGTCACCACGGTCCCGCTCCAGGTGCTCGCCGCCGAGATCGCCGCCGCCCGCGGGCACGACGTCGACCAGCCGCGCAACCTCGCCAAGTCGGTCACCGTCGAGTAGCCGACCGACCGAACCCGGCATCCGGGGCCCCCTGCGCCGCCCACGGCCAGGGGGCCCCGCCGTCCCCCAGGCATGATCCATTCCAGGTCCGCGAGCTGGCGGGGTCCGGCAGCCCGGAAGACCACCACCTCCGGGACGTGGCAAGAGCCCTCCCGGGTGGGCGAGCCTGATCACCGGCCCAGCACGATCCGGGCCATCCCGTCCAGGGCGGGGTTGCCCGGGTCCCAGTAGCCGGTGTGGCCGTACCGGCCGCTGGGAAAGCGCCGGCCGCCGAAGGCCGGATCGCTCGGGTCGACCCCGAACCACAGCTCGTGCCCGGTCGGGTGGAGCAGCGCCGCCGCCGGGCCGAGCGGGGTCGCGCCGAGCACCGCCCGGCGGGCCAGCTCGTCGGGCGGCCGGGCCAGCCGGATCACGTCGTCCGGCGCGGTGCTCGCCCACACCTGACCGGCCGGCATCCGCAACTCGGCGGCGTGCGCCACGCCCACCCCCGGCGAGCCCACGAAGACCAGCGCGTCGGCGCTCAACCCGTGGTCGCGGGCGGCCGTGCCCACCACCACCGACCCGTAGCTGTGCCCCAGCACGGTGTGCCGGGCCGGCGGCCCCTCGTGGGAGGCCCGCAGCCCCTCGGAGAACCGGTGCAGCGCCGGCCCCGCGTCCCGGGCCTGCCCGCCCCGCGCCGCCTCGTCGAGGAAGTCCGGGGCGTCGTAGTCCAGCCAGAGCACCGCCGCCGTCTCCTCGGCCGGGGCGAGCGCCGCGCAGCGGTCCAGCACCTGGGCCGCCCGGCCCAGCTCACCCGGGGCGTCGGCCAGGTCCGCGGTCATCCCCGGCACGTACGTCAGCACCGCGCCGGCCCGGTCCGGGTTGCCCAGCGCCACGATCGCCCGCCCGTCGCCGGCCGGGTCGAGCCCGAGCAGGTACGCCCGGGGTGGGCCCGGCGTGGCCAACCGGTCGGCGAGCCCGTCCAGCCCGCGCAGCGCCGCGGCGACCCGGGCCAGCCGGGCCACCTCCACCGGGCCGCGGGGCGCGCGACTCAGCAGCTCGCGCTCCCGGGCCAGCGGCGCCGCCCGCCGCGCGGCCAGCAGCAGTCGGTTCGCCTGGTCCCGGGCGGTCACCGGCACCCCGTCCAGGCGACCTACCAGGGCCGGCTCGCGCGCCACCAGCCACCGGCGTTCGGCCGGCGTCAGGCCCGCCCACCAGCGCCCCACCTCGGCCGGACCGGCGCCGGCCGCCGGGCGCCGGCCGGGCGGGACGCTGACCCAGCCGATGCCGGCCGCCGCCGACAGTTCGGCCAACCGGGCGGTCGCCTCCCGGTCCGCCGCCCCGGCCAGCTCCACCGCCGCGCGGACCGCTGCGGCGACCTGGGCCACCGCAGGGCCGACCCGCTCGGCGGGACGCGGCACGGCCGGGTCCGCCCGGACCCGGCCCGACCGGTCGACCAGCAGCCGACCCTGGTCGGCGAGGGCGACGGCGGCGGCCAGCCGGGCCTTCGCCCCGCGCACCCGGGCGGCGAGGCTCGGCGAGCACCTGGTCGACCTCGATCAGCGCGGGCAGCACGTCGGTCAGCTCGGTGCGCAGCGCGGTGAGCCGTTCCCGCGCCGCGTCGCCGGCCGCGCCGGACCAGGCGGGGCGGAGAGCGGTGGCCCGGGCGTCCAGGGCGTCGGCTCGCCGCCGCACCGGGCCGGTCAGCCCGCGCCAGGCCACCCCGGCGGTGGCCCAGGCCCCCGGGTCGGCGGACCAGAGCTGGGCGTAACCCACCGCGCCCGCCGGTGCCGCGCCGGCTCCGCCCGCCGGAGGCGGGACGCGCCGGGCCGCCGGGTGCCCCGGGCGGCGGCTCACCGGGGCACTCCGGCCAGGCGGCGGGCGGCGCGCTCGTCGACGGCCTCGTAGCCCTCCGCGGCGAGGCGGACCGCGTCGGCGCCGTCCGCCACCCGGGCCGCCAGCGCCCCGCACCAGCCCTGGACCGCCGACTCCAGCTCGGCCAGCGCCACCCCGGCCCGCCAGCCCTCGGCCGGCACCACCAGCCCGGGCTCGGCGGCCAGCCCGCGGGCCAGCCGGTACGCGTCCGCCCCGAGCGACCGGGCAACCTCTCGCAGCAGCTCGGGCTCGACGGTCAACGGCGCCTCGGTCATCGGCGGGCTCCCCGGCTCGGCCGCCTCCGACGGGGACGCCGGGCGGCGGAACGACGCCCACCCCGGCGGCGAGCCGGGGCCGGGCGGGCAACGGGAAGGACGTTAGGTGGCGCCCGTACCCGGGCGTCGGCCCTGTGGACGACGGGCGGTGCGCGTACCCACAGGTTGTCCACAGGCGTTGCCCACCGCGGACCCGGTGGCTAATCTGCTCCCCCGCCCGCCGGTAGGGTGAGTGCCGTGATCGTGGCTGTCGGCATCGACGTCGTGCTGGTGGACCGGTTCGCCCGGGCCCTCGCCCGGACGCCGCTGCTCGCCGACCGGCTCTTCACCGAGGCCGAGCGCTACACCCGCTCCGGCAACCCGCGCTCGCCGGAGTCGATGGCCGCCCGCTTCGCGGCCAAGGAGGCGGTGGCCAAGGCGCTCGGCGCCCCCGCCGGGCTGAGCTGGCACGACTGCGAGATCGTCCCGGACCCGGACGGCCGGCCCTGGCTGACCGTCTCCGGCACGGTCGCCGCCGCCGCGGCGGAGCGGGGGATCAACCGCTGGCATCTGTCGTTGTCGCACGACGGCGGGATCGCGTCGGCCATGGTGGTGGCGGAACGTTGAGCTGACCGGCGGGCCGGCCGGCCCGCCAGAGGACGGGGTGGCATGAAACCGGTGTGGCGGGTCGCGGACGTACGCGCGGCGGAGGCGGGCCTGATGGCCACCCTCCCGCCGGGGACGCTGATGCAGCGGGCCGCCGCCGGGCTGGCCCGCCGCTGCGCGCTGCTCCTCTCCGACCGGGGCGGCGTCTACGGCGCCCGGGTGCTGCTGCTGATCGGCTCCGGCGACAACGGCGGCGACACCCTGTACGCGGGCGAGCGCCTGGCCCGGCGCGGGGCGGCCGTGTCGGCCCTGCTGCTCAGCCCCGGCCGGGCGCACGCCGAAGGGCTGGCCGCGTTCCGGGCCGCCGGTGGGCGGCTGGTCGACCGGCCGCCGGCCGTGGTCGACCTGGTGCTCGACGGCATCGTCGGGATCGGCGGCACCGGCGGGCTGCGGGAGACCGCCGACCAGTTGGCGGCGAGCCTGGTCCGGCACTGCGGCCGGGACGGCGACCGGGCGACCGTGGTGGCCGTGGACGTGCCGAGCGGCGTCGCCGTGGACACCGGGCACGTGCCGCTGACCGCCTCCGGCCGGCCGAGCGCGGTGCGGGCCGACGTGACGGTCGCCTTCGGCGCGTTGAAGCCGGCGCTGTTGGTCGGGCCGGCCGCCGAGCTGGCCGGGCACGTCGAGCTGGTCGACATCGGGCTGGGGCCGTGGCTGCGCGGGTCGCCGGCGCTGCGGGTGACCGAGTGGTCGGACGTCGCCGACCGGTGGCCGCGGCTCGGCGCGTCGGCGGAGAAGTACAGCCGGGGTGTGGTGGGGGTGGCGACCGGGTCGGCGACGTACCCGGGCGCGGCCGTGCTCTCGGTCGGCGGCGCGCTGGCCGGGCCGACCGGCATGGTCCGCTACGCCGGCGGGGCGCGCGCGGAGGTGCTGCACCAGCATCCGTCGGTGATCGCCACCGGGCGGGTCGCGGACGCCGGCCGGGTGCAGGCCTGGGTCTGCGGCTCCGGGCTGGGCACCGGCGACGAGTCCGCCGCCGAGCTGCGGGCGGTGCTGTCGACCCCGGTGCCGGTGGTACTGGACGCGGACGCCCTCACCCTGCTGGTGGACGGCAAGCTCGCCGACCGGCTGCGCGACCGGGACGCCCCGATCGTGGTGACCCCGCACGACCGGGAGTACGCCCGGCTCTGCGGCGAGACCCCGGGCGCGGACCGGGTGTCGGCCGCGCTGCGGCTGGCGGCCTGGATGAACGCGGTGGTGCTGCTGAAGGGGGACCACACGATCATCGGCACACCGGACGGCCGGGCGTACGTCAACCCGACCGGCACCCCGGTGCTGGCCACCGGGGGCACCGGGGACGTGCTGGCCGGGCTGCTCGGTTCGCTGCTCGCGGCCGGACTGCCGGCGGACCGGGCGGCCGCCGCGGCGGCGTACCTGCACGGGCTGGCCGGCCGGGAGGCGGCCCGGAGCGGCCCGGTGACCGCGCCCGACGTGGCCGCCGCCCTGCGCCCGGTGCTGGCCCGGCTGCCCTGACCGGGCCGGCCGGGCCGCGCCTGTGGCGGTCGGACCGCGCGGCTGCGGCCCGGCGTGATCACCACCGGAAGTAGGCTGGGGGCATGTGGCAGTCGGAGGTGCGCGTCGACCTGGACGCGATCCGGGAGAACGTGACCCGGCTGAAATCGGGCACCAGCGCCGAGCTGATGGCGGTGGTGAAGGCCGACGGGTACGGCCACGGCATGGTCCCGGCCGCCCAGGCGGCGCTCGACGCGGGCGCCGACTGGCTCGGCGTGTGCACCCTCGACGAGGCGCTCACCCTGCGCCGGGAGGGCATCACCGCCCCGGTGCTGGCCTGGCTGCTCGACCCGGGGCTGCCGCTGCACGACGGGGTCGCCGTCGGGGTGGACCTGGGCTGCGCCAGCCTGCCGCAGCTGGGCGAGATGATCGAGGCGGGCCGGCGGGCGGACCGCCCGGCCCGGCTGCACCTCAAGATCGACACCGGGTTGTCCCGCGGCGGGGCCACCGTCGCCGACTGGCCCACCCTGCTGGAGGCCGCCGCGAAGGCGCAGGCCGACGGCCTGGTCGAGGTGGTCGGGGTGTGGAGCCACTTCGTGTACGCGGACTCGCCCGGCCACCCCACCACGGACCGGCAGCTCGCCGTCTTCCACGAGGGGCTGGCCATGGTCGAGCGGGCCGGGCTGCGTCCGCGCTACCGGCACCTGGCGAACTCGGCCGCCACGCTGACCCGCCCGGACACCCACTTCGACCTGGTCCGCCCGGGGCTGGCGATCTACGGCCTCTCCCCGGTGGCCGGCGAGCGGTACGGGCTGCGTCCGGCGATGACCGCCCGGGCCCGGGTGATGCTGACGAAGCGGGTCCCGGCGGGCACCGGCGTCTCGTACGGCCACACCTACCTCACCGAGCGGGAGGCCAACCTGGCGGTGGTGCCGCTCGGCTACGCCGACGGGGTGCCGAGGCACGCCTCGAACACCGGTCCGGTGCAGCTCGGTGGCAAGCGGCGGACGATCTCCGGCCGGGTCTGCATGGACCAGTTCGTGCTGGACTGCGGCGAGGACGAGGTGGCCGCGGGTGACGTGGCGACGCTCTTCGGCAGCGGCGCCGACGGAGAGCCGACGGCCGACGACTGGGCCGAGGCGGCCGGCACCATCAACTACGAGATCGTGACCCGGTTCGGCGGGGTGCGGGTGCCGCGCGTCTACGACGGCGAGCGGCCATGAGCCAGCGGTTCCGCATTCCGCGGCCCCGGACGGCGGCCGGCAAGGTCGCCGGGCTGGTCGGCGCGGCGGTCGGCGTGGCCGCCGCCGGGCTCGCGGCGGGCGTGGTGAGCGAACGGGTCCTGGTCCGCCGGCTCAAAACCGACCCCGCCGATCCGTACGCGCACGAGGTCTTCGGCGAGCAGCGGTACGACGAGTCGTACCGGTTCGAGATGCCGGACGGCACCGACATCCACGTCGAGGTGGTCGAGCCGACCCGGCCGGTCGACGGGCACCCGACCGTGATCCTGGTGCACGGCTTCTGCCTGGACATGGGGACCTTCCACTTCCAGCGCAGGATGCTCGCCGCGCGCGGCGACTACCGGATCGTCGCGTACGACCAGCCGGGGCACGGCCGGTCGGGCCGGCTGGAGAGCGGGGACTACGACCTGGCCGCGCTGGGCCGGACGCTGCGTCGGGTGATCGACGAGACCGCGCCGGAGGGGCCGCTGGTGCTGGTGGGCCACTCGATGGGCGGGATGACCATCATGGCGCTGGCCGAGCTCTACCCGGAGATGTTCGGCGACCGGGTGGTCGGCACGGTGCTGATGGCCACCTCCGGCGGCCTGCTCGCGGAGACGAAGCTGGTCGCGCCGGCACTGCTCGGCCGGGTCGGCGCCCCGGTGCTCTACATGATGAGCAACGCCACCCGGTACGGCGGCACGGTGATCGACAAGGCGCGGAAGTCCACCACCAACGTGGCGTGGCTGCTGACCCGCAAGTACGGCTTCGGCACCCCGAAGCCCAGCCCCGCCCTGGTCTCGTACGTGGAGACGATGAACTCGCGAACCTCCGCCGACACGGTGTCCCGTTACCTGCGCACCCTGGCCACCCACTCCCGGTTCCCGGCGCTGGCCGCGTTGGCCGGCACGCCGGTGCTGGTGATCGTCGGGGACAAGGACATGATCACCCCGGTGACCCACTCCGAGGAGATCGTCCGGCGGCTGCCGCACGCCGAGTTCGTCAAGATCCACGACAGCGGGCACGTGGTGATGCTGGAGCACGCCGACGAGGTCAACGCGGCGCTCGAACGCTTCCTGGAGGAGTTGTGACCGTCGTCGTCGAGCTGAAGACGGTCGACGACACCCGCGAGTTCGGCCGCAAGTTGGCCGGGGCGCTGCGCGCCGGTGACCTGCTGCTGCTCAGCGGCCCGCTCGGCGCGGGCAAGACCGCGCTCACCCAGGGCATCGGCGTTGGTCTGGGGGTGCGCGGCGACATCACCTCGCCGACCTTCGTGATCGCCCGGGTGCACCGGCCGGACCCGGCGCGGGGCGGACGGGTGACGCTGGTGCACGCCGACGCGTACCGGCTGGGGGAGTCGGTGGACCCGCGTGCCGAGATCGACGACCTGGACCTGGACGCCTCGGTGGACGAGGCGGTGACCGTGGTCGAGTGGGGTGAGGGGATGGTCGAGCAACTGGTCGACGCCCACCTGCGGGTCCGCATCGACCGGCGCGAGGACGACACCCGGGTGGTCACGCTGGAGCCGGTCGGCGGCGACTGGGCGCAGCGGCTCGCCACCCTCGACTGACGGGCTGTCGTACCCGCTGCCTACAGTGCGGGGGACCGACTGCGAAAGGTTGCCGATGCCCGACGACGCCCCCACCCTCGACCTGCTGGCACTGCTGCCGGAGGCCTGGCGTGCCGCGCTCACCCCGCACCTCGACCCGGTCCGCACCGCGGCGCTGGCCGAGTTCGTCGCCCGGGAGTACGCCGCCCAGACCGTTTTCCCCCCGGTCGGGGACCTCTTCTCCGCCTACCGGCTGTGTGGGCCGGCGGCATGCCGGGTGCTGATCCTCGGGCAGGACCCGTACCACAAGGCGGGGCAGGCGCACGGGCTGAGCTTCAGCGTGCGGGAGGGGGTGTCGGTGCCACCGTCGCTGCGCAACGTCTTCAAGGAGTTGGGCGAGGACCTGGGCGTGCCGAAGCCGCGCAGCGGCAACCTGAACGGCTGGGCGGCGCAGGGCGTGCTGCTGCTCAACTCAGTGCTCACGGTCCGGCAGGCCACCCCTGGCTCGCACGCCAACTCCGGGTGGGAGGAGTTCACCGACGCCACCATCCGCGCCCTCGACGCCCTCGACCAGCGGGTGGTCTTCCTGCTCTGGGGCGGGTACGCCCGCAAGAAGGCGGCCCTGGTCACCAACCCGCAGCACGTGGTGCTGGAGGCCGGCCACCCCAGCCCGATGAACCCGCGCGGCTTCCTCGGCAGCCGCCCCTTCAGCGCGGCCAACAAGGCGCTCGCCGACGCCGGCCTGCCCACCATCGAGTGGGAGCGCTCAGCGGACTGACCCGGCGCCCTCCGCCCGGCGGGTGGCCTGCCCGTCGCGGGGCTGGTCGCCCGCAGCGCCGTCGGCCTGCCGCTGCCGGTGGCGGCGCAGCAGGTCGGCGGCGCGCGGATCGGTCAGCTCCACCTGGAGCAGCGGCACGACCCGATAGGAACGGTCGCCGTGCCGGACCTCGATGGACTCGGGCAGCTCGTCGCAGAGCCGCGCCCGGATCTCCCCGTACCGGGTCCGCCAGCGGTGCTCGCCCGGCTCCTCCGGCTCCAGACGGAGGCCGCCGAACTCCTCCCACCGGGCGTTCCAGCGCTGTCCGTAGGCGGCCTCCAACCAGGCGGTGAACCGCGCCGAGTCGCGCCACCGCAGCGCGATCTCCACCGCCTCCACGGGCACCGGCGCGCCCTGGAGCAGCGCGGCGGTGCTTCCGGCCAGCAGGTGGGGCACGTCGCCGAGTCGGTCGAGGAAGCGGTCCAGTCGCAGGTCGTCGATCCGGTCGGCCACCGGGCGGGCGGCCAGCTCCGCCATCCTCGCGTCGAGGTGGCTGTCCAGCGGCTCGACGCCGACGGCGAGCTGGAGGCCGAGCGCGGCGAAGAGGCGCTCCACGAGCGGGATACTGGGGATCCGGTCGCCTCGTTCGACGCGGGCGACCGCGGCCTGGCTCGTTCCGGCCAGCTCGGCCACCGCCTGCTGGGTCAGGAGACGGCTGCCCCGCTCCCGGCGGAGGGCGGCGGCGATCTGGCTGGCGAGGCGACTCTCGGGCATTCACGGATGATGGCTCATTGTGGAGAGCGACATACCTGTGAGTCATATTTATGCCTGACAGGTATGTCCCTCACGGGAGGACCTTGTCCCTGTGCACGACACCGACGGTGCCGCCGTCCGCGGGAGAAACCGGTCAGCCAGGCCGAGCCGGCTGGCGGGGGAGGCGGCGTCCGGAGCATGCCGGGCAGGCCGTCCGGGTACCGGTGGTCTTGCTGCTTCCGGGGACGGGGTGTGACCGGGCCTGACCGGGGCGCCGACTAGGCTGGCACATTGTGCTCGTACTGGTGGTGGACTCCTCGACGCCCGCGGTGACTGCGGCGCTGGTCGAGGTCTCGGCGGACGGCGTCGCGGCCCGCGCGCAGCGGTGCACGGTCGACGCCCGGGCGCACGGTGAGCTGCTCGCCCCGCAGGTCGACGCGGTGCTGGCCGACGCCGACGCCCGCCCCGCCGACCTGGCCGCGATCGTCGCGGGGCTCGGCCCCGGGCCGTTCACCGGGCTGCGGGTCGGCCTGGTCACCGCCGCCACCATGGGCCAGGTGCTCCGCATCCCCACGTACGGCGTCTGCTCGCTGGACGGCATCGGCTACCCGGTGGCGGCCGGCGAGCCGGTCCTGGCCGCCACGGACGCCCGCCGCCGGGAGGTCTACTGGGCCGTCTACGACGGCGCCGGCCAGCGGATCGCCGGTCCGAACGTGGATGCTCCCGCGGTCGCCGCCGAGCGCGCCCGCGACCTGGCTGTCACCGTCGCCGTCGGCGACGGCGCGCACCGGTACGCGGACGTTCTCGGCCTGCCGCTGCGGGCCGAGCCGCGCTACCCGGACGCGACCGCGCTCGCCGGGCAGGCCGCCGAGCGGATCCGCGCCGGTGCCCCCGGCGAACCGCTCACCCCGCTCTACCTGCGCCGCCCGGACGCGGTGGCGGCGACCGGCCACAAGCCGGTCCTACCGTGAGCGCGGTACGGCTGAGCCGCTTCCGTTGGTGGCACATCGACCAGGTGCTGCCGATCGAGGCGGACCTGTTCGGCGCCGAGCAATGGTCCCCGGCGATGTTCTGGAACGAACTGGCCAACGGCCACCACTACCTGGTCGCCACCGACGCCGACGGTGCCGTGCTCGGCTACGCCGGGCTCACCGTGGCGCCGCCCGACGAGGCCTGGGTCCAGAACATCGCGGTCCGGCGGGACGCCCAGCGCCGGGGCATCGGCCGGCTCCTGCTGGAGGCACTGCTCGCCGAGGCGGACCGGTGCGGCGCCCGCAGCACCCTGCTGGAGGTCGCGGCGGACAACGCCCCGGCCCAGCGGCTCTACGCCATGTACGGCTTCGAGCCGATCGGGGTGCGCCGCGGCTACTACCAACCGAGCAACACCGACGCGCTGGTCATGCGGCGCGACGAGGACGGATGAGCATGGCTGACGAACCGCTGATCCTCGGCATCGAGACCTCCTGCGACGAGACCGGGGTGGGCATCGTGCGCGGGCACACCCTGCTCGCCGACGCGCTGGCCTCCAGCGTCGAGGAGCACGCCCGGTTCGGTGGCGTGGTGCCCGAGGTGGCCAGCCGGGCCCACCTGGAGGCGATCGTGCCGACCATGGACCGCGCCCTCGCCGAGGCCGGGGTGACCATCGCCGACATCGACGCGATCGCGGTCACCTCCGGCCCGGGCCTGGCCGGCGCGCTGCTGGTCGGCGTGGCCGCGGCCAAGGGCTACGCCGTCGCCGCCGAGAAGCCGGTGTACGGGGTGAACCACCTCGCCGCGCACGTCGCCGTGGACACCCTGGAACACGGCCCGCTGCCCGAGCCGGCGATCGCCCTGCTGGTCTCCGGCGGGCACTCCTCACTGCTGCGCATCGACGACCTGGCCCGCGGGGTGACCCCGCTCGGCTCGACCATCGACGACGCCGCGGGTGAGGCGTTCGACAAGGTGGCCCGGCTGCTCGGGCTGCCGTTCCCGGGCGGCCCGTGGATCGACCGGGAGGCCCGGGCCGGCGACGCCCGATCCATCGGCTTCCCCCGCGGCCTCACCGCCGCCAAGGACCTCGCCGCCCACCGCTACGACTTCTCCTTCTCCGGGCTGAAGACCGCGGTGGCCCGCTGGGTGGAGGCGCGGCAGCGGGCCGGCGAGCCCGTGCCGGTGGCGGACGTGGCCGCGTCCTTCCAGGAGGCGGTCTGCGACGTGCTGGTCGGCAAGGCGCTGGACGCCTGCCGGACCAGCGGCGTCGGGACGCTGGTGATCGGTGGGGGCGTGGCCGCCAACTCCCGGCTGCGGGCGATGGCCGAGCACCGGGCGGCGAAGCACGGCATCCGGGTCCGGGTGCCCCGGCCGAAGCTCTGCACCGACAACGGCGCGATGGTCGCCGCGCTCGGCTCGCACCTGGTGGCGTCGGGCGTCGCGCCGAGCCGCCTCGACCTGCCCGCCGATTCCGCCATGCCGCTGACCGTGGTCAGTGTCTGACGTGCCGCCCGCCGCTGACGAGAGGGACGACGTGATCGTACGGATGTGGGAGGCGCGCGCCGAGCCGTACGGTTTCGCCGACCTGATCACCTGGGTCTGCGACACCGCCCTGCCCGAGTTCGAGCACGACCCGCTGCACCTGTCCAGCGAGGTCTTCTCCTCCACCGACCACCGGCTGGTGGTGATCTCCAAATGGCGGAGCAGCCCCCGGGACCTGCCGGAGCCGCCGATGCGGCTGGTGGCCCGGCCCCCGCACGCCTGGGACTTCACCCAGGTCGACCGCTGACCCGACGGCCGGCGGTCGACCGCGGGTCAGACCTGGATGGTGGGCGCCGGGTTGGGCCGGTTGCGGATCGAGGGGTCGGTGCCGATCTGGAACGACGGCACGAACTCCAGCCGACCGTCCGCCTTGTGCACCACCGGGACCGAGCCGGCCATCATGTACGACATGTCGCCGTCCACCAGGAACTCCCGGGCGCCGACCTCGAAGACGTAGAACGCGTCGTTCTCGACGATCTTCCGGTCGTCCAGGCAGTAGGTGCCGGCCGGCCAGTCCGGCTCGGTCGCCCGACGGACGATGTCGCGGGCCTGCTCGTAGGTGACAGCCATGACGCGTGATCCTATCCGGGGGGTCGGACGAACTGGGTGAGGCCGCCGGGCATGGGGATGTCGTCCAGCCGGACGAACGAGGTGCTGTGCCCCTGGGCGAAGTAGTCGGCAACGTCCCGGCCGGCGTTCTGGCCGTCGATGAAGCGGACCTTGCCGCCGACGTTCTCCACGTTGAAGACGTGGCCGCCGCCGTTCTTCCACTGGATGGCGACCACGCCGCGCGAGCCCGGGCCGAAGTTGTCGAACGCCTTCTCGATGTCGGCCTGGCCGCCTGAGGTGAACCGGCGCCCCCAGGTGTTCTCGATGTCGGCGAGCGGACGCCCGCCCCACGGGTGGTACGCCTTCGGCAGCGCGGTCGCCTCGACGTCGATGCCCCGCCGGCGCAGCTCGTACGTCTGCACGCAGTGGGTGCAGTTCGCCGAGTAGTCCGGGTGGGGCGGGCTGAACTTCGGGTTGACCCGCTTGAGGTCGTGCGCGATCTGCCGCTCGACCTTGCGGGCGGCCCGCTTGGCGCCCACCTTGCGGGCCAGCTTGAGCAGCCGCTTGGCCTGCTCCAGGATCTGCTTGAGCACCGTCCGGACCTGCTGCACGATCATCTTGATCAGGCGTTGGCAGATCATGCGGGTGGCGGCGATGAAGCCGGGCACGGTGGTGGTGGAGGCGCCGACGGTGGCGATCGCGGCGGCGAGCGCAATGGTCACCTGCACCAGCAGGATGATCAGCTGGACGATGAAGGCGATCTTCATGGCCAGCGTCATCGCCGCGAAGATCATCAGCACCGCGCCGATGAGCTGCGCGGCGATCGCGTCCTCAAGCAGCCGCGGCTGCGGGCCGTCCTCCCGCTGCCACCACGCCTCGAACGCGTCGACGGTGTCCCCGGTGTTGTACCGGCCGACCGCCTCGGCGGCCCCGTTGGCGCGCTCCGCGGCGGCCTGCAACGTCATGCCGAACGACAGCCAGTGCTGCCCGGCGGCGAAGAGCAGTTCCTCGTCGGCCTGCGGCCACTCCATACCGATCCAGCTCAGCGGCTCGGTCAGCTCGGCCGGGAGTTCGAGACCCACGGGTCAGGCTCCCAGCCGGCCGTGCAGCGAGGCGAAGAGCGCGTCGGACTGCTGGTCGGCCTCGACCACCTGCTGCGCCCAGTCGGCCAGCCCCTCGGCGGCGGTGATCAGCAACTGCACGTGCGAGCCGTACGTCTCCAGCGCGTGCGACAGCACCGCGGTGTACGCCGCCCCGAAGACCGTCCCCGGCTCGTCGGCGCCCCACGGGTTCTGCGTGGTCACCGTGGCCTCCAGGGCGCCGAGGCCGGTCTCCAGCTCCACCGCCACCCCGGCGATCTGCTGGGCCGCCCCGGCCAGCACCTCCGGCTCGGTGTGCATCGGCTTCATCATCGCGGCACCGTCCCGCCCAGCCGGTCCAGCCGGTCCGCGATCTGCTGCGCTGTCGCGGTCAGGTCGTCCAGCCGGCGCTGGGCGCCGAAGCCGAGGTCGTTGAGGAGCGGGCCGAGGCCCTGCGGCAGCGTCACCGGCTGCGCGGCGAGCTGCTCCTGCAGGGCGGCCTGCAGCGCGGCGCGGGCGGTGCCGAACGCCTCGCGGATGGCCGTCGCCAGGTCCTCCGACGGCAGCCGCATCACCCGCGGGTCGAGGTCGAGGGCGATCAGGTCCCCGGTGCCGTCCAGCTCGACGTGCACCAGGCCACCCGCCGCGGCACCGGACCCCCGGGCGGCGGTCAACCGGCCCAGCGGGCCGTCCGGTCGGTCGTACTGGTCCGTCACGCGGCCACCTCGTTCCCCGATCGACTGTGGAGGGACCCGGACCCGCCGCGTCCCGCCGGAAGCCTAGTGCGGTGTCCACTAACGTTCACAGGGTGCCCCGTGATCGTTGTGGATCCTCGCCTTGAGGGCGAGCGACTCCCCGCTGGGTGGTGGGGCGGGCCTCCGCGGGCCAACTGATCCTCGCACCGGCCCGGGTGGGCGGCGGGGGTCACGTCGGGACCTGCCGGCACCGGGGAGGTGCCGGCCGGCTCGACGGTGCGTGACCACCTCCGGCAGCACGACGGCTGTCGGGGCGGTGGGTCCGCCGCCCGGGGTGCGGGTGGCGATGCTGGCGGCCGCAACGAGGTCGCGGTGGCCGGAGAATGCGCAGTGCGGGCAGGACAGGGTTCGCCCACGAGGTTTCGGTACTCGCTGGTGGCAGGCGGGACAGGTGGAGGACGTGCCCCGCTCATCGACCAGCCGGACGGTGATGCCGGCGAGCGCGGCCTTGTCGGTGAGGACTTGGAGGAGCCGGCCGATCTGCCACTGCCGTAGCCGCAGGTTGTGCCGCCGCCCGGCAGGAATGTGGAGCACCCCGCGGGGGTCACCGACGTGCAGCACCCCGACCCGCTGCCGCACCGCCCACGAAACGACTGTGCGGGCGGCCTCGTGTTGGGCCTGACGGACCCGCCGCCGGTGCCGGCCCTCCACCAGGCGGGCCCGACGCCGGTACTGCCGCCACCGCCGAGACCCCCGCTCACCCGCCTTCGGGGCCCGCCGCGAGACTGCACGCTTGCGGGCCTTCGTGTCGGCCAGGTGCATCCGGTGCTCGGCGCGGATCGCCCGCCCCGACACCAGCAGCCCCTCCCCGTCGGGGCCGGCCACCGCGTACGGGTGGATGACCCCCAGGTCCACCCCGCCCACCCGGCCGGGGTCCGGTTGTTCACCGGGCTGGTAGACCGCAACCGGAACCTCGGCGGTCACGTCGAGGAACAACCGGCCACCCTCACACAGCAGCGTGATCGAGCGGACCTGCTCCATCGGATACGGCAGATCCCGAGCCAAACGAACCCATAACGGCGCGGTCCCTCTAGTTGTGGGGATGCGTGCACTGCGACTGCCGATGGTGAACGTGCCGTGGTACCAGCGCACGGGCACCAACCCCCGCCGACGACGCGGGAACCGCGCCGACACGTCACCCGCTGCGCGACGTTTTGCCGCACTGAACCACGCATCGGAAAACCGGCGCAACACCGACCGGGCACCCGTGGTGTCGAGCTCCGCGAACGTGCCCGGCCCTGATGCCGTTAACTCCCGGCACAACTGCTGATAACCGACCAGCGGCGCGTCGTGGCGGCGGCGCCGCCACGCGTTGACTTCCAACACACACGCCCACACGTCACCGGCCGAGCGCAGCAGACCGAAGCACCGCCGCCGCTGGCCGGCTGTCACTCGGAGAGCGACACGCGCGGTGCGATGGGCGACCCGCGGCGCGTCAGGATCCCGACGGCGAGGCATGCACCGAAGCCAACACGACCCGTACGACACTTTTCCCAACCCGGCCAACGCTTATGCACACCGCACTAGCGACCGGCGGCGAGCCGGGTTGTCCCGCTGCTCTCGTCGTCGGTGCGACCTGCGTCGCAATCGGCGCTGACCGGCGGGAATTCGGATGCGGGGGGACGTCGCGGCCACCTAGCGTCGGGGTCGTCATGCGCTTCTCACCGGCCGGCGATCCCGGCCTCCCCGACGACCGGTCCGCCACCCGCTACCTGGTGTGGCTGGCCGGTCGGCATCCGTTCCTCTTCGGCACCGGCATCGCGCTCGGCGTCGTCTGGATGGTCGCCCAGGCGCTGATGCCGGCCGCCGTGGGCCGGGCGGTCGACGCCGGTCTCGCCCACCGCGACCCGGACGCCCTGCTGACCTGGGGCGCCGTGCTGCTCGGTCTGGGCGTGCTCCAAGCGGTCGCCGGGATCCTGCGGCACCGCTGCGCGGTGCACAACTGGCTGGCCGCCGCGTACCGGACCGTGCAGGTCACCGTCGACGCCACGAACCGGCTGGGCGCCGCGCTGCCCCGCCGGGCCGCCGCCGGCGAGGTGGTCAGCATCGGTACGGCCGACATCGAGCACATCGGCAGCGCCATCGACATCACCGCGCGGGGCACCGGCGCGGTCGTCGCCATCGCCACCGTGGCGGTGATCCTGCTGGACGCCTCGGTGCCGCTCGGGCTGGTGGTGGTGCTCGGCGTGCCGGTGCTGATGGGCCTGGTCGGGCTGCTGATCCGGCCGCTGCACCGGCAGCAGCAGGCGTACCGGGACTCGGCGGGACGGCTGACCGCACGGGCCGGCGACATCGTCTCCGGGCTGCGGGTGCTGCGCGGCGTGGGCGGCGAGCCGGTGCTCTCCGCGCGCTACCGGGCCCAGTCCCAGGCACTGCGCGCCGACGGCCTGCGGGTGGCCCGGGTCGAGTCGCTGCTGGAGGCGGCGCAGGTGCTGCTTCCCGGCGCGTTCGTGGTGCTGGTGACCTGGCTCGGGGCGCGGTTCGCGCTGCATGGCGAGATCAGCGCCGGCCAGCTCGTCGCCTTCTACGGCTACACCGCCTTCCTGGTCAGCCCGCTGCGCAACCTGACCGAGGCGGCCGACAAGCTGACCCGGGGGCACGTCGCCGCCCGGCGGGTGGTCCGGCTGCTCAGGCTCGCCCCGGAGCTGGTCGACCCGGCCCGCCCGGCGACGCTGCCCGCCGGCCCCGGCGAGCTGGTCGACGAGCGGTCCGGGCTGGTGCTGCGCCCGGGCCGGTTCACCGCGCTGGCCGCCAGCGCCCCAGAGGACGCGGCGGCGATCGCCGACCGCCTCGGCCGGTACGTCGACGGAGACGTCACGCTGCACGGCGTGCCGCTGCGGGACCTGGCGGTGGCGACGGTGCGTGAGCGGATCCTGGTGGCCGACAACGACGCGCATCTCTTCACCGGCCCGCTGCGGTCGGAGCTGGACCCGCACGACGCGGCCGACCGGGCCGCCGTCGAGGCGGCGCTGGTCGCGGCGAGCGCGACGGACATCGTCGAGGCCCTGCCCGACGGGCTGGACGGCCGGGTGGCCGAGCGGGGCCGGGAGTTCTCCGGCGGGCAGCGGCAGCGGCTGCGGCTGGCCCGGGCGCTGGTCGCCGACCCGGAGACGCTGGTGCTGGTGGAGCCGACCAGCGCGGTGGACGCGCACACCGAGGCGCGGATCGCCGACCGGCTGGGTGCGGCCCGGCAGGGCCGGACCACCCTGGTCTGCACCACCAGTCCGCTGGTGCTGGGCCGGGCCGAGCACGTGGTCTTCGTGGAGGACGGCAAGGTGGTGGCCGAGGGCCGGCACGACGAGCTGCTCACCGCCGAGCCGCGGTACGCGGCCACGGTCAGCCGGGAGGAGGAGCGATGAGCAACGCGCTGCCCGTCGCCGACGCCGACCAGGTGCGCCGGTACGCGCGCACGCTGGTCCGTCGGCATCCGCGCGGACTGGCCGTGGCGCTGGGGCTGCACGCGTTCGCCGCGGCGGCCGGCCTGGTGGCGCCCCGGCTGCTCGGCGACCTGGTGGAGGGGATCTCGCGCGGGGTGTCGGCGGTCGCCGTCGACCGGGTCGCGCTGGCCATCGCGGGTTTCGTGGTGGTCCAGTCGGTGCTGGTGCGGTTCGCGCACCTCGCCTCGGCCCGGCTCGGCGAGCGGGTCCTGGCCGAGCTGCGGGAGCACTTCGTCGACCGGGTGCTCGCCCTGCCGCTGTCGACGGTGGAGCGGGCCGGCACCGGTGATCTGCTGACCCGGACCTCGCGGGACGTCTCCGCGCTGTCCCGGACGGTCCGGTTCGCGGTGCCGGAGACGCTGATCGCGGTGGTGACGGTCGCGCTGATCCTCGGCGCGCTGCTGCTGACCGGCCCGCTGCTGGCGCTGCCCTGCCTGCTCGCGGTCCCGGTGCTCTGGGCCGGCACCCGCTGGTACCTGCGCCGGGCGCCGGCGGGTTACCTGCGGGAGAACGCCGCCTACTCGGACATCACCGACGGGATCAGCGAGACCGTCGAGGGGGCGCGGACCACCGAGGCGCTGCGCCAGCAGGCCCGCCGCCGGGCCCGCAGCGACACCGACATCCGCCGGTCGTACGCCGCCGAGCGCTACACCCTCAACCTGCGGACGGTCTTCTTCCCGGTGGCCGAGATCGGGTACGTGGTGCCGGTGGTCGCCACCCTGGTGGTCGGCGGCTGGTTCCACCTGAAGGGCTGGGTCAGCCTGGGCCAGGTCACCGCGGCCACCCTGTACGTGCAGCAGCTCGTCGACCCGATCGACCGGCTGCTGTCCTGGCTGGACGAGCTCCAGGTGGGTGGCGCCTCGATGGCCCGCCTGCTCGGGGTGGCCGCCGACGACCCGTCGGCCCCGGCGACGCCCGCCGCGCCCCGCACGGCGGGCGGGGCGGGGCGGCTCGCCGCCCACGACGTCCGGTACGCCTACCGGGAGGGCCACGACGTGCTGCACGGGGTGACCCTGGTGCCGCGGCCGGGGGAGAAGCTGGCCATGGTCGGGCCGTCGGGGGCGGGAAAGTCCACCCTGGGCCGGCTGCTGGCCGGGGTGCACGCGCCCCGCTCCGGCGCGGTGACGGTCGACGGCCGGCCCCTGGCCGGGCTGCCCCTGGCCGAGCTGCGCAGCCATGTCGCCCTGGTCAGCCAGGAGCACCACGTCTTCATCGGCACCCTGGCGGAGAACGTGGCGATGGTCCGGCCGGCGGCGGGCGACGCCGAGGTCCGGGCCGCGCTGGCGGCCGTGGACGCGCTGGGCTGGGCGGAGGCCCTGCCGGCGGGGCTGGCCACCCAGGTCGGCTCGGGCGGGCATCCGCTCTCCCCGGCGCAGGCGCAGCAGTTGGCGCTGGCCCGGCTGGTCCTCGCCGACCCGCACACCCTGGTGCTGGACGAGGCGACCTCGCTGATCGACCCGCACGCCGCCCGGGAGCTGGAACGCTCCCTGGCCGCAGTGCTGCAGGGGCGGACGGTGATCGCGATCGCGCACCGGCTCTTCTCGGCGCACGACGCGGACCGGGTGGCGGTGGTCGAGGACGGCCGGATCACCGAGCTGGGCTCGCACGACGAGCTGGTCGCGGCGGGCGGCTCGTACGCCGCGCTGTGGCGTTCGTGGCACGGCTGACGGACGCGGAAGCCCCCGCGCCCAGGCGCGGGGGCTGACCGGCGGGCGTCAGTTGCGGCGCAGGATGCGGAACGTGGCGATGCCACCGGTGCCGAGGGCGAGCAGGAAGACCACCCAGACGACGGTGGTGCTGACCTCCCGCCCACCGCCGCTGCCGACGTTCGCGGCGGCCGCGGCGACCAGTGAGTCGCTCTGCGCCGGGGGCAGTGCGGCCGGCGGCAGCTGCTGCCAGCGGACCAGCCCGGTGCTCTCCAGCATCTGCATGTGGTCGGAGACGAACTTGTTGGCCTCGTCGGCGAGCTTGCGGACGGTGGCGTCCCGGGTGCTGGCCCGGACCGCCCCGATCACCGGAAAGATCTTGCCGTGGGCGACCCGGAGCCGGGTGACGAAGATCTGGTCGAAGCGGGCGCCGGTCGCGTTCTGCATCTCGGCCAGCCACCCCTTCTGCTCGGTGGTCGGGTCGGTCGGCAGGACGGCGCCCAGCTTGTTGGCGGCGTCCACCACGAGCTGGTCGAGGACGCCGTGCTGCCGGGAGATCTCCGCCCCGATCTGGCGTACCCGCGGCGACTGGCCCTTCTCGGCGGCCATCTGTCCGGCCGGCATCTCCCAGAGCCCGGCCAGCCGTACGCCGTTGAGCAGGGTCATGTCGGCGGCGTTCAGCTGCGCGCCCGGCGCGGCCACGGCCACGCCGGGGAGGACGCCGAGCCCCGCGACGAGCGTGATGAGCAGCAGCGCCACCCGGTAGGTCCGGTGCGCTGGCCGGCGGCGTGCGGATTCCAGCGGTGCCATTGTTGCGGTGCCTCCTCGGTCCGGGCCGAACGCGGGTCTCGCGGACGGCCGCACCCCGCCGGCCGTCCGTCCGGACACTGGTACGGATCACCGGCCCGATCAGTTCACCGGGTTCCGGCGCACGGTCGGTCCGCGGTCGGTACCGTCAGGCCTCCAACGGATCGGCGAGCAGCCGCTCGAAGGCCAGCTCGGCCGCGCCGACCAGGGCGGCGTCCTGCCCCAGCTGTGGGGTACGCAGCCGGACGTGCTCCAGGCACGCGGACAGTCCCACCGAGTTGAGCCGGCTGCGCACCTGCGCCGCCGCGGCGAGGTAGAGGTCCCGCATCGTCCCCCCGAAGATCACCATCTCCGGGTTGAAGATGTTGACCAGGTTCCCCACGCCGAAGCCCAGCCAGTCGCCGACCTGCCGCACCGCGGCCTGGGCCCGCGCGTCCCCCCGGTCGGCGGCGTCGATGACCGCGATCACCGCCTCCCGGCCGGTGGCCGTCGGGCGACCGGCGGCGTACAGCAGCGCGTACTCGCCGACCTCGGTCTCCCAGCAACCGCGCGACCCGCACTCGCAGGGGGAGCCGTTCCGGTTGACCACCATGTGGCCGACCTCGCCGCCGTAGCCGCCGTGCCCGGTCAACCGGCGGCCGCCGGCGATGATGCCGGCGCCCACGCCGACGTCCCCGTAGAGGTAGATGACGTTGTCGCGCCCCGCGGCGGCGCCGCGGGCGTGTTCGGCGAAGGCGCAGACGTCGGCCACGTTGGCGACCACGACGGGCGTCTCCGCGCCGAGTTCGGCGGCCAGGGTCGCGCCGATCGGCTCGTTGACCCAGCCGGTGTGCGGGCTGAGCCGCACGAGGCCGTCGGCGCGGCGCACCATGCCGCAGACCGCGATGCCGGCCCCCACGCAGATCGTCCCCGGTGGCACCGCCGGTTGCATCTCCTTGAGCGCCCCGGCCAGCAGCGGCGCCGTCTCCGCCGCGACCAGACCACGGGGTCGGCCCAGCTCACGCCGGTCGAGTACGACGCCGCCGAGCCCGACCCGGGCGGCCTGCAACCGGTCCACCTCGATGCTGAACGCCCACGCGTGGACCCGGGCGGACTCGGGCCGGACGACCAGCGACGGACGCCCGGCGCGTCCTCGCTGCTTCGGGGTCGCCTCGCTGACCAGGCCGGCGTTGGCCAGATCGGCGGTCAGCGCGCCGATGGTGCTGCGATTGAGCCCGAGGGCGGAGGTGAGTTCGGCCCGGGACATCGCTCCGTGGACGTGGACGTGGCGCAGCAACGCGCCGAGATTCTGCCGGCGAATCTCCTCCTGGCTCGGACCCGCGCGCATGGCCGGGTTCAGCGGTTCCCGGTCGCGAGGGCCCGGCGCCGGGACAGCGCGTCGACCCCGGCGGCCAGCAGCAGCACCAGCCCGGTGAACAGGTACTTCACCCCGGAGCTGGCGTCCATCAGGCCCATCCCGTTGTCGATGACCGCGACCACCGCCCCGCCGAGCACCGCGTCGATCACCCGGCCCTTGCCGCCGAAGAGGCTGGTGCCGCCGATCACCGCCGCGCCGACCGCGTAGAGCAGCACGTCGCTGCCGCCGGTCCGGGCGTCCACCGAGCTGAACCGGCTGGCCGCCACGATGCCGCCGACCGCCGCCATCGAGGAGCAGACCACGAAGACCGAGATCCGGATCCGGTCGACGCTGATGCCGGCCCGGTGGGCGGCCTCCCGGTTCCCACCCACCGCGTAGATGTGCCGCCCGTACGCGGTGCGGGACAACAGGAAGGTGAGCGCGACGAGCAGCACCCCGACCAGCGGCACGACGACCGGCATGCCGCGGTTGGAGCTGATCAGGCTGTTCAGGCTGCGTTCCATGTTGAGCACGTACACCCCGACGCCGACGACGAGAGCGAGGCTGCCGATCCGGATCAGCACCATCGACATCGGGTCGGTCGTCAGGTCGCGGGCCCGGCGGTTGCGGTAGCGGAGCAACTGGGTGGTGGCGTACCCGCCGACGGCGACGGCGGCCAGCAGCCAGCCCACCAGCGGCGGCAGGTTCCTGTTCTCGATGGCGACGATGGGCGCGGCCTGGACGGAGACGTTGGTGCCGCCCTTGATCAGCATCAGCATGATGCCCTGGAAGGCGAGGAACGCGGCGAGCGTGACCACGAAGGACGGTATGCCGACCTTGGCCACCAGGAAGCCGAGCACCAGCCCGATCGCCGCGCCGGTGGCGAGGGCGGCGAGGGTGGCCACGTACCAGGGGTAGCCCTGGAGGGTCAGCAGGTTGGCCAGCACAGCCGCGCAGACCCCGCTGGCGAAGCCGGCGGACAGGTCGATCTCTCCGACCAGCAGGACGAACACCAGCCCCATCGCGATCAGCACGACGGCCGCTCCCTGGGTGAACAGGTTCGCGAAGTTGCCGGCGGTGAGGAAGTTGGGCCGCAGGACCGAGAAGAACGCGCAGAGCACGACCAGACCGAGGATCGCCGGCAGGGCGCCCATCTCGCCGCCCCGCAGGTGGGCGAGGTAGCCGCGTACGTGGCCGCCGAGGGTGGTCCGGGGGACGAGCGTTCCCGGCTCGCGGTGGGCCACGTCAGCTTGCGTGATCATTTCTCGGCTCCCCTTGTCCCGGTGCTCCGGTAACCGCTGTCGTTCGTGCCGGCCTTCCCGAGCGAGCCGCTGCGCCCCGACGTGATCAGCTCGACCACCTGGGCGTGCGTGACGTCGGTGGTCCGGACCTGAGCGACCATCTGCCCGAGGTAGAGCGTCGCGATCCGGTCGGACACGGCGAAGACGTCGTTCATGTTGTGCGAGATGAGGACGACGGCCAGCCCGTTGTCGGCGAGTCGCCGGACCAGTTCGAGGACCTGGGCGGTCTGGGCCAGGCCGAGGGCCGCCATCGGCTCGTCGAGGATGACCAGCCGGCTGTTCCAGAGCACCGCCTTGGCGATCGCCACCGTCTGGCGTTGCCCCCCGGAGAGGCTGGAGACGTGCTGGCGCAGCGAACTGATCGTCCGGATGGAGAGCCCGGCGAGCGTCTTCGCCGCCAGTTCCTCCATGGCCGGCTCGTCGAGGACGAGGCCGGAGCGCCGTTCCCGGCCGAGGAACATGTTCTGCACGATGTCGAGGTTGTCGCAGAGCGCGAGGTCCTGGTAGACCACGTCGATGCCGAGACCGGCGGCGTCCCGGGGGCCGTTGACGGTCACCGGCCGTCCCTCGAAGAAGAACTCGCCGGCGTCGGTGCCGTAGATGCCGCTGATGCATTTGACCAGCGTCGACTTGCCGGCTCCGTTGTCGCCGACGAGCGCGGTCACCTGCCCGGGATGCACCGAGAAGTCGACATCGTGGAGCACCTGCACGGGGCCGAAGCTCTTGTCGACGCCGCGCAGTTCCAACAGGGGTGTCCCGGACACGGGTGTCTCCTTCGGGTGGGTGTCCGAATGGCGGGTGCCCGCCGGCCGGGCCGTGCGATAGGGGATCCTGCCGTACGGCCCGGGGCGGCGGTTGCGGTGGCCGTCCGCCCGGTCCGCTCGGCTCAGTCGATGCCGGCCTGGGCGCACAGTGCGGCGTACTTCGCGGTGCACACGTCGGCCTTGTCGACGTAGCCGTCCGCGATGACGTCCTGCACGGTCTCCTTGGTGATGGCCTGGGCGCCCAGCAGCACGGCGGGCACGTTCCGGTTTCCCTTGGGGTCGCGGAAGCTCTGCTCGGTCTTCTTCCGTTCGCCCCGGGCCAGCGCGATCGCCAGGTCGGCCGCCGCCTCGGCCTCCGTCCTGACCGGCTTGTACACGGTCATGCACTGGTCGCCGGAGAGGATGTGCTGCAGGGCCTGGGCATCGGCGTCCTGACCGGTGACGGGGACCTTGCCGTTGAGCTTGTTCTTCGCCAGCACGGAGATGACGGCGTTGGCGAGCCCGTCGTTGGCGGCGACGACGGCGTCGATCCGGCCGTTCGTCTGGGTCAGCATCTGCTCGAAGATCGTGCCGCCGGTGGTGTTGTTCCACTCGGGCACGGACTGGTCGGGGCCCTTGCGGTACTGCTTCGAGTCGTACCTCGGTTGGAGGACCGAGTCGTAGCCCTCCTTGAACTGGACCGCGTTGTTGTCGGTCGGCGAGCCGTTCAGCTCGGCGATCACCGGAGTCTTGATGCCCTTGTCGGTGAGGCACTTGACCAGGCCCTCGCCCTGGAGCCGGCCGACGGCCACGTTGTCGAAGCTGACGTAGTACTGCGCAGAGCCGCCCAGGGTGGGCCGGTCGTAGTCGATGGTGGCGACGCCCTTCTGGGTCGCCTTGTCCAGGACCGCCTTCCCGGTTCCCGAGTCGAGATTGGTGATCATCAGCGCGGTCACCCCATTCGTGATCATCTGTTCCGCGATGGTCACGAACCGCGCCTTGTCGTTCTGGGCGTTCTGGATGTCGTAGTCCACCCCGGCCGCCTTGAACGCGGCCTCCAGGTATCTGCGGTCCGCGGTCTCCCAGCGGTTCGACGAGGCGCTGTCGGGCAGGATGACGCCGATCTTCGGCTTGGGGCGGCCCGCGGCGCCGCTGGAGTCGTTGCCGCAGGCGGTGAGGCTGCCTGCGGTCAGCAGGCCGACCGCGGCGACGGTGAGGATCCCTCTGCGCATTCTGCACGGTTCCTTTCAAGGGGGACGGAACTCGAGGGGAACGTGGGTGGTGGGGGTGCGCCGGTGAGCCGCGGTGCGCCTGCCAGCTATTTGTTGTTCCGGGCAACCTATTGTTCGCTGCTCGGGGCGCACAAGACCGTAAAGGTCAGCGGTTTGTTGTCGCCAGTAACAATTCGGCAACGCGATCGACATCCGGTGCGCCCGCCGATCTCGGTGGGTGCCGCGGTGATCGTGGAATTGGCGTGAGACGCGAATGGCGCCGGTAGGGACATCGACGGCTGAGGATCAGTTCGGGACCATCTGTGCCACCGCCGCGGCTTACGCCTGCGCCGGCGTCGGCAAGCTCGACGCCCGAGAAAACCTCCCGGGAGGCGGTCGCTCCCGCGGTCAGCGGACGGCGAGCGGGGCGGTCACCGCGGCGGTCAGGGCGATCAGGTCGGTGGGGCTCAATTGGAGCTGGAGCCCGCGGCGCCCCGCGGAGACGTACACGGTCGGGTGGTCCAGCGCCGAGGCGTCGACCACGGTCGGGAGGCGCTTGCGCTGGCCGAGCGGACTGATGCCGCCGCGGACGTATCCGGTGGCCCGCTCCGCCACCGCGCGGTCCGCCATCGCCGCCCGCTTGCCGCCGACCGCGGCGGCCAGGGCCTTGAGGTCCAGCTCCCCGGTGACCGGCACCACCGCCACGGTGAGCCCGCCGTCCACCTCGGTGACCAGGGACTTGAACACCCGTTCCGGGGGCACCCCGAGCGCCGCCGCCACCAGGGCGCCGTAGTTCGACGCGTCGGGGGAGACGTCGTACGGGTGGGTGCTGTGGCTGACCTTCCGCTTCGCGAGCAGCGCGGTCGCCGGAGTGCCCTGTCCCGCCATGCCGACAAGCTAACCCGGACCCGGACCGGCGGGCGAGCCGAAATTCAGGCGGCCACCGGCTGCCCGACGAGCACGGTGGGCGCGCCGGCCACCCGGGTCAGCACCAGACTCGCCGCCGCGTCGCCGGAGAGCCGCAGATCCCGGCGCAGCTTCTCCGGCTCCAGCGCCGAGCCGCGCTTGAGGATCTCGACCCGGCCGACCCGGCGGTCCCGGAGCAGGGCCCGCAGCCGCTTGAGCGAGAACGGCAGCACGTCGGTCAGCTCCAGGCAGCGCGCGTACGGGGTGCGGGCCGGGGTGTCGGCGTACAGGTAGGCGATGCTCGGGTCGGCCAGGGTCGCGTCCAGCTCTTCGGCCAGCTCGGCGACCAGGTGCGCGCGGACCACCGCCGGGTCCGGGTCGTACAGGAACCGGCGGGCCGGCCCGACCGGGGCCTCCATCGCCCCGGAGCCGGTCAGCACGTGCGGGGTGTCGCCGCGCAGCACGGTGGCCCGGCGGGGGACCTCGGCGAGCCGGCCGCACCAGAGCGCGGCCTCCACCAGGTCGCCGTCCACGCTGACCCATTCCGCCTCGGCGCCGGCCGGGATCAGCGCGTGGTCGAGCCCCGGGGCCACCTTGACCACGGTGTGCGGCACCCGCTCGGCGAGCGCGGTGACGAAGTCCCACGGTGGCGAGTAGGAGTTCGGGTCGAAGATCCGCCGTCCGGTGCCGGCCTTGCGCCGGGCCGGGTCGCAGAAGACCCCGTCCACCCGGTCGACGTCGAAGGCGGTCGCGTCGCCGCACTCCACCGTGAACGACCCGGCCAGCCCCGCCGCCTCGGCGTTGGCGGCGGCCATCGCGGCGGTCAGCGGGTCGGCCTCCACGCCGTACACCCGGATCCCGGCGCGGGCGGCGGCGAGCGCGTCCGCGCCGAGGCCGCAGCCCAGGTCGGCCAGGGTGTGCACCCCGGCGGCGCGCAGCCGCCCGGCCCGTCGGTCGGCGACCACCCGGCGGGTGGCCTGCTCCAGCCCGGCCCGGGTGAGGAACATCCCCGCGGCGGCCGGCCCGAACTTGGCGGCGGCGCGGCGGCGCAGCTCGGCCTGGGTGAGCGCGGCGGCGGCCAACCCGGCCGGCACCCCGGCCGAGCGGAGCGCGGCGGCCGCGGCCAGCGGGTCGCCGCCGGCCACCTCGGTGGCCGCGGCGAGCGCGGCCGACCCCTCGGCGGTACGCAGCGCGGCCAGCTGGTCGAGATCCACCCGGCCATTCTCCCGGGTGCATCCGGGTGGGGTGCGGCAGGCCGGGGTGTCCGGCCGCCCGGAGGCCGCGAGGTGCCGCAGGCGGAGTCGATCATGCTCGTCGGGGCGACGCGCCGGGCGGCGGATTGGCACTCTCCTTGACGGAGTGCTAGCCGAGGAATAACCTGCGATTAGCACTCTCCCATCGAGGGTGCCAGCTTCCGGGCCTCGGCCCGGGCGCTGAACGCCAGGCGGACCGGCACCCGCGACGACGGCCCCGCCCGGTGGCATGTGGCAGATTGACGCCGTTCGGCCAGCCGTTCGGCAACGAAACCAAGTACCCCAGGAGGGTATGCCCGTGACTACCGCGACCAAGGTTGCGATCAAGCCGCTCGAGGACCGGATCCTGGTCCAGGCGAACGAGGCTGAGACCACCACGGCGTCGGGCATCGTGATCCCCGACACCGCCAAGGAGAAGCCGCAGGAGGGCACCGTCCTCGCTGTCGGCCCGGGCCGCATCGACGACAAGGGCAACCGGATCCCGGTTGACGTGAAGGTCGGCGACACCGTCATCTACTCGAAGTACGGCGGCACCGAGGTCAAGTACGCCGGCGAGGAGTACCTGGTGCTCTCCGCCCGCGACGTCCTCGCGGTCATCGAGAAGTAAGCAACCGATCAGTGTCGTTGCCCCGGTCCGGCTCGCCGGGCCGGGGCAACGTCGCTTCGAAGGGACATTCATGGCGAAGATCCTGAGCTTCTCGGACGACGCCCGGCACCTGCTCGAGCACGGTGTCAACGCCCTCGCGGACACGGTCAAGGTCACCCTCGGCCCGCGCGGGCGCAACGTCGTCCTGGACAAGAAATTCGGTGCGCCGACGATCACCAACGATGGCGTGACCATCGCCAAGGAGATCGAGCTCACCAACCCGTACGAGAACCTCGGCGCGCAGCTGGTCAAGGAGGTGGCGACCAAGACCAACGACGTCGCCGGCGACGGGACCACCACCGCGACCGTGCTGGCCCAGGCGATGGTCCGCGAGGGCCTGCGCAACGTGACCGCCGGCGCCAACCCGGCCGGCCTCAAGCGGGGCATCGACGCGGCGGCCGCCAAGGTCTCCGAGGCGCTGCTCGGCCGGGCCGTCGAGGTGGCCGACAAGGAGTCCATCGCGCACGTCGCGACGATCTCCGCGCAGGACGCCACCATCGGCGAGCTGATCGCCGAGGCGATGGAGCGGGTCGGCCGCGACGGTGTCATCACCGTTGAGGAGGGCTCCGCGCTCATCACCGAGCTGGAGGTGACCGAGGGGCTCCAGTTCGACAAGGGCTTCATCTCCCCGAACTTCGTCACCGACGTGGAGGGGCAGGAGTCGGTCCTGGAGGACCCGTACATCCTGATCACCACGCAGAAGATCTCGGCGATCGAGGAGCTGCTGCCGCTGCTGGAGAAGGTCCTCCAGAACAACCGGCCGCTGCTGATCATCGCCGAGGACGTCGAGGGCCAGGCCCTGTCCACGCTGGTGGTCAACGCGATCCGCAAGACCCTCAAGGTCTGCGCGGTGAAGGCCCCCGGCTTCGGCGACCGCCGCAAGGCGATGCTCCAGGACATGGCGATCCTGACCGGCGCCGAGCTGGTCGCCCCGGAGCTGGGCTACAAGCTCGACCAGGTCGGCCTGGAGGTGCTCGGCACCGCCCGGCGCGTCGTGGTCGACAAGGAGAACACCACCGTCGTCGACGGTGGCGGGCAGTCCTCCGAGGTTGCCGACCGGGTCGCGCAGATCCGCAAGGAGATCGAGGCTTCGGACTCCGAGTGGGACCGGGAGAAGCTGGCCGAGCGGCTGGCGAAGCTCTCCGGCGGTATCGCGGTCATCAAGGTGGGCGCGGCGACCGAGGTCGAGATGAAGGAGCGCAAGCACCGCATCGAGGACGCCATCGCCGCGACCAAGGCCGCGGTCGAGGAGGGTACGGTCCCGGGTGGCGGCGCCGCCCTGGCCCAGATCCTGCCGGTGCTCGACGACGACCTCGGCTTCACCGGGGACGAGAAGACCGGCGTCTCGATCGTGCGTAAGGCGCTGGTCGAGCCGCTGCGCTGGATCGCCCAGAACGCCGGTCACGACGGCTACGTGGTGGTGCAGAAGGTCGCCGGCAAGGAGTGGGGCAACGGCCTCGACGCCGCCGCCGGCCAGTACGTCGACCTGGTCAAGTCCGGCATCATCGACCCGGTGAAGGTGACCCGCAACGCGGTCACCAACGCCGCCTCGATCGCCGGCCTGCTGCTCACCACCGAGAGCCTGGTGGTGGAGAAGCCGGAGAAGGCCGAGCCGGCCGCCGCCGGTGGGCACGGCCACGGTCACGGCCACCAGCACGGCCCGGGCTTCTGACCCGACGCAGTACGAACGACGTCAGGGCACACCGTCACGCCGACGGTGTGCCCTGACCCGCATCTGGTTACGGATCGCTGACGTCGCTACCGGTCCGGCCCGGTGATCGACAAGACTGGTCCGATGACCACCACGTCCCGCGGGTACGCCGCGCTGGCCGGGATCACCGCCGCCGCCGTGGCGATCGGCGCCGCCGAGCCGGTGGCCGTCCTCACCGGCGCCCGTTCCGCACCGCTGATCGCGGTCGGCGGGTTGATCGTCGACGTGGTGCCCGAGACCCTGAAACAGTTCGCCATCTCGCTCTTCGGCACGCACGACAAGATCGCCCTGCTGGTCGGGACGGCCCTGCTGCTCGCGGCGTTCGCCGCGCTGCTCGGTGTGCTGGCCGCCCGCCGGCTCTGGATCGGCCTGGCCGGCATCGCCGCCTTCGCCGCCCTCGGGGTGGCCGCCGCGCTGACCCGGCCCGGCGCGAACGGCTTCGACGCGCTTCCCTCGCTGGTCGGCGCTGCGCTCGGCGCGCTGGCCCTCTGGCTGCTCCTGGCCGGACCGCTGCAACCGGAGCTCTGGTCGTGGTCGCCGCCAAAGGCTGAGCCGGCGTCCACCGAGGCCGGGCCGGTGACGCCGGCCGCCGGGCCGCGCGTGCCGGATGGACACCCGCAGGTGCGACCCGTCGCCGGGGCAGAGGTCGATCCGGAGGGGCGGCGACGCTTCCTGACCGGCGTCGGCGCGATGATGGGGGTGGCCGCCGTGGCCGGGATCGGCGGGCACTGGCTGGCCGGAAGGCGGGGCGTGTCGGCGGCCCGGCAGGGCGTCGCGTTGCCGACCCCGTCGGCCGCCGCCCCGGCGGTGCCGGCCGGCGCCGACCTCTCGCTGGCCCAGCTCGCCCCGTACGTGACCCCGAACTCCGGCTTCTACCGGATCGACACCGCCCTCGTCGTGCCGCAGGTCGACCCGGCGACCTGGCGGCTGCGCATCCACGGCCGGGTCCGCAACCCGATCGAGCTGAGCTTCGCCGACCTGCTCGCCCGGCCGATGGTGGAGCGCTACGTCACCCTGGCCTGCGTCTCCAACGACGTGGGCGGGGAGCTGATCGGCAACGCGCGCTGGCTGGGCGTACCGATCAAGGAGCTGCTCGACGAGGCCGAGACGGAGGAGGGCGCCGACCAGGTGGTCGGCCGCTCCGTCGACGGCTGGACCTGCGGCACCCCGACGGCCGTGCTGCGGGACGGGCGGGACGCGCTGCTCGCGGTCGGCATGAACGGGGAGCCGCTGCCGGTCGAGCACGGCTTCCCGGTCCGGATGGTGGTGCCGGGCCTCTACGGGTACGTCTCGGCCTGCAAGTGGGTGACCGAGCTGGAGCTGACCAGCTTCGCCGACTTCGACGCGTACTGGGTGCCGCGCGGGTGGTCGGCGCAGGGGCCGATCAAGACGGAGTCGCGGATCGACACGCCCCGGCCGCGCAACCGGCTCACCACCGGTCCCGTCATGGTGGCCGGGGTGGCCTGGGCCCAGCACCGGGGCATCCGCAAGGTCGAGGTACGCGTCGACGGCGGCCCGTGGCGGGAGGCGACGCTCGCCCCGACGGTCTCGGTGGACACCTGGGTGCAGTGGTCCTGGCGCTGGGACGCCACCCCGGGCGAGCACACCCTCCAGGTGCGGGCCACGGACGCCGACGGCGTCACCCAGACGGCGCAGCGGCGGCCGGTCGAGCCGGACGGCGCCACCGGCTGGCACACCGTCAAGGTCACCGTCCGCTGATCGGAACGGCGGAGGGCCTGGTGACCGCCGGCGGCGGTCATGCCGATCAATCGCATTTGGGGGGCCGGCCGCCGCTAACCTGATGCCGTGGTGGCACGGCGGGGCCGCAGGCGCTCACTGATCCATGGCTACGGTGCGGCGCGGCGGGCCAGCTGGCTGGAGCTCTTCTTCGACCTGGTGTTCGTCGTCGCGGTGTTCCGGCTCGGCCAGCTGCTGCTGGACGATCCGTCGGCGCGCGGCGTGCTGGTGTTCGCCGGTTTGCTGAGCACGGTCTGGTGGTTGTGGTTCAGCTTCTCCTATTTCGCCGATCTCTTCGACGACGATCGCCCACCGAGCCGGATCGTGCAGCTGACCGCGATGCTGGGAGTGCTGGCACTGTCAGCCTCCCTTCCCCACGGGTCGGACGGCGACGCGGACCGCTTCGCGGTGGTGTACGGGCTGCTGCTGGCGTTGCTCACCGCGATGTACGGGATCGTCGGACGGATCGACGTCGAGGCACGGGAATTCTGCTGGTGGAACGCCGCCGGCTTCCTGCTGGGCGCCGTGCTCTGGTTCGGCTCGCTCCTGGTGTCCGTACCGGCCCGGTACTGGGTCTGGGGCATCGCGCTCGTCGTCAACGCCGCGATCGCCGGACCACTGGCCTACGCCGTGGTGCGCCGGGCGCCAACGCAGAAGTCCCACATGCCCGAGCGGTTCGGTCTGTTCGCCATCGTCGTGCTCGGGGACGCGGTCCTGGCGGTCGCGAACGGAATCGGCGCCACGGGCTGGAGACCGGCGGCGGTGGCGATCGGGGTCGGCGGGTTCGTCATTGCCAGCGGAGTCTGGTGGGTGTATTTCCTCGCCACGTACGACAGCGAGGCGGGCAACCGGGTGCTCCGCGCCGGGCGGGAGGCGGTGGTCCGGAGCTACTTCTACGCCTACGGCCACCTGCTGGTCTACGCGGCGATCGTGACCGCGGGTGTCGCCGTCGAGTTGGCGGCGAAGGAGGCGGCGCATCAGGGGCCCGGGCACGACGTGGCCGGGCGGCTGCTGGGGGGGGGCAGCCAGCTCGCGATGATGGCCGGTTGCGTCATCATCTACCGCGGGATCAGCCTGTCGGTCAGCCGCCCGGTTGCGCTGACCCAGTCGGGGTTGGCACTCGTCGCGCTGGTGGTCGCGTTGGCGGGACTGCCGCCGCTGGTGGCGGTGTGGCTCAGCGCGATCGCCTGGGTGGTGCTGGCGGTCGTCGAGCAGCGTTCCGCGTCGGGTCGGCATCGCTGACTGTTGTACTGCAGGGTGGCGCGCGACTGCCGGACGCCCACACGGGTCAGGCCCGTCCGGCCGGGCCGCGGCCCGCTCCACGGTGGCGCACCGTGGAGCGGGCCGCGCGGCGGTGTGCAGCGGACTCAGACGGCGATGCGCCCACCGTCGACCGGCAGGATCGCGCCGTGCACGAAGCTTGACCGGTCGGTGGCCAGGAAGGTGATCGCCTCGGCGATCTCCTCGGCCGTCCCGGGACGCCCGGCCGGGATCGCGGCCGCCAACTCGTCGAGGCCCTCGCCCATCCCGGCGGTGCCCTCCGTCCGGGTGGGGCCGGGGCTGACGGCGTTCACCCGGACCCCGTGCGGCCCGTACTCGGCCGCCCAGGACTTGGTGAGCAACACCAGCGCGGCCTTGCTCGCCCCGTACAGGGCCATCCCTGCCAGGCCGAACTCGGCGACCATCGTGCTCACGTTGATGATCGCGCCCTGGCCGCGCTTCGCCATCTCCGGCGCCAGTTCGGCGACCAGAAAGTACGGCGCCTTCACGTTCAGCGCGAACACCGAGTCGAAGGTCTGCTCGCTCGTCCGGTCAGTGGGGCCGAACGGGTAGATCCCGGCGTTGTTGACCAGGATGTCCACCTGACCGACCAGCTCCCTGGCCCGAGCGGCGAGCTCCCGGGCGGACGCCTCGTCACGCAGCTCGGTGGCCACGAAGTCCGCCCGGCCACCGCCCGCGCGGATGTCCCGGACCACCTGGTTTCCCCGGACCTCGTCGCGACCGGAGATCACCACGTGCGCACCGAGGTTGGCGAGCGCGACGGCGGTCGCCCGGCCGATGCCGCTGTTACCGCCGGTCACCAGCGCTGACCTGCCCTGTAGTGCTGTCATCATTTCTCCACCCACATTCTGTTCCGCCAATGAGCGGCTTCGGTCGGGCGTGCCCCGACCAGTGGGTGCAAGTCGCGCAGCGGCTGGAGCTTTCCCGCCGCGCTGATCGAGCAACTTATGGCCGCCATAAGCGACCGGCGTCGGCTGCCGGCCGGACCTGCTCCAGCCCCCGGACCTCCAGAGCGGCGATGAGGCGACCAAGGTCGCGCCGGTGGGAACTGGCCGGCCACACCGCCCAGGTGCGCCGGACGAGGGGATGGCCGACCAGCGGCGACCAGGTGACCGAATCCGGGATTGGTTGCGACCAGCTGGGCGGCGCCAACGCGAAGGCCCCACCGGCGCTGACGGCCGCGAGCTTGACCTCGGGGATCAGCTCCTGCCCTTCCGGCGCGTCGGGTCCGAGATCCAGGCCGTGGCTGCGCAGGATCGCGGTGAGTTCGTCGTACCAGGCGGGGCTCCCGGAGCGCGGGAAACCGACCCAGTCCAGCCCAGCGAGCGCGTCCAACCGGATCCCGTCGGAGCCGGCGATGGCGGCGGCCTGTTCGGCGGCCAGCAGCACACCCAGCGCTTCCTCGACGACCAGCACGGCGTCCAGGTCCGGGCCCAGCGGGTGTTCCCGCACCAGCCCGACGTCGATTTCGCCGGCGCGCAGCGCGGCGAACTGGGCCGCGGTGGACATGTGGCGGGCCTGGACCCGGGTACCCGGGTAGGCCGCGGCGAGGTCGGCGAGCGGCCGGGACAGCAGGTCGGTGGGGAGCTCCAGCGGGATCCCGAGCCTGAGCATGCTGTCGCCCGCGCCGGTGTGTCGGGCGACGGCGGCCACTGCCTGGTCGTGCCGTGAGAGCACCGCACGGGCCTCGGCGAGCAAAGTCATGCCCGCCTCGGTGGCCTGCACGCCGGTACGGCGGCGGACCAGCAACTGCACACCGAGCTGTCGCTCCAGCGCGTTCATGGTCTGGGACAGCGCGGGCTGACTCACGTGCAACCGCCGCGCGGCCCCGGAGAGGCTCCCTTCCTCGACGACCGTGACGAACGCCCGCATTTCCCGCAGTTCCACCCGTCCATCACACCACGCGTACCCATGGCCACCGCGTGGGAAGCCGGCCGTACGGCGGGTGGCCCCGACCGGTCTTCTCGGCAGGCACCCACGAGACTTCCCGCGGACCCGGGAGAACCTCGACGCCGCGCCCCGGTGCGGGGCGCGGCGTCGGATGTCGGTGTCGTCGAGACGGATCGGGTCAGGCGATCTTGCGCTGGTCCGGCACGGTCGACTTGTGCGGCCGGCCGAGGCGGGCCTCCAGCCGGGCGACGTCGACCCGGCTCTGCCGCCGGTCGGCCAGGTCCTCCCAGCCGAGGGCGAGCAGCCGGAGCCGCTCGGACTCGCTGAACCCGCCCCACACGCCGTACGGCTCGCGGACCGCGAGAGCGTGCGCGGCGCACTCGGCGCGCACCGGGCAGGCCCGGCAGACGGCCTTGGCGCCGGACTCACGGCGTAGCCGCGACGAGCCGCGCTCGCCGTCCGGGTGGAAGAACTGGGCGCTGTCCCGGCCCCGGCAGGCACCGAGCCGCTGCCAGTCCCAGAGATCGACGATGGGTCCGGGCAGTCTACGTACGTTCGACATCAGCACCCCTCCTCCCGCGCGGCACCGCGGAGAATCCTTCATGGCCAGGTACCGGGCGGCGGTCCGCGCAGGCGCACCGTTTCCGGCCTGGCGTCTCGGTACCCGGGCTTTCCCGCGCTCACACATCTGTGATCGAAAACCTCGGACAACTCGCGCCATATGCCCCATCTGTCGGAAAAGTTCGGATGATTGCCCGGAACCTCCTCGCGGCGCGACCCGGCCGTGGTCTGCTCTGAGGCGGAGAGGAGACCACTGTGCGTACCGTTCTCGTGTGCGTTCGGACACCGACCGCGGCCCAGCAGCTGACCTCCGCGGCGGCCCGACTCGGACTGTCCGCGATCGTCCGGACCGCCGTCTCCGATCCCGAAGTGATGCTGCGGCTCGCCGAGCGTCCGGTGGACGTCGTGCTCGCCGACACCGCGCTCACCCGGCCGGACAGCGCCGGCTTCGTGCGCCGGGTGCTCGCCCGGGCGCCCCAGGCCGCGGTGCTGCTGCTCGGCACCGAAGAGTCGGAGGCGGCCGCGGCCACCATCAGCGCCGGGGCGCGGGGGCTGATCCAGGGCGCCGACCACGACCTGACCAGCGCGGTGGCGAAGGCGTTGCTGCTGCTCGCCGCGCCCGGACGGCCGGCCCGGCGCCGGGCCACCGACCCGGCCCGGGACGCCGCGTCCGTCGGCGGGCCGGCCCGGTCCGCCCCGCCGGGGCGACCGGCGACCGGCTGGGCGACGGTCCCGGGGGAGGGTACGGGCGGCGTGCCGACGGTGGTGCCGGTGCAGCGCGGCGACGACGAAGCCGAGCCGGAACCCGCGCCGCCGAGCGGCCAGCAGCGCGCCGGGGCCGGCTCGCGCACCGGCCGGACCCCCGCCGGGCTGACCGAGCGGGAGCTCCAGGTGCTGCTCGGCATGGCCGAGGGGAAGAGCAACGCGGAGATCGGCCGAGAGCTGTTCGTCTCCGAGGACACCGTCAAGACCCACGCCCGGCGGCTGTTCCGCAAACTCGGCGCCCGGGACCGGGCGCACGCCGTGGCGGCCGGCTTCCGCGCCGGACTGGTCGCCTGAACCGCCCCACCGCCGGCGACGTGCCGGCCGCGGGCCGGGCCGGCGCGGGTCAGGCCTCCGAGGGGTCGTCCTCCTCGGTGCCCTCGGTCAGCGTGTCGTGCACCCCGTCGGCGTAGCCGCGGGCGTAGTCCCAGGTGACGTAGTGGTCCGGGTCCGGGTCGTAGGCCGGCTCGTGCACCCGCGGCCGGCCGGAGCTGAGCAGGTGGCGCAGGTTGCTCCGGAGCAGGTCCCAGTCGAAGTAGTGCGGTTCGCGGCAGTCCTCGCACTCGATGACCAGCCCGCGCACCCCGATCGGCGCCAGCAGGGCCTGGTAGATCTCCAGGTCGGCCAGATCCTCCAGGACGTCCTGGCGCTCGACCTCGGTCAGCGGGTCCAGCGGGTCGTCCTCACGCGGATCCTGCAGGCCGGCGGTCGGATCGGCCGGGTCGCCGTTGAACGGGTCGATGGGCTCGTCGTGCACCCCCTCACCGTAGTCCCAACCGGCGGGGGAAGTCCGCCCCCGGCGCTCACGGTGGCGCCGCTCATCCGCGCCCGCCGCTGCCGGGGCCGGCCCAGCTCAATGGGTACGATGAAGCGACGCGCCGTCACTTCGGCATGCGTCGGTGCCCGCGCGCGCCGCCTCGCTGAAGCCCGTCCGACCAGCTCAGGAGAGCAAATCGTGGAAAATTCGCCCAGCACCGATCTTCCTGTAGGCGCCCGGGGCGCGGATCTTCCCACCGGCGCCGACAGCGGCGAGCTGGGCGGCCACCTGCCGGAGCTGCCCGCCGGCTCGGCCCGGGTGGTCCCGCTCGGGCTGACCTTCGACGACGTGCTGCTCCAGCCGGGCGAGTCGGACGTGGTGCCCAGCCGGGTCAACACCCGCACTCGGCTCACCCGTAACGTCGAGCTGACGGTGCCGCTGCTGTCCAGCGCGATGGACACCGTCACCGAGGCGCGGATGGCGATCGCCATGGCCCGGCAGGGCGGCATCGGCGTGCTGCACCGCAACCTCTCCCTGGAGGACCAGGCGCTCCAGGTCGACCTGGTGAAGCGCTCCGAGTCCGGCATGATCACCAACCCGGTGACCGCCAGCCCCGACGACACCCTCCGCGAGGTCGACGAGCTCTGCGGCCGGTACCGCATCTCCGGTGTGCCGGTGGTCGACGCCGACGGCCAGCTGGTCGGCATCGTCACCAACCGCGACATGCGCTTCGTCTCCGACCCGGCCACCCGGGTCCGGGACATCATGACCCACCCCCCGCTGATCACCGCCCCGGTCGGGGTCAGCAAGGACGACGCCCTCGACCTGCTGCGCCGGCACAAGGTCGAGAAGCTGCCGATCATCGACGGCTCGGGCCGGCTGCGCGGGCTGATCACCGTCAAGGACTTCACCAAGAGCGAGCAGTACCCGAACGCCACCAAGGACGACGCGGGCCGGCTCCGGGTCGCCGCCGCGGTCGGTGTCGGCGAGGACGCGTACAAGCGGGCCCGCACGCTGGTCGACGCGGGCGTGGACGTGCTGATCGTGGACACCGCGCACGGGCACCAGCGGGCCGTGCTGGACATGGTCCGCCAGCTCAAGAAGGACGTCTCGATCGACATCGTCGGCGGCAACGTGGCCACGTACGCCGGCGCGAAGGCGCTGGTCGACGCCGGCGCCGACGGCATCAAGGTGGGTGTCGGTCCGGGCGCGATCTGCACCACCCGGATCGTGGCCGGCGTCGGCGTACCGCAGATCACCGCCATCATGGAGGCCGCGCGGGCCGCCCGGCCGGCCGGCGTGCCGGTCATCGGCGACGGCGGCATCCAGTATTCGGGCGACATCGCCAAGGCCTTGGTGGCCGGCGCCGACACGGTGATGCTCGGCAGCCTGCTGGCCGGCTGCGAGGAGAGCCCCGGTGAGCTGATCTTCATCAACGGCAAGCAGTACAAGGCGTACCGGGGGATGGGCTCGCTCGGCGCGATGCAGTCCCGCGGCCAGGCCAAGTCCTACTCCAAGGATCGCTACTTCCAACAGGACGTGCTCGCCGAGGACAAGCTCGTCCCCGAGGGCGTCGAGGGCCAGGTGCCCTACCGGGGCCCCCTCTCCGCGGTCGCCCACCAGCTCATCGGCGGGCTGCGCGCCGCGATGGGCTACGTCGGCGCGGAGAGCATCCCCGAGCTGCACCGGCGTGGCCAACTCATCCGGATCACCGCGGCCGGGCTCAAGGAGAGCCACCCGCACGACATCCAGATGACGGTCGAGGCGCCGAACTACCACTCCCGCTGACCATCACCCCCAAACACCTGGAGTCCCCATGCGTGACGTGGTCGAGATCGGGCTGGGCAAGACCGCGCAGCGCGGCTACCACCTGGATGACATCGCCATCGTGCCGAGCCGCCGCACCCGGGACGTCGACGACGTCTCCACCGCGTGGCAGCTCGACGCGTACCAGTTCGGCATCCCCTGCGTCGGGCACCCTTCCGACGCGACGATGAGCCCCTCGTCCGCGGTCCGGCTCGGCCAGCTCGGCGGGCTCGGCGTGCTCAACGTCGAGGGCCTCTGGACCCGGTACGAGAACCCGGCGAAGGTGCTGGAGGAGCTGGCCGGCCTCGGCGAGGACGCCCGCGCCACCAAGCGGCTCCAGGAGGTGTACGCCGAGCCGATCCGCCCCGACCTGATCGCCGAGCGGGTCCGCGAGCTGCGGGCCGGCGGCGGCACCGTGGCCGTCCGGGTCTCCCCGCAGCACACCCTGGCGCTCGCCCCGGTGATCCTCGACGCCGGCGTGGACATCCTGGTCATCCAGGGCACCATCGTCTCCGCCGAGCACGTCTCCACCACCGACGAGCCGCTGAACCTCAAGGAGTTCATCGCCGACCTGGACCTGCCGGTCATCGTCGGCGGCTGCACCGACTACAAGACCGCGCTGCACCTGATGCGTACCGGGGCCGCCGGCGTGATCGTCGGCATCGGCGGCGACGACTGGTCGACCACCGAGTCGGTGCTCGGCATCCGGGTGCCGATGGCCACCGCGATCGCCGACGCCGCCGCGGCCCGCCGCGACTATCTGGACGAGACCGGCGGCCGGTACGTGCACCTGATCGCCGACGGCGACATCCAGACCTCCGGCGACATCGCCAAGGCGCTCGGCTGCGGCGCGGACGCGGTGATGCTCGGCGAGGCGCTGTCGCTGTGCGAGGAGGCCCCGGCGGGCGGTGCCTGGTGGCACTCCGCGGCCAGCCACCCGTCGCTGCCCCGCGGCGCGTTCGAGGTGGCCGGCGAGCCGATCGGCTCGCTGGAGCAGCTCCTCTTCGGCCCGGCCGACGAGCCGGACGGCCAGCTCAACCTCTTCGGCGGCCTCCGCCGGGCGATGGCCAAGTGCGGCTACCGCGACCTCAAGGAGTTCCAGAAGGTCGGCTTGGTCCTGGACCGCTGAGCCGACGCGACCGACCGACGGCGCGGGTGCGGATTCGGTCCCACCCGCGCCGTCGCGTGTCTACGCTCGGCGAATGACCCGCGGGCGGCGGCGGTACGCGGCGGCGCTGGCCGTCGTGCTGCTGGCCGCCGGCTGCACCGGTGCCGACGGGCGGTTCCGGCCCGGGGCGGCCGACGCGGGTGACCCGTACGTGCCGGGGGCCGGCAACGGCGGGTACGACGTCGGCCACTACCGGCTGAAGGTCCGCTACGACCCGGCCACCGACCGGCTCACCGGCGAGGCGACGATCACCGCCACCGCGAGCGCCGGGCTGTCCCGGTTCAACCTCGACCTCGCCGGCCTCACCGTCGACCGGGTCCGCGTCGACGGCGCGCCCGCGCGGCACCGCCGCGACGGCAACGAACTCGTCGTCACCCCCGCCCACGGCCTGCCGTCCGGGAAGTCCTTCACCACCGAGGTGGCGTACGCCGGGGTGCCGCAGCCGCTCCCCATGGGCGAGCTGGGCAGCGGCGGCTTCCAGGCCACCGGGGACGGGGCGATCGCGGTCGGCCAGCCGGAGTCGGCGAGCACCTGGTTCCCGGTCGACGACCACCCCTCCGACAAGGCCACCTACGACGTCGAGGTGACCGTCCCGGACGGGCTCGCCGCGCTCAGCAACGGGGTGCTGCGCGGTACCGCCAGCCGGGCCGGCTGGACCACCTGGACCTGGTCCGAGGCTTCGCCGATGGCCAGCTACCTGACCACCCTGGTGATCGGGAACTACCGGGTGTCGACCGGTACCCACGCCGGGAAGCCGATGGTCACCGCGGTGGCCGCCGGGCTGCCGGCGGACGGGCCGGCCGCCGCGTCGCTGGCCCGCACCGGCGAGATCGTCGACTTCCTGGCCGGTCGCTTCGGCCCGTACCCGTTCGACGCGTACGGCGGGATCGCGGTCGCCGACGACCGGATCCGGTACGCCCTGGAGACCCAGTCCCGGCCGGTCTACGGGCCGGGCTTCTTCCGGGGCGGCCGGCCCGACACCGAGGTGGTCGCGCACGAGCTGGCCCACCAGTGGTTCGGCGACAGCGTGTCGGTGGCCCGGTGGGGCGACATCTGGCTCAACGAGGGCTTCGCCACGTACGCGGAATGGCTCTGGACCGAGCACACCGGCGGCCGCACCGTCGCGCGGGCCTTCGCCACCGGGTACGCGGCCACCGACTGGACCCGCCCGTCGGTCGACCCGGGCCGGTCGGCGATGTTCGGTGACGCCGTCTACCAGCGCGGCGCGCTGGCCGTGCACGCGCTGCGCCGGGCGGTCGGCGACGACGTCTTCTTCCGCGTCCTGCGCGGCTGGACGGCCGAGCGTCGGGACGGCACGGCCACCACCGCGGACTTCGTCGCGTACGCCGAACGGGTCGCCGGCCGGCCGTTGCGCGCGCTCCTCGACGCCTGGCTCGTCGGTGGCACCGCGCCGGCCCTGCCGTGAGGCGGGCCCGCGCGCCGCTCGGTAGGCTGCCGCGGGCGGAGCGGCCGGGCCGGGCCGCCGGCGGTCGCTCCCGGGGAGGTTCGAGACGATGACGCGGACGCGGCGGGGCGTGCGACGGGGCCTCGGGTTGCTGGTGGTGGGGACGCTGGCGCTGGCCGGCTGCGGCTCGGCCGGCCCGGAGCGGACCGCGCCGCCGCAGCCCTCGCCGACGGCGTCCCGGACGTTCGCGCCCGGCGCGGCCGGCGCCGGCGACCCCTACTTCCCCAGCTACGGCAACGGCGGCTACGACGTCACCCACTACACCGTGCGGGTTCGCTACGACCCGGCGAAGGATCAGCTGACCGGCACGACCACGGTGCGGGCCACCGCCACCGCGGACCTCTCGGCGTTCCATCTGGACCTGGCGGGGCTGACCGTGCGTTCGGTGACGGTGGACGGCCTCGAGGCCGCCCACGCCCGCGCCGACGACGAGCTGATCGTCACCCCGGCGACCGGCCTCAGCTCCGGCAACGGCTTCGTCGCGGAGATCCGGTACGACGGCGTGCCGGCCGCGTTGGACCACGACGTGCTCGGCGGGGGCGGCTGGCTGCACACCTCGGACGGCGCGGTCGCGCTCGGCCAGCCGCAGTCGGCGAGCACCTGGTTTCCGGTCAACGACCACCCGTCGGACAAGGCCACCTACGACTTCGAGATCACCGTGCCGAAGGGGCTGACGGCGGTCAGCAACGGGGTGCCGAAGGGGCGGAGCACGACGGGCGGCTGGACCACCTGGCTGTGGTCCGAGGGGGCGCCGATGGCCAGCTACCTCAGCACGGTGGTGATCGGGAGGTTCCGGGTCACCACGGGGGAGCACAAGGGACGGCCGGTGTTCAGCGCGGTCACCACCAAGGTGGCGAAGGGCGCCCCGGACCGGTCGGTGGACCGGACCGTCGAGGTGGCCGACTACCTGGAGAGTGTCCTCGGGCCGTACCCGTTCGACGCGTACGGCGGGGTGGTGATCGCCGACAGCCGGATCCGGTACGCCTTGGAGACGCAGACCCGGCCGGTCTACTCGGCGGGGTTCTTCCGGCAGGGCGACAACACCGGGGTGGTGGCGCACGAGCTGGCCCACCAGTGGTTCGGCAACAGCGTGGCGCTGCAGCGGTGGCAGGACATCTGGCTCAACGAGGGGCTGGCCACATACGCCGAGTGGCTCTGGGCGGAGCACACCGGCGAGTCCACCGTCCAGCGCGCCTTCGACCTGCGGTACGCGACGGCGTCCGGGCAGGTCTGGCGTACCCCGCCGGGGAAGCCGGGGGTGGCGAACCTGTTCGGCGAGTCGGTCTACCAGCGGGGCGGGATGACCGTGCACGCGCTGCGGGTGGCGGTCGGCGACGCCGCCTTCTTCACCATCCTGCGCACCTGGACGGAGGAGCGGAAGAACGGCAACGCCACCACCGCGGACTTCACGGCGCTGGCCGAGCGCGTCTCCGGCAAGAAGCTGGACAAGCTCTTCGACGCCTGGCTCTACGGCACGGAACGCCCCGCCGAACCCAGGCCGCTCTGACTCAGGTGCGCACGCGCAGGGTCGGGTGGGTCTTGAGGAAGGGTTCGGTCCGGTCGCCGCGGACGGCGGCGAAGAACTGGCGCGCCACGGGCAGGAGCTGCTCGCCGCGGTAGGAGCCGCCCGCCGTGACCGAGTCGCCGGGCAGGCCGACCAGGACGAGGCCGTCGGCGGGCAGGCCGCCGAGGGCGTACGCGAAATCGACCAGCCGCCGCCCGCCGCCGGCGTAGACCAGGGTGTTGCCGAGGGCGGCGACCACCTGCTCCACCCGCCCGGGGTCCCGGGCCAGCCCCTGGTCGAGGATCTTGCCGACCAGCGCCCGGATCAGCTGCTGCTGGTGGCGCTGTCGGGCGTAGTCGCCGCCGGCGATGTAGCGCTGGCGGGCGTAGTCCCGCGCCTGCCAACCGTTGAGGTGCCGGGTGCCCTTCTCGTAGACCATCTGCGGCCCGACGTACCCGCCGGCGGTGTGCGGGCGGTACTGCCCGTCCGGGCGCCGGTGGATCGAGGCGACCCGCTGGTCGACGTAGAGGTCCACCCCGCCCAGGGCGTCGACCAGCCGATCGAAACCGAAGAAGGTGAGCACCGCCCCCGCGTCGATGCGCAGCCCGGTGTACCGGCTGACCGTGGTGCTCAGCAGCTCGTACCCCTGGGCGGTGCTCGGGTGCTTCTTGTCGCCGGGCACCCGGCTGCCGTAGCTCATCGCGTGGGTGAGCTTGGTCCGGCCGCCCGGATAGCCGGACTTCGGGTAGGCCGGGATGTCCACCACCAGGTCGCGGGGAAGAGAGAAGAGGTATGCCCGCTTCAGCCCCGCCTCCACGTGCATGACCAGCACCGCGTCGGCGTGCGGCTCCCAGCCCGGCACGGTGACCCGGGTGTCCACCCCGACGATCAGCAGGTTCAGCGGACCGGTCAGGTCGGCGCCGGGCGGCGGGGTGGGGCTCGTGGTCACCGGGGCGGGGGCGCTCGCCGACGGTGTGGGCGTGGCCGGACCGGCCACCGGGCCGGGCGCGGGAGTGGACCGGGAGGCCAGGCGGGTGGCGACCACCGCGCCCGCGGCGACCAGCAGCACCGCCACCACGGCGGCCACCCCCAGCAGCCAGCGCCGTCCCGGTCGTGCGGTGCTCTCGGTCATCGTGTTCCTCCCCCATGGTGAACGACGCTCGGACGGGGACCCAGGGTTGTCGCCGGTGGGCCCCGGGTCGGTCGAGCGTTCTGCATGATCCCGAAAATCTCGCCCTGGCGCGATGGCTACCCGTCGGTAATGATGCGTGCATGCGGTACGACGTGGTCGTCATCGGGTCCGGCTTCGGCGGCAGCGTCACCGCGCTCCGACTGACCGAGAAGGGCTACACCGTCGGCGTGCTGGAGGCCGGGCGGCGCTTCGCCGACGGCGAGTTCCCGCAGACCTCCTGGCGGGCCCGGCGTTTCCTCTGGGCGCCGAAGCTCGGCTGCTACGGCCTGCAACGGATCACCCTGCTGCGCTCCGCGGACCGGAAGTCCGGCGGGGGAGTGATGGTGCTCTCCGGGGCCGGGGTGGGCGGCGGCTCGCTGGTCTACGCGAACACCCTCTACGAGCCCCTCGACGCGTTCTACGCCGACCCGCAGTGGCGGGACATCACCGACTGGCGGGACGAGCTGGCCCGGCACTACGACCAGGCCAAGCGGATGCTCGGGGTGACCACGTACCCGATCGTCACCGGCGCGGACCGGGCGATGCGGACGGTGGCGCAGCGGATGGGGGTGGGGCACACCTTCCACGCCACCCCGGTCGGGGTGCACATCGGCCGGCCCGGCGAGCGGGTGCCGGACCCGTACTTCGGCGGGGCCGGGCCGGAGCGGACGGGCTGCACGCACTGCGGCGCGTGCATGACCGGCTGCCGGCACGGCGCGAAGAACACCCTGGTCAAGAACTACCTCTGGCTGGCCGAACGGCTCGGCGCCCAGGTCCACCCGCTGACCACGGTCACCGCGGTCCGCCCGGCGGCCGGCGGCGGCTACGAGGTGCACACCGCGCGCACCGGCGCGTGGCTGCGCAGGCGGCGCCAGGTGATCCACGCCGACCAGGTGGTGTTCGCCGCCGGTGCGCTGGGCACCCAGCGGCTGCTGCACGAGATGAAGGCGACCGGGGCGCTGCCCGGGCTGTCGCCCCGCCTCGGCGAGCTGACCCGGACCAACTCGGAGGCCATCCTCGGCGCGTCGGTGCCCCGGCAGCGGGCCCGGCAGCGCGGGCTGGACTTCACCGAGGGGGTGGCGATCACCAGCTCGTTCCACCCCGACCCGCAGACCCACATCGAGCCGGTCCGTTACGGCCGGGGCTCGAACGCGATGGGACTGCTCCAGTCGCTGCTGGTCGACGGCGGCCCGCACCGGGTGCGGCGCTGGCTGGGCAGCATCGTCCGGCAGCCCGGGCTGGCCGCCCGGATGCTGTCGGTGCGCGGCTGGTCGGAGCGGACGGTGATCGCCCTGGTGATGCAGTCGGTGGACAACTCGCTCACCACCCGGTTCCGGCGCGGGCTCTTCGGCCGCCGGCTGGTTTCCGGCCCGGGGCACGGCGCGCCCAACCCGACCTGGATCCCGGCCGGCAACGACGCGGTGCGGCTGCTCGCCGAGGAGATCGACGGCACGCCCGGCGGCGCCGTCACCGAGCCGTTCAACATCCCGATGACCGCGCACATCCTGGGCGGGGCGGTGATCGGCGTCTCCCCGGCCGATGGGGTGATCGACCCGTACCACCGGGTGCACGGGCACCCGGGGCTGCACGTGGTGGACGGCGCGGCGGTCTCGGCGAACCTCGGGGTGAACCCGTCGCTGACCATCACCGCCCAGGCGGAACGGGCGATGGCGTGCTGGCCCAACAAGGGCGAGGAGGACCCGCGACCGCCGCTCGGCGAGCCGTACCGCCGGCTGGAACCGGTCGCCCCGCACCACCCGGCGGTCCCGGCGCACGCCCCCGCCGCGCTGCGCGGGTGACCCGCGCGACATCCGGGCGGGCCGCGCCACGCGGAGCGGCCGGCCCGCGCCCGGCGCGACGGTGACGGTCGGTAGGCTTTCTGCACATGAGCACGCCTCGCCCAGTCCTCGTGGTGGACTTCGGAGCCCAGTACGCCCAGCTCATCGCGCGCCGGGTGCGCGAGGCGAAGGTCTACTCGGAGATCGTCCCGCATTCGATGCCGGTCGCCGAGATGCTGGCGAAGGACCCGGCCGCGATCATCCTGTCCGGCGGCCCGTCCAGCGTCTACGCCCCGGACGCCCCGCAGATCGACGCCGGCATGTTCGACGCCGACGTCCCGGTCTTCGGCATCTGCTACGGCTTCCAGGCGATGGCCCAGGCGCTCGGCGGCACGGTCGCGAAGACCGGCAACCGCGAGTACGGCGGCACCCCGCTGCGCCCCCGGCTCCTCGAGCCCGGCGTGCTGCTCCGCGACCTGCCGGCGGACCTGCCGGTGTGGATGAGCCACGGCGACTGCGTGACCGAGGCCCCCGAGGGCTTCACGGTGACCGCCGAGTCGGCGGGCGCGCCGGTCGCCGCGTTCGAGGACGTGGCGGGCCGCCGCGCCGGCGTGCAGTTCCACCCCGAGGTCGGGCACACCGCGCACGGGCAGGAGATGCTCAAGCGCTTCCTGTACGACATCGCCGGCATCGAGCCGACCTGGACCCCGTCGAACATCATCGACGAGCAGGTGGCCCGGATCCGCGAGCAGGTGGGCGACAAGGAGGTCATCTGCGGCCTCAGCGGCGGGGTGGACTCGGCGGTCGCCGCCGCGCTGGTGCACAAGGCCGTCGGCGACCAGCTCACCTGCGTCTTCGTCGACCACGGCCTGCTGCGGGCCGGTGAGGCCGAGCAGGTGGAGAAGGACTACGTCGCCGCCACCGGCATCAAGCTCAAGGTGGTCGACGCGCAGGACCGGTTCCTCGGGGCGCTGGCGGGGGTGACCGACCCGGAGGAGAAGCGCAAGATCATCGGCCGGGAGTTCATCCGGGTCTTCGAGGCCGCCGCCCGGGAGATCGCCTCGCACGGCGACGTCGAGTTCCTGGTGCAGGGCACCCTCTACCCGGACGTGGTGGAGTCCGGCGGCGGCACCGGTACCGCCAACATCAAGAGCCACCACAACGTCGGCGGCCTGCCGGAGGACCTGAAGTTCGCCCTGGTCGAGCCGCTGCGCACGCTCTTCAAGGACGAGGTCCGGGCGCTGGGCCTGGAGTTGGGCCTGCCCGAGGCGATGGTGTGGCGGCACCCGTTCCCCGGCCCGGGCCTGGCCATCCGGATCATCGGCGCGGTCGACCGGGAGCGGCTGGACCTGCTCCGCAAGGCCGACCTGATCGCCCGGGAGGAGCTGACCGCCGCCGGCCTGGACCGGGGCGTCTGGCAGTTCCCGGTGGTGCTCCTGGCCGACGTGCGCAGCGTCGGCGTGCAGGGTGACGGGCGCAGCTACGGGCATCCCGTGGTGCTGCGCCCGGTCTCCAGCGAGGACGCGATGACCGCCGACTGGTCCCGGCTGCCCTACGACGTGGTCGCCCGGATCTCCACCCGGATCACCAACGAGGTCGCCGAGGTGAACCGGGTGGTCCTGGACGTCACCAGCAAGCCGCCGGGCACCATCGAGTGGGAGTGACGCCGGCTCACCCGGCGGTCGGCGGCTGAGGCTGCGGCCGGGTCTCCGGCTCGGGCTGCGCGGTGGTGACCGGCCGCAGCGGCACGGTCGGGTCCGGTGCCGTGCTGGGCTGCGGCCCGGTCGCGGTGAGCCAGGTGGCCGGCGGCGCCGGCTGCGGGGCCGGGTTCGGCCAGCCGGTCGGGCCGGCCTTGGGCGCGGCGCCCGCGGGGTGCGGCCAGGCGGGGGCGCCGGCCGGCTCCTCCGGCATCAGGAACCACATGATCGGGTACGCCAGCGCGGCGATGCCGCCGGTGAGCAGGGTGGCGACGGCGAAGACCACCCGGACGAGGGTGGGGTCGACGGCGAGGTAGCGGCCGAGGCCGCTGGCGACGCCGGCCAGCATGCGGTCCGTGGTGGGTCGGCGGAGCTGCTTGTACGGGGCCTGAGGGGTGCTCGTGGAGGTCATGCCCCAACGGTCGCTCGCGGAGCGACGGGCGACCTCGGTGACCGCCCGGACTCCTACCCTGATCGATCCCTGAGGCGCCAGCCAAGAGTCAGGAATCTGACTATTTTCGATGGAGGTAACCCGGCGAGGGGAGAATTTCCTCCCGTGACCACCTCGCTGGAGCCGCTCCGCAGGATCGCGGCATACGCAGTTTGTGCTGATCAAGACGGCCGAGTCTTGCTGGTCCGCGCATCGGAGCGCTCCGGCACCCCCGGCACCTGGTCGCTGCCCGGAGGGGCGGTCGACCACGGTGAGGACCCCAAGCACACCGTCGTCCGCGAGACCGCGGCGGAGACCGGGCTCTCGGTCGCCGTCGCCGGGCTGGCGGACGTGCTCGCCGACATGCGTGCCCTGCCCGAGCGCGGCATCACCCTGCACACCGACCGCCTGCTCTACACGGTCTCGCTGCGGGGCGGGACGCTGGCCGACCGGGTGGACCGGCCGACCGACCTGGCCCGCTGGGTGACCCCGGACGAGGCCCGGGAGCTGCCGCTGCGGTCGTTCACCGCGCGGGCCCTGGGCCTCCCCGCCTCCTCGGCCGACGTGGTGCCCGAGGAGGTCCCCGAGTTCCCCTCCTTCTACGCGGTGCCCGGCCCGGACGGGCTGCACCGGGCGCAGCGCTTCGCCGCGTACGCCGTGGTCACCGATCCGGAGGAGCGGGTGCTGCTCACCCGGGTCTCCGACGGGTACCCGGGCGCCGGCTGCTGGCACCTGCCGGGTGGCGGCACGGACTACGGCGAGCAGCCGGGCGCGGCGCTGATCCGGGAACTGGTCGAGGAGACCGGGCAGACCGGTCGCCTGGTCGAGCTGCTCGGCGTGGCCAGTCACCGGGACGCCGCCTCGCTCGGCCCGGAGGGCTACCCGATCGACTGGCACGGGGTGCGCGCCTTCTACCGGGTGGTCGTCGACCAGCCCGCCCCGCCCACCGTGGCCGACGTCGGCGGCTCCACCTGCGAGGCCCGCTGGTTCCGCCGCGAGGAGCTGACCGCCCTCCCCACCGACCGCCTCACCGAGGTGACCGCCGAAGCCGTCCAGGCCGCCCACCTCCTCTGACACCCCCACCCCACCCCACCCCCGGGGCGCCCCCACCGGCGATTCCGGTGATCATGGAGTTGTTGCCGCGGCACGCCGTGCCCGCGGGCAATAGGTTCATGATCGACGGGATGGCCGGTCGGGTTACGGGGAGCGGGGACTGATGGAAGAGCGGCGGCGGGTCGGGGCGTACGGGGTGTGCCGGGACGGGGAGCGGGTGCTGCTCGTGCGGGGGTCGGCAACCGCCGACTTTCCCGGGGTGTGGCAGCTGCCGGGGGGTGGGCTCGACCACGCCGAGCATCCCGAGGCCGCGGTGGTGCGGGAGTTCGCCGAGGAGACCGGGCTGACCGTGAAGGTGAGTGCTCTCCGGGCGGCCGTCGCGGACGTGACCCGGTACCCGGACCTCGGGGTCGCCCTGCACACCGACCGGATCATCTTCGACGTCACGCCCGCCGGCGGGACGCTCCGGGACGAGGTCGACCAGACCACCGATCTGGCGGCGTGGTGCACCCCCGCCGAGGCGGCCGGACTGCCGCTGCTGCCGTTCACCGCCGAGCTGCTCGGCCTGCCGGCCGAGCCGCTGCCCGCGCGGGCCAGCCGGGCGCCGTTCGGGCCGGCGCCCACCGACCGGCGGCAGCGCTTCGCCGCGTACGGGCTGGTCACCGATCCGGCGGGGCGGGTGCTGCTCACCATGATCGCCGACGGCTATCCGGGCGCCGGAAAGTGGCACCTGCCCGGCGGTGGCACCGATCACGGGGAGCAGCCCGCCGCCGGACTGCTCCGCGAACTGGTCGAGGAGGCCGGCCAGCTCGGCCGCATCGTCGACCTGCTGGCCGTGGACAGCCTGCACAATCCCGCCGCGCTCGGCCCCGAGGGGCGGCCGTTGGACTGGCACGGCGTCCGGGTGATCTACCGCGTGCGGGTGGACGCCCCGACCGACGCGGTGGTGACGGAGCTCGCCGGCGGGTCCACCGCCCGCGCCGCATGGTTCGCTCCGGATCAGGTCAGCGAGCTGCGGCTGACCGACGTGGTGGCCCTGGCAACCGGACGTCCGGGCAGGTAGCACCCGCTCGCCGAGCCACCGCTGGCCTCCTCCGGTACAGTCGTTAACTGGGGTTGGTGGAAGAAACGGGCGATGAAGCCCGAGGTGGGCACAAGAGAGCGGTTCGCGCGGTTTAAGGGAGATATAAGTACCGCCGGCAGCTATCGCCAAGCCCCTTTCCCTTGTGCAATGGTGTACTCCGCAAAACGGGCTGCCGGACCAGCAAGGTCCGGCACGAGACAGCCGGACAGCCGCCCAGGTGGGCGGCCAGCCGATCCGGTGATGGAGGAAACGTGCCGAGAGCCCCATGGCGCCGGCGTCGTACTACTGACAGTCCGCGCCCCGCAGGGCGTCGCTGGGCGGGCCGGTTGCGCCGCAGCAGCACGTTCGCCCGTCAGGTGCTGCTGGTCCGGGTGGGCCGCCGCGACGACGCCGTCGCCGGCGCCGACCTGGTCGTCCCCGACCACCGCTACGCCGACCGCCAGCGTCGCCGCTACGGCCGGTTCGACCGCACCGAGGTCGAGGCGATCATGCCGGTCAGCCCGGCGCTCGCCCCCACGTCGGCGGTCGACGACGATGCGACGGCGATGTCGATCCCGCTCCTGCCGGGTGAGCGCACGACTGCCCGCCGGATGAAGTTCGCCCTGGTCAACGGCTGCACCCTGAGCAGTCTGATGCTCGGCATGCTGGCCATTTTCCTGGCCATGCAGGGCGACGTCCGGGTCGCGGCGCTCTGCCTGATCGCCTGCGTCGGATTCGACGGTCTCGACGGCGCGCTGGCCCGCAAGCTCGGCGTGGCCAGCCCGTTCGGCGCCCAGATGGACTCGCTGGCCGACATGTGCTCGTTCGGCCTCGCCGCCCCGGTGGTGGTCTACGCCTCGCTGGCCGGCTCGGTGCCGCCCGCCGCCGCCGCGGTGGCGTGCGCCCTCGTCGCGGCCTGCGCCGCGATCCGGCTCGCCCGGTTCAACGTCTCGCCGAAGGACGGCCGGTTCTTCTGCGGCGTACCGACCACCATGGCGGCGGCCGTGCTGGCCCTCACCGTGGCGATCGGGCTGCCGGTCCCCGGGCTGGTGTTGATCGGCGGGGTCGCCCTGCTCGCCTTCGCGATGGTCTCCAGCTTCCCGTACGCCAAGCTGGCCCGGCTGGTGAAGCTGCCGCCGTGGCTGTGGCTGGCACCGGTGGTCGGGGCCCTGGTCGACATCCGGCTGACCTTCGCCCTGGTGGTGGTGGGTTACCTGGTCAGCGGCCCGCTGCTCTGGCTGCACCAGCGCCGGGCCGCCTGATCCGAGGCGTCGAAAAGGGGCGCCGCACTCGCGGCGCCCCTTTTCGCATCCCCGGGGTCAGACCCAGCGGGCGATCACGGTCGAGCCGCCGACCACCTTGTCGCCGGGGCCGACCAGCGGCTCGGCGGCGTCCGCCGGCAGGTAGACGTCGGTCCGCGAGCCGAACCGGATCAGCCCGAAGCGCTCACCCCTGGCCAGCAGGGCACCGACCGGCGCCCGCTGCACGATCCGGCGGGCGATCAGGCCGGTACGCTGCGCGACCACCACCGGGCCGTGCTCGGTGTCCAGCACCGTGTACGCCGCCACGTTGTGCTCGGCGTCCGGCTTCATCGCGTTGACGAAGCCGCCGTCGGCGACGAAGTAGTCGACCACCTTCCCGGCCACCGGGGACCGGTTGACGTGCACGTCCAGCACGGAGAGGAAGACGGCGACCCGCAGCCACTCGCCCTCGCCGAAGCGCTCGTCGTGCAGCCGCTGCACCGAGAGGACCTGACCGTCCGCGGCGGCGACCACGGCCGACGGGTCCTCCGGCACGTCCCGCTCCGGGTCCCGGAAGAAGGCGGCCACCGGGGCGGCGGCCAGCGCCGGCAGCAGCCAGAGCTTCGACTTCGGCCGGGCCACCCGGGCCAGCGCCGCCAGCCCGAGGCTGATGCCGGCCGCGGCCACGCCGTTCGAGTCGATGTGCATGCTGCGGGTCAGCGGCACGCTGGACGGCCGGTAGGCCGGGGCCAGCCGGGCGGCCACGGCGGCGCTGGCCGGCGTGAAGCGCAGGTGGTGCACCCGGACCGGCGGGGAGTTGCGCAGCACCAGGTCGGTGCGGACGCCGTGCAGCACGCCCTGCCGATCCAGCTCGGTGCCGGCGCCCTCGGTCCGGAAGAGCGGCGCGGCCACGCTCAGCACCGCGCCGTCGGACAGGTACTTCGACAGGCCGTCGACCGCCCCCCGGGCCTCGTCGGCGGTGCCGGTGAACGGCTCGGCGGCGATGACCACCTCGGCGGCGTCCGCCTCGGCCGGGCTGTCGACCACGCGTACCCGGTCGGCGACCCACCGGCCCTGTGCCGACATGTGCTCGCGGAGCGCGGCGGCGGAGGAGCCCTCCGCCGGCACGACGGTGAGCCGGTCGCCGGGGAGCAGCGCCTCGATCGCCGCGGCCAGGACCGGGGACTCCGGGGCCGCCCCGACCAGCAGGGCGGCCTTCGGGTCGTTGCGCCGGGCGAGCTCGGCGACGAGGGTACGGGCGGCGCGCTCGCCGATGCGGACCGGACCGGACGCGCCGGAGGTGCGCACCGCGGGGGACTGGGTCATGTCGGACGGGCTCCTGACGGGGTAGAGACGGGAAAGCGGCGGGACCGCCACGGCGACCTGGCCGGCTGGGCCGGGGTCGCGGCTCGGCGACCGGGGCCGCGCCCGGGCGGAACCCGGCGACGTGGCAGCCCGGCCGCGGCCGAGGCCCCACGGCGTGGGCCGGCCGGCGGAGGCGAGATCTCCGCCAGCCAGCATATGCGCCACCGGAGCAGCCCCGCACCGCCGCGCTCAGGCCGGTGAGCGCTTCTCGTCGTCCGGCCCTGCTGCCGGGCCGTCCCCGGCGGCCCGCTGCTCCCGGGTGGCCGCCGCGTCGCCGACGCCGGACCGCCCGGCGCCCGTCGGTCCGAGATCGACGGTGGTCTGCTCCCGCGTCGGCGGTGCCACGTCGACGGGGGGCTGTTCGCGGGTCGGCGGTGCCACGTCGACCGTGGGCTGCTCGCGGGTCGGCGGTGCGCCCTCGGGCTGCTCCCAGGCGTCGGGGCCGGTGGTGGGCGGGCCGGGGTCCGTCGGTGGGGCGGCCGGCGACCAGCGTGGCTCGTCCGCTCCGCCGCTGACCGGCCGGTCCGCCACCGCCCCGACCTGGTCGTCGGCGACGGCGTCGGTGCGCCACTCGTCGGCCTCCGGCGCCGCCGCCGGTGGGGTCCACTCCGGGCCGCCCTCGTAGGGGGCCGACACGGTCGCCTCGGCCTCCGGCGCCGCGGCGGCGTGCCGGCCGGAGCGCAGCGCGCCGACCAGACCGAGCACCCCGACCACGATGAGCGCGCCGGCCAGGAACCAGCCCACCGGCGGGATCGCCAGCCCGAGGATCCGGGCCAGCAGCCACCAGACGGACAGGGCCAGGAATACCAGCCCGAACGAGAACGAGACGAGGTCGGTGCGGTGCGCCTTCACCGGGTCACCTCCAGATTGCCGGCGTTGACGTGGATGAGCAGTCGCAGCTTGCCGCCGCCGGGGCCGTCCGGGCCGAAGTCGGTGGTCTCCCGCAGGTTGCCGTCCAGCCCGCCGGAGCGCTGGCCGAAAACCGTGGCGTCCCCGGCGTTCACGTCGGCCAGCGTGGTGACGTCGACGTTCGGCGGCACCACCACGGTCGCCTGGCCGAAGTTGATCGCCACGATGATCTGCGTCTCCTTCTTGTCGAAGTCGACCCCGCGCAGGTCGAGGACGGCGTCGCCGAAGTTGTTCTCGTACCGGGTCGCCAGGTCCCGGTAGTCCGTCGGGGCCCAGGTCACGTTGCCGTCGATGCCGCGTACCCGGTCGTAGGACTCGGCGACGGTGGCGACGCCGAGCGCCGCCGCGGTCACCAGGCCGAGCGCGATCATCCAGCGGGCCCGGCCGAACCAGGTGCCGACCAGCAGCCCGAGCCCGATCGTGGCCAGCGCCGCGGCGAAGTACCCGGCGGCGCCCACCGGGAAGACGTCCATCAGGTCGAGCACGGCGACCACGCCCAGCGCCAGGAAGATCAGCGAGAACGTCACCGCGCCCAGCGGGGAGCGTTCCTTCGGCCGCTTGGGCGGCTTGGGCGCGCGGGCCGGCGACGGCGGTGGGTACGGCCCGGCGTACGGCCCACGGGGCGCGAACGGCGCCCGGTACCCCGTGGGCGGCAGCGGCGTGCTGACCGGCGGTACGGCGACGGACGGGCCGCCGGGGAGGCCGCCGCTCGTCGGGGCGGGCGGCCAGGCCGCGGTCGCCGGCTCCCGCCAGGTGGATCCCTCGGTCGTCGGGGGGCCGCCGACCAGGCCGGAAGGCCGCCGGTGGCCGCCCCGGCCGGCGTCTGCGGCGCCCCGGTCGCCGGCCAGCCGGCCGGCTGGCCGGCTGGCCGGTCCGCCTCCGACCAGGCGGCCGGGGACTCCGGCGACACCGGCTCCACGGCCGGGGCCGGCTGGGCCGCCGCCGTGGTGGCCGGCCAGCCGGTGGGGGTCGCCGACCCGGCGGGCATCCCGGCGGCGGGCGTGCCGGCCGGCGGGGTGAACTGGCCGGGGGCCGGCCAGCTGACCGGCGGCACGGGCCCCGGCGGCGTCGCGGGCGGGCCGGCCGCGACGCCCGGTCCCGTTGGCGCCCGGTGCTCCCGGTTGAGCAGCAGCGCGCCGCCGATCAGGATGGCCGCGCCGAGCAGCACGGCGCGGAACGCGTCGGTGACGATGTAGGCGAAGCTGACCGCGACCAGGATGCTGAGCACGATGACGGTGACCGGGGACATGCTGGACCTGCCCCGGCCGAGCATCGACTCCACCGGGGAGGCGGTGTCGCCCTCGCCGGGGATGATCAGCCAGGCGGCGACGTAGATCAGGATGCCGACGCCGCCGAAGAAGCCCAGCACGGCGAGCAGCACCCGCCAGAGCACCGGGTCGGTGTTCGTGGCCCGGCCGATCGCCGCGCAGACGCCGGCCAGGTAGCGCCCCTCACGGGGGCGGACCAGCCCGTACCGGGAGGTGAAGCCGGCGGCGCCGGGCGGCGGCGCGTACCCGGGCGGCGGGTCGCCGAGCGGCGTGGGGCCGGCGGCCGACGCGCCCGGTGGTGGGGCGGCGGGTCCGGTGGCCGACCACGACGGGTCGCCGCCGGCGTGTCCGGCCGGCGGGGCGGCCGGGTCGGGACCGGCCTGGGTGGTGGGCGCCGGTGCCGGCGCCGGGGGTGGCGGGGGCCCGTCCGGCGGTGCCGCCCCGGGGAGGGGCGGACGGGCAGCGTCCTCGGTCATGCTCCGATCCTGCTGCTCCGGACGCCCGACCGTCCTCAGGACCCGACCCTGACGCCACCCTGAGATCCGCGGCGGGCGAATGTCGGGGGCGTCCCCGTGGTCCGGGGCGGCCCGGCCGTGTGACGATCGGAGCGGCGCCGGAACCGGCCCGCCCCCACCCCGTCCCACGACTCGGGAGCTTCCGATCAGCAGCACCGTGACCCCACACCCGCCGCGCCTGTACCGGGCTCCCGAGCACCGGTTGGCCGCGGGGGTGGCCGCCGGCATCGCGGACCACCTCGGCATCTCCGTGGTCCGGGTCCGGGTGGCCTTCATGGTGCTGCTCGGGCTGAGCGGGCTGGGCCTGCTGCTCTACGCGGCGTTCTGGGCGGTGGTCCCGCTGCGTCCCGGCGACGCCGTACCGCCCCGCCGGGACCTCGCCCAGCTCCTGCCGTTCGTCGCGATCGGGCTGGGCGTGCTGCTGACGCAGGTGATGGTCTTCGACTCGGTGGGCGCGGCCGGCACCGCCGGCTGGCTGGTGGCGATCATCGCCGTCGGCGCCGGGGTGATCTGGCACCAGTCCGCGCCGGAGCGCCGCCGGCAGTGGGGCGAGTCGATGCCGGTGCCGTGGCTCGGCGCGGTGGTGGAGGAGAGCGACCGCCGGGCCTTCGTGCTCCGCTTCATCGGCGGCGGCGTGCTGGTCGCGGTCGGCATCATCGGCGTGGCGGCGGTCTACTCACCGGCGCAGAACTTCGACGCCGTGCTCAATGGCGTGATCTTCGCGCTGGTCGGGCTGGCCGGGGTCGGCGTGGTGGCCGCGCCCGTGCTCTGGCGCACCTGGAACCAGCTCCGCTCGGAGCGGGAGGGCCGCATCCGCGAGCAGGAGCGCGCCGAACTGGCGGCGATGGTGCACGACCAGGTGCTGCACACACTGGCCCTGATCCAGCGCAACGCCAGCGACGTCAAGACGGTCCAGCGACTGGCCCGGGGCCAGGAGCGGTCGCTGCGGAACTGGCTCTACAAGCCGACCGGCTCACCGACCGAGCGCTTCGCCGCCGCCCTGGAGCAGGCCGCCGCCGAGGTGGAGGACACCTTCGCCATCACCGTGGAGGCGGTGGTGGTCGGCGACCGGGAGACCGACGAGCGGGTCGGCGCGCTGGTCGCCGCGGGTCGGGAGGCGCTGGTGAACGCCGCCCGGCACGCCGGGGTCCAGACCGTCTCGCTCTACGCGGAGGTGGAGCCGGACCAGGTGAGCGTCTTCGTGCGGGACCGGGGCAAGGGCTTCGACCCGGATACGGTGGAGGATCACCGGCACGGCGTCCGAGGGTCGATCATCGGACGGATGAAGCGGCACGGTGGCCGGGCGGAGATCCGGTCCGAGCCGGGGGAGGGGACCGAGGTCCGGCTGATCCTGCCGATCACCGGCGCCGGCTCCGCGACGGAAAGGGACAGATGACCATGGCCGAGCACGGACCGGTCGAGGGGGCGCAGCCCCGGGACGGGCGGCTGCGGGTGTTCCTCGTCGACGACCACGCCATGTTCCGGGCCGGCGTACGCGCCGAGCTGGGCGGCCACGTCGAGGTGGTGGGCGAGGCGAGCACGGTGACCGAGGCGGTCACCCGGATCGCCGCCACCCTGCCCGACGTGGTGCTGCTCGACGTGCACATGCCGGACGGCGGTGGCCGGGCGGTGCTGGACGCGATGCGGCGTACCCATCCGCAGGTGAAGTTCCTCGCGCTGAGCGTGTCCGACGCGGCGGAGGACGTGATCGGCCTGATCCGGGCCGGCGCCCGGGGGTACGTCACGAAGACCATCTCGCCGGATGAGCTGACCGACGCCATCCGGCGGGTGGCCGACGGCGACGCGGTGTTCAGCCCGCGGCTGGCCGGGTTCGTGCTGGACGCGTTCGCGGCCCGGCCGGACGCGCCGGTGGCCGATCCGGAGCTGGATCAGCTCACCAACCGGGAGCGCGAGGTGCTCCGCCTGCTGGCCCGGGGGTACGCGTACAAGGAGATCGCCAAGGAGCTGTTCATCTCGATCAAGACGGTCGAGACGCACGTGTCGAACGTGCTCCGCAAGCTCCAGATGTCCAACCGGTACGAGTTGTCCCGGTGGGCGGCGGACCGCCGCCTGGTGTGACCGTGCGGACCCGCACCTGACCGGTGACCGATTCCGGTCACTCGGTGCGGAGCACGGTGAACGCCTCGGCCAGCCGGCCGGCGGGCAGGCCGGCGTTGTCGGCCACCGTGGTGAGCCGGTCGCGTACCCAGGTCGCCACGTCGAGGTGCGCGGTCTGCGAGCGGTGGGCCCGCATGGAAGCGACCTTCCGGTCGACGTACGCGGTGACGTCCACGGCGTGGTCCGGACTCGGGCCGCCGGCGTACCAGATCTCCCGGACCACCCACGGCTCCAGCCCTTCGGCCAGCAGCTCGGGGAAGGCGAAGGGGTTGCGCGCGTCCGGGTAGACCGCGCAGGTGGTGGCCTCGCCGACCGCCAGGTGGTCCGGGTGGCTGGGGCCGGCGAGGTGCTCCCAGCGGCGCAGCGGGGAGCTGGTGAGCACCCGGTCCGGCTGGAACCGGCGGATCGCCGCGGCGACCTGCCTGCGCAGGTCGAGGCTGGGGGTGAGCGTCCCGTCGGCGTGGCCGTCGAGGAAGTCGACCCGGTGTACGCCGACCGCGGCGGCGGCCGCCCGCTGCTCGCGTTCGCGCAGCCGGGGCATCTCCTCGCGGGGCGTGTCGTCGAAGCCGCCGGAGTCACCCCGGGTGACGATGACGTACGCGACCTCGATGCCCTCCTCCACCCAGCCTGCGATGGTGCCCGCACAGCCGAAGTCGACATCATCCGGATGGGCAAATACGGCCAGCGCCCGGCGGACGTCGGGCAGGGCCGGAGCGGAGGCAGGGAAGCTCACAGGAACCGAGCGTACGGGTCGTCCTCGCCCGTTGTGAACACGTCTTTCCTGTTCAGAGTGGTACGACTCACGTGTTTCATGATCTTTTCTCAAGTATCGGCAACGTGGCGGCCAACTAACGGCTTGATAACGGCACCTTCACGGAATGGGCCGGTGGGTGTCACAGTGGCAGCACCTCACCCCCGGTGTGGGGGCACCTCGTCGGGCCCGCCGACCACGTGACGCCGCAACTTGTCGCGGAACGTGGCCGGCGACCCTGCTCGGTGTCACCCGGCGAGGGTGCGGTGCCCGGCGGATCGGTACCCCTGGGGTGTCCCGATTTCCTCTGCGGTTAACCGTCGACCTGCGGTTCGGGTCGGCGGCGGCGTCACCCCCCATACGTGCGTGAAACCCACGACGGAACCAGGTTAGAAAGAGGAGGCCCCTCGGTATGAGAGTCTCGAAGCGGGCGAGCGGCGCCCTCGCGGTGGGCGCGGCGTTCGCGCTCGTCGCGTCCGGCTGCTCCAGCGGCGACAGCAACGGCGGTGACGCCGGCGCGAGCAAGGACGGCGCGATCGTCATCGACGGCGGCCAGCCGGAGAACCCCCTGGTTCCGGCGAACACCACCGAGACCCAGGGCGGCAAGGTCGTCGACTGGCTGTGGACCGGCCTGGTCGAGTACCCGAACAACGGTGGCGCGCCGCAGAACGCGCTGGCCGAGTCGATCGACACGACCGACTCCAAGGTCTTCAAGATCAAGATCAAGCAGAACACCAAGTTCCACGACGGCACCACCGTCAAGGCTGAGAACTTCGTCAAGGCCTGGAACTGGGCTGCGTACGGCCCGAGCGGCGCGCAGAACGCCAGCTTCTTCTCCGACATCCAGGGCTTCAGCGACGTCTACACCGAGGACCCGGACGGCCCGGACGGCCCGAAGAAGGCCCCGGAGCCGAAGGCCAAGGAGATGTCCGGCCTCAAGGTCGTCGACGACTGGAACTTCGAGGTCACGCTGAACGCGCCGACCTCCGTGTTCCCGACCAAGCTCGGCTACAGCGCCTTCATGCCGCTGCCGGACGTCTTCTTCACGCAGAAGCCGGAAGAGTTCGGCAAGAAGCCGGTCGGCAACGGCCCGGTCAAGTTCGTGTCGTGGCAGGACGACGTCGAGATCAAGCTGACCCGCTTCGACGACTACAACCTGCGCGACAAGATGAAGATCAAGGACGTCACCGTCAAGCTCTACCAGGACGACACGGCGGCCTACAACGACCTGCTCGCCGGCAACCTGGACTTCCAGCAGCAGGTCCCGGTCTCCTCGCTGGCCGGTGACAAGTGGAAGACCGACCTGGGCGACCGGGCGATCCAGACGACGATCCCGTCGACCGGCATCATCGCCTTCCCGCTCTACGACCCGCGGTTCCAGAACAAGGACCTGCGTCGGGCGATCTCGATGTCCATCGACCGGAAGGCGATCACCGACAAGATCTTCTTCGGTAACCGCAAGCCGGCCGACAGCTGGGCCAACCCGCTGACCCCGGGTGCCGAGCCGGGCAACTGCACCGCCTGCCAGTTCAACGTGGACGAGGCCAAGAAGCTCCTGACCCAGGCCGGTGGCTTCAAGGGCAAGCTGACCCTGTCGTACAACGCGGACGCCAGCCACAAGGAGTGGATGGAGGCCGTCGCCCAGCAGATCAAGACCAACCTGGGCATCGACGCCGTCGCCGTCGGCGTCCCGACCTTCGCGGTCTTCCGGGCGAACATCAACGCCTACAAGATGACCGGCGCCTACCGGGCCGGTTGGCAGCAGGACTACCCGGACGTGGAGAACTGGATCAACCCGCTCTACGTGACCGGTGGCTCCTCGAACGACGGCAAGTACAGCAACCCTCAGGTTGACGCCCTCGCCAAGGAGGCCTCTGCGGCCCCCAGCCTGGACGAGGCGCACAAGAAGTTCGGTGAGGCCGTCAAGATCATCGACCAGGACGTCCCGACGATGCCGATCTACTTCAGCGGTGAGCAGTCCGGCCGCTCGGAGAAGATCAAGAAGATGGAGCTGACCAACGTCGGCGAACTCGACATCACCTCGGTCGAGCTCTGAGCCGAACGGTCTGACCCCGGGTCGGGCTCGCCTACCGGTGAGCCCGACCCGGGGCCGTTCCGCGAGGGGGTGTACAACAAACCCCTCGCACGTTGTCACCACCGTGTCGGCTGCCCCGACGCGCCCCCTGTCTGGAGGACCACCTCATGGGCCGTTATCTCTTGAGACGGCTGCTGCAACTCGTTCCGGTCTTCATCGGAACGACCTTCCTGATCTACTGGCTCGTCTGGTCGGTGCCCGGCGACCCCTTCGCCGGCAAATGCGGCGACCGTGGTTGCCCGGACAACTTCCGGGCGATGATGACCGAGAAGTACCATCTCGACCAGTCGATCTGGGTGCAGTACGCCAGCTACATGAAGAACCTTTTCCAGGGTGACTTCGGTGTGACGTTCAGCGGTCGCCAGATCAGCGACATCATCGCGACGTCGTACCCGAACACCCTGAAGCTGGCGGTGGTCGCGCTCGCGATCGAGGCCGTCATCGGTCTCGGCGCGGGCATCCTGACCGGTCTTCGGCGCAATGGCTTCATGGACAACCTGGTCCTGATCTCCACCCTGTTCCTGATCGCGCTGCCGGTCTTCGTCATCGGCTTCGTGCTCCAGTGGCTCGTCGGCGTCAAGTGGGGCATCGTCAACCCCACGGTCTCCAACGAGATGCGCTTCTCCGAGCTGCTCATGCCGGGCTTCGTGCTCGGTAGCGCCTCGATGGCGTACATCGCCCGGGTGGCGCGCACCAGCATCGCGGAGAACCGGCGCGCCGACTACGTGCGCACCGCCATCGCGAAGGGCCTGCCCATGCGCCGGGTGGTGGGCGTGCACCTGCTGCGCAACTCGCTGATCCCCGTCGTCACCCTGCTCGGCACCGACCTGGGCGCCCTGATGGGTGGCGCCATCGTCACCGAGGGCATCTTCGGCATCAACGGCATCGGCCGCCAGGTGCTGCGCTCCATCGTGACCAAGGAGAGCGCTACCGTTGTCGGCATCGTGGTGGTGCTGGTGCTGGTCTACCTCCTGATGAACCTGCTGGTGGACCTGCTCTACGCCACCCTGGACCCGAGGATCCGCTATGAGTGACCCGAGTACCGCGTCGATCGTTTCCACGCCGTCGGCGACCGTGCCGACCCAGGCCGGCTCCGGTGCACCCGTCGACGCCGGCCTGCCGGAGAGCGCCCGGAAGCACCAGAAGCCCCGCGGCCTGATGGGCGACGCCTGGCGCGACCTGCGCCGTAAGCCGCTGTTCTGGATCTCGGCGGCCTTCATCGTGCTCTTCATCGTGATGGCCGCGTTCCCGTCGCTGTTCACCTCCAGCGACGCGGTGAACGGCTCGCTGGAGCGCAGCCGGGTCGAGCCCTCCGCGGACGCCTGGTTCGGCTACGACGTGCAGGGCCGGGACGTCTACGCCCGGGTGATCTACGGCGCCCGTGCGTCGATCGTGGTGGCCCTGCTCTCCGTGATCGGCACGATGCTGATCGGTGGCACGATGGGCATCATCGCCGGCTACCGGGGCGGCTGGGTGGATTCCCTCCTCTCCCGGGTGGCGGACATCTTCTTCGGCCTGCCCTTCGTGCTCGGCTCGATCGTCATCCTGACCACCTTCAACGGCTCGGGCACGGACAACGGCGAGTGGACGATCATGGGTCTGGTCATCATGTCGCTGGTCGTGCTGAGCTGGCCGGTCGTGATGCGGCTGATGCGCTCCTCGGTGCTCGCCACCAAGGAGGCCGACTACATCGTGGCGGCCCGGGCGCTCGGCGCGGGCACCGGCCGGATCATCCTCAAGCACCTGCTGCCGAACTGTCTGGCGCCGCTGCTGGTCTACGGCACGATCATGGTCGGTTCCTTCATCGGCGCCGAGGCGACCCTGTCCTTCCTGGGCATCGGGCTGAAGACCCCGGTCGTGTCCTGGGGCATCATGATCAGTGAAGCGCAGAACTACATCCGGGTTTCGCCCTTCCTGCTCTTCTTCCCCGCCGCGTTCCTCGTCACCGCCGTGCTGAGCTTCGTGATGCTCGGCGAGGCGGTCCGCGAGGCCCTCGACCCGAAGCTCCGATAGGGGAGACTGAGTTGTCCGACATTCTCGTGTCCGAGCAGTCCGCTGCCGGCGCCTACGGATCCGGCCGCCCTTCCGGCCGGCTGCTCGAGGTGGACGACCTTCGGGTCGAGTTCCGCACCCGGGACGGTGTCGCCAGGGTCATCAACGGGGTCACGTATCACGTCGACGCGGGGGAGACCCTCGCCGTGCTCGGCGAGTCCGGCTCCGGCAAGAGCGTCACCGCGCAGACCATCATGGGCATCCTCGACACCCCGCCCGGCTTCGTGACCGGTGGGCAGGTCCGCTTCCACGGCAAGGACATGCTCAAGATGTCCGCCGAGGAGCGGCGTCGGATCCGTGGCGAGGGCATAGCGATGATCTTCCAGGACTCGCTCTCCGCCCTCAACCCGGTTTTCACCGTCGGCTTCCAGATCGCCGAGCAGTTCCGCATCCGGCGCGGCATGGGTCGCTCGGATGCCAAGAAGCGCGCGATCGAGATGCTCGACCAGGTGAAGATCCCGAACGCCAAGGGTCGGTACAGCAACTACCCGCACCAGTTCTCCGGCGGTATGCGGCAGCGCGCGATGATCGCGATGTCACTGGCGCTCGACCCGGAGGTGCTGATCGCGGACGAGCCGACCACCGCGCTGGACGTGACCGTGCAGGCCCAGATCATGGACCTGCTCGGCGAGCTCCAGCGGGAGCGGCGGATGGGCCTGATCCTGATCACCCACGACCTCGGCGTCGTCGCCGACGTCGCGGACCGGATCGCGGTCATGTACGCCGGCCGGATCGTCGAGGAAGCCGACGTGTACGACCTGTACGCCAAGCCGGCGCACCCGTACACCCTCGGGCTGCTCGACTCGATCCCGCGGATGGACGAGAAGGGGCAGGAGCTCCGCACCATCAAGGGGCTGCCGCCGAACCTGATGAACATCCCGCCGGGCTGCCCGTTCAACCCGCGCTGCCCGATGGCGCAGCCGGTGTGCCGGGAGAAGCTGCCCCCGCTGCTGCAGATCGGCCGCGGTCGGGCCAGCGCCTGCCACTTCGCCGAGGAGCTCGTGAACCGTGACTGAGAACATCATCGAGGTCCGTAACCTGGTCAAGCACTACCCCGTCAGCCGCGGGGTCGTGTTCAAGAAGACCATCGGTCAGGTCAAGGCGGTCGACGGCGTCTCCTTCGAGCTGAAGGCCGGCGAGACGCTGGGCGTGGTGGGCGAGTCCGGCTGCGGCAAGTCGACGCTGGCCCGGGTCCTGATGAACCTGGAGAAGCCGACCTCCGGCAGCGTGCTCTACAAGGGGCAGGACATCTCCAAGCTCTCCGGCGGGGCGCTGCGGCGGCTGCGCCGGCAGATCCAGCTGGTGATGCAGGACCCGTACACCTCGCTCAACCCCCGGATGACGGTCGGTGACCTGATCGGCGAGCCGTTCGAGATCCACCCCGAGGTGGCCCCGAGGGGCAGCCGTCGCGGCAAGGTCAAGGAACTGCTCGACCTGGTCGGCCTCAATCCGGAGCACATCAACCGGTACCCGCACCAGTTCTCCGGCGGTCAGCGGCAGCGCATCGGCATCGCCCGGGCGCTGGCGCTGCGGCCCGAGGTGATCGTCTGCGACGAGCCGGTCTCGGCGCTGGACGTGTCGATCCAGGCGCAGGTGATGAACCTGCTGGAGAAGCTCCAGAACGAGTTCGGCCTGTCGTACGTCTTCATCGCCCACGACCTGTCGGTCGTGCGCCACCTCTCCGACCGGGTCGCGGTGATGTACCTGGGCAAGATGGTGGAGGTCGGCACCGAGGACGAGATCTACGAGCGGCCGACCCACCCGTACACCCAGGCGCTGCTCTCGGCGGTGCCGGTGCCGGACCCGACGCTGCGGGACAACAAGGCGATCATCCGGCTCACCGGTGACGTCCCCTCCCCGGTGAGCCCGCCCTCGGGCTGCCGGTTCCGCACCCGCTGCTGGAAGGCGCAGGACGTCTGCGCCGAGCAGGTGCCGCTGCTGGAGATCCGGCGGGGCTCGGACCACCCGAGCGCCTGCCACTTCGCGGAGAAGCGGGCGATCGTCGCCACCCACGAGGCGTGATCCGCCCGGACCGCCTGCCGTCGTCAGCGAGACGCCGGCAGGCGGTCCGTCGTATCCGGGCCTGATCGCGCCCTGCTCACAGCGGGCCGCGGCCGGCGCGGAGCAGCAGCAGCGCGAGCTGCGTCCCGTCCGCGCCCAGCGCCTGGCGGAACCGCTCCAGAATCTCCCGCTCCCGGGAGAGCACCAGGCGGGTGCCGCCGGAGGCGAGCCGGGTGGCCCCCACCTCCTGGGAGAGGGCGGCCCGCTCCTGCCACAGCGCGATGATGGTCCGGTCGATCTCGTCGATCCGTTCCCGGATCGCCACGATCCGCTCGGCGGCCGCCGAGTCGCCGGTGCCGGTCCGGGCGGTCGCGGCCGCCGTCGGGCCCGTGTCGGCCCGGTCGTGGTTCCTCGCCAGGCCGCCGCTCTGCTCCGCCACGTCAGTCATCATCGTCGTACCCCTCGGGTGTCGGGCCCGGTGCCCGGATCCCGGGACGAAAAAGCCCCGGGCTCTCCGAGCCCGGGGCTTTCGCAGGTCTGTTGATCAGGCGCGACCTACGGCTGCCGGACTCCCGGTGCCGTAGTAAAAGTAGAAGCGCTGACCGATCACGCCGTCGAGTATGCCGACCTCGGGCCGGGGCGCGCAAGGATTCCGGCCAACAGGTGGGACGGGGTGCGGTTCCGACCCGGGTGACGGCTTCGTCTCGTCGGGGCGTGCGCGGGCGGGAAGTGTCCGTCCGGCGGCATAGACTCGCCGTGCGATGCATCCTCTCTTCGACATCCCCGCGTCCCCGCCCGCGCCGGAGCCGACCCCGCCGCACCGGCCCGGGTCCCGCGACGACTCCAGCGCGGCTGGCGGCCATAATTCGGCCTCCGCGCCGCTAGGCGGCGCTTCGGACCGAATGAAGGCCGGTCTGTCGCCGCGCCGCGACTCGGCTGCCCGGCTGGATCCGCAGGCCCTCCTCGCCGGGCTGAACGGTCCGCAGCGCGACGCCGTCACCCATGCCGGTTCGCCCCTGCTGATCGTCGCCGGCGCCGGCTCCGGCAAGACCCGGGTGCTGACCAACCGGATCGCGTACCTGCTCGCCGCACGGGACGTGCACCCCGGCGAGATCATCGCGATCACCTTCACCAACAAGGCCGCCGGCGAGATGAAGGAGCGGGTGGCCGCCCTGGTCGGCCCGCGGGCCCGGCTGATGTGGGTGTCGACGTTCCACTCCGCCTGCGTCCGGATCCTGCGCGCCGAGCACGAGCACGCCGGGCTGAAGTCGACCTTCTCGATCTACGACGCGGACGACTCGCGCCGGTTGATGCAGATGGTGGCCCGGGAGCTCGACCTCGACCCGAAGCGCTACCCGGCGCGCGGGCTCGCCGCCCAGGTCTCCAACCTGAAGAACGAGCTGGTTGACCCGGAGGCGTTCGCCGCCCGGGCCAAGGGGCCCAACGAGCGGGCGCTCGCCGAGGCGTACACGCTCTACCAGCGGCGGCTGCGCGAGGCGCACGCGCTGGACTTCGACGACCTGATCATGACGACGGTGCATCTGCTCCAGTCGCACCCGCACGTCGCGGAGACCTACCGGCGCCGGTTCCGGCACGTCCTGGTGGATGAATACCAGGACACCAACCACGCCCAGTACGTGCTGATCAAGGAGCTGGTCTCCGGCACCGAGGGGATCGAGCCGGCCGAGCTCTGCGTGGTCGGCGACGCGGACCAGTCGATCTACGCGTTCCGGGGCGCGACCATCCGCAACATCCTGGAGTTCGAGCGGGACTTCACCGACGCCCGGACGATCCTGCTGGAGCAGAACTACCGCTCCACCCAGACCATCCTCAACGCCGCCAACGCGGTGATCGACCGGAACACCTCCCGCAAGCCCAAGCGGCTCTGGAGCGACGCCGGGGCCGGCGAGCAGATCGTGGCGTACGTCGCCGACACCGAGCACGCCGAGGCGGACTGGGTGGCTCGGGAGATCGACCGGCTCGTCGACGACGGCGAGACCCGTCCCGGCGACGTCGCGGTCTTCTACCGCACCAACGCCCAGTCCCGGGTCTTCGAGGAGGTGTTCATCCGGATCGGCCTGCCCTACAAGGTGGTCGGCGGGGTGCGCTTCTACGAGCGCAAGGAGGTCCGCGACGCGCTGGCCTACCTGCGCGCGGTGGTCAACGACGACGACACGGTCAGCCTGCGCCGCATCCTCAACACCCCGCGCCGGGGCATCGGCGATCGGGCCGAGGCGTGCGTGGAGGCGCTGTCCAGCCGGGATCGGATCTCCTTCGGGGCGGCGCTGCGCCGGGCCAAGGACGCGCCGGGCATCTCCACCCGGGCGGCCAACGGCATCGCCGAGTTCGTCGCGCTGCTCGACGGTGCCCGGGAGCTGGCCGAGACCGGCACCCCGGAGGAGGTGCTGGAGGCCCTGCTGACCCGCTCGGGCTACCTGACCGAGCTGGAGGAGAGCCTCGACCCGCAGGACGCCGGCCGGGTGGACAACCTCCAGGAGCTGGTCAGCGTCGCCCGGGAGTACACCGAGCGGATCGAGGCGCTGGGGGAGGAGGGCGAGCGGGCCACCCTGGCCGGCTTCCTGGAGCAGGTCGCGCTCGTCGCCGATGCCGATCAGATCCCCTCCGACGACCCCGACCACCAGGGCGTGGTCACCCTCATGACCCTGCACACCGCCAAGGGCCTGGAGTTCCCGGTGGTCTTCCTGACCGGCCTGGAGGACGGCGTCTTCCCGCACCTGCGCTCGCTCGGCGACACCCGCGAGCTGGAGGAGGAGCGCCGGCTCGCGTACGTGGGCATCACCCGGGCCCGGCAGCGCCTCTACCTGTCCCGGTCGGTCACCCGCTCGGCCTGGGGGCAGCCGGCCTACAACCCGCCGTCGCGGTTCCTGGAGGAGCTGCCGCCGGATCTGGTCCGCTGGGAGCGCACCGAGGGGTCGTACACCTCGTGGGCCGGCGGGGGCGGCGGCGTCGGCGGCCGGGCGGACCGCGCGCCCGGCGGGCGCGGCGGCTTCACCGGCGGCACCCCGAAGGCGGCGCAACTGGCGAAGCGGCTCGGCGTGGACGGCAGCCGGCTGGCCACCGCCAGCGAGCTGCCCCAGGGGCCGAAGGTGGCGGCCGGCGACCGGGTCAACCACCAGCGCTACGGGCTGGGCCGGGTGCTCGCCGTGGAGGGGCACGGCCCGGGTGCCCGGGCGCAGATCGACTTCGGCGACCAGACCATGTGGCTGGTGCTCCGGCACGCCCCGATCGACAAGCTCTGAACGACGAGGGCCCGGTCCGGCGACACCGCCGGACCGGGCCCTTCCTCGTGCGCGACCGTGTAGGTTCCCCGCAGAGATGTCGGTGCTCAGCGCGTTGGCCTGGAGATGTGCGCTGGTTCTCACTGGTTTGTCGGCAGGTTTTTCTCACCGATCTGTCGTTTTCTTGATGACCTTGATGGCAGGCGCACTGCCTGACCGTGATCGTGGCGTTTGGGGTTAGCGGCAGCGTTACCGCAGCGCGCTGCGGGGCCCACTTGATGAGCGCGCCCCACACGGCGGCCGATCACCGTCAGACGGTCGCCCTGTTATCGGCCCGCTGGCGCGGCCGGCAGGATCACCTGGGACGTGTCCGTGGACTCGACCAGCGCCCGCGCCCACCAGCACGCGGCCGGGGCGCGGAAAAGGGGAATCTGCAGGCCGAGCCACCCGGCGGCGTCCGGCACGAGCCGGCCGATCACGCGCTCAGCCGCTCCCGAAGCGGGTTGACCACGAAGCTGCACCTCGGCTGCGAGCAGGGACAGAAACCCCTCGCGGTCGTGCTCACCGCCGGGCAACGCGGCGATCGCCCACAGTTCGTCCCGGTCCTGGCCGCCATCCGCGTCCCACGCTTGACCACCGGCCGCCTGAGGACCCGACGGGACCGGGTGCTGGCCGACAAGGCGTACACGTCGGAAGCGAACCGGGCCTACCTGCACCGACGCGGAATCGCCGCGACGATCCCGAGCAAGGCTGACCAGGAGGCCCACCGCCGGCCAAGGGATCCAAGGGCGGCGGGCCACCAGCCTTCGACCCCCGCCTTTACCAGTAACGCCATGCCGTCGAGTACATCATCAACCGCCTTAACCGAACTAACCCACGGTCAGTACCAGCTCGAAGACGGACCAGGTCCGGCGGCCCCGGATTAGCCGGCCCTTTCCGGGTCCCCCGTCGTCTCTCCCCGGCCTTCGCCTGCGGGCAGCCGCTCGCCGCGCCGTCGCTTCTGCTTCGGGGCTGCTTGCCTCTCCGGCGAGGGCGTCACTGAACGCGCCGGTCAGACCGGTGGTGTCGGCCACGTCGGCCAGCAGCCGGGTACCGGCGTGGGCGACCACCCGGGCGCCGTCGGTGCTGACCGTGAGCTTCGGACGCGACCGGGTCGTCTGCACGCGGAAAGTGCCTTCCGATCCGATGGTGTGAGACCTTCGACAAGCCTCATCATCCCAGATCAGAAGGCACTTTCGCTTTCCCCACCCGCCATGTGGATCACCACTCGTGAAACACCCGGGCTAACTGTCGACGCCGCGCGTCCGACCTCCGAGGATCTGGTTGCACTGCTTCAGGACTCAGCAAACCGCTTCGGTGCGGCGGCGGTGAACTGCCGCTGGGCGAGGTCAGGAGCGGCCGCGGTCGACGCGGCCTTGCGGCGGGGCGTCCCGTGCCGGCGCCGGGGGAGCTGACGGACCGCGCGAGTTCACCGATTCAACCGGCTCCGCGGCCTCTTCGCGCAGCGGCGGCCGCCCGTCCCGTCGGAGTCACCGCACCAGTACGACCTCCAGCCGTCGCGGGCCGTGCACGCCTTCGACCCGATTCAACTCGATGTCACTGGTCGCCGACGGACCGGAGATCCAGGTCAATGGTGACCCCGGGTGGAGCCTGGCGACCGCCTCGGGCACGCTGGGGACGATCTGGTCCACGCGCACCACGCAGACGTGGCGGTCCGGGACCAGGGTCAGCGCCCGCCGCCCCTGTGTCGCCCCGGCGTCGAGCACGATCGTGCCGGTGGTGGCGACCGCGACCGTACATCCGGTGAGCACGGCCGACGCGGCGTTGAGTTCAGCGAGGCTGAGTGGCGCCGGGTCGCCGTCGCGGCACACCATGCCCGCATACGACTGTAGCCAGGCATCGGGCACGTCGGGCGGCACGACCAGGGTGGGGCTGTCAGCGAGGACGGTGCCGAGCGCGTCAGCCAGCGCGTCCTGGTCGCAGTGGCGCACGGTGGCCCGGTAGTCGACGAGCCGGTCAACGAAGACCGTAACCGGGTCGGCGCACCGGGCTGTGCGCAGATATTCCCGGGGTACATGCACCGTCGCCACCTCGTTGCCCAGCGCGGCGCGGATCCGTTCGAGGATCGCAGTACGCGCGTCCATCATGACTCCCCTCTGCTGCGGGCCCACCAGTCACGGAACGATTCGCCGGCGGGCAGCGGCGCGTCGCGCGCGGTTGTCCACGCCGACATCGGCCAGGGCAACCGCCGCACTCGCCGGCGGCGAAGCACCGCGGCGAGTGGTGCAGCCCCGGCGCGGGCGGCACGCAGGGCGTGGGCGTAGCGGCGCCGGTCGGACATCACCCAACCCACTGCGCGCATCGCCGTCCGCTCCGCAGAGAGCCGGTCGCGCTGCTCGTCCACCACACTCTGTCGCAGGTGGACGAGGACCTCTGGGATGTTGATTCGCACCGGGCAGACGTCGTAACAGGCGCCGCAGAGGGTCGAGGCGAACGGCAGGCTGCGGTTGGCGGCCACGCCGGTCAACTGCGGTGACAGGATCGCTCCGATGGGGCCGGGGTAGACCGACCCGTACGCGTGCCCGCCGGCCCGCTCGTAGACCGGGCACACGTTGAGGCAGGCCGAGCAGCGGATGCAGTGCAGGGCCTGTCTGCCGGTCCGGTCGGCCAGCGTTGCCGTGCGCCCGTTGTCCAGCAGGACCACGTGCACCGTCTGCGGCCCGTCTCCCGGCGTGATCCCGGTCCACATCGAGGTGTAGGGGTTCATCCGTTCCCCCGTCGACGAGCGGGGCAGTAGTTGCAGGAACACCTCGAGGTCGGCAAAGGTGGGTACCAGCTTCTCGATGCCCACCACCGAGATGAGTGTCTCGGGCAGGGTCAGGCACATCCGCCCGTTGCCTTCCGATTCCACCACCACGAGCGTGCCTGTCTCGGCCACGGCGAAGTTCGCGCCGGAGACGGCCACCCTCGCCGCGAGGAACTTGGCCCGCAGGTACCGGCGGGCCGCTTCTGCCAGGGCGGCGGGCTCGTCGGTCAGGTCGGCGTCCGCGCCGGCCATCCGGCTCCGGAAGAGGTCGCGGATCTCGTGCCGGTTGTAGTGGATGGCGGGTACCAGGATGTGCGACGGGGTGTCGTCGGCCAGTTGGACGATCAGTTCGGCCAGGTCGGTCTCGATGGCGGTGATCCCGGCTCGGTCGAGGGCTTCGTTCAGCCCGATCTCCTGCGTCGCCATTGACTTGACCTTGACGACCTCCTCGCCGCCCGCCTCGTGAACCAGCCGGGTGACGATCTCGCACGCCTCGGTGGCGTCCCGGGCCCAGTGCACGTGCGCGCCCGCGGCGGTCGCGGCCGCCTCGAATCGTTCGAGCAGCTCGGGCAGGCGCGCGAGCACGTCGGTCTTGATGGCGCTGCCTGCGGCGCGCAGTTCCTCCCAGTCGGGCACCTCGTTGACGACCCGGGCCCGCTTGTCGCGGATTGTGTGCGTGGCCCGGCGTAGGTTTGTCCTCAGCTGCTCGTTGCGCAGCTCGCGCGCCGCGGCGTCCGGGAATGACCGTTCGCCGACCAGGGGGTTTCCGCCCGGCTTCATTCGTCACCTCCAGCGAGGATTTCGGCGTAGTGCAGTGCCCGGACCGGAGCGCCCTGCCTCGACAGCCCGCCGCCGATGTGCGTCAGGCAGGAGTTGTCGGCGGCCAGCACGTATTCGGCCCCGGTGGCGCGGATCGCGGCGCACTTGTCCGCCAGCATCGCCGTAGAGACGGCCGTGTTCTTCAGCGCGAACGTGCCGCCGAAGCCGCAGCACTCCTCGACGCCGGGCAACGCGACCAGCTCGAGGTCGCGCACCGCGGCCAGCAGCATGACGGGGCGGGCGCCGAGGCGCAGCATGCGCAGCCCGTGGCAGGTCGGGTGGTAGGTCACCCGGTGCGGGAACCGGGCGCCGACGTCGACCACTCCTAGCACGTCGACCAGCAGCTCGGACAGCTCGTAGGTGCGCCGCGCCACGTCGGCCGACTCCGGTACCAGGCGCGGGTAGGTGTCGCGCACCATCGCCACGCATGAGCCGCTCGGCGCGACCACCGCGTCATAGTCGCGGAATGTCTCGATGAACCGGTGCACCAGTGGCATCGCCTCGTCGCGATAGCCGGAGTTGGCGTGCATCTGCCCGCAGCAGGTCTGTGCGGCGGGGAACTCCACCCGGTGCCCGAGCCGCTCCAGTACCCGCACCACCGCCTTGCCAGTCTCGGGGAACAGCAGGTCGTTGACGCAGGTGACGAAAAGTCCGATACGCATGGTGCTCCCGGGGCTTTCTATGAGGTGGACGGTCATGGGACCCACGGGCCCTGGGCGTCGGGTGCCGGCTCCACCCGCTCGTGCGCCGGTCGGGCGGGGCGGGGTAGCTCGTCGGACCGTACGGTACGGACCGGGGCCCCGGCGAGCCGCGCGGCCTCGAAGGCGAAGGCCTCCGTCACCGCCCGCAGATGGGTCTCGATGGCGCGGCCGTATGCCCGGCTCCATTCGGCGAGGCGCACCGGGTCGCCGGGGTCGATGTATTGCGCGGCGCCGGCCGACGCAGCGTAGTCCCACGCCGCCTGGTCGGCCATGGCCCGCGCCTGCCAGGCATGTGCCGGTGGGGGCTCGATCGCCCCGGCGGGCGGGTCCGGCGGATCCACCCGTACCCCATGGTGGCGGTACCAGTTGCGCAGCCGATACAGCTCGGCCCGCAACGCAGCGCGCTCGGTGTCGGCTTCGGCGAGGGCGGCCGCCACCGCGTGCAGGAACGCGTCGACATCCTCGGCGCGGTACCCGCGGCCGATCCGTTCGAACTCGACCGAGCGCACGGTCTCGGCATCGATCCGGAAACCGGCGTTGGTGCCGTGGAAGCCGGTCACCGGGGCTCACCGCGGCTGGGCCGCGAGCCGGGGGTGGTCTCGCAGGTGTGCGAGCGGGGAGTGGTCTCGCGGGAGTGCGCCCGGACGTCCGCACCCACGTGGCGGGAGCGTACGACGCCGACGGTCGCGCACGGTTGACGTTTCAGGCCGAGCATGTTCACTCCTCTCCGGTGGGCGCCGGCGTCGCCGGCGCCCACCGGCCTATCGAGGTCAGGGCAGCATCCAGGCCAGGACGTTCGACTGGAGGAAGACCAGCAGGCACAGCCCGAGGAGCATGAGCAGGCTCCACCGGATCACCTTCCGGAACAGCACGTGCTCCTTGCCGAGCTGACCGACCGCGGTCACCGCGATCGTCAGGTTCTGCGGGCTGATCATCTTGCCGACCACGCCGCCGGAGGTGTTGGCGGCGACCATCAGCGTGGGGTCGAGTCCGGCCTTGGCCGCCGCGGTCTGCTGCATGGTGGCGAACAGGGCGTTGGCCGAGGTGTCCGACCCGGTCACCGCTGTGCCCAGCCAGCCGAGGATCGGTGACAGGAAGGCGAACGCGGCACCGGTACCGGCGATCCAGGCGCCGACCGTGATGGTCTGTCCGGACAGGTTCATGACGTACGCGAGCGCGAGCACCGAGGCGACGGTGAGGAACGCCCAGCGCAGCTTGACCGCCATGGCGACCAACTCGCGGGCGGCCACGACCGGGCTGATGCGGTAGATGATGGTGACGAGGATGCCCGCGAGCAGCAGCATGGTGCCCGGAGAAGACAGCCACGGGAAGGTGTAGATCGTGGTACTGGACACCTTGCCGGCCACCGTGAGTACCTGCCCGTGCAGGCCGGGCCACTCGATCTTTACGTCCTGGCCGAGCAGGAACGTCTTGGCCGGCTCCCACAGCTTCGCCACGGAGAAGACCGCGATGATGACGAGGTACGGCATCAGCGCCATCACGACGCGACCAGTGGTGATCTCGACCCTCGCGGCCGTCCGCTGGCCGACGGTGGCTACGCTGCCGCGCGAGCCGCCACCGGCCGGGCTGGTCCCGTCCGTCGGATCTTCGCCGCGCTCGCCGCGCAGCGTCGCGAGCGCCTCGGCGCCGCCGCGTGGCCGCCATATCTGCAGGAACGCCACGGTCACGACGAGGGCGGCCAGTGAGGCGACGATGTCGGTCAACTCGACGGAGATGAAGTTGGCGCTGGCGAACTGGGCCGCCCCGAACGAGCCGCCGCAGACGAGGGCCGCGGGCCAGGTCTGGCGTACGCCGCGGCGGCCGTCGACGAGGAACACCAGCAGCAGTGGCACGATCAGCGCCAGCACCGGGCTCTGTCGTCCGACGTAGGCGCCGATCTCCTCGTACGGAATCTTGGTGAGAGTGCCGGCCGTGATGATCGGAATCGCGATGGCACCGAACGCGACCGGGGCGGTGTTCGCGACGAGCACGGTCGTGGCGGCCCGGAGCGGGCCGAAGCCGAGCGCCAACAGCATGACGCCGGTGATCGCCACCGGCGCTCCGAAGCCGGCGAGCGCCTCGAGCAGGCCCCCGAAGCAGAAGGCGATGATGATCGCCTGGATGCGCGGGTCGTCGCTGATGAGCTGGAAGGCCCGGCGCAGATCCTCGAAGCGTCCGCTTACCACGGTGAGTTGGTAGACCCAGATCGCGGTGAAGACGATCCACATGATCGGGAACAGGCCGAAGACGGCGCCCTCAGACGCCGACAGCAGCGCCAGCTTCGCGGGCATGTGGTAGACGCCGACTGCGACCCCGGTCGCCACGGCGACCGCTGCGAGGGCGGCCCAGTGTGCCTTGGTTCGCAGCACGCCGAGCATGAAGAAGATTGCTGCCAGCGGTACCAGTGCCACCAGCGCCGACAGCGGCAGGCTACCGGCGAGTGGCGCGAGATCGGGTTCGTACACGAGTTCTCCCTGAGGGGCACGGATCCGTGTATCGGGTCACCCCGCGCCGGCTGGCCAGGCCGGTTATGCGGTGACCAAGGATCGGTCTGTTGGAGTATTGGTCTGACCAAGACCCTGATGTGCCAGGACGGTAGTATCGAGTGACCGCTCTGTCTAGAGGTAGTGGCACGCGTTTTTCGCCGTTGGAGGCCAACATGACCGCAGCTGCCGATTGGCAGCCGCTTTCCCGCTCGCGCACCTATGAGCTGGTCCTCGACCAGATTGAGGAGCAGATTCAGGCCGGTCGCCTGACAGTCGGAGACCGGCTACCACCGGAGCGAGAGCTCGCCGCGCTGCTCGGCGTCAGCCGTGCCGCCGTCCGGGAGGCGCTGCGGGTGCTCGAGGCGCAGGGCGTGCTGCGGCGGCCGCAGGTCGGTACCGGGCCGGAATCGGGCAACATCATCGCCGGGATGCCGAGCACGGGCCTGACCCGGCTGCTGCGCGTACACGTCGCGTTGTCGAACTTTCCCCTCGAGGATGTGGTCGAGGCCCGGATCACCATGGAACGCGGCAGCGCGCGCCTCGCGGCCGCGCACGCCACGCCGGAACATCTCGCACGGATGCGTGAACTCCTCGACCGGATGGACGACCCGAGCCTGCCGCGGGAGGAGTTCAATGACCTCGACACCGAATTCCATGTGGTGATGGCCGAGGCGGCAGGCAACCGGCTGATCACCGATCTGACTACCGCGCTGCGCAACGCGCTGGGGCACGACCTGCTGCGCGCCTTCGGCAAGCTCGACGACTGGGACACGACGGCGGCCGTGCTACGTCGCGATCACCACGCGGTGTACGAGGCGGTCGTGGACGGCGACGGCGAAAAGGCAGCCGCGCGGGTCGAGAACCACATCCGGGACTTCTACCGCAAGATGTCCGACAAGATGGGCTGAGAGGCCCACGGCGGCCTGACCGGCGCCACTCCGGCACGGCACTGGCCGGGCTCTGGCCGGCGGCGCCCCGCCGGTCAGAGCCCCCCACCCGGCCCCGTCTGATGCTGTCGCCATAGCAACTGGCGAGCCTCCTCGGTGTCCAGCAGCCGCAAACCCCGGGCCGCCCAGTGCCGCAGTTCCCGCAGGTCATGAAGGGCGCGGCGTCCCGCTTCACCCAACTGCAGCCGGCTGAGCCGGGCGAACAGTCCTGGATTGCTATTCCCTGGGCCTCGTCAGACCGCAGTAGTACACCAGTTACCCGCCGGCTCACCTCCCGCAGCATCTGCTCATATGCCGGTTCCGCCGCACCTAATGCGGCACTATCGCGTTCTTGGTGATGTTGTCCGCGGTCCGCTCAATGTCCCGTGGCCGGCGAGGCATCCATCCGGCTGACCATCCAGCGATCGTGGTACGGGTACATCGAAATTCATCGACTTCGTCTACCTGTCCTCGTACGTCGTCATCGGCGACCCGATCCCCGCGATGGGACGCTGGCACCATCAACGCGAACAGCTGATCCGCGCCAGCGGCATACCCGCGACGTTCCTGCGGCCCTGCGGCTTCATGACCAACGCCTTCGACTGGCTGCCCACTCTCCGCGAGGCCGGCTACGTCCTCGACCCGATCGGCCCCGGCCGCGCCGCACCCATCGATCCCGCGTACATCGCCGCCGTCGCCGCCCTCACGCTCACCGAGGACGGCCATGAAGGCAGGGAGTACCTGCTGACCGGCGGCGAGACGTTCACCGTCGCGGAGCAGGTCCAGATCCTGGCCAAGGCCATCGGTCGTGACATCGAAGTCCGGACGGTGGCCACGCCCGCCGAGGCGGTCCGCTTCCGCTACCCCAACGGAGCGCCAAAGGCGTCTCGCCGACGCCCTCATCGAAGGGCTCACGCTTATGCGCGCGGACACCACCGGAGTACGCAGCGACACCGTACGACGCCTCCTGGGACGCGAGCCGCGGACCTTCGCCGACTGGTGCGCTCGCAACGCCCATGCCTTTCCCGGACCCACCACGGCCTGATCCAGATGCCGACAGTCGCCCACGTCGAGCCAGGGCAAGCTCGACCGTTCGACCTCAACCTTGAGGGCGAAATCGACGCATAACCTCGGCGGCGACAAATTCCATGAGACAGAGCCGCCCTGCCGCGTCTCATCGATCTGTCGGAACCGACAAGTACACCGACAGATTGATGAGAAACCGAAAGATCTACTGAGACCCTACAATCGGTCAGCAGGCCACGTCGATGCCCCGGGCGCGCAGGAACGGCGCCGGGTCGATCTGGTTCCACATCGCGCCCTTGTGCACCTCGAAGTGCAGGTGCGGGCCGGTGGCGTCGCCGGTGGCGCCCTCGTAGCCGATCACCTCGCCGGCGCTGACCTTCTCGCCCACGCTGACCGCGATCCGGCTCTGGTGGGCGTAGTGGGTCAGGTAGCCGTTGCCGTGGTCGATGAAGACGGAGTTGCCGTACCCGTCGCCGACGTCGCCGGCCTTGACCACGGTGCCGGCGGCGGCGGCGTGGATCGGGGTGCCCGCGGGCATCGCGAAGTCGATGCCGGCGTGCAGCGTGCCCCACCGCTGCCCGTAACAGGAGGTGATCTCGGCGCCCTTCATCGGGATGACCCAGGTGGGCTTCGGCTTGGCCTTCGGCTTCGGCTTGGCGGTGACCGCCTTCCTCGTCGGCGTCGGGCTGGCCGTCGAGGGGCTCGGCGTCGGGCTGGCCGGGGTCGCGGGCGGGGTGACCGGGGCGGTCGACTCGCGGGCGGAGCGGTCGGCGCGGGCGGCGGCCTCAGCGCGGGCCTGGGCGTCGAAGTCGACGGCGGCGGGGGTCGGTGTGCCGTGGTCGGTGGTGGCGACGGAGACGCCGCCGAGGCCGAGGCCGATCAGCGCGACCGCGCCGACCACGAAGTATGTGGTGCGTCGACCCGCACGCTTGGGCGCCCGGTGCCGGGGGATGTCCTGGGTGTTCTCGTTCTGGACGGAGCTGTCTTCCTGCACGGCGGACCTTCACAGTCGAGGGGCACTTGACCTCGAAATACTGGTGTCGGCCCGGTCGGTGCCGGGTAGTGGCTCCGGAGGGAGGCCCGGGGTTGATGACGACTCCCGCCCGGTTTCGCCCTGGGCAGCCGTTTTGCCCTGGAAAATGATCATGCGGTACTGTGTCCCCGCTCACAGTTGCGACTGTGACCCGGCAGACTTCACCGCAACGAAAACCGCCCGGATCGCATGATCCGGGCGGTGAACGGGCGGTACCCAGCGTCAGGGCGCGGCTACCTCGCTGTAGATTGCCTCGACTTGCAGCTTGATGTCCACTCCGCGGGCCTCGAGCCACGGCACCGGGTCCAGCGGCTGCCCGTTGACATGGATCTCCAGGTGCAGGTGTGAGCCATAGGAGTGTCCGGTGTTGCCGACCAGGCCGAGCTGGTCGCCGGCCTTGACCTGCTGGCCCTCCTGGACGCTCACCGCGGAGGAGTGGCCGTAGATCGCCTCGCTGCCGTCCGGGTGCTGGACGATCACCGCGTAGCCGTAGCCGCCGAACCAGCCGGCCTTGGTGACGGTGCCGGCGTGGATCGCGACGTACGGGGTGCCCTCCGGGGCGACCAGGTCGATGCCGCTGTGCAGCTTGCCCCAGCGCATGCCGTAGGGCGACTTGAAGTCGTAGCCCTGCAGGGGGAGCAGCCAGACGTCCTGCTCGGCCCCGTCCTTCGCGACCCGGCTGTCCCGGGTGGCGCGGTCGGCGGCGTCGGCGCGGGCCGCGGCGTCCTGGCTGGTGATCGAGGCCTGCTTGAGCTCGTCGAGGACCGACGGGCTGACGCTCTTGGCGTCCGGGAGGGCGTTCGCGCCGAGCGCGACGAGGCCGGCCCCGACGAAGGCGGTGGTGACGACCGCGGCGTAGCGGCTCCGTGGGGGGGTGGGTACGCGGCGACGGCCGCGATATCTATCGGGCTCAGACGACAGGCGCTGGCGCACGCACACCCTCCGTTGTCGGGGTTCCGATGCGGCCGGCCGGCGCCCGTGAAGCTCGGGTGAACGTCGGCTTGCCGCGTCGTCACCCGTCCGTGGACCTGATGACAACCGTGGTCACGTTAGCCAACTGCCACTCCAGTCACAAGCCGAAGCGCCGAATTGGCCTTTCGTTCTGTCCCTTTCCGTCCGCTGATGTCATAGCTCGCGTCGCCGGACGGGTGGCCCGTTACCCGCCCGTTCGTCGCGGACAGTGACCGTTCGGCGGAGGCGTCCGGCTTCCGGGGGGTCCGGGTGGGAGGCTATGGGTGCAGCCCGCCTTCCCGCCCCCCGGGCCGCCGGGTTACCGTTCGTTCAGGTGATAGCCGCAGAGCCGGTGAAAGGTGTGCGCTGATGAGCTCTCGTATCCGGGTCGTCGTCGCGAAGCCCGGCCTGGACGGCCACGACCGGGGCGCGAAGGTCGTCGCGCGTGCCCTGCGCGACGCCGGCATGGAGGTCATCTACACCGGCCTGCACCAGACGCCGGAGCAGATCGTGGAGACCGCCATCCAGGAGGACGCCGACGCGGTCGGCCTCTCCGTCCTCTCCGGGGCGCACATGACCCTCTTCAAGCGGGTGCTGGAGCTGCTCGCCGAGCGGGACGCCCGGGACATCGTGGTCTTCGGGGGCGGCATCATCCCGGACGCCGACATCCCCGAGCTGGCGCGGCTGGGCGTGGCCAAGATCTTCACGCCGGGCGCCACCACCCAGTCCATCGTCGAGTGGGTCCGGCAGAACGTCGCCCAGCCGGTCGCCTGACCGCGGCCTGACGGCGGCCGCACCGACGCGGACCCGGCCGCGGTGACGCATCGCGTGCGGGGGCGGACCGGGTTCGGACCGTGGCCGACCGGAGTGCGGGCAGGGGGAAGGGCCGGACGCACCCCTCACACGCCCGGCCCTTCTATGCACGATGCCCCGCCGCCACCCCTCGACCGACAGGGCATCGGCCGTCTCCCGCCGTCGCGCTGATCAGCGCTCCGACATCAGACTCAACGATGCCCTCACAGCGGGGTTACGCATCTTCCGCAACATCCCCCGGACGGCTGAACGGCTCGTCCATCCTGATGGGCCGGCCGGGCCGGCCCCGGGTCACGGGCCGCGTCCGCCGGGGCCCTGCCCGCCTCGGTGCTGGTCGTACCCTGTGGCTCCGCGTACCGCGTTCCGCGGTCGACGATCCCGCCGGGAGCCCGCCGTGACCCAGCCGCCGCACCCGCAGCCGGACCCCGCCGACGGGCGGCCGCCGGCCCCACCAGCCAATGGCCGGCCCCGGCAGGGGCAGCCGGGCGGGGTGGGCGGGAACTGGTCCGCGCCGCCGCCCGCGGGTCCGACCTGGCCGGTGCCGCAGCAGGGGTACCCGGGCGGGTCGGGCGCGCAGTGGCCCGCGCCGCCGCCGCCCCAGCCGGCAGCCGGACCAGCCTGGTCGGGACCGCAGTCCGGGCAGCCGACCGGGCCGGGCTGGTCGGGGCCGCACCAGGGGCAGCCGGCGGGGCCGGGCTGGTCGGGGCCGCCACGGCAGGGGTATCCGGGCGGGCCGGCTGGCGGGTGGGCGGGGCCGCCGCAGGCGTACGCCGGTGGTGGGTGGCCGCCGGCGGGCGGGCCGGCGCAGTTGCCGCCGCCCTGGCAGCCGCCCGCGGCGCGACGGGCGAAGCGGATCCCGGAGGACCAGCCCTTCGTCGCGCGGCCGAGCCTGCGCAAGCGGGCACTGGCCCTGGGCGGTCTGACCCTGCTGATCGGGCTGGTGGTGGCCTGCCCGCTGGGGCTGGCCGCGTCGGGCGCGAACGGCGGCGCGGGGATCCTGCTCGCCGTACCGCTGATCATGTTCTTCTTCGCCCTGGTGGTCGGTCTCCAGCTCTGGCTGGTGTCGTCCGGTGGACCGGTGCTGGCGGTGGGTCCGGACGGGCTCTGGATCAAGACCCGGCCGACCCGGGGGCAGGCGATCTGGCTGCCGTGGGAGGCGATCGACCAGATCTACCGGCGGCGCTGGGGGCTGGAGAAGATGCTCTGCGTGCGGGCGCGCGACCCGCGGGCCGGCGGTGACCTGGGGGCCTTCACCGCCCTCGACGCGGGAATGCAACAGGCATTCTTCGGCACCGGTTTCACCGCTACCGTCGCGTACGCCGACCGGTCGGAGCAGGAGATCATGGCCGCGGTGGTCCGTTGGTCGGCCGGCCGCTGCCGGGTGGCGTGACCGGCCGGGCCGGCGGTTGTGCATTACCGCACACCCCGCACCCGCTCGGTTGCCCCCGGTTCCCATCTCGTTAGGCTGCGGCAAATGACCTGTCTCATCTGATGACAGGCGTCAAACTGATTTTCCAACGCTGGTGGCGGCGCGACGGCGCGCCGCGGAGACGGGACGGGACGCGCAATCGTGGACCTGTACGAGTACCAGGGGCGGGACCTGTTCGAGCGGCACGGGTTGCCCGTGCTCGCCGGCGGCGTCGCCACTACCCCGGAGGAGGCCCGCGCGATCGCCGAACGCCTCGGCGGTCGGGTGGTCGTCAAGGCGCAGGTGAAGGTCGGCGGCCGAGGCAAGGCCGGCGGCGTGAAGCTGGCCGAGGGCGCGGAGGAGACGGTGGCCCGCGCCACCGACATCCTCGGCATGGACATCAAGGGTCACACGGTCCACAAGGTCATGATCACCGTGACCGCGGACGTGGCCGAGGAGTACTACTTCTCGTACCTGCTCGACCGGGCGAACCGCACCTTCCTCTGCATCGCCAGCGTCGCCGGCGGCATGGACATCGAGCAGGTCGCCGCCGAGACCCCGGACAAGGTGGTCAAGGCCCCGATCGACGCCAACACCGGCGTCGACGAGGCGAAGGCCCGTGAGATCGTGACCGCCGCCGCTTTCCCGGCCGAGGTCGCCGACCAGGTCGTCGACATCGCGGTCAAGCTGTGGCAGGCGTTCGTCGCCGAGGACGCCACGCTGGTCGAGGTGAACCCGCTGGCGAAGAACGCCGACGGCAAGCTGCTGCTGCTCGACGCCAAGATCACCCTGGACGAGAACGCCGCGTTCCGGCACCCGGACCACGAGGCCCTGGTCGACCAGGCGTCGGTGGACCCGCTGGAGCAGGCCGCCAAGGAGAGGGACCTCAACTACGTCAAGCTCGACGGCGAGGTCGGCATCATCGGCAACGGCGCGGGCCTGGTCATGTCCACCCTCGACGTGGTCGCGTACGCCGGTGAGCGGCACGGCGGCGTCAAGCCGGCGAACTTCCTCGACATCGGCGGTGGCGCGAGCGCCGCGGTGATGGCGAACGGCCTGGAGATCGTGCTGTCCGACCCGTCGGTGAAGAGCGTCTTCGTGAACGTCTTCGGCGGCATCACCGCCTGCGACGAGGTCGCCAACGGCATCATCCAGGCGCTGGGGCTGCTGGAGCAGCGGGGCGAGAAGGTCACCAAGCCGCTCGTCGTCCGCCTCGACGGCAACAACGCGGAGGCCGGTCGGGCGATCCTCGACGGCGCCAACAACCCGCTCGTGCAGCGGGTGGACACCATGGACGGCGCGGCCGAGCGGGCCGCCGAGCTGGCAGCTGCGGGGGTCTGATCATGGCTATCTGGCTGACCAAGGACTCCAAGGTCATCGTGCAGGGGATGACCGGTTCCGAGGGTTCCAAGCACACCCGGCGGATGCTCGCCGCCGGCACCAACGTGGTCGGCGGCGTCAACCCGCGCAAGGCGGGCCAGACGGTCGACTTCGACGGCACCGAGCTGCCGGTCTTCGCGTCCGTCGCGGACGCGATGAAGGAGACCGGGGCCGACGTCACGGTCATCTTCGTGCCGCCGCAGTTCACCAAGGGCGCGGTCGTCGAGGCGATCGACGCCGGCATCGACCTGGCCGTGGTGATCACCGAGGGCGTCCCGGTGCACGACACCGCCGCCTTCTGGGCGTACAACGTGGCCAAGGGGGAGCGGACCCGGATCATCGGGCCGAACTGCCCGGGTATCGCCTCGCCGGGCGCCTCCAACGCCGGCATCATCCCGGCCGACATCACCGGCACCGGCCGGATCGGCCTGGTCAGCAAGAGCGGCACGCTGACCTACCAGATGATGTACGAGCTGCGCGACATCGGCTTCTCGACCTGCGTCGGCATCGGCGGTGACCCGATCATCGGGACCACCCACATCGACGCCCTGGCCGCCTTCGAGGCCGACCCGGACACCGACGCCATCGTGATGATCGGTGAGATCGGTGGCGACGCCGAGGAGCGGGCCGCCGAGTTCATCAAGGCCAACGTCACCAAGCCGGTGGTCGGCTACATCGCCGGTTTCACCGCGCCGCCCGGCAAGACCATGGGTCACGCCGGCGCGATCATCTCCGGCTCGGCGGGCACCGCCGAGGCGAAGAAGGAGGCCCTGGAGGCCGTCGGCGTGAAGGTCGGCAAGACCCCGACCGAGACCGCCAAGCTGATGCGGGAGATCATGTCCGCCGGCTGAGCCGCCGTGCTGTGATGAGGGGGTCGACCGGCAACGGTCGGCCCCCTCACCTGTACCAGTACAGGTCCCGGCCGCTGGCCCGCCAGATCGCGCTGCCGATGATGTTGATCACGCCGAACGCGATGGCCAGGTACCCGAGCACCGGGGACTTGCCGAACCGCTTGGCGTCCCGGATCGACAGCCAGCCGAAGACGATGCCGAGGACGCCGCAGCAGATCAGGCCGAGGACGATGCCCAGTACGCCCCAGAGGGTGGTGCGGTCCCGACCGGCGGCCGGGGGTGGTGGCGGCGGCGGATACGGAGCGTTCACGGCTTCCTCCGAGCGGTCGGTGCCGCGACAGGAAAGGTCGCGTCCTGGGCCGAGGCTAAACCGGATCGGGGCCGGTGAGCCGGTGGATCACGGAACTCGCCGACCGCCGGGGGCGGTATCGGACTGCCACCGCTCGTGCGGCATGCCAGAGTAGAGCCGATGTCACCCGTCACCCCTGACCAGCCCCGCCGTCCCGCCGCCGGAGTCGCCGCCGAGACCCGGCCGCCCGGCCGCGCCCGGCCGGCGTCCCGGGTGCCCGCGCCCCGGTCGGGAGAGTCGCCGCGCGGCCGGGCGCCGCTGCCCGTCGCCGCCGCCGTGGCGGCCGGCTGGGCGGCGCTCACGTCCTGGCTGCCGGTCACCGTGGTGCTCGGCCTGGCCCAGCTCAGCGAGGACGCCGGCTCGCTGCCGGGCGCGCTGCGCACCGGCCTGGCCGGCTGGCTGCTCGGCCACGGGGTGCCGCTGGAGACACCCGCCGGCCCGCTGGGCCTGGCGCCGCTGGCGCTGGCCGCGTTGGCGGTCTGGCGGCTGAGCCGAGCCGGGGTGCACGTCAGCCGGGCCATCGGCACCCGCGCCGGTCGCTCGCCGGGCCAGGCGCTCACCGTCGCGGTCGCGGTCGGCGTCGGGTACGCGCTGCTCGGCGCCCTCGCCGCGATCGTCGTCGGCGCGGGCGGACCGCAGGTGTCCCCGGTCCGGGCGGCGGTCACCTTCGCGGTCTTCGGTGCGCTGTCGGCGCTGGTCGGCGCGCTGCGCACCACGGGCGTGTCGGTGCTGCTGGCCCGGCGTTCACCGCCGCCGTTGCGGGACGGGGTGCGGACCGGGCTGGTCGCCGGGCTGCTGCTGCTCGGCGCGGGTGCCGGGGCGGCCGGCCTGTCGGTGGCGACCGGGGGCGGGGACGCCGCCGACATGATCGGGGCGTACCGGACCGGGGTGGCCGGTCAGGCGGGCATCACCCTGGTCAGCCTCGCGTACGCGCCGAACGCCACCGTCTGGTCGGCCGCCTACCTGCTCGGCCCCGGGTTCGCCGTCGGCACCGACACGGCGGTGCGGACCAGCGAGGTCTCCGTCGGCGCGCTGCCGGCCGTACCGCTGCTGGCCGGGCTGCCGCGCGGGCCGGTCGACGGGCTCGGCGCGGGACTGCTCGCGGTGCCGGTGCTGGCCGGGATGGCCGCCGGTTGGCTGCTCGCCCGGCGGCTGCTGCGGCTGGCCGCGGGAGACCGGGCGGTCGTCGGCTGGGGACCGCTGCTCGCCCCGGCGGCGCTCGCCGGACCGGTCGCCGGCCTGGTGCTCGGCGCGGCGGCCGCCGCCTCCGGCGGGCCGCTCGGTGGTGGCCGGTTGGCCGAGATCGGTCCGGTGTCCTGGCAGGTGGCCGGGGTGGCCACCCTGGTCGTCGCGGCCGGCGCGCTGCTCGGCGCCGCCGGCACCAAGCTGCTGGCCCGCCCCGCCACCCCGGCCCGCACCGACGTCAGCGCCCCCCGCCCGCCGGCCGGCCCTCGCTGACCGGGAAGTTTTCGCCAGGAAGGGTGCCGCCCATCGTGCTCGACGCCGGTCGGGGAGAGGGTGGGGCGGACACGGCGAGGGGCGCCCAGCCGCGCCGGACGCCCCTCGACGAGCCGGATCAGGTGAAGCTGCCCCAGTTGATCATGGAGCCGGCGATCGCGACGACGAGGCCGAGCACGATGCCCACCCCACCGCAGATCAGGCCGGCCTTGGCCTGACCGGCGTTGCTCGCCTCGCCCTGCTGGGCCTTCTTCTGGCCCAGCACGCCCAGCACCACGCCGGCGATGCCGAACGGGATGCCGAGCCCGCCGCAGCAGAGGCCGAGCACGATGGACGCGATGCCGACGATCATGCCGATCAGGCCGAGGGTGTTGTTCTGCCCCTGCGGCGACGGGAAGCCGGCGTTCGGGTACGTCGGCGCGGCGCCGTAGGGCGGCTGCTGCCCGTACGGGTCCTGGTACGGCTGCTGGCCGTAGGGCTGGCCCGAGGTCGGCTGGCCGTAGGGCTGGCCGGAGGTCGGCTGCTGGCCGTACTGCGGCGCCTGCGGCGCGGCGTACGGGTCCTGCGGCTGGCCGTAGGGCTGACCGGCCGGCGGCTGCTGCCCGTACTGCGGCGGCTGCGGCGGCTGCTGCCCGTACTGCGGCGGCTGGGCGTACGGGTCCTGGTACTGCGGGGTGGTCGGGTCCTGCGGCGGCTGCTGGCCGTACGGGTCCTGACCGGGGTGACCGGGCTGCATTACTGGGTGCTCCTCAGGCTGGGGGTCGGCGGTCGGTTAGTTCGAGGTGCTGCCACCCATGATCCCGGCAAGACCACCCAGCAGGCAGCACACGACGATCAGGCCGATCCAGACCAGGCCGACGATGAGGGCCCACTTCGACCACTTCTTGGACTCGGCGGCCGCGGCCTGGGCGCCCGCGAAGTCACCCTGCTGGAGCAGCGGGTTCACCTTGGAGGCGTTGATGATGGCCGGGATGGCCAGGGGCCAGAACAGGAAGATGGAAACGATCGACATCGTCATGTTGTTGTCGATCTGCGGCGGCTGCTGCTGCGGGTAACCAGGCTGCATGGCGGGGGTACTCCTCGGTCCATCGGCACGGCCGGGTGCCGGTTCACTGACGGGTGCGGGGCCGGGCGTACGCCGGGCACCGAGCGACCGGCAGCGTATCGTGTCCGGGCCAGTCAGGTGATCACCCGAAGCGGCGCTGCCCGAGCGCTGGACGCCTCGACCTGCCCGATAGGGTTGCCGCGTGACCGAGCCCGCGTCCGTCGCCCGCCTCGTCGTCCTCGTCTCCGGCTCCGGCAGCAACCTCCAAGCGCTGCTGGACGCCGCCGCCGACCCCGCGTACGGCGCCCAGGTGGTCGCCGTGGGCGCCGACCGGGACGGGATCGCGGGCCTGGACCGGGCGGCCGCCGCCGGGGTGCCGACCTTCGTCGACCGGGTGAAGGACCACCCGACCCGGGAGGACTGGGACAAGGCGCTGACCGCCCACGTCGCGGAGCACCGGCCCGACCTGGTCATCAGCGCCGGCTTCCTGAAGCTCGTCGGCCCGCACTTCCTGGCCGCGTTCGGCGACCGCTACCTCAACACGCACAACACCCTGCTGCCGGCGTTCCCCGGCATCCACGGTCCCCGGGACGCCCTCGCCTACGGCGTGAAGGTCACCGGGGCCACCCTCTTCTTCGTCGACGCCGGGATGGACACCGGCCCGATCGTCGCCCAGGTTGCCGTGCCGGTGCTGGACGACGACGACGAGGAGACGCTCACCGAGCGCATCAAGGAAGCCGAGCGGCGACAGCTCGTCGGGCAGGTCGGCCGGCTGGTCCGTGAAGGTTGGACGATCACCGGAAGAAAGGTCACCGTGCCGTGAGTTCCACTCAGGACGAGCGCCGTCCGATCCGGCGGGCGCTGGTCAGCGTCTACGACAAGACCGGCCTGGTCGAGTTGGCCCGGGCCCTGCACGACGCCGGGGTGGAGCTCGTCTCGACCGGCAGCACCGCGTCGACGATCGCCGGCGCGGGCGTGCCGGTGACCCCGGTGGAGCAGGTGACCGGCTTCCCGGAGATTCTCGACGGCCGGGTGAAGACGCTGCACCCGAAGATCCACGGCGGCCTCCTCGCCGACCTGCGCAAGGACTCGCACGCGGCCCAGCTCGACGAGCACGGCATCGCCGGGATCGACCTGCTGGTCTCGAACCTCTACCCGTTCCAGGCCACGGTTGCCTCCGGCGCGTCGCAGGACGAGTGCGTCGAGCAGATCGACATCGGCGGGCCGGCGATGGTCCGGGCCGCCGCCAAGAACCACGCCTCGGTCGCGGTGGTGACCGACCCGGCCGCGTACCCCGCGCTGCTGGCCGCCCTCGGCGACGGCGGCTTCACGCTGGCGCAGCGCAAGGCGCTCGCCGCCCGCGCTTTCGCGGTCATCGCCGAGTACGACGTGGCGGTCGCCGAGTGGTGCGCGCAGGAGCTGGCGCCGGCGGGCGACTGGTGGCCGGAGTTCGCCGGGTTGACGCTGAGCCGGCAGGCGGTCCTGCGGTACGGCGAGAACCCGCACCAGGCCGCGGCCCTCTACACCGACCCGGCCAGCCCGGCCGGCCTGGCCCAGGCCGAGCAGCTGCACGGCAAGGAGATGTCCTACAACAACTACGTCGACGCGGACGCCGCCTGGCGGGCCGCGAACGACTTCGCCGAGCAGCCGGCGGTGGCGATCATCAAGCACGCCAATCCGTGTGGCATCGCGGTCGGCGCCGACGTCGCCGAGGCGCACCGCAGGGCGCACGCCTGCGACCCGGTGTCGGCCTACGGCGGCGTGATCGCGGTGAACCGCCCGGTGACCGTGGAGCTGGCCCGCCAGGTCGCCGAGATCTTCACCGAGGTGCTGGTGGCGCCCGGGTTCGACGAGGGCGCGGTGGAGATCCTCCAGGGCAGGAAGAACATCCGGCTGCTCCAGGCCCCGGAGTTCAACCCGCTGCCGGCGGAGTGGCGGCAGGTCACCGGCGGGGTGCTGGTGCAGCTGCGGGACCGGATCGACGCCGAGGGCGACGACCCGGCGAACTGGCGGCTGGCCACCGGCGAGGCGGCCGACGACGCGACCCTGCGGGACCTCGCCTTCGCCTGGCGCGCGGTCCGCGCGGTGAAGAGCAACGCCATCCTGCTGGCTCGCGACGGCGCGACGGTCGGCGTGGGCATGGGCCAGGTGAACCGGGTCGACTCGGCGCAGCTCGCGGTCAACCGGGCCGGGGCGGACCGGGCCTCCGGGTCGGTCTGCGCCTCGGACGCGTTCTTCCCGTTCGCGGACGGGCCGAAGATCCTGATCGAGGCGGGCGTCCGGGCGATCGTCCAGCCCGGCGGCTCGATCCGCGACGAGGAGGTCATCGCGGCCTGCAAGGAGGCCGGCGTGACCATGTACCTCACCGGCACCCGGCACTTCTTCCACTGATCCGTCGTCAGCAAGCGGGGCGCGGCCGGTCGGCCGCGCCCCGCTCCGCGTTGAGCCTCCACTCCGGAGCGCGCCGCCCGACGGCACGCTGAGCAGCGAGAATTTCGACCGACGACCCGTTGCCGGCCCTCAATTGTTGTTGCTAGCGTGATCCCGGCAGCAAGCGATCGACCCCTCCCCCTCCTCGCAGCCCGTCTCCCGCCCGCGGTCTCCGGCCGCCCGCCCGAGCGGTGCCCCTCGTTCTGGCAGGTTGGCCCATGCGCGTGTGCGACCGGTTGAGCGCCGTCGTCGTCGCGCTGGCGTTCATGCTGGCCGGCCTGGGCGCCCCCGCCTGCGCGGAGACCCGTCGGCTCGGCGCGGTGGTCACCGCCGCGCACCGGTCGGCCGTCCACGACGCGCCGCACGTCCATCCTCCGGACGTACGGCCCGTCGCTGCCCCGGTCTCCACGTCGCAGCTCCCCGCCGCGCCGTCCGGCGACCCCCGGGTCGTCGGGGAGCGTCCCGCGCACCCCGGCACCCCGCCGGCGCCGCGGGTGCGGGGTGCCGGCGGGCCCTGCGGTGACCACCGCGCCGGCCTGGGCCAGACCGACGGGCCGGACGATCTCCTCCCCGGCGCGCCCGCGCGGGTCGACGGCACGACGCCCGGCGTCCTCGCCGCGGTCCGCTACCGGCCGCCGGCGGTTCCGCTGTCGCCCCGGGGCACCCTGCCCACCCGGGCGCCACCCGCCGCCGCCTGACCCTCTCCGGTCCCCGGTCGTGCCGGGCCGGGCGCGGGGGTGGCGCACCCCTCGATGTGGACGCCCGCTCGCGACGAGGGTCGAATTCGGACGATGCTCGTCCGCTCGTCAAAGACCATGGCCGCGCCATCCGCCGCCGTGGGTTCCACTCCCGGGCCACCCTGCCCGGAACTCCCTGAATCCTGGAGGATTCACATGTCGAAATTCCGCTGGCGCAAGCCGGCGACAATCGCGGGTGCGCTGGTGCTGACCGCCGCGCTCGGTGGCGTCGCGGCCACCAACCACGAGGTGCTCGAAGCCCTGGGCCTGGCCCAGGAGCCCGGCGCCAACCTGCCCTGGCACCCCCGGGAGTTCGCCGAGATGGCGGCCGGGGAGAACTCGGAAGAGGCCGGCGAGGAGGCCTTCGAGGCCCGGGTCATCGCCGAGCAGTTCGCCCAGGCCCGGTCCGCGCCGGGCATCGTCGCGCCGGGCGCGTACTCCAACGCGCTGAGCCAGCTCAACGGGCTGGCGGCCACGAAGGGCAACTGGCGCGAGGTCACCAAGATCAAGTACGACGGTGACGACCCCCGCTACCGCGACTACGCCTCCAACTCCTCCGGCGGCGCGGGCCTGGTGACCGGTCGGATCACCGGCCTCGCGGCGGACAACAGCGGACACGTCTACGCGGCCGGCGCCGACGGCGGCGTGTGGCGGTCCTCGATCGGCGGCGGGAGCTGGACGCCGATCGCGGACCAGCTGCCCACCCTGTCCAGCGGCGACGTGGTGCTGGCCGCCGACGGCTCGCTCTGGTACGCCACCGGCGAGGCGAACACCGGCGCGACCTCGTACGTCGGCGCCGGCGTCTACCGGCTGGCCGACCCGAAGACCGGCCGGTTCAGCACCACCGACCGGGTCGGCGGGGCCGAACTGGAGAGCACGGTCATCAACAAGCTCCGGTTCTTCGACGGCAAGGTCTGGGCCGCCACCAACCGGGGCCTCTGGTCGCACTCGATGAGCGGCACCGCCGGGGCGTGGAAGTTCGAGTGGGCGCCCAACCCGAGCTACCTGCCGGGCGGGGCGGACGCCGGCACGGCCAACGCGGCGTACAAGAACATCGTCAACGACGTCGCCGACGACCCGCGCAATCCGAAGCACGTCGTGGTCGCCTCGGCGTGGCGCTCCGGCGACACGTACAACGGCTTCTACGAGACCGCCGACTACACGGCCGGCGGCTGGACCAAGGTCAACCCGGGCGGCGCCATGCCGGCCGACGACATCGGCTACGTGACGTTCGCCTTCTCCGCCGACGGCGGCAAGCTGTACGCGATCAACCAGTCGCCGAAGCTGCTCAACAAGCCGGCCGGCAACGTCAACAGCTACCTGGACGGCATCTACGTCTCCAACACCGGCTCCCCGGCTGGCCCCTGGAACAAGATCGCGGACTCGTCGAAGCTGGGCAACTCCGGCTCCGCGCTCAAGCAGACCGTGATCGGCAAGGGCTACGGCCCGGGCATCCAGGCCTGGTACAACCAGTTCCTCACGGTCGACCCGGCCAACCCCAACCACGTCTGGGCGGGCCTGGAGGAGGTCTACGAGTCGACCGACGCGGGTGCCAACTGGAAGACCGTCGGGCCGTACTGGAACTTCGGATTCTCCTGCTGGAACATCTACGACGCGCAGAACAAGTGCAACAAGACCACCCACTCCGACCAGCACTCGGTCGCGGTGGGCAACGGCTTCGTCTTCGTCGGCAACGACGGCGGCATCTACCGCCGGCCGATCAACGGCCGGACCGACAAGGACGGTCACGCCACCGACTGGCAGAGCCTGAACGACGGCACCATCGACGCCCTTCAGTACTACTCGGTCTCGGTGGGCAAGGACCCGGCGAAGGCCGGCACCGTGGTCTCCGGTGGTCTCCAGGACAACGGCGCCTCCGTGCTGCGGGCCGGCGACACCGTGATGGGCTCGAACTTCGGCGGTGACGGCGGCGACTCGCTGGCCGACCCGGCGAACGGCTGCCGGCAGGTCCAGGAGTACACCAACCTGGCCATGCGGGTGACCGAGAACTGCAACGCCAACCCTGGCCCGGGCACGGCGGAAACCTCCACCTCGCGGGACGTCCAGCCGTACACGTCGGGGCCGGGCGACGAGCCGGCCCGGTTCATCGCGCCGTTCTCCCCGGACGCCAAGGACGCGAACGTGTGGGTGGCCGGTGGCCAGCACGTCTGGGTCAACACCAAGGGCTACTCGATCCAGAACGGCAAGGGCTGGACGAACGTCTTCGACCTGGGTGCCGGCCACACCGCCACCTCGGTGGGCGTCTCCGGCGGCACCGCGTACGTCGGTTGGTGCGGTCCGTGCAACAACGCCGGGTTCACCCGGGGCGTCGCGGTCGGCAAGGTGAACGACCCGGCGAGCTGGCACCAGCTGACCCTGCCGGCGGACTTCCCGAACCGGTTCGTGCAGGGCGCCGGCGTGGACGCGGCCAACCCGGCGCACGCCTACCTCGCGATCAACGGGTTCTCCCGGCGGTTCACCGAGGGCCCCGGCGCCGGCGTCGGCCACGTCTACGAGACGACCGACGCGGGTGCGACCTGGAAGGACGTCTCGGCGAACCTGCCGGACGTGCCGGCCAGCTCGGTCAAGGAGCTGTCCAACGGCGCGTTGGTGCTGGCCACCGACCTGGCCACCTTCTACCGCGCGCCCGGCGCGACCGACTGGCAGCGGCTCGGCTCCGGCCTGCCGCTGACCGTCGGCATGGACGTCGAGTACAACGCGGTGGACAACTCGCTCTACGTGGCCACCCACGGCCGCGGCATCTGGGCGTTCGACCTGGCCCAGCTCTGAGCCGTCGGCGGTCCGGCCCGGTTCTCGATCCGGGCTGGACCGCCGGCCGGACAACGGCAGGCCCCGTCCCCTTCCTCCGGGGACGGGGCCTGCACCGTCGGTGTGCTGCGGTGCGGTGGCGGTCGGGGTCGGGCGGCCGGCTCAGCCGGCGCGGAGGGTGAGGGCGCCCCGGGTGCCGTCGGTGCGCTCGGCCCGGAGGGTCCAGCATCCGGCGGTGGGGAAGACCCAGTAGGAGCCCCACTCGTCCCCGGGCCGGACCCAGGTGCTGCCGTCGTGGGAGTCGAACGACTCGGGCTCGACGGTGACGCCGCCGGGCCCGACGGCGGTCAGCGTCAGCTCACCGGACCCGGTCACCCGCAACGCGATCTTGACCGGTCCGCCGGCGGGCAGCCGGGCCCCTTGCAGGAAGAGCAGCGCCCAGAACACCCCCGGCGTCCCGGCGACCTCGCCGCCCGCGGCCATCACCTCGCCGTACCGGTTGTCGGCCGGGCAACTCGGCGCCGGGGCAGCGCTACCCGACGCGGGGCCGGTGTCGGTGGCATCGGTCGACCCGGTCCGGCTCGCCCCGCCCGGCGCCGGCGCGCCGTCACACCCGCCCAGCAACCCCACCACCGTCACCACGACGACCCATCGACGAATCCTCACCTCCCGAGTCTCCCCCGCGGGTCAACCCCGGACCTGCCTCGATCATGAAGTTGTTGTCCGCCGGATCGGCGTGTCGGGACAACAACTTCATGATCAACGTGAGCGTGGCGTCCGGACCTGGGCCCGGGAAGGGGTCAGGGGGTGGTGGGGCGGAGCTCGGCGAAGTGGCAGGCGGAGGGGTGCGGGTCGGCGGCGCGGAGGACCGTGTGCGGATCCTGGGTGGCGCAGATGTCCTGGGCCTTCCAGCAGCGGGTGCGGAAGTGGCAACCGCTCGGCGGGTCGGCGGGGCTCGGCACGTCGCCGGTGAGCCGGATGATGGTCCGGTCGTCGCGGGCGTCCGGGTCGGGCACCGGCACCGCCGAGAGCAGCGCCTGGGTGTACGGGTGGGTGGCCCGCTCGTAGATCTCTTCCTCGGTGCCGATCTCCACGATCCTGCCGAGGTACATCACCGCGACCCGGTCGGAGATGTGCCGGACCACCGACAGGTCGTGCGCGATGAAGATGTACGACAGCCCGAACTCGTCCTGGAGCTGCTCCAGCAGGTTGATCACCTGGGCCTGGATCGACACGTCCAGGGCCGAGACCGGCTCGTCGCAGACGATGATCTCGGGCCGCAGCGCCAGCGCCCGGGCGATGCCGATGCGCTGCCGCTGGCCGCCGGAGAACTGGTGCGGGTACCGGTTGATGTGCTCGGGGTTGAGCCCGACCACGTCCAGCAGCTCCTGGACCCGCTTCTGCTTGCTGCCCTTCGGCGCGGCGTCCGGGTGGATCTCGAACGGCTCGCCGATGATGTCGCCGACCGTCATCCGGGGGTTCAGCGAGGTGTACGGGTCCTGCATCACCATCTGCATGTTGCGGCGCAGCCGGCGCAGCTCCGACCCGGAGGCCTTGAACAGGTCCTTCCCCTCCAGGGTGGCCCGGCCGGCGGTCGGCGTCTCCAGCCGCATCAGCAGCCGGGCGAGGGTCGACTTGCCGCAGCCGGACTCGCCGACGATGCCGAGCGTCTCGCCCCGGCGCAGCTCGAAGCTCACCCCGTCGACGGCCTTGACCGCCCCGGTCTGCTTCTTGAACAGCACCCCCTGGCTGATCGGGAAGTGCTTGACCACGTTGTCGACGGAGAGGATCGTCTCGCCGCGGACCTTCGTCGGGCTAGCGGGCGCTGTCATCACGGACCTCCTGCGCGAAGTGGCACGCGCTGGTCCGGCCGTCGCCGAGGACCAGGTCGTGCGGCACCACGTCCACGCAGACCTGCTGCGCGTACGGGCACCGGGGGTGGAACGGGCAGCCGGAGGGGATCCGCATCAGGTTCGGCGGCAGCCCCTTGATGGTGGAGAGCGCCTGACCCCGGACGTCCATCCGCGGGATCGACTCCAGCAGCCCCTTGGTGTACGGGTGGGCCGGCGACCGGTACAGCGAGCGGACGTCGGCGTGCTCGACGATCCGGCCGGCGTACATGACCGCGATCCGGTCCGCGACGCCGGCGACCACGCCGAGGTCGTGGGTGATCAGGATCATCGCCATGTTGAGGTCGCGGCGCAGGTCGGCCAGCAGGTCCATGATCTGGGCCTGCACGGTGACGTCGAGCGCCGTGGTCGGCTCGTCGGCGATCAGCACCTTGGGGTCCAGCGCCAGCGCCATCGCGATCATGACGCGCTGCCGCATGCCGCCGGAGAACTGGTGCGGGTAGTCGCCGATCCGCCGCGCCGCGGCCGGGATCTTCACCAGGTCCATCAGCTCGACGGCCCGCCGGCGGGCGGCGGCCCGGGACATCCCCTCGCGGTGGCGCAGCGTCTCGCCGATCTGCCAGCCGACCGGGAAGACCGGGTTCAGCGCGGAGAGCGCGTCCTGGAAGATCATCGCGATCTCCTTGCCGCGCACCTGCCGGCGCTGCTCCTCCGGCTGGGTCAGCAGGTCCCGGCCCTGGTAGAGGATCCGGCCGGAGCGGATGTGCGCCGGGGGAGTGTCCAGGATGCCCATGATCGCCTGGGCGGTCACCGACTTGCCGGAGCCGGACTCGCCGAGCACGGCCAGCGTCTCGCCGGCGTCCAGGTGGTACGAGACCCCGTTGATCACCCGGGCCACGCCCTCGTGGGTGCGGAACTCGACGTGCAGGTCGCGTACCTCGAGCAGGTGACCGCCGGGCGGGGTCGGGGAGGCCGGCGTGGGGTGGACGGCAGATTGAGTCATGAACTCACCGCAGCTTCGGGTCGAAGGCGTCACGGATCGCGTCGCCGAGCATGATGAACGCCAGCACGGTCAGCGCGAGGAAGGTCGACGGGACGATCAGCGGCGTCGCCGACTCCCGCATGTGGATCCGGCCGGTGTCGATGTCCTGGCCCCACGAGATCGTCGGCGCCTTGAGACCGATGCCCAGGAAGGAGAGCGTCGCCTCGGCGGCGATGAACGAGCCGAGCGCGATGGTCAGCACCACGATGGCCGGGGCCAGCGAGTTCGGCAGGATGTGCCGCCACATGATCCGGCCGTGGCCGGCGCCGAGCATCCGGGCCGCCGCGACGTAGTCCTGCTCCTTCGCGGTGATGACCGAGGAGCGCACCACCCGGGCGGCCGTGGTCCAGCCGAGGATGGCCAGCACGAAGATCACCGCGGTGATCCGGACCGTCGGGCTGGCGTTGCCGACCCGCTTGAGCAGCACGATCGCGGCCAGCAGCAGCGGGATGCCGAGCACCACGTCGATCACGCGGGACAGCACCGCGTCGATCCAGCGGCCGAAGTAGCCGGCCACCATGCCGACCACCAGCGCGATCACCCCGGTGCCCAGCGCGGCGAGCGCGCCGACCAGCAGTGAGGCACGGGTGCCGTAGACCGCGCGGGAGTACGTGTCGCAGCCCTGGAAGTCGTACCCGAAGATGGCCCCGCCGGACGGCCCGGCGTGCTGCCGGGAGAGCAGACAGTCGCGCGGGTCGTTCGTGGTGAACACGCCGGGGATCACGGCCATCAGGGTGAAGATGACCACCAGTGCCAGCGAGATCCAGAAGATCGGGTTGCGCCGCAGGTCGCGCCAGGCGTCGCCGGCCAGGCTGCGCGGCTTGTGCGGCGCGCCGACCTGGTTGGGCGCGCCCGGCTCGCCGGAGGGGCCCCGGCGGGCGGCCTGATTCTCGGTCGCCGCCACCGTCTCAAAATCACTCATAGCGGATCCTCGGGTCGAGTACGGCGTACAGGACGTCCACCACCAGGTTCGAGACCAGGTAGACCACGACGAGCACGCTGACGATGCCCACCACCAGTGGCCCGTCCTCGGTGCGGATGCCGCGGAAGAGGTTGAAGCCCACACCGGGGATGTTGAAGACGCCCTCGGTGATGATCGCGCCGCTCATCAGGTTGCCCAGCTCGACACCGAGGAAGGTGACCACCGGGATGAGCGAGTTGCGCAGCACGTGGACGCTGACGATGCGCCGCTTGACCAGGCCCTTGGATCGGGCGGTCCGGACGTAGTCGGCACGCAGGTTCTCCGCCACCGAGGTACGGGTCAGCCGCAGCGCGGTGGCCAGCGACAGCGAGCCGAGCACGATGCCCGGCAGCAGCAGCGCGTAGAACGTCGGCTCGGCGCCGGCGGTGGGCGGGAAGAGCTGCCACTTGACGCCCAGGAAGTACTGCGCGAGCGGCGCCAGCACGATGGTCGGGATGCCCAGCACGAGCAGGGTCAGCACCAGCGTCGAGTTGTCGAAGATGCTGGCCCGGCGGATGCCGGCGACGACTCCGGCGGTGACCCCGAAGATGATCGCCACGGCGAGCGCGATGAGCGCGAGCTGCACGGTGATCGGCCAGGCCGCCTGAAGGATGTCGCCGATCTGGCGGCCGGTCAGCGACTGGCCGAGGTCACCCTGGAGCAGGCTCTTGACGTAGTCGAAGTAGCGGTAGAAGAAGCCGCCGACGCCGGTGGCGTCCAGGTGGTACTTCTCGGTCAGGTATGCCCGCTGGGCCGCCGTCACCGGTCGTTCGCCCGCGAGGGCCTGGATGGGGTCGCCCTGGCCGGCGAACATCAGCGCGTAGACGATCAGGGTGGTCCCGAAGAACGCGAGGACCATCTGCAGTAGGCGCCGCAAGATGTAGCGGAACATGCTTAGCAGTCTCTCCGGAAAAATGCGAAAGGGTCGCAGGACGGCATCTCTGGTCGTACCGGAAATGTCCGAAGCGCATGCCGTCCGGCCCGGGGGAGGCCGGCGCCGCCACCGACGCCGGGCGTGCCGCCAGGGCCGGGTAGCGCGGTTCGGGCCACCCGGGCGTCGTCGCCCGGGTGGCCCGCACCATGGTCAGCTCAGCTGGCCGCTTCGATCTTGACGAGGTTGACCCGCTGGAACAGGTCCATCTCGACGTTCTTGACCTTGGACGAGTGGCCGAACACGTTCTCGCCGAAGCGGAGCGGGATCACCGGCATGTCCTTGGCCAGGATGTCCTCCGCCTGCTGGTACTTGGCGATCGCCTCGTCCTGCGTCTTGGCGGCCGAACCCTCCTTGACCAGCTTGTCGAACTCCGGGTTGCTGTAGCCGTAGTAGTTCGACGAGCCGTTGGTGCTGTACAGCGGGCCGAGGTAGTCCTCCATCGACGGGTAGTCCATCACCCAGCCCATCCGGAACAGACCCACCGGCTGCTTCTTCTCGACCTTGGTCAGCAGGTCGGCGAACTTCGGCTCGGCGGAGCCCACGCAGTCCACGCCCAGGTTGGCCTTGAGCTGGTTGCAGGTGGCGTCGACCCAGTCCTTGTGGCCACCGTCGCCGTTGTAGGAGATCGTGATCTTGGAGGGGCCGCCCGCGGCCTGGTACAGCTTCTTGGCCTCGGCCGGGTTGAACTCCCCGGCAGCGCCCGCGGTGTTGTCCCGGTAGCCCGGCAGCACCGGCGAGACGAACGAACGGGCCGGCTGCTGCGAACCCTTGAAGATCGACTTGGTGATCTCGTCCCGGTCGATCGCCATCGAGATGGCCTTGCGCACGTCCGGGTTGCTGTAGTCCTTGTCGAACGTCGGGAACGCGAGGAACTGGAACGACGACATCGGGCTGGTCTGGTACCGGTCACCGAGGTCGGTCGGCGCGGTGCTCAGGTTCTCGGTCGGGATCGTCGGGAGGACGTCCAGGTTGTCCGCCTGCACGTCCGCGTAGGCCGCGGTGAGCTGCTGGTAGACCCGGAACTCGACGCCCTTGACCTTGGGCTTCTCGCCCGGGTACGCGTCGTACCGCTCGACGTCGATCTTGGCGTCGTGCTGCCAGGTGCCCTTCATCTTGAACGGGCCCTGACCGATCGGCGCCTGCTCGTACGAGTCCTTCAGCACGCCCGGGGCGGAGAACGCGGCCTCGGGCAGCGGGTAGAAGGCGGTGTAGCCGAGCATCGTCTTGAAGTCGATGTACGGCTCGGACAGCGTCACGGTGAAGGTGAGGTCGTCGACCTTCTTCAGCCCGGACATCGTCTTGGCCTTCGGCTTCTCGCCCTGCAGGTCCTGGTAGCCGGCGATCTTCTCGAAGAAGTAGCTGCCGCCCTGGCCGTTGGGAGCGTACGCGCCGTAGTTCCACGCGTTGATGTAGTCCTCGGACGTGACCTTCTCACCGTTGTGGAAGGTGAAGCCGTCCTTCAGCTTGATCGTCCAGACCTTGTTGTCCGACGACGTCACCGACTGGGCCGCCACCTCGTACGGCTGGTTCTTCGCGTCGTAGTCGACGAGCGGGCTGAACAGGCCGGCGAGCACCTGGGAACCCGATGTCTCGGTGGTGTTCGACGGAACCAGGTGCTGCGGCTCGCTGATCTGGATACTGACGGCCGCGTTGGGGTCGCTGCTGCCGGATCCGCTGCCTCCGCCGCTGCCGCAGGCCGCGAGGCCCAGGGTCACCGCGAGCGGGAGGGCGGTCCAGGCAGCAAGCCTACGAACTCGCATTGAGTCTCCTCATCTCCTCACGCTGCGCAGTCAGGCCCGACGCTGGGTGACGCTGCGCAACAATCGGCAACGGTAGGTCGTCGAAGGCGGCTTCGACAACGAGAGCGTTGCGAAGGGGTAACGAAGTGGGGGGTCCGGCCTTGTCGGCGTCTCGCGTCTCTGCTATGGAGGAGATGCAGAATGCCTGCCCAGAGTCGTCGTTTCGATTGTCCGGCCGCGCCTGTCGCGCCGTCTCGGAACTGGCGCGAGGTTGCGTCACGGTCGTCTGCTCTGGGGTGTTTCATGATCGCCTGTCCATTCCATCATGTGGTGCGGTCCACACGCCGTCACTGTGAGTGACTAAACACACGTTACGGATCGTCACCGTTTGCCGTCGTCGGCCCGTCGGCCGGCCCGCGTGAGACGATCAGGGCGTGACGGCGACGATCCTGGACGGCAAGGCGACCGCGGCGGAGATCAAGGACGAGCTGCGGGTGCGGGTCAAAGCGCTCGCGGAGCGCGGCATCACCCCCGGGCTGGGCACCGTCCTGGTCGGCGCCGACCCCGGCTCCCAGGCGTACGTCAACGGCAAGCACCGCGACTGCGCCGAGGTGGGCATCGCCTCGATCCGGCGGGAGCTGCCCGCCGACGCCACCCAGTCCCAGGTCGACGAGGTGCTCGCCGAGCTGAACGCCGACCCCGCCTGCCACGGGTACATCGTCCAGCTGCCGCTCCCGGCCCACCTGGACACTCAGCGCGCGCTGGAGATGATCGACCCGGACAAGGACGCCGACGGCCTGCACCCGGTCAACCTGGGCCGGCTCGTGCTCGGCTACGACGGCCCGCTGCCCTGCACCCCGCGCGGCATCGTCGAGCTGCTCCGCCGGCACGACGTGGCGCTGCGCGGCGCCAAGGTCGCGCTGGTCGGCCGGGGCAACACGGTGGGCCGGCCGCTCGGTCTGCTGCTCACCCGGCGCAGCGAGAACGCCACGGTGACCCTCTGCCACACCGGCACCCTGGACCTCGCCGCGCACACCCGGGCGGCGGACATCGTCATCGTCGCCGCCGGCGTGCCGGGGCTGCTCACCGCGGACATGATCACGCCGGGCGCCACCGTGGTGGACGTCGGCATCACCCGGGTGATCGGCCCGGACGGCAAGGGCCGCTACACCGGCGACGTGGATCCCGAGGTGGCCGAGGTCGCCGGCGCACTGGTGCCGATGCCCGGCGGCGTCGGCCCGATGACCCGGGCGATGCTGCTGACCAACGTCGTCGAGCGCGCCGAGCGCGACTGATCCGACCGCGCCGCCGTTGGCGCGGGAGCCGTCCGCCGGTCGTGCGCCGACGGCGGCCGGTCCGCGCCGGAGTGGTGTGTCGTTCCGCCCAAGCGCGTCATAACCGTCCGCCCCTGGCCCGATCGGTGCCAGGATGGCTGATACGGTCCGGAAAACCGACTGGTATCAGGGAGTGGGACGACCATGGGTAAGAAGGTCACTGTCGTCGGGGCCGGCTTCTACGGCTCCACCACCGCACAGCGCCTGGCCGAGTACGACGTCTTCGACACCGTCGTGATCACCGACATCGTGGAGGGCAAGCCGGCGGGTCTCGCGCTGGACCTCAACCAGTCGCGCGCGGTCGAGGGCTTCGAGACCAAGGTCGTCGGCGCCACCACCGGCCCGAACGGCGAGGGCTACGAGGCCATCGAGGGCTCGGACGTCGTCGTCATCACCGCCGGTCTGCCCCGCAAGCCGGGCATGAGCCGGATGGACCTGCTGGAGACCAACGCCAAGATCGTCCGGCAGGTCGCCGAGAACGTCGCCAAGTACGCCCCGAACGCCGTCGTCATCGTCGTCTCCAACCCGCTCGACGAGATGACCGCGCTGGCCCAGCTCGCCACCCAGTTCCCGAAGAACCGCGTGCTCGGCCAGGCCGGCATGCTGGACACCGCCCGGTTCACCAACTTCGTCGCCGAGGCGCTGAACGTACCGGTGAAGTCGGTCAAGACCCTCACCCTCGGCTCGCACGGCGACACCATGGTGCCGGTGCCCTCGAAGAGCGCCGTCGACGGCAAGCCGCTGCGTGAGGTCATGCCGGCCGAGCAGATCGAGGAGCTCGTCGTCAAGACCCGCAACGGTGGCGCCGAGGTGGTCGCGCTGCTGAAGACCGGCTCGGCGTACTACGCCCCGTCGGCCGCCGCCGCCCGGATGGCCAAGGCCGTCGCGGAGGACTCCGGCGAGGTCATGCCGGTCTGCGCCTGGGTCGACGGGCAGTACGGCATCTCCGGCGTCTACCTGGGCGTCGAGGCCCAGATCGGCCGCGAGGGCGTCAAGAAGGTCGTCGAGACCGACCTGGACGCCGACGAGCTGGCCAGCCTCAAGGCCGCCGCCGAGGCCGTCCGCGCCAAGCAGGCCGACATCGCCAACATGTGAGCTGATCCAACCCCGAAGGGGCACGCCGGCACCCGCCGGCGTGCCCCTTCGCCGTTGCGTCATCCGGAGCGCGATCAGTGGGGGTGGCTCACAGGGGGGTGAAGGGGATGCCGAGGTGGGGGGTGGCGAGGAGGGTGGGGCCGGGGGTCGCGGTGAGGGTGTGCAGCAGGGCCGTGCGGGAGGTGCGGGCGGTGGCGGGGTCCTCCTCGTGGGCGTACGCGAGGGTGGGGTCGACCAGTTGCACGGCGTGCACCAGCAGGTCGCCGGTGAGCAGCAGGCGCTCGTCGGTCGCCTCCACCAGCACCGACTGGTGGCCGGGGGTATGGCCGGGCGTGCTCAACACGCGTACCCCCGGGGTCAGTGGGGTGTCGCCGTCGAGCAGCCGGAGCCGGCCGGCGGCGCGCAACGGGCCGACCAGCCGGGCCGGCAGCTCCGGGTGGAACAACTCCAGCGCGTCCAGCTCGGCCCGCTGCACCACGTAGTCCGCATTCGGGAAGTGCGGCCGGCCGGGGGTGCCGGTCACCGCCCACCCGATGTGGTCGCTGTGCAGGTGGGTGAGGACCACGGTGCGTACGTCGGCGGGGTCGATGCCGGCGGCGGCCAGCTCGGCCGGCAGCCGGCCGGGCACCGGCGCCCAGCTCGCGGCGGGGGAGTCGGCCGGGCCGATCCCGGCGTCGACCAGGGTGACCGGCCCGTCGCCGGCGCGCAGGGCGAAGCTGCGGAACGGCAGCCACCACTGCCCGTCCGCGGTGACCGAAGCCGGATCGCGCCGGTCGGCCGCCCGCCACTGCGCAGGCGTGGCGTCGGGGAACGCCTCGGCGCGGGGCTGGAAGAACGGCCCCTCGCCGTCGGTGAGCGCGGTGACCGTGATAGACCCGAGGGTGCGGCTCAATGGCATCGGACGATGGTGCCAGTGATCTCCCGCGCCGGCTGCCCGGTTTTCCCGCCCGCCGAGGCCGGCTGGGGGGTGCCGGCTGGTTTCCAGTACGCTCGTACTGCTTGAGCACGTGTCCCCCGAGAGGAGCGCCGGTCGATGGCGAAGATCAAGGTAAACAACCCGGTCGTGGAGCTCGACGGCGACGAGATGACCCGGATCATCTGGAAGCAGATCCGTGAGCAGCTGATCCTGCCCTACCTCGACGTCGACCTGCACTACTACGACCTCTCGATCCAGCACCGCGACGAGACCGACGACCAGGTCACCGTCGACGCCGCCAACGCCATCAAGGAGCACGGCGTCGGCGTGAAGTGCGCGACCATCACGCCGGACGAGGCCCGGGTCGAGGAGTTCGGCCTGAAGAAGATGTGGCGGTCGCCGAACGGCACGATCCGCAACATCCTCGGCGGCGTCGTCTTCCGCGAGCCGATCATCATGTCCAACGTGCCGCGGCTGGTCCCCGGCTGGACCAAGCCGATCATCATCGGCCGGCACGCCCACGGCGACCAGTACAAGGCCACCGACTTCGTCGTCCCCGGCCCGGGCAAGGTGACCATCACCTACACCCCGGCCGACGGCAGCGCCCCGATGGAGATGGAGGTCGCCAACTTCCCCGGCGCCGGCATCGCCATGGGCATGTACAACTTCGACGAGTCGATCCGGGACTTCGCCCGGGCCTCCTTCCGGTACGGCCTGGACCGCAACTACCCGGTCTACCTCTCGACCAAGAACACCATCCTCAAGGCGTACGACGGCCGGTTCAAGGACATCTTCGCCGAGGTCTTCGAGAACGAGTTCAAGGCCGAGTTCGACGCCGCCGGCATCACCTACGAGCACCGGCTGATCGACGACATGGTCGCCGCCGCGCTCAAGTGGGAGGGTGGCTACGTCTGGGCCTGCAAGAACTACGACGGTGACGTGCAGTCCGACACCGTCGCGCAGGGCTTCGGCTCGCTCGGCCTGATGACCTCGGTCCTGCTCTCCCCGGACGGCCGCACCGTCGAGGCCGAGGCCGCGCACGGCACCGTCACCCGGCACTACCGGCAGTGGCAGAAGGGCGAGAAGACCTCCACCAACCCGATCGCCTCGATCTACGCCTGGACCCGGGGCCTGGCCCACCGGGGCAAGCTGGACGGCACCCCGGCGGTCACCGAGTTCGCCAACACCCTGGAGCAGGTCATCGTCGACACCGTCGAGGGCGGCCAGATGACCAAGGACCTCGCGCTGCTCATCTCGCGGGACGCCCCGTGGCTGACCACCGACGAGTTCATGAACGCGCTCGACGAGAACCTGGCGCGCAAGATCAACGCCTGATTCCGTACCGCGTCACCGAGGAAGCCCGCCGGCACCCGCCGGCGGGCTTCCCCGCATCGCGGCCCAGCGTCGCCCGACCGGGCGCGCGTCACCAGCGGGTCGGTGGGTCGTTGACCTGAATGGACGTGATGCCAGTCTCGTCCAGGAAGGTTGACAGCGGTCGCCTCGCGGCCCGAGTGCCGATCAGCCAGCCTTCCCGGCTGTCGCGCACAGCCAGCCCGTCCCTTCCCTGCGGGGGGCCCTGTCCCGGGCCCCCCGCGCCCTGTTCCACACCCGTTCGCCGGCCCACGCCGGGGCAGGCGGCCGGTCAGGCGGCGCGGAGCAGTTCGGCGGCGCGCTCGGGGGCGATGTCGTTGATGAACACGCCCATCCCGGACTCCGAACCGGCCAGGTACTTCAGCTTGTCCTTGGCGCGGCGGATGCTGAACAGCTGCAGGTGCAGGTGCCCCAGCTCGCGGTCGACCCGCACCGGCGCCTGGTGCCAGGCCGCGATGTACGGCATGGGCAGGTCGAACAGCCCGTCGAAGCGGCGCAGCACGTCCAGGTAGAGCGGCCCGAAGGCGTCCCGCTCGGCGTCGTCGAGCGCCGGGATGTCGGGCACCGGCCGGTGCGGGGCGACGTGCACCTCGAACGGCCAGCGGGCGGCCGCCGGGACGTACGCCGTCCAGTGCTCGTTGCTCGCCACCACCCGCTGTCCGGCGGCCCGCTCGGCGGCGAGCACGTCGGCGTAGAGGTTGCCGCCGGTCCGCTCGGCGTGCCGCCGCGCGGCGGCCAGCATCGACCGGGTCCGCGGCGTGACGAACGGGTACGCGTAGATCTGGCCGTGCGGGTGGTGCAGGGTCACGCCGATCTCCACGCCCCGGTTCTCGAACGGGAAGATCTGCTCCACCCCGGGCAGCTCGGCCAGCGCGGTGGTCCGGTCGGCGAGCGCGTCCAGCACGGTCCGCACCCGGCGGGGCGGCAGGCTGGCGAAGGAGGCGTTGTGGTCGTCGGTGAAGCAGACCACCTCGCAGCGGCCGCGCCCCGGCCGGACCGGGGTGAACGGGGTGATCTCCGCCGGCTCCTCGGCGACCCGCTGGCTCAGCGACGGGAAGCGGTTCTCGAAGACCGCCACGTCGTAGGCGGGGGCGGGGATCTCGCTGAGCCGGTCGGCGGTCGACGGGCAGAGCGGGCACTGGTCGGCCGGCGGCAGGAAGGTGCGGGTCTGCCGGTGCACCGCGACGGCCACCCATTCGTCGGTGAGCGGGTCGTAGCGCAGCTGGGAGGCGGGCGGCGGCGGGGGCAGGTCGCGCTGGTCCGGCTGGTCGCGGACCGCGTCGTCCCGCTCGTCGAAGTAGATCAGGTCACGGCCGTCGGCGAGCTCGATCTGCGTACGCTTCACTCCGCCGCCTCCTCCGTGGGCCGCCCCGTGCCCGGCACGATCACCAGCTCACCCACCTTCTCGTCGAGTACCCGTCGTGCTTCCGGCGCCAGCCGGTCGTCGGTGACCAGCACGTCCGCGGCGTCCAGGCCGACGATGGAGGAGATCCCCACCGTGCCCCACTTGGTGTGGTCGGCGAGGACGACCAGCCCGTCGGCGGCCGTCACCAGGGCCCGGTCGGTGTCCGCCTCCATCAGGTTCGGCGTGGTGAAGCCGGCCCGTTCGCTGATCCCGTGCACGCCGAGGAAGAGCAGGTCCAGGTGGAGCGAGGCGATCGCGGCCACGGCCAGCGGGCCGACCAGCGCGTCGGAGGGCGTACGGACGCCGCCGGTGAGCACCACCGTCTGGTCCGGCCGCCCGCCCAGGTGCAGGATCTCGGCCACCGGCAGCGAGTTGGTCACCACGGTCAGCCCCGGCACGTCGACCAGGCGGCGGGCCAGCTCGGCGGTGGTCGTACCGGCCGACAGGGCGATCGCGGCGCCGGGGCGGACCAGTTCGGCGGCGCGGGCGGCGATCGCACCTTTCTCCGCGGACTGGCGGACCGACTTGGCGTGGAAGCCGGGCTCGTCGGTGGAGCCCGGTCCGGCCAGCGTGGCACCGCCGTGCACCTTGGCGAGGAGGCCCTGCTCGTGGAGCGTCTCCAGGTCCCGCCGGATGGTCATGTCGGAGACGCCGAACTCGGCGGCCAGCTGGGTGACCCGCACGCCGCCGGCGCTGCGGACCCGCTCCAGGATGGCCGTCTGCCGCTGCCGCGCCAGCATCCGCCGTACCTCCGGGGTCCCGTGACCACGTGTCCACGCGGTCGAACGTGTTCCAACAAAGACGAACACTAGCGCGCAGAAGGTCACGACGGAAGGAAACGGTGGGCGAGACGACACCGCCGCCCGCCTCCCGCCGGCCGCTCGAAGAGCGGGCCGGGGCGGGGGACGGGCGGCGGTAGGTGGGGCGGGGGTCAGGCGGACTGGAGGCGGGGCTCCACCCAACCAGTCTCGGTCAGGTGGTCCATCACCAGCTGGACCGCCTCCTCGATCGTCATCTCGGTGGTGTCGACCACCAGCTCGGCGTCGGTCGGCTCCTCGTACGGGTCGTCGATGCCGGTCATCCCGGTGAGCAGCCCGGCCCGGGCGCGGGCGTACAGGCCCTTGCGGTCCCGCTGCTCGCAGACCTCCAGCGGGGTGGCGACGTGCACCAGCAGGAACCCCGCCCCGGCCGCCTGCGCCATCTCCCGGGCGGTCGCACGGGCGGCGGCGTACGGGGCGATCGGGCAGCAGATCCCCACCCCCCGGTGCCGGGCGATCTCCGCGGCCACCCAGCCGATCCGGCGCACGTTGAGGTCCCGGTCGGCCTTGCTGAAGGTCAGCCCGGCGGAGAGCTCCCGGCGCACCACGTCCCCGTCGAGCAGGGTGATCGTGCGGTCGCCGCCCTCGCGCAGCGCGTCCGCCAGGCCGCGGGCGATGGTCGACTTGCCGGAGCCGGACAGCCCGGTGAAGAAGACCACCAGGCCCCGGTGCCGGCGCGGCGGGCGGGCCCGGACCAGCTCCCTGGCCACCGCCGGCGGGGTGTGCCACTCGGGCAGCGGAAAGCCCCGGTCCAGCAGGTCGTCGATCTCCTCCTGGGTCAGCGCCAGCCGCCGGTTGCGCGGCGGGATGTCCTCCCGCCAGCGCCACTGCCCGTCCCGGTTGTCGTAGGCCAGCTCGCGGGGGACCAGCACCCGCAGGCCCGCGCCGGAGAACATGTCGGTGGTGGAGAGCAGGTGGGTCACCCCGTACGCGGCGGCGACCCGGGCCCGCAACAGCGCGTCGCTGACCTCGTCGCGCCGCCGGACCAGCGGCACCGCCACCAGGGTGGCTGGGGGCATCCGGTCCCGGGCGGCGAAGACGCTGCGGACCAGCGCCTCGGCCGGCAGCCCACCGGTCGCCTCCTCGCCCACCGGGATCAGCACCAGCAGGTGCGCGCCGAGCGTACGGGCGGCGTGCGCGATCTGGGCGAGCTGCGGCCGGTGCAGCGGACGGTCCGCGAAGACCCCGAGCACCCGGCCCGGGGGCAGCAGCCCCTTGACCTCGTCCGGGCCGCGGCGCAGCCGCTGGAACGGCCCGTGCCCGCCGTCGCCGAGCCGGCGCACCGCGCCGCCCACGCCCACCGCGCCGTCCCGCACCGGCCAGACGTCGGTCACGTCCATCGCGGCCACCGGGGCGCCCTCGCCGTCGGTGAGCACCAGCGCCCGGCGCAGCGGGTCGTCCAGCACCAGGCCGTCGGCCAGCGCGGCCGGCACCTGCAGGGTCACCGACACCGGCCAGGGCGTCCCGTCGGCGAGCCGGCCGCGCCGGCTCAGCGAGGCCAGGTCGGCGCGGGTCATGAAGCCGGCCAACGGGGTGTACGCCCCGGTCAGCAGCAACTCGAGATCGGCCAGTTCACTGGTGCGTGGCGCGTACGCCGGAGCATCCCGCAGCACGTCCTCGGGCAGCACCCACCCGTTGCTCATCTAACCCCCAACTCACCGGCCGGCACACAGTTTCGCAGCCCACCGGCGATCGGTCGAGAGCGCCACTCCACCTGCCGGCCACCGGCCGTTGGGGCGGCGGCCGACCGCGGCCGTCGGGCTCAGCCGGCGGGGGTGAGCGGGGCCGCGCCGAACGACACCGCGAACGTTCGTACCAGATCGACACGCTGGTCAGCCCGGTCGGGTCGGTGCCGGCCGGGAGGTCGTACGCCTGGTCGCCCCGGTTGCCCTTGAGCGGGCCCAGTTCGACCCGGTGGCCGTCGTCGAGTTCCTTCCACCCGGACGGCGCGGTGCGGACCGGCTGGTCGGTCAGCCAGAGCTGCAGATCCGGACCTCGGTGTCGGTGACCAGCTTCCAGTGTCGGTTCTCGCCGAACACTTCAGTGGCCGAGCTTCTGACCTGGGGAGTGACATCTCCTGGTGGCGCTGCTTGCTGGCCTTTCCGCCACTCGACACTTCAGTACGCATACCGCCGCTCGTTGCGCTGGTCTTGCTGGTCTCCGGCGCGGGGTAGCGCCAGATGATCAGCGAACCGGAGACCAAGATCGGCCGCCCGCGACAGATCTACACCGGCTACGCCGAGCGGGACTACGTCCCCGCCGACCAGCGCTGACCCCCGGTCTGACGGCGAAGGCCGCCGACCCCGCGAGGGGTCGGCGGCCTTTTCGCGTACGGCGCGAGGCCGCACCGAGCGACATTGACGTCGCCCGCATCGGTGACGGGCATGGGTGGCAGGGGGCCGCTACGGCGAACATCGACGTGGACCAGCTCGTTCTGAGGGACCCTTCACGGGTGGGCTAGCCGAGTTGCGGATACCCGGCCCCTTGCGCGCCTGGCTCAGCGCGCGCCCATGGTTGTGGTGGTGGGGGTTGGTGGCGGGGGACCAGGCAAAACTGTGAAAGGCCCGTTGTTGATGATGGGGTACTCGGATTCGCCTGCCTCCAGACAGTCCGTGCCAAGGCCCGGGGCGGGCCCGCGGCCGGTGCAGACCCTTTCGTTCATGGTCACGAAGAGGGTGCTGGTGTGAATGCCGGGGCGAAGCGGATGAAAGACAGGAGACACGGGTACGACGTAGGGCAGCCCGCCGACCGGCGGCACGGTTACATCACCGGGAACCATCCCGGATTGCAAGATTTTTGGGCCCGCCGTGACGGTCTGCTCTTGGGCGGTCCCGGCGTCGATCACGTAGCGGGCGCTCTTAAAGTTGTCGATGAAAGCTTGCTGTTCGGCGCCGCCCGTCGCCGTGATCCAGGGCGGGACGGCCCGGACCCACTGGTCCCCGACCAGCGCCGTGCGGCAGCCAGGCCCACCGGGGGGGTCAGCTATATCGTCGAACCCGGGCGCAGGAGGGCCGATGATCCGTTCGCTGACGTCGTAGCGCTTGTTTAGATCCTGCCAATTCTGGTCCCCTCCGTTGAAAACGTTGCTGGTGCACTGGTGTTTGCGGGGTGGCCCTGCCTCGGCGACGCCGGTCATAAGACCCACGCTTAACCCCAGCGTCGTCAGGATTGCCCCCGCTATTGCGGACCGCAAGACAGCAGTAGTCAAGGTTTGACCCCCTGCAGCTCGTAGGTTGTTTCCCTGTGGTCGTGCGCCTCGGCTGGCGCGTGAGGTACCGGGGGCGGACCTGGCTCACGCCCGCGCCGCCCGGTTTAGGTGTCTTTGACCGAAGCTAGCCTGCTGCCGCCTTCCCGCCGAGGATTTCGGGCGCCTTCACCCCCGCGAGTCCGGCTCAGCACTCTCGGATCAGCCTGGCGAGGCTACTTTCGGTTTCCACACAGCACAGTTGAAGATGGCACCCCGCGCTCACCACGGGCTCATACCACGCTCACAGCCGGCGCATGGTCGGCTCAACGATTCAGGGCGGGCCGACCAGGGCTCGCTAGTCATCGCGCACGGAGTGTGGCGAGAGCCGGCTTGTAGACGGCTTGCTGGGTGCAACGGTCGCGCCGGAGGTTCAGGCAGTGGCAAAGCCCAGACCGACTGAAATGCTGGGCGGATGCTGAAACTTCTGCGAAAAGAATCTTGATGTACCGCAACGTTCGCTGAGAACCGACATCCAGGACTGGAACCCGCCCCACCGCCGTACGGAAGGCTTACCCCTAATGGGGGAGGACGCCAGGATCAGGGGCGCGCCGGATGCCCCGACGAGCGTCGAGTTCCTAGGCTGAGCGGCGTGACACTGATAGCGACCGAGTCGCTGACCAAGACGTACGGAGGTCGGGTCACCGCGTTGGCCGACCTCACGGTGTCGGTCGAGCCGGGGATCATCGGTCTGGTCGGCGCGAACGGCGCCGGCAAGTCCACGCTGATCAAGATCCTGCTCGGCCTGCTCCCGCCCACCAGCGGCCGGGTCTCCGTGCTCGGCCTGGACCCGACCACCGACCCGGCGGCGGTCCGCGCCCGGGTTGGCTACATGCCCGAGCACGACGCCCTGCCGCCGGACCTCTCCGCCGCCGAGCTGGTCACCCACCTGGGCCGGATGAGCGGCCTGCCCCGGACGGTGGCCCGGGAACGCGCCTCCGAGGCGCTGCGTCACGTCGGCCTCTACGAGGAGCGCTACCGCCCGGTCGGCGGCTACTCCACCGGCATGAAGCAGCGGGTCAAGCTCGCCCAGGCCCTGGTGCACGACCCGGACCTGCTGCTCCTCGACGAGCCGACCAACGGTCTCGACCCGGCCGGCCGGGACGCCATGCTCGCCCTGATCCACCGGATCGGCACCGAGTTCGGCATCTCCGTGCTGGTCTGCTCGCACCTCCTCGGCGAGGTGGAGCGGATCTGCGACACGCTGGTCGCCATCGACGGCGGCCGGCTGCTGCGCGCCGACCGGATCGACGCGATGACGTCGGCCACCGACGTCCTCGCGGTCGAGGTCAGCGAGGGCACCGACGACCTCGCGGCCCGGCTCGCCGCACTCGACCTCCCGGTGGCCCGGGAGGGGCGGCTGCTGCTCGTGCCGCTCGCCGACGACGCCACCTACGACCTGATCCTCGGCGCGGTCGCCGAGCTGGACCTGCCGCTGCACCGGCTGGACCAGCGCCGGCACCGGGTGGCCGAACTCTTCGCCACGAGGGAGCCCAGCCATGTCTGAGCCGACCGGTGTCATCCACGACATCGGCTACCAGCGCTACATTGGCCCGCGACTGGGCCGCCGGCACGTCTTCGGCGCGCTCTACCTGCACGGCCTGCGGACCGTCTTCGGGTTGGGCCGTACCGCCAAGGCGAAGATCTTCCCCTGGCTGGTGGTCGGCATCGTCACCCTGGTCGCCGCCGGGATCACCGCGGTCCGCAGCCAGATCGGCGAGGTGGTGATGACGTACGCCCAGTTCGCCGACTCGATGAGCTGGCTGGTCATCTTCTTCGTCGCGGTGGCCGCCCCCGAGCTGGTCTCCCGGGATCTGCGCAGCGGCGTGCTGCCGCTGTACTTCTCCCGGCCGCTGCCCCGCGACGACTACCCGCTGGCCAAGCTGCTGGCCCTGGTCAGCGCGATCTGGCTGCTGCTCGGCGGGCCGCAGCTGGTGATGTTCCTCGGCGCCGCGTTCATCACCGACAAGGGCATGCGCGGGGTCTGGGACGAGCTGCTCGACCTGCTGCCCGGCCTGCTCTACGCCGGGCTGTGGGCGGCGGTCTTCGCCTCGATCGGGCTGCTGGTCGCCTCGCTCACCGGCAAGCGCGCCTTCGCCGCCGGCGGGATCGTGGCGGTCTTCCTGATGACCACCCCGATCGTCGGGACGCTGTCGATCCTGCCGTCCCGGACGATCAACGAGCTGGCCTTCCTCGCGTCGCCCTCGACGCTCGTCGGCGGGGTGGGCACCTGGGCGCTCGGTGACCTGCTGGTGCCCGAGGGCCGGGGCGGCGGCGTCCCGATCGGTGGCTTCGGCCCCGTCTACGGGGTGGCCGCCGTCCTGCTGGTCGCCGCCTGCGTCGCCCTGCTGTTGCTGCGATACCGGAAGGTGGCCGCCCGATGACCACGCTCAGCGCCGGCGCGCCGCCGGCCGTCACCACCAGCACCCTTGACCTGGCCGGAGTGTCCCGCTGGTACGGCAACGTGGTGGCGGTCAACGATGTCACCATGCGGCTCGGCCCGGGGGTGACCGGCCTGCTCGGCCCGAACGGGGCCGGCAAGACCACCCTGCTGCACATGATGGCCGGGTTCCTCGCCCCCTCGCGGGGCGCGGTGACCCTGGACGGGGAGCCGACCTGGCGCAACCCGGGCGTCTACCGCCGGCTGGGTCTGGTCAGCGAGCGGGAGGCGGTGCACTCCTTCCTCACCGCGTACGAGTTCGTGCTGGCCAGCGCCAAGCTGCACCGGCTGCCCGACCCGGAGGCGGCGGCCCGGCGGGCGATCGCCCTGGTCGAGATGGCCGACGCGCAGGACCGGCGGATCGGCACGTACTCCAAGGGCATGCGGCAGCGCACCCGGGTCGCCGCGGCGCTGGTGCACGACCCGCAGGTGCTGCTGCTCGACGAGCCGTTCAACGGGATGGACCCGCGCCAGCGGCTGCACATGATGCAGCTGCTGCACCACCTGGGCGACGCCGGCCGGACCATCCTGTTCAGCTCGCACATCCTGGAGGAGGTCGAGCAGGTTTCCGGCACCGTCCAGGTGATGGTGGCCGGCCGGCTCGCCGCCTCCGGCGACTTCCGCACCATCCGCCGGCTGATGACCAACCGGCCGCACGTGTTCGCGGTCCGCTCCACCGACGACCGGGCGCTGGCCGTGGCGCTGATGGCCGAGGTCTCGGTCACCGGCGTCGAACTGGACCGGGCCGGCCTGACCGTGCGGGCGGGTGACTATGGCGCCTTCACCCGGGCACTGCCGAAGATCGCGCTCGCCCACGGCGTCCGGGTCCGGCAGTTGACCCCCGAGGACGAGTCCCTGGAGAGCGTCTTCTCCTACCTGGTGGAGGCCTGATGTCGACCGTTTCCTGGATCACCGCGCGCGGGCTCTTCGGCCGCCGCCGGTTCCTGATGCTGCTGCCCCTGCCGCTCGTGCTGGTGGCGTTGGCGGTGCTCTGCCGGTCGCTGGGGGTGGACCCGGGCCAGTGGGGGCCGCCGGTGCTGGTCGGTCTCGGCCTGGCCGTGGTGCTGCCGGTGGTGGCGCTGATCGTCGGCACCGGCGTGCTCGGCGCCGAGATCGACGACGGGACGGTGGTGCACATCCTCACCAAGCCGCTGCCCCGCTGGCAGATCGTGCTGCCGAAGCTGGCGGTGGCCGTCGGGGTCAGCGCGGCCACCGTCGCCGTGCCGCTCTACGTCGCGGGCGTGCTGGCCGATTCGGTACGCCTCGGCCTGGCGCTCGCCGCCGCCTCGGCGCTCGGCGCGCTGGCGTACTCGGCGCTGTTCCTGGCGCTCAGCCTGGTCACCCGGCGGCCGGTCCTGCTCGGGCTGGTCTACGTGCTGATCTGGGAGGGGCTGCTCGGCAATTTCGTCAGCGGCACGAAGGTGCTCTCGATCCAGCAGTGGGTGATCGCCCTCGCCGACCGGATGGCCCCGACGGAGCTGCTCTCCACCACGGTCTCCGTCCCGGTCGCCGGCGTGCTCACCGCCCTGGTCAGCGTCGGCTTCACCGTCCTGGCGATCGACCGGCTCCGCTCGTTCTCGGTGGCCGGCGAGACGAGCTGACCCGGGTCGCCCGCGCCCCGGGAAACGGGGCGCGGGCGACGCGCCTCAGAAGGCGCAGGCGATGACGAGTTCCGGGGCGCGGTCGGGGAGCAGGTCGAGTTTGGCGATCCGACCGGCCGCGCGGAGGTCGTCGGCGACCAGCGCCAGCCGTTCCAACAGGGCGGCCGGGCCGAGCGCCTCGGCCAGCGGCACCTCCGCCTTCATCGACAGTTTCCGCTCCGACTTGGCCCGGCGCACCTGGCTGAGCGCGTCGGAGGCCAGCCGCAGCAGCTCCGGGTCACCGGGGGCCTGGACGGCCCGACCCACCTCGTACGTCGTCGGCCAGGTCGACCGGTGCACCGAGCCGTACCGCCACCACGACCAGACCTCCTCGGTGACGAAGGGCAGCACCGGCGCGAAGAGCCGCAACTGCACCGAGAGCGCGGTGGCGAGCGCCGCCCGGGCCGAGTCGGCCCCCGGCCCGGTGCCGTAGGCGCGCTCCTTCACCAGTTCGATGTAGTCGTCGCAGAACCGCCAGAAGAACGCCTCCGTCGCCATCAGGGCGGCGGTCTGGTCGTACGAGTCGAAGGCCGCCGTCGCCGCCCCGACCACGCCGGAGAGCTCGGCGAGCATGGCGGTGTCCAGCGGCTCGGTCGCCGCGGCGCGCAGCGCGTCCGCGGCACCCAGCCCGAAGGCGAACCGGGACGCGTTGAGCAGCTTGGTGGCCAGCCGCCGGCCCACCTTGATCTGGGCGGCGTCGAAGGCCAGGTCCATGCCGGGCTTGCCGTTGGCCGCCCAGTACCGGACGGCGTCGGAGCCGTGCTCCGCCAGCAGCCCCACCGGGGTGGTCACGTTCCCCTTGGACTTGGACATCTTCTTCCGGTCCGGGTCGAGGATCCAGCCGGAGAGCACCGCGTCCCGCCAGGGCAGCACGCCGTGCTCCAGATGGGACCGGACCACCGTGGCGAAGAGCCAGGTCCGGATGATCTCCTGGCCCTGCGGGCGCAGGTCCATCGGGAAGACCCGGCGGAACAGGTCCGGGTCGGTCTCCCAACCGCCGACGATCTGCGGGGTCAGCGACGAGGTCGCCCAGGTGTCCAGCACGTCCGGGTCGCCGACGAAACCGCCCGGGACGCCGCGCTGCGACTCGTCGAAACCGGCCGGGGCGTCGCTGGACGGGTCGATCGGCAGCAGCGCCTCGTCCGGTGTGAGAGGCTGGCCCCAGTCCGGCTCGCCAGCGTCGTCGAGCCGGTACCACACCGGCACCGGCACCCCGAAGAAGCGCTGCCGGCTGACCAGCCAGTCGCCGTTCAGCCCGCCCACCCAGTGGTCGTACCGGTGTTTCATGTGCTCGGGCACCCAGCGCAGCTCGGCGCCGCGGGCCAGCAGCTCCTCCCGCAGCCGCGGCTCCCGGCCGCCGTTGCGCAGGTACCACTGCCGGGTCGAGACGATCTCCAGTGGGCGGTCGCCCTTCTCGTAGAACTTCACCGGGTGGGTGATCTCGCGCGCCTCGCCGACCAGGTCGCCCGCGTCGGCCAGCATCCCCACCAGCGTCCGGCGGGCGCCGTTGACGGTCTGCCCGGCCAGCGCCGCGTACGGGTCCGCCGGCACGCCGGCCGGCGGCTCGGGCAGCAGCCGGCCGTCCCGCCCGATCACCACCCGGGTCGCCAGGTCCAGCTCCCGCCACCAGGTCACGTCGGTCAGGTCACCGAACGTGCAGACCATCGCGATGCCGGTCCCCTTGGCCGGGTCCGCCAGCGGGTGCGCGCGCACCGGCACCTCGACCCCGAAGATCGGGGTACGCGCCGACTGCCCGACCAGGTCGGCGTAGCGCTCGTCGTCGGGGTGGCAGACCAGCGCCACGCAGGCCGGCAGCAGCTCCGGCCGGGTGGTGTCGATCAGCACCTCCCGCCCGCCCGGCCCGGTGAACCGCAGCCGGTGGTACGCCCCGGGCCGCTCCCGGTCCTCCAGCTCCGCCTGCGCGACCGCGGTGGCGAAGCCGACGTCCCACAGCGTCGGCGCCTCCGCCTGGTACGCCTCGCCCCGGGCCAGGTTCCGCAGGAACGCGCGCTGGCTGGTGAGCCGGGCCAGCCGCCCGATCGTGGTGTACGTCAGCGACCAGTCCACCGACAGCCCGAGCCGCCGCCACAGCGCCTCGAAGACCCGCTCGTCGGAGGCGGTCAGCTGCTCGCACAGCTCGATGAAGTTGCGCCGGGAGATCGAGGTCGGGTTCTTCCGGGCCGCCTCGCTGACCGGGGCGGCGGGCGGCACCCAGGACGGGTCGTACGGCAGGGCGGTGTCGGGGCGCACCCCGTACACGTTCTGTGCCCGGCGTTCGGTGGGCAGGCCGTTGTCGTCCCAGCCCATGGGGTAGAAGACCGTCCGGCCGCGCATCCGCTGGAACCGGGCCACCGTGTCGGTGTGCGTGTACGAGAAGACGTGTCCCATGTGCAGCTCGCCGGATACCGTCGGCGGCGGGGTGTCGATCGCGTACACGTCCGCCCGCTCCTTCGCGCGGTCGAACGCGTACGTGCCGTCCTCCTGCCAGCGGCGCGCCCAGGTCTCCTCGAGGCCGTCCAGGGTCGGACGCTCGGGGACGCCGGCGCGGGCCGTCCTCGCCGTATCGGTCATCAGCCGATCCTAGGCAGCGGGTGACGGGACGACCACGGCTTAACCGAGAGTCGGCGTCGCCGGGGCGCCGCCGGGCTCAGATCAGCGAGTCCCGCCACTGGCGGTGCAGGGCGGCGTACCGGCCACCGGCGGCGGCCAGCTCGGCCGGGGGGCCGTCCTCCACGATCCGGCCGCCGTCGAGCACCAGCACCCGGTCGGCGATCTCCACGGTGGAAAGCCGGTGCGCGATCACCAGCGCGGTCCGGTCCCGCAGGATGCTGCCGAGCGCCCGCTGCACCAGCCGCTCGGTCGGCACGTCCAGCGACGAGGTCGCCTCGTCCAGGATCAGCACCCGCGGGTCGGCGAGGAACGCCCGGGCGAACGCGACCAGCTGGCGCTGCCCGGCGGAAAGCCGGCCGCCGCGCCGGTGCACCTCGGTGGCGTACCCGTCGGGGAGCGCGGCGATGAAGTCGTGCGCGCCGATGGCCCGGGCGGCGGCCTCCACCGCCGCGTCGTCCGCGCCCGGCCGGCCGAACCGGATGTTCTCCCCGACCGAGCCGCTGAACAGGTGGTTCTCCTGGGTGACCAGCACCACCGCCCGGCGCAGCTCGGCGTCGGCCAGGTCCCGCAGGTCCACCCCGTCCAGGGTGACCGCGCCGGCGGTCGGGTCGTGGAACCGGGCCAGCAGCTTGGCGATGGTCGACTTGCCGGCGCCGGTCGGGCCGATCAGCGCGACGGTCTGCCCGGCCGGCACGGTCAGCTCCAGCTCGGACAGGATCGGCGTGTCCGGCCGGTACCCGAAGGAGACCGAGCGGAAGACCAGGGTGCCCCGGCCCGGCCCGGTGGGCAGCGACACCGGCCGTTCCGGCTCGGCCACCGCGGGCCGCTCGTCGAGCACCCCGGCCAGCTTCTCCAGTGCGGCGGTGGCCGACTGGAGCGAGTTGTAGAACTGGCTCAGCTCCTGCATCGGCTCGAAGAACCGACGCAGGTAGAGCAGGAACGCGGCGAGCACGCCCACCTCGGTCCGGCCGCCCAGCACCCGCCAGCCGCCGTAGCCCAGCACCACCGCCACGGTCAGGTTGCCGATCACCTTGATCCCCGGCGAGTAGACCGCGATCAGCCGGAAGGCGCGCAGGCTGGCCTGCCGGTAGTCGTCGTTCACCGCGGCGAAGATCCGCTGGTTGCGCCGCTCCCGCCGGTACGCCTGCACCGCCCGGATGCCCCGCAGCGACTCGACGAAGTGCACGATGACCAGCGCGACCGCCTCCCGGGTCCGCCGGTACGCCCCGGCGGAGGCCCGGGCGAACCAGCGGGACAGCCAGAACAGGAACGGGAAGGCGAGCAGGGTCGCCGCGGCCAGCGGCAGGTCCAGCCAGAGCAGGATGCCGGCGACCGACAGCACCGACAGGGCGGCCACCACCAGGTTGTCGATCCCGCCGTCGACCAGCTCGGCGATCGAGTCGAGGTCGCTGGTCAGCCGGGAGACCATCCGGCCGGAGGTGTACCGCTCGTGGAAGCCGACGTCCAGGCGGAGGAAGTGGCCGTAGACCCGCTGGCGCAGGTCGAGCAGGACGGCCTGGCCGATCCGGGCGGTGAGGGTGAGGAAGCCGCGCCGGGCCGCGTACTCGGTGACGCTGGCGGTGGCGAACGCGGCGGCGACGGCGACCAGCGGTCCCGGGTCGCCGGCCCGCAGCGGCCCGATGGCCCGGTCGATGCCGAGCATGACCAGGTACGGGCCGGCCATCGCGGCGGCGTTCTGGGCCAGCAGCAGCGCCACGGCCAGCCCGAGCCGCCGCCGGTGCGGGCGCAGGAGCTGCCCGAGCAGGGCCCGGCTGCGGGCCCGGAGCCGGGCGACGGCCTCCGGCGTGGCGTCCTCGGCCCGGCTGCGGTCGGCGTCCGGGTCGGTGGCCCGCCCACGCCACCGGGTCAGGTCGAGGTCGTCGTCCGGCGCGCGCCTCGGCCGGGGGACCCGTGGTGATCCGTCCGGCGCTTCCGTCACGAGCGCACCAGGCCGGCGTCGTCGTGCCGCTGGACCGGCCCGGCCGACAGCACCGCCCGGTACGCCGGCACGGTGGCCAGCAGCTCGGAGTGGGTGCCGACGGCGACGATCCGGCCGTCGTCGAGCAGGGCGACCCGGTCGGCGAGCGCCACGGTCGACGGGCGGTGCACCACCAGCAGCGCGGTGGTGTCCCGCAGGACCCGGCGCAGCGCCGCCTCGACCAGTGCCTCGGTGTGCACGTCGAGGGCGGAGAGCGGGTCGTCCAGCACGAGCAGCGCCGGACGGCCGACGACCGCCCGGGCCAGCGCCAGCCGCTGCCGCTGCCCGCCGGAGAGGGACAGCCCCTGCTCGCCGACCCGGGTGGCGAGCCCCCACGGCAGGTCGTACGCGAACTCGGCCTGGGCCAGGGCGAGCGCCGCCCGGACCTCCTCGTCGTCGGCGTCCGGCCGGCCGAGGGTCAGGTTCTCCCAGACGGACATGGAGAAGAGCGTCGGCTCCTCGAAGGCCACCCCGACCAGCCGGCGCAGCGAGGCGAGCCGTAGGTCCCGCAGGTCGCGGCCGTCCAGGGTGATCCGCCCGCCGGTCACCTCGTGCAGCCGGGGGACCAGGGAGAGCAGCGTGCTCTTGCCGCAGCCGGTGGCGCCGACCAGGGCCAGGGTCTCGCCCGGCTCGACGGTGAGGTCGACCTCCCGCAGCACCGGCGCCGCGCAGCCCGGGTAGCGGAACGAGACTCCCTCGAAGCGCAGCCGGCCGCGCACCCGCGTCCGGTCCAGGGTGGTCGCGTGCGGGGCGTCCACGATGGTCGGCGGGGTGTCCAGCACCTCCTGGATCCGGTCGGCCGCGGTCGCCGCCTCCTGCCCGTTGGCGATGATCCAGCCGAGCGACTGCACCGGCCAGGTCAGCATCAGTTGGAGGCTGACGAAGGCGACCAGCTCGCCGATGCTGAGCGCCCCGCGGGCGGCGGCGGCCGTGCCGGCGACCAGCACCACCCCGAGGTTCAGGTTGGGGACCAGGTCGAACTGCGCCGAGGTGCGGGCCAGCAGCCGGGCCTTGCCGACGCCGGTGTCGTGCAGCGCGCGGGCGCCGCCGGCGAACCGGGCGGCCAGTTCGGGTCCCCGGCCGTACGCCCGCATGGTGCGCAGCCCCTGCGCGGTCTCCTCGACCAGCGTGGCCACGTCGCCCTGCTGGTCCTGCATGCGCCGGGAGGCGGCGTGGTAGTGCCGGGCGAACCGGCGGCTGATCAGGAACAGCGGCACCGCGCTGGCCGCCACCAGCAGCCCCAGCGCCGGGTGCAGGCGGACCAGCAGCACCACCACGGCCAGGTAGGTGACCAGGTTGAGGACCAGGAAGAGCAGGCCGAAGGAGAGGAACCGGCGGATCACCGACAGGTCGCTGGTGATCCGGGAGAGCAGCTGGCCGGACTGCCACCGGTCGTGGAAGCCGGCCGGAAGGCGCTGCAGGTGGGCGTAGATGTCGGCGCGGATGGCCGCCTCCATGCCGACTGAGGAGGAAGACTGGGTCCACCGCCGGATGAAGATCAGCACGGCCTCGGCCAGGCCGAGGCCGACGGCGAGGAGGCCGAGTCGGAACAGCCCGGCCGCGTCGTGCCGGGCGACCGGCCCGTCCAGCACCCGCTGCACCACCAGCGGTACGGCCAGGCTGGCTGCGGTGGCCGCCAGCGCCGCGACCAGCAGCCAGGCGAACTCCACCGCGTACGGGCGCAGGTAGGGGCGCAGCCGCCAGAGGTTGTGCAGCGGGTGCCGGCCGGCGCCGTCCCGGGCCGCCGGGTCGCCGTCGCTCTGCGCAGGCACTACCTGACGGTAGCGTCAAATGGGAGCGATGCCGCTGTCAGCTTGCCGTCAGCTGCCGCTCATGCCCGAGAAGCCACGTCTTCACGTCCAACCCCCAGCGGTAGCCGCCGAGCGTCCCGTCGGTGCGCAGCACCCGGTGGCAGGGGACGAAGAGCGCGGCGGCGTTGCGGGCGCAGGCGGCCGCGGCGGCACGGACCGCCGTCGGGCGGCCGGCCAGCTCGGCGAAACCGGTGTACGTCACCGGCTCGCCCGGCTTCACCTCGCGGAGCACCTGCCAGGCGTGGGTCATGAACGCGCCCCCGCTGTGCTGCCGCACCGGCACCGCGTCGATCGCGGTCAGGTCACCGTCCAGGTAGGAGCGGACGGCCACGGTCACCGGGCCGAGGTCCGGCCGGTCCCGCAGGTCGCCGCGGAGGCTCGGGTGGGTCAGCGGCAGCAGGCTGACCGGGTTGGCGGTGAAACCGGCCGCCCGGACCGCCCCGTCGGGGTCGGTCAGGATGCTCAGCGGGCCGGCGGGGGTGTCGATGACGCTGTTGTCCAGTGTGGTCATGCTGCTCTCCAGAGTCGGATCACCGCGTACGACCGCCAGGGGCGCCAGCGGTCGGCGTACGCGTCGAGGGTCTTCGGTTCGGTGGGCAGGCCGAGCGCGGCCGCGCCCCGGCGGACGGCGAGGTCGGTGGGGAGGAAGACGTCCGGGTCGCCGAGCGCCCGCATGGCGACGTAGCCGGCCGTCCACGCCCCGATCCCCGGCAGCGCGCACAACCGCCGCACGGTCTCCTCCCGGTCCCCACCCGGATCAAGACTGACCTCCCCCTCGGCCACCGCCCGCGCCAACGCCCGGATCGTCTCCCGCCGCGCCCCCGGCATCCGAAAAGCCCCGTCCGCCAACCCCAGCACCTCCCCCGCCGTGACAAACCCCCGCAGCCCCGCCCCCGGTCCGTGCTCCCGCTCGCGTCGATCATGAAGTTGTTGTCCCGACACGCCGTGTCCGTTGGCGACAACTTCATGATCATCGAGGCCGGTCGGGGTGGGGGTGGCGGCCTGGAGGAGGTGGGTGAGGGTGGTGCGGGCCGACTGGAGGGAGACCTGTTGGGTGGTGATGGCGCGCAGCGCCATCTCGAAGCCGTCGACGGCGTGGGGGAGGCGGACGCCGGGTTCGGCCGTCACCGCCGGGGCCAGGGTGGGGTCGTGGGCGAGGGTGTCGTCGATGGCAATGGGATCGGCGTCGAGGTCGAGCAGGCGCCGGCAGCGGGCGACCGCGGGGGCCAGGTCGCGCATGTCGGCCAGGCGCAGGGTGGCGGACACGTGGCCGTCGGCCGGGGTCAGGGCGACCTCGCCGGGTCCGTGCGGCAGCCGCAACCCCCGGCGGTACGTCCCGTCGCGGACCTCCTCCACGCCGGGCAACGCCCGCAGCGCCAGGAAGTCGAGCAGCGCTGCCGCGTGCAAGGGCGGCCGGTACGCCAGCCGGAGCGTGATGGTGCCCGCCCCGCCGTTCGCGGGCCGCCCGCCCCGGCTGACCCGCAGCTCGGACGGGGCGGCCGCGTACACCTCGCGGACCGTGTCGTTGAACTGCCGGACGCTGCCGAACCCGGCGGCGAACGCGATCTCCGCCATGCCCAGGCCGGTGGTCTCGATGAGGATCCGGGCGGTCTGGGCGCGCTGGGCGCGGGCCAACGCGAGTGGCCCGGCACCCAGCTCGGCGCGGAGCATCCGGTGCAGGTGCCGCTCGGTGTAGCCGAGCCGGGCCGCCAGCCCCGGCACCCCGTCCCGGTCGACCACCCCGTCGGCGATCAGCCGCATCGCCCGCCCGACCACGTCGGCCCGGACGTCCCATTGCGGGGAGCCCGGGGCGGCGTCGGGGCGGCAGCGGCGACAGGCCCGTAGCCCGGCGCCCTGCGCGGCGGCGGCGGACGGGAAGAACCGGACGTTCTGCCGCTTCGGCGTCGTCGCCGGGCAGGACGGCCGGCAGTAGATCCCGGTCGAGGTCACGCCGGTGTAGAACCAGCCGTCGAACCGCTGGTCACGGCTGTCCACGGCCCGGTAGCACCGTTCGAAGTCCAATTCCACGCCACCGATACTGCCTCGCTGGTCGCGGCGTTGGCTGGCGGGATTCGGACCTGGCCGTGCGCGGGGTCGTCCCGGGCCCGGCCGTACTCGCGCCGCCGGGTCGCCGGCCCGGTGTGGTCGGGCCGGCGACGCGCGGTCAGCGGGACGACGGGCTGGGCCGCGACGACGGCCAGGCCGCGCTGGGCGACGGCACCGGCCAGGTGCCGACCGGGCTGGGCGAGGCGGCGGGGGGCCGGGGGTTGGCCGGGGTAGGCGACGGTGCTCCCGGCGCTCCCGGTAGGGCGGGGCTGGGGGTGGCCGACGGCCAGGGCAGCCCGGACGTCGACGGGCGGGGGGTCGGGAAGATGCCGGTGGGGCTCGGTGCCGGCAGGCTCGGTGCGAGGGTGCCGGTCGGGCTCGGCGTCGGCGGGCTCGGCGGGACGCTGGGCGCGGCTGGGCGCGGGGTGTCCGAGCCGGTCGCGGCGATCGCCAGCGGGGCGGCGATCAGCACGGCCGCGAACGTCCCCACCGCGCCCAGCGCCACGGTCGTGCGTCGGCGGTTCCTGGCCCGGCGTTCCGCCGGGATCAACTGGTCCTGCACTGTCGGTGCCTCCTCGGCCAGGTCGGAGAGGGTGGTGCGGATGAGGTCCTCGAACGGCGTGGTCACGGCCGTACCTCCAGGAGTTCGACGTCCGGCAGGAGCTCGCGCAGCCGGGCGACCGCCCGGTGGGTACGACTGCGTACCGTCCCGATCGAGCAGCCGAGCTGTTCGGCCACCTGGGTCTCGGTGAGGTCCTCGTAGTAGCGCAGGATCAGCACCGTGCGCTGTGCGGGCGGCAACCGGCGCAGGGCGGCGCGCATCGCCAGCCGTACGTCGGTGTTCCCGCTCAGGTCCGCCTGGACGGCCTCGTCGGCGCCGGTGAGCGCCGTCTCCCGGCGTCGCCGCAGCCGCCGCCACCAGCTCACCTGCTCCCGGTACATGACCGCGCGCAGGTAACCCTCCGGATCGGCGTGCCGCAGCGTCCGCCACTTCGGGATGGTCCTGGCCAGCGCCGACTGGACCAGATCCTCGGCGGCGTGCCGGTCCCCGGTGAGCAGGTACGCGACCCGCATCAGCGCAGGGGTACGGCTCGCCACGAACTCGGCCAGCCGGGCCCGTTCGTCCTCGTCCACCCACCCTCCCCGTTCTCACTGTCACAGCTACAGACGCCCCAGCTCAGGCCAGCTATCCCTGATGTGGCAACGATTTCCGGGCCGAAAGTGTCGGTAGTGGCCGGTACCGTCCCGCCACCAACTCAAGAAAAGGTGCGGGGGATGGCGAGCGTGGCCGGGCGAGGTGCCTGCTGATGCGGTCCGGACGGGTCCGGCTGGACCGCGCGGTGGTGCAGGGCTTCTACGACCGGATGCGGGTGGTGGCGCCGGCAGCCTACGGCGCGATCGAGCGGGACCGGGCCGACGACCCGGGGCGGGCCTTTCCGGAGACCGCCTGCGGCCGGCTCGCCGGTTCGTTGGACGCGGCCGGGCTGCGCGCGTTGGGCATGTGGGCGCACCACTGGCTCGTCCGCTGCTACGACGACGACACCCGGGTGGGCCTGCGGCTGGTGCGGGAGATCGCGGGCCGGGCGGGGCTGGGCTGGACCGTCGACGAGGTGCGTTGGATGCTCGACGAGTCGTACGCGGCCGGCCCGGCTGCCGCGCACCGGTTCGTCCTGCCGCGTGCGGCGGCGGCGCAGCTGTCGTCCGGCGCGCTGCCCGAGGGGATCGACCATGACGGCCGGAACTCCGACTGGCGTCGCCTGCTCGCCGGCTGACCGGGGAGTTGGCCGACCACCATCGCGGTGACCGCCACGGCGAAGCCGGCGAGCTGGACCGGGCCGAGCGCCTGGTCGAGCACGAGCCAGCCGAGCGCGGCGGCGGTCAGCGGGCTGAGCGCGCCCAGCACCGACACCCGGGTCACCGGCAGCAGGGCGACGCCCCGGAACCAGAGCGCGTACGCCCCGGCGGTGCCGACCAGCCCGAGCCAGGCGTACCCGAGCAGGGCGGCCCGGTCCGGTGCGGCGGGCGCGCCCTCGACGACGGCGGCCAGCGGCACGATCATCAGGCCACCCGCGACGAGCTGCCAGCTCGTCGCGGCGAGGGTGCCGGTCCCGGCGGGCCGTCCCCAGCGCCGGGTGAGCACCAGCCCGGCGGCCATGGCGGCGGTGCCGGCGAGGCCGGCCGCGACGCCCAGCGGGTCCAGCGCGGCCCCCGGTCGCAGCACCACCAGGGTCACGCCGAGCGGCGCGGCCAGCGCGGCGAGCAGCGCCGGCCGGCCGGGCCGGGTGCCGAGGGCGACCACGCCGAGCGCGGCGACCAGCAGCGGTTGGGCCGCGCCGAGCACGGCGGCGGTCCCGCCGGGCAGCCGGTACGCGGCGAGGAAGAGCAGCGGGAAGAAGGCGCCGATGTTGAGCGCGCCGAGCAGGGCCGAGCGCCACCACCAGACGCCGTGCGGTCGGCGGCGGGTGAGCGCGAGCAGCAGCAGCCCGGCCGGCAGCGCCCGGAGCGCACCGGACCAGAGCGGCCGGTCGGCGGGGAGCAGTTCGGTGGTGACCAAATAGGTGGTGCCCCAGGCCGTCGGGGCGGTGGCGGTCAGCGCGACGTCGGTCCAGCGTCGGTTCATGGATTCCGTCCTTACCTTGTCGCTAAGCATCTTAGAGCTAAGCTAATTACCGGCGAGTGAAAGGGGAAGTGCGAGGTGCGGCACAATCCCGGCATGGCAGCAGCGGACGAGGTCGACGTGATCGTCGAGCAGTGGCGCCGGGAACGGGCCGGGATGCGGCTCGAGCCGATGGCCGTCTTCGGCCGGATCTACCGGCTGGCCCGGCTGGTCGGCGACCGCCAGGAGAAGGTGTACGCCGGCTGGGGCATCAGCCGCGGCGAGTTCGACGTGCTCGCCGCGCTGCGCCGCTCCGGCGAGCCGTACACGCTCGCGCCGACGGCGCTCGCCGCCGGGCTGATGCTCACCTCCGGCGGGATGACCGGCCGGCTGGACCGGTTGGAGCGGGCCGGCCTGGTCCGGCGTACGCCCGACCCGGCGGACCGGCGCGGGCTGCGGGTCACCCTCACCGACGACGGCCGGCGGGTGGTCGAGGAGTCGGCCGAGGCCGGGCTGGCCGTGCAGCGGCGGATCCTCGACGCGCTGCCGCCCGAGGACCAGGCGCGCCTGGCCGACCTGCTGCGTACGCTGCTCGCCGCCGCCGAGGCGGAGGCCTGAGCGGCCCGGCCGACGCCGAGCGCGGGGCCGGGCTGCGCGGGCCGGCCCGCGTACCGGAGGATGATCGGGACCACCAGCCACCCCACCGGGAGGACGACCGTGCCCGCCAGCGAACCGACCATCGTCGCCACCAGCATGGGCTTCTCCAGCCGGCGGCGTGGCCCGTACGACGCGCAGCCCGGCCCGGTCTTCGACCTGATGGCCGAGCTGGCGCAGGCCGGTGACTCGCCTCGGATCTGCTATCTCAACCAGGCCGTCGGTGACCAGCCGACCTCGTTCACCGTCTTCTACGGAGCGTTCGCCGGGACCCGGTTCCGCCCCTCCCACCTGGCCCTCTTCCCGATGCCCACCGTCGAGGACGTGCGGGCCCACCTGCTCGCCCAGGACCTCATCTGGGTGGGCGGCGGCAGCGTGGCCAACCTGTGCGCGGTGTGGCGGGTGCACGGCCTCGACGAGATCCTGCACGAGTGCTGGCAGGCCGGCGTCGTGCTGGGCGGGGTCTCCGCCGGGTCGATCTGCTGGCACCTGGGCGGCGCCACCGACAGCTTCGGCCCGACCTTGCGCGGCTTCCCGACGGGCTGGGCTGGCTGCCGTACGGCAACGGGGTGCACTACGACGGCGAGGACCAGCGCCGGCCGCTGATGCACAAGCTGGTCGGCGACGGCACGCTGCCGGTGAGCCACTGCACCGACGACGGGGTGGGGCTGGTCTACCGGGGCACCCGGCTGGTCGAGGCGGTCGCCGACCGCGAGGGCGTGGCGGCGTACGAGGTGAGCCGGGCCGAGGACGGCAGCGTCCGGGAGACCCGCATCGAGCCCCGGCTGCTCGACTAGACCCGGTCCTCGAAGGCCGCGCAGACGGTCGCCCGCACCTGCGGGCCCTCGATTGCTTGGAGCAACTCCCGGGCCAACGCGACCTGGTGGTCCTCGTCCACCGTCCGGTCCGTCGGGGTCAACTCGACCCGCCACCGGAAGTGGAGGTAGTCGTCCTCGTCGGTCGCGGCCAGCCGCGGGTCGGCCCCCTCGTTGGGGTTGATCTCCAGCAGGTTGCCCCGGACGTCCACCGAGTCACGCCGGTAGGGGACCGCGTCGGGCAGCCGGGTGCGGATCCGGTCCAGCAGCTCCGCCGCCTCCAGCGGGCCGTCCACCATGATCAGGAACTGCAACCGGTTGAATTCGGTCACCTGATCCATAACGCCTCCCCGCGGGCGTACGGCATCGAAGAGGGTGGCAACGCCACGCCACGCACCGGTGACCGTCGTTGACAGCGGGTGGCGGGCCGGGGACCGGCGGTCGGCACGCCGCTCCGGACGCCGGCCGGAAGGGCCAGGCCGGGGGCCGCGTAGACTGGCCGCCCGTGAGCCTCACCATCGGGATCGTCGGCCTGCCCAACGTCGGCAAGAGCACCCTGTTCAACGCGTTGACCAAGAACGACGTGCTCGCGGCGAACTACCCGTTCGCCACCATCGAGCCGAACGTCGGCGTGGTCGGGCTGCCCGACGAGCGGCTGGGCGAGCTCGCGGAGATCTTCGCCTCGCAGAAGGTGCTGCCGGCGCCGGTGTCGTTCGTCGACATCGCCGGCCTCGTCCGGGGTGCCTCGAAGGGGCAGGGCCGGGGCAACGCGTTCCTGGCGAACATCCGCGACGCCTCGGCGATCTGCCAGGTGGTGCGCGCCTTCTCCGACCCGAACGTGGTGCACGTCGACGGCAAGGTCTCGCCGGCCGACGACATCGAGACGATCAACACCGAGCTGATCCTGGCCGACCTCCAGACCCTGGAGAAGGCGTTGCCGCGGCTGGAGAAGGAGGCCAAGCTCCGCAAGGACCGGGCCGCCGCGGTCGAGGCCGCGAAGAAGGCCGTCGAGGTCCTCGACGGCGGCACCACCCTGTACGCCGGCGCGGCCGCCGCGAAGATCGAGCTGGAGCACCTGCGTGAGCTGCACCTGCTCACCACCAAGCCGTTCCTCTACGTCTTCAACGTGGACGAGGCCGAGCTGGGCAACGCCGAGTTCCTCGACGAGCTGCGGGCGCTCGTCGCCCCGGCCGAGGCGGTCTTCATGGACGCCAAGATCGAGTCCGAGCTGGTGGACCTGCCCGAGGAGGAGGCCCGCGAGCTGCTGGAGTCGATCGGCCAGCACGAGCCCGGCCTCAACCAGCTCGTCCGGGTCGGCTTCCGTACGCTCGGGCTCCAGACGTACCTCACGGCGGGGCCCAAGGAGGCGCGGGCCTGGACCGTCGCGGTCGGCGCGACCGCGCCGGAGGCCGCGGGGGTCATCCACTCCGACTTCCAGCGCGGCTTCATCAAGGCCGAGGTGGTCTCCTACCACGACCTGGTCGCGGCCGGATCGATGGCGGCGGCGAAGGCCGCCGGCAAGGTCCGGATCGAGGGCAAGGAGTACGTCATGCAGGACGGCGACGTGGTGGAGTTCCGCTTCAACGTCTGAATCCCGCCCGTTCCCGCAGGTCACGCCGTTGTGCGGTCGCTCTGGGGCACATCGGGGGGCACAACCCGACGCCTCGTCGACGGCGCGGCGGGTGCGTTCCTCGCACGCCAGAGGTATGCGAGCAGGCTCACCACGCGATCGTCTCAGCCAGCATCAATCTCTGCTACTGCCGCCAAGCCGCTGTCTGCTGCGGCTACTTTGCGTGCCTCCGGTCGGACTCGCGCCGTACAGCTTCGGTCAGGTTCCGCCAGGCGCCGGCCGAAGTCTTCATCATCCGGTCGACCATCGACCGGGCGGATGCTTCGTCCGGGAAGTCGTGCGAGACCTCCTGGCCTCCGTCACCACCGAGGCGGCCACGGACCCGCCACAGCCGGCCGTCGGAGACCAGCCAGATGTCCCGCCGTGCCATGCGACCCCATGCCCCGGTCCAGTAGCGACCACGTACCTCCACCCAAAGCACCTTAGTCGAACACACGTTCGATCCGGTGGGCTGCCGGCGCCTCGGGCTCCACTTGATGCGTGACGGTTCCCGCACGATCGGCTGCCGCTGTTACACAGACACTCAGCCGGGCGGACTCGACGGTCCGTCAGGGGCGCGCGGTCAGCGGCAGATCCGTGCGCCGCGCGCACCGCGACAGGGTCGCACATTTCGTCGGTGTGCGGCGACAGGTGTGGACGATGCGTCAGCGGTAGCTGACTACCCGCCCGGCGGTGCCGGGCGGGTAGTTCGGCTGGTCAGCGTAGGGCGTGGAAGAACGTTCGTACATCGTTGACGTACAGGTCTGGGGCTTCGAGGGCGGCGAAGTGGCCGCCGCGGTCGAACTCGCTCCAGTGCATGATGTTGTGTCCGTGTTCGGCGTATCGGCGGATCGCCATGTCTTCGGCGAAGACGGCGACGCCGGTGGGGACGGTGACCGGCTCCTGGTGCCAGCTACCGCTGTGCATGTTCTCGTAGTAGAGCTGGGCGGAGGAGGCGGTCGTTCCGGTCAGCCAGTAGAGCATGACGTTGGTGAGCAGCCGGTTTCGGTCCACAGCGGTGTCCGGCAGCGCCTCGGCGGGGTGGGTCCACTCCTTGAACTTTTCGACGATCCAGGCGAGCTGGGCGATTGGGGAGTCGGCGTGGCCGTAGGCGACGGTCTGTGGTCGGGTGGCGGAGATCTGGAAGTAGGCGTTGCCGTCGGTCATGAAGGCTTTGATCCTGGCCAGCCGTGCCTTCTCGGCGTCGGTGAAGGTAGCCAGCTCCTCGTCGCTCACGTCGCCGAACGGGATGAAGCCTGCACTGGCCGCGTTGACGTGCACGCCGACGACGCGATCGGGGTCGATGCGACCCAGCTGCGGGGTGACGAACGAGCCCCAGTCGCCGCCCTGGGCGCCGTAGCGCTGGTACCCGAGCCGGCGCATCAACTCCGCCCATGCCTTGGCGATCCGGTCGGTGGTCCAGCCGGTTTCCTGTGTCGGGCCGGAGAAGCCGTAACCGGGCATGGCGGGGATGACGAGGTGGAATGCGTCGGCAGGGTCTCCGCCGTGCGAGCGGGGGTCCGTGAGCGGGCCGATGACGTCGAGGAACTCGGCGACCGAACCGAGACCGCCGTGTGTGATGACCAGCGGCAGCGCGTCCGGCTCCGGCGAGCGCACGTGCAGGAAGTGGATGTTGGCTCCGTCGATCGTGGTGACGTACTGCGGGTGCTCGTTGAGTGCCGCCTCGTGCTTACGCCAGTCGTAGGAGGTGCGCCAGTACTCGGCCAACTCCCTGAGGTAGTCCACCGGCACGCCCCTACTCCAGCCCACACCGGGCAGCTGGCTCGGCCAGCGGGTGGCAGCCAGCCGGGACCGCAGGTCATCGAGGTCGGCCTGCGGCACGTCGATGCGGAAGGGGCGAATCTGCAGTTCGTCGGTCATGGGAGATACCCTCGCAGCAATTGCGGAAGACAAGCTTCCGCAATACCTGGCAAGGTGCGGAGAATGTTGGAAACGTCGGCGCGGCTGCTGCGCCTGCTGTCGCTGTTGCAGACCCGCCCGGACTGGACCGGCCAGACGCTCGCCGAGCGACTCGAGGTCAGCGCGCGCACCATCCGCAGCGACGTGGAGAAGCTGCGCAGCCTCGGCTATCCCGTGCACGCGACACCCGGCGTCGCCGGCGGCTACCGGCTGGGCGCGGGTACCGCCCTTCCCCCGCTCCTGCTCGACGACGAGGAGGCGGTGGCGGTCGCGGTCGGATTGCGCACCGCCGCCGGCGGCACCGTGACCGGCATCGAGGAGACCTCGCTGCGCGCCCTCGCCAAGCTGGAGCAGGTACTGCCCACCCGCCTGCGCGGCCGGGTGAACGCGCTGCACGCCCACACGATCACCACGTCTCAGGGTGGGCCGACCGTCGACGCCGCCGTGCTCACCACCATCGCCGCCGCAGCCCGCGACCGGCAGCGACTGCGCTTCGACTACCGCACCCACGACGGCTCGGCCAGCATCCGCACGGTGGAGCCGCACCGCCTGGTGCACACCGGACGCCGCTGGTACCTACTGGCCTGGGACACGGACCGGCAGGACTGGCGCACCTTCCGGGTCGACCGGATTACGCCGCGCACCCCGACCGGACCACGCTTCACCGCCCGGCAACCGCCCGGCGGCGACACCGCCGCATACGTCGCACGGAGTCTGGACACCGCGCTCTTCCGACACCGGGCGCGCGTGACCGTGCACGCCCCCGCCCAGACGATCAGCCAACGGGTGCCGCCGGCCGTGCTCGTCGAAGCGCTCGACGACCGAACATGCGTCGTGCACGCCGGCGCCGACACCCCCCACCAGCTGGCACTGCACCTGCTGATGCTCGACGCCGACTTCGAAGTGGACGAGCCACCCGAGCTGATCGAGATGCTGTGCCTGCTCGCCGGCCGGCTCACCACCGCGGTGAACAACACCCAACGATCGAGCCATCCGAGAACGCCGCGATGACACACCGCTCTCCACCGACTTCAACAACGTCGTCGAACGGGGCCGGGTCCAACACCACCCATCAGCGGACTGCCGATCGTTAATAGCCAGTCCGAGCTTCGACCGCGCCTGGTACCTTGCCGCCGCAACCCAGAGCTGCCTATCGCGAGTATCACGCCGTCGGAACCATCCTCAACTCAAGCATGACGGCGACTTGCGGCTACAGGCGCTCGATCCGCAGCACCCTGTCCGACCCGTCAGTTGGCCATCTGCCGTTGGCGGCGTTACTGGCTCGCAGGCGCCCGACGCCCGTAGTGGTGCGCTGGTGTAGCAGCGGGTCGGCCGTCACGACGAAGTCGATCACTTCCCAGAACCCGCTGAGTTTCGGGTGGGCTAGAGCCTCGGTTCGAGTGAGCTTGTGACCGCAGAGAGCGCCATCTGGCGCCACCGCTGCAGCGTCTACCGCGGTGGCCCCAGGCAGATCGCTGCCGGCGCCTGGGCCGAAGCGGCAGCCGAAGGTGAGGTGGTCGGCGTAGTCGGTGTCCTGACCCCACGTACCGAATACCACGTCGATCCAGCTTTCGGCTACGCCGGCGTGGTTGTAACACGCGGCGAAGAACACCGCGTACGGGAGGCCGTCACGAGTCACTATGCACCAGGTGCGGCGGGCTGGGTTGCCCGCAGCACTCACAGGTCTTCTCGGCGCCGCCACGGTACGACTCATCGGTCTCCAGCACGGCAAGATCTTCCCAGCCGCGGCGCCTGCAACACCATGATCAGCTGACCGTTTGAGCATCCTCAATTCGGCATGTGCGTATGCCGGCCGAGTCGGCACTTCGTGACGCCGCGTAGCGCGCGGATCGCGGCAGATCCGGATGCCGGAATGCGGCACTGATCATGGCCTCAAGCGACGCAGAACTCGTTGCGCTCGGGGTCCTGCCAGACGACGTGCCCGAGGACGTCGCCGTACCACTCCTCGCGGACCACCGTCGCGCCGGCGGCAATTAGCTCGGGCACTTTCTGCCGGATCAGTCGGGCGCGCTCGGCCATGTCCCAGGGGCCTGGACCGGCCATCCGGATATCAATATGCATCCGGTTCTTGACAGACTTGCCCTCGGCGACAAGTGGCAACAATTCGGATATTCTTGACGGCGATGCTATGGGCAAGCACGACGAAGTAAGGTGACTGGATAGGTCGTCAGGCGGTTGTGGTGTCTGTTGTGGAGGCTGGTAGCTTGGCGGGTTGTGCCTGCCGAGTCGTTGCCGTCGTATGACGAGCTGGTTGCGCACGTCGTGGAGTTGACCGCCCGGTTGGAGCAGGCTCTCGCGCGGGTTGCGGATCTGGAAGCCCGGTTGAAGTTGTCGTCGTCGAACTCGTCGAAGCCTCCCTCGTCGGACGGGTTGGCCAAGCCGGCGCCGAAGTCGTTGCGCGGGCGGTCGGGTCGGGGTCCGGGACGGCCGAAGGGTCAGGACGGTGTCACCTTGGAACGGGTGACGGACCCGGACGTGGTGCTCCGGCACCGGCCCGCGGTTTGCGCCGGGTGCGGGAAGAGCCTGGCGGCGGCTACCGAGATCGAGGTGACCCGGCGGCAGGTGATCGACCTTCCGGAGCCGAAGCCTCAGGTGACCGAGCATCAGCTGATCACTTTGGCCTGTGCGTGTGGGCATCACACCACCGCGCCCGCGCCGCCAGAGGCGTCCGCGCCGGTCGTGTACGGGCCGCGTCTGGCCGGGATCGGCGTCTACCTGCTGCACGGGCAGTTCCTGTCGGTGTCACGCACGGCGGCGGCGATCAAGGACCTGTTCGGGGTGCCGGTCGCGGCGGGCACCGTGGCCGGCTGGGTGAAACGCACCGCCCTGGGCATCATCGACCGCGTGCTGCCGGTGATCGCCGGACGCGTCGCCGCCGCACCGGTAGCCCATTTCGACGAGACCGGGATGCGCACCGCAGGCCGTCTCGCGTGGCTGCACTCCGCCTCCACACCCACCGACGTGCTCCTCGCCGTGCACCCGAAACGCGGCACCATCGCGATGGACGAGATCGGGATCCTCCCGCGGTTCCGCGGGGTCGCGGTGCATGACGCGTGGGCGCCGTACGACACCTACACCGACGCGGTCCACGCGCTGTGCAACGCCCACGCGCTCCGCGAGTTGATCTATGTCACCGACACCGCCACCGGCCTGGTCGCCGACCTCGCCGGCCAGGCCATCAGCGCCCTGCGGCAGCTGAACCAGCTCGTCGGCACCGCGCACACCGCCGACGCCACACCTGATCAGGCCGACCTCGCCTACCACCTGCACCTGTTGCGCAGCGCGGTCGTGCTCGGCGCCCAAGCCACCGCCGAACGCGCGAGCAAGCTCGAACGCAAGCATCACGCCCTGTTCGTCCGGCTGCGTGACCGCCGCGACGACTACCTGCGCTTCGTCACCAACCCCGCCGTCCCGTTCGACAACAACCCGGCCGAGCGGACCATCCGCATGCCGAAACTGAGGATCAAAGTCTCCGGCAGCATGCGCACCCTCACGGGAGCCGAACACTTCGCTGCGATCCGCAGCTACACAGCCACCGCCACCCGAAACGGCCTCGGCATGCTCGACGCCCTCATCACCGCCGCCGCCGGCAACCCCTGGATCCCCACCACCGCCTGACCACCGGCTCCAACGCGCCTCGATTCAGGGACCTATCCAGTTACGAAGTAAGAACCGGCACCGGGGCCGCGGCGAGCGCGACCAGTGCGGCACTGATCGCTACGCGCCGACGCTGGTGGCATGCTCATCGACCAGACGCACACCGATGATCTGCTGTCCTACATTGAGTCCTGCCACTTGTCACTTGCCGACCCAGCGCGCGGCGGCAGCCGCGAGTCGCTCGCCTTGAACAGCGCTCGCCGGTATGAGATCGGCAATTTGTTGGAGTTGCCCGGTCGTTAGCGAGACGGTGGTGGCAGCGTTGTCTTCCAGGTGGCGGACCTTGGTCGTGCCTGGGATCGGGATGGTGCCCTGTGCGAGCAGCCAGGCCAGTGCGAGTTGCGCCGGTGTCACGCCTATCTCGCTGGCGAGGGCGCGTAAACGGTCGACAAGGGCCAGGTTGGCGGCCCGGTTGGCCCCTGCGAATCGGGGGTTGCCACTGCGCAGGTCGTCGTCACTGAACGCGGTGTCGGTAGTGATTTGCCCGGTGAGCAGGGCCCGACTGATGGGCGAGTAGGCGACGAGTGCGATGCCGAGTTCGCGGCAGGTCGGCAGTATCTCGGCTTCGACCTCGCGGCTGAGCAGCGAGTACTCGGTCTGCAGCGCGGCCAGCGGATGGACGGCATGAGCTTGCCGCAGAGTCTGGGCGTTCACTTCAGACAGTCCCAGGTGGCGGACTTTACCCGCGGCCACCAGTTCGGCCATCGCGCCCATCGTGTCCGCGATGGGGACATCGGGGTTGCGCCGGTGCAGGTAGAACAGGTCGATGTAATCAACGCGGAGGCGTTGTAGGGATTCGTCGCATGACTTCCTCGCCCAGTCTGGTGAGGAGTCCACGCGCATCGGGCCGTTGTCGCGCCGGATCCCAAACTTGGTGCACAGGAAGACCCGGTCGCGTCGGTCGTGGATGGCCTTGCCGAGGAGCTGTTCATTGTGCCCATCGCCGTAGGAGGCAGAGGTGTCGATGAGGTCGATACCGAGGTCGAGGGCTCGGTGAAGGACGCTTATGGATTGCGCCTCCTCTGGACGTGGTCCGTAGAGTGCGCTCATTCCCATGCAGCCCAGGCCGATGGCCGAGACTGCGGGGCCGGATTCACCCAGCCTGGCTTTGCGCATTGTCATCCTCCAGAAAGCTGCGATAACGGTCAATCTTGCGGTCGATGACGACGAGATCCCGCTGGAGAGCGGCGATGCGGTCCAGCGTGCGCTGACGGTGTGACTCGAGCAGGGCCAGCCGGTCGGGCCGGGTGGCCGGGCCCCCATGGATCAGAGCGACATAGTCGTGCATCTCGGTGAGCGGCATACCGGTCGCACGCATCTTGATCAGGAGTTCCAGCCGGTCGAGGTCGAGCGCGCGGTATCGGCGCTGCCCGGCGGCATCGCGCGGGATCGTCTCGAGGAGCCCGATGCGCTCATACCAGCGCAGCGTGTCGGGGGACAGGCCAACCATGTCAGATACCTGCCCGATGGTCGGCTGATCGATCATGGATGCGTCGATCTCCATGGCGGTAAGCATGCCCCCTGGAGCTGACTCCAGGGCAAATACAGATATGTCGATCAGCTCGCGGCAGCATGGGATCTATCGATTGAGTTGCGGTACGAGCAGCGTGAATGATGCGTCACGCCACTAGCGAGCGAATGCCAAACCGGTTCTTGGTTCGCCAGGCTTCCCCTCGGGGGACAAATAGCAAGAATCGGGCATCTTGGTCGTTGTTATACGGGCAGAATTGACGAACCAAGAACCGATCCGGAACCTCAGCCGAGGGGCTAACGCAGGATCGCCTCGACGAAGTCTGCGCCGAGACGGGCGCAGGCCATGAGGTCGAGTTGGTAGAGCACATATCGCCCGCGTCGGCTGACTGTCACCAAACCGGCCTGTTTGAGCACCGCCAGGTGCCGGGAGACCTCGGGCGCGGTCAGCTGCCATGCGTCGGCGAGCTCGCCGGTGGTGTGCGATCCGCGGGCGATGGTGCGGGCGAGCCTGCGCCGCACTGGGTGTGCGAGGGCGTCGATGCGCCGCTGCACGACGTGCAGCGAGATCGGGTGTGGCAGGCCGGGTTCGGCGACCGGGTATTGAATCACGGGCCGCCAGCCCGGGGCGTGCACCACCAGCAGGTGGGGGTGTCCGAAGGCAGTGGGAATGAAGGTGACGCCGCTGCCGTGCGCGGTGGTCGCGTTGTCCTGCAGTTTGTCGACCACGATCCGGTTGTCCTGCAGCGAGACCGACGGTGACACGGCGGTGAGCATGGCCGAAAGACCGTGGTGCGCCAGCAGATCCGCTTTGTGCCGGGAGTCCGCGACGAGCTGGTTCTGCACTCGTGCCCATGATTCGGCGAAGAACGCCTGTTCGCAGTCTTCGAGCAGGCGCCGTACCCAGGTCCGCACACGTGGTGGGTCGGCCAGCAGCCGCTCGGCGAACTCGGCCTGCCGAGGGCCGCGGGCCAACGCCAGCTCAAGCGCCTTCTCGCGCGAGAAGCGGCGGTACAGCGGCGTCGAGCCGCAACTGGTGGTTATCAACGCTGAGAACACATACGTCTCGTCGTCGAGCCGATCGACCTCGTCCAACTCCTCCGCCAGCGTGGCCTGCGGCCGACTGGGCACGAAGAAGTCGGCACGTGAGGACCGCCAGAGGAAGTCGGCCTCGATCATGCGCTCAGTGAGTTCCGGTTTGAGTGAGACGGAGGCGGCCGCGATCCAGCCGTGCAGTGCCGGGTGATGGCCAGGCTCGGACAGCGCATGCAGCATCGAGGTCAGCTCGGCCAGCGGCGAGGGCGCGAACAGGAACCGCTCCTGCGCCACGCTGGTGATGTCGATCGAGATGGCCACGCTCCCAATAGTGCCCGCCACCCGGCCCGACCGCCCGCGGGTTGACGATCCCCGTCAACCCACGAGCGTCCCAGCCTACGTGCGGGGAGATTCGACGGCGTGCGCAGATACGTGGCCGCCCTGGTGGTCGATTCGGTGGGCGGCGGGATGCTGCGGCCATTCCTGGTGCTCTATGCCGTGACCGTGCTCGGGTTGGGGGTGGGCGAGGCGGGCCTCGCGCTGTCGACCGGCTTGCTGATAGGACTTGCCGCGCTCCCACTCGTGGGACGGTGGATCGACCGCGGGGCGCGGTCGGCAGCGGTCGCGACGACGCTGTTCGCCCGCTTCGCCGGGGTAGCTGTACTGCTTGCAGGCCACGGATCGGTCGCCTTCGCTACCGCGTCGGTCCTATTGGGGGTCGGCGGTCAGTCCTTCCCCGCAGCGCACGCGGCGGTGGTGGCAGCGCTCAGACAGGGACGCGAACGCGATGCCGCGCTCGCGACAACGCGATCGGTGCGCAACGCCGGGCTCGGCGCGGGCGCGCTGCTTGCGATGATCGCCGTGGCCGGCGGCGGGAACGTCCTGAACGGCCTCATGGCCATCACCGCCCTGGCATTCCTTGTCGCAGGCGGGCTCGCGCTATCGACAAGAGTGACCGCCGTGGAGCCAAAGCGCGACCATGGCCTCGGCACGCCGCCCAGCATGGCCGTACTGCTCGTGGCCAACCTCCCCTTCGCCATGTGCTTCAGCGTGCTCGAGGTAGTGTTGCCGGCGTTGCTCGTGACCCGGATGCAAGCAAGCGCTGTCTGGTCGGCGGCTCTGTTCGTGGCCAACACGGTGCTAGTGATCTTGTTTCAGGTACCCGTCGTTAAGTGGTTGTCAAAATGGGCCCGCGGCCCGGTCTTCGCCGCTTCAGGGGTCGTGCTTGGACTGTCCTATCTGGGCTTCTGGGTGGGCGAAGCGATGGGGGCGGCGGCCATCGCCGTGGTCGGCGTCGTCTATACGCTGGGCGAAATCCTTTACACCGGAAGCGGAACCGCCCTCGTGATCGCGGCCACGCCACCGGCGCAACTAGGTCGCGCCTTGGTGCGCTTCCAGCTTTCCACCGGACTTGGTATGGCATGCGCCCCGGCCGCGCTCATGGGGCTGCTCGAGGCTGACCCGGCCGTGCTGTGGGGATGCCTCACAGTAGCAACTCTTGCGGCGGCTCTTGCCGTTAGCTGGAGGCCCGTCGTTCGACCGTGCCGACATCGGTGCGACAAGCATGTGAGAGGGGGGCCCAGCCGTCCCAAGCTGATCGACCAGCGTCGAGCTGCGGAACTGAACCAGAGAGACGGGTGAAATCGGTTCTTGGTTCACCGCGTTTCCCCTCGGGCACCTTCAGGAAACCAATGGCTGGGCCCCGGCCATCAGGGTCGACGATGGACGCGTTGTCGGGCTCGTCGAAACCGGATTCCTTCACATAGCCGAGGGCCAGCGCCCAGAAAGCAGCGATCCGCTGGGGATCATCTGCATCGCACCCCGAGGTCCAAAAGGTCGCCGCGGCACCAACGTACGGGAGCTACGACACCCTGTCATCGGCAGAAGCGGATCGGCCAGCCCTCTCCGCCCGCCCCGCGTTCAACGGGTAGCCAACCAGCCAGGGCATCGTGTCACGCATCAAGTGGAGCTACGACGTAACGCATCAGTGGAGTACGGCATCGACTGCCGGCGATGTCCGGCTCCACTGATGCGTTACGGATGGCGTTCAGCTGATCCGTTACGCATCCGGGCGATGCTGTCGACAGGTGTCGAGCATCGCTCCCGCTGGTGGGCCGATCGCGGCTCTCCGTTTCGGCTTCAACGTCTGAAAGCCGCGCGCTGCGACTAGAAGTCGATCCGCATCACGACGCGCCGCCGGGTGGGCTTGCTGACCTCGGTGAACCCGGCGTCGGCGAAGATGCTGCGGCTGCCGACGTAGAGCTCGCCCCAGGTGATCGTCTTCCCGGGCACCGTGATCATCGGGTATCCCTCGACGGCTCGGGCGCCGCGCTTCCGCGCGAAGTCGACGGCCGCGGCGGCGAGCGCGCCGCTCACGCCGCGTCGCCGGAAGCCCACGCGGGTGACGAAGCAGGTCACGGCCCAGACGCTGTCGTCGGCCGGGTCCTCGTCGCGGCCGGCCCACACGACGCGGCTGCCCAGCAGGTGCACGTAGACGGAGCGCGGCTGGACGGCGCACCAGCCGGCGGGCTCGCCGTCGAGGTAGGCGACCAGGCCGCTCGTCGTACGAGCCTGTGGCTGGCCGCACCGGGTCTCCGCACGCTGCCGCCGGGTGCGTTCCTCGACCGACTGCGACCGCCACTCCCCGGGGGTGGACTGGAACCACTGGCACTGGCACTCCGCCGCGTTGCCGCGCGTGCCGAAGACGGTCTGCAGGTCCTCCCAGCTCGCCTTGTTGGCGGGCATGACGGAGATCGCGGCATCCCTGGTCTGCCCTGTCGTGTCCGCCATCGGCGCCGCACCGTCCCTCCGGATTCGGCCGAGCCCCCGCGCCCGGGCCACGACGAAGAGGTTGCCCACCCGGTGGGCGGACGTCAACACAGGGCCGCCACGGGTCCCGACGGGTCGGTCACTCGGCGGGCTTTTCCCAGACCGAGACGTGCTGGCGGCTCTCGCTGGTGAACGGCCCCCTGGTCCATCCGTCCCAGTGGTGGAGCAGGCGCAGCCCGGCGAGCTGCGCCATCAGGTCGAGTTCCGCCGGCCAGACGTACCGGAAGGGAATCGAGCGGTGTTCCGCGCGGCCGTCGACGACCCGCACGTAGTTGGAGCTCGTGGCCTGGGTGGCCACGTCGTAGATGTCGTACGCCCACCCCGTCGGGCCGACGCGGAAGGGCACGACGTTCTGGCCGGGTGGGAGCCGGCGCAGCTCCGGAACCAGGACCTCGATGACGAAGCGACCGCCGGGTGCCAGGTGGGCGGCGACGTTGCGGAAGCAGGCCACCTGGGCCTCCTGGGTGGTCAGGTTCATGATGGTGTTGAAGACCAGGTACGCCAGCGAGAACGTCCCGTCCACCTTCGTGGTGGCGAAGTCGCCGATCGTCACGCCGATCGCGTCGCCACCGGGTTTGGCCCGCAGTCGGTCCACCATCGCCCGGGACAGGTCGATGCCGTGTACCGGCACGCCGCGGCCGGCCAGCGGCAGCGCGACGCGTCCCGTCCCGATGCCCAGTTCGAGCGCACGGCCCGCGCCGGCAAGGTCCGCCAGCACGTCGACCGTCGCCGCGACCACGTCGGGATCGAACATCTCCGACGTCGGGTCGTCGTAGCTCGCCGCCACCTCTCGGCCGAAATATCCATCCGCGTCAGGCACGGCCGGACCGTATCGCGCACCTGCGCGCCGACGCATCCGGATTCCTTCCGGTACGTCCGCCGCGGCGGGCCGGCGGTCGCGGCGTGCAATACCGTACCGACATGGTGACGCTGAGACTCGAACCGATGACCAACGAGCAGTACCTGCGGTATCGCGAGCGCGCCGAGGGGGAGTACGCGCAGAACGTCGCAGGTTCGGGCGCGCTGCCGCTGCCGGAGGCTCGGGAGAAGGCGCGGGAGGACTACGAGCGACTCCTGCCGGACGGGCCGGCGACGAGGGCCATCGGCTGTGGACGGTCTACGACGGCGATGACGAGGTCCGCATGCTCTGGCTGCACCTGGAGCAGAAGTCGGACGGCCCGCACGCCTTCGGCTACGACTTCGAGGTGCGGGAGGAGTTGCGCCGGAAGGGATACGGCCGGGCGATCATGCAGACCGCCGAGCAGGTGTGCCGGGAACTCGGCGTGGTCTCGGTCGGGCTGAGCGTCTTCGGGTTCAACCTCGGCGCCCGAGCGTTGTACGAGCAGATGGGGTACGAGGTCGCCGCGATCAAGATGCGCAAACGCCTGCAACCCTGAGGCCGCCTACTGGCCGAACGTGTACCGCAGGTTCGCGTTGATCAGTTGGTTGAGACGCTTGCGCAGGTGACCGAGCAGGGGGTTCTCGCGGACCGCGCCTGATCGGCGAAGATGTCGAGGACGGCCCAAGCGGTCTGGGGGCTGCGTGCCGCAAACCTGTACCCGGTGAGCACCAGAACCAAGCCGGTGGCCTCACGGGAGACTGCGTTATCGTACGACGCGAGGTCGCCCACGTAGTCGTTGAGCGCGTCGAGGCTTCGTCCGTTGTAGGCCGGGAAGCCGAGAGCCGTACCCAACTCCCGGGTGTCCTCGTTGCTGGTCCACCCCGATGCGTCTACCCGAACGACCTGGTAGCCGCGACGGAGCAGCCAGCCTACGGTCTGCTCCAGGACGGCTGGCCGCCAGAACAGCGTCACGAAGCTGTTCATCGCCAGACGGAAGTCGAGTTCACGCCAACGGCTGTCGTCGGCGTCGAAAGCAGCCACGATCGCAACCTAACGTCCCTTGCCTGCACCTGAAACGGCGTTCCTGCCCCGGCAGTGACCCGTGAGCGGTATGCGCAGAACTGCCGCCGGTCCAATCAGCGCGGCCAGGACCCGCGCGGTGCAGGGGAGCGCACGCCGGCCGCGTCGGAGCTGGCGGCGGTCGCGGGGGGCACTCCGGCTCCAGCATGGCCGGGGCTCCGCCGGCGGGTCACGGTCCGTGGGTGGTTGCGCTAGGCCATCCCGCCTGCCTTCGACCCGGGGCGGGCCGAGCAGACCACCTCCGCTGGGGCACTCTGGAGGCACAAGACACCGTGAAACGTCGTCAACCAGTGCCGAACCATGGCGGCCCGAGACGCCGCATGAGCAGGCGTCGAGCACCGTTTCCATTGGTCGTGGGATAGCGGCTCTTGGTTCCGCTTCAACGTCTGAATCCGGCCCGTTTCCGCACGTCGGGATCGGGGATCTGGGGGCGCCTGGATCCGGCCAAGTGGCGTGCCGTCACCTGGTGACGAGCTTGCGGAGCGCGGCGAGCACCGCCTGGTTGCTGACCTCGGCGTAGATCTTCTTGTCCGGGCCGGCCAGCACCACGTACGGGCATTTCTGGTCGTCCCCGGTCATGGCCTTGTCTAGCAGCTTCCGGCCGGTCGCCACCTCGTACACCCGAAGCCGCCAACCGGCCCGCAGCAGCGTCAACGTCAACGGCTTCGGCTCGTCGAACCGGCAGCGGCGGATGGTCGCGCCGGTGCTGACCCGGTCGAGGCAGGCGACCATCTGCACCTTGCTGGCGTCCTCGGCCGCCCAGGTCTGCTCCGCCCGCTTCGACAGGCCCTCGTCGTAGTAGTAGGTGCCGTTCTGAAAGCGGATGCCCGAGCCGCCCTCCATGAGCAGCACTACCGGGTGCGGGGCTTTGCCGGCCCGCTTCGGCGACTGCGGGTAGTAGACGTTGTCGTCACACACCCGGTCCAGATCGGAGCTCTTGCTCGCCGGGTACTCGCTGGCGTACGGCCCCTGCTGCACGGGTTCCGCGCTCTCGGTGGGCGTGGCACCGGCGGAGGGGAGGCGGTCGTCCGCGCGCGACAGCGGAGCCTCGGACGCCCGGCCGGACGGCAGGTTCTCCGCGGAACGCAGCAGGAACGCTCCGCCGGCCAGGCCGGCGCAGGCCACCAGCAGGAGCACGCTCAGCGTCACGACGGCGATGACCAGGCCACGGTTGTGGGGGGCGGGTGGCGGCGGCGCCCAGCCCATCGGCGGTTGCGGTCCGACCGGCGGCACCGTCGCGGGCGGCTGCTCTCCCACGGGCGGCGCGTACGGCAGCGGCGGCTCGTAGGCTGGTGTCGATGCCCCATCCGGATCCGGTACGCCGTCCGGCGTTGATGCTGCCTCGGACCCGGCCCCCGTGCTGGACATGCGGCATTCCTCTTTCGATCAAGGCGAAGCGGGAATGTACCAGGACTCCGGCCCTGCGTGGGGGCGGTGCGGCCAGCCCGTCCGCGTCACTATCCGCCCGGGCAGCGGGTGTCGCCGCCGCTCAGTTCCACGCAGTGGCCGGGTGGCCCGGCCGGCGCAGGGGCCGGGGTGAGGTCCCGGTAGGCGTGCGCGGCGACCAGCAGGCCGGGGATCGCGAGCGCGACGGCCAGCACCAGGAAGACGATCGCGGTGCGGACCAGCCGCAGCCGGTACGCCACGAGCGCGATCACGGCAGGCCCGCCCGCCGCCACCAGCGCCGCGATCAGCAGGGCGAGGTTCGCCTGTCGCTGGAGTCCGTCGAGGTCGGCGGGCCGGTCCGAGTAGTTGGCGGCCCACTGCCGCATGCCGACGCTGAACACCCACCAGGCCAGCGCTAGCAGGGCGCAGACCCAGAGCAGGACCAGGAACCCGACCACCGGGCCGCCCCGGCGTCCGGTCGCGGTCGTCGTCGGAGACGTCATGCGGCCCAGCCTGGTCGAACCGGGACGGCTCCGCATGAGCCGGCGTACTCCGCCCACGGTGGACGCGACCAGCAGCTGCAGGGCGTCTGCGCCCTCGACCAGGTTGACGTACTCCGCGCGGCACGCCGTCGGCATGCGCCGGGCTGCCTCGCGGGCGGCATCGAGCGGGGCGCCCGCGCGGCCGAAGAGCGCGTCCGCCTCCGCGTCGGCACCGCTCGCACCGATCCCGGCCAGCACGTGCTCCAGTTCGGTCGCCGCGACGGTCATCCGGCCGATCGCCGCCAGTGTCTCCTCGCCCAGCTTCGCCACGCTCCGACCATATCGGCCGGAGCCGACGGGTCAGGGGCGTGCCGCCCGGTCCAGCAGGGCCAGGTCGTCGCCCCAGGCGTCCAGCACGTCGCCGTGGCCGCGTTCGCGGGCCGGCCGCGCCACGTCGGTGAAGAGCCCGACTCGGCTCTTCACCGCCCGGTACGCCAGCCTGAGGTAGCCGTCGTCCAGGTCGCTCGTCTCGGCGAATCGGCCGCCCTCGTGCGGGTTCACGCGGGGCGGGTCAGCTCGACCTCGTCGCCCGGCAGGACCTCGACATTGCCCTTCGGGTCGCGGATCTCCAGGACCGGCACGCCCTCGTCGAGCTGCATCGACCGGCGTTCCTTTCCGCTGGGCATCCGAGCCACCACCGTTGCGCCCGGCGGGACTTCGAGCTTTCTGCGTTGCGGCGTCTCGCGCACTCGCGTGCCCAAGGGCCGGCTTGCCGAGCGGGAGCGCTTCGTCATCCACCTGCCGGTGGCCGCCGGTGACCTGGTCGGCGCGGTGCGACTGGCCCGGGTGGTGGCCCGTTGGGCGAGCCTGCTGTCCTCGGCCGATCCGGGGGAGACCACCGTCTCCGCCGAGGACGACCAGGGCATACGCCAACGGGTCTTCTGCGACCTGCGGCTGCCGGGCGGCCGGCGCTGCCTCCTCCGGGCCGACCACGACGGACCGTGCGCCAGCCGGCTGACCCGCTGAGAGCCTTCCACGCGGGCCCGGATGTGGGGTCGTCAGTCGTCGCGGAGGGCGTCGTCGACGCCGGTCTCGCGGCGGCCGAGGTGGACGGGGTCGCGCCCGGAGAGGACGTCGGTCGCCGCCTTCACACAGGCGCCGTACTCCCGGGTGGAGCTGGCCCGCCACCGCTGGGCGTACCGTCGCGCGGTGTCGTCGCCGACCCCGTTGGCCTCGATGCCGAGGTGCCGGCACAATGCGACCGCGCGGGGCAGGTGGAAGGACTGGGTCACCACCGTCGCGCGGTCCACCCCGAAGATCCGCTTGGCCCGCGCGCACGAGTCGTACGTGTCGAAGCCGGCGTAGTCCATCACGACCTTCTCCGCCGGCAGGCCGTGGTCGAGCAGCCAGCGCCGCATCGCCTCCGGCTCGTTGTAGCCGGCGTGCATGTTGTCGCCGGACACCAGGATCGCGCGGACCTTGCCGGCGGTGAACAGGCGCTGCGCGATCTCCAGCCGGGCGGTGAGAAACGGCGACGGCGTGCCGTCCGCCTCCACCTTCGTGCCCAGGACCCGGGCGACCGGTTCGTCCGGCACGTCGGCCTCGGTGAAGATGTGGCCCTCGGCGCCGCCGCGGATCCAGGCCACGCTCGCGACGGTGCCGCCGCCCAGGAGGACCGCCGCGACGATGACCACGAGGAACGCGCGGCGTAACCGGCGTACGGCGCGGTGGTGAGTGGCGCGCCACCGGTTGATGATCGCGAATCGCCCCCGCATTCGGACGATTATCCCCGTCCTGGTCGCGCAACCCGGGCCGGCCCGGCATGCCGTGGCGCGGCTACGACGTTGACATGTGACCAGACGGTCACCTATGTTGAGATCGTGCCCGATGACGACCTGGTGTTCAGGGCGCTCGCCGACCCGACCCGGCGCTTCCTGCTCGACCTGCTCTTCGCCCGCGACGGGCGGACCCTGACCGAGCTGGAGTCCGAGCTGGAGATGACCCGGTTCGGCGTCATGAAGCACCTGCGGGTGCTCGAGGAGGCGGGACTCGTCGTGACCCGCCGATCGGGTCGGGAGAAGTTGCACTTCCTCAACCCCGTGCCGATCCGCCAGATCCACGACCGGTGGATCGACAAATACACCGCGCATCACGCGTCGGCACTCGTCGACCTGAAGACCGAGTTGGAGGACCGGTGATGACCAGCACCACGCGCACCGTCCAGGTGCACCGGATCTACATCCAGGCCACGCCGGAGGCGGTCTGGACGGCGATCACGAATCCCGAGTGGAGCGAGCGGTACGGCTACCGTTCGCCCGCCCACTACGAGCTGCGCCCCGGCGGCCGCTACCAGGGCCTGGCCAGCGCCGAGATGAAGGCGACCGGCGTGCCGGAGGTGGCCGTCGAGGGCGAGGTCGTCGAGGTCGACCCGCCGCGCCGCCTGGTGCAGACGTGGCACCCCGTGTGGGGTGCGGAGGCCGCCGCCGAACCGGCCACCCGCCTGACGTACGAGCTCGACGAGACCGCACCCGGCGTCACCCGGCTGACCGTGGTCCACGACGTCACCGAGGCGCCGAGCGTGGCGGCGCTGGTCGCCGGGGAGGTGCCCAACGCCGGCGGTGGCTGGAGCGAGGTGCTCAGCGACCTCAAGACGCTGCTGGAGACCGGCAAACCGCTGGCCTGCTGACCGCCGAGGCGGTGCCGGACGGCGTACGCCGCCGGATCAGCGGCCGTCCACCTCGACCAGGCTGCCGTCCGGGGCGTACCGGAACCTGCCTGGCGGCTTCACGGCCCGGAGCGCGGCCCGCATGGCCGCCTCCCGGGCCGCCGCCTCCGCGCCCGTCGGATCGGTGACGTGGAATCCGTGCAGGTGAACGTCGAACGGCTCGATGTCGTCCGGCGCCGGCCGGCCCTCCAGGACGAAGCCGCACAGGTTGCGCAGCGCTTCCGCACCCAGCTCCAGCGGGTGGAAGTCGAGCGGGTAGGCCCGGCCGCCGTCCCATCCCGGAATCGGTGTCACGGGGTGGTCGCCGGCCCAAGGTGGCGAGCGTACCGACGGGGTGCGACGCCGCCCGTGGCGCCGACCCCTTCACGGCTGCGGACGGCCCTGGCGATCACCGCGGGACGGGTCAGGTGCCGGCGCGGGCGACGACGACCAGTTCCCCGTCCGAGCTCTCGCCCACCGGCTCGCCGGCCCAGCCGCCGTGGATCCGTTCGACCGTGAAGCCGGCGCCGGCCAGGGCAGCCCGCAGCTCCGCCTCGGTCCGGAACCGCAACGTCCCCTGGCCGCGCAGCTCGTCGCCGTCCGGCAGGACGTAGTGGTGGACGAAGCTGACCAGGCCGTCGCGTACCTCGGTCAGCTCGGTCCAGGCCGCCACCACGGTGCCGTCCGGCAGCGCGAGCCGGCGCCGGGAGTCCGTGGGGTTCCAGCGTTCCCAGCGGCGGGCCGCCGGGTCGCGGGAGTCGAAGACCAGCCGGCCGCCGGGCACCAGCGCCCGGCGCAGGTCGGCCAGGGTCCGCGTCCAGTCGTCCTCCGCCTGGATCTCCTGCGCCACGTGGCTGACCAGCACCGCGACGTCGTACGCCGCGTCCGGCAGGACCCGGGAGGTGCCCTCGATCCAGGCGATCCGGTCGGCGCCCGGCTTGGCCCGCGCGGCATCGAGGGCGGCCCGGTGCGGGTCGACGCCGGTGACGGTGTGGCCGACGGCGGCCAGCGCGAGGGTGAGACGGCCGGTGCCGCAACCGAGGTCGAGCACCCGCGCCGCCGGGGTCTCGCCAACCGCCGCGAGGAAGTAGTCGTCGTCGCGGCCCCACCGGTTCTCCGCGTCGTAGATGGCCGCGAGGCGCCGGTCGATGTCAGGCCGCCTCGTTAGGGCGGATGATCTCCCGGACCACCCGTTCCAGCTCGGCGCGCTTGGCCTCGACGTCAGCCAGGTCGGTGAAGTGCGCGTGGAGATCCGCCATGACTGATCAGGATAGGGGTCAGGAGATGTGGTGGGGGTCCGTCCCGGCGTAGCTCGGGATCACCAGTCGCGGCCTCGACGACCACGTGCCCGGTGAGCGGTATACCTGGCAGTCATGAATATGCCTGCCAGGTATATCGCTCATGGCAGGAAGGGCCTCGGGTGCGGGCCCGTCGGCCGGGGCCGGGCCCGGTCAGGAGTCGGTGACCGCGCGGAAGGCGTCCTCGATGCGGGCGGCCAGCAGGACCTCGCCCTCGGTCAGCGGCTCGCCGTCGCCGTGCCCGACCCGGATGTGGGTCTGGTCGGCCCGGCGGCTGATCTCGGGGCGCAGGCGCAGCGCGTCCGCCACCACCTTGACCCTTTCGGTCAGGGCCGCGTGCTGGGTGTCGTCGAGGACCATGGTGCGGCGGATCTGCTCGCCCTCCCGGGTCCACCCGGACAGCAGGGTGAGCGCGTCGCTGAGGTAGTCGTGCTTTGCCCGGCCGCTGAACAGCACACGCATCACCGCACCTCCCAGGCGTCGTTGCCGGCTTGTGGCCAAATCGTCGCCGTCCCGTGTCCTCGTAGACGACCTCTAGTCTGTCGTCGCACAGAGGGTGTGTCCACGCCCACAGTTCCGTGTTCTATTGGCCTGACGGTCGGCTGCGCTACCCAAACCGCCGATTGATCTGGCACGCTGGACGCCCGTGCGGACCGAATGGGTTAGCGGAAACGGACAGGCCGACCGGCGCGAGCCGAAGGTGGTCGTCGGAGCGGCGATCATCGCCGACGGGCGGGTCCTGGCCTGCGCGCGCTCCGCGCCGCCCGAGGTCGCCGGCCGGTGGGAGTTCCCTGGCGGCAAGGTCGAGCCGGGCGAGAGCGAGACCGCCGCGCTGATCCGGGAGTGCGCCGAGGAACTCGCCGTACGAGTGGAGATCGGCGACCGGGTCGGCCGCGACGTCCGGATGGCGCACGGCCGCTCGGTGCTCAAGGTGTTCGCGGCCCGCCTGCTGCACGGCGACCAGCCGACGTTGCTGGAGCACTCGGAGCTGCGCTGGCTCACCGCCGCCGAACTGGACTCCGTCACCTGGCTCCCCGCCGACGCCCCCATCGTCGCCGCCCTCCGCCCACTGCTCGCCACCGGATGACCGGGGAAAGCGGACAGCGGGGCGGAAACGGGACGGGGGCCGGCGGCAATTCGCCGCGGCCCCCGTCTCGGTGTTGTCGTCGTGCTCAGTGCTTCGGCTCGTCCTGGCTCGGGTGAGCGAAGTTGAGGTGCTCGGGCGGCAGTGGGAACGTGACGTCGTCGCCGAACGGCGACGGCGCCGCCGCCCGGTCGAAGGTCAGCTCCGTCAGCGGCAGCTTGCCGTTGGCGTCCACCGCCGGAGCGGTCGGGTGGGGCACCTCGCGGTGCCAGTTGACGCCCTGCTGGGCCTCCGACTCGGCCGCCGCGTCGTGCGAGCCGCCGGCGTGCGAGTGCACCCCGGCCTGGGCGGCGCCGGCGCGCATCGCACCGCTGGAATGCCCGCTGGTCACGCTGGTCTGAGGCACCTGACCCCTCCGGAAGATCTTGCTACCAAGCCACACAAGGGGATCGTACCTGCGGTCGACGACCCGCTCCTTCATGGGGATGATCCCGTTGTCCGTGATCTTGATGTGCTCGGGGCAGACCTCGGTGCAGCACTTGGTGATGTTGCAGAAACCGAGCCCCTGCTCCTGCTGCGCGTACTCCTTGCGGTCGGTCTTCGCGTCGAGCGGGTGCATGTCCAGCTCGGCGGCCCGAATGAAGAACCGCGGACCGGAGAAGGCCTGCTTGTTCTCCTCGTGGTCGCGGATCACGTGGCACACGTTCTGGCACAGGAAGCATTCGATGCACTTGCGGAACTCCTGCGAGCGCTCGACGTCCACCTGCTGCATCCGGTAGTCGCCCGGCGCGACGTCGGCCGGCGGGGCGAAGGCCGGCGTCTCCCGAGCCTTCTCGTAGTTGAACGACACGTCGGTGACCAGGTCCCGGATCACCGGGAATGTCCGCAGCGGCGTGACGGTGACCGTCTCCGCCTCCTCGAACGTCGACATCCGGGTCATGCAGCTCAGCCGCGGCTTACCGTTGATCTCCATCGAGCAGGAGCCGCACTTGCCGGCCTTGCAGTTCCACCGGCAGGCCAGGTCCGGCGCGTCGGTGGCCTGGAGCCGGTGGATGACATCGAGGACCACCTCGCCCTCGTTGACCTCGACCGTGTAGTCCTGCAGGTCGCCGCCGTTCTCGTCGCCCCGCCAGATGCGGAACTGTCGCTTGGTCCCCATTACTTGCCCGCCTCCTCAGCGAGGGCGTCGAACTCCGCGAGCTCCTCGTCGGTCAGGTACTTGGCCAGCTCCGCCCGGTCGAAGAGGCCGACCAGCTCGGCGCGCATCTTCGGCAGCGGCTTGTGGGTCAGCCGGACGGTGTCGCCGTCCAGCGCGCAGACCAGGTTCACCCGCCGCCACTTCGGGTCCATCGCCGGGTGGTCCTCACGGGTGTGCCCGCCGCGGGACTCCTGTCGCTCCAGGGCCGCCTTCGCGGTGCACTCCGAGACCACCAGCATGTTGCGCAGGTCCAGCGCCAGGTGCCAGCCCGGGTTGTAGCGCCGGCCGCCGGCCGCGCTCACCTTCGCCACCCGCTCACGCAGCTCCGCCAGCCGGGCCAGCGCGTCGACCAGCTCACCCTCGCGCCGGATGATCCCGACCAGATCCCCCATCACCGCCTGGAGGTCCTGCTGGAGGGTGTACGGGCTCTCCCCGGTGTCCCGCTGCAACGGCGCCAGCGCCGTCTCCACCGCGGTCTCCACCGCCGCGACCGGCACCTTGGGGCGCGAGGTCAACTGGTCGGCGTACGACGCGGCGTGGCCGCCCGCCCGCTTGCCGAAGACCAGCAGATCCGACAGCGAGTTGCCGCCGAGCCGGTTCGAGCCGTGCATGCCGCCGGAGACCTCACCCGCGGCGAACAGCCCGCGTACGGTGCCGAACGCGGCGCCCGAGTCCGGGTCCACCTCGACGCCACCCATCACGTAGTGGCAGGTCGGGCCGACCTCCATCGGCTCCTGGGTGATGTCGACGTCCGCCAGCTCCTTGAACTGGTGGTACATCGACGGCAGTCGGCGGCGGATCTCCTCGGCGGACTTGCGGGAGGCGATGTCCAGGTAGACGCCGCCGGCCGGCGTACCGCGACCGGCCTTGACCTCGCTGTTGATCGCGCGGGCGACCTCGTCGCGGGGGAGCAGCTCCGGCGGACGCCGGTTGTGGTCCGGGTCGTCGTACCAGCGGTCCGCCTCCTCCTCGGTTTCCGCGTACTGCTTGCGGAAGACGTCGGGGACGTAGTCGAACATGAACCGCTTGCCGTCGGAGTTCTTCAGCACGCCGCCGTCACCGCGTACCGACTCGGTGACCAGGATGCCCTTCACCGAGGGCGGCCAGACCATGCCGGTCGGATGGAACTGGAGGAACTCCATGTTGATCAGGGTGGCTCCGGCGCGCAGCGCCAGCGCGTGACCGTCCCCGGTGTACTCCCAGGAGTTCGAGGTGACCTTGTAGGACCGGCCGACGCCGCCGGTCGCGAGGACCACGGCCGGCGCCTCGAACAGGATGAACTCGCCGGACTCCCGGTAGTAGCCGAACGCGCCGGCCACCCGGTCCCCGTCGAGCAGCAGCTCGGTGATGGTGGTCTCGGCGAAGACCTTGATCCGGGCCTCGTAGTCGCCGAGGTCGCGCTTGTCCTCCTGCTGGAGCGAGACGATCTTCTGCTGCAGGGTGCGGATCAGCTCCAGGCCGGTCCGGTCGCCGACGTGCGCCAGGCGCGGGTACTCGTGGCCACCGAAGTTGCGCTGCGAGATCTTCCCGTCCTTCGTACGGTCGAAGAGCGCGCCGTACGTCTCCAGCTCCCAGATCCGCTGCGGCGACTCCTTCGCGTGCAGCTCGGCCATCCGGAAGTTGTTGAGGAACTTGCCGCCGCGCATGGTGTCGCGGAAGTGCACCTGCCAGCTGTCCCGGCTGTTCACGTTGCCCATGGCGGCGGCCGCGCCGCCCTCGGCCATCACCGTGTGCGCCTTGCCGAACAGCGACTTGGAGATGATCGCCGTCTTCTTGCCGGCCAGTCGGGCCTCGATCGCCGCGCGCAGGCCGGCGCCGCCGGCCCCGATCACGACGACGTCGTAGTGGTGTCGTTCGATTCGCGTCTCAGTCATGTCCAAGGCCTCTAGTTGATGAAGCGCAGGTCGTTGAACCAGCCGGCCGCCACCGCCATGACGTAGAAGTCGGTGAGGGCCAGGGTGCCGAGGGTGATCCAGGCGAGCTGCATGTGCCGGACGTTCAGCCAGGAGATGAACGTCCAGGCCTTGTAACGCACCGGGTGCTTCGAGAAGTGCTTGAGCCGGCCACCGATGATGTGCCGGCAGGAGTGGCAGGAGATGGTGTACGCCCAGAGCATCACCACGTTGACCAGCAGGACCAGGTTGCCCAGGCCGAAGCCGAAGCCCTTCGGCGAGTGGAACGCGTAGATGGCGTCGTACGTGTTGATCAGCGAGATGATCGCGGCGGCGTAGAAGAAGTAGCGGTGCAGGTTCTGGCCGAGCAGCGGGAACCGCGTCTCCCCGCCGTACGCCTGGTGCCCGTCCGGCACCGCGCAGGCCGGCGGCGACAACCAGAACGACCGGTAGTACGCCTTGCGGTAGTAGTAGCAGGTCAGCCGGAACAGCAGCAGGAACGGCAGGGTCAGCGCCGCGTCCGGAATGATCCACCAGCCGGGCAGGAAGCTGCCGAAGTGCGAGGAACCTTCGGTGCACCGCTCGGTCACGCACGGGGAGTAGAACGGGGTCAGGTAGTGGTACGCGTCCACCCAGTACCACTTGTGCATGAAGACCCGGACCGTCGCGTACGCGACCCAGGCACCGAGCCCGATGACGGTGAGCAGTGGGGCGAGCCACCAGCGGTCGGTCCGCAACGTCTTCGCCGCGATCACGGCGCGTGCCCGCGCCCCCCGCGGCTTCGTTGCCGTTGATGTCATTCGAGTTCGTCTCCCTGACGGGCAGCCCTCGCGGGCGGCGGATCACATTCCGTACCGGTCAGCGGACCGGCGAGACCGCGTCCACTGCCACGTCTTGCGCACGCAGGCGGCCACACCGGCGTACCGGTGCAGTCAAGTGACACACGTTACGCCGATCTTCGCGGCCCGGCCGCGCAACGCAGTGTCCCGTGTGTCCCGCACGTTGGAAAGCCCCCGGAGCATGATCGATGTGCGGACGTTAGGAAGGGGCGACCGGCGCGGGTCAGCCGGAGGCCCCGCCGGTGAAGTTCCAGGCGGCCAGCCGCAGCGGTGGCGCCTCCCACCAGACGCCGTCCACCCGGTCCGGTTGCCGGACCGGCCGCCGGCCGAGGCCGCGCACCGCGCCGGGGCCGAGCGCCCGCGGGTACGACTCGGTGAACCGGAAGTCGCGCACCGCCCGGGTCGGCACCCCGTCCTCGACCAGCCACAGCCCGTTGCGGGTCAGACCGGTGATGACCAGGCGCTTCGGGTCGAGCACCCGGGTGTACCAGAAGTCGCTGACCAGCAGCCCCCGCTCCATCCCGGCGACCAGCTCGGCGGTGTCCCCGTCGGCCACCGCCCCGGCCTCCACCGCCGGCCGGTCGCCGTCGGGGCCGCCGCTGGGGGGTTCGGCGACGAGACGGAGGTTGTGGGGGATCGGCCCGAACGTGGTGCTGCCCGGCCCGCCGTGACCGGTGGAACCGGCTCCCGCCTGGGCACCGCTGCGCCGGTCGTGCGCCACCGCCCGGGTGACGCCGCCGTCCACCAGCGTCAGCGCCCGCCGGGCGGTCCCCTCCGGGTCGTACGGGAGGGCAGAGCCGCGCAGCGGGTCGTCGACCAGGGTCACCACCGGGTCGAACTGGGCTACGCCCGGCTCGGCGAAGGACTGCCGCTCCGCGTACCGCTTGCCGTTGAAGCCGTACCAGGCGAGGTTCTGCAACAGGTCGGCGACGGCGGCCGGTTCGAGCACCACCTCGTACCGGCCCGGGGCTAGCTCGACCGGGTCGGCGGCGGCGCGCGCCTTCGCGGCCGCCCGGGCGCCGAGCGCGGCGCCGTCGAGGTCGGCGAGGCGGTCGGCGCAGCGCCGGGCCACCCCGTCCGCCCCGCCGGCCCGGGCGATGCCGTCCATCGCCGCCTCGGTGGAGCGGCCCTGGGCGCTGTGGCCGGCGGAGTTGGCGAACGCCCCGGACCGGTGCGCGGTACGGCAGTAGCCGGCCGCCTCCAGCCCGCCGACGGCGTCCACGAAGGCGCGTACCCGGGCGGCCCGCTCGTCCGGGTCCGCGTGCGCGGTGGCCTCGTCCCAGTCGGCGGCCGGCGGCACCGCCGACGGCGGGGTCAGCCCCGGCCATGCCGGGTCGGGTGGGCCGAGCCGCGCCGCGGTCAGCGTCCGCTCGACCAGCGCGCGCAGCCCGTCGGGGGTGACCACGCTGCCGCTGCCGGCGGCCGTCCGGCCGTCGACGTGCAGCCGCAGCCGCACCCCGATGGCCGACTCGGCGACGTTCTGGTGGATGAAGGAGTTGGCGAACCGGGTCAGCGCCAGCTCGAACCGGGTCGCCACCACCTCGACCTGCGCCTGCGGCCCGGCGAGCCGGCGGACCAGCTCCACCACCTGACCGGCGAGGTCCAGCTCAGTCATGCCCGCACCCTTCTGCCGGTCGGAGTGGCCGCTCACGCCCGCACCCCCACTCGGACGCCACGGAACCGGGCCGGGGCGGCCGGGTGGCCGGTGTGGCCGGTCTGGCCGGGTTGGCCCTTACCGCAGTTCGGTGTGCCCCAGGGCACGATCTCGTTGGAGAGCAGGTCCATCGACCGCCAGAAGAGCGGACCGATCCCGGTGTACGTCGGGTTGCGCAGCATCCGCCCGCGCCGGCCCTTCTTCACCTCCCAGCCGATCTCGCAGCCGAACTGGAAGTTGAGCCGCTTGTCGTCGATCGACCAGGAGCGGTTGATGTCCATCAGCACCCCGTCGTCGGTGGCGGCGATGATCTCGTCGAGGGTGTGCGGGCCGGGTTCCAGGCCGACGTTGGTCATCCGCACCATCGGCAGCCGGGCCCAGCCGTCGGCGCGTACGCTGCCGCCGTAGTCGAGACCGGCGACGGCGGCCGAGTCCCGGCCGGCGAGCACCCCCACCCAGCGCCCCTCGCGGACCGCGTCCCGCTTGACCGCCGGGGAACCCTCGTCGTCGTAGCCGAAGCTGCCCAGCGCGCCGGGCAGGCCCGGGTCGATGGTGACGTTCATCAGCTCCGAGCCGTAGCGCAGCGAGCCGAGCTGGGCCAGGTCCAGCCAGGACGTGCCGGCGAAGGCGGCCTCCCAGCCGAGGATCCGGTCCAACTCGATGGCGTGCCCGACCGACTCGTGGATCTGCAGCGCGAGCTGCTCGCCGCCCAGGATCAGGTCGGTCTCGCCGGCCGGGCACTCGGGGGCGGTGAGCAGCTCCCGGGACTCCTCGGCGATCCGGGCGGCGTGCGCGGCCAGGTCCAGCGAGGTGACCAGCTCCCAGCCGGTGGTGCCGTACTGGCCCCGGTAGCTGGGGTAGGAGCGGCGCTGCGTCTCGCCGTCCCCGATGGAGGTGGCGGAGATGCCGCCGCCGCACTCGCGGATGCGCTGGTCGATCCGGTGCCCCTCGCTGGAGACGAACCACTTGGCGGTGTCCCAGATCTGGTAGAGCCCCTCGGCCAGGTCGGCGCCGTGCTCCCGCATCGCCCTGGTGGCCTGGACCAGCAGGTCGCCCTTGTCCGACAGGGGCACGCCGAGCGGGTCGACCGCGCAGTCCGAGGCCCAGCTCGCGGTGGTCGCCTCGACCGGCACCAGGTCGATGGGCGGGCCGGGGACCCGCGCGCTCGCGGCCGCGATCCGCGCGGCGCGCCGGCCGGCGTCGCGGGCCGCGGCGTCCGACAGCTCCGGTACGGCGTGGAAGCCCCAGCTCGACCCGACCAGCGCCCGGACGCCCAGCCCGATGCTCTCGTCCTGGGTCAGCTCCTCGATGTCCCCGTTGCGGGCCGACATCGACTCGTAGCGGCGGTGCATCACCCGGGCGTCCGCGTACCGGGCACCCGCGTCGAGGGCGGCCTGGACGGCGGCGCTCGCCGCGTCGAACTCGGTCATGCGACCGACCCTAGGCGAGCCGACCGACATCCGTCAGGGGACGAGATCTTCCGGCCGGATCGTCGCCCGCACCGGCTCGATCAGCTCCAGGACCTGGCCGGGCTTGGTCACCGACTGCTCTTTGTAGTGGCTGTGGTGCCGACGGTGGAGATGCAGGGTGCCGTTCTCCTGCTCGATCAACAGATACCATTCGATGCCCGCGGCGGCGTAGTAGTGCATCTTGAGCACCTTGTCGGTGGCCGCGTTGCTGGGCGAGATGATCTCGCAGACCAGCCGCACGTCCCTGGCCTCGACGTTGAGCTCGTCGAAGTCGATGGGGCCGGTGATGACGAGATCGGGAATCGGGATGCGGCCGGGCCGGAGCCGTACGTTGACCGCTTCGAGCACGTGCAACCCGACCGCGCGCGCGGGGAGGCGCAGTGCCGCCCGCAACTCGCCGGAGATGTTCTGGTGTCGTGGGGTGGGGGCTGGGGTCACGTGGAGGCTCCCGTCGAAGAGTTCGACGCGCTGAGACGTCCCGCCGAGGGCGAGGTACTCCTCTTCGGTCCACGGTCCGTCGTGGCCGAACACCGCCGCGGTCATGGTCACCTCCACCTCGTGTCGGCGGGAATCTTCACGTGGTTACCCCGACCATGGTCGCACCCGGCGTGCGACCGACGCGGGACGACATCGAGTTGTGGCCGTGGATGTCCAGGTGAGGACTGTTCATGCCCGATGCCGACTCGTTACGCTGGGCCCCGCTGACAGACCCCGCCTTGTAGCTTATTTTCGCCCTCAGAAGTTTGCTGTAGGTTCTCTTCATCACTGAGGGAGGCGGTCGTGGGCAGGTCGGAGTCGGCGCCGTCCGGGGAACCGGACCGCCCCGAGGTGCCGGAGCAGCGCTCCGGCGAGGGGCCCTATCTGCGGGTGAACGACCTGCGGGTCCGGTTCGACACCGAGGACGGCGCGGTCCGCGCGGTCGACGGGGTGTCGTTCGCGGTCGAGCGGGGTCGCACGCTCGGCATCGTCGGCGAGTCCGGTTCGGGCAAGAGCGTCACCTCGCTGGCCATCCTCGGCCTGCACAACGCCAAGCGCGCCACCATCACCGGCGAGATCACCGTCGGTGGCCGCCAGCTCGTCGGGATCCCCGAGGAGGAGGTGCGGCGGCTGCGGGGCCGGGACATGGCGATGATCTTCCAGGATCCGTTGTCGGCGTTGCATCCGTACTACACGGTGGGGCGGCAGATCGCCGAGGCGTACCGGGTGCATCACCCGAGGGCGGGTCGGCGGGAGGCCCGGGGGCGGGCGGTGGACATGCTGGGCCGGGTGGGGATTCCGCAGCCGGCGCGGCGGTTCGACCAGTTTCCGCACGAGTTCTCCGGTGGGATGCGGCAGCGGGCGATGATCGCGATGGCCCTGGTCAACGATCCGGATCTGCTGATCGCCGACGAGCCGACCACCGCGCTGGACGTCACGGTGCAGGCGCAGATTCTGGACCTGTTGTCGGATCTGCAGGCGGAGTTCCATTCGGCGATCATTCTGATCACGCATGACCTGGGTGTGGTGTCTCAGGTGGCTGATGACGTGCTGGTGATGTACGGCGGTCGGGCGGTGGAGCGGGGGAGTGTGGAGCAGGTGCTGCGGCGGCCGCAGCATCCGTACACGTGGGGGTTGTTGTCGAGCGTGCCGTCGTTGCACGGTGACGCGGACGCGGACCTGGTGCCGATCCCGGGCAACCCGCCGTCGTTGATCAATCTGCCGTCGGGGTGCGCGTTCCACCCGCGCTGCCGGTACGCCGGTCGCAACGGCGACCGGTCCCGCACCGTGGTGCCGGAGCTGCGCTCCGCCGGGGAGGACGGCCACCTGGTGGCCTGCCACCTGCCGGCTGAGGAGCGCACCCGGCTCTACCGGCAGGACATTGCACAGGTGGGGGTGGCCCGATGACGGTGCAGGCCAAGACCGCGCCGGCGGCGCCGGGCGCGGCGGACGAGCCGCTGTTGCGGGTGCGCGGCCTGACCAAGCACTTCCCGGTGCGGGGTGGTTTCCGTACCACCAGTTCTGTCCGGGCGGTCGACGGCCTGGACTTCGACGTGCGGCCGGGGGAGACCCTCGGTCTGGTGGGGGAGTCCGGCTGCGGGAAGACCACGACCGGTCGGATGTTGGTGCGGTTGTTGGAGCCGACGGCCGGGACGATCGAGTTCGCGGGGCGGGACATCACCCATGCGCGGCGGGGTGCGTTGCGGCCGTTGCGGCAGGACCTGCAGATCATCTTCCAGGACCCGTACGCGTCGTTGAACCCCCGGCACACGGTGGGTCGGATCGTGGCGATGCCGTTGCAGGTCAACGGGATCACCCCGCCCGGTGGGGTGAAGAAGCGGGTCCAGGAGCTCCTCGAACTGGTCGGGTTGAACCCGGAGCACTACAACCGGTACCCGCACGAGTTCTCCGGCGGGCAGCGCCAGCGCATCGGCATCGCCCGGGCGCTGGCGTTGCGGCCGAAGCTGATCGTGGCCGACGAGCCGGTGTCCGCGCTGGATGTGTCGATCCAGGCGCAGGTGATCAACCTGCTGCGCGACCTGCAACGCGACCTGGGGTTGGCGTTCGTGTTCATCGCCCACGACCTGGCCGTGGTGCGGCACTTCTGCCACCGCGTCGCGGTCATGTATCTGGGCAAGATCGTGGAGATCGGCGACCGGGACGACATCTACCAGCGCCCGCAGCACCCGTACACTCGGGCGTTGCTGTCGGCGATCCCCGACGTGACCACGCTGGGCCCGGCGGGACGGATCCGGTTGACCGGGGACGTGCCGACCCCGCTGAACCCGCCGTCGGGCTGCCGGTTCCGGACCCGCTGCTGGAAGGCCCAGGACCGCTGCGCCACCGAGGAACCCGCCCTGACCACCCGCGACGGCGGCCGGCAACTCACCGCCTGCCACTTCCCCGAGCAGGGGCCGATCAGCGTCGGGACGAGCGAGTCCGTGGAGGTGTCGCAGTGAGCCTGTCCCCGGTCGAGGGCGCGGCGCGGGCCGAGATCGAGCCGGCCGCCGACCCCGTCACGGCCGCCGAGAAGTCGATCGTCGGCCGTTCACCCGGCCAGCTCGCCTGGGCCCGGCTGCGGCGGGACCGGACGGCGATGGTCAGCGGCGCCGTGCTGCTGTTCGTCATCGTGCTCGCGCTGGCCGCGCCGCTGATCGCCAGGCTCTACGGCGTCGGGCCGAACGAGCAGTTCTCCGACCGGCTCGACGGCAACGGCATGCCGCTGGGCTACGTCGGCGGGATCACCGGCGACCACTGGTTCGGCCTCGAACCCCGGCTCGGCCGCGACATCTTCATCCGGATGATCTACGGGATGCGGACATCGCTGTTCATCGCGTTCGCCGCCGCGCTGGTGACCACCGCGATCGGCGTGGTCGCCGGCATCCTCGCCGGCTTCCTCGGCGGGTTGGTGGACACCGTGATCAGCTGGATCACCGACGTGGCGCTGGCCCTGCCCTTCCTCATCTTCGCCCTCGCCGTGGTGCCGACCGCGTCGCTGCGCTTCTACGGCCCGCGCGAGGAGGTGCCGCCGGCGTTCCAGGTGGTTGTGCTGATCGTCGTCTTCGCCGCGTTCGGCTGGACCAGCACCGCCCGGCTGGTCCGCGGTCAGGTGATCTCGCTGCGCGAACGGGAGTTCGTGGAGGCGGCCCGGGCCAGCGGCGCCGGGCTGGGGCACATGCTCTTCCGGCAGCTGCTGCCGAACCTCTGGGCGCCGATCCTGGTCGCCTTCTCGCTGGCGGTCCCGCAGTACATCACCGGCGAGGCGGCGCTGTCCTTCCTCGGCATCGGCATCCTGGAACCCACCGCCGACTTCGGTCGGATGATCTTCCAGAGCATCCCGTACCTGCAGACCGACCCGGCGTACGTCTTCTTCCCCGGCGTCACGATCTTCCTCCTCGTGCTCGCCTTCAACCTGCTCGGCGACGCGCTGCGTGACGCGCTCGACCCGAAGTCGTCCCGGTAGGGGTGTGTCATGACCCGATTCCTGGTACGGCGGCTGCTCACCGCCGTGCTCACCCTCTTCGCGGTGAGCGTGCTCAGCTTCCTGATGTTCTTCGGGCTGCCGCGTGACCCGGTCAGCGGCATGTGCCCGAAGAACTGCAACGCGGAACGGTTGGAGCGGGTCCGCGAGGAGCTGGGCCTGCGCGACCCCCTGCCCGAGCAGTACGCCAACTACATGAAGGGCATCGTGACCGGACGGGACCTGGGTAGCTCCCAGGGCGGCCGGTGCGACGCCCCGTGCCTCGGCTACTCGTACGTCAACAGCGAGGCGGTCACCGACACGCTGACCCGGGTGCTCCCGGTGACGCTGAGCATCGTCATCCCGGCGGCCGTGCTCTGGCTGGTGCTGGGCGTCGGGCTCGGCATGATCTCCGCGCTGAGACGGGGCACTGTGCTGGACCGGCTGGCGATCGGCTTCTCGCTGGCCGGCGCCTCGATGCAGCTCTACTTCGTGGGCGCGGTGCTGCTGCTGATCTTCACGTACAACCTGCGGGTCACCCCGACGCCGGGTTACACCTCGATCTTCGAGAACCCGGTGAAGTGGGCCAGCGGCCTGGTCCTCGCCTGGCTGTCCCTGGCCTTCCTCTTTTCCGCGATCTACGCCCGGCTGTCCCGGGCCCAGATGCTGGAGACGCTGTCGGAGGACTTCGTCCGGACCGCGCGGGCCAAGGGCCTGGCCAAACCCAAGGTGTACGGGCGACACGCGCTGCGCGCCGCGATCACCCCGGTGGTCACCATCGCCGGCCTGGACGTGGGCAGCGCGCTCGGTGGCACGGTGATCACCGAGACCACCTTTGGCATCCAGGGGCTGGGCCGGACGGCCGTGGACGCGGTCAAGGCGGGCGACCTGCCGACCATCATGGCCACTGTCCTGGTCTCCGCGGTCTTCATCGTGGTCGCCAACATCGTGGTGGACCTGCTCTACGCCTTCATCGACCCGCGGGTCAGGTTGCGATAGCGCAACGCCGACCGGTCAGGGCATGGAGAAATCCACCGCTCTCTGTTACACAAACCGTAGTTTTCCTACGTCGTCTGACGAGGCTCCAGATAGGGGAGGAGGGCGCACATGCGCCTGAAGAGGGCAGCCGCCGCTGGCGGAGCGCTCGCACTGCTCGTGGTGATGGGGGCGTGCAGCGAGAACAAGGGCACCGACGGCGGCAAGGACGCCGACCGGGTGCAGAGCGGTTCGATCGCCACCGACCCGAAGGAGTCGATGGGCCCGGCCGCCGAGGTCCCGGGCGCCGCCAAGGGCGGCACCTTCCGGGTGATCCGGGAGACCAAGATCTCGCACATCGACCCGCAGCGGGTCTACTCGTTCGCCGGCCTGATGAACGCGCCGCTGTACGCCCGTTTCCTGACCACGTTCAAGGACGACGGCTCGGGCAAGGTGACCCTGGTCGGCGACCTCGCCGAGACGCCGGGCACCGACGTGAACAAGGACTGCAAGGTCTGGGAATTCAAGATCAAGGACGGGGTGAAGTTCGAGGACGGCAGCCCGATCACCTCGAAGGAGATCGCGTACGGCATCGCCCGCTCCTTCGACCCCGACCTGACCGGCGGTCCGACCTACCTGCAGGAGTGGCTGGCCGACAGCCCGCAGTACGACACCAAGTGGGACTTCAAGGCGAACAAGGCCTCGCTGCCCCCGGGCCTGACCACGCCGGACGCGAAGACGCTGAAGTTCGAGTTCGCGAAGCCGCACTGCGACCTGCCGTTCGCCGCGTCGCTGCCGTACACCGCGCCGCTGAAGCCCGAGAAGGACACCGGGGTCAACCTGGACAACCAGCCGTTCTCCTCCGGGCCGTACAAGATCACCAAGAACACCGCCGGTGTCGAGCTGGTGATGGAGCGGAACGAGAACTGGGACCCGAAGACGGACCCGGTGCGGCACGCGTACCCGGACAAGATCGTCTGGAGCTTCGGCCCGGACGCCGAGGCGGGCGCCAACCGGGTGATCTCCGACAACGGCGACGACCAGACGGCGCTGGCCTGGAACGGCGTTCCGTCGGCGCTGGTCGCCAAGGTCGTCGGTGACGCGACGCTCAAGGACCGCTCGGTGCGGGGTCAGACCCCCAGCCTCTGGCGGCTCAGCATCAACACCAGCCGGGTCACCGACCTGTCGGTGCGCCAGGCGCTGAACTACGCGATCGACCGGGACGGCTTCATCAAGGCGTACGGCGGTGAGGCGAGCGCCAAGGCCGTCACCACGCTGATGCCGCCGTCGACGATCGGCTTCGAGCAGTACGACGCCTACCCGGCCGGCCCGAGCGGCAACATCGAGAAGGCCAAGGAACTGCTCGCCGGTAAGACCCCGGAGCTGGTGCTCGGCATCAGCGACGACTCGCCGGAGCTCGCCACCCAGCTCAAGGGCAACCTGGAGAAGGCCGGCTTCAAGATCACGGTGAAGACCATCCCGACCGACGCCAAGCTCGACGAGGTCGGCAAGAAGAGCAACCCGTACGACCTCTACACCGACCAGTGGGCCGCCGACTGGCCCAGCGGCGCGGCGATCCTGCCGGTGCTCTTCGACGGCCGCACCATCAAGGCCGAGAGCAACAGCAACACCTCGTACGTCAACAGCGACGAGATCAACAAGGAGTTCGACCGGGTGCTCGCCATGCCCGCCGGCGAGCAGGGCAAGGAGTGGGCCAAGCTCGACAAGCGGGTCATGACCGAGCTGGCCCCGGCCGTGCCGCTCTTCGTGGAGCAGGGCTACTACCTGCACGGCTCGAAGGTGGGCGGGATCTACCTGTCCAGCATCTTCGGCTACCCGGCATTCACGAACGCGTACGTCAAGCAGTAGCGGTCGCGTTTCGAGGGCCCCGGTCGACCACGTCGGCCGGGGCTCTTCGCGTCGCTACAGGTGCCGGCGCAGGAAGTCCAGCTCCAGCCGGAGCAGGCGCTCGGCGGTGCCGCCGGTGGCCATGTGGGTCGCCCCGGTCAGCGGCAGCACCGCGTGCGGGCGGCCGGTGGCCAGCAGCGCCGCCGACAGTCGCAGCGTGTGCGCGGCCAGCACGTTGTCGTCCACCAGGCCGTGGACCAGCAGCATCGGCCGGGCCTGCGCCGGGTCGCCGACCGGCTCGGCGGCCAGTTCCACCAGCGAGTGGTGGGCGTAGACGTCCATCCCGTCGTCCGGCAGGCCCAGGTAGCGCTCCGTGTAGGCGGTGTCGTACAGCGTCCAGTCGGTGACCGGCGCGCCCACGATCGCGCACCGGAACAGCTCCGGGTGGCGCAGCACCGCCAGCCCGGCCAGCCAGCCGCCGAACGACCAGCCCCGCACGGCCACCCGCTCCAGGTCCAGGTCCGGGTGCTTGTCCGCCAGGGCGGTGAGCGCGTCCACCTGGTCGGCCAGGATCACGTCGGCAAGCCGCCGGTGGATCGCCTTCTCGAACGACGGCGCGATCCCCGGCGTGCCCCGGTTGTCGATGGTCACCACCGCGAAGCCGGAATCGGCCCACCACTGCCGTTCCAGCCAGGCCGCCCGGGCGGCGATCACCTCCTGGTGCCCCGGGCCGCCGTAGACGTCCAGCAGCACCGGCAGCCGGGTGCCCTTCACGTGGTCCGTCGGGTAGAGCACCGCGGACGGCAGCCGCCGGTCCGTCACCCGGACCAGCGTCGGCCGCGGCGCGGACGGCGGAGTGGCGGCCAGCGAGCGGAGCTGCGCCACCTCCCGGTCGTCGTGCCAGACCGACCACCTGGTCCCCGCGTGCTCCAGCGAGGCGGTGCCGACCACCAGCGTCGCGCCACCGATCGTGGCGGTGTGCCAACCCGGGTCGCCGCTCATCCGGCGGGCGTCCACGCCGCCGCCGATGGCCGTCCGGACCCGGAACAGGTGGCGCTGGCTCGGCTCGCCCTCGCTCGCCTCGACCAGCAGGTCCGCCGGTCCGTTCGGGCCCGCGGGCAGCCGGCCCACCACCCGCCGTACGTAGAGCGACGGCGGGGTGAGCAGGGTGCCGTCGGCGAACAGGCAGCGGGCGTCGTACCCGTCGTGGGCCAGCTCCCCGCCGACCAGCACCCGCCCGTCCGGCAGGTGCGCCGGGGTGCCGGGGACCGGCTCCACCCAGCGCGGGTCGGCCAGCTCGGCGTGCACCTGGGTCTCCCCGGTCCGCGGGTCCACCGCGAGCACCAGGCCGTGCTGCTGGGACCGGCGCAGCACGGTGATCAACGGGCCGCCGTCCGCCCAGTCCACCGAGGTCAGGTACGGGTAGGTCTCGCGGTCCCAGTGCACGTCGACCCAGCCGCCGTCGAGGTCCAGCAGGTGCAGGCTGACCTCGGCGTTCGGGCCGCCGGCCCGGGGGTACGCGACGGTGGTCGGCGGGCTCGCCGGGTCGGCCGGGTCGTGCAGGTGCCAGTGCGGCAGCCGGGACTCGTCCACCCGCGCGGCCAGCACCGAGCGCCCGTCCGGGGCCCACCAGTAGCCGCGGAAGCGGTCGAACTCCTCCGCCGCGATGTGCTCGGCCAATCCCCAGGTGACGCCGCTGTCCTCGCCGGCGAGCATGGTGTCCGTGCCGTCGGACTCGACCACCCGGAGCTGGCCCCGGCGCACCCCCGCGGCGGCGTCGGTGACGTAGGCCAGCCGCTCTCCGGTCGGATCCGGCCGGGGGTCGATCACCGGCCCGACGGCGGTCACCTCGACCACGTCGCCGTGCACCAGGTCCGCCCGGAACAGGCGGCCGGCCAGCGGGAACACCGCCACCCGGCCGGCCGCGTCCAGCGCGTACGAGCCGATGCCGGCGGCGCTGAGCCGCAGCCGTTCCCGCAGCGCCCGCTCGCCCGGCGCCAGCGCGGCCGGGTCGGCGTCCGCCTCCAGCAGGGTCGCCGGATCGGCGACCAACCGTTCCTCGGCGGAGGCGACGTCCAGCAGCCAGAGCGCGTCGGCGGGATCCTCCGGACCGGACGAACGCAGGAAGATCACCCGGGAGCCGTCGTCGGCGACGGAGACGGCGCGCGGCGCCCCGTGGCTGAACCGGCGGGTACGGGCGGCCAGCTCGGGAAAGTCCACAGTTCGGATCGTAGAGCCGGGTCGGGCGTGATGTGGCCGACCTGCGTGGACGCGTCCGGCTCGGCCGGACAGCACCGCCGGTTAGAGTGACGGTCGTGACGACGCTGCCCGACCGCCGCCTGCTGCTGGTCCACGCGCACCCCGACGACGAGTCCATCGGCACCGGTTCCACGATGGCGCACTACGCCGCGACCGGCGCCCACGTCACCCTGGTGACCTGCACGCTGGGCGAGGAGGGCGAGATCCACGTGCCGGCGCTGGCCCAGCTCGCCGCGGCCGAGGCCGACCAGCTCGGCGGGTACCGGATCGGCGAGCTGGCCGCCGCGTGCGCCGCGCTCGGCGTCACCGACCACCGCTTCCTCGGCGGCGCCGGCCGCTACCGCGACTCGGGGATGATGGGACTCACCACCAACGAGCACCCCCGCGCCTTCTGGCAGGCCGACCTCGACGAGGCCGCCGGGCACCTGGTGGAGATCATGCGGGAGGTACGCCCCCAGGTCATGATCACGTACGACCCCAACGGCTTCTACGGGCACCCGGACCACATCCAGGCGCACCGGGTGGCGATGCGGGCGGTGGCGCTCGCCGCCGCCGAGGGCGTCGCCCCGGCGAAGGTCTACTGGACGGCCATGCCGCGCAGCGTGCTGGAGGCCGGCCTGAACCACTTCGTCGACTCGTCGGACAATCCCTTCGCCGGCATCGAGAGCGCCGACGAGCTGCCCTTCGGCACCCCCGACCCGGAGATCGCCGCCCGGATGGACGCCACCGACCAGCACGCCGCCAAGGAGGCGGCGATGCGGGCGCACGCCACCCAGATCCCGGCCACCTCGTGGCTCTACTCGATCGCCGGCAACTTCGGCGCCGAGTTCATGGGCGTGGAGTACTTCACCCTCGCGGTCGGCGAGAAGGGCCCGGGCAACGGCCCGTACGGGTGGGAGGACGACCTGTTCGCCGGGCTGGCGCAGGACGGGCCCGACCGGTCCCCGGTCGCGGCGGCCGGCCTCCGGTGACCCTGCCGACCGCGCCGATGTCGGTCGTACCCGAGCAGGAGCCCGCCGTGCCGCCCGCGCGCCCGCGGCCGGCGCTCGACGTCGCGCTGCGGGTCGCCGGCGGCCTGATCGCCGTGCTCGCCGGGGCGCTCTCCGCGGTGCTGGAGCTGCTGCTGTCCACCGTTCGGGTGGGCGGTCAGCTGATCGGCGTGTCGGCGCTGGTGGCGATCGGCGCCGGCATCGCGCTGAGCTGGTTCGCCCACGAGGCGGTCGGCACCCGCTGGGCGGTGGCGCTGCCCGCCGTGCCGTGGTTCGCGCTGATGGCGGTGGCCTCGGTCCGGACCACCGAGGGGGACCTGCTGGTCTCCGGCGACAACTGGGTGGGACTGGCGATGATCGTCGCCGGGGCGATGACGTTCGCGGTGATGGGCTTCCGGCAGATCCTCGCGCCACCGGTCCGCCACCACGGGTGATGACGCCGCACAGGTCGCGGTGGTACATATTCCTGCCAGGAGTCCCGCGCAGGGGCGGGCGGTACGGCGGGGAGACGTGACATGAGGGAGCGGTGGCGCGCTGTCGGCGTGCTCGCGGTGGCGTTGTTCGCGGTCAACGTGGTGGCCAGGCTGGTCATCAAGTTCGGCTTCGGCGGGGACGACACCGCCAAGGACCGGGTGTCGCTGGCGATGTTCGTGGTGATCGGGCTGATCCTCGCCGCGGTCGCGTTCCGCTGGGGGCGGGACCGACCGGTGGCCCGCTGGGCCGGTGACCTCGCCGCCGCGGTGGGCGTGGCGCTGGCGCTGACCGTGTTCGTCGCCCCGCTGCTGGTCAGCGAGAACCCGTTCGGCAACGGCGCCGGGCTCTTCTTCGCCCAGATCTGGCTCTACCTGGCCGCCGCGGGGGCGGGCGTGCTGGTCGGCTACCTGATCCTCACCGCGCTCGGCCTCGACCATCGCTCCCAGCAGCTCAAGCGGTACGCCCAGCTCAAGGCCGCCAAGCCCCGCCGGGTCGTCCGCCGCTGACCCACCCGGCGCCCCGGACCTCGGGTCGGCTTCGCCAGGTCGGCGAGCTGGCGCCGGCCGGCGGGCCCGGGGCTCAGGCTGGGGCGACGCGGGTGAGGTAGGTGTGGTGGGTGGTGAAGCCCAGTCCCCGGTAGAGGGCCACTGCGGCGGTGTTGCGCTGCTCGACCTGGAGGAAGGCGTGGCTGGCCCCCTCCGCCGTGCCCCAGTCGACCAGGGACCGGATCACCCGGCCGGCCAGCCCCTGCCGGCGCGCCTCGGGCAGCACCTCGATCAGGGTCAGGCCGAGCCAGCGCCCCTGCCCGGTGACCGTGCCCCGGCCGACGGCGACCAGCCGGCCGTCGGCGTACACCTGGGCGAAGCGGACCCGGTCCACGGCGGTGAGCACGTGCCGGGCGGCGTCCGGCAGGCCGCCCTTGCGGCCGGCGGCGACGGCCAGCCAGTCGTCCGACGGCGCGGCCGCCAGCTCGACCGGCGGCAGGCCGGCGCGGGTCGGCGCGGCCGCCGGCAGCGCGGCGAGCGCGACGGTCTGTACCAGCACCGGCGGCCGGGCGCCCCAGCCGCGCGCGTCCAGCTCGGCGCCGACCGGCGCGGCGAGCGGCAGCGGGGTGTTGACCATGGCCGGCTGGTCGTGGTCGGCGTACCAGCGCTCCACGGCGTCCAGGGCGGCCGGGAGCGGGCGGTCCGGGTCGCCGACCGGGAGCGCCGAGTTCGCCCGCCCGGTCCAGCCGGCGGCGCTGCGCAGCAGCCAGTCGCCGAGCCGACCGCGGACCGGGGCGGGCCACGCCTCGTCGGCGGCCAGCTCCAGGCCCGTCACGGCGGTGGCGGTCGGCCGGCGGGCCGGCGGCACCCGCTTGGCCCGGTGCACCTCGCCGACCGGGACCCGCAGCGGGCCCTGGGTGGTCGCCAGCGTGATGTGGGTCTCGCTGAGCTCGACCAGTTCCCCGAGGGCGTCGGAGAAGAGCGGCCGGCCTTCGCGAATCCCCACAATCCGGCGAACCACGATCCGGTGTCCCACGTCCTGCTGTCGGAGCACGATTCACCGTTCCCGTCAGTGTTCGCTCAAAGGTGCACCGACAGGAGTCCCGCCTTGCGGTGGGACGGTCCCGGTCTGACCCGCCGCGGCGGTGCCGGGTTGACACTTCACAGCCACCGGTCCGCTGCAGCGGGTCTTACGGTCGGCTCCACGTCCGTTTGACGACTCCCGGCCACTCCGGGCGTCACTGACGCCACCCGCGAGGGCGGCGAGATTCCGTGCGGCATTGAGGTCCCGATCCAAAATCAGACCGCACGATGTGCAGATGTAGTTGCGCTCGGACAGGGCGAGCTTGGCTTTCACCGCGCCGCAGGCCGAGCAGGTCTTCGAGGAGGGGTGCCACCGATCGGCGACAATCAGCCAGCTGCCGTACCAGGCGGCCTTGTAGTGCAGTTGGCGGCGCAACTCACTGAACGCGGCGTCACCAACGTGCCTGGCCAAGTGGCGGTTGCGCAGCATTCCGGTCACGTTCAGATCTTCGATCACGATCGTGCCGAACTCACGGGTCAGGCCGGTGGAAATTTTGTGCAAGTTGTCACGGCGCAGGTCGCTTACCCGGCGATGAGCGCGAAGGAGTGCCCTCTTCGTCCGCAGCCACCGCTTCGATGGACGCTGGCCTGTAGAACGCGATCTGCCACCGTCCGACTACCTTCCTGCCCCCTCGTTCTAGAACAGGCGGGTCAGTCATCGGACGGCAAACCTCACTCGTTGGCTCGGGGCGCCGCCATGGTAGGCCGGGGGGACGACAGAATGCTGCCGCCGAGATACTAGGCTCTTACCGTCGCGGGTGATCGCGACGAGTCTTGCGGAGGAGAAGACCGGTGACCTACATCATCGCCGAGCCGTGCGTGGATGTGCTCGACAAGGCATGCATCGAGGAATGCCCGGTCGACTGCATCTACGAGGGCAATCGGATGCTCTACATCCACCCCGACGAGTGCGTCGACTGTGGTGCCTGTGAGCCGGTCTGCCCGGTCGAAGCGATCTTCTACGAGGACGACGTCCCGGAGCAGTGGAAGGACTACACCGGGGCGAACTACGAGTTCTTCGAGGACCTCGGCTCGCCGGGCGGCGCCTCCAAGATCGGCAAGGTGGAGAAGGACGCGACGTTCGTCGCCGCCCAGCCGCCGCGCGGAGAGAGCCACTGAACCGGCCCGCGCCGGTCTCGTCGCGGCTGCCCGACTTCACCTGGGACACCCTGGACGCCGCGGCCGCGACGGCCGCGGCGCACCCGGACGGTCTGATCAACCTCTCCATGGGCACGCCGGTGGACCCGGTGCCCCCGGTGATCCGGCAGGCGCTGGCCGACGCGTCGAACGCCCCCGGCTACCCGCTGACCGCGGGCACCCCCGCGCTGCGGGAGGCCATCGCGGCGTGGGTCGCCCGGGCCTGCGGAGCAGGCGTCGACGGGCTCGGTGTGCTGCCCACGATCGGCTCCAAGGAGCTGGTGGCCTGGCTGCCCACGCTGCTCGGCGTCGGCCCGGGTGACGTGGTCGTGGTGCCGTCCGTCGCCTACCCGACGTACGAGGACGGGGCCCGGCTGGTCGGCGCCACCACCGTGCGGACCGACTCGCTGACCGCGGTCGGCCCCACCCCCCGGGTGCGCCTGGTCTGGGTCAACTCGCCGGGGAACCCGACCGGGCGGGTGCTGCCCGCCGCCCACCTGCGCAAGGTGGTGGACTGGGCCCGCGAGCGCGGCGCGGTGGTCGCCAGCGACGAGTGCTACCTGCCGCTCGGCTGGGACGCCGAGCCTGTCTCCGTGCTCTCGCCGGAGGTCTGCGGCGGGTCGTACGACGGCGTGCTGGCGGTGCACTCGCTCTCCAAGCGCTCCAACCTGGCCGGGTACCGGGCCGGCTTCGTCGCCGGTGACCCGGCGCTGGTCGCCGAGCTGCTCAAGATCCGTAAGCACTCCGGCATGATCGTGCCCGCCCCGGTGCAGGCCGCGATGGTGGCCGCGCTCGACGACCAGGCGCACGCCGACGAGCAGCGGGAGCGCTACCGGGCCCGCCGCGAGCGGCTGTGGGCCGCGTTCGCCGCCGCCGGCTTCACCGTCGAATACTCCGAGGCCGGGCTCTACCTCTGGATGACCCGGGACGAGGACTGCTGGGAGACCGTCGACTGGCTGGCCCGCCGGGGCATCCTGGTCGCCGCCGGCGTCTTCTACGGCCCGGCCGGCTCCCGGCACGTGCGGGCGGCGCTGACCGAGTCCGACGAGCACGTCGCGGCGGTCGCCGACCGGCTGCGCGGCTGACCGCCGGGCGGCTGCGGGATGGCTGACGGGGTGACCGACCGGCCGGTCCTCGGCGAGCGGACGGCCGCGGTCGTCGGCACCGGACTGATCGGCGGGTCGGTGCTGCTGCGGCTGCGCGCGGCCGGGCTCGACGTCACCGGGTGGGACCCGGACCCACGCACCCGCCGGCACGCTGACGAGCAGGGCGTCACCTGCCCGGACAGCCTGGAGGAGGCGGTCGCCGGTCGGGACGTGGTGTTCCTCTGCGGCCCGCTGCCCAGCCTGCCGGGGACGCTGGCCCGGGTCGCCGCCGCCACCGACGAGCACTGCGTCCTCACCGACGTGGGGAGCACCAAGGCGGAGGTGGCCGCCGCCGCCACCGCCCAGGGGGTGGGGCACCGGTTCGTCCCCGGCCATCCGATGGCCGGCGCCGACCGTGCCGGTCTCGCCTCCGCCACCCCGGCGCTGCTCGACGCGGCGGCCTGGGTGCTCTGCCCGACCGGGTCGGGGATGGCCGCGTTCCGCCGGCTCGCCGCGCTGCTCATCGACGTCTTCCAGGCCCGGGTCGTGCCCATGTCCGCGCCGGAGCACGACGTGGTCGCGGCCCTGTCCTCGCACGTGCCGCACCTGCTGGCCGGCGCGCTGGCCGCGGCGGTGCAGCGGTCCACCCTGCGCGAGGCGGTGCTCGCCCTCGCCGCCGGCAGCTTCACCGACGGCACCCGGGTGGCCGGCGGCCCGCCCGAACGGACCGCCAACATGCTGCTCGCCAACCGGGGGCCGGCGCTGACCGGGCTGGACGCGGTCCGCGCGGTCCTCGACGACCTGGCCGACGCGATGCGCGCCGGTGACCGGGCCGCCCTGACCGACCTGCTCGACGAGGGCCGGACCGCCCGCGCCGCCGTGCGGGGTCGGGTCTTCACCGCCCACCGGCGGGAGTTCCCGGCCGCGGTCGACCACGCCGGGGAACTGGTTTACCTGCGGGAGCTGGGCGCGGCCGGGGGCCACCTGACGCAGTGCCGGGTCGAGGCCGGATCCGTCGCCTACACCGGCCACCTGCCGGTGCCGCCCGGCTGAGGACCGCCACCCGCGCCGCCGCGGGCGGGCCGGGGCGCGGTTAGGGTGAGGGCATGGCGGACGCACCGGTCGTGGCGGTACGCGGCGAGGCGTACCGGGAGGTCGCCCCCGAGCTGGCCGAGTTCACGGTGACCGCGACGGCCCGGGACCGGGACCGGGAGACGACGTTGACCCGGCTGGCCGAGCGGGCCGCCGCGGTCCGGGTGCTGCTCGACTCCGCCGGCCCGGCGGTCGAGCGGCGGGAGACCGGCCAGCTCCGGGTGTGGCCCGAGACGAAACGCTCCGGCGAGCGGGTGGTGGCGTACCACGGCAGCGTGGGCACCACCGTCACCGTCACCGACTTCACCGCGCTCGGCGAGCTGATGCTCCGCTTGGCCGACCAGGACCAGGTCGAGGTGGCCGGCCCGTGGTGGTCGCTACGGCCGGACAGCCCCGCGTACCGGGAGGCCCGGCACGCCGCGATCGCGGACGCGCTGGCCCGCGCCCGGGAGTACGCCGAGGCGCTCGGCGCCCGGGTGACCGCCCTGTTGGAGCTGGCCGACAGCGGGATGGGCGGGCAGCCGATGATGGCCCGCGCCGCGTTCGGCAAGGGCGCCGGCGGGGCGGCCGGCGGTGCGCCGGAGCTGGAGCTCGACCCGCGCCCACAGACGGTGCGGGCCGCGGTCGAGGCGCGGTTCACCATCAGCGAGCCGGTGCTGGGCTGATGGTGCCGGCCCAGGTCCTGCCCTTCGACGAGCTGGCCGCCCGGGCGCGGGCCCTCGCCGACGCCGGCCCGCGGCAGCTGCTCGGCATCGCCGGCGCGCCCGGGGCGGGCAAGTCCACGCTGGCCGAGCGGCTCGTCGCGGCGGTCGGGCCGGCCGCCCGGCTGGTGCCGATGGACGGCTTCCACCTCGCCCAGTCCGAACTGGTCCGGCTCGGCCGGCAGGAGCGTAAGGGCGCCCCGGACACCTTCGACGTCAACGGTTTCGTCTCGGTGCTGCGCCGCCTGCGGCGGCTGGAGCCGACCTCGGTCTGGGCGCCGGCGTTCCGCCGGGACCTGGAGGAGCCGGTCGCCGGGGCGATCGAGGTGCCGCCCGAGGTCCGGCTGGTGGTGACCGAGGGGAACTACCTGCTGCTGCGGGACGATCCGTGGGAGGAGGTCCGGACCCTGCTGCACCAGATCTGGTTCCTCGACCTCGACGCCGAGCTGCGGCTGCGCCGGCTCACCGCCCGGCACGAGGCGTACGGCAAGTCGCCGGAGCAGGCCCGGGCCTGGGCGCTCGGCAGCGACGAGGCCAACGCCGCCGTGGTGTCCGGCACCGCCGGCCACGCCGACCTGGTGGTGCGGCTAGCCGAGCCCTCGCCGGGGTGACGGCACCCCCCGATCGACCTGTTTTCGCAGGTGGGATGGGGTCAGGCGAGTTCGCGTACCACCCGGGCGGGGTTACCGACCGCGATCACGTTGGCGGGCAGGTCCTTCGTCACGACGGCCCCCGCACCGACCACCGTGTTCTCGCCGATGGTGACCCCGGCGAGGACGATGACCCCGCCGCCGAGCCAGACGTTGTCCCCGATGGTTATCGGCTGGGCCGCCTCCCACTTGGCCCGGCGCGGCTCCGCCTCGACGGGGTGGGTGGCGGTGAGGAGCTGGACGTTCGGTCCGATCTGGACGTCGGCGCCGATGGTGATCCGGGCGACGTCGAGGAAGACCGCGTTGAAGTTGACCACGCTGCGCGGGCCGAGGTGGGTCTGCCAGCCGTAGTCGCAGTGGAACGGCGGCCGTACCCAGGTGCCCTCGCCGAGCGAGCCGAGCAGCTCCCGCAGCGCCGCGAGCCGGCCCTCGGGGTCCTCGGCGGAACTGGTGTTGAAGCGTTCGCTCAGCCGGGCGGCGCGGTCCAGGTCGGCGATGATCTCGGGGTCGTCGGCGAGGTACGCCTCGCCGGCGAGCATGCGTTCCCTCATGGAGCTCATCGGGTGATCATGCCTGGGCGGCGGGTCCGGGTGGGGCCGGGCGGTCATCTTCGCGCCGCCGGCCCCCGCGCCCGGGTCAGTCGTTGGCGTGCAGGGCGGCGTTCAGCTCGATGCCCTTGCCGCTGCGCTGCTTCGCCTCCAGCGCCCCGGTGACCGAGTTGCGCCAGAACAGCAGGCCGTCCACGCCGGAGAGCTCGCGGGCCTTGACCACCCGGCCGTCCGGCAGGGTGAGCTTCGAGGCGGCGGTGATGTAGCAGCCGGCCTCCACCACGCAGTCGTCGCCCAGCGAGATGCCGACGCCGGCGTTCGCGCCGATCAGGCTCCGCTCGCCGATGCGTACCTTCTCGGTGCCGCCGCCGGACAGGGTGCCCATGATCGAGGCGCCGCCGCCGATGTCGGAGCCGTCGCCGACCAGCACGCCCTGCACGATCCGCCCCTCCACCATCGAACTGCCCAGCGTGCCGGCGTTGAAGTTGACGAAACCCTCGTGCATCACGGTGGTGCCGGCGGCCAGGTGCGCGCCGAGCCGGACGCGGTCCGCGTCGGCGATCCGCACCCCGCCGGGCACCACGTAGTCGGTCATCCGGGGGAACTTGTCCACCCCGTACACGGCCAGGTGGCGGCCGGCGGCCCGCTCGATGACCCGCAGCTCGTCCACCCGCTCCGGCGGGCACGGCCCGGCCGAGGTCCAGGCCACGTTGGCCAGCTTGCCGAAGATGCCGTCGAGGTTCAGCTCGTTGGGTCGCACCAGACGGTGGGAGAGCAGGTGCAACCGGAGGTACGCGTCGGCGGCGTCCTTGATCGGGTCGTCCAGCGACCCGATCACCGTGGTCACCTCGACGGTACGCAGACCGGGCAGCGCCCGCTCGCCGATCGCGCCCGGCGGCAGGTCCAGCACGTCGGCCTGGTCCTCGCCGGGGACCAGCGGCAACTCGCCGAGGCCCAGCTTGCCGGTCGGGTACCAGGTGTCCAGCACCTGATCGTCAGCGGTGATCGTGGCGAGGCCGATGCCCCAGGCAGACTGTGCGTTGGTCACGATTTTGACGGTACCGTGCCCAGCATGGAGAACCCGTTGACCCCCGAGGTCTTGGCTGATCCGGTGGCGCTCACCCGTGCCCTGGTCGACATAGAGTCCGTCTCCCTCAACGAGAAGGCGATCGCCGACTGCGTCGAGGAGGTGCTGCGCGGGGTGCCGCACCTGACCACGTTCCGGCACGGCAACACGGTGATGGCGCGTACCGACCTGGGCCGGGCCTCTCGGGTGGTGCTCGCCGGCCACCTGGACACCGTCCCGCTCAACGACAACTTCCCGTCCACCATGCGCGGCGACCTGATGTACGGCTGCGGCACGTCCGACATGAAGTCCGGGGTGGCGTTCGCGCTGCACCTCGCGGTGACCCTGCCGGACCCGCGGTACGACGTGACGTACTTCTTCTACGAGGCCGAGGAGATCGAGTCGAAGTACAACGGCCTCACCCTGGTCGCCGAGGCGCACCCGGAGTGGCTCCAGGCCGACTTCGCGGTGCTGCTCGAGCCGACGTACGGCATCGTCGAGGCCGGCTGCCAGGGCACCATGCGGGCGGTCGTCACCACGCACGGCGAGCGGGCCCACGCGGCCCGGTCCTGGCACGGGGTGAACGCCATCCACGGCGCGGGCGGGGTGCTGGACCGGCTGCGGTCGTACGAGGCGCGCCGGGTCACCATCGACGGCTGCGACTACCGGGAGGGCCTGAACGCGGTCCGGATCACCGGCGGGGTGGCCGGCAACGTCATCCCGGACCGGTGCGAGATCGAGATCAACTACCGGTACGCCCCGGACCGCGACCCGGCGGCCGCTGAGGCGCACCTGCGGGAGGTCTTCGCCGGCTTCGACCTCGAGGTGACGGACGCGGCGGCGGGCGCGGCCCCCGGCCTGGACGCGCCGCCGGCGCAGGAGTTCCTGGCGGCGGTGGGTGCGGCCCCGATCGGCAAGCTGGGCTGGACGGACGTGGCCCGGTTCGCGGCGATGGGGATCCCGGCGCTGAACTTCGGGCCCGGCGACCCCAACCTGGCCCACCACAAGGACGAGCACGTCGAGCTCACCAAGATCCGCGACGGCGCGGCGACCCTGCACCGCTGGCTGGCCCCCGCCTGACCGCCCCTTCACCCGAGCAAGAGGTCCGCGTGACGCGGACCTCTTGCTCGACGCGGGGCCGGTCGGTCAGCCGGCCGGGGTGAGGGACTGGTCCGCCGAGGGGCGGGACCCATCACCGGTGAGGTCGTGGGCTTCCAGTTGCCGGGCGCGGCGGCGCTCGGCCACCACGTCGCGGATCCGCCGCTGCATCTGTCGCCGGATCCGGATCATCTCGCTGTTGCTGATCACGCTGGCTCCTCCCCCGAAGGCGCGCGCCGGGGCATACCCGGTATGTGAATAGTAAGACGTACGAGCGACAGAATTAGTTGCCCAAGATCGCGAACTATTTCCCCGGCTCGCCGGCCCGCACACCCGGCCGGCCCGGCTCCACTACGGTGGCTCCCATGAGCCAGAGCAACCGGCGGCAGCAGCCCGCCCCGGACCGGGGGCGGGAGCGGCACCGGGGTGCCGTCACGCTGCGTCGCGGCGCCATCCCGAGCAGCACCGCGGACCAGCGGCTGCTCGACTCGCGGGGGCGTGGCGACTGGAAGACCAAGGACGCCTGGCGCGCGCTGCGCATCCTGTCGGAGTTCGTCGAGGGCTTCGACACCCTGGCCGACCTGCCGCCCGCGGTCAGCGTCTTCGGTTCGGCCCGCAGCATGCCGGAGAGCCCGGAGTGCCGGCTGGCCGAGGAACTGGGCGCCGCCCTGGCCCGGGCCGGGTACGCGGTGATCACCGGCGGCGGCCCCGGCGTGATGGAGGCGGCCAACCGGGGAGCCAGCGAGGCGGGCGGGCTCTCCGTCGGGCTCGGCATCGAGCTCCCGTTCGAGCAGGGGCTCAACGACTGGGTCGACCTGGCCATCGACTTCCGCTACTTCTTCGCCCGCAAGACCATGTTCGTGAAGTACGCGCAGGCGTTCGTCGTGCTGCCCGGCGGCTTCGGCACCATGGACGAGCTGTTCGAGGCGCTCACGCTGGTGCAGACCGGCAAGGTCACCCGGTTTCCGGTGGTGCTGATGGGTGTCGACTACTGGCGCGGGCTGCTCGACTGGCTGCGCGACAGCATGGCCGCCGAGGGCAAGATCGGGCCGTCCGACCTGGAGCTGATCTGCCTCACCGATGACGTCAACGCGGCGGTCCGGCACATCGTGGAGGCCGAGGCGGTGCTCTCCGCCGAGCAGGAGGCGATCCGCGAGGAGTCGGTCGCCCGCGCCGAGGCGGACCAGCGGGCCGCGGCCGACGAGGGCGGGAAGGGCTGACCGGGTGGCTGCGATCTGTGTGTTCTGCGCGTCCTCCCGGACCCTCGACCGGCGCTGGCTGGACCTCGCGGCCGAGACCGGGGCGGAGCTGGCCCGGCGCGGCCACACCCTGGTCAGCGGGGGTGGCTGCGTCGGGATGATGGGCGCGCTGGCGGACGGGGCGCGGGCCGCCGGCGGGCCGACCCTCGGCGTCATCCCGCAGGCCCTGGTCGACCTGGAGGTCGCCGACCTGGCCTCCGACGAGCTGCTGGTCACCGACGGCATGGCCAGCCGCAAGACGCTGATGATCGACAAGTCGGACGCCTTCATCACCCTGCCGGGCGGGCTCGGCACCCTCGACGAGCTGTTCGAGGTGTGGACCACCGCCACGCTCGCCCTGCACGCCAAGCCGATGGTGCTGGTCGACGCGGACGGCTTCTACCGCCCGCTGCTCGACTGGCTGCACACCCTGGCCGACCGGAACTTCCTCAAGCCCGCCGGCCTCGACCTCCTCACGGTGGTCCCCACCGTCCCCGCCGCTCTGGACGCCCTCGAATCCCACCTCACCTGACGCTTTCCCCCTCCGCTCGCGCCGATGATCATGAAGTTGTTGTCGTGGATGTCGGCGTGTCGTGGTGACAACTTCATGATCAACGTGAGCTGGGGCGCGAGGGTGAGGTGGTGGCGCGGGAGGTGTCGTACGGGCGTGGTGGGATGAGCTGATGCAGGCGTACCGGCTGGTGCGTCGGCCTGCCGAGGCCACCCCGGGGGACGGGCGGTCCGGCGGGGCGGCGCGGGGGGACGGTCGGTCCGGAGGGACGACCGCGGCGGCCCGCCGGCCCGAGGGGGCGGCGGGCGATGACGCGCAGCCGGCGACCCGGCTGGCCGACCCGGTGCAGGCCGAGGTGGTGGCGCACACCGACGGGCCGATGCTCGTCGTCGGCGGCCCCGGCACCGGCAAGACCAGCACCCTGGTCGAGGCCGTCGCCGCCCGGGTCGCCGAGGGCGTCGACCCGGAGCGCGTCCTCGTGCTCACCTTCGGCCGGCGGGGCGCCACCGACCTGCGCCACCGGATCGAGGCGCGGATCGCCCGGGACGGGCACCGGGTGGTCCGCGAGCCGCTGGTCCGGACCTTCCCGGCGTACGCCTTCGGCCTGCTCCGCCGGGCCGCCGCCGAGCGGGGCGAGCCGTCGCCCCGGCTGCTCACCGGCCCCGAGCAGGACCTGATCATCCGCGAGCTGCTGGACGTGGTCGGCGAGGAGCCCGAGGACGACCCGGTCGGCTGGCCGGAGGACCTGCGCCCCGCCCTGCGCACCCGGGCGTTCGCCGCCCAGCTCCGCGACCTGCTGATGCGCGCCGCCGAGCGCGGCGTCGGCCCGGTCGAGCTGGCCCGGCTGGGGGAAAAGCTGGGCCGCGCCGACTGGCCCGCCGCCGCGCGCTTCCTCCGGGAGTACGTCGCCGTCCTCGCCCTGCGCGACGTGAGCAACCGCGGCTCGGTGGCGTACGACCCGGCCGAGCTGGTCCGGGCCGCCACCGGGATGCTGCTGGACGATCCGGAGCTGCTGGCGGCCGAGCGTCGCCGGCTCGCCCACGTCTACGTCGACGAGCTGGCCGACACCGACCCCGCCCAGCTCGACCTGCTCGCCGTGATCGCCGGTGGCGGCAAGTCCCTGGTCGCGTTCGCCGACCCGGACTCCTCCACGTACGCCTTCCGCGGCGCCGACCCGGCCGGGGTGACCACCTTCCCGCACCGGTTCCGCACCGCCTCCGGCGCCCCGGCCGCCCAGGTCCTGCTCACCACCTCCTACCGGGCCGGCCCCGGGCTGCTGGCGGCCACCGCCCGGCTGGCCCGCCGGCTGCGCGGCCCGGCGGCGCACCGCAAGCTCCGCCCGCTGCCCGACGCCGCGCCCGGCTCGGTCGAGGTCCGCACGTTCCGCTCGGCCACCAGCGAGTCGGCCTGGCTGGCGCACGCCCTGCGCGAGGCCCACCTGCTCGACGGGGTGCCCTGGTCCCGGATGGCGGTGCTGGTCCGCTCGACCGGCCGGCAGCTGCCGTCGCTGCGCCGCGCCCTGCACACCGCCGGCGTGCCGACCGTCGTGCACGGCGAGGACCTGCCGCTGCACCTGCAACCCGGGGTGGCGCCGCTGCTGCTCCTGCTGCGGTGCGGGCTGGAACCCGACCGGCTCGACGAGGAGTCCGCGGTCGCCCTGCTGCACTCACCGCTCGGCGGTGCCGACCCGCTCGCCGAGCGGCGGCTCCGCCAGGGGCTGCGCGCGCTCGCGCTGGCCGGCGGCGACCGACGGCCCTCCGGCGAGCTGATCGTGGAGGCGCTGCGCGACCCGGCCGAGCTGGCCGCGATCGACCGGCGCTGGGCGGTGCCCGCCCAGACGGTGGCCGCCCTGCTGGAGACCGCCCGGCAGGCCGCAGCGGCCCCCGGCGCCACCGCCGAGGACGTGCTCTGGGCCGTCTGGCGGGACAGCGGCCTGGCCGAACGCTGGGCCGGGGCGATCACCCGGGGGCGGGCGGCCACCGGGGAGCACGAGACCGCCCAGCGCTGGCGGGCCGAGGCTGCCGACCGCGACCTCGACGCGGTGCTGGTGCTCTTCGACGCAGCGGCCCGGTTCACCGACCGGCTGCCCGGCGCGCGGACCGAGGTCTTCCTCGACCACGTGCTCGGGCAGGACCTGCCGGCCGACACCCTGGCCGCCAGCGCCGACCGGGGCGACGCGGTCCGGCTGCTCACCGCGCACGCCGCCAAGGGCCTGGAATGGGATCTGGTCGCGGTCGCCGGCGTGCAGGAGGGCGTCTGGCCGGACCTGCGGCTGCGCGGCAGCCTGCTCGGCTCCGAACGGCTGGTCGACGTGCTGGCCGGCCGGGCCGACGGCACCGGCACCCGGGCCAGCCTGGTCGGGCAGACCTCGGCGCTGCTGGACGAGGAGCGCCGGCTCTTCCACGTCGCGGTCAGCCGGGCCCGGCGCCGGTTGCTGGTCACCGCGGTCGCCTCGGCGGCGGTCGGCGGCGACGACCACGAGGAGCAGCCCAGCCGCTTCCTGCACGAGCTGGCCGCCACCGAGCCGCCCGCGATCGGCGGCGGGCCGACGCCGCCCGACCCGAAGCCTGCCGGGCCGACACCTGCCGGAGCCGGGGGCGCCCGGCCGAATGCCGACCCCGCTCCGGCCGCTGCGGACGTCGACCCCGCTCCGGCCGTCGACGTCGATCCGGCTCCGGGTCGGCCCGCCGAGCCGCCCGGTGACGGCGCCGTCCTGGCCACCGACGCCAGCCCGGCGGGCCGAGCCGCCGAGCGGCGGGACGGGCCGGACCGGCCGGGCGACGGCGCCGCGCTGGCCGTACCCGGGTCCGACGGCGGCCACCCGGGTGACGGCGCGGCGCTGACCGTCGAGCCGCACGACGACGGCGAGGCCGATCGTCCCGGCGCATTGCCGGTCACCCTGCCGCCGCGCGGGCTCACCCTGTCCGCGCTGGTGGCGGAGCTGCGTACCGCGGTCACCGACCTGGCGGCGCCGCCGGCCCGGCGGCGCGTGGCGGCGGCCGAGCTGGCCCGGCTGGCCGCCGCCGGGGTCCCCGGCGCGCACCCCGACGACTGGTGGGGGCTGCGCGGCCTCTCCGACGACCGGCCGCTGGTCGACGACGGCGAGCCGGTCCGGGTCACCCCGTCGGCCATGGAGAGCGCCCTGCGGTGCAGCCTGCGCTGGCTGCTGGAACGGCACGGCGGCAGCGGGCCGGCCAGCGCCGCGCAGGGGGTGGGCAACCTGGTGCACGCCGCCGCGATGCTCGCCGAGGACGCCAGCGCCGACCGCACCGCCCTGCTGGAGTACGTGGCCGCCCGCTTCGACGCGATCGAGCTGGCCGCCCGCTGGATGGTCGGCCCGGAACGGGCCCGCGCCGAGGCGATGGTGGACAAGCTGCTCCGCTGGCTGGCCGGCAACCCGCGCCGGCTGCTCGCCATCGAACACGAGTTCGCGGTCCGCCTCGACGACCCGCAGCGCCCCGTCGAGCTGACCGGCCGGGTGGACCGGTTGGAGGTCGACGCCGACGGCCGGCTCGTGGTGATCGACCTGAAGACCGGCAAGTCCACCGCGGTCACCGAGCGGGAGGTCGCCGAGCATCCGCAGCTCGGGGCGTACCAGGCCGCGGTGGAGGCGGGGGCGTTCGCCGAGTTCGGCGAGGAGTCCGGCGGGGCGGCGCTGGTGCAGCTCGGCACCGGCGCGAAGGACGCCAGGGAGCAGGCGCAGGCGGCGGCCGGGGAGGGCCCGGAGGCCGGCTGGGCGACCGCGCTGGTCCGGCGCACCGCCGATACGATGGCCGCCGCCACCTTCGCCGCGGTCGCCAACTCGAAGTGCCGGGTCTGCCCGGTGCGCACCAGCTGCCCGGTCTCCGGCCAGGGTCGCCAGGTGGTCGAGCCGCCGACCGTCCGTCGCCCGGAGCACCCGTGACCCAGCCCGCCCTGTTCAGCACCGCCACCCCGGCGCCCCGGACGGCCGACGCGGGCCCGCGCTACACCCCGGTCGAGCTGGCCAAGCTGCTCCGGTTGCCGGCGCCCACCCGGGAGCAGGCGGCGATCATCGCCGCCCCGGTGGAACCGCTGCTGGTGGTCGCGGGCGCCGGCTCCGGCAAGACCGAGACGATGGCTGCCCGGGTGGTCTGGCTGGTCGCCAACTCGTACGTCCGGCCGGAGCAGATCCTCGGCCTCACCTTCACCCGCAAGGCCGCCGGTGAGCTGGCGCACCGGGTGCGTACCCGACTCGACCAGCTCATCCGCCGGCTCGGCCGGCAGGGGCGCGACCCGCACGAGGACCCCCTGGCCGGCGAGCCGACCGTCTCCACCTACCACTCGTACGCCGGCCGGATCGTCACCGAGCACGGGCTGCGCGCCGGCTACGAGCCCACCACCCGGCTGCTCACCGAGGCGTCCCGCTGGCAGCTCGTGGACCTGCTGGTGCGCAACTACGACGGCGACATGTCCGACGTGGACCGGATGCCCAGCACCATCACCGACGCGGTGCTGGCCCTCGCCGGTGAGCTGGACGAGCACCTGGTCGACCCGGACGAGCTGGCCGCCTGGACCGGCCGGTTCTTCGCCGACGTGCAGTCCCGCCCCGGCCGGGTCTACGCCGACGTGCGGAAGGCCCTCGGGGTCCAGCAGACCCGGCTGCGGCTGCTCCCGCTGGTCCGGGCGTACGCCCGGCGCAAGGACGACTTCGAGGCGATGGACTTCGCCGACCAGCTCGCCCGGGCCGCCCGGGTGGCCCGGGACCACCCCGGCGTCGGGGTGATCGAGCGGGACCGCTTCCGGGTGGTGCTGCTCGACGAGTACCAGGACACCAGCCACGCCCAGGTGGTGCTGCTCAACGCGCTCTTCGGCGGCGGCCACCCGGTCACCGCCGTCGGCGACCCCTGCCAGTCCATCTACGGCTGGCGGGGCGCGAGCGCCGGCACCCTGGACCGCTTCCCCCGCGACTTCGCCCGCGCCGACGGCGACCCCGCCGACGTGTTGAGCCTGACCACGAGCTGGCGCAACCGCCCGGAGATCCTGGGCGTGGCGAACGCGCTGGCCACGCCGCTGCGGGCCGCCGGCGCGCAGGTGCCGGAGCTGCGCGCCGCGCTCAGCGTCGCCGAACCGATACCGCACCGCAGCCCGCGCGGCCAGGCCGCCGGCACCGTGCACTGCGCGCTGCTGCACACGTACGCCGACGAGGCCGATTGGATCGCCGACAGCGTCCTGGGCGCCTGGCGCGGGGCGGCCCGGATGCCCGGGGCGCTGCCCGAGCACATTCCGGTGCCGCAGCGCCCCACCACCGCCGTGCTGGTCCGGCTGCGCAGCCAGATCCCGGCCATCGAGTCCGCGCTGCGCGCCCGCGGGCTGCCGGTCGAGGTGGTCGGCCTGGGCGGACTCCTGGACACTCCCGAGGTCCGCGACGTGGTGTGCACGCTGCGGGTGCTCGCCGACCCCACCGACGGGGCGGCGCTGCTGCGGCTGCTCACCGGGGCGCGCTGGCGGATCGGCCCGCGTGACCTGGTGGCCCTGCACCGGCGGGCCCGGTCGATCGCCCGGTCCCGCCGCCAACTCACCGGCGACGACGGGCCCGAGATCACCGTGGACGTGCTGGACGAGGCCACGCTGGTCGAGGCGCTGGCCGACCTGGGGCCCGCGCAGGCGTACTCGGCGGAGGGGTACGCGCGGCTGCGCGCGTACGGGATGGAACTGGCCCTGCTGCGGTACCGGCTCGACCAGACGCTGCCGGAGCTGATCGCGGACATCGAGCGGACCATCGGCCTGGACGTGGAGGTGGCGGTCCGGGCCGGCCGGGACGGCACCGGCGACGCCGGCCTGGCCCGCGGCCACCTCGACGCCCTCGGTGACGTGGCCGCCCGGTTCAGCGGGGAGACCCCCGGGGCGACCCTGGCCGGCTTCCTGTCCTTCCTCGCCGCGGCCGAGGACGAGGAGCGTGGGCTGGCCCCCGGCGAGGTCGAGGTGGTGGAGGGCGCGGTGCAGATCCTCACCGCGCACGCCGCGAAGGGCCTGGAGTGGGACGTGGTCGCGGTCGCCGGGCTGACCCGGGGGGTGTGGCCCGGTCCGGTGCGCAACTCCGACCACTGGCTGGGCGGTCTGGGCGTGCTGCCGTTCCCGCTGCGGGGTGACGCCGACGGGCTGCCCGAGCTGGGGCTCGCCGCCGCCGAGGACCAGCGCGGGGTGGCCCGGGCGGTGGAGGACTTCACCGACGCCTGGCGGGCGCACGACGAGCGGGAGGAGCGCCGGCTGGCGTACGTGGCGGTGACCCGGCCCCGGCGGCTGCTGCTCTGCTCCGGTTACTGGTGGGGGGAGGGGACGAAGCGGTTCCGCGGGCGCTCGGTCCTGCTCCGCGAGGTGCACGACGCGTGTCTGGACGGCGCAGCCGGGCACCTGGTCGACGAGTGGGCGCCGGAGCCGGCCGGTGACGCGGTCAACCCGACCACCGAGGTGGTGCTCCGCGCCGAGTGGCCCGCCGACCCGCTCGGCGCCCGCCGGCCGGCGCTGGCCGAGGCCGCCACCCTGGTCCGCCGCTTCCTCGCCGACCCGGAGGCGGCCCGCCGGAAGGAGGACATCGCCGCCGACCCGGAGGCGGCCCGCCGGGAGGAGGACATCGCCGCCGACCCGGAGGCGGCCCGCCGGGAGGAGGGCGTCGCAGACGGCGCGGACGACCCGGAGGTGGCGCGCTGGCGGCGGGAGGCGGACCTGCTCCTCGCCGAACGGGCCGAGCTGCTGCGGCGGGCCGACGCGGTGGAGGTGGAGCTGCCCGGGCACCTCTCGGTGACCCAGCTGGTGGCGCTGCGCAGCGACCCGGGGGCCCTCGCGCGCGCCCTGCGCCGCCCGATGCCCACCGAGCCCAACCCGTACGCCCGGCGGGGCACCGCCTTCCACACCTGGCTGGAACAGCGCTTCGGTGCCGACCGGCTGCTGGACGTGGACGAGCTGCCCGGCGCCGCGGACGACGACGCGGCCCCCGACGAGGCGCTCGCCGAGCTGCAGGAGCGTTTCCTGGCCAGCGAGTGGGCCGACCGGGTGCCGCTGGAGGTGGAAGTGCCGTTCGCCACAGCGATCGCCGGTGTGGTGGTACGTGGGCGGATGGATGCGGTCTTCGCCCGGCCGGGCGGCCGGTTCGACGTGGTCGACTGGAAGACCGGCCGGCGGCCCGCCGGGCGGGAGGCCGAGGTGGCCGCCGTGCAGCTCGCCGTCTACCGGCTGGCCTGGGCCGAGCTGGCCGGCGTGCCGGTCGAGCGGGTGGGCGCCGCGTTCCACTACGTGCGGGACGGCGTCACCGTCCGCCCGGCCGACCTGCTCGACGCCGACGGGTTGACCGCGCTGATCGCCGGCGTACCGGAAATTTAGGGGGATGGCCCCGCGTTGCGTAATCCGTGGTACGTTAGGCGCGTTGCAGTTTTGGTTTCCAGAGACTCTGTGTGCGCCTGGCGGATTGTGGCCCCAGGCGCTCTTTGTTGTGTCCGGAGTTCTCCGGGCGGGGCGACCAGCAGCGACAGGCGATTCGCGCATTCCCGCGCGGAGCGCTCCTCTTCGAGCCCGCAACAGGTGCGGGTTCGACGTTCCGTCAAGGAGACAGAACACATGGCAATTGGCACCGTCAAGTGGTTCAACGCTGACAAGGGCTTCGGCTTCATCACCCCGGACGGCGGCGGCGCCGACGTCTTCGCCCACTTCTCGGCGATCCAGTCCTCCGGCTACCGGAGCCTGGACGAGAACCAGCGGGTCGAGTTCGAGGTGACCCAGGGCCAGAAGGGCCCGCAGGCGGAGAACATCCGCCCGCTCTGATCTTCGGATCACCCAGCACCATCCATCGCGCCCTCAGGGCGCGGTGACGGGACCGGTCCGCCGCGCCGCCCACCCGCTCCGGCGGGGCGTGGCGCGCTGCGGCGGACCGGCCCGTACCCCCTTCGGTTCGTGCTTGTGAGTCGCGACGGGCTTCACCGCCGACGACAGCGCCGCTTCTCGGCGCCCTCCCTCGACACGTGCCGCGTCGAGGAAGGCATTCGCATGACCATGACCATTCCCACCTTCGCCGCGACCGGGCTCGCCCCGGCGCTGCTCACCGAGCTGGCGGCGCAGGGCATCACCGAGCCGTTCCCGATCCAGTCGGCGACCCTGCCGGACTCGCTCGCCGGCCGCGACGTGCTCGGCCGGGGTCGTACCGGCTCCGGCAAGACGCTCGCCTTCGGGCTCCCGCTGCTCTCCCGCACCGCCGGCCGTCGAGCCCGTCCGGGCCGTCCGCTGGCCCTGGTGCTGGTGCCGACCCGGGAGCTGGCCCAGCAGGTCACCACCGCGCTCGCCCCGTACGCCCGGGCCCTCGGGCTGCGCTGCGCCACCGTGGTCGGCGGCCTGTCGCTGCAGCGACAGGCGGACGCGCTGCGCGCCGGCGCCGAGGTGGTCGTGGCCACCCCCGGCCGGCTGCACGACCTGATCAACCGCGGCGACGCCCGCCTCGGCGAGGTCGCCATCACCGTGCTCGACGAGGCCGACCAGATGGCCGACATGGGCTTCCTGCCGCAGGTCACCAAGCTGCTCGAGCAGGTCGCCCCGAACGGGCAGCGGATGCTCTTCTCCGCCACCCTCGACGGCGGCGTGGACAAGCTGGTCCGCCGCTTCCTGAGCAACCCGGTGTCGCACTCGGTCGACCCGGGCACCGCCACGGTGACCGCAATGACCCACCACGTGCTGCACGTCGACGCGGCGGACAAGCCCGCCGCGCTCACCCAGATCGCCGCCCGCGAGGGCCGCACCATCCTGTTCATGGGTACCAAGCACCGCGCCGACCGGCTCGCCCGCCAGTTGCTCTCCAAGGGGGTACGCGCGGCCGCGCTGCACGGCGGCAAGTCGCAGCCGCAGCGCACCCGGATCCTGGAGCAGTTCCGCACCGGTCACGTGACCGCCCTGGTCGCCACCGACGTGGCGGCCCGGGGCATCCACGTGGACGGCCTGGACATGGTGGTCAACGTGGATCCGCCGACCGAGGCGAAGGACTACCTGCACCGGGGCGGTCGTACCGCCCGGGCGGGGGAGTCCGGCACCGTGGTCACCCTGGTCCTGCCGGAGCAGCGCCGGGAGGTCTCCCGGCTGATGAGCGTGGCGGGGATCACCCCGCAGTCGGCCCAGGTCCGCCCCGGCGACGAGGCGCTGTCCCGGGTCACCGGCGCCCGCGAGCCCTCCGGCGTACCGGTGACGATCGCGGTGCCCCAGCCGGCGGCTGCCCCGCGTGGCGGGTCGACCCGGGGCCGTCGAGGGGCCGGCGACGGTTCCCGCGCGGTCGGCGCCGGCGGTCGCACCGCCGGCGAGACCGGTCGTGCCGCCGACGGCGGTCGCTCGGTCGACGCCTCCGGCGAGGCGTCCGGCCCGCGGCCGGCGCACCGCGCCTCCGGTCGCCGCCGTCGCCCCCAGCGCCCCCGCACGGCCTGACGCTCGTCCCGCTCCCGCGTTGACCAGATCTTGAAGTGATTCGGCCCCTTCGGGGGCCGTTTCGCTTTGAGTCGGGGATCAGCGGGGGTTGCGTCCGATGGGTGACTGTCGTGGGCGCTCTCTTCGCCGAGGCTGGCAGCCGGGGGGAAGAGGTCGGGCCGGGCGGCCGGGCGCGGGAGGGGTGACCATGGCGGGCGAGACCGGCTCGGGGGCGCCGCGCGAGCTGCTGCTGGTCGTCGCGGTTGCGGGGGCGGGCCTGATGCTCGCCGTGGTCGCGGCGTTCGGCCCCTGGTCCCCGACCTCGCACCACGCGGCCCCGGCCGGGCTGGTCGAGATGCACAGCCCGACCGGGCCGGCCGCCGGCCCCCCCGCGAGCTGAGCCCTCCTTCGACCCGGCGGCGAGCGCCGGTCGGTCAGCCGGTCGGGGCGTGGTCGGTGAGCAGGTCGGCGAGAGTGGTCCGGTCGACCACCAGGGCGATCGCGCCGTCGACCGCGAGCCAGACGTCCCGCAGCCCGGTGGCCACCCCGTGGTAGCCGGCGCGGTTCGCCGGCAGGCCCCGCACGCTGGTCAGCGAGCCGCCGACCGCGCGCAGCACGTCGCCCACGCTGACCTGGTCGGCGGGGCGGGTCAGCGCGTACCCACCCTCGGTGCCGCGGTGGCCGTGCAGCAGCCCGGCCCGGCGCAGGTCGAGCAGGATGCCCTGGAGGAAGCTGAGCGGGATGTCCTGGCTCTCGGCCAGGCTCGCCGCCTTGACCAGCTCGCCGCCGCCGGACCCCCCGTCGCCGGTGGACCCGGCGGCGTCGGCGACGGCGAGCATGGCCCGGAGCGCGTAGTCGGCGCGCGCGGAGACGTACACGGCCTCAGTTGCCGGCCTGGTCCAGCACGCCCCACCGGTGCCGGATGGCCTTGTCGGCGGCGCCGAAGGCCGAGTCCACCAGCAGGCCCACCACCAGGATGACGATCATGATGGCCATCAGCCGGGGCGCCTCGTTGAGCTCCCGGGCGTAGGTCAGCTGGGCGCCGATCGAGGTCCGCGTCGCGATGACCACCAGCAGTTCGCCGGCCATCAGACTGCGCCAGGCGAACGCCCAACCCTGCTTGAGCCCGGCCACGATGGCCGGCAGCGCGGCCGGCGCGATGACGTACCGGTAGAGGTTGAGCCCGCGGGCGCCGATGTTGCGGCCGGCCCGGACCAGCAGCGGCGGCACGTAGTCGACGCCGTGGATGACGCCGTTGGCGACCGACGGGGCCGCGCCGAGCACCACCACGAAGAAGATCGCCTGCCCGCTGAGCTGGAACAGCAGGATGGCCAGCGGGAACCAGGCGATCGACGGCATCGTCTGCAGCGCCGTGATCATCGAGCCGAGCGCCGCCCGCAGCACTTTCACCCGGGCCACGCCCAGGCCGAGCACCAGGCCGACGGCGACCGCGGCGGCGAACCCGACCGCGGCCCGTCGGGCGGTGGTGGCGAGGCCGTCCCAGAGCGCGGCGCTGGTCAGGTAGTGGCCGAGGTCCCCGAAGACCGCGGCCGGCCCGGGGAGCGCCCACGGGTCCTTCCAGCCGGTCCAGACGACGGCCTGCCAGAGCCCGATGGTCAGCGCGAGGGCGGCCAGCTTGGGCCAGGTGCCGGACCAGAACCGGCGCAGCCGGGACGGCCCCCGCTCCCGGCCGGCGATCTCCAGCGCGTCCAGGCCGGAGATCTCCGCGTCGGTACGCGGGGCGCTCGCGAGCGTGTCACTGGCCATGACGGCCCACCTCCGTACGCAGCCGGTCGGTGACCTCGGCGGCGATGGTCGCGATCTCCGGGGAGTCGATCCGTCGGGGCCGGGGCACGTCGACCCGGGTGGAGTAGATGATCCGGCCGGGCCGGCTGGAGAGCAGGATGATCCGGTCGGCGAGGCGGGCCGCCTCGCGGACGTTGTGGGTCACGAAGAGCACGGTGAGCTGCCGCTCGGACCAGATCCGCTCCAGCTCGTCGTGGAGGATGTCCCGGGTCATCGCGTCGAGCGCGCCGAACGGCTCGTCCATCAGCAGCACCGGCGTGTCCAGGGCGAGGGTGCGGGCCAGCGCGACGCGCTGCCGCATGCCGCCGGAGAGCTGGTGCGGGCGCTTGCGCCCGAAGTCGGCCAGGTGGACGCTGCGCAGCAGCTCGGCGACCTTCGCCCGGCGTTCGGCCCGGGGCAGCCCGCGCAGCTTCAGCGGTGTCTCGACGTTGGCCTCGACGGTGAGCCAGGGGAAGAGGGCCGGCTCCTGGAACATCAGGCCCGGGTTGACCCCGTCGCCGAGGTCGATCCGCCCGCCGCTGGCCCGGTCCAGCCCGGCGACCAGGTTGAGCAGGGTGCTCTTGCCGCAGCCGGAGGCGCCGACCAGGCAGACGAACTCGCCGGGGGCGACGTCCAGCGACACCCCGTCCAGGGCCAGGACGGCGTTCTCGCCCTGGCCGTACACCTTGGTCACGCCCTGCAGCGCGACCGAGCCGGTCGCGCCGCGGGGCGTCGTGGTCGACGTCACGGCTGGCTGACCTCGGTCTCGCCCTGCGCCTTGAGCACCTCGTTGAGGAACGTCAGGTCGTAGAGGCCGTTCAGGTCCACCGGCTGGGTCAGCTCGACGGCGACGGCGTGGTCCAGGCCGGTCTTCAGCGAGGCCGCGATCGGGTCGTTGGTGAACTCCAGGGTGGGCCACGCCTGCTTGATCAGCTTGACGTCCAGCGGCTTGCCGGTGATCTTGCCGATGTGGGCGGAGACGGCCTGCTGCGCCTCGTCCGGCTTGGTGTTGACGAACTCGTTCGCGGCGACCTGCCCCTCGACCAACTTCTTCACCACGTCCGGGTGGGCCTTGAGGAACTTGGTGCTGACGATCAGGTTGGTGATGACGAACTTCCGGTCCGGCCAGAGGTCACGCTCGTCGACGAGGACCTTGCCGCCGGCGTTGACCAGCCGGGAGACGTACGGCTCGGGCACCCAGGCGCCGTCGATCGTGCCGCTGGTGAAGGTCTCCACCGTCTGCGCGTTCTCCTGGGGGACGACCTTGACGTCGCCGCCGCCCTCCTTGGTGGTCTTGAGGCCCTTCTCCTTGAGCCAGTAGCGCAGCGCGACGTCCTGGGTGTTGCCGAGCTGGGGGGTGGCGATCTTCTTGCCACGCAGCTGCTCGACGGAGGTGATCTCCGGCTTGACCACCAGGGCCACGCCGCCGGAGGCGGCGCCGGAGACGACCCGGACCGCCTCGCCCTTGGACTTGGAGAAGGCGTTCACGGTCGGGTTCGGACCGATGTACGTGGCGTCGAGCGCACCGGAGAAGATCGCCTCGATCGCGGCCGGCCCGGCGTTGAAGGTCTTCGTCTCCAGCTTGACGTCGCTGCCCAGCTTCTCGGCGAAGATGCCCTGCTCCACGCCGACCACGGCGGGGGCGTGGGTGATGTTGGGGAAGTAGCCGAGGCGCAGCGTCACCGGGCCGGACGCGCCCGCGGCGTCGTCGCCGCACGCCGCGGTGGCGCCCAGGGTGGCCGCGCCGACGACGGCGAGGGTGGTGAGGGAGACCAGCCGACGGAAGGGGAGCCGTCTCATCGTTGTCCAATCCGCAGTATTCCTACTTAGTTGGTAGGAAGGGTGGGGCAGCCGGCGGCCGGGCGTCAAGACCCGTCCCAGAATTCTCGGCAATTCCCACCTGTTGAGTGGACTTAGCGGAGCCGTTGGGGCCACTGGTGGGACCGCCGTCCGGGCCGCCGCCGGAATCGGCCGGGAACGCCGCCCACCGCTGCGCCGAGGAGCCGGGTACGCGGGGGGCCGACGCGCTACTGTCGATCTCGTGCCGACGCGGAGAGCGAAGATTCCAGCGACGAAGTACCCGGTCGAGCGGTTCACCCTCGACAACGGCCTGCGGGTGGTGCTCACCCCCGACCGCAGCGCCCCGGTGATCGGGGTGGCGGTGGTCTACGACGTCGGCATCCGCTCCGAACCCGAGGGACGCACCGGCTTCGCCCACCTCTTCGAGCACCTGATGTTCCAGGGCTCGGAGAACCTGGAGAAGCTGGCCCACTTCCGGCACGTCCAGGGCGCCGGCGGCACCTTCAACGGCTCCACCCACCTGGACTACACCGACTACTTCGAGACCCTGCCCGCCAACGCGCTGGAACGGGCCCTCTTCCTGGAGGCCGACCGGATGCGCGGCCCCCGGCTCACCGAGGAGAACCTGCGCAACCAGGTCGACGTGGTCAAGGAGGAGATCCGGGTCAACGTGCTCAACCGCCCGTACGGCGGGTTCCCCTGGCTGACCCTGCCGCCGGTCATGTTCGACACCTTCCCCAACGCGCACGACGGCTACGGCTCCTTCACCGACCTGGAATCGGCCACCGTCGCCGACGCGGCCGACTTCTTCCGGCGCTACTACGCCAGCGGCAATGCCGTCCTCGCGGTCAGCGGTGACATTGACGTGGCCGAGGCGACCGAGCTGATCGAGCGGCACTTCGGCGACGTGCCGGCCCGGCCCGCCCCGCGGCGCCCCGACTTCACCGAACCCGACCTGACCGCCGAGCGGCGTCGGTCGTACACCGACAAAATGGCTCCGCTGCCGGCGATCGCCGGGGCCTGGCGGGTGCCCGACCCGGTGACCGACTTCGCCGGCTACCTGCCGTACGTGGTGCTGGCCGAGGTGCTCACCGACGGCGACGCGTCCCGGCTGGTCGAGCGGCTGGTGCAGCGGGACCGGACGGTGACCAGCCTCGGTGGGTACCTCGGCTTCATGGGCGACCCGTTCGACGTGCGCGACCCCACCGCGCTGCTGCTCCAGGCGCACCTGCCGCCCGGCGGCGACGTGGACAAGGTGCTGCGCACCATCGACGAGGAGCTGGACCGGCTGGCCACCGACGGGCTGACCGAGGGCGAACTGGCCCGCACCCAGGCGCGCATGGCCACGCACCTGCTGCGGGACACCGACGCGGTGCTCGGCCGGGCGCTGCAGATGGCCGTGCTGGAGCAGCAGCGCGGCGAGCCGGGCCTGCTCAACGAGCTGCCCCGGCTGGTCGGCGAGGTCACTGACGAGCAGGTCCGGGCCACCGCCGCCACCTTGCGGCCGGAGCGCCGCGCGTCCATCGAGGTCATCGCCGGAGGTGCCCGGTGAGCGCGAGGAGTGAGCCGGGTTTGCGAGCCCCGCAGTCGCGAACGAAGAATGGCCAGGTGACGGCAACCGTGGAGACCGGGACGCGGCCGCTGCCGCCGCTCGGCCCGAACCGCAAGCTCAAGCTGCCCAAGCAGGCCGAGCGAACGCTCGGCAACGGGCTCACCGTGATCGCCGTACGCCGGCCGGCGGTGCCCCTGGTCGAGCTGCGGCTCTGGATGCCGTTCGGGCGCACCCACCTGGCCCGCGGCGCGATGCTCGCGCAGACCATCCTCTCCGGCACCGAGACGATGACCGCCACCCAGATCGCCGCCGAGCTGCAGCGGGTCGGCGGCGGGCTCTCCGCCGGGGTCGACCCGGACCGGCTGATGCTCTCCGGGGCCGGCCTGGTCACCGGGTTGGATCGGATGCTGGAGATCCTCGCCGACGTGCTCACCGGGGCCACCTACCCGGCCGACTGGGTCGAGACCGAGCGGGACCGGCTGGTCGACCGGATCCAGGTGGCGCAGAGCCAGCCCGCGCACCTGGCCCGCACCGCGCTGCTCAAGCGGATCTACGGCAAGCACCCGTACGCGATCCAGACCCCGGAGCCCGACCAGGTCCGCGCGGTCCGCCCGCCGGTCCTGCGCACGCTGCACGCCGAGCGGGTGCACCCGGCCGGGGCGGTGCTGGTGCTGGTCGGCGACGTGCAGCCGGAGCGGGCGCTCGACGCCGCCGAGCAGGCCCTCGGCGGCTGGCAGGGCGACGGGCACCTTGCCGAGCTGCCGCCCGCCCCGCCGCTGGAGCCCGGCCCGCTGCTGCTGGTCGACCGGCCGGGGTCGGTGCAGTCGTCGCTGCGCATCGCGCTGCCGGCGGTCCCGCGCACTCACCCCGACCACGCCGCCCTGCAACTGGCCAACCTGATCTTCGGCGGGTACTTCTCCTCCCGCTGGGTGGAGAACATCCGCGAGGACAAGGGCTACACCTACGGCCCGCACTCGCTGGTCGAGCACTCGGTGGCCGGGTCGGTGCTGGTCGCCGCCGCCGAGGTGGCCACCGAGGTCACCGCCCCCGCGCTGCTGGAGACGACTTACGAGCTGGGCCGGCTGGCGTCTCTGGCGGTGAAGCCGGAGGAGCTGGAGCAGGCCCGCCAGTACGCCCTCGGCACGCTCCAGCTCGGCATGTCCACCCAGGCCGGGCTGGCCTCGCTGACCAGCGCGTACGCCGGCAACGGGCTGCGCCTGGACTTCCTCGCCGAGCACGCCGCCCGGTTGGCGAAGGCGACCGTGGACGACGTCGCCGAGGCCGGGGCGCGTTACCTGTCCCCGGCGAAGGCGGTCACCGTGGTGCTCGGCGACGCCGAGCGGGTCGCCGGGCCGCTGTCCGCCCTGACCCCGGTCCGGACGGAGCCGGCGTGACCGGTGAGGCCGCCCCGCCGCTCGCCCGGTCCACGCTGGACCGGTCGGCGCACCGGCGTACCGACCCGGACTGGCTCGCCGAGGCGTGGGAACGGGCCCGGGTGCTGGTGCTGGACTCGACCGACGACGGCCGGGCGCTGGTCCGGGGCGAGGCGGCCCCGCCGGAGCTGGTGCTGCTCGGCTCCGGCGAGCTGCCCGAGGTGCCCCGGTCGGTACCGATGTTCCTCGGCGTCGAGCCGGACGGAGTGCCGGTCTTCGCGGTGGACGCGGCGCTGCCGGCGCTGCCCGGCACCCGCGCGGTCAACCTGCGCGAGGTGGGTCACCTCCTCGTCGACCGGGACGCCGGCATCTTCACCACCGCGCTTGCGCTGCTCAATTGGCACCTCCGGCACGGCTACTCGTCGACGACCGGTCATCCGACCGAGGTGGACGAGGCCGGCTGGTCCCGGGTCGACCCGGGCGGCGGGCGGGCCTGGCCGCGTACCGACCCGGCGATGATCGTGCTGGTGCACGACGGGGTGGCCGGACCGGAGGGGCGCTGCCTGCTGGGCAACAACGCCACCTGGCCGAGCACCCCCGGCCAGCGCCGCTTCTCCTGCCTCGCCGGCTACGTCGAGCCGGGGGAGTCGGCGGAGGCCGCCGTGCTGCGCGAGGTCCGCGAGGAGGTCGGCGTCGGGGTCGAGGAGATCGCGTACGCGGGCAGCCAGTCCTGGCCGTTCCCGGGCTCGCTGATGCTCGGCTTCCTGGCCCGCGCCGACGCCGACGAGCCGGTCCACGTCGACCCGGCGGAGATCGCCCACGCCCGCTGGTTCACCCGCCGGGAGATCGACGCGGCCCTGGCCAACCGCCGGGTCGACGTCGGCGAGGGCAACCGTCTGGTTCTCCCGCCGCCCTCGTCGATCGCCCTCTTCCTGATCCACCGCTGGCTCGACGGCCACTGCTGAGTCGGTGGCGGGACGCGGTCCCGACCCGTGACCGTCGTTGCCGCGAGGGTCACGGGCCGGGAACACCGGCCGTCGTGGTCGGCTGGGGCAAGGAACACGGCGGGGGAAGCCGGTCCGGCCACGACGGACGTCAGGTGGGGGTCAGGTGCGCTCCCAGCGGTACGGATACCGGGGGTCGGGGTCGGAGAGGGGCAGCACCTTGACCCGTTGCCGGCCGGCGCGGACCGCCCCGACGGTGGCGAGGGCCCGGGCCAGCAGCAGCGCGGCGTCGCGGTCCTCGGCGTGCACGACCTGGCGGCGGGGTTCGGGCGTGGTGGTCTCGTCCCGCAGCCGGCCACCGTCGGCCCAGGCGGCCGCGATGTCGATGTCGGCGGCGGCGCGGATGTCGGTGCGAACGATCAGGAACCGCATGGGTGTCCCCCGGACGGATCGCGACGGACGAGTACGCGCTGGAACTTCCACGTCACTCTTTCGTCATGTTACGCGCGGCAGTCGTCCCAGCAAGTGAAACCCGACGAGCCCCGGGGGCGTAGACCGATCGGGGGATGCCTCGTCAGCACGGTTGTCGGCAGTGGACACGCGAGAGGGCCGCCGGCGTCACGCCGACGGCCCCCGGGTCATCGCCGGATCAGCTCAGGTCGAACTGCCCGTTCTTCGCGCCGGCGATGAAGCCCAGCCAGCCGGCCCGGTTGAACAGCAGCACCGGGCCGCCCCGGTCCTTGCTGTCGCGCAGCGCGACCGCGGCCGGCCCGGTCCGCAGCGGGGCGACCTCCACGCAGTTGGAGGTCTGGCTGCGGGTGCTGGTACGCCACGGCGCGTCGGCGAGCTGCTGCGCGAGGCCGGCCGGGCTGTTGCGGATCTCGTTCATGGTCCTGCTCCTGCTCTGGAGTGCTCCGATGGGGCGAGTGACGCCGCAGGCCGGACGGACCCTCCCCTCGTGAGGTCACCGGTCCGTCGTCAGGCGCCCCGCGTCACGGCGGCGCTGGAACGGCGCCGTTGCCGGGCCGAACGCCACCGTGGACTCGGGAGCCGTGTCGGTCAGCCGTCCCGTCGCCTCGATGAGCCAGGAGAGGGTGTCCGATGCGGAGAGCGCCGCCGAGCATAGCCACTCGAACGCCACTTTATAGCGATTTAGGGCGTTTGCCTCGGTCGACATGACATCCGTGAAGCCACCTTCGATCGCGAGCGTCTCCGGATCGAGCGGATCGGCGAACCGGTACACCGAGAAGGCGGTCGGCGGGAGGTACCAGTCGGCGATCCGGATGTCCCGCAGCAGCAGGTGCAGCGTGACGTTCGGCAGCATGGCCAGCTCGCACAGGTGCACGATCTGCTCGTGCAGCACCTCCGGCGGGCCGGCGCGCCGGCCGAGGGCCGCGTCCTCCAGGACCGCCGTGTAGCGGGGCGCGTCAGGGGAGCGGGTCAGCAGCGACTGCCGGGCCTGCCGGGCGCGTACCTCGGTCTCCGGGTCGTCACCGGTCTCCGGGTCGCCGGCCGCCTCGGCGACCTGGGCTGCGGAGATGATCCGGTGCCGGGCGTAACCCGGGGTCTGCAACAGGCCGGGCACGATGACCGGGTTGTACTCCGAGATCTCCGCGCAGCCCGCCTCCAGTTCGGCGAAGCCGCGCTGCTGCTGGGTCATCACCGGGAAGTTGCGCAGCCAGCCGCGCATGTCGCCGGCCTCCTGGGTGATCCCCAGCAGCTCCTCGTGCAGCTCGTCGTCGGCCCCGTAGAGGACGAGCAGGTCCCGGACGTCGTCCGGGTCGGGGCGGCTGCGGCCGTTCTCCAGTCGGGACAACTTGGACGCGGAGGCCCAGCCGATCCGCTCGATGACCTGGTCCCCGGTGAGACCGGCCGCCTCGCGCAACCGGCGCAGCTCGGTGCCGAGCCTGCGCCGGCGCAGGATCGGGCTCGGTACGGCAGGAGGCACGGTGTCCTCTTCTCCGTCGACCGCCGCGGGACGCGACGGTAACTGTATGAAATTCGGCCCCCACGGTCAGTATGGACGGCGCGATCGGTGCCGGAGGTTCCGGCGAGGGCGTGTCTCGCGACAAAAAGAGGACTGTGGAGAGGTGCCCGCCCGACGACGGCGTCCCGGCCGGCACCCCCCGACGCGCCCGCCCCGGGCACCGCCCCGCCGGAGGGAACCCATGCGCACCGTCCTGCGCCGCCCCGACTTCCGCCTGCTCTTCGCCGCCCTGGCGGCGAGCATGGCGGCGGTAACTTCATGATCAACGGGGTGGGGAGGGGCGGGGTGGGCCGGGAGATGGGAAGAGCGGCCGGCCCCGGAGGGGCGGCCGCTCTTCGTGGGGGTGGTGCGGGGTGGGTCAGGCGTTGAGGCTGGCGAGGTGCTGCTTGACCTGGGTGATCGAGGGGTTGGTGAGGGCGCTGCCGTCGGCGAAGCGCAGGGTCGGGACGGTCTGGTTACCGCCGTTGACCTTCATCACGAACTCCGCGGCCTTCGGGTCCCGCTCGATGTCGACCACCTCGTAGCCGATGCCCTCCCGGTCGAGCTGCGACTTCAGCCGGTGGCAGTAGCCGCACCACGAGGTCGAATACATCGTCAGCATGGTCAGGTCCTCCAAGGGGTGACTCGGGCCCGGTCAGATCAGGCCAGGCTAACCGCTGCAACATCGCCGACTGCTGGAATGATTCCTGGCTGTGGTGGTTCACTCAGCGGCGGAACGGGTGCTGGCCGGGCTCGATCCGGAGCAGCGGTCCGCGGTGACCGCCCCGGCCGGGCCGGTGTGCATCCTGGCCGGCGCGGGCACCGGCAAGACCCGCGCGGTGACCTCCCGGATCGCCCACCGCGCCCTCACCGGGGAGATCTCCGCCCGGCACGTGCTCGCGGTCACCTTCACCGCCCGGGCCGCCGCCGAGATGCGGGCCCGGCTCACCGGGCTGGGCGTGGCGGGCGTGCAGGCACGCACGTTCCATGCCGCGGCCCTGCGCCAGGTGCGCTACTTCGCCCCCCGGCTGCTGGAGGGGCGGGCCATGCCGGAGTTGCTGGACAGCAAGGTCCGGGTGGTCACCCTGGCCGCCGCCAAGGTGGGCCTGCGGACCGACCGGGCGGCCGCCCGGGACCTCGCCGGCGAGATCGAGTGGGCAAAGTCGTCGCTGGTGGAGCCGGGGGAGTACGTGGTGGCCGCCGCCAAGGCGCTGCGCGACACCCCGCACGAGCCGACGAAGGTGGCCGAGGTCTTCGCCGCGTACGAGAAGCTCAAGCGCGGCAACGGCGTGATCGACTTCGAGGACATGCTGCGCGCCGCGGTCTGGGGCATCGAGGAGCACCCCGACGTCGCCGAGCAGGTACGCGGCCAGTACCGGCACTTCGTCGTCGACGAGTACCAGGACGTCAACCCGCTCCAGCAGCGGCTGCTGGACGCCTGGCTCGGCGGCCGGGACGACCTCACCGTGGTCGGTGACGCCAGCCAGACCATCTACTCGTTCACCGGGGCCACCTCGTCGTACCTGGTCGACTTCCCGCGTCGGCACCGCGCCGCGACGGTGGTCCGGCTGGTCCGGGACTACCGCTCCACCCCCCAGGTGGTCGGGCTGGCCAACGCGGTGATCTCGCAGGCCCGCGGCGCCGAGGCCCGGCTCAGGCTGGAGCTGGTCGGGCAGCGCCCGGCCGGGCCCGAACCGGAGCTGCGGATCTTCACCGACGAGCCGGCCGAGGCCAACGCGGTCGCCGCCCGCTGCCGGGCGCTGGTCGCGGGCGGCACCCCGGCCCGGGAGATCGCGGTGCTGTTCCGGGTCAACGCGCAGTCTGAGGCGTACGAGAAGGCGCTCACCGAGGCCGAGGTGCCGTACGTGGTGCAGGGGGCGGAGCGCTTCTTCGAGCGGCCCGAGGTGCGCCAGGCGATGGTCGCGCTGCGCGCCGCCACCCGCTCGATCCCGGGGGAGACCCCGCTGCCGGCCGCCGTCGTCGAGGGGCTCTCCGCCGTCGGCTGGGCCGCCGACGCCGCCCCGGCCGGCGGCGCTGCGCGGGAGCGTTGGGAGGCGCTCGCCGCCCTGGTGCAACTCGCCGAGGAGTACGCCTCGACCCCCGAGGTGCTGCCGATCGGCGAGGCCGCCGCGATCGAGCGGCCGGTGACGCTCGCCGACTTCAACGACGAACTGGCCCGCCGGGCCGCCCAGCAGCACGTGCCCACGGTCGACGGGGTGACCCTGGCCTCGCTGCACTCCGCCAAGGGCCTCGAATGGGACGCCGTCTTCCTGGTCGGGCTCGCCGAGGGCACCCTGCCCACCACGTACGCGAAGACCCCCGAGCAGGTCGAGGAGGAGCGGCGGCTGCTCTACGTCGGGCTCACCCGGGCCCGGGAGTGGCTCTGGCTGTCGTACGCGACGGCGCGCTCGCCGGGCGGACGGGCCCGGCGGCCGTCCCGCTTCCTGCCCCAGCTCGACCGCTCCGGTGGCGCCGAGCGGGCCGGCGCCGGCGCGGCCCGGCGGACCGAGCGGCGGCGCACCCAGGTCGTCTCGTGCCGGATCTGCGGCGCGACCCTGCTCGCCGGGGCGGACCGCAAGCTGGGCCGCTGCCCGACCTGCCCGTCCGACATCGACGAGGAGCTGTACGAGCGGCTGCGGGACTGGCGCCAGCGGGTGGCCGGCGCCCAGAAGGTCCCGGCGTACGTGGTCTTCACCGACGCCACGCTGACCGCGCTGGCCGAGCGGAAGCCGGGCCGCACCGAGGAGCTGATCGCGATCGCCGGGATCGGGCCCCGCAAACTGGGCCTTTACGGCGAGACGGTGCTCGCCCTGGTGGGGGGCGCGGCGGTCGACGACGTCTGCCCGGAGAAAACTTTCGAAATCGGGTCGTAAATTCGTTTGCCCTCGCCCTGGGGCGAGGAATAGCCTCAGGACACACCTTGGGAGCGGCGCCATTCCGGCTGTTCACAGGGGTTGAGTCCATGGTCGGCACGAGGAACGTGAGGGAGGTGGCACCCGTGAAGATTTTCAACTATGAGCGTCCGGCGGTGATGCCGGCTTCCTGCGCGCCGCTGTCGGCCGTCCGGGTGGCCCGTGCCGCTGCTGCCGCTGCACGACCGTCGGTTCCGCAGGTGCACCAGGTCCAGGTTCAGGCCGAGCTGACCCTGACCGTTGCGCCCACCGGAATCCTGCTCCCGGGGACCAGTGGCTTCACGGGCAAGGGCATCGATGGCGCCAAGAAGCGCATGGATGTCCGCGGCGTTCCACCTCGAGGTAGACCGGTCTGATCACCAGACCACCGGCTCACCTCGAGGCCGCGGAACCCGCATACCGGGATCCGCGGCCTCAGTTTTTTGCCCTGCCGAAGTACGTCGGAACTGCGATCCACGAGATCGATGTGAGAGAGAGGTGACCGGGCATGAGTCTGGCGTTGGCCCCGCTCGACGTGAGCGTCGAAGTGGAGGCGAACCTGCCCTGCCGGAAGTTCGACCCCGACCTGTGGTTCTCCGACTCGCCTGCCGAGCTCGAGCTGGCCAAGTCGCTCTGCGGGGACTGCCCGCTGCGCGTCGAGTGCCTCGCCGGTGCGGTGGAGCGGGCCGAGCCGTGGGGCGTCTGGGGCGGCGAGATCTTCGAGCGTGGCGCGGTCGTCCCGCGCAAGCGGCCCCGTGGCCGTCCGCGTAAGGAGGACCTCGCCCGCGACGCCGCCCTCCGGGTCGAGGCCGAGGCGCGACTGGCGGCCAGTGGGCTGTCCGAGTCGCGGAACGTCGTCCGGCTGGCAGCCTGACAATGCACCCGATCCGTACCCAGGCCGGCCGTGAGCCGGTTGTCAGAGAGATGAATCAGATGCTGTACGCACCCTATGGAGCCGTCGAGATGCAACTACTCCACGAAGCGTTGTCCCGGGCCCGAATGCCCCGGCCTCAGGCCGGTCGCACCACCACGAGCACTGAGGCAACCCGTTCCGCCCGCACCGTCGCCATGAGCAGCCGTAACCAGGCGGCTCGCGACCTGGGCGTTCTCTAGTCCGTACCGATACGCGGGGGCGGTGGCCGGAACTCCGGCCACCGCCCCCGCGGTGTTTCTCCGGTCAGGCCACCGGGGCGAAGCCGGGGAGCCAGCGCTCCAGGATCGCCCGGTACGGCGCCTTCGCCTCCAGCTGGCAGAGCACCCCGATCGAGCCGAGCGTCACGCGGTGGATCATCAGGTACGACGGGGGCAGGTTGAGCTGCCGGCTCAGCTGGAAGGCGGCCGACCGGGGGCTGGCCAGCCGGGTCGCCTCGGACCGCAGCCAGGCCCGGGTGAACTGGAACTCCTCGGCGGCGATCGGCTCCAGCATCGGGCGGAGGAAGTCGAGCACCGCCTCGGCGTCGATCGGCTCGGTGGGGCTCACGAAGCCCTCCTTGCGCAGGCCGCCCACCACCCCGTCCGCGTCGCCGCGCAGCGCCAGCGCGGCGATCCGGCCGATCGGCTCGGGAGTGCCCTCGGGCATCCGGGCCACCGCGCCGAAGTCGATCACGCCGAGCCGACCGTCCGGCAGCAGCCGGAAGTTGCCCGGGTGCGGGTCGGCGTGCAGCAGCCCGGCCCGCCTCGGCGCAGACAGGTGCAGGATGGCCATCAGCCGGCCCGCCTCGTCGCGTTGCTCCTGGCTGCCCTCCCGGATGATCGTCGACAGCGGGGTCCCCTCGATCCACTCGGTGATCAGCACCCGCGGGGAGGCGTCCAGCACCTCCGGGATGAAAATCTCCGGGTCGTCCTCGTACGCCGCCGCGAAGGCGCGCTGCGACTCGGCCTCCAGCTCGTAGTCCAGCTCCTCGGTGATCCGCTCACGCAACTCGACCAGGAGTGGCTTGACGTCCAGTCCGGGCTGGATCGCCCGGAACATCCCGCCGAGCCGGGAGAGCTGCTTCAGGTCGGCGAGCAGAGCGTCCCCGGCGCCCGGATACTGGATCTTCACCGCCACGTCCCGGTGCCGCGGGCCGCCCGACGGGCCGTACCCGGGGTCCCGCCACACCGCGCGGTGCACCTGGCCGATGCTGGCCGCGGCGGCGGGGGTGTCGTCGAACTCCACGAACCGGTCCCGCCAGTCCGGGCCGAGCTGCTCGGCGAGCACCTTGTGCACGGTGGCCGCGGGCAGCGGCGGTGCGGCCTCCTGGAGCTTGGTCAGCGCCTGCCGGTAGGGCGCGGCGATCTCCTCCGGCAGGGCCGCCTCGAAGACGGACAGCGCCTGGCCGAACTTCATCGCCCCGCCCTTGAGCTGGCCCAGGACGCTGAACAGCTGCTCCGCGGTGCGCTGTTGGATCTCCGCGGAGATGACGTCGGACGCGAGCCCGGTGACCCGCTTGCCCATCCCGAGGACGGTCCGGCCGGCGAAGCCGAGCGGCAGAGCGGCGAGTTTGGCGGTCCGGGACACGGCCCGGCGCGGGATGTCGGTCACCCGGTCATTGTTACCGACTCGGGGGGCCCGCTGCTGCTACGAAGCCGGGAGCGGGTGGGCTCGAACCGGATCCGCCGCCCTCCCGAGCATTCACAGGACGGATGTGGGGACCAGGCCCGGCGGCGGAACCGGCCAGCACCGCCGATGTCGACCGCGTTGCCGAGCGTCTCGGGGGTGCCGCCGTCGAGGTGGGCCAGCGCCTCCGCCGCCGCGTACGCCACCGCCGCGAGTCCGGTGGTGGCGGCGCAGGCCTGGCCCGCGTCATCGGCCGCGAGCTGGGCGGCGAGCGCGGGCCAGCGCGGATCCCGGTCGACCCGGTGCAGGTCGAGGCAGTTCAGGCAGGGCCCGACCGGGGGCCGGACCAGCGGGCCGACCACCGGTACGCCACCGCGCAGGCCGACCAGCAGGTGCGGCTGGCGGCGCTGGGCGTACCGGGCGGCGAGCAGGGCGGCGGGCCGGTCCGTGCCGAGCTGGACGACCAGGTCGACCCGCCGGTGCCGAAGCGGCGCCGTCCCGGTGCCCGGCGCGACGCGTTCGAGCAGGTCGCGGAGCGCGGCGGCCAGCGGCCGGCCCACCTCCGCAGCGACCAGGCCGGTGCCGACCAGGTCGGCCGGGTGGACCGGGCCGGCCAGGTCGGGATCCAGGTGGCCGACGCCGGCCTGGGCCAGCGCGACGACGAGCGGGCCACCGAGCCGGCCGGCGCCGATGACCAGCACCCGGGCGGCCCGGCGGCGACGCAGCACCTGCGCGGGCGTGCCGGGCAGCCCGGGCGAGGCCAGCGCCAGGGCCCCGGCCTCGACGGCGAGCCGGGCCCGCACCGGGCCGGCGAGGTCGCGGGGGAGCAGGGTGTGGGCGGGTACGACCAGCCCGGCGGCGTGCAGCGCGTCGAGCAGGGCCCGGGCCTCGTCGGCCGGCACGTCCACGGTCGCCGCGCCCTCCAGGACGCCGCGTTCGCTGCGGGTGCCGTCGAGCAGGTCGAGCAGTCGGGCCGCCCGGGGGTTGGCCACCTCCAGCAGGACGGCGCGGCCCGGTTCCACCCCGAGTTGCAGGGTGTGCCGGTCCCGCCAGAGGCGGGTCAGCCCCGGCAGCAGGGTGGGGCGGGGCAGCGGGGTCGTACGGCTCATGACACGGATGGTGACCGCGTCCGTGCCCTCCGTCGCTCGTTGTCCACAGGTGCGCCGCGCTCTCTCCAGCGCTGTCCACAGGAAATGGCGGGTTTTCCACAACCGGCCCGTAGGACTGTCGGCCAGTCGACAGTTCGCTCCTGCCCCGGACGCGACACGGGGGAGGGGTGGCCACCGGCCACCCCTCCCCCGGGACCCGTACGGGTCAGACCTTGGCCTTGCCGAGAATGCGGTTCACTGTTGTCCCGCAGACCGGGCACTTGCCCTTGGCCATGTTCATGCCGGTCTTCGAGACCTCGACGTGCCCCTCGAAGTCCCGCTTCTCCTTGCACTTGACGCAGTAACCGTTGTAGGTCTGGGCCTGGTCGGCCACGGTAGCCTCCTCGTCTCGTCCGCCGGACACGCCGTCCCAGCGGGTTTCCCGGCGGCGGGCCATGGGGCTCCGGCGCTGGGTCTTTCTCCGCGGCCACGCTCATGACCGCTGGTTGGCGGACCCTACCCAGCTATGGGCGGTTCCATGTCAGCTGTGCATCGACACTGTGAGGAAGTCGACGTCGAGAGTGTGCATGCCGAATTACGTCGGATAAGTCAGTTTGGCGGGGACACGCCGGGTGAATGGGCTCAGATCCCCCTTCCGGCGGCCCCCGCGCGGCACCCCGCCGGATGATCACCTAACGTGGATGTGGGCCGGCGGGTGACGCGCCACCAGCCGGAGGGCCGCCACGAAGGGTGACCGGAGGTGCCTCCGCACCCTCCGGAAAGAATTTTTTCAGGACTCCTGGCGACCAACCACCATTTTCCGGGCGCGTGTCGTCGTGTTGACTCTTGCGGACCCCTGGTCAGTACGCATTAGCTTTCCCTCGTGACAGTCATCCGAGGCTGCGCGGGCCAGTGATGGCCGGGACGCGGAAGCCCGTCGTCGAGGTACGGCGCAGTCAGCGCCGGCGACGCACGGTGTCCGCGTACCGCGACGGTGAGCGGGTCGTGGTGCTCATCCCCGACCAGTTCTCCCGCGCCGAGGAGAGCGAGTGGGTCGACCGGATGCTGGCCCGGCTCGCCGCCCGGGAAGGCCGGCTGGCCCGCTCCGACGCGGAACTGCTCGCCCGGGCCGCCCGGCTGGTCGACCTCTACCTGCCCGACCACCGCGTCGAGACCGCCCCGGCCAGCGTCCGCTGGGTCACCAACCAGAACGGCCGCTGGGGCTCCTGCACCCCGGCCGACCGCACCATCCGCATCTCCCACCGGATCCAGGACATGCCGGACTGGGTGATCGACTACGTGCTCCTGCACGAGCTGACGCACCTGATCGTGCCCAGCCACAACGCCCGGTTCTGGGCCCTGGTCGGCCGTTACCCGAAGACCGAACGGGCCCGCGGCTACCTGGAGGGCGTCGCGGCCGCCTCCGGCGTCCCCCTCTCCGACTGACCCACCCCTCCTGACCCGACGTCGCCGACGCGGGCGGTGCCGGCGCGCACGGAACCCCGCCCGCCCCGGGGCCTGGCACGGCACGCCGGGGTGATCGACACGAGATCGGCGAACCGGCGGTGTCGGCGGCTGTCGGACAGCGCCAGGTCGGGGATCTGGCGGCGGGATGATCGGCGGTCCCGGTGGTCGGGGCGGGCGGGGCGCGGGGGCTAGGGTCGGGGCGTGGCTCGACGTGTGGTGGTGGCGCTGCTCGGCCCGGTGGCCTGGACGCCGCCGGGGATCGACCCGACCCGGTGGCGGACCGCGCTCGCCGAGGACGTGGTGGACCTGCTCGCCACGCTCAACGAGGTGGAGACCGCAGTCGCGGTCACGGCCGGCGACCGGTGGCTGGCCGACGCGGTGGTCTGGCCCGACATGACCGTGTACGACGTGGCCACGTCCACGGTCAACGCGGTGTTCGCCGCGGTGACCGCCGCTGGCGGCGGCGGGCGGACGGGGTACGAGCAGGCGGCCGTGGTGGCCGCCGACGCGCCCGACGTGCCGGGGTTGACCCTCGGCAAGCTGCTCCGCCCGCTCACCAGCCGGCCGGTCGCCGTGGCCCCGGTCGAGGGGGCCGGGCCGGGGCTGCTCGGCGTCGCGTCGCGGCTGCCGGTGCCGGAGTGGCTGCCGGCGGTGGATCTGGACACGGCCGTGCCGGCGGACCTGCGGGCCGACGCCCCGCACCCGGGCGACGTCGCGGTGACCACCGGCTGGCGACGGCTGCGCGGGCCGGCCGACCTGGGCACGCTCGATCCGGCCTTCGAAGGCTGGGAGGCGACCCGCGCCCTGCTCTCCGGCCACACCGGCTGAAGACCGGCAAGATCGACACGTGTTGCGGGAAGGAGTGGTCTCCGTACGTGGGAGACCACTCCTTCCCGCACGCGGTGCGGGTCTTGCGGTGCCTGTCGGACGTGCCCGTCAGGACTTGTCGGTGTCGTCGCCCTCGTCGGGGCGGGGCGGGGTGGTCCCGCCCGGCGCCTGCTCCTCGGGACCGCCCGGGGCGGTGAAGTCGAAGGAGGCCAGCTCGTCGTCGAGGTCCAGCCCGCCGGCGGCGAAGGCCTCCGGGTCGGCGAAGTCGTCGTCGGAGGGGAGCAGGTCGGGGTGGCCCCAGACCGCGTCCCGGCCGGCGATGCCCCGGTGCTCGGTCAGCGCCGCCCAGAGCACCGACGCCTCGCGCAGCCGGCGCGGACGCAGCTCCAGGCCGACCAGGGCGGCGAAGGTCTGCTCGGCCGGCCCGCCGGCGGCCCGGCGGCGGCGGAACGCCTCGCCGAGGCGGACGACGTTGGGCAGCCGCTCGCCGGCGGCGGTGTCGACCACGTGGCAGACCCAGCCCTCGACGAGGGCGAGCACCGTCTCCAGCCGGGCCAGGGAGGCCTTCTGCGCCGGGGTGTCCTCCGGGGTGAAGATGCCCTCCAGGGCGATCGCCTGCATCGACTCCGGGTCGGTGGGGTCGACCCGGCCCATCGCCTCCTCGATCGCCTCCCGGTTGACCCGGATGCCCGCGGCGTAGTTCTCCACGGCGGTGAGCACGTGCCCGCGCAGCCACGGCACGTGCTGGAAGAGCCGCTGGTGCGCCGCCTCGCGCAGGGCCACGTAGAGGCGTACCTCGTCCTCGGGCAGCTCCAGGCCCTCGCCGTAGGCCCGGATGTTGGCCGGGACGAGTGCGGCCGTGCCGGCCGGTCCGAGCGGCAGGCCGATGTCGCCGGCCGAGAGCACCTCGGCGGCGAGTGAGCCGAGCGCCTGGCCGAGCTGGCCGCCGAAGAGCGCGCCGCCCAGCGTGGCGACCATCGACTGCATCGGGCCGAGCTGGGCCCGGGCCTCCGGCGGCACCAGGTCGCCCATCGCGCCGACCATCCGGCTGGCCACCGGGTCGCAGAGCTTGCGCCACACGTCGAGGGTCTTGAAGATCCACTCGTTGCGGTTCCAGGCGACGGACGTCCGGATGCCGGTGGGCCACGAGGTCGCCGGCTCCAGCCAGAGGTCGGCGATGCGCAGCGCCTCCTCCACCGCGTTGCGCTCGAACGGCGAGACCGCCGGGTCGCCCGCGGCGGCCAGCTGGCTGGCGGCCACCTGCCGGGCGAGGTCCCAGTTGACCGGCCCGCTGCCCGGCGCGGAGAGCAGGTGCTGCAACTGCGACATGAACTGCTGCATCTGCGCGGGATCGTTGGGGTCTGGTGGTTGCCCACCCGGGAGCGCGAATCCGAACGGAATATCAGGCACGACATCTACGGTACGCGTGCCCCGCCCCAGGTCGCCGCCGCTGGCGTTGCGCTGAGGGCGAAGTCCCGCGGTCACCGCGCCGGACGCCGCCCGACAGATCGGTACGCTCTGGCGCATGAGACGTCGCGGCGTGACCGTACTCCTCGGTGCACTGCTCACCGCCCTGCTCAGCGTCGGCGTGCTGAGCGTGCCCATCCCGTACGTGGTGCTCGGCCCCGGCCCGACGGTCAACACGCTCGGCACCTCGGACGGCAAGGAGGTCATCCAGGTCACCGGGCGGGCGACGTCCACCTCCGCCGGGCAGCTGCGGCTCACCACGGTCGGCGTGCAGCCCACCGTCAAGCTCCGCTCGGCGCTCGCGGGCTGGTTCTCCTCCGACGAGGCGGTGGTGCCCCGCGAGCTGGTCTACCCGCCGGGCGAGTCGACCGAGGAGGTCGAGAAGCGCAACGCCGAGGACTTCCAGAACTCGCAGACCAGCGCGGAGACCGCGGCGCTGCGGGAGCTGGGCTACCCGATCCAGGTGCTGGTGAAGGGGGTCACCGCGGGCGGCCCGTCGGCCGCCGTGCTCAAGCCCGGTGATGTCCTCACCTCGGTCGACGGCCAGCAGGTGACCAGTGCCAGCAGGTTGACCGAGCTGATCCGGTCCAAGCCGGCCGGCACCGCCCTCAAGATCGGCTACACCCGCGACGGCGCCCCGGCCACCGCCACCCTGACCAGCCGGGAGCAGGACGGCCGGCCGCGGATCGGGATCGAGATCGACCAGCAGCAGCCGCATCCGTTCACCCTGAAGATCGACCTGGGCGACATCGGCGGGCCGAGCGCCGGGCTGATGTTCGCGCTGGGCATCGTGGACAAGTTGGAGCCGGACGACCTGACCGGCGGGAAGGTCATCGCCGGCACCGGCACCATCGACGACGAGGGCCGGGTCGGCCCGATCGGCGGCATCGCCCAGAAGCTGGTCGGCGCCAAGGAGGCCGGCGCCAAGGTCTTCCTGGTGCCGGCGGAGAACTGCGCCGAGGCGGTCCGCAACCCGCAGCCCGACCTGCCGCTGCTCAAGGTGGCCTCGCTCGACGACGCGTTGACCGCGTTGGAGAAGCTGCGCACCGGGGGGCAGCCGACCCGCTGCTGAGCCGTGGCTCACCGGACGCCCGACGATCGTGACGTGACCTTGACCCGACGTGTTCAGGAACACCCCGTACTCTGGGTGCCTGGTCGGAGCCGATCACATCGAGCGTGCGGAGCCAACAGTGGTCATGCGTAGCAGCCCCCTGCCGAGGATGAGCCGGCGCGGACGCGTCACCATCGGGGTCCTGATCGGGGTGTTCGTGCTCTTCACCCTGCTCGGGTGGGGGGTCAACGCCTGGACCGACTGGCTCTGGTTCGACGAGGTCCGCTACACGCAGGTCTTCACCGGGGTGCTCGCCACCCGGCTGCTGCTCTTCCTGCTGGTCGGGCTCGGGATGGCGGCCGTCATCGCGGTGAACCTGTGGCTGGCCCACCGGCTGCGGCCGAGGATGCGTCCGCACTCCGTCGAGCAGGCCACCCTGGAGCGGTACCGGATGCTGCTGAGCCCCCGGCTCGGCACCTGGATCGCCCTGGCCGCCGCGGTCATCGGCCTCTTCGCCGGGCTGTCCGCGCAGAGCCGGTGGAGCCAGTGGCTGCTGTTCCGCAACGGCGGCAACTTCGGCGTGAAGGACCCGGAGTTCGGCGTCGACGTCGGGTTCTACGTCTTCCAACTGCCCTTCTGGCGTTACCTGCTCGGCGTCGGCTTCACCGCGGTGGTGCTGGCCCTGCTCGGCGCGCTGGCCGTGCACTACATCTTCGGCGGGGTCCGGTTGCAGGGCGTCGGGGACCGGATGACCAACGGCGCCCGGGCCCACCTGAGCACGCTGGTCGCGGTCTTCGTCCTGCTCAAGGCCATCGCGTACGTGCTGGACCGGCGGGCCATGCTGCTGGAGTACAACGAGGGCGCCAAGCTCTACGGGGCCGGCTACGCCGACGTGAACGCGCTGTTGCCGGCGAAGGAGATCCTCGCCTACATCTCCATCGTGGTGGCCATCGCGATCATCGTGTTCTCCAACGCGGTGATGCGGAACCTGGTCTGGCCGGGCATCGCCCTGGGCCTGCTCGGCGTCTCCGCCGTGGCGATCGGCGGCATCTACCCGTGGGCCGTGCAGACGTTCGAGGTGAAGCCGAGCGCCCGGGACAAGGAGGCGCCGTACATCCAGCGGAGCATCGAGGCGACCCGGGCGGCGTACGGGCTGGGCGGGACGAAGAGCGCCGGGTACGCGGCGAACAACTTCACCCCGCCGGCCAGCCTGGCCACCGACACCTCGGTGGTGTCGAACATCCGGCTGCTCGACCCGCAACTGGTCTCCGAGACGTACACCCAGCTCCAGCAGGTCCGGGGCTTCTACGACTTCGGCCCGAAGCTGGACATCGACCGGTACGCGGTGGCCGGCAAGACCTCCGACTACGTGGTCGGCGTCCGAGAGATCAACTACGGCGAGTTGACCACGCAGCAGAACAACTGGATCAACCGGCACACCGTCTACACCCACGGCTACGGCCTGGTCGGCGCCCCGGCCAACCAGGTCTGCAACGGGCAGCCGTACTTCGTCTCCGGTTTCCTCGGCGACGCCGGCAAGGAGACCGCGGGTTGCTCCTCGCCGAGCGAGCAGATCCCGGCCCAGCAGCCGCGGATCTACTACGGCGAGCGGATGGAGGCCGACGACTACGCGATCGTCGGGCAGACCGACGAGAAGCGGAACGTCGAGTTCGACCGCCCGACCTCGACCGGCGGCGAGCAGTACTACACCTACACCGGTGACGGTGGCGTCAAGATCGACTCGTTCACCCGCCGACTGCTCTACGCGATCAAGGAGCAGGAGTCGAACTTCCTGCTCTCCGAGGCGGTCAACGACAACTCGAAGCTGCTCTACGTGCGCAACCCGCGCGACCGGGTGGAGAAGGTCGCCCCGTTCCTCACCCTCGACGGTGACCCGTACCCGGCGGTGGTGAACGGGCGCATCCAATGGATCGTCGACGGCTACACCACGGCGGCGACCTACCCGTACGCCGAGCGGGTCAATCTGCAGGCGGAGACCACCGACGAGCTGACCGGGCGGGGCACCTTCCAGCTCGCCCGGGAGAACGTCAACTACATCCGCAACTCGGTGAAGGCGACGGTCGACGCGTACGACGGCACCGTCCGGCTGTACCAGTTCGACGACACCGACCCGGTGCTCAAGGCGTGGAACAAGGCGTTCGGCGGCGACCTGGTGCTGCCGAAGTCGGCCATCCCGGCCGAGCTGGCCGAGCACTTCCGCTACCCGGCCGACCTGTTCAAGGTGCAGCGCAACCTGCTCACCAAGTTCCACGTCACCGACCCGGGCGACTTCTACTCCGGCCAGGACTTCTGGCAGGTGCCGAACGTGCCGGACGCGCCGGACAGCGGGCAGAAGCAGCCGCCGTACTACCTGTTCACCGAGTTCCCCGGGCAGGACGGGCCGCGCTTCCAGCTCACCTCCGCGGTCACCCCGAACGGGCGGCAGAACCTCGCCGCGCTGATCTCCGGCTCGTACGTGGACGGGCAGCCGAAGCTGGAGGTGCTGGAGCTGCCGGACCAGACCCGGACCGCCGGCCCGGTGCAGGTGCACCAGCAGATGACCAACAACGGCGACATCCGGCAGCAGCTCAACCTGCTCTCGTCGAACCAGGCCCAGGTCCAGTACGGCAACCTGCTGTCGCTGCCGTTCGCCGACGGGATGCTCTACGTCGAGCCGGTCTACGTGAAGAGCAACAACCAGGATGCGTTCCCGTCGCTGCAGAAGGTCCTGCTGTCGTACGGCGACGGCGCGTCGTACGTGGCGCTGGCGAACAACCTCAGTGACGGCATCAAGCAGCTCGTCGAGCAGGGCAAGCGAGCCGGCCAGGGCACCCCGCCGCCGACCGGCGGGACCCCGCCGAACACCGGCGGCAACCCGCCCGCGCTCACCGGCGCGCTGGCCGACGCCGCCGGCAAGGTGCAGACCGCCATCGCCGAGGTCAAGGCCGCGCAGGCGTCCGGCGACTTCGAGCGGTACGGGCGGGCGCTGAAGACGCTGGACGAGGCGATGACGGCGTTCCAGGAGGCGCAGGCGGCGGCCAACCCGTCGGCGGCCCCGACGCCGAGCGGCAGCCCGTCCGCGTCCCCGCCGGGGTCCGCGTCCCCGGCACCCTCGCCGAACGGCTGACGCCCGGCTCGACCAGGGAGCCCGTGGCCCGAGGACCCGTACCGGTCCCGGCCACGGGCTCTGTCGCATTCCGGACGCCGCGCCCGCAACCCGGCGCCCCGTTCCCCCGTCATCTGTACAGGTGGGACAGCGGGGGAGGAGTGATCGGCAGATGAGGGACGCGCTGAGTTTCGACGACTTCTACCGGAGCACGTCGGCCCGGACCCTCCGGTACGGGCGCGCCGTGGTGGGCGACTCCGGTGAGGCCCAGGACCTCGTCCAGGAGGCGTACGCCCGAGCCTGGCGGCAGTGGGGGAAGCTCGCCGCCCACCCGGCCCCGGAGGCGTGGCTGCGCCTGGTGGTCAGCCGGCTCGCCACCGACCGGTGGCGCCGGTCGCGCGGCTGGTGGCTGGCGATCAGTCGTACCGGGCGACCGGACGTGGTGCGGCCACCGGGCGAGGACAGCGTGCTGCTCGTCGGCGCGCTCCGGCAGCTGCCGGTCAACCAGCGGCAGGCCCTGGCCCTGCACTACCTGTTCGACATGTCGGTGGAGGACATCGCCCGGGAGGCCCGCGTGCCCGCCGGCACCGTGAAGTCCTGGCTGTCCCGTGGCCGGTCCCGGTTGGCCGAGCTGCTGCCCGGGGTCTCCACCGAGGAGCTGGAGGTCAACGATGTCGCGTGAACTGAGCCGCCTGTACCGGACGCTGGCGGAGGAGACCGACGGGCAGGCGCTGGTGGCGCCGGAGCAGCTGCGTCGACGGGCCGACCGCCGGGCGCGGAACCGGGCCGCCGTCGGGGCGCTGGCTGTGGCGGCGTTGGTCGCCGGGACCGTGGCCGGCGCGCAGTTCGTCCTCACCGCGGGTCCGGACACCCCGCCGGGGCCGCCGGCGGTCACTCCCACGTCGGCGCGCCCCACGCCCGGCGCGCCGTCGTCGGCGCCGTCGCCGACCGGGCCCCGGGCGACCCCGTCCCGTACGCCTGGCAGGTCGCCCTCCGGCGGCCGGCCGACCTCCCGGACGCCGACCGCCATCCCGGACCGGGCCTTCTTCACCCTGGCCGCGGCGAACGACGCCGGCTGGGCCCCGCAGTTCACGCCGGGGCCGGTGCTGCCCGAGCTCTGCGGCGCCGAGCCCGGCGAGTCGGGCATCGTCCAGCGGCGGGCGCGCGTGCTGGCGTACAAGCTGGCCGGGACCCCCGCGGGGTACGTGCCGGACGGCAGCTACCGGCACAGCATTGCCATCTACCGTGCCGGGCGGGCCGACGACGCGCTGCGGGAGCTGCGGCAGGCGGTCCGGAACTGCCCGGAGCAGGAGGTGGCCAACGCGCCGGGGGTGCGGTCCACGCAGCGCCTGCTGGGCGGCGGCGGGTACGGCGACGAGTCGGTGCTGTTCGAGATCCGCGAGCCGTCCCGGGACGTCAACGGCGATCCCTCCGGCGGCGACGAGGTCCACCTGGTCCGGGCGATGCGGATCGGCGACGTGGTCACCGTGCTGTGGGAGCAGGGTTGGGAGAGCACCTCCAGCACCCGGTCGCAGGTCGATGCCGACAGTCGGCGCGCGGTGGAGGCGATCCGGAGGTGGTGGAACTGACTGGCCGTCCCGTTTTGCGGGCCGGGGGGTCGGTAGGCTACGGTTGTCTTACCGACGCGGGGTGGAGCAGCTCGGTAGCTCGCTGGGCTCATAACCCAGAGGTCGCAGGTTCAAATCCTGTCCCCGCTACGACGACGGAACGGCCTCGAGGATCTGATCCTCGGGGCCGTTCCGCTTTCCCGGTCCGGTCGTTCCCGGCCCGCCCGGGCGTGATCGGGGACCCGGCTGATCTCCGCGCCGGGGATGCGATAGGCTTTGTGAGTCGACGCGGGGTGGAGCAGCTCGGTAGCTCGCTGGGCTCATAACCCAGAGGTCGCAGGTTCAAATCCTGTCCCCGCTACTCGTCGCGAAGGGTCCCGGAGTTCGCTCCGGGGCCCTTCGCCGTTTTCCGCCGAGGGCGTGCCCGTCGGCCCCGGTCCGGTCTCCGGAAACCTGTCCATCCAGCCGGGGGTCTTGCCGGGCGAGTTCTGAGAGAATATCTTCGAAACATGTCTCTCAGAAATCCGGACCACGGTCCGGGGGGCAACCCGTACGGCGACCTCGAACTGACCGACCCGCACGCGATGCGGGCGCTGTCGCACCCGGTCAGGCTCGCCATCCTGTCCAGGCTCCAGCGCCACGGCGCCGCGACCGCGACGGAGCTCTCGGAACATGTCGGTGCGTCGCCCTCGGTCACCAGCTGGCACCTGCGTCACCTGGCACGGTTCGGGCTGGTGCGGGACAGCGACCTCGGTGGCGACGCGCGCAAGCGGTACTGGGAGGCGAGCGCCCGGGGCATCCGCTTCCAGTTCCCCGACGACGAGGAGGGGCGGGCCGCGAGCCAGGTGCTGAGCCGGACGATGTTCGCGCAGCACGAGGACGTCCCGCGGCGCTGGCTGGCCCACGTCGAGCCGGGGCTCGAACCGGAGTGGCGACGGGAGGCGGGCATGTCGAACACCGGGGTGGGGCTGACCGTGGCGGAACTGGCCGCCGTCAACGCCGCGATCGAGCGGGTGCTGGCGCCGTACGTCACCCGGGACGCCGCCGACCAGCCGCCGGGCGCCCGCTACGTGCGGTTCGTGCGCTACGTGCTGCCCGAGGCGGCGGAGTGAGCGGCACCGCGGAGCCGCGCCGCGCGCTGCTCCGCGAGCCCCGCTTCCGGTCGTTCTTCCTCGCGCACACGGTCTCCCAGTTCGGCGACCGGATCTCCGAGCTGGCCTTCCCGCTCCTCGCGGTGCTGGTCCTCGACGCCACCGCCGCCCAGGTGTCGGTGCTGACCGCGCTGGTGTGGCTGCCGAACCTCGCCGCGCTCTTCCTCGGCGCCTGGGTGGACCGGCGGGCCGACAAGAAGCGGCTGTTGGTGGTGGCGGACCTGATCCGGGCCGCGCTGCTGGTCACGGTGCCGGTGGCGTTCGCGTTCGACGCCGGCACACTGGCCCAGCTGTACGCCGTGGCGCTCCTGACCGGCGCCGCGTCCGTGCTGTTCAACACGACGTACCCGGCCTTCTTCGTCCTCCTGGTGGACCGGTCCCGCTATCTCGATGCCAACAGCGCTCTCAGCGCCAGCCGGTCGGTCTCGTTCATCGCCGGCCCGGCCCTCGGCGGTGCCCTGGTCCAGGCGTTGACGGCGCCGGTCGCGATCCTGGTCGACGCGGTCTCGTTCGTGCTCTCCGCCCTCGGCATCGGCCGGATCCGGTCGGGTCCCGCGGCGTCGGCGACGAACGGGGAGGATCCCCGGCCCGCCACGCTGTGGCACCAGGCCCGGGAGGGGCTGCGGTTCACGCTCCGGCACCCCGTGCTCCGCGCGAGCCTTGGCTGCACGACAACCGTCAACTACTTCACCTTCGTGTTCAGCGCCCTGCTCGTGGTCTTCGCTAGCCGCACCCTCGACCTGCCGGCCGGCCTGCTCGGCCTCGCCCTCGGCGCCGGCGCGGTCGGTGGACTGCTGGGCGCGGTAGTCGCGCCCCGGCTGTCCGCCCGCATCGGGGTGGGCCGCAGCATCGTGGTCGGCGCCGTCGTCTTTCCGGCCTCGATCGCGCTGGTCGCGGTGGCCGACGGGCCACTCTGGACGAGGGTGGCGCTGGTGGGCGCGGCCGAGTTCTTCTCCGGGATCGGCGTGATGCTGTTCGACGTCAACCTCAACGCGCTCAACGCGGCGGTGATCCCGGACGGCCTGCGCAGCCGGGTGGCCGGGGCGTACTCGGCGGTCAACTACGGGATCCGGCCCCTGGGCGCCCTGACCGGCGGAGCGCTCGGCAGCTGGCTCGGTCTGCGTCCCACGCTCTGGATCGCGGCGGTCGGGGGGACCCTGTGCGTGCTGTGGCTGCTGCCCTCGCCGATCCCGGCGGTCCGCTCGCTGGACCAGGTCCACAGTCCGGACCGGCCCCGACCGGATCTCTCGGAGGTCGGAGGATGAGCAGGCAGAGGCCCCACCGGTCCGGTCCGCGTTGCGCCGGCCGGTGACGAGTGGCAGTCCCCGTGCCCGGGTTGCGCTTCTCGGCGAGGATGAGGGCATGTCTGCTTGGAGCAAGTGGTGGGGCCGGCTCGGCGCGGTCCTCGGTGCGGTCGTGCTCTCGGTGTTCGTACCGGTCGCGGCCTGGGCGTCCACGGGGAGCGGCGAGCTGGTGGTGGAGGCCGCCCGGCGGCGGTCGCGGGGCGGCGGGGGCTTCCTCGGCCTGCTCTGCTGCCTGGTGGTGGTCGTCGTGATCGTGCTGTTGGTGCTGCGGCTGATGCGCGGCCGGCGGGGTGGCCCGCCGCGCTGATCCGACCGGAACGCGGGCCCGGCCGACGCCGGCCGGGCCCGCGCGCCCCGGTGGGACGCCGCCGGCCGGGCCGGCGCGGCCGGTCACTCGGCCAGGGCCGCGTTCGCCTGGGCGATGAAACGCGAGGTGGCCGCGCGGGCGCCGGAGTCTCCGGCGCGGACGCTCTCGGCGGCGGCGATCAGCAGCGCGCGCACCTTCGCATGGCCCTTCGGCGGTGGCGCGGGGGCGGGCCCGAGCAGGTCGTCCAGGGCGGTGCCGAACGCGACGATCCGCTTCTGGGCCCGGTCGGTGATGCCGTCGGCGACGAACCCGCGGACCGCGGTGCTGGCGTTCAGGCCGCGTTCGACGCCGAGGATCCGGCCGGCCGCCACGTTGGTGGTGAGGAAGTTGAGCACGTCGACGACCACCCCGGGGTGCCGGGTGCCCCGGAACGCCGCCCAGTACATGGACGCCCGTGCCCACTGGGCGGCCGGGGTGCCGGGCAGGCTGACGATCGCCAGCTCGTCGTCGGTGTGGTGCTGGAGCTCCGCCAACTGGTGCGACCAGGCGAAGGATGCCGCGGTGTGCCCGGTGACCACGAGCTGGTGGGCCAGGTCGCCGGTGTCGGCCTGCTCCACCAGGGCGGCGCTCGGCGTAGCCCGCCGGGCGCGGGCCACCTGCCACAGCTCGAACCAGTCGAGCAGTTCGGCGCTGCCGAACCCGAGCTGCCGCCCCTGGTACAGCTCGCCGCCCTGGCCCCGGAGCCAGAGCCACAGCGCCCGGTAGTCGCCGGAGGGATCCATCGTCCCGGCCACCCGGCCGCCAGCGGCGCGGGTGACCCGGCCAGCCCATTCCACGTAGTCGGGCCAGGGCATGCCGATGCGCGGCTCCGGCACCCGCAGCCGGCGCAGCAGGTCACGGTTGTAGACCAGCGCGGCGCCGGTCTGGGCGGCGGCGACGGCGACCGTGCGCTCGTCGACCCGGCCGTAGCGGGCCAGGCCCTCCGGCAGGCCACCCAGGTCGAGCCGCTTGTCCGCGACGTACCCGCTGAGGTCGAGCACGATCTCGCGCTGCGCGTACTCGGTGAGGACGGTGTCGTCGATCTGGAACAGGTCCGGCACGTTCCCGCCGGTGGCCTGGGTGGCCAGCCGGTCGTAGTAGCCGGTGAGCCCCTGCCAGGTGACCCGGAACCGGACCCGGGGGTTCTGCTGGGAGTACAGCCGCAGCGCCTTCTCGGTGGCCTCGGCCCGCCCGGCCCCGCCCCACCAGAAGACCGACAACTCGATCGGCCGGTCGTCGGTCCGCGTCTCCGCCTCCCGGTCGCACCCGGCGAGGCCACCGCCGGCGAGCAGCGGCAGGCCGGTCAGCGCGCCGAGGAACCGCCGCCGGTCGACACCGGGGCGGGGCGGCACGGGCGGGGAGGCGCGCACGGGGACTCCTGGGGCGCTGGCGAGCTGCTGCGGACGGACCATTTACACAGGCCGCGATCGAGGGTGTCAACGCCGGGACGGATTGCGCCGGTACGTCGCCCTGTCCCGGCGGTCCGGCGGTGGGCGGTGGGACGCGCGGTGGTCGCGCCGGGCGACTGTCCGCCACATGGTGTACTAGGCGCCGTGGAACTTCTGCACTCGGGCAAGGTCCGGGACGTCTACGCCGACGGCGACGACCTGATCCTGGTCGCCTCGGACCGGATCTCGATCTACGACGTGGCGCTGCCCACCCCCATCCCGGACAAGGGTCGCCTGCTCACCGCCCTCTCGCTCTGGTGGTTCGAGCAGCTCGCCGACCTGGTGCCGAACCACGTCATCTCCGCCACCGACGTGCCGGCGGAGTTCGCCGGCCGGGCGATCCGCTGCCGCCGGCTCGACATGGTCCCGGTGGAGTGCGTGGCCCGCGGCTACCTGACCGGCGGCGGCTTCGCCGAGTACCAGCGCAGCGGCGCGGTCTCCGGCGTCGAGCTCCCGCGGGGCCTGGTCGAGGCCTCGATCCTGCCCGAGCCGATCTTCACCCCGTCGACCAAGGCCCCGAAGGGGGAGCACGACGAGCCGATCACCTACGGCCAGGTCGTCGACAAGGTCGGCGCCGAGTTGGCCGAGCGGCTGCGGCAGATCACCATCGACGTCTACCGGCGCGGCGCGGAGATCGCCGCCGACCGGGGCATCCTGGTCGCCGACACCAAGATCGAGCTGGGCTGGGCGGCGGACGGCACCCTGGTCCTCGCCGACGAGGTGCTCACCTCCGACTCGTCCCGGTTCTGGCCGGCCGAGTCGTACCAGCCGGGCCGCGCCCAGTTCTCCTACGACAAGCAGTACGTCCGGGACTGGGCCACCGGCAGCGGCTGGGACAAGTCTCCGCCCGCGCCGGAGGTGCCGGCCGAGGTGGTCGAGGCGACCCGGGCCCGCTACGTCGAGGTCTACGAAAAGCTCACCGGCAACAGCTGGGCGTAGTCAGTCCACCCAGTCGAGGGTGCGCTGCACGGCCTTGCGCCAGTTACGCAGCTCCCGCTCGCGCAGCGCCGGGTCCATCGCCGGCTCCCACTGCGCGTCGGAGCGCCACTGCTCGCGCAGGGTGGCCAGGTCGGGCCAGAAGCCGACCGCCAGGCCGGCCGCGTACGCGGCGCCGAGGCAGGTCGTCTCGGTGATCCGGGAGCGGACCACCGGCACGTCGAGGACATCGGCGAGGAACTGCATCAGCAGCGCGTTGCCGGTCATCCCGCCGTCGACCCGCAGCCGGCGCAGCGCCACGTCGGAGTCGGCGTTCATCGCGTCGACCACCTCGCAGGTCTGCCAGGCGGACGCCTCCAGCGCCGCCCGGGCCAGGTGCCCCTTGGTGATGTAGCCGGTCAGCCCGGCGATCACGCCCCGGGCGTCGCTGCGCCAGTGCGGCGCGAACAGCCCGGAGAAGGCGGGCACGATGTAGCAGCCGCCGTTGTCGTCGACGGTGCGGGCCAGCTCCTCGACCTGCGCGGCGGTGGTGATCAGGCCCAGGTTGTCGCGCAGCCACTGCACCAGCGAGCCGGTGACCGCGATCGCGCCCTCCAGGGCGTAGACGGGCGGGTGGCCGTCGATCCGGTACGCCACCGTGGTGAGCAGGCCGTGCCGGGAGGCGACCGGGCTGGCACCGGTGTTGAGCAGCAGGAAGCTGCCGGTGCCGTAGGTGCACTTCGCCTCGCCGGGCTGGAAGCAGGTCTGCCCGAACAGGGCGGCCTGCTGATCGCCGAGCGCGCTGGCCACCGGCACCCCGGCGAGCACCCCGTCGGCGGTCCCGTAGACCTCGGCCGAGCAGCGGATCTCCGGGAGCATCGCCGCCGGGACCCGCATCGCCGCCAGCAACTCCGGATCCCAGTCGAGGGTCTCCAGGTCCATCAGCATGGTCCGGCTGGCGTTGGTCACGTCGGTGACGTGCCGGCCGGTCAGCTTCCAGATCAGCCAGCTGTCCATCGTGCCGAACAGGACCTCGCCCCGCTCGGCGCGCTCGCGCAGCCCGTCGACGTGGTCGAGCAGCCAGCGCAGCTTCGGGCCGGCGAAGTAGGTGGCCAGGGTGAGGCCCGTGCGGGCGCGCAGCCGCTCCTCGTCGTACGCCTCGGCCAGCTCGCGCAGCAGCGGGCCGGTGCGGGTGTCCTGCCAGACGACGGCGTTGGCCACCGGTCGGCCGGTGGCCCGGTCCCAGACCACAGTGGTCTCCCGCTGGTTGGTGATGCCGACCGCGGCCAACCCCGCCGGTCCGGTCCCCGCGGCGTCCAGCGCCTCCCGCACGACCCGCTGGACGTTCGCCCAGATCTCCTCGGCGTCGTGCTCCACCCAGCCGGGTTGCGGGAAGATCTGCCGGTGCTCGCGCTGGGCCACCGAGACGATCTCCCCGGCCCGGTCGAAGATGATGCACCGCGACGAGGTGGTGCCCTGATCGATGGCGGCGACGAACTCTCCGGTCACCGCAGCACCGTACCCGCCGGGAGCGTCCGTCGTCGCCCTCCGTCCATCCGTACGATCAACAAGCGTGCGTGACATTGCTGTGTTCAGCGGAACCGCCCACCCCGACCTCGCCGCCGAGATCTGCGCCCACCTCGACGTCCCGCTGCACCCGGTGCGGGTGTCCCGGTTCGCCAACGACTGCCTGGAGGTGCAGTTGCAGGCGAACTGCCGGGAGCGGGACGTCTTCCTGATCCAGCCGCTGGTGCCGCCGGTGCAGGAGCACCTGGTCGAGCTGCTGCTCATGATCGACGCGGCCCGAGGCGCGTCCGCCGGGCGGATCACCGTGGTGCTGCCGCACTACGCGTACGCCCGCTCGGACAAGAAGGACGCCCCGCGCATCTCCATCGGGGGCCGGCTGGTGGCCGACCTGCTCACCTCGGCCGGCGCGCACCGGGTCCTCGCGATGACCCTGCACTCGCCGCAGGTGCACGGCTTCTTCAGCGTCCCGGTCGACCACCTGCACGCGCTGCGCGAGCTGGCCGCCCACTTCAAGGGGTACGACCTGGGCAACACCGTGGTGGTCTCGCCGGACCTGGGCAACGCCAAGGAGGCGGCCGCGTTCGCGCGGATGCTCGGCACCCCGGTCGCGGCCGGCGCGAAGCAGCGGTTCAGCGACGACCTGGTCAAGATCAGTACGGTGATCGGCGACGTGGCGGACCGGGACGTGATCGTGCTGGACGACGAGATCGCCAAGGGCAGCACGGTGATCGAGCTGATCGGGCACCTGCGCGAGCGGAAGGTCCGCTCGATCCGGCTGGCCTGCACCCACGGCCTCTTCTCCAGCGGCGCGCTGGAGCGGCTGAGCGCCCAGGAGGGCGTGCTGGAGATTGTCTGCACCAACACGGTGCCGATCCCGGCGGCGAAGCGGGTGCCGCAGCTGGAGGTGCTGTCGGTGGCCCCGGCGCTGGCCGAGGCGATGCGGCGCATCCACAACGGCGAGTCGGTCAGCGCCCTCTTCGGCTGACCCCCGGCGGACGGGGGCGGCTAGTCGGCGCGGTGGCGGCCGACGCGCTCGGTGGCGGCGAGGACGGCGCCGATCCGGACGACGGTGCCGGCCTCGCCGGTCACGACCTCCATCGTGTCGCTGAGCTCGCGGGCGAGCCAGAGGCCCCAGCCGCCGGCGGTGTCCGGGGCCGGGCGGCTGCGGTTGTCGAGCCGCCGGGGGCTGATCCCGCTGCCGTGGTCGGTGACCTCGCAGACCACCTCGGCGGCCTCCCGCCACAGCCGCAGCGAGCCCTGGCCGCCGCCATGCCGCACGGCGTTGGTGATCAGCTCGTTGACCGCCAGCACGAAGTCGTCCAGCCGCTGCCCGCTGAGCCCGGCGGCGTGCGCGCAGGAGCTGACCGAGTGGCGCAGCTCGGTCACCTGTGCCTGATCGAAGGCTTCGGCGATGAGGAGGGAAGATTCGATGGGCACAACCGTACGCGGTGCGCGGGGTGATGCATTCGTCATGGCCCCGTCCCGGCGCTGGATCTCGTAGTTGTTCGCGGCATTTCCACCGTACGTCAGGGTTTCCCGAACCACACCCGGCGCTGTCCCCGGCGTCCCTTCGGACTGTGGCATGGTGTCGCGCATGCCGACGCCCTCCGGAGGTCTCGAGGTCCCCCTCTGGCGCTCCATCGCGGTGTTCCGGTTCGCCTCGCTGGCGTACGTCGGGGTGCTGGTCCTCCGCGACGCCGACCGGTACGCCCACCCGCTGGCCGCCGGCGGCGTACTGCTGGTGATGCTGGCCTGGTCCGGGGCGACCGCGGCCGGCTACGCGCGCCCGGCCGGGCGGCGCTGGCCGCTGCTCCTCGCCGACCTCGGCGTGGTGCTGGCGATCATGCTGGCCACCCCCTGGGTGGTGGGGCGGGCGGCGCTCGCCGCCGGCGTGCCCACCCTGACCGTGGCCTGGTTGGCCGGGCCGGTGCTGGCCTGGGCGGTCTCCGGCGGGCGGCGCCGGGGCGCGGTCGCCGCCCTGGTGCTCGGCGGCGCCGACCTGGCCACCCGCGAGCGGATCAGCCAGTCGTCGCTGACCGGGGTGATCCTGATGCTGCTCGCCGGGGTGGTGGTCGGGCACGTCGCCCGGCTGGCGGTGACCGCCGAGGAGCGGCTGCAACGGGCGGTCGAGCTGGAGGCGGCGACCCGGGAGCGGGAGCGGCTGGCCAGGGACATTCACGACTCGGTCCTCCAGGTGCTGGCGCTGGTGCAGCGACGCGGCGCCCAGCTCGACGGCGAGGGCGGTGAGCTGGCCCGGCTGGCCGGCGAGCAGGAGGCGGCGCTGCGGGCGCTGATCGGTCGCTCCGGCGGCGACCCCGACGACGACGGCGGCAGCCGGGACCTGCGCGGCCTGCTCGACCGGTACGCCACGGCGACGGTCGCGGTCTCCGCGCCCGCCGGCCCGGTGCCGCTGCCCGCCCGGGTCGCCCGGGAACTGGCCGCCGCCACCGGGGCGGCCCTGGACAACGTGGCCCGGCACGCCGGCGGGCGGGCCTGGGTGCTGATCGAGGACGAGGGGGAGACGGTGACCGTCTCGATACGCGACGAGGGCCCGGGCATCCCGGACGGCCGGCTGGCCGAGGCCGTGACGCAGGGCCGGCTCGGGGTCGCCCAGTCCATCCGGGGCCGCATCGCCGACCTGGGCGGCGCGGTCCGCATCGTCTCCACCCCCGGCCAGGGCACGGAGATCGAGCTGGTCGTGCCGAGGAGCGGGCGATGAGCGGCGGAGTACGGGTGATGGTGGTCGACGACCACCCGATGTGGCGGGAGGGGGTGGCCCGCGACCTCACCGAGGCCGGTCACCTGGTCGTCGCCACCAGCGGCGAGGGGCGGCAGGCCGTGCGGGTGGCCGCCGCCGCCCGGCCCGACGTGGTGGTGCTCGACCTGCAACTGCCGGACGTCTCCGGGGTCGAGGTGATCCGCGGGCTGCGCGCGGCGCTGCCCGAGGTCCGGGTGCTGATGCTGTCGGCCAGCGGCGAGCCGCAGAGCGTGCTGGACGCGGTGAAGGCCGGCGCCACCGGCTACCTGGTCAAGTCGGCCGCGCCGGCGGAGTTCCTCGACGCGGTGCGGCGCACCGCCGCCGGGGAGCCGGTGTTCACCCCGGGGCTCGCCGGGCTGGTGCTGGGGGAGTACCGCCGGCTGGCGGCGACGCCGCCGAGCGGACCCACCGACGACTCCGCACCCCGGCTCACCGAACGGGAGACCGAGGTGCTGCGCCTGGTGGCCAAGGGCCTGTCGTACAAGCAGATCGCCGAGCGGCTCGGGCTCTCCCACCGGACGGTGCAGAACCACGTGCAGAACACGCTCGGCAAGCTCCAGCTGCACAACCGGGTCGAGCTGACCCGCTACGCCATCGAACGGGGCCTGGACGACTAGTGCGCCTCCGGCGGCCGGGTCTCGTGGATGGCCAGCTCCTCCGCGGTCGCGCCGCCACCGGCCGAACCGGCGTCGTACGCGACGTTGTCGGTCTCCTGGTCGGTGTGCGCCCCCTCGTCCGGCTCGACCAGCCGGCCGACCTGGGCGTCGGCGACGCTGCCGAGCTGGCCGTGGTCGTAGAGCGAGACCGGGGAGTGCGGGTCGGAGGTGGGACCCGGGTCCATCACGTCGGCGTCGAGCTGGGCCTGCGCGGCGGCCTCCTCGCTGTCCGCCTCGGCGGCGATGTCCGGATCCACCGAGCCGGCGAGCGGGTCGTCGGCCGGGCGCTCGTAGGTCTCCCGCTGGAGCTTGTAGTCCAGCGACTCGCCGTCGAGCTGCTCCTCGGCGGTGGTCCCGAACCGGTCCACCGCCACCGGCGTGCGATCCCCGGGCAGTTGCGCCGGCTCCGGGCCGTCCGCCTCGCGGCCGGTCAGTACGTCGTCGTTGGCGGTCGAGTCGTCGTCGGCGGTGTCGGGCAGCCCCTCCGCCTCGGGGTCGGACACGGGGGTCGGGTACTCGTCATCGCGCATGGCTGAGCACTACCCACTGCGCTGCCCGGATTAACCGGATCGTGGGCCGGCGATCGGGAGCAAAGGGAAGAAACACCCCGGCCGGACCGGCCCCCGCCCCGGTCAGCTCCGGTAGCCGGCCTCGTCCTCCGGGTGCAGCACGCACCAGACCACCTTGCCGTCCGGCAACGGGGTGCTGCCCCAGCGCCGGGCGATAGTGTCGATCAGCAGCAGCCCCCGCCCCCCGGCCGAGTCGAGCGGCGCCAGCCCGGCGTACGCGGGCGGCCGGGGAGAGTGGTCCCGGACGGCCAGGTGCAGGAAGCTGTCCCGCGGGGCCACCCGGACGGTCATCGGGGTGCGCGCGTGGGCGACCACGTTGTTGACCATCTCGGTGACCGCGATGCAGGCCGGCTCCGCCAGCTCCGGCACCCCCCACCGGCCGCAGCCGTCGGTCACCAACGCCCGGGCCTCCCGGGCCGCGCCCACGGCCGGCGGCAGGTCGGCGTTCAGCACCGCGGCCAGCGGCGACCCGGCCAGCGCGGCCTGCGCCTCGTCCAGGGTCGCCCGGACCGGCGACCCGGCACCCTCCCGGGTGCCCGCCGGATCCAGGATCAGCAGTTCGGCGGCGGGCCAGTCGGCCACCACCCGGCGCACCTCGTCGAGGACGGCGCGGGCGGCGGGCTCGGCCACCCGCAGGTCGGTGAGATCGGCGATCACCGGGCCGGGCCGGACCCAGAGCCGGGCCAGCAGGGCGTCGCGGACGGCGTCGGCGCCGGCCAGGTCGAGCACGCCGGTCAGCCGGACGATGGCGGACGTTTCGTCCGTCTCCACCAGGCAGCGCACGTCCGTCGGCATGATCGTCCCATTGTGCACGCCGCCTCCGGGGCGCGCATCCGGCCGGTCGATGCGGTTCATCAGCGGTCCGCCCGGGCCCGGCGGGTCATCGCCGCCATCGTGCCGACCGCGGTGCCGGCCGCCGCCAGCCCGAAAGCGGCGGTCATCCGCACCAGCTGCCGGCGCCGGCCGTGCCAGCCGCCGGCGCGTTCCGCCTCGGCGTCCGGCCGGAAGACGTTGCCGGTGCTGTCCAACCGGACGCCCGGCCCGAACTGGGTCCGATGGGTGTACCAGCCGAGCGCCCGCTCGGCCAGCGCCGGCGCCAGCCGCCACTGCAGGCCGAACAGTCGCGCCGCGCCCCCCGCGTACGCCTCCCGGCGCGGGCGGCGCAGCAGCCGCACGATCGTCTCGGCGACCACCTCCGGCGGGTACACCGGCGGCGGCGGGGTCAGCTCGTGCCCGCTGTGGTTCGCGGCGTGCCGGAAGAACGGGGTGTCGATGGTGGCCGGCAGCACCGTGCAGATGGAGATGTTGCCCCGGCCGGTCACCCGCAGCTCCTGCCGCACGGTGTCGGCCAGCCCGCGGATGCCGTGCTTCGTCGCGTTGTACGCCGACTGGTAGGGCATCGCCACCTCGGCCAGCACCGAGGCGTTGTTGACCACGACCCCGCCGCCGGCCGCGCCCAGCCACGGCAGCGCCGCCTTCGTCCCGTACGCCGTGCCGAGCAGGTTCACCGTCACCACCCGGCGGAACTCCGCCACCGGGATCTCGTCGAAGAGGCCCACCGCGCTGACCGCCGCGTTGTTGACCCAGCCGTCGATCCGGCCGAACTCGGCCGCCGCGCGGGCGGCGAGCCGCTCCACCGCCTCCGGTTCGGTCACGTCGGTGGGTACGACCAGCGCCCGCCCACCCAGCTCCCGGCAGTGCGCGGCGACCCGCTGGAGGGCCTCCTCGCTGCGGGCCGCCAGCACCACATCGGCACCCCGCCGGGCCAGCGCGTACGCGGTCGCCGCGCCGATGCCGCTGGAGGCGCCGGTGATGACGACCGTGGCGTCGTCGAGGTTGCGGGTGAGGGGCATTCTTCGCCGGTACCCCCGGTCCGGGTGGGTCATGCGGGCCGAGTCGCCCGGATCACGGTTGCGCCCCGGCGGTTCCGGGCAGTTGTCACCCCGTCGGCGAAAGGTCACGTCCCGTCGGGACGTGTCCCGACGACGCCGCTCCGCCGGTCCGGTCCCGATCTGCCAGGTTTCGGCGCACCGGGGTCGGGTTAATGGGACCCTCTGACCGGGGAGGACCCACCGCTCGCTAGATCGCATGGAGGTGCACCATGCGCGTCGGCCTTGTGTGCGCGAACGCCGGCCCGTCCAGGCAGGTCGACGGCCCGACCGTCGGCACGCATCAGCACATCGCCCGGGTCGCCGCCGAGCTCGCCGACCGGGGCCACGACGTACGGGTCTACGAGCGCCGCGACTCCCCGGGGCAGCCGGAGTGTGTCGAGACGGACGGCTACCGGCTGGAGCGGGTGCCGGTCGGTCCGCCCATCCCGCTGCCCACCGCCGCGCTGGTGCCGCACGTGGCCGAGTTCGGCCGCTGGCTGGCCGCGCGGTGGTCCGGCGACTGGATCCCGGACGTGGTGCACGGGCACTACTGGATCGGTGGGCTCGCCGCCGCCCACGCGGTCCGCGAGACCGACATCCCGGTCGTGCAGACCTTCCACTCGCTCGGCGTCGAGCAGCTGCGCCACCTCGGCGGGCAGTACGACGGGCCGGGGGAGCGGATCCCGCTGGAGCGCGCGCTGACCCGGGCGGTGGACATCGCGGTCGCCCAGTGCAACGACGAGGTCGACGAACTGACCCGGATGGGACTGCAACGCACCTCGGTGGCGATGGTGCCGACCGGGGTCGACACCGGGCAGTTCCACCCCGACGGCGAGGCGGCGCCCCGGGACCAGCGGGCCCGGATCCTCTCCGTCGGCGGGCTGTCGCCCGGCCACGGCCAGGAGGACCTCGTCCGGGCGATGCGACTGGTCGGCGACGCCGAGCTGGTGATCGCCGGCGGGCCGCCCGCCGAGCAGCTGGCCGACCACGCCGAGGCGCGGCGGCTGCGGGAGCTGGCCGAGCGGACCGGGGTGGCCGACCAGGTGAAGCTGGTCGGCGCGGTGCCGCACGACCAGATGGCCACCTGGTACCGCTCCGCCGACGTGGTCGCCTGCACGCCGCACTACTCGTCGGCCGGCCGGGTGTCGCTGGAGGCGATGGCCTGTGGCGTGCCGGTGGTCGGCTACGCGATGGGCGGCATCGCCGACGCGGTGGTGGACGAGGTGACCGGCAAGCTGGTGCCGCCGGGGGACGTCCGCGCGCTCGGGGTCACCCTGCGCCGGTTGCTCGCCGACAACGCCGGGCGGTTCGCGTACGGGCACGCGGCGGTCGACCGGGTCCGGTGCAGCTACACCTGGGAGCGGACGGCCGGTGCCCTGGAGCGGCTCTACGAGCGGGTGATCGGGTGGCGCAAGCCCACCGAGAAGGCCACCGAGAAGGCCGTCGAAAAGCCCGTCGAGGCGGCCTGACCAGCGGGACGGGCCGGGGTCAGCGGCGGGGCCGGGCGGCGGCGCCGGCACCGATCATCGGGCGCTCCCGCTCGCGGGCGACCGCGTGGTGGTGCTGCGGTTCGGCGTACCGGGTGAGGCCGACCACCGAGGCCAGCGTGATCAGGAAGCCGAGGCCGGCCAGCCACTCCCGGCCCGGCCAGATCCGGTCGTTGAGCAGCAGCAGGCCGACGACCGCCGCGGGCACCGCCCCGGCGGCGTCCATCGCGGCCACCGCGGCCGTGGTCGAGCCCCGCTGCATCGCCAGGCCGAGCAGCAGCTGCCCCACCACCGAGTGGACGATGAGCAGGTAGAGCAGCGGGTTCCGGACGAACGCCTCGGCGGAGTCCGCCGAGGCCAGCGGGCGGGCGGCCACCGCGGCGGCGGAGAACGCCATCCCGGCCAGCGAGCCGAGCGCCACCGAGCCGGGCGCGCCGTGCAGCCGGGCCGCGAAGAAGCCGGCCACGGCGATCACCCCGAGCGCGACGGCCAGGCCGATCAGACCGGCCGTGCCGAGCTGCCGGGAGGGCGCCGGCTGGGCGGCCAGTACCAGCGCGGTGATCCCGCCGAAGAGCAGCGCCAGCAGCGCCACCTCGGCGGCCGGCAGCCGCCACTTGAGCACCAGCACCCCGAGCACCGCGGTCACCCCGAGCCCGGCCGCCACGCTGGCCTGCACCAGGAACAGCGGCAGGTCCCGCCGGGCCAGGAAGGCCAGCACGAACCCGGTGACCTGGCAGAGCAGCCCGACCAGGTACGTCCGGTGGCTGGCCAACCGCAGCAGCAGCCCCGGGTCGAAGGTGTGGTGCACGGTTGTCCGTGCCGCGGCGACGGACTGGAGCAGGTTGGCGAAGCCGTACGCGACGATCATGGCCGCGAGGAAGCACCAACCGGAGGACACCACCTGGCGAGGATAGAGGCAACCGGCGGGTCAGTGCGCGGCTGGCTGTCCGAGCCGGCCCAGGATGTCGGGGTGGAGGAGGCCGTTGGTGGCGATCGTGCTGTTCTCCCCGCCCGCCGGCGCCGGCCGGCCGACCAGATCGGTGATGGTGCCGCCCGCCTCGGTCACGATCGGCACCAGCGCCGCGACGTCCCAGAGCGACAGCTCCGGCTCCACCATCACGTCCAGCGCTCCCTCGGCCAGCAGCATGTAGCCGTAGAAGTCGCCGTACGCCCGGCTGCGCCAGGTGTCCCGCATGAGCTGCAGGACCGCGTCCAGCCGGCCGGCGGACTCCCAACCGGTCAGCGACGAGTAGCAGAAGCTGGCGTCGGCGAGGTCCTTGACCCCGGAGACCCGGATCGGCGTGCCGGTGGCGGCGTCCGGCCCGGCGTACGCGCCCGCGCCCGTCGCGGCCCACCAGCGGCGGCCCAGCGCCGGGGCGGAGACCAGGCCGAGGACCGGACGATCCCCCTCCAGCAGGGCGATCAGGGTCGCCCAGACCGGCACGCCCCGGACGAAGTTCTTGGTGCCGTCGATCGGGTCGATCACCCAGCGTCGCCCATCGGGCCCGGCGGCCGGTTGCTCGCCGTACTCCTCGCCGAGCAGGCCGTCGCCCGGCCGGTGCCCGGCCAGCAGGGCGCGGATCTCCCGCTCGACCGCGGTGTCCGCGTCGGAGACCGGGGTGAGGTCCGGCTTCGACTCGACCCGCAGGTCGAGGGCCCGGAACCGGGCCGTGGAGAGGGCGTCGGCGGCGTCGGCGAGCAGGTGGGCGAGGGCGAGGTCGTCGGCGTACCCGGTCATGCCGAAAACGGTATCGGCGGCCGCCGGGTCAGGATCCGGCGGGCGGCGCGTCCGGCCCACGCTGGTCACCCTCGCCCGGCCCGCGGTGCTCGGCCTCCCCGCGCTGGTCGCCCTCGCCGCTGCGGGAGGCCAGCAGCCGGCGGTACGACGCCAGCCGGCGCGGGTCGGCCTTGCCGGCGGCCACCCAGGCGTCCAGCGCGCAGTCCGCCTCCTCGGCGGTGTGCTGGCAGTTCGCCGGGCAGTCGACCGTCGCCTCCACCAGGTCGGGGAAGCCGTGCAGCAGGCTCTCCGCGGAGACGTGCGCCAGCCCGAAGCTGCGTACCCCGGGGGTGTCGACGATCCACCCGGGGTCGCCCTTCGCGCCGGGCGTGGGCGGCAGCCGCAGCGCCACGGCGCTGGTCGAGGTGTGTCGGCCGCGGCCGATCGCGCTCACCGTCCCGACCGCCCTCCCGGCCTCCGGGACGAGACGGTTGACCAGCGTCGACTTGCCCACCCCGGAGTGCCCCACCAGGACCGAGATCCGGCCGGCGAGCAGCGCGCGCAGGGCGGCCAGATCCGAATCCGGGCGGATCAGCACGTACGGCAGCTCCAGCTCGGTGTAGTAGCCGAGCACCGCCTCCGGGCCGGCCAGGTCCGCCTTGGTCAGGCAGAGCAGCGGCTCGATGTCCGCGTCGTACGCGGCCACCAGGCAGCGGTCGATGAACCCGGTGCGCGGCGGCGGGTCGGCCAGTGCGCTGACGATCACCAACTGGTCGGCGTTGGCCACCACGACCCGCTCGAGCCGCCCCTCGGCGGTGGTCGCGTCGTCCTCGGCGGTGCGTCGCAGCACCGAGCGGCGCTCGGCGATCCGGACGATCCGGGCCAGCGCCCCGGGCGCGCCGGAGGTGTCGCCGACCAGCCCGACCCGGTCGCCCACCACCACCGACTTGCGGCCCAGCTCGCGGGCCCGCATCGCGGTCACGGTCGGGTCGTCCGGCCCGGCGTCCGGTCCTACGCAGGTGTAGCGGCCCCGGTCCACGGCGATCACGAAGCCCTCGATCGCGTCGGCGTGCCGGGGGCGGGTGCGCGTACGCGGGCGCGAAGACTTCCCAGGTCGGACCCGGACGTCGTCCTCGTCGTACTCGCGCCGTTTGGTCGCCAGGACCTGCCCCCTGTCGCGTCAGCTCTTGCCGGTCACCATTGCTGACCATAGTGCCGGGAACTCGGGCATGGTCTTCGAGGTGCACGCCACGTCGTCCACCTCGATGCCCGGTACGGCCAGCCCGGCCACCGCGGCGGCGTGCGCCATCCGGTGGTCCGCGTACGTCCGGAAGGTCCCGCCGCGCAGCGGGCGGGGGCGGATCTCCAGCCCGTCGGCCGACTCGGTGATGTCCGCGCCGAGCGCCGCGAACTCCCGGGCCAGCGCGGCGATCCGATCGGTCTCGTGCCCCCGGATGTGCCCGACGCCGGTGAGCCGGGACGGCGAGTCGGCGAGCATGGCCAGCGCGGTCAGCGCCGGGGTCAGCTCGCTGACGTCCGAGAGGTCGGCGTCCAGCCCGTGCACCACGCCGGTGCCGCGAACGGTGAGCCCGCTGGTGGTCAGCGTCACCTCGCCGCCCATCCGGTGCAGCAGCGCGCGGAGCTGCTCGACCGGCTGCATGCTGCTGCGCGGCCAGCCCTGGAGGGTCACCTCGCCGCCGGTGACCAGCGCGGCGGCGAAGAACGGCACCGCGCCGGAGAGGTCCGGCTCGATCTCCCAGCCACGGCCGCTCAGCGGCCCCGGCTCGACCGTCCAGACGTCGGGCACGCTGTCGTCGACCGCCGCCCCGGCGGCCCGGAGCATCTGCACGGTCATCCGCAGGTGCGGCGCGGAGGGGACCGGCGGGCCCTCGTGCCGGACCACCACGCCGCGGTCGAATCGCGGGGCGGCCAGCAGCAGCCCGGAGACGAGCTGGCTGGAGGCGGAGGCGTCGATGACCACCTCACCGCCGGCGACCCGGCCGGAGCCGAGGACCGTCAGCGGCAGGCTGCCGGTGGGGGGCGTGTCGATGCGTACGCCGAGGGAGCGCAACGCCCCGATCAGCGGGCCCAGCGGGCGGACCCGGGCCTGCGGGTCGCCGTCGAAGGTGACCCGCCCCTCGGCCAGGCCGGCCACCGGCGGGAGGAAGCGCATCACCGTGCCGGCCAGGCCGACGTCGACGTGCGCCGGGCCGACCAGCGGGTGCGGCCGGACCAGCCAGCGGTCGTCGTCGGAGATCGACATGTGAGCGCCCAGGGCACGCAGTCCGCCCGCCATCAGCTCCGTGTCCCGGGCGCGCAGCGGCCCGCCCAGCGTCGACGGGCCACTGGCCAGCGCGCTGAGCACCAGGGCCCGCGCGGTCATCGACTTGGAACCGGGCAGGCGCAGCGTCGTGGCGACCGGGTCGCTGGCGGTAGGTGCGGTCCACGGCTGTGGCGGCCGGGTCGCGGTCAGATTCCCCACGGTTACATTCTGCCAAGTCGGGCGGCCGATGGAGCCGGCCACCGGGAACGCTCCCGGTTGGCGGGACAGCCGGGAGGCCGTCGGCGCGTTAGCGTGTGCGCCATGTGCGGGAGGTACGCGACGACCCGGAGCGCGGGCGACCTGAGCGCGCTGTTCGAGTCGTACGACGAGACCGGCGGCGCGGTCGGCCCGGACTTCAACGTCGCCCCGACCGATCCGGTGCCGCTGGTCCGGCTGGCCCCGGAGGGGCACCGGGCGCTCTCCGCCGGCCGCTGGGGCCTGGTCCCGCACTGGTCCCGCAGCGCCGGCGGCGCGGCCCGCATGATCAACGCCCGGGCCGAGACGATCGCCACCAGCCGGGCGTACGCCCCGTCCTTCGCCCGCCGCCGCTGCCTGGTCCCCGCCGACGGCTGGTACGAGTGGGTCCGGGAGCCCGGCGGCCGGCGGCAGCCCTACTACATGACGCCGACGGACGGCTCGGTGCTCGCCTTCGCCGGCATCTGGTCGGTGTGGGAGGCGGCGGGCAGCCCGCTGCTCACCTTCAGCGTGCTCACCACCGCGGCCGTCGGCGAGCTGGCCGAGGTGCACGACCGGATGCCGCTGCTGCTGCCCCGGGAACGCTGGGCGAGCTGGCTCGCTCCGACCGACGAGCCCGCCGCGCTGCTCGCCCCGCCGCCGGCGGCCTGGCTCGCCGGGTTGGAGATCCGCCCGGTCTCCCCGGCGGTCGGCGACGTCCGCAACGACGGCCCCGGCCTGACCGTCCGGGTCCCGCTGGCCCGCGAGGAGGCCGACCCGGAAATGACGCTGTTCTGATCACTCTCAGCACATTGTCGTGTGCGGATTTGCTGGGGTTACGCCCGAAACGTCGCCCGGCCTTTTAGCCATCTTTACCGCAGAGTCTTGTCCCCGTGTCCGCAAGTGCGATAGAACACAGCGCCGGCGGTGGGCGTCGATTCGCACGGGGCGGATGACACCCATCGATCCTTGGTGATCTTGCCGGTCCCACGGGGGAGGTGGGTGGATTTGACACGGGCACGTATGCCCCGCCCGCACGAGGTGGCCGCCGCACGACGAGATCCGCGACTGCTGCGGGCGTTGCGCGAACGGCGACAGGACGAGGCGTGGCGGACCAGAGGGACCTGCCAGAGCGTGGACCCGGAAACGTTCTTTCCGGCACCCAATGAGCCGGCCGACGCGGCCGTGACGCTCTGCCGCAGTTGTGACGTCCAAGGCTCCTGCCTCGCCTGGGCGCTGGAGGTGGGTGACTGCCACGGCGTCTGGGGCGGCACCACACCACGCGAGCGCCGGGCGATGCTCGTCGCCTGGCGCAGCGAGGTGCAGCCGGACCCGGACGCGGTCGATGAAGCCGGACCGCCGGTCCGCGACCGCCTGCTCACCCTGGTGCCGCTCAGCTGAGCCGATCGGGTAGGCCGTCGCCGCCCATCTCGCAACTCCGGAGGTGGGCGGCGACGCCGTTTCCGGGGCTCCGCGCTCGCCCCGGGCCGGCGGCGTCGGCACCCGTCGCGCGATGCGGCGGCGTACCGGCCCCGGACGTGGCGGTGTCGGCGTGCGGCGGTGCGGTCCCCGGGCCCGGTCCGCGGCGCCGGCGGAGAATGGGCCGGTGCGGCACAGCGACGAGATCGACACCCCCCGCGGACCGGCGCGGGTGGACACCGACCTGCCGGCCGGTCCGGTGACCACCGCGCTGGTGCTCGGGCACGGCGCGGGCGGCGGGGTGGACGCTCCGGACCTGCTCGCCGTCCGGGACGCGGTGACCGCCGCCGGGGTGGCCGTGGTCCGGGTGACCCAGCCGTACCGGGTCGCCGGCCGGCGGGCCCCGGCTCCGGCCGGGCAGCTCGACGAGGCGTGGACGGCCGTGCTGGCCGCGCTGCGGGAGCGGCACCCGGGGGTGTCCCGGTGGGTGGTCGGCGGTCGTTCCAGCGGGGCGCGGGTCGCCTGCCGTACGGCGGGCGCGGTCGGCGCGGCGGGGATCGTCGCGCTGGCGTTTCCGCTGCACCCGCCGGGCCGCCCGGAACGCTCCCGGGCGGCCGAACTGGCGACCGGGCTGCCGACCCTGGTGGTCAACGGCGACCGGGACCCGTTCGGCGTGCCCGACCCGGGCCCCGGTGTGGACGTGGTGCTGCGCCCGGGCGAGCGCCACGACCTGCGCCGCGACCCCGCCGGAACGGCCGACGCGGTGCTGAGCTGGCTGCGTGTCCACGGCTGGGCACAGTGACCCGGCGGGTCCGCGGATCAACGGGGCGTGACCGCCGGTGCGGGCGGGTCGTTGCTATGGATGGTGCCGGGCGTCCGGTTCGGGCGGCCGGGGCCATCCTCCCAGGCCCTTCCTGGTCCCAGCATCGGTCGCGGCCGAGGCCGGGACCAGGAACGGCGGGGGTGACGGAATGTGTGGCCCCACGGCGCGGTTACTACCCCTGGATGACATTTCCAGCCGAGGGGGGTGACCGGTGCCGACCGAGACACGGAGCCGGGAGCGGGACGAACGGGACGCGCGGCAGCTCAGGCGGCTGCTGGACGCGCCGGAGTGGCCCGTCGAGGCGTCGGCCGCGGTGAGCACCAGCACACCGCCCGGAACTGAATCTGCGGGCAGCTCGGTACGCGTATCCTCGGCGGGAAAGCATCCGACGCGAGGGGATGTGCGGTTGACCACCGAGAAGACGGACGAGCGCAGGGCCCGCTTCGAGCGGGACGCGATGCCCTTCGTCGATCAGCTCTACGCTGCCGGACTGCGGATGACCCGCAACCCGGCGGATGCCGAGGACCTGGTCCAGGAGACGTACCTGAAGGCGTACGCGGCCTTCCACCAGTTCGAGCAGGGCACCAACCTGAAGGCCTGGCTCTACCGGATCCTGACCAACACCTACATCAACTCCTACCGGAAGCGGCAGCGCCAGCCTGTGCAGGCGCCCACCGAGGAGATCACCGACTGGCAGCTGGCCGAGGCCGAGTCGCACACCTCCAGCGGGCTGCGCTCGGCGGAGACCGAGGCGCTGGACCGGCTGCCGGACAGCGACGTCAAGGAGGCCCTCCAGCAGCTGCCGGAGGAGTTCCGCCTGGCGGTGTACCTCACCGACGTCGAGGGCTTCTCCTACAAGGAGGTCGCCGACATCATGGGCACACCGATCGGCACCGTGATGTCGCGGCTGCACCGCGGCCGTCGTAATCTGCGCAAGCTGCTCGAGCAGTACGCCGCGGAGCGGGGTTTCACCTCCGCGCCGTCGTCGAAGGGTTCGACCGCCGCCGCCGGCCGGGAGGTGTGACCGTGAGCTGTGGAGAGCCGCACGAGACGGACTGCCGCGAGGTGCTCGCGGAGGTCTACCTCTACCTGGACCTGGAGTGCGCGGACGAGCGCCGGATGCTGATCCGGCACCACCTCGACGAGTGCGGGCACTGCCTGCGCGAGTACGGCATCGAGCAGGAGGTGAAGGCGCTGGTCGCGCGTTGCTGCGGCAACGAGACCGCGCCCGAGCAGCTGCGGGAGCGGCTGCGGATACGCCTCACCGAGCTGGTGGTCTTCGAGAGCACCGAGTCCCGCGAGCTGGCGGACTGAGCGCCGCACTGCGCTGATCAACACCGGTGGCCCGGGTCGAATTCGACCCGGGCCACCGGTGTGTCCCGGCCTGCGGCCGGGGGAGCTGCTGATCCTCGAGGCGGGCGGGCGCCCGCCGACGATCAGGAGTTGGGGCGCTTGCCGTGGTTCGCGCCGCTCTTCTTCCGGGCCTTCTTCTTCCGGGCCTTCTTCGCCATGCTCTGCCTCCTTGTGCTGGTCACGGTCCGACCGCGGGCGAGCGCGGCGGAGGTCGCGTACCGGTCCTCCGGGCGTCCGGGGTCCGACGAGCTGATGCTAGTGCGGGCGGCGTCGCCCGTGCTCCGGCGGGGCCGAAAGCGGCGTTGCGGCCGCTCCGCCTCCGCCGGTGACCCGGGTCATGATTGGATACCGTTCGCAGGAACACCGGTGGAGAGGGAGGGCCGTCATGGCCGAGGAGATCCGCGCCGAGATGGTGGCGAACGTCTGGAAGGTCGTCGCGTCGGCCGGGGACACCGTGTCCGAGGGGGACACGCTGGTGATCCTGGAGTCGATGAAGATGGAGATCCCGGTGATCGCCGAGTCGGACGGCGTCGTCCAGCAGATGGCCGTCAACGAGGGCGACGTCGTGCAGGACGGCGACCTGATCGCGGTGATCGGTTGACCGGCCTCACCGTCCGTCGGGCCGACCCGGCCGACCACCCGGCGGTGGCCCGGCTGACGGTTGCCGCCTACGAAGCCGACGGGCAGCTCAAGGGCGAGAACGGGTACGCCGTGGTGCTCGCCGACGTGGCCACCCGGGCGGAGACCGGCGAGGTGCTGGTCGCCGTCGACGGGGCCACCGGCGAGGTGCTCGGGGCGGTGACCTTCGTGCTGGCCGGCACCCCGTACGCCGAGCTCTCCGGCCCGGGTGAGGCGGAGTTCCGGATGCTCGCGGTCGACCCGGCCGCGCAGGGTCGTGGCGCCGGGGCGGCGCTGGTCCGCGCCTGCGTGGCCAGGGCGGCCGAGCTGGGCTGCTCGGCGGTGGTGATCTGCGTACGCAGCGGCATGGCCGTCGCGGCGCACCGGCTCTACGAGCGGATGGGCTTCGTCCGGGTGCCGGAGAAGGACTGGTCCCCGCTGCCGGGGGTGGACCTGCTCGGTCTGCGCCTGGATCTGACCGGCCGGAACTGACGCGCCGGCGCGGCCGGGGCACGCGTTGCGGTCAGCCGGCCGCTCGCCGCGCTCCGGTCAGCCGGCCACGTCGATCCTCGCCAGCAGCTCGTCGGCGACCTCGAGGGCGACCTTTTTCCGCTCCTCGTCGGTCATGTTCGGCGCGCGCACCGCGAACCAGCTGCTGTGCACGGCGAACAGGGTCAGCGCGGCGCGCAGCTGGGCGGCCGGCGAGTCGTCGCCCCGGCACAGCTCGTCGGCCAGGCGCATCATCCGGTCCCGCATCTGCAACCCGGCGCTGAGGCTCTTGAGCACGGTCTGGTTCTGCTCGAAGAAGCGCATCACCGAGGGCAGCTCGCTGCTGAACATGGCGTCGGCGTACTGGGTGATCAGCGCGCGGCGGGTGGCCAGCGTGGGCGGCTGCGACCTGGCCCAGTCGATCAGCTCGTCCATCCGGCGCAGCCGGTCCTCGACGAAGCTGTTGACGATCTCGTCCTTGCTCTTGAAGTGGTAGTAGAGGGCGGCCTTGGTCACGCCCAGCCGCTCGGCGATCTCCCGAAGCGAGGTCTTCTCGTACCCCTGCTCGGTGAAGAGCTCCAGGGCGACGGCCTGGATGCGTTGCCGCGTGCCGCCTGTGCTCTCCCTCACCCGTACCACCCAACTCACTTGACGGTTTTCTGCTGTCCAACTTACCGTGCGGCTAGTAAGGTGACTAGCCGGGCGGCAAGTAAGTGCGACACATCTCCGGGGGAGCTTACCCATGACTCAGGAAACCCAGGCGACGGCGAGACCCAACGTGCGGGTCGTGCTCTTCGGCCTCATGATCGCGATGATGCTCGCGATGCTCGACAACATGATCGTCAGCACCGCGCTGCCGCGGATCGTCGGCGAGTTCGGCGGCGTCGACCACTTCACCTGGGTGGTCACCGCGTACGTCCTCGGCACCACCGTCTCCACGCCGATCTGGGGCAAGCTCGGCGACCTCTACGGCCGCAAGGCGGTCTTCCTCACGTCGGTCGTCATCTTCCTGATCGGCTCGGCGCTCTGCGGCATGGCCGGCTCCGCCATGTTCGGCGGCTCCGGGGACGGCATGGTGGAGCTGATCGCGTTCCGTGCGGTGCAGGGTCTCGGTGCCGGTGGCCTGATGGTCGGCGTGATGGCGATCATCGGCGACCTGGTGCCGCCCCGCGAGCGCGGCCGCTACCAGGGCATGATCGCCGGCATCATGGCCATCGCCATGGTGGCCGGCCCGCTGGTCGGCGGCTTCATCACCGACAACCTCTCCTGGCGGTGGGCGTTCTACGTGAACCTGCCGCTCGGCGGCGTCGCGCTGCTCGTCCTCGCCACCACCATGCATCTGCCCAAGTACCGCACCGAGCACAAGATCGACTGGCTGGGCGCCGCGCTGCTCTCGGTCGGCATCACCGCGATCGTGCTGGTCACCACCTGGGGCGGCAACGAGTACGACTGGACCTCCCCGCAGATCCTCGGCCTCGCCGTCCTCGCCGCGGTCGCGCTGGTCGCCTTCGCCCTCGTCGAGCGCCGCGCCGCCGAGCCGATCCTGCCGCTCGGCCTCTTCACCAACCGGAACTTCGCCCTCATCTCGGTGATCGGCTTCCTGCTCGGCTTCGCGATGTTCGGCGCGATGAACTTCCTGCCGCTCTACCAGCAGACCGTGCAGGGCGCCTCGGCCACCAACAGCGGGCTGCTGCTGCTTCCGCTGATGTTCGGCATGCTGGTGGTTTCCCTGGTCGTCGGCCGGGCGATCACCAGGACCGGCCGGTACCGGATCTTCCCGATCGTCGGCGGCGTGGTGATGACCGCCGGCATGCTCCTGCTCAGCCGGCTGGACGTGGACACCAGCAAGGCCGAGTCCTCGCTCTACATGGTCGTGCTCGGCGCGGGCATGGGCTTCCTGATGCAGACCTCGATGCTGATCGCGCAGAACAGCGTCGAGCAGAAGGACCTCGGCGCGGCGAGCGGCGGAGCCACCTTCTTCCGCTCCATCGGCGGTTCGTTCGGCATCTCGCTCTTCGGCGCGATCTTCGCCAACCGGCTCGCCGAGTCGGCCGCCGGCGGCGCGTTCAGCGGCGGTGGCGGCGAGGGCGGCCGGATGAACCTGGAGCAGCTCAAGGAGCTGCCGGCGCAGGTTCGGGAGTTGGTGCTCGGCGGGCTCTCCGACGCCATCTCGCACGTCTTCCTCTGGGCGGTGCTCTTCACCGTCGCGGTGCCGGTGCTCGCCTGGTTCATCAAGGAGGTCCCGCTCCGCTCGACCAACGACGCCCCGCCGGCGGACGCCACCCCGGAGGAGCAGGCCGAGACCGCCCTGGGCAAGGCCACGGTCGCCTGACGCACGCCCCGCGGCCACGCCGACCCGGTCCCCGGGTACGGCGTGGCCGCGCCGCATTCCCGTCACGCTGACCCCGTCCGGCCCAGCCGCTTGATCGACTCCGCTTGCCGCACGTCGGGCTGCCGACGGCCGCTGATGCCGCGACTTGCCGCAGCTGAGCCGATCTTGCTCGACGAGGCGCGAGGCGCGAGGCGCGAGGCCGGGCGGGCGGGGGCGGGGGTGGCGGGCGCGGTGCCGGGTCAGGAGCGGCGGAGGAGGGCGGTCAGGCGCTGCCAGAGCCGCGCCAGCGGTCCGCGCCGCCGCGGCCCCGGTGCTGCGCCGGCGGTCAGCTCGTGGGCGAGGGCGGTGGTCGCCTCGTCGAGGTCCGGGGTGGCGAGGGCCAGGTGGGCCACGGAGGTGGCGATCGGCACCCGGCGTTCGCGGGCCACGTCGGCCACGTCGGCGAGGCGTTCGGCCACCACCCGGGCCACGTCGGGGCGTACCGCGGGGTCCACCCAGGCGGCGGTGACCAGGGCGAAGAGTGCCGCCTCGGTGATCCAGTCCTCGACTCCCCAGACCAGCTCCAGCAGGACCCGCCGCCGGGTGGACTCCGCCCACGGCTCGTCGGTGCGGTGGTGCAGCAGGCCGAGGCAGGCCCAGACCTGCACACAGCGCACCCAGAGCGAGGGGTCCTGGCCGGCGAGCACCCGGCCCAGCGCGGTCGGCGGCGCCTCGGGCGGGTGCACCAGCAGGCTGAGCAGGTCGGCCAGCTCCAGGGTGGCCAGCCCGACGGCGGCGTCGTAGGCGGCCGGTGGGTGCGGCCATGCCGGGTGGGCGAGCTGCCGGACGCGTTCCGCCGCCTGCGGCGACGGGACCGGCAGGGTGGGCGCGGCGGTGGTGCCGTCGTACCGCCAGAGCTGGCAGGTGGTGGCGCGACGAGGCTCGCGCGGGTCCGGGTCGGCCACCTCGGCCACCTCGACGCTCAGGCCGGGCACGGCCGCCGCGACGGTACGCATCGCGCTCGGCGGCTCCAGCGCGTCCAGCCGTACGGCGAGCCGGGCGGCGCCCTCGGCGGCGAGGGCCTGCCGCAGCGCGTCCAGCATCGGCCCGCCGGCCGGGGTGACCTGGCCCAGCCAGGGGCGGCTGCGGCAGCACTCGGCCAGGTCGCCGTGCTCGTGGCTGTCGTCGGGGTGGTCCCGGACGAAGTCGGCGAGGGCCACCAGGTGCGCCACGTCGCCGTCGCGCTGGAAGCGCAGCCGGTGCGCGGTGTGCACGGCACAGTCGAAGGTGGGGTCGCGGGCCAGCGCCCGGTCGATCCAGCCGAGCGCCTCGTCGAGCCGACCGGTGTCGGCGAGCGTACCGGCGATGTCGGCGTAGACGGCGAGGTCGTCGGGGTCGTGGTCGACCGCGCGGCCGAGCGCGGCCAGGGCGTCGCGGGTCCGGCCGGCGCTGCGGTACGCGTACCCGAGCCAGACCTCGCCGAGTTTGCTGGGCTCCGCGCGTACCCCGCGGGAGGCCCAGGTGACGGCGAGGGCGACCTCGCCGATCCGCCGGGCCAGCGCGGACGCCGCGCCCAGCAGCAGGGCGTGGCCGGGATGCACGGTGACCGCGTTGCGGGCCAGCGTGAGGTACGGCCGCAGCGGGTCGCGCAACCGCCGGGGCACCGGGTCGGGCACCGCCGCGCAGATCTGCATGAGGATCCGGGCGGCGCGCTCGGGTTCGAGGCGTGCGGGCAGTTCGGGGGCGGTCACCCAGGGCACGCCCGCCCAGTTGGCGGCGGGCGCGTAGCCGGTGGCCGCGGCCAGCAGGTCGAGTCCTTCGGCGGGGCGGCCGGCGGCGGCGAGCAGGTGCGCGCGGGCCACCACCGCGCCGACGAATGCGTGGTGTCCCAGCGGGAAGAGGTCCAGGTCGCCGCCGCTGGCCGCGGCGACCCGGGCCAGGGTCTCGTGCACCTCGGGGAGCGTGGGGGCCTGGCCGAGGGCGGCGGCGACGTGGTCGGCGGCGTGCTGGAGGTCCCCGTCGCCCAGCGCGAGCCGGGCGAGGGCGAGCTCCCCCTCCGCGGAGAGCGCGGAGTCGTCCGTTCCGTCGGGCACGTGGTCCTTCCGCCTGAGTCGGTTCGCCGGCCGGGCAAGCCTAGGGGATGGTGCGTCGATTCGGTGATCCACTGCGCAATGCTGCTCGTTACGTTGCTTGTTTAGGCGTAAAGATGCAAGACTGAGCACCGATTGCGCGACAATCGCGCAGAGGGGAGTTCTCCGTGACCCGTCCAGGGGCCGGCATGGCCGCCGACATCGACGAGCAGCCCGCCGGCTACGACCGCCTGCTCTCCGCCGAGCACGCCGGGCCCATCGCCCGGGTGGCGGCGGTGATCGCCGAGCGCCGCCCCCGGCACGTGGTCTTCACCGCCCGCGGCACCTCCGACCACGCGGCCCTCTACGCGGCGTACCTCACCGAGATCCGCCTCGGCCTCCCCGCCGGCCTCGCCTCACCGAGCGCGGTCACCGTCTACGGCGCCCGGCCCGACCTCTCCGACGCCCTGGTCGTCGGGGTCAGCCAGAGCGGCGGCTCGCCCGACCTGGCCGAGGTGCTCCGGGTCGCCCGGGCGTCCGGCGCGCTCACCCTCGCCGTCACCAACGCGCCCGACTCCCCGCTGGTGGAGACCGCCGAACTCGCCGTCGACATCGCCGCCGGGCACGAGCGGGCCGTCGCCGCCACCAAGACCTACACCGCCGAGCTGCTCGCGCTGCTGATGCTGATCGAGGGGGTACGCGCCGGCGACGGGGCGCTCCCCGCCGAGGAGCGGGCCGCCCTGGCGCGGCTGCCCGAGCTGGCCGAGCGCACCCTCGCCGACGCCACCCCGGCCCAGCTCGCCCCGCGCTACCGGTTCGCCGCCCAGCTCGTCACCACCGGCCGGGGTTACGCGTACCCGACCGCCCGGGAGGCCGCGCTGAAGCTGATGGAGACCTCGTACCTGCCGGCGCTCGCCTTCTCCGGCGCCGACCTGCTGCACGGCCCCCTGGCCATGACCGACCCGGACGTCCCGGTGCTCGCCGTCGTCGGCTCCGGCCCCGGCGGACGGTCGATGGGGGAGGTGCTGCCCCGGCTCGGCGAGCGCCGCGCCGACGTGGTGGTGGTCGGCTCCGCCGACGTCGAAGGGGCCACCCGGATGGCCGTCCCCGAGGTCGACGAGCGGTACGCCCCGCTGCTGGACATCCTCCCGTTGCAGCGGCTCGCCCTCGCGCTGGCGCTGGCCCGGGGCGAAGACCCGGACGCCCCGCGCGGCCTGAAGAAGGTCACCTCCACGATGTGACCTCCGGCGTGGCACGCTGTGTCTCGTGTCCACGCTGCGCGACCTCGCCGAGGAGCACACCCAGCTCCGCCCGGCCGACATCGACCACCTGCACCGGATCGCGGGGGACTGGCAGCTGCTGTCCGATCTCTCCTTCGCCGACCTGTTGCTCTGGGTGCCGGTGGACGGCGACGGGACGTTCCTCTGCGTCGCCCAGGTCCGCCCGACGACCGCCCCCACCGCGTACCTGGACGACCAGGTGGGGCGGATCGTCGGCGGACCCGAGGTGGCCCACCTGGAGGTCGCCCACCGGCAGGGCCGGATCTGGCGGGAGGGCGACCCCGTCTGGTACGGCGACGTGCCCGCCCGGCACGAGGCGATCCCCGTCCGGCTGCGCACCGCCGACGGAGAGAACGGCGAGGTCATCGCGGTGGTCGGCCGGGACACCAACCTCTCCACCGCCCGCACGCCCAGCCAGCTCGAACTGAACTACCTGACCACCGCCGACGACCTGGCCCAGATGATCGCCGACGGCACCTTCCCGCCGCCCCGGCACCCCGGCGAGACCACCTCCGCGCCCCGCGTCGGCGACGGCCTCGTCCGGCTCGACGCCAACGGCAAGGTCACCTACGCCAGCCCCAACGCGCAGTCCGCGTACCGCCGGCTGGGCTACGCCTCCCACCTCGTCGGGGAGGACCTGGCCAAGCTGCACAGCCGACTCGCCGGCGACCCGCTCGAAGGCACCGACGCGGCGAACGCCATCCTCGCCGCGCTGCGCGGCGACGCCCCACCCCGGCGGGAGATCGACGCCCGCGGCGCCACCATGCTCACCCGGGCGCTGCCGCTGATGCCGGCCGGCGTACCCATCGGCGCGCTGGTGCTGGTCCGCGACATCACCGAGGTACGCCGCCGGGACCGCGCCCTGATCACCAAGGACGCCACCATCCGGGAGATCCACCACCGGGTGAAGAACAACCTCCAGACCGTGGCCGCGCTGCTGCGCCTGCAGGCCCGCCGGGTGTCCATGCCCGAGGCCCGGGTCGCCCTGGAAGAGTCGGTCCGCCGGGTCGCCTCGATCGCCCTGGTCCACGAGACCCTCTCCATGTCCAGCGACGAGGCCGTCGAGTTCGACGGCATCGTCGACCGGGTGGCCAGCGCGGCAACCGAGGTCGCCGCGACCGAGGTGACGGTCGGCATGCGCCGCCAGGGCAGCTTCGGCGTACTGCCCGCCGAGATCGCCACCTCGCTGGTGATGGTCCTCAACGAGCTGCTGCTCAACGCCGTCGAGCACGGATTCCCGCCCGCCGGGGAGGACGCCGCGGCCGTCGTCGAGGGGGACGGGAAGCCCGAGGTGGTCGTCTCCGCACACCGGTTCCGCAAACAGCTGCACGTCTCCGTCGCCGACAACGGGCGCGGCCTGCCCGAACAGTTCGACGCCGAACGCGGCGGCAAGCTCGGCCTGCAGATCGTCCGGGCCCTGGTGACCGGCGAGCTGCGCGGCACCATCGAGCTGCGCAACGGCGCCGCCGGCGGCACCGAGGCCGTGCTGGTCGTCCCCCTCGCCCGCGGCTCCGCCGACCGCCTCACCCCCTGACCCCGCCCGCCCCGGTCCGCCCGCCGGCCCGGGTCCGCGCCGTGGCGGGGGGTCAGCGGGTGAGCAGGGCGACCGTCAGGCCGGGGCGCGGCCAGACCTGGCGAACGGTGAAGCCGTCCCGCAGCGCCGCCCCCTTGGCCCCCGGCACGGTCGCCACCGGGTCGCTCCGCCGTCCGGCGACCACCAGCCAGACCCGACGGGCGCCGGCCAGGCACTCCGCCGGTCGGTCGCACTCGCCGGCCCAGAGGTCCGCGCGTTGCCGCTGGTCGCGGACCACCAGCACGTCGCGGGGCTGCCGCGCCCCCAGGTGGTACGCGGTGCCGAGGTCGAGGAAGAGCCAACTGTCCCGGGGGGAGAAGACGATCGTGTCGCCGGGCTGTTCATGGTCGGCGATCACCCGGGCCACGCCCCGGTAGTCGACCGTCGCGCTGCGGGGCCACTCGTGGGTACGGCGCAGTGCCGCCTGATCGGGCAGGCCGACCAGCCCGGCCAGCGCGACCACGGCGAGCGCCGGCGCCGGCCGTACGCCGGCCAGCGCCGCACCGGCCAGCAGGCAACCGAACGGCACGGTGAAGACCAGGTAGCGCGGCACCCACAGCGGCACCACCAGCCCGGCGGCGAAGACCAGCAGCACCGGCAGCAGCACGCAGGCCACCGGCAGCAGCGCCCGCCGGCCGAGCCGTCCGGCGCCCAGCGCGGCGAGTCCGAGCAGCAGGCCTCCCGTCACCCCGCTCTGCGCCACCCCGCCGGGCAGCGCCGCCAGGTCGGTCAGCCGGGCCGGGTCGACCCAGTCGAGCTGCCGGGACCGCTGCCCCCGGGCCACCAGCACCAGCGGGCTGACCAGCAGCACCGCCGGCACCAACGCCACCAGCCACCGCCACAGGACCCGGCGCCGGGCCCGCCGCCCGCCGTCCGGTCCCGCGCTGCCGGGTCGTTCGCCGTCCGGTCGTTCGTCGGCCGGCCGGTCGCCACCGGGACGGTCGTTCGCGGACCGGGCGGTCCCCTCCCACGGAGCGTCGAGGCCGGCGGCCGTCGGGTCGCGCCACTGGACCAGCAGCACCGCGACGGCGTGCGCGGCGAGCAGGGTGAGCGCGATCAGGTGGGTCAGGCCCAGCGCGGCGACGGCGGCGGCGTAGCCGGCCCAGCGGGCCCACGACGGGCGGCGCAGCGCCTCGACCAGCAGCAGCGTGGCGAGCACGGCGAGGAACGTGGCCAGCGCGTATGGGCGGGCCTCCTGGGCGTACCGGGAGGTGCCGGGCAGGACGGCGAAGAGCAGCCCGGCGAGCAGTCCGGCCCGGGCTCCGGCCAGTCGCGCCCCGAGCACGGCGGTCAGCCCGGCCGCCCCGGCCATGGCCAGCACCGAGGGCAGCCGCAGGGCGGTGGTCGAGGTGCCGAACACCGTGACCCAGCCGTGCATGAGCAGGTAGTACGGCCCGGTCGCGGCGTCGATGGTGCCGGCCAGCCGGACCAGGTCGCCGACCGGCCGGGTGGTCGCGCTCCAGGTGGCCAACTCGTCCCGCCACAACTGCGCCCGGCTCATCCCGGCGAGCGCGACGGCCAGCGTGAGCAACGTCGGCATCACCCAGACCGGCCCGGCCCATCGGTGGCCCGTTCCGGCGCCGACAGCAGGATGCGTGGCCTCGTCGCGGACAGGCAGGCCAGTCCCGCTCCGCAGACCGGCCGATCCGGGGAAGCTCCACCTTCCGGACATTCTGCCCACGCGCCGAGCGTGCCACACCGCACCGTCCGTCGCTGCCGAGCGGGGGAGACCCGAAGATCAAGCCCGTCCGTGATGTGGGATCACACCCGCGGTCATTGGCCGGCCCCGCTGCCTTGTGGAAGCATGGGCCCATGACCGCCGCTGTCGTCCGCCGCTTCGTGGCTCGTCGCCACGTCGATTACGGCCGCGTGCGCAGCGCGATCTGTCCGGCCAACTGACGACGCCCGACCCATCCGTCTCGGGCGCGTTCCGCGCCGGCCGTCGAAGACATCGCCGTCCACGGCCCTACCCAGGGGCCGGCCGCCGCGTCCGCGTCCAGGCACAGCAGACAACGGAGGACGCCGCGATGGCGGTCAGCAGCACCCCGACCCGGCCTGAGATCCCGGCGGCCCTCGCCGCCCGGGTGCCCCGCCGTCCGCGCGGGGAGGGGCAGTGGGCGCTCGGTCACCGCGAGCCGCTCAACGCCAACGAGCGGATCAAGAAGGACGACGACCCGCTGAACGTCCGGGCCCGGATCGAGACCATCTACGCCCACCGGGGCTTCGCCTCCATCGACCCGCAGGACCTGCGCGGCCGGTTCCGCTGGTGGGGGCTCTACACCCAGCGCAAGGCCGGCATCGACGGCGGGCGTACCGCCGTGCTGGAGCCGCACGAGCTGGAGGACGAGTTCTTCATGCTCCGGGTCCGGGTCGACGGAGGCCAGCTCACTCTGGCCCAGCTCCGGGTGGTCGCCGAGATCTCCCGGGAGTTCGCCCGGGACACCGCCGACATCACCGACCGGCAGAACATCCAGTTCCACTGGATCCGGGTGGAGGACATGCCGGAGATCTGGCGCCGGCTGGAGGCGGTCGGCCTGCAGACCACCGAGGCGTGCGGCGACTGCCCGCGCATCGTGCTCGGCAGCCCGGTCGCCGGGGTGGCCGAGGCCGAACTGGTCGACCCGACCCCGGCGATCGACGAGATCGTCAGCCGGTACGTGGGCGACAAGCAGTTCTCCAACCTGCCCCGCAAGTTCAAGACCTCGATCTCCTGGCTGGTGGACACCCCGTACGAGGCGAACGACGTCGCGTTCCTGGGCGTGGACCACCCGGAGCACGGCCCCGGCTTCGATGTCTGGGTCGGCGGCGGCCTCTCCACCAATCCGATGCTGGCCCAGCGGCTCGGTGTCTGGGTGCCGCTGGCCGAGGTGCCGGACCTCTGGGCCGGCGTGGTCGGCATCTTCCGTGACTACGGCTACCGCCGGCTGCGCAACCGGGCCCGGCTGAAGTTCCTGGTTTCCGACTGGGGCGTGGCGAAGTTCCGCGAGGTGCTGGAAAAGGAATACCTGGGCCGGACGCTGCTCGACGGTCCGGCGCCGGAGCTGCCGAGCAAGCCGGTCGACCACATCGGCGTGCATCGGCAGCGCGACGGGCGCAACTACGTCGGCGCCGCCCCGGTGGTCGGGCGGGTCTCCGGTGGCCAGCTCGCCGAGCTGGCCGACGTCGTCGAGGCGCACGGCAGCGGCCGGGTGCGGCTCACCCCGTACCAGAAGCTGCTGGTGCTCGACGTGGCGCCGGAGCGGACGGACGCCCTGGTCGCGGCGCTGCGCCGGATCGGCCTGGACGCCCGGCCGTCGGCCTGGCGGCGCGGCACCATGGCCTGCACCGGCATCGAGTTCTGCAAGCTGGCCATCGTGGAGACCAAGGCCCGCGGCGAGGAGCTGGTGGCCCGGCTGGAGGAGCGGCTGCGCGACTTCGACGCGGACATCTCCATCCACCTCAACGGTTGCCCGAACGCCTGCGCCCGGACCCAGGTCGCCGACATCGGCCTGAAGGGTCAGCTGGTGGTCGGTCCGGACGGCCGCCAGGTGGAGGGCTTCCAGGTGCATCTCGGTGGCGGCCTCGGCATGGCCCAGGGGCAGACCGCCGGCTTCGGCCGCAAGCTGCGCGGCCTGAAGACCACCGCCGAGGAGCTCCCCGAGTACGTGGAACGACTGGCCCGCCGCTACCTGGCCGGCCGGACCGAAGGCGAGACGTTCGCCAACTGGGTGATCAGGGTCGACGAGGAGGAACTCCGATGAGCGATGCCAGATCCGCGCCGCTGTACTGCCCGTACTGCGGTGAGGAGGACCTGCGGCCGAGCGAGGCCGGCCACGGCGCCTGGGAGTGCCACGCCTGCGCCCGGGTGTTCACCGTGAAGTTCACCGGTCTGCTCAGCAAGGGGGTGGCCCGGTGAGTCTGGCTTCCGCGACCAACCTGGGCCTGGTCGGTCTCGGCGGACCGACGCCGGCCGACCCGGCGCGCCGCGACCCCGAGGAACTGCGCGCGCTGGCCGAGACGGCCGGCCGGGAGCTGGAGGGCGCCCCGGCGCTGGAGATCGCCCGCTGGGCCGCCGAGACGTTCGGCGACCAGTTCTGCGTGACCAGCTCCATGGCGGACGGGGTGCTCGCGCACCTGGTCTCCCGGGTCGCACCCGGCGTCGACGTGGTCTTCCTGGACACCGGGCTGCACTTCCCGGAGACGCTGCGGGTCCGCGACGAGGTGGCCCGCCGGCTGCCGGTGAACGTCCGCTCGATCCGCCCCCGGATGACCGTCGGGCAGCAGGACGGCCAGTACGGCCCCCGGCTGTTCAACCGGTCCCCGGACGACTGCTGCCAGCTGCGCAAGGTCGAGCCGTTGGAACGCGCCCTGACCGGGTACGACGCCTGGGCGGCGGGGCTGCGCCGGGACGAGTCGCCGACCCGGGCCAACACGCCGGTGGTGACCTTCGACGCCCGGCGCGGCAAGGTCAAGGTGAACCCGATCGCCACCTGGACCCAGCGCGACGTGGACGCCTACATCTCCCGTCACGACATCCCCGTCAACGAGCTGTTCGCCCGGGGGTACGGCTCGATCGGCTGCTGGCCCTGCACCCGCCGCACCAGGGCGGGGGAGGACCCGAGGGCCGGCCGGTGGGCCATGTTCGAGAAGACCGAGTGCGGCCTGCACGGGTGACCTCGACGGCCGCCGGGGCGGTCGTCGCGGCCGCCCCGGTGGTCCTGGTCGCCCACGGCAGCCGTGATCCCCGCGCCGCCCAGGCGACCCGCGCGCTGGCCCGGGCGGTCGAGGCGGCTCGCCCGGGGACCACGGTGCTGCCGAGCTGGCTGGACCACACCGACCCCGGCCCGGCCGGCGTGCTGCGTGACCTCGCCGCCGCGGGACATCCCCGGGCAGTGCTGGTCCCGTTGCTGCTGACCGCCGCGTACCATCGGAAGGTCGATATTCCGGCGGCGGTCGTCGCCGCGCGGGAGTCGGGGTCTCCGATGGACGTCCGGATCACCGACGTGCTGGGACCGGCGGACGGGGTGGTGGACGCGGCGCTCCTGGCCGGGCTGCGCCGGCGGCTGGCCGAGGCCGAGCCCGGTCGGTTCGACGCCCTGGTGCTGGCCGCGGCGGGGACCCGGGATCATCGGGCGCGCGGCTCGGTGGGTCGGGTGGCCGCCGCGCTGGGCGCGGAGCTGGGCGTGCCGTGCCGGGTGTCGTACGCGTCGGCGGCCCCACCGGCGACCGGCGGCGCGGTGGCGAGGCTGCGGGCGGCGGGTGCCCGACGGGTCGCGGTGGCCGCCTATTTCCTGGCGCCGGGCCTGTTCCACGACGGCGTGGTGGCGGCGGCCCGGGCGGCGGGCGCGGTGGCGGCGGCGGATCCGCTCACCGACGTTCCGGAACTCGCCGGCCTGGTCCTGCGTCGGGTCGACGCCACCGCGGAGGGCCGGGAGCGGTGAGGGATGCGCCGTTGCGCCGGGCGCGGCGGGCCGGGTCGGGGCGGCGGAACGCCGTGCCGGCCCCGGACAGCACAACGCCCCGGCGGGATGACCCGCCGGGGCGTACAGCTTGTGCGGTGAGATCAGGCGGAGTGAGCGCGCAGCACCCGGAGGCCGCCGCGGCGCTTGACCGCACGGCGCTCCTCTTCGCTCATCCCGCCCCAGACGCCGGCGTCCTGACCGGACTCGAGCGCCCACTGCAGGCAGGCGTCGGTCACGGGGCAGCGCCGGCAGACGGCCTTCGCCTGCTCTACCTGCAGGAGGGCCGGGCCGGACGTCCCGATCGGGAAGAACAGCTCCGGGTCCTCGTCGCGGCAGACGGCATCGTGGCGCCAGTCCATGGCGGCAACACTCCTCATTCTGGATGGGTGGCAGATTATCGCTTGGTGCTATTCCTATATGCATCCGCAATGCCGATCAGTGACGGTAAGCGTCCATCAATTCGGCACTGCGTGAGCAGGCTGCGGGCACCTGGACCTGCTGGAACAGCTCAACCTGCCGAGCATATCCAGGCAATGTCCCGGTAACACAAGTTCGCTTGTGAATACTTTCACGAACTGTCGCGATGTCAAGGGTGACGCTCGGAAAAACTCCGAGCAGTGAGCAGGCTCACCACCCTTTTGTCCGGGTTTCAGAGCGCTCTGATTACCCGGCGTGCCACAGTCGAGGATCAATATAGTACGGTCTGCGTGACGTTGCTGACATTTCCGGCACCTACCCCTCGGTGTGGCGGGCCACCGCGAAGCTGCGGTGGGTGACCGCGTCAACCGACGGGAGTACCCGAGACCTAGCAGATTACTCTCAGTGCGGCCGGAACGGATGTGAATCTAACTTTCTCCCGCTCGCCAAGGTAGTCCCCGTCGAGCTGAAAAGCCTGCGGACGGGCCGAGAGCAGGGTGAACTCCGACACGTCGTGCAGCCGCAAAACCTGACGGCCGCGGGGACCGGGTTCCCTTGAAAAGGACTGGGTCACCGTCCGTGCCGTACTGGCAACCCGGAGCTGACGCATCGCCAGCACGTCCAGGCCCAGGTCGAACGACGCCTCCGGGTTCGGGTTGATCTCCCGCTCGCCCAGGTACGTCCACGGCGCGGTGTTCTGGATGATGACCGTCGCCAGCTCGCCCTGCGGCTGCTCGCCCGGTCGCTCCAGGCTGATCGCCGGATGCCGCCGGTCCGAGCCCAGGAAGTACTGCGCAACCGTCGACCGGAGGTAGAGCCCGGGCGTGGAGACCCGACCCTTGCGGCGGGCCTGCTCGACCCGGTGGATCACCGCGGCGTCGACGCCGAAGCCCGCGCAGAAGGTGAAGTACCGGTCGTCCGCCCGGCCCAGGCCGATCGTCCGGGAACGGCCCAGGCGCAGCCCCTCCAGGATCATGCTGGTCCCCTCCGGCCACTCCCGGGGCAGTCCCAGCGCTCGGGCGAAGACGTTCGTCGACCCGCCGGGGACGGTGGCCAGGGCGGGCAGTCGCTCCGCCGGCGGGTCGCCGGTCCGGAACGTCGGCGGCTCGGCCGCCATCAGGCCGTTCACCACCTCGTTGACCGTGCCGTCGCCACCGAGCGTGACCACCAGGTCGACGCCCTCCTCGGCGGCCTCCCGGGCCAGGTCCATGGCGTGGCCCCGCCGGCGGGTGTACCGCACCGACAGGTCGACTTCGCTGCGCAACGCCCGGACCAGGACGTCCCGGCTGCGTTCGCTGGTGGTGGTGGCCTTCGGATTGACCACCAGGACGGCCCGCATGGGCGGCACTGTACCGCGCCTACCCACGGGTATCGTGTCGCGCGTGACCATCGACTCCGCGCCGATCCCCGACACTCTCCGTTGGGCGGTACGCCTGCTGCGCGCCGAGGCCGTCGCGCTCGGCCTGGTCGCGGTCTGGCTGATCTGGTCCGACCTCACCGCCACCACGACCGTCCTCACCTCGGCGCTGCTGGTCACGGCGTTCGCGGTCGCCGGTGCGGCGGCGCTGTGGGCCCTCGGCGGCGCGTTGGCCCGCCGCAAGAGCGGCGCCCGGGCCCCGGCCATCGTGCTCCAGCTCATGCTGCTGCCGATCGGCTGGTACATGATCCAGGGCGGGATGGGCTGGCTGGGCGTGCCGCTGATGGCCCTCGGCCTGGGCGTCACCGGCCTGCTGGTCAGCCCGCCGACCAACCGGGCGCTCGGCTTCGAGTGACCCCGGGCACCCTGGGGTGCCGGGGCAGCCGGTCAGTAGCCGGAGGCGCGGCGGGTGAGCAGCGAGATGGTGGCCCGGCCGTCGGCCGCATTCGCGGAGGCCGACGTGGTCAGCGCGGTGAGCACCTTCCAGGCGAAGGACGACTCGGACGGGAGCGTGGCGCCCCGGACGGTCGGCACGGTCACCTCGACGGTCAGCGCGTCGTCGGTGACCGCGAAGCGGCACTCCAGCTCGGCGTTGCGGGTGGCGATGGCGAGCAGCATCGCGCACGCCTCGTCGACGGCGATGCGCAGGTCCTCGATCTCGTCGAGGGCGAACTGTAGGCGGGCCGCGAGACCCGCCGTGGCGGTGCGGAGCACGCCGAGGTAACCGCCGTCGGCGGGCACGGTGAGGTGCACCACGTCGTCTTCGGTGGTCGGCTGGCCGGTCAGTTGAGTCACGCCTCATCCCCCCGGTCCGGGACTCTACCCGGTCAGGCGTCCGGGTGCGGCGCGGCGGTCGCCTGCGCGGCGAGGCCGTGCAGCGCCGGGCCGGTGAGCCGGTACGGCACCCATTCGTCCATCGGCGTCGCCCCGATCGTGGCGTAGAAGCCGGCCGCCGGATTCCAGTCGATCATCCACCAGTCGAGCCGCCGGTAGCCCCGCTCGACGCAGAGCGCGGCGAGGGTGGCCAGCAGCAGCCGGCCCGCGCCGCTGCCCCGGGCGGCCGGGCGGACGTACAGGTCCTCCAGGTAGATGCCGTGCACGCCTTCCCAGGTGGAGAAGTTCAGGAACCACAGCGCGAAGCCGAGTGGCACGTCCCGGTCGTCCACCGCGACGTGCCCGAACAGCGCCGGCGCCGGCCCGAACAGGGCGGCGGCCAACTGCTCGGCGGTCAGGTGGCACTGCTCCGGGGCGCGCTCGTACTCGGCGAGTTCGTGCACCATCGCGACGACGGCCGGCACGTCCTCGGGACGCGCCGGCCGGATCGTCGGTGCCTGGGCGGCCAGGGTCACGCCTTCTTGGTCTCCCAGAAGATCTTGGAGATCTCGTCGATCTTCTGCAGCAGCTGGTCCGCCTTGGTGGGGTCGGTGGCGCCCTTGGCGCCGGCCGCGCCGGCCATCTTCGTGGCCTCGTTGAAGAGCGTGTGCAGGTTCGGGTACTTCTCGAAGTGCGCCGGCTTGAAGTAGTCGGTCCACAGCACCCACAGGTGGTGCTTGACCAGCTCGGCGCGCTGCTCCTTGATGATGATGGCCCGGGTGCGGAACTCCGGGTCGGTGTTCGCCTGGTACTTCTCGCAGATCATTTTGACCGACTCGGCCTCGATCCGGGCCTGCGCCGGGTCGTACACGCCGCACGGCAGGTCGCAGTGCGCGCTGGCGGTCACACGGGGCGAAAGGATGCGAGGAAGGCGCATCAGGGTCCTCCATGGGATGTTTGCGATGATCCAAGCCGACATTACTCCTGGACATGCTCCCCGTCGGGCGGGAGGTGAAACCCGATGACCGACCCCCACGACGCCGCCGCGCCCCGGCTGCGCGGGCCGCTGGTGCCCGTGCTGGTCACCGGGCCGTCCATGGCCCCGACGCTGCGGCACGGCGACGCGGTGCTGGTGCGCACCGGCGGTCGCGCGGTCCGCCCCGGCGACGTGGTGGTGGCGGTCTTCCGCAGCCGTCCCGACCTGCTGGTCGTGAAGCGCGCGGTCCGCCCGCAGGACGGCGGCTGGTGGGTACGCGGCGACAACGACCTGGTCGCCGACGACTCCCGGGCGTACGGCGTGGCCGACGTCCGGGGCCGGGTGGTGGTCCGGTACTGGCCCCGGCCGGGTCGGGTGCGCGACCGGCGGATATGACCCCGCTCACATCGTCGCTCCGGGTGCGCCACTATGCTCGAAAAGTGCCCGGGTGACCCCCCGCACCGCCCGCCCCGCTCGCCGCTGACCTCGCGCCCGAGCCGGCCGGTCCGTCTGCTCGACAGATCCTGGAGTCACCAATGCCTTCGTCCACCGTGGACCCCGCTGATCCCGTCTTCCGGCTGCACGTCGGCGGCAAGATGGCCGTCGCCTCGACCGTCCCGCTCACCAGCCGGGAAGACCTCTCCCTCGCGTACACCCCCGGGGTTGCCCGGGTGTGCGAGGCGATCGCCGCCGACCCTGCCCTCGCCGACGACTACACCTGGGTGTCGCACGCCGTCGCCGTGGTCACCGACGGTTCCGCCGTACTCGGCCTGGGCAACATCGGCCCCCGCGCGGCGCTGCCGGTGATGGAGGGCAAGGCGGTGCTGTTCAAGCAGTTCGCCGGCGTGGACGCCGTGCCGATCTGCCTGGACACCCAGGACGTGGACGAGATCGTGGCGACGGTGAAGGCGCTCGCCCCCTCGTTCGGCGGGATCAACCTGGAGGACATCAGCGCCCCCCGCTGCTTCGAGGTGGAGCGCCGGCTGGACGAGGAACTGCCCATCCCGGTCTTCCACGACGACCAGCACGGCACCGCGATCGTGGTGCTGGCCGCGCTGCGCAACGCCGCCACCCTGCTCAACCGCAAGCTCGGCGACCTGCGGGTCGCGGTCAGCGGTGCCGGCGCGGCCGGGGTGGCCGTGACGAAGATGCTGGTCGCCGGGGGAGTGAACCCGGACCAGGTGGTGGTCTGCGACTCCAAGGGGATCATCGGCCGGCACCGCGAGCTGACCGGGACCAAGGCCGAGCTGGCGGAGACCACCAACGCCGAGGGCCGGCAGGGTGACATCACCGAGGCGCTGCGCGGCGCGGACGTCCTGGTCGGCGTGTCCGGCGGGCAGATCCCGGAGGCGGCGGTGGTCGGGATGGCACCCGGCGGCATCGTCTTCGCGCTGGCCAACCCCACCCCCGAGGTGCATCCCGAGGTGGCGGCCCGGCACGTGGCGGTGGTGGCCACCGGGCGCAGCGACTACCCCAACCAGATCAACAACGTGCTCGCCTTCCCCGGCGTGTTCCGGGGCGCGCTGGACGCCCGGGCCACCCGGATCACCGAGGGGATGAAGGTGGCCGCCGCCGACGCGATCGCCGGCGTGGTCGCCGAGTCGCTGACCGCCGAGGCGATCGTGCCCTCCCCGTTGGACCCGCGGGTCGCCCCCGCCGTCGCCGAGGCGGTGGCCGAGGCCGCCCGTCGCGACGGCGTCGCCCGCCGCTGACGTACCCACGAGCGGGCCGGGGGCGTCCCCGGCCCGTTCGCCCTTCTTAACGGGCGCTCAGCTTGTTACGGTGCGGATCATGCGTGCCGCCTATGCCTCGAGCCTCGACGCCGACAACCCGCTCGCCGCGCTCAGCGTGGGCGACCGCCCCGAGCCCGCCCACACCCAGGACGACTGGGTCACCGTGCAGGTGCGGGCCAGCTCGCTCAACCACCACGACCTCTGGTCGTTGCGCGGGGTGGGGCTCGGCCCGGACCAGCTGCCGATGATCCTCGGCTGCGACGCGGTCGGGACCGACCCGGACGGCAACGAGGTGGTCATCTACCCGGTCGTGCCCACCCCGGGTGACCCCCGCGGGGTCTCCATCCTCTCCGAGTACTTCCCCGGCACCTTCGCCGAGCGGGTGGCCGTACCCCGGATGAACCTGCTGCCGCTGCCCACCGGGCTGGCGGCGACCGACGCGGCGTGCCTGCCGACGGCCTGGCTGACGGCGTGGCGGATGCTCACCACCAAGGGTCGGGTCGACGAGGGCGAGTCGGTGCTGGTCCAGGGCGCCGGCGGCGGCGTGGCCACCGCGGCCGTCGCGCTCGGCGTCGCGCTGGGCAAGCGGGTGTACGCGACCAGCCGGGACGCGGCCAAGCGGGAGCGGATCACCGAACTGGGGGCGACCGCGCTGGAACCCGGCGCCCGGGTGCCCGAGCGGGTCGACGTGGTGATCGAGACGGTCGGCGGGGCGACCTTCGACCACTCCCTGAAGTCGGCCGCGCCGATGGCCCGGATCGTCGTCTCCGGCGCCACCGCCGGGTACGAGCCCAAGGTCAACCTGCGGCGGGTCTTCGCCATGCAGTTGGAGATCCTCGGCACCTCGATGGGCACCCCGGACGAGCTGACCGAGCTGCTCTCGTTCTGCGCCGAGCACGAGGTGCGCCCGGTGGTGGACAGCGTGGTGCCGTTCAGCCGGATCGAGGACGCCTTCGCCCGCCTCGCCTCCGGCGACGTCTTCGGCAAGGTCGTCGTCGACCACACCGCCTGAGTGCCAAGAAGGGGCCCCTGCGCTACCGGAGGCGTTAACAGAGAGCCACTCCTTACAGGTGGTCGTCGAGGGTGGCCAGGTGGCCTCGGGTGGCGTCGGCGGGGAGGCGGCCCTTGGCCTTCGCGTCGCCGTAGAGGGTCCAGCGGAGGAACTCGACGGTGGTGTCGGAGACCACCCGCAGCGCCTTGCCGTCGGTGAGCAGGGCTCGGCCGTGGTCGCCCTTCGGCAGGCTGAGCATGGCCTTCGGCCAGGGCACCGCGTCGTAGGCCGCCTTGCCGGCGGCGTAGTTCACCACCTCATCCGCCTCGCCGTGCACGAAGAGCTGCGGCGCGGCGGCACCGGCGAAGGTGGTGCCGACCCCGAGCGCCGCCCCGGCGAAGACGATGCCGGCGTCCAGCCGCTCGTCCCGGCCGGCGGTGAAGAGCCCGATGGTGGTCACCCCACCGGCGCTGTGCCCCGCCGCGGCCACCCGCCCGGCATCCAGCCGGCCGCGCAGCGGATCGCCGGCCTTCGCGTCGAGGGCGAGCACCTGGGTCAGCGCGTACGACACGTCGGCCGGCTGGTTGAGCACGTCGAGCACGTTGCCGTCGCCGCCCGTGCCGGTGTGCGGGAACCGTGGCGCGGCGACCACGAAACCCGCCGCCGCCCAGCGGCTCAGCAACAGCTGGTAGTCCTCCGGCCGGGCGCCCAGGCCGTGGCTGAACATCACCACCGGGAACCGGCCGGTCGCGGCCGGTGCCGAGCGCTCCGGCGTGCCGCCGGCCGCGCCGCGGGCCGGGTACCAGATGGTCACCGGGAGGGACCGGTCGCCGTCGCGGTTCAGCTTCAGCTGCCGTACGCCGACCGCGAAGGCCTCGGTGGGGGCGTGCCCGGCGGGTACCCGGGGCGCGGGGGTGGTCGCCTTCGGCGGCGCGGTCGGGACGCTGCGCACGGTCGGCGCGGCACCGCCCGAGCAGCCGGCCAGGCCCACGGTGAGCAGGGCGGCGGCGGCCAGGGCGGAGGTACGGCGACGGGACATGAAGACGATTGTGCCTCGCGCCGCCGGAGTGCCGGCCCGACATCGCACGGAGCGTGACCGGATCGGCGATCCGCCCCCTCTGCTGCCGCGGCTGGGTCGGCGGCTGCCGCAGCGTGGTGGCTCGGGCCGATGGTGGCCGGGGCGCTGGCTGCCGAGGTGGGCCCGCGACCGGACAGGAGGTAAGCCTGCGGCTCGGGCCGGTGGTTGCCGGCGTGACGGCTCCGGAGAGCGTGATGACTGTCAGGCATAAATATGCCTGACAGTCATCACGCCGAGAAGTAGACATGGGGGGTCGGTGGTGGTGGCGAGGACCTGGGGAAATCCGGGGTGGTCCGGGGCCAGGTACTCGCCGTGACCCTGCCCGGGCAGGCTCAGGAAGGCAGCCGGCCCGGTCGCCCGGGCGTACGCGGCGCGGCCGACGGACTCCGGCACGATCGGGTCGGCGCCGCCGTGCACGAAGAGCAGCGGCGCGGGCCGGCCGGCGAGGCCGCCGGCCAGCCCGCCGCCGGCGATGACGATGCCGGCGCGCAGTCGCGCCGAGTGGCCCGAGGTGAACATGCCGGCCGTGGTGAAGCCGCCCGCCGAGTGGCCGGCCGCGGCGATCCGGTCGACGGCCAGGTGACCGGCGAGCGGGTCGTCCCGGCGGGTGTCGAGGCGCGTCAGGTGGCGGATGAGCCGCCACCCGTCGGCGGGCTGGTTGCGCACGTCGGCCCGGGTGAACTCCGGGGCGTGCAGGTTGGTGCGGGGATAGGTCGGGGCGACCACCACGAAGCCGGCGGCGGCCCACCGGGTGGTCAGCGGGGCGTGCAGTTCGGGAAGGCTACGCAGGCCGTGGCTGTAGACCACGACCGGGAAGCGTCCCGCCGCGACGGGCGCGCCGAACATCGGCACCGGCCCGGCCGTCGCCGCACCGACCAGGCCAACCGGGTCGCGGGGGCCGGCCCGGCTGGCCGGGTACCAGACCGTGACCGGAAGTGGTCGCGAGCCGTCCGGGTCGACGGTGAGCTGCCGCACCCCGATCGGCCAGCTGCGCGCCGGGGCGGGCGAGGACGGGGCGCCGGGCGCTGGCCCGCCGGTCGCGGCGGTGGCCGAACCGCAGCCGGCCAGCAGCGCCGTCACCAGCGCGGCGACCAGCCGCTGCACCCCCACCGTTCCACGGTAGGCGGCCCGGTGGTCCGGTCGGCCCCGCCGTCCGGACCGGCCGCGGTCACCACCCGGTCGGTACGGCTCCGCCGGCCGGCCCCGACCTGGCGCCACGGGCCCGGCGGGACGGCCGGCGTCGGCGGGCTTCGCTAGGGTCACCGGCATGTCTGAGAACTACACCGACCCGAGCGGCAACACCGAGCAGTTCCGCGCCTTCGTCCACGCGCCCGAGGCTGCCGCCCCGGCCGCCGCGCCGTCCCGCCTCCCGCTGATCATCGGCAGCGTGGTCGTGGTGCTGCTGGTGGCCGTGGTCGCCTGGCTCGCGCTGGGCTGAGCCCGGCCCGGGTCAGTGGTGGGCGGCCACCACGGCCCGGGTCTCCCGGGCGATCTCCCGCTCCTCGTCGGTGCCGACGACGCAGACCGCCACCTCGGCCCCGTCCGGCGAGATCACCCGGTCGCCGCTGCCGGCGTTGCGCGCCGGGTCGACGGCGATGCCGAGTCGGTCCAGCCCGGTCAGCGCGGCGGCGCGGACCGGCGCGGCGTGCTCGCCCACCCCGGCGGTGAAGGTGACCGCGTCGACCCGCCCGAGCAGGGCGTAGTACCCGCCGACGTAGCCGGTGATCCGGCGGCAGTAGACATCGAAGGCGAGTGCGGCGGCGGCGTCCCCGGCGTCCCGGCGGGCCAGCACCTCGCGCATGTCGTTGACCCCGGTCAGGCCGAGCAGGCCGCTGCGGTGGTTGAGCAGGTCGTCGATGTCGTCGACGGTCATCCCGCCCTCCCGGCGCAGGTGGAAGATCACCGTCGGGTCGAGGTCGCCGCTGCGGGTCCCCATCACCAGGCCCTCCAGCGGCGACATCCCCATCGAGGTGGCCACGCTCTCGCCACCCCGGATCGCGCATGCGCTGGCCCCGTTGCCCAGGTGCAGGGTGATGACGTTGATCTCCTCGTACGGCCGGTTCAGCAGCTCCGCCGTGCGCCGGGAGACGTACGCGTGCGAGGTCCCGTGGAAGCCGTAACGCCGGACGCCGTGCCGCTGGGCGGTGTCCCGGTCGATCGCGTAGGTGGCGGCGGCCTCCGGCAGGGTGTGGTGGAACGCGGTGTCGAAGACGGCGACCTGCGGCACGTCCGGCAGCGCCTCGCGGGCCACCCGGATGCCGGCCAGGTTGGCCGGGTTGTGCAGCGGGGCGAGCGGGACCAGGTCTTCGATCGCGGTGAGCACCCCGTCGTCGATCAGCACCGGCTCGCTGAACTTCCGCCCGCCGTGCACCACCCGGTGCCCGACCGCCGCCAGCCCGGTCAGGTCCAGCCGGTCGATGATCCCCCGTACCGCGGTCTCGTGGTCCGCCGGCCCGCCGCCCGGCTCGCCCACCCGCTCGACGGTGCCCTTGTCGCGGACCTCGTCGTTGTCGTACAGCCGGTACTTGACGGACGACGACCCGCAGTTCAGGACGAGAACCTTGCTCATGACGCCTCCACGGCGGCCTGGATGGCGGTGATGGCGACGGTGTTGACGATGTCCGGGACGGTCGCGCCCCGGGACAGGTCGTTCACCGGCCGGCGCAGGCCCTGCATCACCGGGCCGACCGCCACCGCGCCGGCCGAGCGCTGGACCGCCTTGTAGGTGTTGTTGCCGGTGTTCAGGTCCGGGAAGATGAAGACCGTGGCCCGCCCGGCCACCGGGCTGTCCGGCAGCTTCGTGGCCGCGACCTGCGGGTCGATCGCCGCGTCGTACTGGATCGGGCCTTCGACCAGCAGCTCCGGCCGGCGTTCGCGGACCAGCTTGGTGGCCGCGGCGACCTTCTCCACGTCCGCGCCGGCGCCCGAGCTGCCGGTCGAGTACGACAGCATCGCCACCCGCGGCTCGATGCCGAACCGGGCGGCCGTGTCGGCCGACGAGGTGGCGATGTCGGCGAGCTGGGCGGCGTCGGGGTCGCGGTTGACCGCGCAGTCCCCGTAGACCAGCACCCGGTCGGCGAGCAGCATGAAGAAGACGCTGGAGGCGACCGAGACGCCCGGCACGGTGCGGATGATCTCGAAGGCTGGCCGGATGGTGGCGGCGGTGGTGTGGGTGGCCCCGGAGACCATGCCGTCGGCGTGGCCGGTCCGCACCATCATGGTGCCGAAGTAGTTGGGCTGCGCCACGATGTCGTGGGCCAGCTCGACGGTGACGCCCCGGTGCGCGCGCAGCTTCGCGTACTCGGCGGCGAACTCGTCCCGCCAGCCGCTGGCAGCGGGGTCGACCACCTCGGCGTCGCCGATGTCGACGCCCAGCTCCCGGGTGCGCCGGGCGATCTCGTCGGAGCGGCCGAGCAGGGTCAGGTCGGCGACGCCCCGGCGCAGCAGGATCTCCGCCGCGCGCAGGATGCGCTCCTCGGTGCCCTCCGGCAGCACCAGCCGGCGGCGGTTCGCCCGGGCCCGGTCGATCAGGTCGTTCTCGAACATCAGCGGGGTGACCCGCTCGGAGCGGCTGACCCGCAGCCGGCGGGCCAGGTCGACGGTGTCCACGCAGCGTTCGAAGGCGCCGAGCGCGGCCTCCACCTTGCGCGGGTTGTCGACGCTCGGGCGGCCCTCGATCCGGCTGGACGCGGCCACCGTGTCGTAGCTGTCGCTGGTCACCGAGAGCACGGCGAGACCGGTGTTCAGCCCCTCGACCACCCGCATCGCCCGCGGGTCGGGCTGCTCGCCGAGGGTGAGCACCAGCCCGGCCACCGAGGCCTGACCGGCCACGTGCGCGGCGCTCGCCGCGACCAGCAGGTCGGCCCGGTCGCCCGGGGTGATCACCAGCGCGCCGTCGGTCAGGTGGTCGAGCAGGGTCGGCACGTGCGCTGCGCCCACCACGTAGTCGAGCACGTCCCGGTCGAGCGCGGCGTCGTCGCCGGCCAGCAGGGTGGCGCCGAGGGCCGCCGCCACCTCGGCCACCGTCGGCGCCGACACGGTCGGCACCTCCGGGATGGCGTACGCGGGGACGGGCAGCTCGGGCAGCGTCATCGGCCCGGGCACCCGGTTGGCGATCACCGCCAGCACGGTCGCGCCCAGGTCCTCCAGGTCGTGGTACGCCCCGCGGGCCGCCGCCGCGATCGCCTCCGGCTCCTGCCCGAAGCCGTCGACCACGGGCACCACGACGCTGCCGAACTCGGTGGCCAGCCGGGCGTTGAAGGCCAGCTCGCGCGGGCCCGCGCCGTCCCCGTCGGCGAAGTCGCTGCCCACCACGACCAGGGCGGGGCAGCGCCGCTCGACGTTTCGGTAGCGTTCGACGATGCGGGAGATCAACTCCTCCCGCCGGCCGTCCGCGACCAGCGCCGACGCCTCCGCGTAGGTGCTGCCGGCGAGCTCGTCGACCGGGAGTTCCACCCGGTACCGGTCGGTGAGCAGGGCGAGGATCGGATCGGGGCCGCCGCCGGCGACCAGCGGTCGGAACGCGCCGATCCGCTCCACCTGCCGGGAGAGAAGTTCCGCGAGGCCGAGGGCGATGGTGGACTTTCCCCCGCCGGACCCCACGCTGGTCACATAGACACTGCGGGCCACGAGAACCAAGCTACCAAGATGCGGGCCGCGCTCCGCCGGTCAGGGCGGGGGTGAAGGCCCGCGCGGGGAGGGCCGCCGGGCCCGAGCCGTGCCTTAACCCGGATGGTTCTGCTGCTCGATGTACTGCCGCAGGATGGTCAGCGGTGCGCCGTCGAGTGAGCCTGCGAAGTACGAGCCGGACCAGAGCTTGTTGCCTCGCCAGTAGTGCCGGGCCAGCTCGGGGAACTCCTGCCGCATCCGGCGCGAGGACACGCCCTTGAGGCTGTTGACCAGCCGGGACACGGCGACCTTGGGTGGGTAGTTGACCAGCATATGCACGTGCTCGCCTTCACCGTTGAACTCGGTTAGCTCGACCTCGAAGTCCGCGCACACGTCTCGCATGATCTCCTCCAGCCGGGTCAGGTGCCGGTCGGCAAACACCTTGTGCCGGAACTTGGTGATGAAGACCAAGTGGGCATGCAGGAGAAAGACGCAGTGTCTGCCAGTGCGAATGTTCTGGATCGAAGCCATAGACCAACGATAGGGTCATCGATGTGCAGCTCCGCTACCGGTTCCGGCTCTATCCGGACGCCGCCCAGCGCACCGCGCTGGCGCAGGCGTTCGGGTGCGCCCGCGTGGTCTTCAATGACGGATTGCGCGCCCGCCAGACGGCGCGGGAGAACGGCGAGAAGTACATCTCCGACGCCGACCTGTCGAAGATGGTCATCACCCAGGCCAAGGGCACCCCGCAACGGGCCTGGCTGGGCGAGGTGTCGGCGGTCGTGTTGCAGCAGGCCCTGGCTGATCTGAACACCGCATACCGCAACTTCTTCAACTCGATCACGGGCAAACGGGCCGGGCGGAAAGTGGCCCCGCCGAGGTTCTGGTCCCGCAAGGACAACCGCCAGGCGATCCGGTTCACCCGCAACGCCCGGTTCAAGATCCTCGACAGCGGCCGCCTGCGACTGCCGAAGATCGGCGACGTCGCGGTGCGCTGGTCGCGGGATTTGCCGTCCGAGCCGTCATCGGTCACGGTGATCAAGGACGCGGCCGGACGGTATTTCGCCTCGTTCGTCGTGCGGACGGCCGAGGATGAGACCCTGCCGGCGGTCGAGTCGCAGGTCGGTATCGACCTGGGTCTGACCCACTTCGCGGTTTTCTCGGACGGCACGAAGGTGACCGCGCCGAAGTTCTTGCGCCGCGCCGCCCGCAAGCTCAAGCGATTACAGCGAGACTTGTCTCGCAAGACCAAGGGCTCCAACCGGCGCAAGAAGGCCGTCATCGCGGTTGCCAAGGCTCACGCCAAGGTGGCCGACACCCGGCGAGACTGGCAGCACAAGCTGTCCACGGCGATCATCCGCGACAACCAAGCGGTGTACGTCGAGGACCTTGCTGTTGTCGGTCTTGGCCGGACAAGGTTGGCCAGGTCCGTGCACGACGCGGGCTGGACCAGCTTCACCGCCATGCTGCAATACAAGGCGGCCCGGTACGGGCGGACTTTCGGCCGAGTGGACCGGTTCTTCCCGTCCACTCGCATGTGCTCGGATTGCGGTCGCGTCAACGACAAGATGGCGTTGAACGTCCGGTCATGGGACTGCCCGTGCGGCAGTCACCACGACCGGGACGTCAATGCCGCCATCAACATCAAGGCCGCCGGACGGGCGGGCTTCATCGACCGTGGAGCGCAGGTAAGACCAGGAGCAATCCCGGCACCGCGCAGCGAAACGGTAACCCACCAGAACGCCGCGCGGGCCACGCGCAGCGTGACTGGAATCGCCGACCTTCAGGGCGGCGAGGACGTCAAAAGATCGCGGTGCCCCGGTTCGTTGTGCCCGGGTCCGCCCCGGTGAGTCAGGACGCGGCGGGCGCGGCAGCCGGGTCCGGTGGCGTCGCTACCTCGGGTATCTCCGACGCCCGGAAGAGCGCGTCGCTCTTGGCGAGCCACGCGGCGCCGAAGGCGAACACGGCGACCGCCTCGCACCAGAGCAGCGGCTTGAGTGTGTCCCGGACGTCGTGGGGCAGCGCGTTGCTGGCCAGGCCGAGCGTGATCGCCAGCAGGATCAGCCCGCCGCAGGTCCGGTAGAACCGGGTGGCCGACGCTCGGGGCGGCACGCCGGCCCGGTCCGGCCGGGTGAAGAGGAACAGGCAGAAGACGGCGAGGAGGGCGAACAGCGCCGCGGCCGAGATCTGGTGCACCACGGCGATCCACCGGTGGGTGGCGCTGGCGGCGCGGACCGGAGCTTCGGTCGCGGTGGGAAAGAGGGCGACCGCGATCGCCAGCACCCCGGCGACGGTGCTCAGCAGGTCCTCCGGCCAGCGGTAGCGGTAGCTGATGAGGAACACCCCGATCGCGCAGAGGCTGCCGACGAAGACATCCCGCATCTCCGTGTGGTAGTAGCCGCTGAGCGAGTCGAGCAGCGAGGGTCGGCCGGCCATGATGAGGTGGCCGACCACCAGCACGATCGGCAGGGCGATGCCGACCGCACCGATGCCGAGGCGCAGGCGGCGGACGGTCAGCGCGTCCTGCGGCGGCTTGCGGGCTACGGGGTTCACTTCCGCCTCCCTGGCGTCAGGTGGCGTGTGGTCCGGCGCGTCCCGTCGGACCCACCCTGGACGCTTGCTCTCCAGTGGACGTGACGGAACGGTCGGACGTCAAGCGGTGACGGTCAGTCCTCGTCGATGTCGTCGAGGCGGGCGAGCCAGGTGGCGAAGCGCTCGACGGGGGTCTCGAACTCCGGGTTCAGGTCGACGAAGTCGCGCAGCCGCTCGCCCAGCCACTCCAGGCTGACCTGCTCGTCGCCCCGGCGTTCGACCAGTTCCTCGATGCCGCGGTCGGTGAAGTACATCGGTGTGTCCTCTCGGAAACGGGCCGCCACATGCACCGGGGCAGCGGCCGTCGTACGGTCGCTGCCCCGGTGCTGGCGGTGCGTCAGGTCACGGGCGGGGGAGGGCCGCCTCGATCAGCGCCTTCTGCTCGACATCGTGCATCTTCGCCGAGCCGACCGACGGGGCAGCGGCGGCGGGGCGGGAGATGCGACGCAGCCGGACGTCGGTCAGGTGCTCCAGCAGGTTGAGCGCGACGAACGACCAGGCGCCCTGGTTGGCCGGCTCCTCCTGCACCCAGGCGAAGTCCTCGGCGTTCGGGTACTGCGCCAGGGCGGCCCGGATCTCCTCGACGGGCAGCGGGTAGAGCTGCTCCATCCGGATGATCGCGGTGTCGGTGACGCCCCGCTCGGCCCGGGCCTGGAACAGGTCGTAGTAGACCTTGCCCGAGCAGAGCAGCACCCGCTTCACCTGCTCCGGCGCCGGGGCCGCGGTGTCGGCCAGCACCGGCTGGAAGGTGCCGGTGGTGAAGTCCTCCACCGGGGAGACACAGAGCTTGTGCCGCAGCAGCGACTTCGGCGTGAACACCACCAGCGGCTTGCGCTTCGACGACAGGGCCTGACGGCGCAGCAGGTGGAAGTAGTTCGCCGGGGTGGTCGGGATGGCCACCCGCATGTTGTCCTCGGCGCAGAGCTGGAGGAACCGCTCCGGGCGGCCGGAGGTGTGGTCCGGGCCCTGGCCCTCGTGGCCGTGCGGCAGCAGCAGGGTGACCGCGGAGCGCTGGCCCCACTTCACCTCGCCGGAGGAGATGAACTCGTCGATCACCGACTGGGCGCCGTTGGCGAAGTCGCCGAACTGGGCCTCCCAGCAGACCAGCGCGTTGACGTTCTCCACCGAGTAGCCGTACTCGAAGCCCATCGCGGCGTACTCGGAGAGCAGCGAGTCGTGCGCGAAGAACCGGGACCGCTCGCCGTCGCCGGTGAGCGACTTCAGCGGCAGGTAGTCGTCGCCGGTCTTGGCGTCGACCACCGAGGCGTGCCGCTGGACGAAGGTGCCGCGGCGGGAGTCCTGCCCGGCGAGCCGGACCGTGACCCCGTCGTGCAGCAGCGCGCCGAACGCGATGATCTCGCCGTAGCCCCAGTCGATGTTGCCCTCGACGGACATCTTCGCCCGCCGGTCGAGCAGCTGCTGGATCCGCTTGTGCGGGGTGAAGCCCTCCGGCAGGTTGACGTGCGCCTCGCCGATCGCCTTGACCACGGAGGCGTCGGTGGCGGTGTCGACCTGCGGCTCCGGCTCCTCCTCGCGGCGGGGCCGGCTGAGCTGGCGCGGCGTGGTGGCGGCGTCCCGGGTGGCCTTGAAGACCCGCTCCAGTTGCGACTGGTAGTCGCGCAGCAGCTCCTCCGCGTCCTCCACGGTGATGTCACCCCGCCCGATCAGCTCCTCGGTGTAGAGCTTGCGCACCGAGCGCTTCGAGTCGATGATCTTGTACATCTGGGGGTTGGACATCGACGGGTCGTCGCCCTCGTTGTGCCCGCGCCGCCGGTAGCAGACCATGTCGATCACGACGTCCTTGTTGAACGCCTGCCGGTACTCGAAGGCCAGCCGGGCGACCCGGACCACGGCCTCGGGGTCATCGCCGTTGACGTGGAAGATCGGTGCCTGGATCATCCGGGCCACGTCGGTGCTGTAGAGGCTGGACCGGCTGTATTCCGGGGCGGTGGTGAAGCCGACCTGGTTGTTGTGCACCACGTGCACGGTGCCGCCGGTGCGGTACCCACGCAGCTGGGAGAGGTTGAGCGTCTCGGCGACCACGCCCTGACCGGCGAAGGCGGCGTCACCGTGCACCGCCAGCGGCAGCACGGTGTAGCCCTCCAGCTTGAGGTCGATCCGGTCCTGCTTGGCCCGGACGATGCCCTCCAGCACCGGGTCCACGGCCTCCAGGTGCGACGGGTTCGCCACCAGCGAGACCTTGACCGAGTGGTCGCCGCCCGGGGTGGTGAACTTGCCGTTCTGGCCGAGGTGGTACTTCACGTCGCCGGAGCCCTGCGTCGAGCGCGGGTCCAGGTGCCCCTCGAACTCCGAGAAGATCTTCTCGTACGGCTTGCCGACGATGTTGGCGAGCACGTTGAGCCGGCCGCGGTGGGCCATGCCGATGACGACCTCGTCGAGCCCGCCCTCGGCGGAGGACTCCAGGATCTCGCCGAGCAGCGGGATCAGCGACTCGCCGCCCTCCAGCGAGAACCGCTTCTGCCCGACGTACTTGGTCTGCAGGAAGGTCTCGAACGCCTCGGCGGCGTTGAGCCGGTTGAGCACGTGCTTCTGCTCGTCCCGGTCGGGCTTCTCGTACTTGCGCTCGATCCGCTCCTGGATCCAGCGCCGCTCCTCCGGATCCTGGATGTGCATGTACTCGATGCCGACGCGGCGGCAGTACGAGTCGCGCAGCACGCCGAGGATCTCGCGCAGCTTCATCCGCTGCTTGCCGGCGAAGCCGTTGACCGGGAAGACCCGGTCCAGGTCCCACAGGGTCAGCCCGTGCTGGAGGACGTCCAGGTCCGGGTGCTTGCGGATCTTGAACTCGAGCGGGTCGGTGTCGGCCATCAGGTGACCGCGCACCCGGTACGCGTGGATCAGCTCGTGCACCCGCGCGGTCTTGTTGATCTGGCCCTCGGAGTCGACGGCGACGTCGCGCACCCAGCGCACCGGCTCGTAGGGGATGCGCAGCGAGGTGAAGATCTGGTCGTAGAAGCCCCGCTCGCCGAGCAGCAGCTCGTGCATCACCTTGAGGAACTCGCCGGACTGCGCGCCCTGGATGATCCGGTGGTCGTACGTGCTGGTCAGCGTGATGATCTTGCTGACCGCCAGCTCGGCCAGGGTGGCCTCGCTCATGCCCTGGTATGGCGCCGGATATTCCATCGCGCCGACGCCGATGATGGCGCTCTGGCCCTGCATCAGCCGCGGGATCGAGTGCACCGTGCCGATGCCGCCCGGGTTGGTCAGCGAGATCGTGGTGCCGGCGTAGTCCTCCATGGTCAGTTCGTTGCGGCGGGCGCGCCGGACCACGTCCTCGTACGCCTGCCAGAACTGCCGGAAGTCCATCTGCTCGCAGCCCTTGATGGACGGGACCACCAGGTTGCGGGAGCCGTCGGGCTTGGTCAGGTCGATCGCGATGCCCAGGTTGACGTGCTCCGGGCGGACCATCGCCGGCTTGCCGTCGACCTCGGCGAAGGAGTTGTTCATCTCCGGGTGCTCGACCAGCGCCCGGACCAGCGCGTACCCGATCAGGTGGGTGAAGCTGACCTTGCCGCCGCGCCCGCGGGCGAGGTGGTTGTTGATCACGATGCGGTTGTCGACCAGCAGCTTGGCCGGGACCGCGCGCACGCTGGTGGCGGTCGGCACGGCCAGCGAGGCGTCCATGTTCTGGACGATCTTGGCGGCTACACCCCGCAGCACGGTGGTGCCGGCGGCGGTGGCCGTCGGCGCCTTGGCGGCCGGCTTGGCCGGGGCGGCCTTCGCGGCGGGCGCCGGCTTGGCGGCTGGCTTCTCGGCCGGCTTCGCCGGCGCGGGGGCCGGCTTCGCTGCCGGCTTCTCGGGGGCCGGCTGCTGGGCGACGGTGGCGACCGCCTCCTGCTGCTCGGCCGGCTCCGGCGCGGCGGCCGGCTTGGCCTGGCCCTCGGCCGGGCGCGGGGTGGCGGCGCCGGGCGCGGGTCGGTAGTCGGCGAAGAAGTCGTGCCAGGCCGAGTCGACGCTCGAGGGATCGGCGAGGTAGCGCTGGTACATCTCCTCGACGATCCATTCGTTCGGGCCGAAACCCGCCAGTGGGTTCTCCTGCGAAGTCTGCTGGGTCGACACGGCCGGTAATCGCCTCTTTCACGCGGGTTCGTATGTCACGCGGTGTCCGCCGTGCCCAATTAGGGGCGCACGGGGAACGGGTCCCAGGCTACGCCGTACGAATGCCACCGGCATTCTCGCCTCCGGCTGGTGGTCCGTTTCACAGAAGATGCCAGAAGTTCGGCAAACGCCGCGTGCCCCGTCGACTCCTGCTAGACGCGGAACGGCCCCCGCCCGGCGACCTCTCGTCGCCGCCCGGGGGCCGTCACGTCGTACGGGTCAGGCGATGTCCCGCCGCCGCATGATCATGGTGCCGATGGCGCCGGTCACCACCGCGTACCCGATGAGCACCGCGGCGCCCACCCACTGCGGCGGGTTGCCCGGCAGTTCGGTACCGCTGATCATCAGCGTCGACGCGGTGGACGGGACGATCACCGCCAGCTTGCTGATCCAGTCCCACTCGAGCCACTGCTGGAGCAGGAAGAAGACCAGGTTCGCCGCGGTCGTGCCGACCAGGTAGAGCACCACGGCGGTGATGGTCGCGCCGATCTGGCTGCGGATCAGCACGCCGAAGCCCACCCCGAAGATCCCCCAGAGCACGTACGCGAGCAGGTTGAGCAGGATCGCCCGGGTCACGTCCCACGACCCGAAGTGGGCGTCCCAGCCCTGGACGCCGAAGTAGATCAGCGTCGCCGGGATGGTCAGCAGGGTGGTGACCAGCCAGAACACCGCGCCGAACAGCGCCGCCGTGACCAGCTTCGCGGCGACCACCATGGTCCGCTGGGGGGTGGTGAGGAACGTCGTCGTCGCGGTCTGGTGGTAGAACTCGTTGGTCACCACGATGATGCCGAGCAGCAGCACGAAGAGCAGCCCGAAGTACTGCCCCGAGGTGAACAGGTTGGCCGCCTGGTAGACCTCGCTGGCGGTGGCCCGGATCTGCTCGGCCTGCTCCGCCGGCACCCCCTCCAGGTCCTGCCCGCCGTTGAGACTGAAGTTCGCGTTGACCGCGTTGACCAGGAACGCCACGGCCAGGGTGACCAGCGCGCCGATGCCGAAGAGCCACCAGGTGTTGGTGGTACGGATCTTGAGCAGCTCGGATCGGACCAGGTTCATCGGATGTCCGCCTTTCCGGCCGTCAGTTCGAGGAAGACCCCTTCCAGGTCGGGGCGTTCGGTGGTCAGCTCGTGCAGCTCCACCTTGCCGGCGAGGGCGATCCGGCCCACGGTGGGGGCGTCCATCCCGCCGACCAGCAGCGCGCCGTGCTCGTCGGTGTCCACCGTGGCGGCCTGCTCGCGCAGCGCCGCGGTCAGCTCGGCCGCCTGCGGGGTGCGTACCCGCACCCGGACGCCGTGCGCCATCGAGCCGATCACCTGATCCACCGGGCCCTGCCGGACCAGCTTGCCGGCCGCGATGATCACCACGTCGTCGGCGAGCAGCTGCATCTCCGACAGCAGGTGGCTGGAGACCAGCACCGTGCGCCCCTGCGTGGCCAGCCCCTTGAGGAAGCCGCGCATCCACCGGATGCCCTCCGGGTCGAGGCCGTTCGCCGGCTCGTCGAGGATCAGCACCTGCGGGTCGCCCAGCATCGCGGCCGCGATGCCGAGCCGCTGCTTCATGCCCAGCGAGTAGCCCTTGAACTTGCGCTTCGCCGCCGGGGTCAGCCCGACCAGCGCGAGCGCCTCGTCGGCCCGCTCGCGGGGCAGTCCGGCCGCCGCGCAGATCACCCGCAGGTGGTTGACGCCGGTGCGGCCCTTGTGCGCGCTGGACGCCTCCAGCACCGCGCCGACCGAGCGCAGCGGGTCGGTCAGGTCGGCGTACCGCCGGCCGCCGATCGTCGCCGTGCCGGCCGTCGGGGCGACCAGGTTGAGCAGCATGCGCAGGGTGGTCGTCTTGCCGGCGCCGTTCGGGCCGAGGAAGCCGGTCACCCGGCCCGGTTCGACGGTGAACGACAGGTCGTCCACCGCCCGGACGTTCTTGTACTGCTTGGTCAGTCCGGACACCACGATCTGGCCGGTCCCGGCGCTGGGGCTCCCTTGCCCGTCGGACATCGTTCTCCTCTCCTGCCACCGGGCGCGGGCGCGCCGGTGGGACGCCGTCGCGGTGGCGCCGGGCCCAGCCTGGCAAGGCGGCGCAAGCGGGTCAATCAGGCGGTGTCCGTACGCCGGTCTCCCTCCTGGGCAGGAGGTGATCATCCCCAGGGAGGAGACGTCAGGCCGGCGGGAGCGCGATCCAGGTGGCCCGGGCGTACCCGAGCAGGTCGCCGTCCGGGCCGTAGAGGCTGGAGTGCACCTCCGCCTTGCGTCCCTCGGCGCGGACCATCGCCCCGGTCACCACGCACTCGTCGCCGGGCGCGGGCAGCGCGGCGACCGTCACGGCGATCCGGCCGAGGACGTACGGGCGGCCCGGCGCGATCACCGCCCAGCCGCCGGGGCAGTCCAGCGCGGCCCAGACCGTCGCCGGGACGACCCGCTCCGGCGCGCGGAACGGCGCCGCGGTCCGCCCGTCCGCCAGCCGGCCGGGGAAGATCCGCAGCCCGTCCGGGTTCGCCGGGCCGCAGACGTAGCAGCCGGGGAACGGGTGGTCCACCAGGCCGGGGTACGCCTTCGCGACGGCCTCGGCCGTCGGCCGGTCCACCGGGGGCACCTCGGCGGTGAACGGCTCGACCCGGCGTACCTGCGCGACGACCTGGCCGGCCGGGTCGCGGACCTCCCCGTCGACCGCGTGCAGCGGGGTCTCCAGCGGCGGCGGCCGGCGCAGCGTGACCTCGACCGGGCCGCGGTCGTCGAGCGCCGCCGCGAAGACCCCGGCGCTCCAGCCGCCGTTGCCCGAGCCGGGCGGGCCGTTGAAGCGGGACTCGATGATCATGTACGTCCTCCGGGCTGGTCCGGGCTCCGGCCGCGTCGCCGGGCTCCGCCCCGGCAGCCTCGCACGCCGCCGCCGGCCCCGCCGCACCGGCCGACGCCCACCCGTCCGGCCGTCCGCCGTCGGCCCGCCGCAGGTGAACCGGCCGACCCGAGCGCCGGTTGGCGTTCACCGGATCGACACCCCTAACCCCCGCGGCCGGCAACCCGAGGGCCCTACACAGATACCCATGGCCGTTCTGCACGCCGCTGGCGCACCCCTTACGACCAGCGGATACACCCTGCTGATCGCCGACGACCCAACCCTGGTCGCGGCCGCGCAACGTCTGCGCCACCAGGTGTTCGCCACCGAGCTCGGGGCGACCCTCCAGCCGGGCGCCGCCGGGCTGGACACCGACGAGTTCGACGCCCACTGCGACCACCTGGTGGTGCTGCGGGAGAGCACCGGCGAGGTGGTCGGCACCTACCGCCTGCTGCCGCCGGGGCGCACCGCCCGGCGGTACGCCGAGGGCGAGTTCGACCTGTCCGCGCTCGACCCGCTCCGCGACGACCTGGTCGAGGCGGGCCGGTCCTGCGTGCACCCGGACCACCGCTCCGGCGCGGTGATCAACCTGATGTGGGCCGGCATCACCCGGTACCTGCACCTGCGCGGGTCGCGCTGGCTGGGCGGCTGCGCCTCGGTGCCGGTGGCCGACGGCGGGACCGCCGCCGCCGAGGTGTGGGCCCAGGTCAGCGCCCGGCACCTGGCGCCGCCGCCGCTGCGGGTCCGCCCGCTGCGCCCGTGGTCGGCCGAGGCGCCGGCCGCCGTCGACCCGGCGACCCTGCCGCCGGCCGAGCGTCGCGCGCTGGTCCCGCCGCTGCTGCGCGGGTACCTCCGGCTCGGCGCCTGGGTCGGCGGTGAGCCGGCGTACGACCCGGACTTCGGGGTCGCCGACTTCTACGTGCTCTTCTCGCTGGACCGGATGAACCCCCGCTACCTGCGCCACTTCCTCGGCGGGGAGCAGCGGTGAGCGCCGACGGCCTGTGGCGGCCCGTCTCCGGCTGTGGCCCGGACTGCCTGCCGCTCGCGGGCGCGCCGACCGTGCCGCCCCGGCGGCGGGTGGGCCGACTGGTGGGCGTACTGGGCATGCTGGTGCTCGGGGTGGGTCTGGCCGGGCTGCTCCCGGTGCTGCCGGCGCGGGAGCGGGATGCCGCGGTGCGCGGCTGGGCCCGAGGGACGCTGCGGGCCCTCGGCATCCGGCTGGTGGTCCGGGGCCGGCTGCCGCGCCGGCGGGCCCTGCTGGTCGCCAACCACGTCTCCTGGCTGGACGTGCTGGCGGTGCTGGCGGTCGCGCCGGCGCGGCTGCTGGCGAAGCGGGAGGTCCGGGCCTGGCCGCTGGTGGGCCGGCTCGCCGCCGCGGCCGGCACGGTCTTCGTGGACCGGGCCCGCCCCCGCGAACTGCCGGCCACGGTGGGCCGGGTCGCGGCCGCGCTGCGCGCGGGTCGGCGGGTCGCGGTCTTCCCGGAGGGGACCACCTGGTGCGGCGAGGCGGCCGGCTGCCGGCCGGGCCGGGGGTTCCGGCCGGCGATGTTCCAGGCGGCGGTGGACGCCGGGGCGCCGGTGGTGCCGCTGCGGATCGGCTATGCCGCGACCGGCGCGGCGACGACGGCCCCGGCTTTCCTCGGTGACGAGACCCTCTGGGACTCGGTACGCCGGGTGCTCGCGGCCCGCGATCTGACCCTGTCGGTGACGGTGGCCGCGGCGCTGCACCCGGCGGTGGACGCGGACCGCCGGCTGCTGGCCCGGGCCGCCGAGTCCGCGGTGCACCTGGTCCCCGCCGCACGCCGGTCGGCCCCGCCGGTGCCCGTGGGGGAGCTCGACCTGGCGGCCTGACGGAAACGCGACTCCCGACAGTCTTGATACGTCGCGATGTATCGCGTTACTCTTCCCTGGTCACTCGATGTGCCGCCGGTCGGCGCGTCGCCGAGGGGAGGACTCCATGGCCAACTGGACGGTCGACAGCCCGCAACGGATCACCCTGGACGAGCCGGTCACCCGGCTCGACGTCCGGCTGATCACCGGCCGGCTCAACGTGGTCGGCACCGACGGCCCGGCCCGGGTCGACGTCACCCGGGTCAGCCGGCGGCCGGTCGTCGTGGAGCACCGGGACGGCCGGCTGCACGTCGGCCACGAGCGGATCCCGCGCTGGCCCGGAATCCTGTGGTGGCTCGGGCAGCTCGGCCGTTGGTTCCGGGCCGAGGTCTCCATCGCCGTACCGGCCGACGTGCTGGCCGACCTGCGCCTGGTCGACGGCTCGCTGGTCGCCTCCGGCCTGCGCCGGGAGACCCAGGTCGACGTCACCTCCGGGCAGATCACCCTGATGGGGCTCCGCGGCCGGACCGCCGCGAAGATCATCTCCGGGCCGGTGGAGGCGCTCGGGGTGGCCGGCGACCTGACCCTGGAGACCGTCTCCGGCGAGGTCATCCTCGCCGACAGCGCCGCCGGGCGGGTGCAGGCGAACACCGTCTCCGGGGCGATCACCTGTGACCTGGACAACCCCCGGCGCAGCGAGATCCGGCTCAGCACCATCTCCGGCAGCGTCACGGTCCGGGTCCGCGAGGACAGCGACCTCGCCGTCCACCTGCACACCACCTCCGGCCGGATCACCAGCGGCTTCCCGCAGGTACGCGGCGACGGCGGGTTCGGCGCGACCAAGGACAGCCACGGCGTCCTCGGCGCGGGCGAGGGTAAGCTCTGGGCGTCCGCGACGTCGGGCAGCATCGCGTTGCTGGCCCGCCCGGTCGACGAGGCCGCCGAGGCCGACGAGGAGGAGTTGCCGTGACCGCCGTGTTCAGTCACGGGCGGCTCCGGCTCTACCTGCTCAAGCTCCTCGACGACGGCCCGAAGCACGGCTACGAGCTGATCCGGCTGCTGGAGGAGCGCTTCCTCGGCCTGTACGCGCCGAGCGCCGGCACCATCTACCCCCGGCTGCAACGGCTGGAGGTCGAGGGCCTGGTCACCCACACCGCCGCCGGCGGCCGCAAGGTCTACGAGATCACCGACGCGGGCCGGGCGGAGCTGCGGCAGCGCGCCGGTGAGCTGGCCACCCTGGAATCGGACATCAGCGCCTCCGTCGAGGACCTCTCCGCCCTGGCCGGCGAGATCCAGACCGAGGTACGCGGCTCGGTGCGCGACCTCAAGCGCGAGTTGCGCGAGGCGACCCGGCAGACCCGGCAGGCCCGGCCGGGCCGGTGGGAGCGGCCGCCGCCCCGACCCGCCGCCAACGGCGCCCCGCCGGCCGCCGAGTCGCCGCTGCTCGCCGAGTTCGACCAGCGGCTCGCCGAGTTCACCGTGGAGGTCGGCGCGCTGGTCCGGGCCGGCCGGCTCAGCGACAGCAAGCTGCGCACCGCGATTCGGGTGCTGGACGGGGCGCTGGACGGGCTGCGCCGACTGCTCCGCTGACGCGGTCCCCGGCCGGCCGCGGCCGGGGACCGGCTCACAGCTTGTTTCCAGGAACCGCCCAGCGGGGCCGCAGCGAGAGCGCGGATGATGGGCCCATGGTGGCTACCCAGACCGAGGCCCGACTGCTCGTCGTCGAGGATGATCCCAACATCCTCGAACTGCTCTCCGCGAGCCTGCGCTTCGCGGGCTTCGACGTGGCCACCGCGACCAGCGGCAGCGGCGCGTTGCACGCCGCCAAGGACCACCGGCCCGACCTGGTGGTGCTCGACGTGATGCTCCCCGACCTGGACGGCTTCGAGGTCATCCGGATGCTCCGCGAGGGCGGCACGCGTACCCCGGTGGTCTTCCTGACCGCCCGGGACGCCACCGACGACAAGATCCGTGGGCTGACCCTGGGCGGCGACGACTACGTCACCAAGCCGTTCAGCCTGGAGGAGCTGACCGCCCGGATCCGGGCCGTGCTGCGGCGTACCGCCACCGGGGAGCAGGCGCCGTCCCGGCTCACCTTCGCCGACCTGGAGCTGGACGAGGAGACCCACGAGGTGCACCGGGCCGGCCAGCGGGTGCAGCTCTCGCCGACCGAGTTCAAGCTGCTGCGCTACCTCATGCTCAACGCCAACCGGGTGCTCTCCAAGGCGCAGATCCTCGACCACGTCTGGAACTACGACTTCCGGGGCGACGACAACATCGTCGAGTCCTACATCTCGTACCTGCGGCGCAAGGTCGACAACACCCAGCCGCGACTGATCCACACCCTGCGCGGAGTGGGTTACGTGCTGCGCAAGCCGGCGGCGTGAGCGCCGTCCACGACGCGAAGGGCTGGCTGCGCGGAATCCCGCTGCGGGTCAAGCTCGTCACCGCCGTGCTTGCCCTGGTGGCGGTGGCGCTGGTCGTGATCAGCTCGCTGACCACCTACTTCCTCCGCAACTACCTGATCAACCAGGTGGACGGCGAGCTGCGGTCCTCCCAGCGCACGCTGGAGAGCGCGGTCGCCGAGCAGCACGAGGGCGGGCTCGGCATCCCGACCGACTACCTGCTGGTCGCCACCGATCCGGACACCGGGGCGGTGCTCTTCTCGCGTTACGACACCTCCCGGTTCCGCCCTGCGGACCTGCCGCCCTGGCCGGACAACGCGGCGGGGTTCGACCGCATGGACGACAACCCCTTCACCGTCCGGGCGCGGGACGGTTCGGTCCGCTGGCGGATGCTCTACACCAAGCTCCCCAACGGGCAGATGGTTGCCATCGGGCAGAACCTCACCGACGTCGACCTGGCCGTCAAACAGCTCGCCTGGATCGACCTGCTCGTCGGCGGGGCGGTGCTGATCGTGCTGGCGTCGGTGGGCGCGGGGATCGTGCGTACCAGTCTCAAGCCGCTCGTGGAGATCGAGCGGACCGCGGCGGCCATCGCCGGCGGCGACCTCACCCGCCGGGTGCCCGACCCGGAGGAGGGGCGCGAGTGCCCGACCTCGGAGCTGGGCCGGCTCTCCCGGGCGCTGAACGCGATGCTGGCGCAGATCGAGGCGGCCTTCACCGCCCGCGCGGCGTCCGAGGCGGCGGCCCGCAGCGCCGAGGTCAGCGCCCGCGACGCGGCGGCGGCCGCCCAGGCCTCCGAGGCGCGGGCCCGCCGCTCGGAGGAGCGGATGCGGCAGTTCATCGCGGACGCCTCGCACGAGCTGCGTACCCCGTTGACCACCATCCGGGGCTTCGCCGAGCTCTACCGGCAGGGCGCGGCCCGGCAGCCCGAGCAGACCGCGGGCCTGCTGCGCCGGATCGAGGACGAGGCGGCCCGGATGGGGCTGCTCGTGGAGGACCTGTTGTTGCTGGCCCGGATGGACCGGGAGCGGCCGATCACCCTGGCCCCGGTGGAACTGCCGGTGCTGGCCTCCGACGCGGTCCAGGCGGCCCGGGTGGTCGCCCCGGACCGGCGGATCGAGCTGGACATCGAGCCGGGCGCCGGCGCGCTGGTGGTGCACGGCGACGACGCCCGGCTGCGGCAGGTGATCGGTAACCTGATGGCCAACGCGCTGACCCACACGCCGCCGGACGCCTCGGTGACCCTGCGGTTGCGTACCGAACCGGGCAACCTCGCCGTGGTGGAGGTCGCCGACACCGGTCCGGGCCTCACCCCGGAGCAGGCCGAGCGGGTCTTCGAGCGGTTCTACCGGGCCGACGCGGCACGGACCCGGCGGGCCGGTGGAGCGACCAGCACCGGGCTCGGGCTGGCCATCGTCGCGGCGCTGGTCGCGGCCCACCACGGCACGGTCGAGGTGGCCGAGACGCCCGGCGGCGGGGCGACCTTCCGGGTCAAGCTGCCGCTGCTGCCGGAGACCCCGGACCAGGCCGAGTGACTTTCAGAAAACATTCAGGCACGTTCCAGGCTGATCGCAGTGCCAGGGGAGAAGGTGGTCCCATGACCGAGTACGAGACCGACCCGCAGCGGTCGCCGGCCCCCGCCGACGCCGAGCCGTCGCAACCCACCGCCGAGCTGCCCCCCGCCGAGCGCGGGCAGTCCGACTCCACCACCCCGGCCGCCGCGCCGGTTCCGGCCGACTCCCCGGCCGCCGGAGCCACCGCCGCCCCGGAGCCCACCGCCGCCACCGAGGGCGCCCGGCCCGAGACGCCGGCCCCCGCCAGCCCGTACGCGCCGCCGACGGCGACGCCCTCCGCCCCGCCGTACCCGGTCTCCGGGCAGCCGCAGCACCCGGTCTCCGGGCAGCCGCAGCCGGGCGCGCCCTGGTACGGCGGGCAGCAGCAGACCGGCTGGGCCGCCGGGGCGCCGTATCAGGGCGGGCCGGGCTACCCGCCGCACGCCGCCGGGCCCATGCCCCCGTACCAGGGGCAGCAGCCCTACCAGCCGCACCACGCGGGTCAGCCGCACCACCCCGGCCAGCCGGTCCCGCCGTGGGGTCCGGCGCCGGTGGCCCGGCCGAGCCGGGCCGGCAAGTTCGTCGGCGCGGGCGCGCTGGTGCTGGCGCTCATGTTCGGCTCCGGCGTGGCCGGGGGCGCGCTCGCCCTCGCCCTTGACGGCGACTCGGGCGGCGTCACCCGCACCTACTCGGCCGCCCCGGTGCTCAACAGCGCGGACCTGCCGAAGATCGCCGCCGCCGTGCAGGACAGCGTCGTCTCGATCATCACGGACAACGGTGAGGGCTCCGGGGTGATCCTCAGCGCCGACGGTTTCGTGCTGACCAACAACCACGTGGTCGCCTCCGCCACCGGTGACACGGTGCGGGTGGTCTTCGCCGACGGCAAGACCGTGCAGGCGAAGATCGTCGGCACCGACCCGAAGACCGACCTGGCGGTGGTCAAGGCCAGCGGCGTGAGCGGCCTCAAGGCGGCCAAGTTCGGCGACAGCGACGGGATGCAGGTCGGCGACCAGGTGCTCGCCCTGGGCAGCCCGCTCGGCCTGCAGGGCTCGGTCACCGCCGGCATCCTCAGCGCCCGGGACCGCACCATCCAGGCCGGCGAGGGCGGCCAGCAGCAGAACTCGCAGCAGGGCGCCAGCTCGATCTCCGGGCTGCTGCAGACCGACGCCCCGATCAACCCGGGCAACTCCGGCGGCGCGCTGGTCAACACCCGGGGCGAGGTGATCGGCATCAACACCGCGATCGCCACCGCCGGGCAGGGCAGCAACGGCAACATCGGCGTCGGCTTCGCCATCCCGAGCAACAAGGCCAAGGACGTCGCCCAGAAGCTCCAGCGCGGCGAGAAGGTCAGCCACCCCTCGCTCGGGGTCAGCGTCAACGCCGCCGAGGACGGCGGGGCGCTGGTCGCCGCGGTCAGCCCGGGCAGCGCGGCGGAGAAGGCCGGGCTCCAGCGGGGCGACGTGATCACCAAGTTCGGCGACAAGGTGATCAACGACTCCAACGACCTGGTGGGCGCCGTCCAGTCCGGCAAGGTGGGCGACCGGGTCGAGGTGCAGTTCAAACGGAACGGATCGGCGCAGACGGCAACCGTGACGCTCGCCGAGACGTCATAACGGATACGGACTTTCCTCCGCCAGGCGGCGGGTGACGGAGCCAAGGGGGTTGGCTCCGTCACCCGCCGCCTTTTTGTCCCCCGCTCACCCGCACCGGGTGAGCCCGGCTCACCCCGTACGGCGGCATCCTCGACGGACGGGAACCGTACGGGAAGGGGACGCCATGACCACCGCAGCCGCCGTCCGCACCGATCCGGAGCTCCAGCGGGACGTGCTCGACGAGCTCGGGTGGGACGCCCAGACGCGGCCCAACGAGATCGGCGTGACGGTCTCCGAGGGCGTGGTCACGCTCACCGGCTGGGTGGACAGCTACGCCCGCCGCTGGGCGGCCGAGCGCTGCGCGCACCGGGTACGCGGGGTCCGGGCGGTCGCCAGCGAGATCGAGGTACGCCTGCCCGGTACGGACGAGCGAACCGACGCGGAGATCGCCATCGCGGCCGGTCGGGCGCTCGAGTGGGACAGTTTCGTGCCCGCCGAGCGACTGGACGTCACCGTAGCCAACGGATGGGTGATGCTCCGCGGCGAGGTGGAGTACGGCTTCCAGCGGCGTACCGCGGAACGGGAGCTGCGCCGGCTGCGTGGCGTACGCGGGCTGACCAACCTGGTGGAGGTGCGGCCGACCACCCCGCCCAGCGACGAGCAGACCCGCCGGGACCTGCAGCGGGTGCTGATCCGGCGGACCGGCACGGAACGGGTCGACGTGCAGGTCACCGGGGACATCGTGGTGCTCAGCGGGGTGGTCCGCTCCTGGTGGCAGCGGGACGAGGCGGAACGGGCCGCCTGGTCGACCCCGGGCGTCCGGGAGGTGCACGACCGGCTCGTGGTGGCCGGGTGAGGGCCGGACGCCGTTCGCCGCCGCCGGGCCGCCGTTCGCCGCCGCTGGGCCGCCGTTCGCCGCCGCCGGGCCGCCGTTTGCCGCCGCCACCGCCGGGAAAGTGCCGCCGATCAGGCTCGCCGGGGACCAACGGGGAGGACTCGTGGCCGTGAACCACCTGCCGTCGGACCGGCCGCGCGCGCGGCCACTGCGGATCGCGATGGTGGCGCCGCCGTGGCTGACGGTGCCGCCGCCCGGCTACGGCGGCCTGGAACACGTGGTGGCCGGGCTGGTGGACGGCCTCGTCGAGGACGGTCACGAGGTGACCCTGTTCGGCGCCGGCGCGGACCACGGCACCTCGGCCGAGTTCGTCTCCACCGGGCCGGACCTCCAGTACGAGCGGCTCGGCGAGGCGCTGCCCGAGCTGGCCCACCTGGCCCGGGTCAACCGCCTGATCTCCGCCGCCGACTTCGACCTGATCCACGACCACACCACCATCGGACCGCTGGTCGCCGCCCACCGGTCGGTGCCTACCGTGGCCACCGTGCACGGCAACCCGGTGGGGGAGTACGGCGACGTGCTCAGCGAGACCGACCGCGGCGTCGGTCTGGTGGCCATCTCGCACGCCCAGCGTCGCGCCAACCCGGGGCTGCCCTGGGCGGGCACGGTGCACAACGCGATGCCGGTGTGGGACTTCCCGCGCAAGCGGACGCCCGGTCGGGGGCCGGTGCTCTGGCTGGCCCGGTTCAGCCCGGACAAGGGCCCGGAGGTGGCGATCCGGGCCTGTCGGGCGGCCGGTCTGCCGCTCGTCCTGGCCGGCAAGTGCAATGAGCCGGCCGAGCGCCGCTACCTCCAGCAGGTGGTCGAGCCGCTGCTGGACGAGGACGTGACCCTGGTGCTGAACGCCGACCGGCGGGCCACGCTGCGGTTGCTGCTCGACGCCCGCTGCCTGATCATGCCGATCCAGTGGGAGGAGCCGTTCGGCATGGTGATGCTGGAGGCGATGGCGACCGGTACGCCGGTGGTGGCGCTGCGCCGGGGCGCAGTGCCGGAGCTCGTCCGTCCGGGCCGGACCGGGCTGGTCTGCGACCGGGCCGACGAGCTACCGACGGCGCTGCGCGAGTCGTCCCGGCTGGACCCGGCCGACTGCGTGGCGCACGTCGCGGAGAACTTCTCCGTGGAGCGGATGGCCCGTGGCTACGAGGCGGTGTACCGCAGCTTCCTGGCGGGCGGCGTCGTGGCGGCCGGGGCGCGGGAGCCGGTCCGGGCCGCAGCCCGCTGAGGGGCCAGGCCCGCGCCGCGGTCAGGCCCGCGCCGTGCCTGGGCTTGGGAGCGGTATCAGGTTGCGGGGATGTGTCCGGGCTGTCAACGACTGTCCGTTCTCTGGTCGCGCTCCGCGACGTCGGTGTGGCCGCGGGTGACGGCGTGCTGCCGGCGGTCCGGCTCCGGCGGGCCCGGTTCGGGGCGCGTGCCAGGATGAACGTCATGAGTGGCGGTCCGGTGGCGTTCGTGCTCGGCGGCGGGGGAGTGCTCGGCGCGGTCGAGGTGGGCATGCTCCGGGCCCTGTTCCGGGCCCGGATCCGGCCGGACATGGTGCTGGGCACCTCGATCGGGGCGGTCAACGGCGCCCTGGTGGCGGCCGACCCGTCCGAGGCGGTCACCGACCGGCTGGTCCGGCTCTGGGCCTCCCCGGAGGCCAGCGAGGTGTACGGCGACTCGGTCGCCCGGCAGCTGCGCCGCTTCGCGGCCCGGACCCATCTGCACTCGCCCCGACCGCTGCGTCGGCTGCTGGAGAGCGAGCTGGGCGAGGACACCACCTTCGCGGACCTGACGGTGCCGTTCCGCTGCTGCGCGGCGAACATCGAGCGGGCCGCCGAGCACTGGTTCCACAGTGGACCACTGGTGCCCGCGGTGCTCGCCTCCGCGTCGGTGCCCGGGCTGCTGCCGCCCACCCAGATCGACGGCCAGCACTACATCGACGGCGGGATCGTCAACTCGATCCCGATCGGGGAGGCGGTCGCCGCCGGCGCCACGCGGATCTTCGTCCTCCAGGTGGGACGGATCGAGCGGGAGCTGGTCCCGCCGCGGCGGCCCTGGGAGATCGCCCAGGTCGCCTTCGAGGTCGCCCGGCGGCACCGGTTCGCCAGGGAGATGGCGGCGCTGCCCGACGACGTGGAGGTGCACGTGCTGCCGACCGGCGGTGGGGGACCGCGCGACGACAGCCCGTGGGCGTACCGGGACATGGCGGCGGTGGGGCGGCGGATCAGCCGGGCCTACACCGCGTCCCGGCACTACCTGGCGACCCAGCTGGACCACTGATGCCGCTGCCGCCCCGGTGGGTACGCCGGTTGCTGCTGGCCCCCGGCGTGGTGCTGCTCGCCGTGGCGGTGGTGACCACGCTGCCGGCCTGGGCGCTGCTCGCACTGGCCGCCTCGCCGCTGGTGCCCGGCCGGCTGCGGCCGCTGCGGCTGCTCTGGATCGGCACGGTCTACCTGGTCTGGGACGCGGCCGCGCTGCTCGCTCTCTTCGCCCTCTGGCTGGCCTCCGGCTTCGGCGCCCGCAAGCGGTCGCCGGCCTTCCAGCGGGCGCACTACGTGCTGGCCGGGCAGTTCCTCGGGGTGCTGTTCTGGCAGGCCCGCTGGACGCTGCGACTGAGCATCGACGTGGTCGGCACCGACCCGGACACCGCGCTGCCCGGCCGGCCGGAGCTGGTGCTCTGCCGGCACGCCGGGCCCGGCGACTCGTTCATCCTGATCCACGCGCTGGTGAACTGGTTCCACCGGGAACCCCGGATCGTGCTCAAGGAGAGCCTGCAGTGGGACCCGGCGATCGACGTCCTGCTCAACCGGCTGCCGAACCGGTTCATCGCCCCCGGGCCGGACGGTCAGGAGGCGGTGGTCTCGCAGATCGGCCACCTCGCCGCCGGCCTGGACGACGACGACGCGTTCGTGATCTTCCCGGAGGGCGGCAACTTCACCCCGACCCGGCGGCTGCGGGCCATCGCCCGGCTGCGGGCGCTGGGGCTGGAGCGGATGGCGCTGCGCGCCGAGCGGATGCAGCACGTCCTCGCCCCGCAGCCGGGCGGGCTGCTCGCCGCCCTGGACGCCGCCCCGGACGCCGGGGTGATCTTCGTCGCGCACACCGGATTGGACCGGATGCTCACGGTGACCGACGTGTGGCGTGAGCTGCCGATGGACAAGCGGATCGTGATGCGCTTCTGGTCGGTGCCGCCCGAGGAGGTGCCCACCGGCCGGCAGGAACGCATCGACTGGCTCTTCGACTGGTGGGCCCGGATCGACGGTTGGATCGCGGCCAACCGCGACGAGGTCGGGGCCTGACCGCACCCGGTTTCAGCCGATTGGCAGGAATCCCACGTAGGGTGCGCTCGTGGAGCAGATCTGCGTGGTGACGACGGTGGTGGACGCGCGCTCCGTCGCGGACGTGCTGGCGGCCGCCGCCGTCGCCGGACGGTTGGCGGCGTGCGCCCAGGTCGGCGGGCAGGTGGACAGCACCTACTGGTGGCAGTCGGCGATCCAGACCACCGCCGAGTGGACGGTGCGGTTCAAGACCACGCCGGACCGGGTGACCGCTCTGGTCGGCCAGCTCCGCGCCAACCACCCGTACGAGGTGCCGGAGATTCTGGTGGCCCGGGTGGAGAGCGGCAACCCCGACTACGCGGCCTGGGTGCACGACCACACCCGTCCCTAGGCGGTACACCTAGGTACTCCTACTCTGTGCGGCCGGCCGCCCGGCGACGATGCTGGCCGGGTGGAGAACACCGGCTACCCCTGCCCCGGCTGCGGCGCGCCCGCCGACCTCGCCTCCGGCTGCTCCGGCTGCGGTCGGCCGCCGTACCCGCCCGCGGCCGAGGTGGTCCGGCTGGACCGGGAGATCACCGCGCTGGCCCCGGAGGTGGAGCGGGCCCGGGTGACGTACCAGGACCTGCTGGCCCGGCTGGTGACGGCCCGGCAGCGCCGGACGGAGCTGGCCGCCCGGATCCGCCTGGAGATCCCGCCGCCGCGGCCGCGCCCGGTGCCGCCCGTCCCCGCGTCGCCGGTCGGGGCCGCGGCCGGCCGCCCGGAGACCTTCGGGGCCGCGCCCGGCCGGCCGGAGACCTCGACCCGGACGGTGCAGGGCCTGCTCTTCGTCCTCGGTGGACTCCTGCTCGGCACCGCGGCGATCGTCTTCACCGCCGTCGCCTGGGCGGCCGTCGGGGTGGCCGGGCGGGCCCTGATCCTGGCCGCGGTCACCGTGCTCACGCTGGCCGGCCCGCTGGTCGCGACCCGGCGTGGGCTGCGCGGCACGGCCGAGACGTTCGCCGCGGTGGGGCTGCTGCTGGTGCTCCTCGACGGGTACGCCGCCTGGACGGTGGACCTGTTCGGGGTGGCCGGCTGGCCGGGGACCCGGTACGCCGCGCTGGTCGGGGGGATCGGCGCGGCGGTCGCGGCCGGGTACGCGCGGCTGAGCCGGCTGACCGTGCCGTGGTTCGCGGCGCTGCTGGCCGCGCAGCCGGTGCTGCCGCTGGCCGCGGCGGCGGCCCGGCCGTCCGCCGCCGGGTGGGCGCTGGTCTGCACCGGGGTGGCGCTGGGCGACCTCCTGGTGGTGGTCGCGCTGCGCCCCGGGTTCCGGCCGTCGCCGGACCGCTGACGGACGGGGCGGCCGGCGGGGGGCCGGCCGCCGCACCGCGCCCGGCGGGACCGTCCGCCGGACCGGCCGCGGTGCCGACGGGGACGGCCCGGGCCGGATTCCTGGTCGGTCCGCCGGCGGTGGTCGCCGGGCGGGTGCTCGGCTGGCTCGGCCACGCGGTCGCGCTCGCCATCGCCGCCGGCTGCGCGCTGGTGCCACTGGCCCGGGGCCGGGCGGCCGGCACCCCGCTGCTGGCCGGCGGCCCGCTGCTGCTGGTGGCGGTCGTCCTGCTCACCGGGGCGCTGGCGGCAGGCGGCCGGACGTACCGGCTGGTCACGGCGGGGCTGCTGGTGCCGGTGCTCGCCACCGCGCTGCTCCGGCCGGTCGCCGAGCTGCGTCCGGGGCTGTTGCTGGTCGCGGCCGGGGCGGTGGTGGCCGTACTGGCCGGGGCGGTCCGCGCGCTGCCGGCGAAACTGCGTACCGGGCCCCGGGTGGGGGCGCTGGTGGTGGCCGGCGGGCTGGCGCAGATCGCCACGCTGGTCACGGTCGTGCTCGCGGGCGGCGCGGTGCTGCGGTCGCTGCCGCCGTGGCGGGGCGCCGCCGCCGGGCCGGCGCCGCACTGGGGGTGGCAGCTGCCGGTCGCCGTGCTGCTGACCGCCGTGGCGGTGGCGCTGCTGCTGCCCCGGGCCGCCCGGCCGGTCGTCGCGGTGGTGGGCGGGGCGCTGGTCGTGCTGGCCGCCCCGGCGGTCGCGGCCACCCCGTGGCCCGTGGTCGTGGCGGCCGACCTGCTCGCGGCCGTCGCGCTGCTGGCGGTCGCCGTGCTCCGGCCGCGCCGGCGGTACACCACCGTGCTCGTCCCGGCCCTCGGCGGGGCCGTCCTGCTCGGTCATGGGCTGCTGGTCGGGCTCGCCGATCCGGCCGGGGCGGGAGCGGCGCTCGCCGTCGTGGCCGTGGCCGGCGCGCTGGTGGCGGCGCGGGGCCGGCGGGGCACCGGCGGCCAGCCCGTCGTCGGTGGGGTGGCGCTGGCCGCGGCGGTGCTCGCCGTGCCGGCCGGGGTGGCCGTCGGGCTGATCGCCGCCGGGGCGCCGCCCTGGTGGCAGCTGCGCGGGGCGTTCGCCGCCGTCGGGGTGCTGGTGGTCGCGGTCCTCGCCGTCCGTCGACACTGGCCGGACCTGCACGGGTACGCCTCGACCGGGTTCGCCGCCGCGCTCGCGCTGGTCGGGGCCGCGCCGCTGGCCGTACCGGGGGCCGAGCGGGTGTCGCACTACGCCACGCTGGGCGTGCTGTTGACGCTGGCCGTCGGGGGAGGCGCCCGGCCGGGCCTCGCCCCGCGTCTGGTGGGTGCCGGGCTGTCCGGGCTGGCGCTGCTCGCCGTCGCGCCGGCCACCCTGCTGGTGTTCGTGGACCTGCCGGTGCCCATCTGGTCCGGAGCGCCCGCCGCGGACCGGGTACCGGGTGCCGCCGGCGCCGGCCTGACCCTGCTGCTGCTCGGGGCCGCCGCGGCGGCGTACGCCCGGATCGTGCGCGGCGGGCGGTGGGTGCCGGCCCTGGTCGGGCTGCCGTTCGGCGCGGCCGGGCTGCCGGTGCTGCTGGTGGCGGCCGGCGCGCCCTGGCCGGTGGCGCCGGTGGTGGCGTTCGCCGTCGGGCTGGCCGCGCTGCTGGCCGCCGCGCTCGCCGCGCCGCGCCCGCTCCTGCTGCCGGTCACGCTGCCGGTCGGGTTGGCGCTGGCCGTCCCGGGGCTGGGCGGACTGCTCGCCACCCGGGCCGGGACGCTCGCCGGCCTGGGTGCGCTGGTGGTGGCCGCGGCCGTCGTCGGCGCGGCCGGGCGGCACATCGACACCCGGCTGGCCGGCTGGCTGTCGGGTGTGCTGGCGGCGGCCGGTTTCGCGGTGACCGCGGCGCTGGCCGGCGGCCTGCCGCTGCGTACCGCCGCCTTCGGGGTGCTGGCGGTGGCGGTGCTGGTGCTGTTCGCCGCGCCGGCCCTCGCCGCCCGGGAGGCCGCCGCCGGCCCCGCCCGGAAGGCCGCAACGGGCCCTACTCCGGAGGCCGCAACCGGCGCCGGCCGGGCGGCGGACGCGACGACCGGGCGCGGCCCGGCGTTGGGGATGGCGCTGGAGGCCGCCGCCCAGGCGGTCGCGGTGCTGGCGCTGCTGCTGACCGGCGGCGCGCTGCGGCACGCGGCGGCGGTCAGCGCGCTCTGGGGCGCGGCCGTGGCGCTGCGGGTGCTGCGGCGGGGCGAGCCGACCTCCCGGCGCTGGGTGCTCGCCGGCATCGCGGGCGGCAGCGAGCTGCTCGGCGGGTGGCTGCTGCTGGTCGCCGGCGGCGTGGCGCTGCTGGAGGCGTACACGGCGCCGGCGGCCGGGCTGGCCATCGCCGCCGGCCTGGTGGCGCTGCGCACCCGGCCCGGGCTGAACAGCTGGCTGGCGCTCGGCCCGGGACTGGCCGCGGCGCTGCTGCCCAGCCTGGTCTCGGTGCTGGTGGCGGCGGATCCGCAGCCGTGGCGTCGGCTGGCGCTCGGCGTCGTCGCGCTCGGCGCGGTGCTTGCCGGGGCGGTCCGCCGTTGGCAGGCGCCGGTCCTGCTGGGGGCGGCCACCCTCGTCCCGCTCGCGCTGCACGAGCTCGCCCGCGGCTGGGACCTGCTGCCCCGGTGGATCTACCTGGGCCTCGGCGGGCTGGCGCTGATCGCGCTCGCCGCGACCTACGAGCGGCGCCGGCGGGACCTGGCCCGGCTACGGACAGTGGTCGGACGGATGAGCTGAGGGTAGGGTCTGCCTTACCCCCACTTCGGGGGCTTGCGGGATTACTCAGCGCAATTGCGCCGACCAGACTCGGTACGGCGACCGCGCCGCCGGGCGTGGCAGACGACCGAGAACGGGAGCGCAGATGACCACTCCGACGATGACGGAACCACCGGTACGCCGGGGCAGTGACTACGCGGTGTTGTCCCGCCGGGTCGCCGAGGCCGGTCTCCTCACCCGCCGCCCGGGCGGGTACGCGGTGCGGATCGCGCTCACTCTGGGTGCCTTTCTGACCGGTTGGGCGGTGCTGGTCGCGGTCGGCGACTCGTGGGCGCAGCTGCTGGTCGCGGTCGGGATGGCGGTGGCCACCACCCAGGTGGCGTTCCTCGGGCACGACGCCGGGCACCGGCAGATGTTCCGTCGGCGCGGCCACAGCGAGGCGGCCGGGCTGATCGCCGGCAACCTCGCCGTCGGGACCAGCTACGGCTGGTGGGTGGACAAGCACAACCGGCACCACGCCAACCCCAACCACGAGGACGAGGACCCGGACGTCGGGGCGGGTGCCCTGGTCTGGACGTACGAGCAGGCGGCGGCGACCCGCGGGTTCGGCCGCTGGCTGGCCGCCCGGCAGGCGTGGTTCTTCTTCCCGATGCTGCTGCTGGAGGGGCTGTGGCTGCACGTGGCGAGCGTCCGGGCGCTGGCCGGCCGGGAGCCGGACGGGCGGTGGACCACCCCGATCCGGCACCGGACGGTCGAGGCGCTGCTGCTCGGCGCGCACGCGGTCGGCTACCTCGGGCTGCTCTTCGCCGTGATGTCGCCGGGGAAGGCGCTGCTCTTCGTCGCCGTCCACCAGGGGCTCTGGGGGCTCTACATGGGCTGCGCCTTCGCCCCCAACCACAAGGGCATGCCGATGCCGTCCGCCGACGACGACCTGGACTTCCTGCGCAAGCAGGTGCTGACCTCGCGCAACGTGCGCGGCGGCCGGCTCGTCGACGTGGCGCTCGGCGCGTTGAACTACCAGATCGAGCACCACCTCTTCCCGAACATGCCCCGGGCCAACCTGCGCCGGGCGCAACCGATCGTCCGGGCGTACTGCGCCGAGCACGGCATCGGGTACGCGGAGACCGGGCTGGTCGAGTCGTACCGGCAGGCGCTGGCCCACCTGCACGAGGTCGGCCGCCCGCTGCGCGACCGCTGAGAACCCCTGCTCACCTCGGAGGTGGGCGGTGCCGGAGCGGGCCCGGTGAATGCCCTCCCGGTAGGGTCGTCGCATGGCAGACCTGCTCACCGCCGAGGCGGTACGAGACGAGCTGGGCGGGCTGGCGGACTGGTCGGGTGACCCGACCGGGATCAGCCGCACCGTCGAGCTGGGCAGTTTCCCGGCGGCCATCGCGGTGGTCGACCGGGTCGCCGCGGTGGCCGAGGAACTCGACCACCACCCCGACATCGACATCCGATGGCGGACCCTGACCTTCCGTTGCGTCACGCACTCGGCCGGCGGGGTGACCCACCGTGACGTCGCGTTGGCCCGGCGGATCGACGACATCGTCCGGAGCGCCCGATGAGATTCGAGATCAGCAAGGTGCTGGACGCCATCGAGGGTCGGGTCTGCACCGACCCGTCGCTGGCCCGCGCCGTGGTGGACCTGGCCGAGGTGATCCGCTGGCAGGACCTCGACGGCGGCCGGCCGGCCAGCCTGCTCCGGCTCGGCCTGGTCATCGACGCCCTGGCCCGGCAGCTGGAGGAGGACAGCGTCCCGGTCTACGCCATCGTGCACCGGGCCCTGCTCTCCGACGCCGACCTGACCTCCAACGAGCGGATGGTGGTGCGCCGCTGGGCCGACGACGGCCTGGTGGAGGTGCTGGACAACCCGGGTGACCGGATGCTGGAGGTCGCCGACCTGCTCGGCCTGCCGGTGCTCAGCCGGGTCCGCTTCGACGGGCTGGGCGGCCGGTTCCCCTGGCTCGGGCAGCCGGGCCGGGTGCTCGCCCCGGTGCCCGGCGCGGGCGGGCCGGTCTTCATCGCGCACGTCGGCGGCGGGCAGAGCCCGGCCACCGGCACCCGGTCGCCGGCGGGCGCGAAGCTGCTCACCCGGCAGTGGCGCTGCCCCGAGCCGGGCTGCGCGCTCTTCGGCGGTGGCGGGGGCGGCGGCGCCTTCGCCGACCTGGCCCGGGTGGACCGCGCCCCGGCCGGGCAGCCGCCACCCACGCTGCGGGGCGGCGTGCCGACCTGCCCCCGGCACGGTGCCCGACTCGGCGACGCCGGGCCGCGGCCGCGTACCGAGGTGCTGGCCGTCCGGATCGGCGGGCTGGTCCGCCGCCGGTTCGTGCTCACCGAGACCCAGCCGGTGCTGGTCGGGCGGGCGCCGGACCAGTCCGAGGGGATCACGCTGGGCCAGTGGCTCAACGACGAGTCCCGGCGCTGGATCAGCCGCAACCACGTCCGCTTCGAGTTGCGGGTCGGCGAGGTGATCGTGACCGACACCAGCACCAACGGTTCGGGCATCCGCCCGAAGGGGTCGATGGCCGAGCCGGACCGGCTGCCGCTCGCCCCGCAGCAGTCCCGGGTGCTGGGCGAGGGCGACATCGTCGAGCTCTACCCCGGGGTGCAGATCGGTCGCGCCGAGGAGCTGCCGACCGGTGCCCCGTTCACCCCCACCTCGGTCATGGCCGAGGCGCCCACCATGACGATGCGGCTGCCGCGTCCCTGACGACGACGAAGGGCGCCGGGACCGTGCTGGTCCCGGCGCCCTTTCGCGTACGCGAGGTCAGCCGGCGAGGACGGCGGCGAGCTGCGCCACCGCGTGGTCGATCTCCGCTTCGGTGATCACCAGCGGCGGGGCGAGCCGGATGGTCGAGCCATGGGTGTCCTTGGCCAGGACGCCCCGCTCCATCAGCCGCTCGCAGGCCTGCCGGCCGGTCATCAGCGCCGGATCGATGTCCAGGCCGGCCCAGAGGCCGCGGCCCCGGACGGCGACCAGGCCCTTGCCGACCAGCGCCCGCAGGCCGGCCTGCAGCCGCTCGCCCAGCTCGGCCGAGCGCCGCTGGAACTCGCCGGTGGCCAGCAGCCGGACCACCTCGGTGGCGACCGCGCAGGCCAGCGGGTTGCCGCCGAAGGTCGAGCCGTGCTGGCCCGGCTTCAGCACCCCGAGCACGTCGGCGTTCGCGGCCACCGCGGAGACCGGCACGATGCCGCCGCCGAGCGCCTTGCCCAGCAGGTACATGTCCGGCACGACGCCCTCGTGCTCGCAGGCGAAGGTGGCGCCGGTCCGGCCCAGGCCGGACTGGATCTCGTCGGCGATGAAGAGCACGTTCTGCTCGGTGCAGACCTGGCGCACGCCCGGCAGGTAGCCCTCCGGCGGCACCACGACGCCCTGCTCGCCCTGGATCGGCTCGAGCAGCACGGCGACGGTGTTCTCGTCGATCGCGGCGGCCAGCGCGTCCAGGTCGCCGTAGGGGACGACGGTGAAGCCCGGCGTGTACGGCCCGAAGTCGGCGCGGGCGTCCTCGTCGGTGGAGAAGCTGACGATGGTGGTCGTCCGGCCGTGGAAGTTGCCCTCGGCCACCACGATGTTCGCCTGGCCCGGGGTGACCCCCTTGACCTGGTAGCCCCACTTGCGGGCGACCTTGATGCCGGTCTCCACCGCCTCGGCGCCGGTGTTCATCGGCAGGACCAGGTCCTTGCCGCACAGCTCGGCCAGCTCCTTGCAGAAGTCGGCGAACTGGTCGTGGATGAACGCCCGGCTGGTCAGGGTGAGCCGGTCGAGCTGCGCGTGCGCCGCCTCGATCAGCTTCGGGTGCCGGTGGCCGAAGTTCAGCGCGGAGTAGCCGGCGAGGCAGTCCAGGTAACGCCGGCCGTCCACGTCGGTCAGCCAGGCCCCCTCGGCGGAGGAGACCACGACCGGCAGCGGGTGGTAGTTGTGCGCCGTCCAGCGCTCCGCGTCGCGGACCGCCCCCGGCGTCCGCAGCATGTCCTCGATCACTTGCTTGCCTTTCCCTGACGGAGTCGCAGCGTGCAGCACTTCGGTCCGCCGCCGGCCTTGCGCAGCTCGGACAGGTCGATCCCGATGGTCTCGTAGCCCCGGTCGCGCAGCTTCGCGGCCAGGTCGGTGGCCTGCGCGGGCAGCACCACGTGCTTCCCGTCGCTGACCGCATTCAGCCCCAGCACCTCGGCGTCGGCCATGGTGGCGTGGATCGCGTCGGGGAAGAGCCGGCGCAGCACCGCCTGGCTGCCGGGCGAGAACGCTTCCGGCAGGTACGCCACGGTCCGCTCGTCCAGCACGGTCAGCGCGGTGTCCAGGTGGTAGAAGCGCGGGTCCACCAGCTGCATGGTGACCACCGGGTAGCCGAAGACCTCCTGCAACTGCGCGTGCGAGGCGTGCGCGGTGCGGAAGCCGGTGCCGGCGAGCAGGTGGTCGCCGACCAGCAGGACGTCGCCCTCACCCTCGTTGACGTGCTTCGGGTCGTACATCTCGAAGCCGGCGGCCTCGAACCAGGCGCGGTAGGCGGGTGCCTCGTCGGCGCGCTGCGGGTCGCGGAACTGCACCGCCATCGCCTTGCCGTCGATCACCGTGCCGCCGTTGGCGGCGAAGACCATGTCCGGCAGGCCGGCGACCGGATCGACCAGCTCGACGGAGTGGCCCAGGTCCAGGTACGTCTGCCGGAGCCGCTCCCACTGGCGGATCGCCAGGTCGGCGTCGACCGGGGCGGTCGGGTCCATCCACGGATTGATCGCGTAGTCGACGGCGAAGTACGTCGGCCGGCACATCAGAAAACGCTGCCTGGTGGCGTCCATCGTCATTGTCCTGCTCCCAGCGGTCGGGCGCGCCCGGCCACCGTGGCCCACGGGCTGGCGCCGTTGGTCAACGGTATGCGGCCCGGGCCCACGACATCCACCGCCGGAAGTTGCGTTGGACGTCGAAACGTTGCGCCTGGGCGACTCCCGGCGGCGGATCGTTGCGTCCGTGCGCTCAGCCCGCCTAGGCGAGGACCAGCACCGGGATGCCTGACCGATTGGGGAAACACTTCGGGGGCGGCGAATCGCCGCCCCCGAAAGAGGATGTGCCCGGCTGGTGAACCACCAGAGCTGGTCGGGCGTGCCGGCGCGCCGCCGGCGAGCCGGAAGGTGCCCGTCAGAACAGGCCGGCAAACTGTGAGTCAAGCCACTCCCGGAACCGGCCGACCCAGTCGCCGTCGGTGGTCGGCCAGTCGAACCGGCCGGTCAGCGCCACGACGCCGAGCACCACGGCGGCCAGGCCGACGGTGATGCCGATCAGCGCGTCCAGCTTGCCGGCGACGTGCCGGCGGCGGGTGGCGATCAGGCCCAGCACCGCGAGGACCGCGCCGACCGCGCCGAGCCCGACGCCGTACCCGGCCAGGGTGCCGGTCAGCACGAAGAGCGCGCCCACCACGGAGACGATCAGGCCGAGCGTGGCCAGCAGGCTCGCCCGCGGCCTCGGGCCCACGGCCACCGGCGCGGTAGGGGCGTCGAGGTCCGCGCGCTCCCGGTCGGTCGGCACCGGCCGCACCACCGTGCGGTCCGGGTCGACCGGCCGTTCCGCGGTGCGGTTCCGGTCCAGGTCGACCGTGCGCTCCAGGGTCGGGTCCGGGTCGGTGCCGTGCAGGGTGTCCCGCGCCGCTGGCGCGGCGGTGGCGGCGCGCGCGGTCCCGGCCCGGTCCGCCGCCCGGCGCTCCGCGTCGGACGTGCGGTCGCCGTCGGCGGCGGTACTGCTGCTCCGGTACGTCGCCCCGTCGTCGTCCCGGTCGGTGACCACCGGGCGCGCCGCCGTGCCGTCCACCGGGTCCGTCGTCGCGGTCCGGTCCCGCTCGTCGACGCGCCCGTCGCCGTTCACGTCCCCGCTCTGCGCCGGTCCGTTCCGGCGCGACAAGATCTTCACTTCACACCTCCTGGTCAAGGGCGTGGAGGCCGCGGAAGCGCAGTGGCAGCCACGCGTGACGAACAGGAGGTACCCAGTCGCCGAGCCGCCGACACCCATCGACCGATCGCGGGGCCCGCCGGCCGGCCCTCGGCGGGCGGGCCGGGGCCGGGCTACCGTTGCCGTCGTGCCAGAGGGACACACCATCCACCGCCTGGCGGCCCGGCACGCCGAGCTCTTCGCCAGCGACAAGGTGCATCTCATCAGCCCGCAGGGCCGCTTCGCCGAGGGCGCCACCCGGCTCACCGGCACCGTCCTGGACGGCACCGAGGCGTACGGCAAGCACCTGCTGCACCACTACGCCGGGGAGCTGACCCTGCACGTCCACCTCGGGCTGTACGGCAAGTTCGCCGACGGCTCCGGCGAGCCGCCGCCCCCGGTCGGCCAGGTGCGGCTGCGGCTGACCAGCGACCGGCACTGGCTCGACCTGCGCGGCCCGACCGCCTGCGAGCTGCTCACTCCGCCCGAGGTGGCGGCGCTGCGCGACCGGCTCGGCCCGGACCCGCTGCGCACCGACGCCGACCCGGACCGGGCGTACGCCCGGATCTCCCGCAGCCCGACGCCCCTCGCGGCGCTGCTGCTCGACCAGTCGGTGGTGGCCGGCACCGGGCTGATCTTCGTGACCGAGGCGCTGTTCCGGGCCGGGCTGCCGCCGACCCTGCCCGGCCGGGAGCTGACCCCGGCCGGCTGGCGGGAACTCTGGGCCGACCTGGTCGCGCTGATGACCCTCGCCGTCGAGCGGGGCCGGATCGACACCGTGCGCGACGCCCACCTGCCCGAGGCGATGGGCCGTGCCGCCCGCGTCGACCGGCACGGCGGCGAGGTGTACGTCTACCGCCGCCCCGGCGCACCCTGCCACGTCTGCGGCACCGAGGTCAGCCGGGGCGGGCTGGCCGGCCGCAACCTCTACTGGTGCGCCACCTGCCAGGCCCGCTGACCCACGCCCGGTCCGGCCGCGGCGCTCACTCGTCGCCGAGCAGCCAGCGGACCACCTCGACCTGGTTGGGGAAGACCTCGCCCTCGCCGATGCTCCAGGCCAGGGTGTGCACGATTGCCCAGCCGCGGACCCGCTCCCGGTCGAGCCCCAGCTCGGCGCTGAGCCGGTCCAGCCGGTGGCGCACCGCAGTCGGGGAGCGGCCCAGCTCTGCGCCGCGCACCATCGGCATCGGCGCGAACTCCCGCTCGCCGACCAACGGCTTCGGGTCGATCACCAGCCACGGCTCCCGGCTGGCCCGCAGCACGTTGCCGGCGTGCAGGTCCTGGTTGACCAGCACCTGCTCGCCCTGGCTCGGCACCAGGTCGGCGAGCAGCCCGAGCGCGGCGTCGAGCAGCCGCCGCTCGTACGGCCGGTTGGCCCGCTCCCAGTTGACCGGCATCCGTTCGGCCCAGCCGGCGGCCTCCTCGGCGAGCGGGGTGAACGGCGGGCCGGCCGGCACCTGGAGCCGGGGCAGCAGCTCCACCACCGCGTCGAGCGCCCGGTCGGGCGGGAGCTGGTGCAGCGGGGTGCCGGGCACGCACTGCTCGACCAGCAGCGCCCGACGCTCCGCGTCATGGGCCAGCAGCCGGATCACGCCCCGACCGGCCCAGTGCGCCAGCGCGGTCGCCTCGTGCACGCTGTCGTCGTCCGGGTACTGCAACTTCAGCACCGCGGGGGTGCCGTCCGGCAGTTCCGCCGGCATCGCCAGCGAGGCGAAGGCGTACGGGAAGGGCGGCCCGACCCGCAGCTCCCAGCGCTCGACGCACCCGGCCAGCCGGTCCGGCAGCGTCGCCAGCCACTCCCGGCCGGCCGGCACCCGCTCGGTCCAGCGCAACCCCTCGGGGATCTCGAGTTCCACGGCCATTCGACCATCCTGGACGTCACCGGGCCGCCGCGCACAACCGGTTTCACCCGGAGCGGGACAGCCGCGCCCGAAGGAAGACGGCGCTCTAGCGGCCGGCGCCGGCGAGGGCGTCGACGGCCTTGCGGGCCGCGATCAGCACCGGGTCCCAGACCGGTGCGTACGGCGGGGCGTACCCCAGGTCCAACGCCGTCATGTCGTCCACCGTCATGCCGTTCCAGAGCGCCACGGCCAGGGTGTCGATCCGTTTGGCCGCCTCGGACCAGCCGACGATCTGCGCCCCGAGGAGCCGGCCGCTGGGCCGCTCGGCGATCAGCTTGACGGTCATCTTCCGGGCGCCCGGGTAGTAGCCGGCCCGGTTCGTCGACTCGGCCACCACCGAGACGAACTCGAAGCCCGCCGCGACGGCGTCCCGCTCCCGCAGGCCGGTGCGTCCCACCTCAAGGTCGCAGACCTTGGTCACCGCCGTGCCGATCACCCCGGGGAAGGTGGCGTACCCGCCGCCGATGTTGATGCCGGCCACCCGGCCCTGCTTGTTGGCGTGGGTGCCGAGCGGGATGTGCACCGGCAGCCCGCTGACCCGGTGCAGGGTCTCCACGCAGTCCCCGGCGGCCCAGACGCCGGGCACCCCCGGCACCCGCATCCGCCGGTCCGTGCGGACCCCGCCGCTCGGCCCGACCGGCAGGCCGGCGGCCTCCGCGAGCGCGGTGTTGGGGCGTACGCCCAGGCCGAGCACCACGACGTCGGCCGGCATCGGCCCCTCGGCGGTGACCACGGCGGTGACCCGGCCGTCCCGCTCCTCCAGCCCGGTCACCGTCAGCCCGGTACGGATGTGGATGCCGACCTCGCGCATCGAGTCGGCGACCAGCTCGCCCATGTCGCCGTCCACGGTGGACATCGGCTGGTCGCTCTGCTCGACCAGGTCGACGGTGAGCCCCCGCTGGATCAGCGCCTCGGCCATCTCGACGCCGATGTAGCCGCCGCCGATCACCACCGCCCGCCGGGGCCGGGGCTCTTGTTCCAGCCAGTCGAGCAGCGCCGCCCCGTCGTCGAGGGTCTGCACGCCGAACACCCCGGCGGCGTCGGTGCGCGCCCACGCGGGCTTCACCGGGACCGCGCCGGTGGCGTACATCAGGGTGTCGAAGCCCTCGCGGACCTCCCCGCCGCCCGCCAGGTCCCGGGCGACCACCTCGCGCCGGTCCAGGTCGATGCCGGTAACCTCGTGGCAAAGCCGGACGTCGATGTCGAAGGACTCCCGGAAGGTGCCCGGGTCGCGGGCGATGAGCTGGTCCCGGTCGGGCACCACCCCGCTGATCCAGTAGGGGATGCCACAGGCGGAGTAGGAGGTGAAGTGCCCCTGCTCGAAGGCGACGATGGACAGGTCGTCGCGGTCGCGGCGCCGCCGGGCCTGGGATGCGGCGGCCATCCCGGCCGCGTCCCCGCCGACGACGATCAGCCGTTCCGCCACGAGAACCATCCTGTCACGTGGCGATCGCCCGTGGGGCCGCCCCGCACGCCCTGGCCCGGGCCGCGCCGGTCAGCCACGGGTCTGCCGGGCCACGTCCTCGACCACGTCGACCAGTCGGCCGGTACGGGCGAAGACAGCGCGCTGCCGGGCGGCTCCGCTGCCGTGCCGGCGCAGCCCGCCCAGCAGGTCGGTCACCTGGTCGAGGTCGCCGTGCCGGTCCAGTTCGGGACGCACCCGGTCGACCAGCTCCTCCAGCAGCTCCCAGGTCGGCCGCAGCTCGCCGTCGGTCAGGTCCACGCCCTCGCCCTCCAGGCCGTCGTGGGCGGCCCGCCAGTGCGCGGCGACGAGCAGGTGGTGGTCGGTGCGGATCGGCGGGCGGCCGGCGGCGATGTCCGTCATGGCGGTCGCCACCAGGGCCCGGACCAGCGCGGCGACCAGCACCGTGTCGTCCACCGAGGGGCAGACGTCGCCGATCCGGATCTCCACCGTCGGATACTTCGCCGACAGCCGGGCGTACCAGTAGAGCATCCCCTCGTCGAGCATCACCCCGCTGGCGATGAGCTGCCGGATCAGCCGCTGGTAGTGCTCGTGGGACTCGAGGAAGGGAGTGGGCGCCACCGACGGCCAGCGTTCCCACTCCACCGACCGCCAGCTCGCGTAGCCGGTGTCCTCGCCCTTGGCGAACGGGGAGTTGGCGGTCACCGCGTGCAGGATCGGCAGCCAGGGGCGGACGTGGTTGAGCACCTGCACGCCGGTGTCCGGGTCGGGGATGCCGACGTGCACGTGCATGCCGTTGTTGCCGGGGCCCGGCACGAGCAGCCGGAACCGCTCGATCATCCGGTCGAAGCGGGGCTTGTCGACGACCGGCGGCACCGGGCCGTCCACCGGGCCGGTGCCGATGGCCAGCACCCGTACGCCGGCCCGCTCGGCGGCGTCGACCAGCGCGGCGCGCAGCACCCCCAGCGAGTGCCGGATGGAGGAGAGTTCCAGCCCGGGCGGGCTGCCGATCTCGATCTGGCTGGTCTGGAACTCCCGCTCGACCTGGCCGCGCAGCTCGGCCGGCACCTGTTCCATGACCAGGTCGACGGCCGGTACGGCGGCGCCGGTGTGCGGGTCGACGAGCAGGAACTCCTCCTCGACGCCGACGGTGAACAGGTCGGTGCCGCCCGGTGCGGCGTCCCGTTCCCGCTCCGCCACTGACCCGCTCATTTCCCATCACCGTCCGTTCCGTGCCGGCGGCGGCGCCGTGCCGCGTCGTCGACGGCCCATTACCCACCGTGTCGGCGCACGGAAACGCCACCGGGCGTGTCGCCTCCCGCCGCGCGACCCGGAGCGCCGCCGCGCGCCCGAGGCGCCGCCGCCGGGCCCCGCAGCGGCCCGCTTTCCGGGAAAGAGTGGCTGTCGCCGCCGGAATGGGCACTCGTTCCGGGAGACTGCGCGCGCCGGTGCGGGTGCTTCCGCGACGCCGGGGGCGGACCGCGTGATTACGATGGGCCGGCCGACGGCTCGGCGTCGTCGCCGGGAGCGAGGGAGGCCACGTTGACCCCGAGCACCGCGTCGCGGATGGCGGCCGACGCCCGGCGCGCCGACCGGGACTGGCGCCGCCAGGTGCCCCGGGCCTTCGCGACGCTGCTCTGGGTGATCGCGGTGGTCTGCGCGCTGGCCGCGCTGAGCAGCGCCGTCCGTTCCGACATCCAGCCGGTCCGCACCGCGATCGACGCCCTGCTGCTGCCCGCGCCGGCCAACCTGGCGTACGCGGTCTTCATCGGGACCCTCGCCTCGGCGGTGCTGCGCCGCAAGCGGCTGGCGTACTGGGTGCTGGTCGTCTACTTCACCCTCAGCCTGGCCGTCGGTGTGCTGGCCGGGGTGCTGCTGCTGACGGTCGGCAGCAACGACCTCACCGACGACGCCGGCGAGCGGCTGTTCAACTCGCTGGAGACGGTCGGGGTGTGGGTCGGTATCGCCTTCGCCGCCGGGGCGCTGGCCCTGCTGCTGGCCGCCCGGCGGGAGTTCTACGCCCGGGTGCGCAGCGGCAGCACCTGGCAGGCCCTGGGGGTCTTCTTCGGGCTGGCGGCGGTCGCGGTCGGGCTGGGCTACCTGCTGCTCCTGGTCGAGCCGGGCAGCCTGCGGACCTGGCTGGACCGGCTCGGCTACGCCATCGAGAAGGTGTTCGGCGGCGCGATCACCCTGGACGTCACCCGGCAGGGGCAGGCGCCCGGCTGGGTCAACCTGCTGCTCGGCGGCTTCGGCGCGATCGCGTTCGTCGCCGGCCTGTTCACCCTGCTCCGGTCGCAGCGGGCCGCCGCCGTGCTGCGTCCGGACGAGGAGGAACGGATCCGGGAGCTGCTCGCCCGGCACGGCGGGCGGGACTCGCTCGGCTACTTCGCCACCCGCCGGGACAAGGCGGCGATCTTCTCGGCCAGCGGCAAGGCGGCGATCACCTACCGGGTGGTCAACGGGGTCAGCCTGGCCAGCGGGGATCCGGTCGGGGACCCCGAGGCGTGGGGGCCGGCCATCGAGGCGTGGCTCGACCAGGCCCGGGAGTATGCCTGGACCCCGGCGGTGATGGGCACCGGCGAGGCGGGCGCCAAGGCGTACCACCGGCACGGGCTGAAGGTGTTGCACCTGGGGGACGAGGCGATCCTGCTGGCCCGCGAGTTCGACCTGGACGGGCGGGACATGCGGCCGGTCCGCCAGGCGGTGCACCGGGTGGAGCGGGCCGGCTACACGACCCGGGTGCGCCGGCACGCGGAGATCCCGCCGGAGGAGCTCGCCGGGCTGGCCCGGCTGGCCACCGCCTGGCGGGACACCGAACACGAGCGGGGCTTCTCGATGGCGCTGGGCCGGCTCGGCGACCCGGCCGACGGCGACTGCGTGCTGGTCGAGGCGCGGGACGCGGCGGGCCGGGTGCGGGCGCTGCTGTCGCTGAGCCCGTGGGGCGCCGACGGGCTGTCGCTGGACCTGATGCGCCGGGACCGGTCCGCCGAGAACGGGGTCACGGAGTTCCTGGTCGCCGCGCTGATGGGCGCGGCGCCCCGGCTCGGCGTCGAACGGGTGTCGCTGAACTTCGCGGTGTTCCGGTCGGTCTTCGAGCAGGGCGCCCGGATGGGCGCCGGCCCGATCATCCGGCTCTGGCGACACACCCTGCTCTTCTTCTCCCGCTGGTGGCAGCTGGAGTCGCTCTACCTGTCCAACGCCAAGTACCAGCCGCACTGGACGCCGCGTTACCTGTGCTTCGCGGAGCGCCGGGAACTGGCCCGGGTGGGCCTCGCCGCGGCCGTCGCCGAGGGCTTCGTCGCCCTGCCCGGCGGGCGGCCGACCCCGCTGCTCGGGGTGCCGCCGGCCGGCGGCGGGGTGGGCTACGTGCCGCCGGCCGCCGCGACGGTCCGGGCGGTGCCGCCGGAGCCGGCCGCGGTGCACCTGCCGGAGCAGATCCGGGTACGCCTGGCGAAGCTGGACCGGCTGCGCGCCGAGGGCGTCGACCCGTACCCGGTGGGCTACCCGCGTACCGACGGCTGCGCGGCGGTGCGGGAGCGGCACGCCGGGCTGGCGCCGGACACCGGCACCGGGGAGACCGTGGCGGTCACCGGCCGCGTGATGCTGGTCCGCGATCACGGGCACCTGTGCTTCGCGACGATCCGGGACGGCAGCGGCGACCTGCAACTGATGCTGGAGCACGACCTGGACCGCTGGCGTGCCACCGTGGACATCGGCGACCACGTGGGCGCCACCGGCGAGGTGTACGCCACGAAGCGCGGCGAGGTGTCGGTGCGGGTGGCCGACTGGCGGCTGACCGCAAAGTGCCTGCGCCCGCTGCCGGACAAGCACCACGGGCTGGCCGACCCGGAGGCCCGGGTCCGGCAGCGCTACCTCGACCTCGCCATCAACCCGGAGGCGCGGGAACTGCTGCGGGCCCGCGGCGCCGCCCTGCGCAGCCTGCGGCAGACGCTGGCCGACCGGGACTTCCTGGAGGTCGAGACGCCGATCCTGCAACGGGTGCACGGCGGCGCGAACGCCCGCCCGTTCGTCACCCACAGCAACGCGTACGACCTGCGGCTGAGCCTGCGCATCGCCCCCGAGCTGTACCTCAAGCGGCTGGCCGTGGGCGGGGTGGAGCGGGTGTACGAGCTGGGCCGGGCGTTCCGCAACGAGGGCGTCGACCACAGCCACAACCCGGAGTTCACGGTGCTGGAGGCGTACCAGGCGTACGCCGACTACCACGTGATGCGCGAGCTGGCCCGGGAGCTGATCGTCGCCGCGGCGGTGGCGGTGCACGGGTCGCCGGTGGTCCGCCGCCCCGGGACGGGGGAGACCGTGGACATCGGCGGTGAGTGGCCGGTGCGTACGGTGGACGAGGCGGTCTCCGCGGCGCTCGGCGAGGAGGTCACCGCGGACACCGACCTGGCCGCGGTGCGCAAGCTCTGCGACACCGCGAAGGTCCCGTACGACCCACGCTGGGAGCGCGGCGCGGTGCTGCTGGAGCTGTACGAGCGGCTGGTCGAGGCGCGGACCGGGGCGCCGACGTTCTACCTGGACTTCCCGACCGACGTCTCGCCGCTGACCCGGCAGCACCGGGCCGATCCGCGGCTGGCGGAGCGGTGGGACCTGGTGGCGTTCGGGATGGAGCTGGGCACCGCGTACTCGGAGCTGGTCGACCCGACGGAGCAGCGGCGCCGGCTCACCGAGCAGTCGCTCAAGGCGGCCGGCGGCGACCCGGAGGCGATGGAGCTGGATCAGGACTTCCTCACCGCGCTGGAGTACGCCATGCCACCCACCGGCGGTCTGGGCCTGGGCGTGGACCGGCTGGTGATGCTGTTGACCGGCCGGTCGATCCGGGAGACGTTGCCCTTCCCGCTGGTCCGCGAGTCCTCGTGACCCCCGTCGGCCCGGTCCGCCGGCTGCCCCGGCCGGCGACCCGGAGCGGATCCGGCGCCGCGACTGCCGCCGTCGGGCGTGACACCGGGTCCTAGGCTGGTCGGCGTGTCGGGGTTGCTGATTGCGGTGGCGGGGACGTGGGCGTACGCCCTCGCCCAGCTCACCGTGCTGGCCGACCGCCCGGTGGAGCTGCTCGCCGGCGCGGCGGTCGCCGCCGCGCTGCTGCTGGCCGCGCTGCTCGCCCTCCGGTTGCGGGCGCTGCCGGGCGCTCCCCGGTCCGGCCGGCTCGCCACCGCGCTGCGGGCCCGGGCCCGTGGTCGTCGCGTCCCCCGTCAGGTCGACCCCGACGCGGCGGGCCGGCCGCGACCGCGCGCCCCCGGTCTGCGCCCCTCGGCCGCGTAGCGCTGCGCCGCCGCGCGGCCGATTCCGTCGTCATCCGTCCCGCCGGGACGCGTCGTCCCGGCCGGGACCTCCGGAATCGGACCGAGGGGTTCCATGCTCGCCTTCGCACCACTGCACGCCGCGGCGTCCGTCGCCGCCTCCGTCGTCACCTGGCTCGCCGGCACGCTCGAGCCGCTGACCGGCGGCGCGGCCACGGCCGCCGCGATCGTCCTGTTCACCATCGGGGTCCGCCTGCTCATCTCGCCGCTCACCCTGGCGCAGGTCCGCGGGGAGCGGCGCCGCACGGCGCTCGCCCCCGAGGTCCGCGACCTTCAGCGCCGGTACGCCGACGACCCCGCCAAGCTGCAGAGCGAATTGTTCGCGCTGTACCGGCGGGCCGGCGCCAGCCCGGTCGCCGGCTGCCTCCCGGCGCTGCTCCAAGCGCCGTTCTTCCTGGTCATGTACCGCCTCTTCGCCACCGGCGACGGCTCGCCAGAGCTGCTCGACGAGCGGCTGGCCGGGGTGCCGCTGGGCTGGCACCTCGGCGACGGGCTCACCGGGCCGGTGGTCGCGGTCTTCGGGGTGCTGCTGGTGGCGCTGCTCGTCCTGGCCTGGTACTCGTCGCGCCGGGCCCGTCGGGCGGCCGCGGCCACCGGCACCGTCGCCGGCACACCCACCGAGGGGCCGGGCGCGGCGACGCTGGGCCGGCTGCTGCCGCTGCTGCCGTACACCACGGTGCTGGTGGCGTTGGTGGTGCCGCTGGCGGCGGTGCTCTACCTGGTCACCACGACCGGGTGGACCGCGCTGGAGCAGGTGGTGCTGCGCCGGCCGCAGCCGGCCTCGATCACGGCCCGGTACTGAAAGGAAGGGGACCCTTCTCACCCGTACGTCTGACGCGGGGTCAGCGGCCGGCGGTCACCGACTGCCGGTCGCGCCGCGCGCGCCGTCTCCGGATCTTCTTCGCCACCCAGCTGACGATCATGACGGCGAAGACCGCGAAGATCGCGTAGTTGAACCAACTGCTGTACCGGTCCACCTGCTGCCACTGCGAACCGAGGGCGAAGCCGAGCCCGACGATCAGCGCGTTCCACACGCCGCTGCCCAGCGTGGTGAGCAGGACGAACTCGCCCAGCGGCATCCGGTTCGCCCCGGCCGGGATCGACACCAGGCTGCGCACCACCGGGACCACCCGGCCGATCAGCACCGCCCACCGGCCGTGCCGCTCGAACCAGCGGTCGGCCTGCTCCAGGTCGTCCCGGTCGACCAGGGGGATGTGGTCCAGCCAGCGCTTCAGTCGCTCCTCGCCGAGTGCCGCGCCGAGCCAGTAGAGCACCAGCGCGCCGACCAGCGAGCCGGCCGTGGCGGCGAGCACGATCAGCACCACGTTGAACCGGCCCTGCGACGACAGGTAGCCGGCCATCGCCAGCACGATCTCACTCGGGATCGGCGGGATGATGCTCTCCAGCGCCACCAGGACGGCCACGCCGAGCGCGCCGAGCGAGTCGATGATGGTCGCCACCCACCCGGTCAGCCCGCTGAACTGGTTCGGGTCGACGTTCTGGGCGAGAGCCATGGGCGTCCTTCCGGCCGGGGATCGGACAGTCGTACCCGACCCGTCGCCGGTCACACCTGCCGGTGACCCGCCCCACTGATCAACGCATCAGTCATCCGGGTGCAGCGCGGCGTCGGCCGGCCCGCTCCGCCAGCCGGTGAACCGGACGGTCAGCCCTTCCCGGCTCGGCGAGCAGCAGAACGGCCCGGCCGAGGCCGCCGCCTCCGGCGGGAGCGGGGCGAGCCGGACCAGCCGCCACGGTTCGTCGTCCACCCGCGCCCGGACGGTCAGCGCGTCACCGGAGCGGCTGACCCGGACGGTGACCTCCCGCCCGGTCCACTCCGGCACCGGGGCCAGCGACCAGTCCGACAGCTCCCGGGTCACCACCGCGCCGAGCTGCGGCAGCCCGTCGCTCAGCTCCACCCCGGTCTTGACCCAGTTCCGCTCGTCCACGTGGACCAGCACGCCGGCCTGGTCGAACTGCGCGGTGTAGTCGAGCAGGAAGCTCACCTCGACCGCGCTCCCGCCGGGCAGCGGGGCGAGCAGCGCCGGGCCGTTGTCGTGCACGAAGCCGTAACTGGTGTGCCGCCACATGTCGGTCTCCGGCCCCGGCTCCACCAGCAGGTGCCCCTCGGCGGTCCGGTCGACGCGTACCGGCGGGTGCAGCCACCGGCCGTCGTCCCAGCCCATCTCGCGCGGGGCCACCTCATGATCAGCCATGCCGGCACCGTACCCCGCCGGATCCGGCGGCGACATACCCGTCGGCCGCCGCCGCGGGTTTGCCGGGCCGGCCGACCGGAGAAGTTAACCGGGCATGGGTGACAGGTGGTACTCCGAGGCGGTCGTCTACTGCCTCGACGTCGACACGTACGCGGACTCCGACGGCGATGGGGTCGGTGACTTCCGTGGCCTGATCGGCCGGCTCGACTACCTGGCGCGGCTGGGGGTGACCTGCCTCTGGCTCAACCCGATTCACCCGTCGCCCAACAAGGACGACGGCTACGACGCCACCGACTTCTACAACGTGGACCCGCGCTTCGGGACCCTCGGCGACTTCGCGGAGCTGCTGCACCAGGCGCAGGACCGGGGCATCCGGGTGATCATCGACCTCGTGGTCAACCACACCTCGGACGAGCACCCGTGGTTCCAGTCCGCCCGGTCCTCGCCCGACTCGCCGTACCGGGACTGGTACGTCTGGGCCGACCAGGAGCCCGACGACCGCAGCCAGGGCATGGTCTTCCCGGGCGAGCAGCACGAGACGTGGAGCTATGACCGGACCGCCAAGGCCTGGTTCTACCACCGGTTCTACAAGTTCCAGCCGGATCTCAACATCAACAACCCGAAGGTGCGCGAGGAGATCAAGAAGATCACCTCGTTCTGGCTCCAGCTCGGGGTCTCCGGCTTCCGGATGGACGCGGTGCCGTTCATCATCGAGCAGACCGAGGCGGGCAACCCCAACTCGCCGAAGGACTTCGACTTCCTCACCGACCTGCGCCAGCACGTGCAGTGGCGTCGAGGGGACGCCGTCCTGCTGGCCGAGGCGAACGTCGAGCCGGACCAGTTGCCGGTCTACTTCGGTGACGGCAGCGGGTCGGGCAACCGGATCCACATGCTCTTCGACTTCATGCTCAACGGCCGGTTGATGCTCGCCCTGGCCAGGGAGGACCCGGAGACGATCGTCGACGCGCTGCGGGACACGCCGAAGCTGCCGACCGGCGGCCAGTGGGCGACCTTCCTGCGCAACCACGACGAGATCGACCTGTCCCGGCTCACCACGGACCAGCGCAACGACGTGCTGGGGAAGTTCGGTCCGGACGAGGAGATGCAGCTCTACGGCCGGGGCATCCGACGTCGACTCGCGCCGATGCTCGGCAACGACCGGCGGCACATCGAGCTGGCCTACGCCCTCCAGTTCTCGCTGCGCGGCACGCCGGTGCTGCGCTACGGCGAGGAGATCGGGATGGGCGAGGACCTGTCGCTGAAGGGGCGCGACGCGATCCGTACCCCGATGCAGTGGTCGTACCAGCCCAACGGCGGCTTCTCCACCGCCGAGCCGGAGAAGCTGGTCCGGCCGGTGATCGACACGGGCGAGTTCAGCTACGAGAAGGTCAACGTGACCGCCCAGCGCAAGGACCCCCGGTCGCTGCTCGGCTGGTTCGAGCGGATGATCCGGACGCTGCGGGAGGCGCCGGAGGTCGGCTCCGGCGCGACCACCCACATCGACGTGCCGCTGCCCGCCGGGGTGCTCGCCCACCGGGCCGACGGCCCGACCGGCACCGTGGTCTTCCTGCACAACCTCGGCACCGAGGACGTCGAGGTCGACCTGAGCACGTTGCAGCCGGAGGCGGACCTGCCGATCGACGTGCTCTCCGACCGGGGCTACGACGAGGTGGGCAAGCTGGACCGGCTCAAGCTCGCCGGGCACGGGTACCGCTGGATCCGGCTGTGCCGCAGCTGGTCGGCCTGACCGTCCGACGTGCCAGCCCGTCGCCGTTCGTCGGCGGCGGGCTGGTCCGCGAACCCCTGGGTTAAGCTCCTTCGATCGAGCCCAAGTTACCGGGAGGTAATCATGTCGGAGGAGCCCCGCGTCGCCATCGTGACGGGAGCCGCGCGCGGCATCGGCGCGGCTACCGCCCGCCGGCTGGCCGCCGACGGCATGGCCGTCGCCGTCGTCGACATCGAGGAGTCGTCCACCAAGGAGACCGTCGACGCGATCGTCGCCGCGGGCGGCCGGGCGCTCGGCGTGGGCGCCGACGTGTCGGACCGGGCCCAGGCGGAGGCGGCCGTCGAGCGGGTCGCCGCCGAGCTCGGCGCGCCGACCGTGCTGGTCAACAACGCCGGCGTGCTCCGCGACAACCTGCTGTTCAAGATGACCGACACCGACTGGGACACCGTGCTGGGCGTGCACCTGCGCGGCGCGTTCCTGTTCAGCCAGGCCGCCCAGAAGCACATGGTCGAGCGGAAGTGGGGCCGGATCGTCAACCTCTCCAGCACCTCCGCGCTGGGCAACCGGGGCCAGGCGAACTACTCGGCCGCCAAGGCCGGCCTCCAGGGCTTCACCAAGACCCTCGCCATCGAGCTGGGCCCGTTCGGGGTGACCGTGAACGCGGTCGCGCCGGGCTTCATCGTCACCGACATGACCGCCGCCACCGCCGCCCGGATGAAGGTCGACTTCGAGGCGTTGCAGCAGCACGCCGCCGCCGAGATCCCGGTCCGCCGCCCCGGCCGGCCGGAGGACGTCGCCCACACCATCTCGTTCCTGACCAGCGAGGGTGCGTCCTTCGTCTCCGGCCAGGTCATCTACGTGGCCGGCGGCCCCAAGGACTGACCCACCCCGGCACCCGCGCCCGCGCCCGACGCGCCGTGCGCGGCGCGGGTGGGCGGGTGTGGCGCGGGTGCGACGGAGGCGACAGGGCTGCGCGGTGGGGGTCAGGCGGGGGTGCGGCGGGTGCGCCAGAGCCAGAGCAGGCCGAGGATCGGCAGGACCAGCGGGATGTAGCCGTAGCCGCTGCCGAAGCCGGACCAGACCGTCTCGTCGGGGAAGAGCGCCTTGTCGGCGAGGCTGAGGACGCCCACGGCGACCACCCCGACCAGTTCCACCGAGCAGCAGGTCAGCGCGACCCGCCGGCCGGTGTGCCCGGCCCGGGCCAGCCCGACCGCGGCGACGATGTAGATCAGCGCGGCCACGGCGGAGAGCAGGTACGCCACCGGCGCCTCGTCGAACTTGGTGGCGATCTGCAGCCCGGCGCGGGAGGTCGCGGCGATGGCGAACAGGATGTAGACGGCGATCAGCAGCCGGCCCGGCCCCTTGTTGGTGGCGCGTTCCGGCGCCGGCGTCGGGCCGCCGGCCTCGTCCGGGCGTACGCCGACGGGTTCAGCCACCGAGCACCTCCCAGGTCTGGCCGAGCCGGACCACCACGACCGGGGTGACCAGGCAGATCGCGCAGACGATCGCGGAGCCCCAGCGGGTCGGTTCCATCCGGGCCAGCACCCAGGCCAGCGGGGGCAGGCAGACCAGCGTCACCAGGTAGCCGAAGAACGCGCCGGGTTCGCCGGGCCGTTCGCCGCCGCCGATCGCGACGAGCGCCACCACGGCCAGCGCCAGCAGCGCGACCTCCAGCACGGCCAGGCCGAGGAACTGCACCCGGTCCGGCGGCCGGTGGCGCACGGCGGCCACCAGCGCCCAGAGGGCGAGTACGAGCGACAGCACGATCGTCGCCGTCGCGAGGAGCCCGTCCACCGGCGAGCCGGCCGTGGCCGCGCTGGTCATCGACGGCATCCCGTCGGAGTCCCGTTCACCGGCACAGCCTACTAACCCGCGTAGTACTGCCCGGCGGCCGGCTCTCCGTCGGGTCGCATGCGTGGGGCGTACCGGACCGACTAGCGTGGATCACGGCCACGGGGTCGCCGTGGCGGACGACGGAAAGCGGGAGTACCTCGTGCTGCGGTTCGGCTTGTTCGGCACCGGTCACTGGGCGGCGGAGACGCACGCCGCGGCCATCGACGCACACCCCCGCGCCGAGCTCGCGGGGGTCTGGGGTCGGGACCGGGAGAAGGCCGCCGTGCTGGCCGGTCGGCACGGCGTGCCGGTCTTCAACGACGCCGACGCGCTGATCGGGGCGTGCGACGCGATCGCCGTGGCGCTGCCGCCGGACGTACAGGCCGACATCGCCGTCCGGGCCGCCGCCGCCGGTCGGCACCTGCTGCTGGACAAGCCGCTGGCGTTGAGCCTCGCCGACGCCGACCGGGTGGTCGTCGCGGCCGAGGCGTCCGGGGTGGCCTCGGTGGTCTTCTTCACCCAGCGGTACCACCCGAACGTCACCGGATTCCTCGCCGCCACCGCTGCGGCCGGTGGCTGGCAGCACGCCCGGGCCACCATGTTCGCTTCTATCTACCAGCCGGGGAACCCGTACGGGAACTCACAGTGGCGGCGGGACCGGGGCGCGCTGTGGGACATCGGCCCGCACGCGCTCTCCATCATCCTGCCGGTGCTCGGCCGGGTCAGTCGGGTGGCCGCGATGGACGGCCCGAGCGGCCTGGTGCACCTGCTGCTCACCCACGACGGCGGGGCGACGAGCACGATGTCGCTCACCCTGGACGCCCCTCCGGAGGCGGTGACCCGGGACTTCGTCTTCTTCGGCGAGAACGGCACGGAGACCGTCCCGCCGGGCGACGGCAGCGTGCTGGCCGCGTTCGGCACGGCGATCGACCAGTTGCTGGAGGAGATCGACGCGGGCACCCGGGACCACCGCTGTGACGTCCGCTTCGGCCGTGAGGTGGTCGCGGTGCTGGACGCCGCCGAGACGGCCCGCGCCGAGGGGCGCACCGTCACCATCCCCGGCTGACCGCGCCGACCTGGCCGGAGCACTACCTCCGGCTGCTGCGCTGATCACGGGACCCATCCGGCCGGGCGGCGGCACGACTGGTCGGCCCTTCCCGGCGGGCACAGCCTGCGGGTACGCGCCACCGACGGCGCCGGCGCGGTGCGGCCGGAGCAGCGCCGCCCGCCGTTCCCGGACGGCGCCACCGGCTGGCACCCGGTCAGCGTCACGGTGGGCTGACCCGGCCGCCTCAGGCGAGGGTGTTCAGCGCTTCGCTCAGCTCGGCGGGGGAGTCGAACTCCTCCGCGGGCAGCGCCTTCAACATCTGCAACATCTCGGTGCTGGCCCCGTTCTCCTGCCCCCAGCGGACCAGGTCCTCGCGGGAGACCGGGTAGTCGAGCCCGGCCAGGTACTCCTGCAACTGCACCCCGGTGACGGTCATGCCGGCCGGCTACCCGCTCCGCCCGCCACCATGCCGCCGGTGGCCGCCGGGCTGCGGCGGCCCGCCCTGCTGCGGGCGCGGGCCGGGCCTCGGTTTGCCCGCGCGGGACCCGGGTAGCCGCGGGCATGCTGGTACAGCGGCTCGGCGCGCCGAGCGACTTCGACCCGTTGCTGGAGCGTGTCCAGGACGCCCGGATCGTGATGATCGGCGAGGCGACGCACGGCAGTTACGACTACTACCGGCTGCGGGAACAGTTGACCCGGCGGCTCATCGCCGAGCAGGGCTTCGACTTCGTCGCGGTGGAGGGGGACTGGCCGGACTGCGATCGGGTGCACCGCTCGGTGGTCGGCGCGCCGGGCGGGTCGGCCGACCCGCAGACCGCCCTGGAGCGCTTCGAACGCTGGCCCACCTGGATGTGGGCCAACGCCGAGGTGGCCCGCTTCTGCCAGTGGCTGCGGGCCTGGAACCTGGAGCGGCCGGAGGGCGAACGGGCCGGCTTCCACGGGCTGGACGTCTACAGCCTCTGGGAGTCGATGCAGGCGATCTTCGACTACCTGGGCGAGGAGGACCCGGCCTCGCTGGAGGCGGCGCAGGAGGCGTACCGCTGCTTCGAGCCGTACGGCAAGCGGGTCGAGGAGTACGGCGCGGCCAGCCGTTTCGTCTCCGCGCGCTGCGAGGAGGAGGTGGTGCGGCTGCTGGCGCGTACCCGGGAACAGGCCGCCGCGGACGGGCCGGACCGCTTCTCGGCCTGGCAGAACGCGGAGGTGGTGGCCGGCGCGGAGCGCTACTACCGGGCGATGATCGGTGGTGGCCCGGAGTCGTGGAACGTCCGGGACATCCACATGGCGGACACGCTGGACCGGCTGCTGGACCGGTACGGCCCGGACGCCCGGGGCATCGTCTGGGCGCACAACACCCACGTCGGGGACGCCCGGGCCACCGACATGGCCGCCGACGGGATGGTCAACATCGGCCAGTTGGCGCGCGAGCGGCACGGCCGGGACGTGGTGGCGCTGGTCGGCCTCGGCAGCTACCGGGGGACGGTGATCGCCGCGCCGCGCTGGGGCTCGCCGGCCGAGGCGATGGTGGTCCCGCCGGCCCGGGAGGGCTCGGTGGAGCGGCGGCTGCACGAGCTGATGCCGGAGCGGGCGGTGCTGGTCTTCGGCGGCCCCGACCAGCCGGAGTGGGTCACCGGGCCGGCCGACCACCGGGCCATCGGGGTGGTCTACGACCCCACCTTCGAGTCGTGGGGCAACTACGTGCCGACCCGGCTGGCCGAGCGCTACGACGGGTTCATCTGGTGCGACGAGGCCACCGCCCTGCACCCGCTGCCCGCCCTGACCACCCCCGGCGAGATGGAGACCTACCCGGCCGGCGTCTGACCGGCGGCCGTTTGGAGGGGCCCCTGCTGTGCGGAATGCGTCAACAGGGGCCCCTCCTTTCAGACGTTCGCGGGTTCCTTGTCGGCGAGGTGGGCGCGCAGGCCCTCGCCCTCCACGTCGACGTTGGGCAGGATCCGGCCGAGCCGGCGGGGGAGCCACCACGCGGCGTTGTCCAGCAGCGACATCACCGCCGGGACGATGGTCATCCGGACCACGAAGGCGTCGATGGCGACGCCGATCGCGAGCGCGAAGCCCATCGACTTGATCACCGGGTCGTCGAGGAAGATGAAGCCGCTGAACACCGAGATCATGATCAGTGCGGCGGCGGTGACCACCCGGGCGCCGTGCCCCATCCCGTTGATGGTGGCCTGCCGGGCGGTGTCGCCGTGCACGAAGTCCTCCCGCATCCGGGAGACCAGGAAGACCTCGTAGTCCATGGCCAGCCCGAACAGGATGCCGATGAGCAGGATCGGCAGGAAGCTGATCAGCGGCCCCGGGGTGTCCAGGCCGACCAGGTCGGCCAGGTGCCCCTGCTGGAACACCGCGACGGTGATCCCGAACGTCGCCGCCACGGTGAGCAGGAAGCCCAGCGCCGCCTTGACCGGGACGAGGATCGAGCGGAACACCAGCATCAGCAGCAGGATCGACAGCCCGACCACCAGCAGCAGGTAGACCGGCAACGCATCGGAGAGCTTCTCCGACACGTCGATGCCGATCGCGGTGACGCCGGTGAGCAGCACGTCGGCCGTGTCGATGCCGGCGACCTGGCGGCGGATGTCGTGCACCAGCGTCTCGGTGGCCTCGTCGGTCGGGCCGGTCTTCGGGATCACCCCGAGCAGCGCGGTGCGGCCGGTCGGGTCGAGCTGCGGCGGGGCCACCGCCAGCACCCCGTCGGTTTTCTGGATCAGCGCGGTCACCTGCGGTACGGCGGCCTGGGTGGCCTGCGGGGAATCGGCGGTGACGACCACCGCGAGCCGGCCGGTGAAGCCGGGGCCGAAGCCCTCCCGGATCAGTTCGTTGCTGGCCCGGGCCGGGGTACCCTCCGGCGCGGTGCCGGCGTCCGGCAGCGCGAGCCGCATGTCCTGGGCGGGCAGCGCGAGCAGCCCGAGGCCGAGCAGGCCGACCAGGATGACCGGGATCCGCAGCTTCGTCACCCAGTGCGCCCAGCGGAAGCCGAACCCGGGACGGCTCGCGGCGGCGGTCGCCGCCGCAGCGTTGCGCAGCTTGCGGGGGAGCACCCGGCGGCCGGCGAAGCCGAGCAGGGCCGGCGCCAGGGTGATCGCGACCAGCACCGCGATGGTCACCGTGCCGGCGGCGGCCAGGCCCATCACGGTGAGGAACGGGATGTCCACCACGGCCAGGCCGGCGAGCGCGATGACCACGGTGGCGCCGGCGAACACGACGGCGGAGCCGGCGGTGCCCACAGCGCGGCCGACCGCCTCCTCGGGGGAGAGCCCGTCGAGCAGGTTCTGCCGGTGCCGGGAGGTGATGAAGAGCGAGTAGTCGATGCCGACCGCGAGGCCGAGCATCAGGGCCAGGATCGGCGCGGTGCTGGTCAGCTCGACCGCGCCGCTGAGCGCGAACAGGCCGGCCATGCCGACGCCCACGCCGATCAGCGCGTTCAGCATGGTCATCCCGGCCGCGACCAGCGAGCCGAAGGTGACCACCAGGACGATCGCGGCGACCAGCACGCCCAGCGCCTCGGTGGAGCCGACCTCCGGCTCGGAGTTCAGCACCTCGCCGCCGGGGGCGATCTGCCACCCCTCGGCCTGCGCGCCGACCTTCTCGTACGCGGCGCGCTGCGCGTCGGTCACGTCGTCCGCGCGCCCTTTGAACTGCACCTGGATCAGCGCGTACCGGCCGTCCGGGGACAGCGCCTTGACCTGGTACGGGTCGACCGCGCCGACCACGCCGGGCAGGGTGGCCGCCTCCTGGGTGACCTGCCTGACCACCGCCTGCCCCTCAGGGCTCATCAGCTGGCCCGGCTGCGGCGCCTTGACCGCGATGGTGCCGGTGGCCCCGCTGGCCGCCGGGAACCGGTCGGCGAGCAGGTCGATCGCGCGCTGGGATTCGGTGCCGGGCATGGTGAAGTTGCTCGCCGTCGGGCCGTGCAGCGTCGCCGCGGCCACGCCGAGGCCGACGAGTACGACGAGCCACCCGACAGCGACGAGCCATCGGCGGCGCAACGAGGCCCGGCCGAGCCGGTACAGCAGGGTCGCCATGAAGGTTCCTTGTCCTCGGGGTCGTGGGGGAACTGGGGTCAGGTGGTGGTGGTGTCCAGGGCCCGGTGAGCGACGGCCAGCAGGGCGGGCCGCAGCTCCTCGTCGGGGACGTCGGCGAACTCGGCGCAGGCCTCCGGGATCCCGGCGAGGACCACCAGCGCGGCGATCCGCGCCGCCGGGCGGTCGGAGTGGCCGGCGAACGCGTCGAGCAGTCGTTCGGAGATCTGCTGGACGTGCGCGAAGGCGGGCTGCTGGAGCAGGTCGGGGAATTCGCCGCGGAGCAGCGCGATCTCCCGCCGGAAGCGGACGGCGAGGTCGACGAAGCCCTCGGCGGCGGCCCGCTGGGCGTCGGCCCCGGTATGCCCGGCGATCCGCTCGTCGAGCGCCTGGAGCACCGCCATGGCCGGGGCCATCAGCTCGCCGAGCAGGGCTTCCTTGTTGGCGAAGTGGTAGAGCACCGCGGCCTTGGAGCAGCCCACCTCGCGGGCGATGTCCTGCAACGAGGTGCCCTTGTAGCCGGTGACGGCGAACCGCCGCGCCGCTGCGGCGAGGATCTCGCCATGGGTCTCCGGTGTCGCGCGTGCCATGTCCGCCAGCATGCCTGACCGATTGGTCAGCACCTGACCGATCGGTCAGACGGATTGCGTGGCGTTCGCCACAGGGCTCAGTCGCCCGGGGTGCCGGTCCAGTCGGCCAGCCACTCGCCCGACCAGGTCAGCGTGCCGGCGCGCAGCTCGGCCGCGAGCCGCCGGACCCAGTCCAGCTCGGTCCGCAGCAGCGCCAGGCGGTACTCGTCCTCGATCAGGAACAGGCGGGGCAACTCCACCGCGGCCAGCACCGCCTCGCGTTCGCGCAGTCGGGCGGCGAGGGTCTCGGCCCGCCGCTCGAGCTGCCGGGTCGCCTCGGCCGGCGGCAGGATCGGCAGGAACGACAGCGCCGCGGGGAACTCCGGGAACTCCCGCGCGGGGGTGGCGAGCGCGTCGGCGAGCCACGCGTCGAGGGTGCGCCGCCCCTCGTCGGTGAGCTCGTAGACCGTGCGCTCCGGCCGGCGCTCGTCGCGGGCGGTGTGCGCCACCCGGATCAGTTCGTCCCGGCGGAGCCGGTCGATGGTCTGGTAGATGCTGTTGCGCTGCGCGACGTTGACCACGTCCTGCTTGTCGCGCTCCCGGATGAGCTGCTGCATCCGGTACGCGTGCATCGGCTCCTCGACCAGGAGCGCCAGCACCATCATCGCCAGCGGGGAGCGACGGTACGCGCGGGCGGCCATGCCATCACCTTAGGTGACGGGGTGTCGATCAATGGTCATTCTATGTATAGTCATCTTATGACTAAGGCTCTCATCATCGGCGCCGGCCTGGCCGGCCCGGTCGCCGCCATGGCCCTGCGCCGTGCCGGGATCGACGTGACGGTGCACGAGGCGTACGAGCGGGACGCAGTCGGCGTCGGTGCGTTCCTCACCCTCTCGGTCAACGGGGTCGACGCGCTGCGCGCGATCGGACTCGACGGGCTGGTGGCCGGCCCGGGCCACCCGACGCCCCGGATGGCGCTGCACAACCACCACGGACGCAAGCTCGGCGAGTTCGGCACCAGCGGCACTCGGACCCGCGGCTTCGGCAGCAGCACCATCGGCCGCTCCGACCTCTACCGGGCGCTGCGGGACGAGGCGCTGCGCCGGGGCGTCGAGATCGTGCACGGCGCCCGGCTGGTGGACGCCGAGCCGACCGGCTCGGGAGTGCGGGCCGGCTTCGCCGACGGCCGGGTCGCCGAGGGTGACCTGCTGATCGGCGCGGACGGGCTCCGCTCGCGGACCCGGACGATCATCGACCCCGGGGCGCCCGCCCCGCGCTACGTGCCGCTGCTGAACGCCGGTGGATTCGCCCGGGGGCTGCGGCTGCCCGGCGAGCGCGGGCTGATGCACATGGTCTTCGGCCGGCGGTGCTTCTTCTGCTGGATGGCGGTGGGCGAGGACGAGGTGTGGTGGTTCGCCAACCCGCCGCAGCCCACCGAGCTGACCCGCGAACAGCTCGCCGCGATCCGCCCGGAGCAGGCCCGGTCCCGGCTGCGCGAGCTGCTCGCCGGTGACACCGGCCCGGCCCTGGCGGTCCTCGACCGGACCGAGCGGATCGAGTACGGCTGGCCCACGTACGACCTGCCGTCGGTGCCGGTCTGGCACCGGGACCGGATGATCCTCATCGGCGACGCGGCGCACACCGCGGCGCCCTCCTCCGGGCAGGGCGCGGCGATGGCGTTCGAGGACGCCGTCCAGCTCGCCCGCTGCCTGCGTGACCGGCCGGACGTGTCGGCGGCGTTCGAGGCGTACGAGCGGCTGCGCCGGCGGCGGGTGGAGCGGGTGGTCGCGCAGGGGAAGCGGACCAGCACCACCAAGGTGGCCGGGCCGGTGGGCCGGGTGGTGCGCGACCTCGCCCTGCCGATCATCGCCCGGCAGGTGGCCCGGGCCGACGGCCGGTCACTGGCCTGGCTCTACGACCACCACATCGACTGGGACGCGCCGGTGAAGGAGTGACTCAGCTCAGTCGGCCGGGGCGCCGTGTTCCCGGTCGTACGCGGCCCGGGCGTCGGTGATCGCCGCCCGGTGCCGTTCCGCCCAGGCGGTCAGCGCGACCAGCGACTCGTAGAGCTCCAGCGCCATCGGGGTGGCGGTGTACTCCACCTTCGGCGGCACGGTCGGGTAGACCTCCCGGTGCAGCAGGCCGTCGCGTTCGAGGTTGCGCAGGGTCAGCGTGAGCATCCGCCGGCTGATCCCCTCGACCTGCCGTTCCAGCTCGGTGAAGCGGACCGGTCCCTGGCTGGCGGCGACCAGGATGCCGATGCTCCACTTCCCGCCGACCCGGTCGAGGGCCTCGCGGACCGTGCAGGCCCGGGCCTGTCCCGCCGTGATGGACACACACCTGTTCCCCTGGGACACCAAAGTGCCTCCTTCCGCTCCGGCTCATGGTCACAGACGATGGCCTCGGTAACAAACCGTGCACCAAGGAGGCAGTTCCATGACGGGGACCCATCGCTGGCAGGCGCTGCTGGTGCTCTGCGCCGGCAGCCTGATGATCATCCTGGACGGCAGCGTCGTCGCGGTGGCGCTGCCCGCGATCCAGCGCGATCTCGGCTTCTCCACCTCGGGCCTGGCCTGGGTGGTGAACGCCTACCTTGTCGCCTTCGGCGGCCTGCTGCTGCTCGGTGGGCGACTCGGCGACCTGGCCGGCCGGCGCCGGGTCTTCCTCGCCGGGGTCGCGATCTTCACCCTCGCCTCCCTGGCCTGCGCGGTGGCGGCCGGCCCGGCGACGCTCGTCGTCGCCCGCTTCCTCCAGGGCGCCGGCGGTGCGCTCGCCACCGCGGTCGGGCTCGGCATGGTCGTCGCGCTCTTCCCCGCCCCCGCCGATCGGGCCCGGGCCATCGCGGTGTTCAGCTTCACCGGGGCGGCCGGCGCCTCGCTCGGCCTGCTGGCCGGAGGGTTCCTCACCGAACTGGCCGGCTGGCGGTCGATCTTCCTGGTCAACCTGCCGATCGGGCTGCTGATCATCGCCGGGGCGCTGCTGCGGGTGCCCGCGGACCGCGGCGTCGGGCTGGCGGCGGGGCTGGACCTGGCCGGCACCGTGCTGGTCACCGCCGGCCTGATGGCCACGGTGGTCACCGTCCTCGGCGCCGGCGAGCACGGCTGGACCTCGCCCCGCACCCTCGGCGCCGCCGCCCTCGCCGCCGCCCTGCTCGCGGGGTTCGCGTTCCGGCAGACGGTCGCCGCCGTACCGCTGCTGCCGCCCCGGATCCTGCGAACGCCCGACCTGGTCGCCGCCAATCTGGTACAGCTGCTGACGATCGCCGCGTTCTTCGGCTTCCAGTTTCTGCTGGCCCTCGACCTGCAACTGGTGCTCGGACTCGACCCGGCCGCCACCGGGCTGGCCTTCCTGCCCACCCCGGTGCTGATCGCGGTGGTCTCGCTCGGCCTGGCGGGCCGGTTGATCGCCCGCTTCGGCGGCCGGGCGGTGCTGCTCACCGGACTGGGCCTCGCCGTCGTCGGCTTCCTGCTGCTGGCCCGGCTGCCGGCCGACGGGCACTACCTCACCGAGGTGCTTCCCGCGACCCTGGTCTTCGGCGTGGCCGGCGGGCTGACCCTGCCGGCGGTCACCACGCTCGCCATGGCCGGCGCGGACCCGGCCGACGCCGGCCTCGCCTCGGGACTGGCCAACACCACCCAGCAGGTCGGCGGCGCGCTCGGGCTGGCCGCGCTGGCCACCCTCGCCGGCCACCGGGCCGCCGGGCTGCGCGGCGCCGGCTGGTCCGAGGTGGAGGCTCTGGCCGGCGGCTACCGGACCGCGTTCGCCGTGGCCGCCGCCCTGGTCACGGTCGCCCTGCTGGTCGCCGTGGCCACCCTGCGCCGGGCAGCCACCCCGACGCCGGCCCTCGCCGGCGACCCGGCCCGGCCGGGCGCCCGGGCCTGAACCGGGCCCACCGGGCACCTGGGCCCGGTGACCGACCGGGAGCGCCGTCGGGCTCGGGCCGCGGCGCTCCTCGCGCCACTCGGCCCGGACCTGGCCCGCGCCGGCGAGGGCGCCGGCCGGACCTCGGCGGCCCGGTCAGGCCGGGGCGGCGGGGGTACGCAGCACCTCGGCCAGCGCGGCCAGCGCCGCCGGGTAGGCGTACGAGGGCGGGGTGGCGTACCCGACCACCAGGCCCGGAGGGTGGGTGCCGGGGTGGTGCCCGTGCCGGTCCAGCCCCGCCAGGGCCAGCCCTCGCGCCGCCGCCCGGGCCAGCACCTCCGCCTCGGTCGGCCCGTCCGGCGGCAGCGGAACCACGGCGTGCAGCCCGGCGGAGATCCCGCCGACCAGCCGCCCGCCGAGCCGGTCCAGCAGCAGGTCCCGGCGCTGCCGGTAGTGGCGGCGGACGGTACGCACCTGCCGGTCGTACCCGTGGCTGTCGATCAGGTCGGCGAGCGTGAGCTGCCCGACCACCTCGGTCTGCACGTCCAGGTGGCGCTTGGCTTCGACCACCGGCTCCACCAGCCGGGTCGGCAGCACCAGCCAGGCCAGCCGCAGCGCCGGCCCCAGCGTCTTCGCGGCGGTGCCCACGTAGGCGACCTGCTCGGGCGCGGTGCCCTGGACGGCGCCCACCGGCTGCCGGTCGTAGCGGAACTCGCCGTCGTAGTCGTCCTCGACGACCAGGGCGCCCGCGTCCCGGGCCCAGCCGGTCAGCGCGTGCCGGCGGGCCGGGTGCAGGGTCACCCCGGTCGGGTACTGGTGCGCCGGGGTCAGCACCGCCGCCGCGACGTCGGCCAGCTCGCCCGTGCCGAGGAGCTCGGTGCGGGCACCCCGGTCGTCCACCGGCAGCGGCAGCACCAGGCCGCCCTGGCGGCGCACGACCTCCCGGTGGAACGGCAGCCCCGGGTCCTCCATCGCCAGCACCGGCCGGCCGGCGTCCCGGAGCACGGTGGTGAGCAGGACGAGAGCCTGGACGTACCCGGTGGTGACCACGATCCGCTCCGGGTCGGTCAGCACCCCCCGGGCCCGGCCCAGGTACCCGGCGAGCGCCGCGCGCAGCTCGGGCCGGCCGCGCGGGTCGCCGTAGCCGTACGCGGTCGCCGGGGCGGTGGCCAGCGCCCGGCGGGTGGACCGCGACCAGGCGGCGACCGGGAAGGCGCCCACGTCGGGGCTGCCCGGCCGCAGGTCGTACCGGGGTGGGGCGGTGACCGGCGCCGGGGCGGGACCCGGTGGGGCCGCCGGTCGCTGCGGGCTGACCTCGGTGCCCGCGCCGACACGGGCCACCAGCCAACCCTCGGCGACCAGCTGGTCGTAGGCGGCGCTGACCGTGCCCCGGGCGACACCCAGCTCGGCGGCGAGTGCGCGGGTCGCCGGCAGCCGGGTCGACGGGGGCAACCGGCCGTCGCGGATCGCGGCGCGCAACGCCCGCTCCAGCCCGGCCCGCCGGCCGCCGGTGGCGTCCAGCTCCAGGTGCAGGTCGACGCCGAAATCGGCCCAGTCCATCGGCACAGGATTGGAGCTTAAGGGTGGACCGCCGGCCGGCCGACAATCGGGGCATGACCGACTCCCGTACCCCCGCCACGCTGCGCGCCCTGCACCGCCCCGGCGACCCGCTGATGCTGCCGAATGCCTGGGACGCCGGGTCGGCCCGGGCGGTCGCCGCCGCCGGATTCCCGGCGGTCGCGACCAGCAGCGCCGCCGTCGCCGAGTCGCTCGGCCACGCCGACGGCGAGGCCACCCCGGTCGCCGAGATGCTCGACGCGGTGGCCCGGGTGGTCCGGTCCGTCCCGGTCCCGGTCACCGCCGACCTGGAGCGCGGGTACGGGCTGCGCCCGGCGGAACTGGTCGACCGGCTGCTCGCCACCGGCGCTGGCGGGCTGAACCTGGAGGACTCCGACCCGCGTACGAAACGGGTGTGCGACGTGGACGAGCAGGCCGAGCTGCTCGCCGCCGTCCGGGCGGCGGCCGGGCCCGACCTGGTGGTCAACGCCCGGGTGGACGTCTTCCTGCGCGCCACCGGCGAGCACGCCGCGGGGTTCGACGAGGCGGTCGGCCGGGCCCGCCGCTACCGGGCGGCCGGCGCCGACTGCGTGTACCCGATCATGCTCGCCGACCCGGAGCTGATCGGGCGGTTCGTGGCGGCGGTCGACGGTCCGGTGAACGTGCTCCTGCGCCCCGGCACGCCCGGGGTGGCGGAGCTGGCCCGGCTCGGGGTGGCCCGGGTCAGTCTCGGCTCCGGCGTGTACGACGCCGCCCGGCGACGGGCCGCCGAGGTGCTGACCGCGCTGGCCGCCGGCGGAAACCCGTTCACCGGCTGACCGCCGCGTCGGGTTGCCACCGGCCGGTACGGGCGGCAAGGTGGGCGGATGAGCGGGGCGGACGAGACCCGGGACGGGGTCGCACTGACCAACCTGGACCAACCGCTGCTCGTCGGCGGGGACGTCACCAAGCGGGACCTGGTCGACTACCTGGACGCGGTGCGCGACCGGATCCTGCCCGGCCTGCGGGACCGGCCCCTGTCGGTGATCCGGCTGCTTCGCGGGCAGGATCCGTTCATGCAGAAGAACCTGCCGAAGTACACCCCGGAATGGGTACGCCGCACCGCGGTCTGGGCCGAGGCGTCGCACCGGCAGGTGTCGTACGCGCTCTGCGACGACCGGCGCACCCTGCTCTGGTTCGCCAACCAGCGGGCGGTCGAGTACCACCCGACGCTCGGCACGGCGACGCAACCCGACCGTCCCACCCATCTGGTGCTCGACCTCGACCCGCCGGAGGGCGGCCCGTTCGGCACCGTCGTCCGGGCCGCCGAGCTGGTCCGGCGGGCGCTCGCCGGGGTCGGCCTGACCGCGGCGGTGAAGACCAGCGGAGCGAAGGGCCTGCACGTCTTCGTGCCGGTCGTCGGGGAGACCACCGCGGAGGAGGCGGCGGCGGCCACCCGGGCCCTCGCGGTGCACACCGAACGACTCGACCCGACGCTGGCCACCACCGCCTTCATCCGGGAGGACCGGCGCGGCCGGGTCTTCATTGACCCGACCCGGGCCGGCGGGGCGACCGTGGTCGCCGCGTACAGCCCGCGGATCCGGCCCGGCCTGCCGGTCTCCTTCCCGGTGGCCTGGGACGACCTGCCCACGGTCACACCGGCGGACTTCACCGTGCGGACCGTCCCGGCGCTGGTCGTCGAGCGGGATCCGTGGGCGGCGGCGATGCCCACGCCGCAGCGGCTCCCCGCCGACCTGGTCGCCGAGGGGCGGACCATCCCGGTGGCCCGGGTGCAGGCCATGCACGAGGGAAAGCGCCGGGCCCGGGCCCGCCGAGCGGGCGGCTGACGATCCGCCCACCGGCTTCGGACGCCTGCCGGGCCGCGCCCGTCAGGTCGGGGTCTGGGCGGGCCCGAGTCCCGGCTGGCCCGTGCCGCCGGCGTTGAGCGGGTCGGCGAGCAGCTTGTCGAAGGCCAGTTCGGCGGCGCCGATCAGGGGCGCGTCGCGGCCGAGCGCGGCCGCCCGCAACCGTACGTGCTCGCGGGAGGCGGGCAGGGCCATCTCGTCCAGGCGGCGGCGGACCGTGTCGGCGCCGGCGGCGTAGACCTCGCGCAGGTAGCCGCCGAACACGACGGTGTCCGGGTTGACCACGTTGACCAAATTGGCCACGCCGAAACCGAGCCAGTCGGCGACCTGCTGGACCGCCGCCAGGGCGGTGGGTTCGGCGTCGGCGGCGGCGCGCAGGACCTCGGCGACCGCGGCGCGGTCCTCCGGATTCCGGCCGGCGTGCCGCAGCAGCGCCGCCGCGCCGATCTCGGTCTCCCAGCAGCCGCGTGAGCCGCACCCGCAGGGCAGGCCGTCCCGGTTGACCACCATGTGGCCGACCTTGCCGCTGTGTCCGCGGTGGCCGATGACCAGCCGGCCGCCGATGATGATGCCGGCGCTGACCCCGAGGTCCCCGTGCAGGTAGATGAGATCGTCGACGCCCGCCGCCACGCCGCGTACGTGTTCGGCGAGGCCGGCGATGTCGGCCATGTCGGCGGCGACGAAGCCCGGCCCGCCGGTGAGCTCGGCCCCGAGCGCGGCGCCGAGCGCCTCGTCGCCGCCACCGATGCGGATCCGTCCCTGGCGGTCGCGGCTGGTGTCGCCGACGGCGACCGCGCCGCCCACGAACACCGCGTCCGCGGCGACGGCGCGTTCCATGTCGCGGACCAGCTCGGCCAGCGGGCCGACGGCGTCGAGGGCCGACATGCCGCAGGGGCGGGCGGCCTCCCGGAGGTCGAGGATGCGACCGCCGAGGCCGATGCGGGCGGCGCGCAGCTGGTCCGCCTCGATGCTCAGCGCGTGCGCGTAGACGCGGTCGGAGCGGGGGCTCACCACCAGCGAGGGGCGTCCGGCCCGGCGGGCGGTGGTCGGCGCCTCCTCGGTGACCAGGCCGGTGGCGGCGAGGTCCGCGGCGAGCGCGCCGATGGTGCTGCGGTTGAGGCCGAGCCGGGTGGTCAGCTCCGCCCGGGAGGTCGGACCGTGCACGTGGACGTGGCGCAGCACGGCGCCGAGGTTCAGCCGGCGGATCTCCTCCTGGCTGGCGCCCGGCGACGACGGCATGGGGAACGACGGGTTCCGGCCCGGCCGGGGGACACCGGACCGCAGGGGTGTCGTCACGGTCGGGCCTCCTTCCGGTCGGTTGTCGGCCGCCATGACGACGAAGGGTCCCGGAAGGAGGATTCCGGGACCCGACGTTCGTCGCTGACTAGCCGGTGGTGCTTACTTGGTGAGCGGCGCGAGCTTCGGGTCGTTCGCGTACGCCTCGGCCGCGTTCGCCTTGGTGACGGCGACCGGCGGGAGCAGGTAGGTGTCCACGACCTTGCTGCCGTTGTTGTAGGACTTGGTGTCGTTGACCTCGGGGGTGTTACCGGCCTGCAGGGCCTTCACCATCTCGATGGTCTGCTTGACCAGGTTCCGGGTGTCCTTGTTGATCGTCATGTACTGCTCGCCAGCCATGATCGACTTGACCGACTCGACCTCGGAGTCCTGGCCGGTGACGACCGGGATCGGCTTGCCGGCACCCTTGATCGAGGTGATGATCGCGCGGCCCAGCGTGTCGTTCGGGGAGAGGACGCCGTCCAGCTCCTTGCTGCCGTAGGTCGAGGTCAGCAGCTGGTCCATGCGGGCCTGCGCACCCTCGGCCTTCCAGCCCTGGATGGCGGTCTGCTTGACGTCGGTCTGCTTCGAGGCGACGACCACGTTGCCCTTGTCGATCTCCGGCTTGAGCACGCTCATCGCGCCGTTGAAGAAGACACCGGCGTTGTTGTCGTCCGGCGAGCCGGAGAAGAGCTCGATGTTGTACGGGCCGTTCGGCTTCTTGGCCTTCATGCCGTCCAGCAGGGCCTGGCCCTGGAGCTGGCCGACCTTGAAGTTGTCGAACGCGACGTAGTAGTCGAGGTCCGGGGTGTTGGTGATCAGGCGGTCGTACGCGATGACCTTCGCGCCGGCCTGGTGCGCCGCGGCGACCTGGGTCGACAGCTGCGCGGCGTCGGTCGCGCCGATGACGATGACCTTGGCGCCCTTGGTCACCATGGCGGTGATCTGCGCCTGCTGGTCGGCGACCGTGGTGGACGCGCCGGCGTACTGGACGTCGCTCTTGAAACCGGCGTCCTTGAGGCCGTTGGTGAACAGGTCACCGGCGAGGACCCAGTTCTCCGAGGTCTTCGACGGCAGGGCGACGCCGATCAGGGAGTCCGCCGCGAAGCCCTTGGTGTCACCCTTCGAGCCGCCGGAGTCCCCGTCGCGGCCGGAGCCGCAGGCGGTCGCGGTGAGAGCGAGCGCCGCGATGGCACCGATGGCCACCGACTTGCCAATGAGATTGCGCATGACTGGGTAGAACCCTTCTGGAGAGGTGATACGGGGGAGAGGTCCGGTGGCCGTCAGCCGGACACCGCCGTCCGGGCGGGCTCGCGCTCCGCGTCGGACGATGACGTGGGTGGGGTTGGTGTGTCACGACGGAACGAGCGCGTGATGCTCCCGATGACCGAGAAGCGCCCCTGGCTCTTGTTGTAGACGTCGATCGCGACGGCCAGCAGCAGGACCAGGCCCTTGATGATCTGGACCCGGTCGGTGCCGACGCCCAGGAGCTGCAGGCCGTTGTTGAGCACGGCCATGACCAGACCACCGACGATCGAGCCGCTGATGGTGCCGATACCGCCGGAGACGGCCGCGCCACCGATGAAGACCGCGGCGATCGCGTCCAGTTCCCAGCCGTTGCCGTCCTGCGGGCCGGAGGCCGCCGAACGGGCCACGAAGATCATGCCGGCCAGTGCGGCCAGGACCGACATGTTCATCATGACGAAGAAGTTGACCCGCTTGAGCTTCACACCGGACAGCTCCGCGGCCCGGGAGTTGCCGCCGACCGCGTAGATGTGCCGGCCGCCGGCGGTGTTGCGGGTGTAGAAGGAGTAGGCCAGGACCAGCGCCACCAGGATGATGCCGGAGACCGGGAAGCTGGTGCCGACCCGGCCGCTGGCGAAGCGCAGCGAGGCGAAGACGATCACACCGACCATCACGGCCAGCCGCAGCAGCGAGATCCACATCGGGGCCGGGTCGGCGTCCATCTCCCGGCGCGTCTTGCGCGACTGGAACTCCCGCCACACCACGGCCACGCAGGCGGCGAGGCCGAGCAGCAGGGTCATGTTGTTGTAGCCGGTGTCCGGGCCGACCTCGGGCAGGAACCCGGAGCCGATCACCCGGAAGCCCTCGGGCACCGGGATGGTGTTCGCGTTGCCGATGAACTGATTGCCGCCTCGGAAGAGCAGCATGCCCGCCAGGGTGACGATGAACGCCGGCACCCCGATGTAGGCCACCCAGAAGCCCTGCCAGGCGCCGATCACCGCGCCGATCGCGAGGCCGAACAGGATGGCGACCGGCCAGGGCAGCGACCACTCCGCCATCGACTTGGCGACCAGGATGCCGGTGAAGGCGGCGATCGAGCCGACCGAGAGGTCGATGTGGCCGGCGACGATCACCATCAGCATGCCGATGGCCAGGATGAGGATGTACGAGTTCTGGTTGAACAGCGCGATCAGGTTGTCCGATCGCAGCGTCAGCCCGTCGGTCAGCACCTGGAACAGGACGACGATCGCCACCAGAGTGAAGATCATCCCGAACTGACGGGCATTGGACGTGGTGCCTCCGAAGAGGTTCTTCTGCAGGTCCTTAAGTCGGCTCATCGTGTCTGCATCTTCTTCGTCGAGGTCATCTGCTTCATGAGGGTCTCCGGGTCCGCGTCCTGCCGGTCGATCTCGCCGGTGATGGTGCCTTCGAACACGGTGTAGATGCGGTCGCAGAGCCCGATCAGCTCAGGCAGCTCCGAGGAGATGACGACGACGCCCTTCCCCTGGTCGGCGAGCCGCTGGATGATGCCGTAGATCTCGTACTTGGCGCCCACGTCGATGCCGCGGGTCGGCTCGTCGAGGATCAGCAGGTCGGGGTCCGTGAACATCCACTTCGCCAGCACGACCTTCTGCTGGTTGCCGCCCGAGAGCTTGGAGACGCTCTCGTCGACCGTCGGGGCCTTGGTCCGCAGTTCCTTGCGGTACGCCTCGGCCGCCTGGTACTCCGCGACCTCGTCGAGGACGCCGTGCTTCGTGATCTTCGACAGCTTGGCGGCCACCGTGGAGGCCTTGATGTCGTCGAGCAGGTTGAGGCCGATCGCCTTGCGGTCCTCGCTGACGTACGCCAGGCCGTGGGCGATCGCGTCCGCCACCGACTTGAGCACGATCTCCTTGCCGTCCTTGCTGATCGTGCCGGACTCGTAGACGCCGTAGGACCGGCCGAAGACGCTCATCGCCAGCTCGGTGCGACCCGCGCCCATCAGCCCGGCGAAGCCCACGATCTCGCCGCGGCGGACGACGAAGCTCTCGTTCTTGCAGACCTGCCGTTCGGCGGAGATCGGGTGCCGGACGTTCCAGTCGCGGACCTCGAAGAAGACCTCGCCGATCTTCGGGGTGTGGTCCGGGAACCGGCTGCTCAGCTCGCGACCGACCATGCCCCGCACGATCCGGTCCTCGTCGGCGCCGTCCGCCTTGACGTCCAGCGTCTCCACGGTCCGGCCGTCGCGCAGGATCGTGATCTGGTCGGCGATCGCCTCGATCTCGTTCAGCTTGTGCGAGATCATGATCGAGGTGATGCCGCGCGAGCGGAAACCGCGCAGCAGGTCCAGCAGGTGCCGCGAGTCGGCCTCGTTCAGCGCGGCGGTCGGCTCGTCCAGGATGAGCAGCTTCACGTCCTTGGCGAACGCCTTGGCGATCTCCACGAGCTGCTGCTTGCCGACCCCGATGTCCTTGATCAGGGTGTCCGGGTCCTCCTGCAGGCCGACCCGGGCCATCAGGTCCAGCGCCATCCGGTTCGCGGACTTCCAGTCGATCGCACCGCGCTTGCGGGGTTCGTTGCCGAGGAAGATATTTTCGGCGATCGACATGTCCGGGATGAGCGCGAGCTCCTGGTGGATGATCACGATCCCGGCGTGCTCGCTGGAGCGGATGTCGGAGAACCGCGTCTCCGCACCCTGGTAGATGATCTGACCGTCGTACGTGCCGTACGGGTAGACCCCGCTGAGGACCTTCATCAGCGTGGACTTGCCGGCACCGTTTTCACCGCAGATGGCGTGGATCTCGCCGGCGCGAACCACCAGGTTGACGTCGGAGAGGGCCTTGACTCCGGGAAACTCCTTGGTGATGGAACGCATCTCCAGGAGGATGGGCACGTCGCTCATCGCTCGTACCACCTCGCCAACGTCATGGATGCCTCCGGGGGGGGATGGCCTTCACTGTTTTTGTTGCCGTCGGCAACGTATTCCGACGAGAAGGCCATTCGCAAGTGCTGGGAGGCCCGCGCGGGTAACAATCCCGCAATATCCGCGTGCTCTCCGTCACCATGCCGTCACGCTGTCCACACCGGCCACCTGAGGCATCGTGCGTCCCGCCGCCCGACACCGCCGGCCCCGCTCGCGCCGGGTCGATGCCAGCCCTCGGCTGGCCGTGACGTGGCAGCGGCGGGGCAGGTCGGCTGGGGTGGCACACGACAAACGCCCTGCCGAGTGGCAGGGCGTTTGTCGTTCGTTTGTTGTGCCCCCGGCAGGATTCGAACCTGCGCCCCCGCCTCCGGAGGGCGGTGCTCTATCCCCTGAGCTACGGGGGCTCAGCGACCCGAGAAGAGTAGCAAACCCCTCCCGGGATCACCGAATCGACACCCACCGACCCCTCCCGCGCCGCCCACCTGCGTTGATCATGAGGTTGACGGGCGAGTGGATCTCCCCGGCCCCCGCCAACCTCATGATCAACGGAGTTGACGGGGTGGGGGGTTGGGGGGTCAGGCGGCGGCCACAGCGCGGCCGCAGCTGGGGAGGGGGTGCAGGACGATGCGGCGGGGGAGGCGGCGCGGCCACTCGTTCTTCGGCCAGGAGCCGTCCACGATCAGGTGCGCCGTCCGCTCCTCGGCCCCGCTGAGCCGCAGCACGAAGTCGCGGGGTAGTGGCGGGTCGACCGTGGGTGTGGTGATCATGAAGCGCACCCGGCCCCGGGAGGAGACCGCGGAGACCACGTCCGCCGCCGGCATCGTGCCGCGCAGGCGTACCCGGCCGATCCAGTAGACGTCGGCGAGGTGCTCCTGGGCGGCCCGGGTGATGGTCGGGTACTCCCCGCGCACCCACCGCTCGACCGCGCCCACACAGAGCCCACAGGCGCGCTCCCGGGGCTCCCGCGGACCCAACCCCCAGGCCCGCAGGTACGCCCCGACCGTGCCGGCGTCCATGGTCAGATCGAACCGGCGCTGGATGAGGGTGGTCAGGCTCTGTCGCGTCCAGAGCTCCTCGTCCAGGCCGAACTCGTCGGGGTGGACGCCCCGCAGCACGTCGATCAGTTCGAGTTCCTGTTCGCGGCTGAGCGTTCCCGACTCGCCCTGCCGCTGTCCGCGACGGACGGCTGCCACCGCCCCGTCACCGCCGATGGTGTGGCGCCGGCACCAACTGGTGACCGAGCGTCCTGCGTCTCTGAGTGCAACCCCCACGTCCTGCGCAACGAGCCCGAATCGCAACTGGTCACGATATGTGGGGAGAAAAGTCTCCAAGCAGCGCAATCGGTCGCAGAGTGCAAACCGTTATAAAGTGCCATAACGGGACAGGTACGGTCGGAGACGCCGAGGGGCCCGCGTCGCGGACGACGCGGGCCCCTCGGTGCGGGACGGTACGACGGATCAGCCGCCCAGGCGCTTGAGCGCCGCCTGGAGGTTGGTGAGATCCGTCTGCTGGGTGTTCTTCATGGTCTGCGCGACCTTCAGCACGTCGTCGTCGTGCCCCTCGTCGAGGATGCCCTCGAGCATGTGGATCCCGCCGAGGTGGTGCCGGATCATCAGCTGCAGGAAGAGCACGTCGAACTCGCGCCCCCGCGACTGGCTCAGCTTCGTGATCTCCGCCGGGGTGGCCATGCCGGGCATCAGGCCGTCCTTCACCAGCCCGGCGCCGTCCGGCATCCAGGCCATCGCCGGCTGGTCGCCGGTCGGGTCCAGCTTCCACAGCCGCAGCCAGGTCTGCATGGTGCCGATCTCGCCCTGCTGGCCGGTGGCGATGTCGCCGCCGATCTGGCGTACCTCGGGATCCTCGCCCTGCTGGAAGGCCATCAGCCCCATCTGCACCGCCTGGGCGTGGTGGGTGCTCATGTCCCGGGCGAAACCCGCCTCGGCCGAGTTGTCACCCGGCCGGGTGACGGTCGGGGTGAGCAGGCCGCCCGCGTACCCGAGAAGAAGGCCGACCACGACGGCGGCGGCCAACGCCAGCGTGCCGAACCGGCGCGCGGCCCCCCGGCCGCCGTCGGCGGTGACCGGGGTCTCGTCGGGCGCGCTGGCCGTCGTGACGGGAGCAGTCATCGGAGTCCTTACTGGGTCGGCTGGTCCGCGGCGTTGCCCAGGTCACGCGGCGTGGTGCCGGTCGCGGTGACGCCCTGGGCGCAGTTGGCGTTCGGGCCCTCGATCGAGGCGTTGACCCGCAGGGTCTTGATGAAGTCGTCGATCCGGCCGTCGTCGGCGTTGTCGACCTTGAGCTGGAAGCCCCAGGCCTGCAGCGAGATCGGCTTGTCCAGCCCCTCGAACGGGCTGAGCATCAGCTTCTCCTTGCCCTGCACCTTGGCCTTGAGCTTGGCCACCTGGTCGGCCGGCAGGTCCGGACGGTAGGTGATCCAGACCGTGCCGTGCTCCAGGCTGTGCACCGCGTGCTCGTTGGCGATCGGGGCGTCGTAGACGTCGCCCATGCAGTTCTGCCAGGACGGGTTGTGCGGGCCGGCGACCGGCGGGAGGACGTCGTACTTGATCGCGCCCTGCTGGTGCTTGCCGCCCTCGACCAGCGCCTTGTCCGTCTTGCGGTAGTCGACCACGCCGTTGATCGCGTCGGCCCGTTCCTGCCACGGCTGCGAGCCCCGGTACACCGCCCACGCGCCGACGCCGATGATGCCGGCGGCGAGCACGCCGACGGCGACGAAGAGGGCGATCGGGCCCCACGAGCGGCCCTGGCTGACCTTGACCGGCGCGACCGGCTTGCGGCCCTTGCCGCCGGCGGTCTGCCGCGGAGTGCCCTTGCCCGCCCCGGCCTTACCACCGGACGGCTTGTCGGCAGCGGCCGGCCGGCCGGCCGCCGGCTTCTTGCCGGTGCTGACCACGGTCGGGCGGCGTTCCGGGCCGCCCGGGGTGCTGATGCTCATCGTGCCTCGTCAGGTCGGTCGGTCAGGGAGCTGGCGGGCCGTTCACATGCTGGGTCGCCGCCGCGGTGCCCGAGTCTACCCCCGATAACATGGGTCGGTGACTCCCGCAGAACTCGCCGAGGTCGTCCTCTCCGCAGCCCGCGCCGTCTTCACCGACCGGGGGCTGGATCCCGCCGCGCTGCCCGCGCAGACCGTCCTGGAGCGACCCCGCAACCCCGAGCACGGCGACTACGCCTCGACGCTGGCGCTCCAGCTCAGCAAGAAGGTGGGCGTGCCCCCGCGGGAGCTGGCCACCGCCCTTGCCGAGCGGCTCGGCCAGGCGCCCGGGATCAAGTCGGTGGAGATCGCCGGCCCGGGCTTCCTGAACATCCGGCTCGACGCGGCCGCCGCCGGCCAGCTCGCCAAGGTGATCGTCGAGGCCGGCCCGGACTACGGCCGCAGCGACACCCTCGCCGGGCAGAAGATCAACCTGGAGTTCGTCTCGGCGAACCCGACCGGCCCGGTGCACATCGGCGGGGTCCGCTGGGCGGCCGTCGGCGACGCGCTCAGCCGGCTGCTCCGCGCCACCGGGGCGGAGGTCGGCACCGAGTACTACTTCAACGACGCCGGCTCCCAGATCGACCGGTTCGCCCGGTCGCTGCTCGCCGCCGCCAAGGGCGAACCGGCCCCGGAGGACGGCTACGGCGGGGCGTACATCGCGGAGATCGCCGCCGAGGTGGCCCAGCGCCGGCCGGACGTGCTGGAGTTGGACGACGCCGCCGCCCAGGAGGTGTTCCGGGTCGAGGGCGTCGCGCTCATGTTCGAGGAGATCAAGTCCTCGCTGCGCGACTTCGGCGTCGAGTTCGACACCTACTTCAACGAGAAGGACCTGCACGACCGGGGCGAGCTGGACCAGGCACTGGCCCGGCTGCGCGAGCAGGGACACGTCTTCGAGTCCGAGGGCGCGACCTGGCTGCGCACCACCGACTTCGGCGACGACAAGGACCGGGTGCTGCGCAAGTCCAACGGCGAGTGGACGTACTTCGCCGCCGACTGCGCGTACTACCTGGACAAGCGCGAGCGCGGGTTCGAGCGCGTGGTGATCATGCTGGGCGCCGACCACCACGGCTACATCGGCCGGATGAAGGCGATGGCCGCCTGCTTCGGCGACGACCCGGAGCGCAACCTGGAGATCCTCATCGGCCAGTTGGTCAACCTGGTCCGCGACGGCGCTCCGGTGCGGATGAGCAAGCGGGCCGGCACCGTGGTCACCCTGGAGGACCTGGTCGACGCGATCGGCGTGGACGCCTCGCGCTACGCGCTCGCCCGCTACTCCAGCGACTCGCCGATCGACATCGACGTGGAGCTGTGGACCCGGGCCACCCGCGACAACCCGGTCTACTACGTCCAGTACGTCGCGGCCCGGACCGCAAGCGTCGGGCGCAACGCCGCCGAGGTGGGGCTGACCCGGGGTGACGCCGCCGACTTGAACGCCGGGCTGCTCTCCCACGAGAAGGAGAACGAGCTGCTCAAGGCGCTCGCCGAGTTCCCCGCCGTGGTCGCCTCCGCGGCGGAGCTGCGCGGGCCGCACCTGGTCGCCCGCTACCTGGAGCGGCTGGCCGGGGCGTACCACCGGTTCTACGACAACTGCCGGATCCTGCCGCGCGGCGACGAGGAGGTCACCGACCTGCACCGGGCCCGGCTCTGGCTGAACGACGCCACCCGGGTGGTCATCGCCAACGGCCTGCGCCTGCTCGGCGTCTCCGCCCCGGAGAGGATGTAGCCCACCCATGCGTGCTCATGAGGCCGGTGCCCTGCACGGCGACATCGGCAGCCGGCCGCCCTGGCTGCGGCCCCCGGGCGACGTCAACGCCCTGGTGCCGCAGCTCTGGCCGCGCAACGTCGCCCGCGCCGCCGACGGCGCGCTGGAGGTCGCGGGCCTGGGCGTCCGCGACCTCGCCGCGGAGTACGGCACCCCGGTGTACGTCCTCGACTCCGACGACCTGCGGTCGCGCTGCCGGGAGTTCCGGGCCGCCTTCCCGGACGCCGACGTCTACTACGCCGGCAAGGCGTTCCTCTGCCGCGCCGTGGTCCGGATGATCGCCGAGGAGGGCATGTTCCTCGACGTCTGCACCGGCGGCGAGCTGGCCACCGCGCTGTCGGCCGGGATGCCGGCGGAGCGGATCGGCTTCCACGGCAACAACAAGTCCCTGGCCGAGCTGGCCCGGGCCCTCGACGCCGGGGTGGGCCGGATCATCCTCGACTCGTTCGCCGAGATCGACCGGCTCACCGCGCTGGCCCGCGAGCGCGGCGTCCGCCCCAAGGTGCTGATCCGGGTGACGGTCGGCGTCGAGGCGCACACCCACGAGTTCATCGCCACCGCGCACGAGGACCAGAAGTTCGGTTTCTCGCTCGCCGGCGGGGCGGCCGCGGCGGCGGCCTTCAAGGTCCTCGACGAGGGCGTGCTGGAACTGCGCGGCCTGCACTCGCACATCGGCTCGCAGATCTTCGACGCCAGTGGCTTCGAGGTGTCCGCCCGCCGGGTACTCGGCCTCCAGGCGCAGATCCGCGACGCCCGGGGCGTGGAGCTGCCCGAGCTGGACCTGGGCGGCGGCTTCGGCATCGCGTACACCACCCAGGACGACCCGGCCGCGCCGCACGAGCTGGCGAAGCGGCTCCGCAAGATCGTCGACGGGGAGTGCGCGGCGGAGAAGCTGACCGTGCCGCACCTGTCCATCGAGCCGGGCCGGGCCATCGTCGGACCCGCCGTCTTCACGCTCTACGAGGTCGGCACGGTCAAGGACGTCGACGGGATCCGGACGTACGTGAGCGTCGACGGCGGGATGAGCGACAACATCCGTACCGCGCTGTACGACGCGTCGTACTCGGCGACGGTGGCCAACCGGGCGTCGGTGGCGGAGCCGCTGCTCGCCCGCGTGGTGGGAAAGCACTGTGAGTCCGGGGACATCGTGGTGAAGGATGAATTCCTGCCCGCCGACGTGCAGCCCGGAGATCTTGTCGCGGTGCCCGGCACCGGGGCGTACTGCCGGAGCATGGCCAGCAACTACAACCATGTTCCGCGGCCCCCGGTCGTCGCCGTACGCGACGGTCGGGCCCGGCTGATCGTCCGCCGGGAGACCGAAGAGGACCTGCTCGCATTGGATGTCGGATGACCTCACCCGTTCGCTTGGCGCTGCTCGGCTGCGGCACGGTCGGCAGCGACGTGGTGCGGCTGCTGCACGAGCAGTCGGCCGACCTCGCCGCCCGGATCGGCGCCCCGCTGGAGATCGCCGGCATCGCCGTGCGCCGGGTCGGGCGGGACCGCGGCGACCTGCCGGTCGACCCCGCCCTGTTCACCACCGACCCGCTCGGCCTGATCAAGCGGGACGACGTGCACGTCGTGGTGGAGGTCGTCGGCGGCATCGAGCCGGCCCGGGGCTGGCTGGTCGAGGCGTTGCGGGCCGGCAAGAGCGTGGTCACCGCCAACAAGGCGCTGCTCGCCGAGGACGGCGCGACGCTGCACGACGCGGCCGCCGAGGGCGGGGCCGACCTTTACTACGAGGCGTCCGTCGCCGGGGCGATCCCGTTGCTGCGCCCGCTGCGCGAGTCGCTGCACGGAGACCGGATCAACCGGGTCACCGGCATCATCAACGGCACCACCAACTTCATCCTCTCCGCGATGGACGCCACCGGCGCCGGCTTCGCCGAGGCCCTGGAGGAGGCCACCGCGCTCGGGTACGCGGAGGCGGACCCGACGGCCGACGTGGAGGGCTTCGACGCCGCCGCCAAGGCCGCCATCCTCGCCTCGCTGGCGTTCCACACCCGGGTCACCGCCGCCGACGTGCACCGGGAAGGCATCACCGAGGTGACCGCCGCCGACGTGGCCAGCGCCAAGGCGATGGGCTGCACGATCAAGCTGCTCTGCATCGCCGCCCGCAACACCGACGCGGCGGGCCGGGAGTCGGTCGGCGTCCGGGTGCACCCGGCGATGATCCCGCTGACCCACCCCCTGGCGAGCGTCGGTGACGCGTTCAACGCGGTCTTCGTCGAGGCGGAGGCGGCCGGGCAGTTGATGTTCTACGGTCGGGGTGCGGGCGGCGCGCCGACCGCCAGCGCCGTCCTCGGCGACGTGGTGGCGGTGGCCCGCAACCGGATCGCCGGGGTGCACGCGGCCAGCGAGTCGGCGTACGCCGACCTGGCGGTGCGGCCGATGGGCGAGGCGCTGACCCGCTACCACATCAGCCTCGACGTGGCCGACCGTCCCGGCGTGCTGGAGGCGGTGGCCGGGGTCTTCGCCCGGCACGAGGTCTCCATCGCCACCGTGCGGCAGGGCCCGGCGGGTGGCGGCCCGGCCGGCCGGGGCTCCGACGCCGAACTGGTCATCGTCACGCACGTCGCGCCGGACGCCGCGCTCGCGGCCACCGTCCGCGCGCTGCGCGGGCTGGAGATCGTCCGCTCGGTGACGAGCGTGCTGCGGGTCGAGGGCGGGCTGTAGGCGGTGTCCCGTCAGGTGGTTAAGGGCGGGTGTGCCGGGCGGCGGCCCGGGACGCTGGTCCAGGCTTGACGGGCGACAGCGGCCGGTAGAGGCGAGGAGAGCGACATGTGGCGGGGTCTGATCGAGACGTACCGGGACCGACTGCCGGTCACCGACGCCACCCCCGTCGTCACCCTGCACGAGGGGAACACCCCGCTGCTGCCCGCGCCGGTGCTGTCCGCCCGGCTCGGCTGCGACGTGCACCTCAAGGTCGAGGGGGCCAACCCGACCGGCTCGTTCAAGGACCGGGGCATGACCCTCGCGGTCTCCAAGGCGGTGGGAGCCGGCGACAAGGCGATCATCTGCGCGTCGACCGGCAACACCAGCGCCTCGGCCGCCGCGTACGCCGCCCGCGCCGGGATCACCTGCGCGGTACTGGTGCCGCAGGGCAAGATCGCGCTGGGCAAGCTGGCCCAGGCGCTGGTGCACGGCGCCAAGCTGCTCCAGGTCCAGGGCAACTTCGACGACTGCCTGGCGCTGGCCGGCAAGCTCGCCCAGGACTACCCGGTGGCCCTGGTCAACTCGGTCAACATCGACCGGCTGCACGGGCAGAAGACCGCCGCCTTCGAGATCATCGAGGCGCTCGGCGACGCGCCGGACATCCACTGCCTGCCGGTCGGCAACGCGGGCAACGTCTCCGCCTACTGGATGGGCTACTCCGAGGAGGTGCGCGACGGCAACGCCACGAAGTCCCCGAAGATGTACGGCTTCCAGGCCGCCGGCGCCGCGCCGATCGTCACCGGCCAGGTGGTGCCGGAGCCGTCCACCATCGCCACCGCCATCCGGATCGGCAACCCGGCGAGCTGGACGAAGGCGGTCGACGCCCGGGACGCCTCGCAGGGACTGATCGCCGCGGTCACCGACCGGGAGATCCTGTCGGCGTACCGGCTGCTGGCCCGGGAGGTGGGCGTCTTCGTCGAGCTGGGCAGCGCGGCCAGCGTGGCCGGCCTGCTCCAGCAGGCCGCCGCCGGCAAGGTGCCGTCCGGCTCGACGGTGGTCTGCACGGTCACCGGCCACGGCCTCAAGGACCCCGAGTGGGCCATCTCCACGGCCCCCGCCCCGATCACGATCGCCAACGACCCCCTGGCCGCCGCCCGCTCCCTCGACCTCGCCTAACCCCCACCGGTCCTCGCGCCGGTGGGGGCGGGGCGGACGGGGGAGATCGGGTCGGGCAGACTTTGCCTACCCCGTATACCCCTTCCTCAGGAGTGAGCCACGCCGATGTCGCTGCTCGCCAGATTCAGCCTCGCCAACCGAGGGCTGGTCGCCCTCATCGCGCTGGTCACCGCGGCGTTCGGGGCGTACGCCGTGCCGTCGCTGAAGCAGCAGCTGCTGCCGTCGCTGGAGTTCCCCGCCGCGTTCATCGTGGCGGCGTACCCGGGCGCCGCGCCGGAGATCGTCGAGTCCCAGGTCACCGAACCGATCGAGAACAGCCTCCAGGGCATCCCGGGGCTGGACAAGGTCACCTCCACCTCCCGTGAGGGCTCCACCACCGTCCAGGTGCAGTACGAGTTCGGCACCGACCTGGACGACGTGGTGAACAAGATGCAGACCGCGCTGAGCCGGATCGACGCCCAACTGCCCGCCGGGGTGGATCCGCAGGTCATCGCCGGCAGCACGGACGACCTGCCCGCCGTGGTGGTCGCCGCGACCGGCGGCGACGACGAGCGGGCCCTGGCGGAGAAGCTGCGCCAGAGCGTCGTACCGGAGCTGGAGGGCCTGGACGGGGTCCGCACGGTCGAGGTGACCGGCACCCGCGACGAGGTCGTGCTGATCACCCCGGACCCGGCGAAGCTGGCCGCGGCCCGGCTCGCGCCCACCGCGATCGCCGAGGCGCTGAAGACCAACGGCGTCGCGGTGCCGGCCGGTGCGGTCGCCGACGGCAGCCGGTCGCTTCCCGTGCAGGTCGGCACCCCGGTCCGGACCCTCGACGACCTGCGCGGCATCGTCCTGGCCACCGCCCCCGCGGCCCCGCTCCGGCTCGGCGACGTGGCCCGGGTCGAGCAGCAGCTCGCCCCGGCCACCGCGATCACCCGGACCAACGGCAGGCCCAGCCTGGGCATCGCCGTCACCGCCACGCCTGACGGCAACGCCGTGGCGATCTCCCACGAGATCCGCGACCGGCTCGACGACCTGAAGTCGGCCTCCGGCGCGGACCTGACCGTCGTCTTCGACCAGGCCCCGTTCGTCGAGCGGTCCATCGAGAGCCTCACCACCGAGGGCCTGCTCGGCCTGCTGATGGCGGTCGTGGTGATCCTGGTCTTCCTGCTCTCGCTGCGCTCCACGCTGGTCACCGCGGTCTCCATCCCGCTGTCCGTGCTGGTCGCGCTGATCGCGCTCTGGGCCGGCGACTACTCGCTCAACCTGCTCACCCTCGGCGCGCTGACCATCGCCGTCGGCCGGGTGGTCGACGACTCCATCGTGGTGCTGGAGAACATCAAACGGCACCTGGAGTACGGCGAGCCGAAGCGGGACGCCATCCTCGGCGCGGTCCGCGAGGTGGCCGGCGCGGTGACCGCCTCCACGCTCACCACGGTCGCCGTCTTCGCGCCGATCGCACTCGTCGGCGGCTTCGTCGGGCAGCTCTTCGCGCCGTTCGCGATCACCGTGACGGTCGCCCTGCTCGCCTCCCTGCTGGTCTCGCTGACCGTGATCCCGGTGTTGGCGTACTGGTTCCTCAAGCCGCCCCGGGCCGGCGCGGACGACGCGGCGGCCCGCCGCGCCGCCGAGCAGAAGGAGCTGCGCAGCCCGCTCCAGCGGGTGTACCTGCCGGCGATCGGGTTCGCCACCCGGTCCCGGAAGACCCGCTGGATCACCGTCGGGCTGGGGCTGCTGGTGCTGCTCGGCACGTTCGGGCTGGCGCAGAAGCTGGAGACCAACTTCCTGGACGACTCCGGCCAGGACACCTTCAACATCAGCCAGGAACTGCCGGCCGGCACCGGGCTCGCCGGCACCGACCAGGCGGCCGCGAAGGTCGAGGCGGTGCTGGCGCGTACCGAGGGCGTCAAGACGTACCAGGTGAGCGCGGGCGGCAGCGACCAGCCGTGGGCGGGCGGCGGCGGCAACAACACGGCCACCTTCTCGGTCGCGCTGGACGAGGGCACCGACGCGGCGAAGGTCAAGCGGGACCTGCGCAAGGAGTTCGACGCCCTCGGTTCCGACGCCGGGGAGCTGAGCTTCGGCGCCGGGCAGAACACCTCCGCCAACCAGCTCGAGGTGGTCGTGCAGGCTGCCGACGCCGAGGTGCTGACCCGGGCCGCCGAGGCCGCCCGGGACGCGATGGCCGGCACCCCGGGCGTCGAGGACGTCTCCACCAGCCTGGCCGACCGGGTGCCCCGGATCGACGTCACCGTCGACCGGGTGGCCGCGGCCCGCGCCGGGCTGACCGAGGCGGCGGTGGGTCAGCTCGTCGCCCAGGCGTACCGGGGCGCGCCGCTGGGCCAGGTCGGCCTCGACGGAACGCAGCAGGACGTGGTGCTGAGCACCGGGGCCCGGCCGCCGATGAGCGTGGCCGAGCTGCGGGCGCTGCCGGTCGGCCGGGTCAAGCTGGACGACATCGCCGACGTGAACCAGGTGGAGGGGCCGCAGCAGGTCACCCGGATCGACGGTGAGCGCAGCGTCTCCGTCACCGGTACGGCCACCGGCTCCAACCTGGGCGCGACCACGCAGGAGCTGCACAAGCGGCTGGACGCGCTGGACGTGCCGGGGGCGACCTTCGCCGTGGGTGGCGTCAGCGCCGATCAGAAGGACGCCTTCGCCGACTTGGGGCTGGCCGTGCTGGCCGCCATCGCGATCGTCTTCCTGATCATGGTAGGCACGTTCCGCAGCCTGACCCAGGCGCTGATCCTGCTGATCTCCATCCCGTTCGCCGCCACCGGCGCCATCGGGCTGCTGCTGGCCACCGGGACGCCGCTGGGCGTGCCGGCGCTGATCGGCGTGCTGATGCTGGTCGGCATCGTGGTCACCAACGCGATCGTGCTGCTCGACCTGATCAACCAGTACCGGGCGCAGGGCCGGAGCGTGACCGAGGCGGTGGTCGAGGGTGGCCGGCGCCGGCTGCGCCCGATCCTGATGACCGCGGTCGCGACCATCTTCGCGCTGCTGCCGATGGCCTTCGGGCTCACCGGCGAGGGCGGCTTCATCTCGCAGCCGCTGGCCGTGGTGGTGATCGGTGGCCTACTCAGCTCGACGCTGCTGACCCTGATCCTGGTGCCGACGCTCTACACGATGGTGGAGCGCACCAAGGAGTCGCTACGGCAGCGGCGGGCCCGGGGTACCGGTCGCTCCGCCGCCGCCGGGTCGGCGCCGGCCGGGGTCCCGGCGGCCGTCGGGGCCTTCAGCGGCGACCAGCGGGCGGAGGCCGGGGTCGCCCCCGCCGAGCGGACGGTCGCGGCGCCGCCGGTCCGGCCGTCGGCGGCGCTGGTCGACGGGACCGACCAGTTCGAGGTGCTGCGCCTGCCGAAGACCCGCCGGTCACCGTTGCCGCCCACCGAGTGAGCGGGTGACCTGGAAACGCCCCCGGCCGGCCAGCGCCGCCGGGGGCGTTTCCGTCCGCGGGGGCCGTCGCCGTCCGCCGGTGCCGGCCGCCCCGCGTCGGATGTCCGACGATGTACCGTGAGTGAGTTGTCACATACGGTGAGTCTCGGATCGCTCCGGGAGGGGCGATCGGCCGAAGCGGGGGCGGGGGTCATGGCGGACGGTGCTGGCCGGTGGGGCAGGCGGGCCGTGCTGCGCCGGACCGCCCTGCTGGCCGGCGGCGCCGCCCTGGGCGCCGCCGCCACGTCCGAGACCGCCTGGATCGCCGACCGGCGGCTCCCGCTCGCCGGCGGCCCGGCCAGCGCCACCGTGGGCAGCCGCCACCAGGAGGTCGGTGCCGGCGCCGTCGAGGTCACCTGGGGGGTACGCACCACCGACCGGCTGGTCGCGCTCACCTTCGACGACGGCCCGCTGCCACAGTGGACGCCGATGGTGCTGGACACGCTGGAGGAGCACGCCGTACCGGCCACGTTCTTCCTGGTCGGCGCCCGGGTCCGGGAGCACGCGGCGCTGCTGCGCGGACGGCTGGGCCGGCACGAGGTGGGCAACCACAGCTGGGCTCACCACGACCTGGCCCGGCTCGACGCGCACGCCGCCTACGACGACCTGCGGCGCAGCCACGACGCGATCGCCGAGGTGACCGGCGTGCCGCCCCGACTGGTACGCCCGCCGTGGGGGCACCTCGGGGGCGCGGTGCTGCACGCCGCCGCCCGGCTGAACTACCGGCTGGTGCTGTGGACGCTGCAGATGGTCGAGGGCGAGTTCCCGGGCGACCCGGCCGGCCACGCCCGGCGGATCGTCGCCGACATGCAGCCCGGCACCATCCTGCTCGGCCACGACGTCGGTACGGAGCGGCGGCTGGTCGCGCTCCGCGGGCTCCCGGACATGATCACCGGGCTGCGGGACCGCGGCTACACCTTCGTGACGGTCTCCCAGCTGCTCGGGCACAGCACGGTCGTCTGACCGGCCCGATAGGGTTCCGGCGTGTCACCCACCCTCTCGGTCCTCGTCCGCAACCGCGACTTCCGCAACCTGTTCCTCGCCGAGCTGGTGGTCTTCGGGGCGGACTGGTTCGTGATGGTGCCCCTGCTGGTCCTGCTGCCCGAGCTGACCGGCAGCGGGGTGTGGGGCGCGCTGGTGCTCGCCGTGGACACCGGCACGGTGGCGCTGATGCTGCCGTACACCGGCACCATCGCGGACCGGTTCGACCGCCGGAAGATCATGATGATCGCCAACCTGGCGGCCTTGGCCGGTGTCCTGCTGCTGCTCGGCGTCCGCAGCGCCGGGACGGCCTGGCTGGCGATGGTGGCGATCGGCGCCGTCGCGGTGGCGAAGGCCTTCTACTCGCCCGCCGCCCAGGCCGCCCTGCCCAACGTGCTCGACCCGGACGACCTGGCCGCCGGCAACGCCGTCGCCGGATCCGCCTGGGGCACCATGACGGTCGTCGGCGCCTCGCTCGGCGGCATGCTGAGCGCCGCCGCCGGCCCGTACGCCTGCTTCTGGGTGGCGGCGGTCGGCCTGGCGCTCGCGGCGGGCCTGGCCGCCCTGATCCGCCGGCCGTTGCAGTCCGCTCGCGAGCCCGACGGCCCGGTCCAGCGGACCTGGCCGGCGATCCGGGAGGCGTTGCGCTACATCGCCCACCGGCCCCGGGTGCTGGCGCTGGTCACCGTTAAGTCGGCGGTCGGGCTGGGTAACGGCGTGCTGACCGTGTTTCCGCTGCTCGCCGGCGTGTACGGGGTCGGCGCGGTCGGCACCGGCCTGCTGTTCGCCTCCCGGGGCGCGGGCGCCCTGGTCGGGCCGATCCTGATGCGGCGGGTGCTCACCAACCGGGCCTGGCTGCTGCCCGGTCTGGCCCTGTCGATGTCCCTGTACGGCGTGGCCTACCTGGGCGCCTCGGTGGTCAGCTGGTTCCCGCTGGTGCTGGTGCTCGTCTTTCTCGCCCACTTCGGCGGCGGCAGCAACTGGGTGCTGTCCAACTACGCCCTCCAGGGCGAGGTGCCGGACCGGTTGCGCGGCCGGGTCTTCGCCACCGACATGATGCTGGCGACGCTGGCCATCTCGGTCAGCCAGCTGGTGGTGGCCCTCGTGGTGGACACCGTGAGCGAGCGGACCGTGCTGGCCGGCTGCGGCCTGGTCACCCTGCTGTACGCGGTCGGCTGGCGGCTGGCCACCCGCCGGCTGTCCCTCACCGATCCGGCGACCGAGCCGGAGTCCACCCCCGCCGCCTGACAGTGAGGATGTAGGGGTGGGGTCACCCGGTCTGGTCTGACTCACCGCCTGACCGACGATGTTGTCCTGCTGAGGATCCGTCGACCGGTTCCGGGTGGCCCCGTTCCTGCACGTCACTGGCAGGGGCGTCGTGACCTGATAGGAGCCTGTGCAAGAGGCCCCGCCACTGTCCTGTCCGCCCGTCCCAGCGGTGCGTGCCGACCCTGTTCGGTGCAAGCGAAAGGGACGACGGTTCCAGCATGACAGCCAAGAAGCGCAAGGTCACCGGCGGCGTCGATACTCACGGCAGAACGCACCACGCGGCCGTGGTTGACCAGACCGGACGTGTACTCGGTGATCAGCAGTTCCCCGCCACCGCGGCCGGTTACCAGCAGCTGCTGGTGTGGCTTCGCACCTTCGGCACGGTGGTGAAGGTCGGTGTCGAGGGCACCGGCGCCTACGGCGCGGGCCTGGCCCGCTACCTGAGCGGCCAGAAGATCACCGTCGTCGAGGTCGACCGGCCAGACCGTAAGACCCGCCGGGTGAAGGGCAAGTCCGACCCGATCGACGCGCTCGCCGCCGCCCGCGCCGCGCTGTCTGGACAAGCGTGCGGCGTACCGAAGACCCGAACCGGACCGGTCGAGGCCATCCGCGCGCTGCGGGTGGCCCGCAACGGCGCGGTCAAGGCCCGCACCGCCGCGATCAACCAGCTCCACGGTCTGCTCACCGCCGCACCCGAGCCGCTACGCGCCGAACTCGCCGGCTACTCAGGCGCTGCCCTGATCAACCACTGCGCCGCCCTGACCTACGACGACACCCGGCTCAGCGACCCCGCCGAGGCCACCAAAGCCTCCCTCGCCGCGATCGCCGCCCGGATCCACGCCCTGACCGCGGAGATCACCCTCGCCGACCAGCGACTACGTCCCACCGTCGCCCGCACCGCCCCCACCCTCAGCGCCCTGTTCGGTGTCGGACCCGAGGTCGCCGGTCAACTCCTGGCCACCGCCGGCGACAACCCCGACCGGCTGCGCTCCGAAGCCGCCCTGGCCCACCTCTGCGGCGCCGCACCCATCCCCGCCAGCAGCGGACGCACAGACCGCCACCGCCTCAACCGCGGCGGCGACAGAGCCGCGAACAACGCGCTGCACACGATCGTGCTCAGCCGCATGCGCTACGAACCCCGCACCCGCGCCTACCTCGACAAACGCACCAAACAAGGCCTCAGCAAAAAAGAGATCATGCGATGCCTCAAGCGCTATGTCGTCCGCGAGGTCCACACCGCCCTACTCGCCGACTTCACCACCCTCGACACCCCTTGACATCCATAGGAGCATCCGCGCCGGGCCGCGCTGCCCGCGTCGGCGCGATCGGCCAGGGCCGGTACGGCCCCGGGGTCGTCAGCCGTGGTCGACGGTCTGCGGCGGTGGGGTGGGGCCGGGTACGTCCGGTCCGGCCCACTGCTGCGGCCTGGGTTCACCGCTGTCTGGCTGCCAGCCGCTCCAGGGGGTCGGCGGCGGGGGTGGGGCGGTCGTCCGCCGTCCGGTGAGGGCGGCGGCGACGAGCAGGCCCAATCCGGCCGGGTGCAGGAGTGCCAGCAGCGGCCCGACCACCAGGGTCAGCCGGCTCATCTGGACGGCGCTCCACCCGTCGGCGACCAGGCGGGGCAGCGCGAGCACCCAGACCAGGTTGAGCAGCGCCCCGAGCAGCAGCACCGCCGCCCCGGCGAGCAACAGCCCCCGTGGGCCGCGCGGCAGCCGCCGGCTCACCAGGGCCAGCACGAGCCCGGTCGCCAGCACGATCAGGGTGGGGAGTTGGGTGACCAGCTGCCAACCGGAGTAACCCAGGAATCGCACGTGGCCTCCCGCCGTCGGTGGATCGGCGTCAGGCTAACGGAATAGCGCAATTCCCATGGGTCGGGCGAACCGCCGCGATGTCGGTCCCGGGCCCTAGCATGAGCCGGTGCCGATGACTTTCACCTCCGGTCCCGTCCGGGTCCGGACGCCCGCGACCAGCGCGAACCTGGGCCCGGGCTTCGACGCGCTCGGCCTCGCCCTCGGGCTGTACGACGACGTGGCGGCCGAGGTGACCCCGGGCGGCGTACGCGTGACGGTGACGGGCGAGGGCGCCGGCGAGCTGCCGGACGACGAGCGGCACCTGATCGTGACGGCGATGCGGGCCGCCTTCGACGCGCTGGGCGGGCAGCCGCCGGGTCTCGCGCTGGAGTGCGTCAACCGGATCCCGCAGGCCCGCGGCCTGGGCTCGTCCTCGGCGGCCATCGTCGCGGGTGTGCTGCTGGCCCGCGCGCTGGTCGCCGGCGGGGCCGAGCGGCTCGACGACGACGCGGTGCTGCGGCTCGCCGCCGAGATCGAGGGGCACCCCGACAACGTGGCGCCCTGCCTGCGTGGCGGCTTCACCATCGCGTGGACTGAGCCGTCCGGCGCGCGTGCGGTGTCACTGGCCGTCGCCGACGGCGTCCGGCCGACCGTCTTCGTGCCCGCGGAACGCGGCCTGACGGCCGCCGCGCGGGCCGCGCTGCCGGCCACCGTGCCGCACGCCGACGCCGCGCTGAACGCCGGCCGGGCGGCGCTGCTGGTGCACGCGCTGACCGTGGCGCCGGCGCTGCTGCTACCGGCCACCGTCGACCGGCTGCACCAGGACTACCGCGCCGGGGGAATGCCGGGGACGGCGGCCCTGGTCAGCGCCCTGCGTGCGACGGGTGTGGCGGCTGTGGTCAGTGGGGCGGGGCCGACGGTGCTGGCCCTGACCGAGGTGTCGGAGGGCTTCGACCCGGGAACAGACTGGCAGCCCTGGCAGTTGCCGATAGACGTCAGCGGTGCCCGGGTTGCCCGGGGTAGACTGGGACACGCCGAGCGGGACCCTGTTGCCGCAGGTCGCAAGAGTTGATTACGCTCTAGACTCAGCACAGCCGCGAAGCATGCGATCTCCTGCGGGTCGGCGCACCCCCGAAGCTCTCGGCGGTCAGCCCGTCACCCCTGCCAAGGCCCACGCCGCACCGCAGTTTCCACAGGTCGCCGCAGACGGCGAGACCTGCTCACCGACGTTGGTGAGTCGGGAAACCGACCGGCTGCTGTGTCACAAACTCCCGCGACGCGTCAATGCGAGGCGGGTGCACCGAGGCCGCCCGGCCACCTGGTTTTCGATTCCGGGCAGTCCCGGCCTATCGAGGGAAGGAATCCATTGAGCGACACCACCGACGTGACGTCGGATGTTTCCAACGTCGCTGGCGATGCCACCACCGCCGCCCCCACACGCCGTCGGCGCAGCGGTACCGGCCTGTCGGCGATGCTGCTGCCGGAGCTGCAGAGCCTGGCCGCGTCGCTCGGTATCTCCGGTACGGCTCGCATGCGTAAGGGCGAGCTGATCAGCGCGATCACCGAGCGGCAGGGCGGCGCCGCCGCCGGGACCCCTCGACCGCGGGCCGAGGTCGCTGCTGCGGCCGCTGCCGCCCGGGAAGAGGTACGCGCCGAGGTGCTCCCGGAGCGGGCCGACACCGAGCGCCGCGCCGCCGAGCAGGCTCCGGCGGCCCCGGCCGCCGAGGTGACCGAGGGTCGCACCCGGACCCGTCGCGGCCGGGCCGCTGCCACGACCGAGGCGCGCACCGAGGAGGCTCCGGCCGAGACCGGCGAGCGGGCCGAACGCGGCGAGGGCCGTGGCGGTCGCGAGCGCGGCACCGAGCGGGCCGAGCGCGGCGCCGAGCGGGTCGAGCGTGGTGCCGAGCGGACTGAGCGCGGTGCCGAGCGCGCCGCCGAGCGGACCGAGCGTGGTGCCGAGCGTGCCGAGCGGACCGAGCGCGGCGAGCGTGGTGCCGAGCGCGGCGGTGACCGGGCCGAGCGCGGCGAGCGCAACGAGCGGGGTGACCGCAACGACCGTGGCGACCGCAACGACCGTGGCGACCGCAACGACCGTGGCGACCGGGGCGACCGCAACGACCGTGGCCAGCGTGCCGAGCGGGACAACGACTCCGACGACGACGGCGAGGGCGGCGGCCGACGCGGCCGGCGCAGCCGGTTCCGGGACCGTCGGCGCGGGCGGGGTGACCGGCCCGAGGGCGGCGGCGATGGTGGCGGCCGCGAGCCGCAGGTCAGCGAGGACGACGTGCTCGTCCCGGTGGCCGGCATCATCGACGTGCTGGACAACTACGCCTTCGTCCGGACCACCGGCTACCTGGCCGGCCCGAACGACGTCTACGTCTCGATGTCCCAGATCAAGAAGTACGGCCTGCGCCGCGGTGACGCCATCACCGGCGCGGTCCGGGCCGCCCGCGACGGTGGCAGCGACCAGCGTCGCGACAAGTACAACCCGCTGGTCCGGCTCGACACCATCAACGGGATGGAGCCGGAGGAGGCGCGGCGGCGGCCGGAGTTCTACAAGCTGACTCCGCTGTACCCGCAGGAGCGGCTGCGGCTGGAGACCGAGCCGCACATCCTGACCACCCGGGTGATCGACCTGGTCATGCCGATCGGCAAGGGCCAGCGGGCGCTGATCGTCTCGCCGCCGAAGGCGGGTAAGACGATGGTGCTGCAGGCGATCGCGAACGCGATCACCCGCAACAACCCGGAGTGCCACCTGATGGTGGTGCTGGTCGACGAGCGGCCGGAAGAGGTCACCGACATGCAGCGGTCGGTGAAGGGCGAGGTCATCGCGGCCACGTTCGACCGTCCGCCGCAGGACCACACCACGGTGGCGGAGCTGGCGATCGAGCGGGCGAAGCGCCTGGTCGAGCTGGGTCACGACGTCGTCGTGCTGCTCGACTCGGTGACCCGGCTCGGTCGGTCGTACAACCTGGCGGCGCCGGCCTCCGGCCGGATCATGTCGGGTGGTATCGACTCCACCGCGCTCTACCCGCCGAAGCGGTTCCTCGGCGCGGCCCGCAACATCGAGAACGGCGGCTCGCTGACCATCCTCGCCACCGCGCTGGTGGAGACCGGGTCCATGGCGGACACGGTCATCTTCGAGGAGTTCAAGGGCACCGGTAACGCCGAGCTCAAGCTGGACCGGAAGATCGCCGACAAGCGGGTCTTCCCGGCGATCGACATCAACCCCTCCGGCACCCGCAAGGAGGAGGTCCTGCTCGCGCCGGAGGAGCTGGCGATCATCCACAAGCTCCGCAAGGTGCTGCACTCGCTGGACTCGCAGGCGGCGCTCGACCTGCTGCTGGACCGCCTCAAGCAGTCCCGCACCAACATCGAGTTCCTGATGCAGATCGCGAAGTCGACGCCGGGGGAGTGACACCGCCCCGGTAGGACACCGACGAAGGGCACGGCCACCACGGCCGTGCCCTTCGTCGTACCCGGGTTCCCGCGTGAAGTTTTCCTTCGGTTCAGTCGCCGGGTATTGAAACTTCTGTTCAGCGTCGGGTTGACTGTCGTCCATGCGTACCCGCAGACGATCCGCCCGCCTCGCCGGCGTCCTGCTGCTGACGCCGCTGCTCAGCCTTCCCGGACCGGCCCCGGCCGGTCTCGCGGCACCCGCCGGTGACACCCGCACCGCCGCCGAGGACGCCCCCGCCGCCTCCTCCTATCCCGCCTCCTCCGTGGCGCTGGCCGGGGCGGCCGGCGTGGCGGCGGCCACGGCGGACGGCGTCGAGCCGGCCGGTGGCCTGGAGACCGCGAAGACCACCCGCCCGGTCGCTCCCGGGCTCGACCTCACCTCCTTCGACCGGTACGACGCGGAGGGCTGGCTGCGTGCCGACGCGCTCACCGCCGACCTCTCCGGCGGCGTCACCGTCGACTACGTCAATTCCGGCGCGGTGACCCGGGACGAGCCGCTGCGCGCCGCGGTGGACCGCTCCCGGGCGGTCGCCGCCGTCAACGGGGACTTCTTCGACATCAACAACTCGGGTGCCGCCCAGGGCGTCGGCATCCGCTCCGGGGACCTGATCCAGTCGCCGGTCGCCGGGCACCCCAACGCCGCCGCGATCAGCGCCGAAGGGCTGGGCCGGATCATCCAGGTCGGCTTCGAGGGCAGCGCCACGCTGCCGGCCGGGCCGGTCCCGCTGACCCAGTTCAACAACATGGTGCAGCGGGACGGCATCGGCGTGTTCACCCCGCTCTGGGGGTCGTACCCCCGGCAGCGGGCGGTGGCCGGCGCGGCCCGGGCGGTCGAGGTGACGGTGACCGGCGGCCGGGTCGCGGCCGTGGCCACCACGCCCGGTGAGGGGCCGATCCCGGCCGGGACCACCGTGCTGCTCGGCCGGGAGGCCGGCGCGGACGCCCTCGCCGCGCTGCGTCCCGGCGACCCGGTGGACGTGGCCTGGAAGCCGAAGCCGTCCGACGGCGGCAGCCTGCGCGCCGCGGTGGGCGGCGGCAACGTGCTGGTCCGGGACGGGGTGGTGCAGAACATCGCCGACCCGACCCTCGCGCCCCGCACCTCGGTCGGCTTCTCCGCCGACGGACGCAAAATGATCATGCTGACCGTGGACGGCCGGCAGGTCGACAGCCGCGGCGTCACCCAGACCGAGATGGGCCGGATGATGGTCGAGCTCGGCGCGTACACCGCGCTGAACCTCGACGGCGGCGGCTCCTCGACCCTGCTCGCCCGGGAACCGGGCACGGCGGCGGTGCAGGTGGAGAACAGCCCGTCGGACGGCACCGAACGCCCGGTCCCCAACGGCCTGGCCGTCTACGCGCCGCAGGGCAGCGGCCGGCTCACCGGGTACTGGCTGGAGACCGCGAGCGACCCGACCGCCGCGCCCGGGGTCGCCCCGATCCGCGGTGGCCGCCCGGACCGGGTCTTCCCCGGTCTGACCCGCCGGCTCACCGCCGCCGGCTATGACGAGACGTACGGCCCGGCCGCCGGAGCGCCGCAGTGGCGGGCGAACCCGGCCGTGCAGGGCAAGGTGGACGACGACGGCGTCTTCCGGGCCGGCGCGCCCGGCCGCAGCACCGTCACCGCCTGGCGGGACGAAGCCAGCGGCACCCTCGACCTCACCGTGCTCGGGCCGCTGGACCGGATCGACTCCACCGTGGACCGGCTCGGCCTGAACCGGCAGGGCGACACCGGGCTCTTCGGGGTGGTCGGCTACGACGCCGAGGGGAACACCGCGCCGATCGAGCCGGCCGACCTGACGCTGGAGTACGACCGGGACCTGCTCGCGGTCACCCCCACCGCCGACGGCAACCTCTCCGTGAAGGCGCTCGGCGACAGCGGCTCCGCCCTGGTCACCGTCCACGTCGGCAACCGCACCACCGTGCTGCCGATCACCGTCGGCCTGACCGACGTCCCGGTCGCCGGCTTCGACGACGCCGCCTCCTGGAAGTTCAGCCAGGCCCGGGCCAGCGGCTCCGTCGCGCCGGCGGCGGGCCACACCGGCACCGGCCTGAAGCTGTCGTACGACTTCAGCCAGTCCACCGGCACCCGGGCCGCGTACGCCGACCCGCCGGCCTGGATCGAGGTGCCCGGCCAACCGCAGGCGTTCGGCATGTGGATCAAGGGCAATGGCAAGGGGGAGTGGCCCAGCCTGCACCTGCACGACGCCCAGGACACCCAGCACGTGCTGCGCGGCCCCTACATCACCTGGACCGGCTGGAAGTACGTGGAGTTCGCGGTGCCGGCCGGCGTGCAGTACCCGGTCCGGGTCCGCCGGTTCTACGTGGCGGAGACCAACCCGGCCGCGCAGTACACCAGCGAGATCGTGATCGACGATCTGGTGGCGAAGGTGTCCCCCACGGTCCAGGCGCCGCCCGAGGAGCCGCGTACCGACCGGGTGGTGCTCCGCGACGGCACGGTGGACGGCGCCACCTGGCGCTTCGCGGTGCTGTCCGACGCCCAGTTCGTCGCCGCCGACCCGGACAGCGACCTGGTCGCCCAGGCCCGCCGTACGCTCCGCGAGGTCAAGGCGGCGAAGCCGGACTTCCTGATCATCGACGGGGACTTCGTGGACACCGCGTACCCGGCGGACTTCGCGCTGGCGAAGCGGATCCTCGACGAGGAGTTGGGCGGCGAGCTGCCGTTCTACTACGTCCCGGGCAACCACGAGATCATGGGCGCGCCGATCACGAACTTCACGGCCGTCTTCGGCGACACCTCGCGGGCCTTCGACCACGGCGGCACCCGGTTCGTCACCCTGAACACCTCCACCGGCTCACTGCGTGGCAGCGGGTTCGACCAGGTGAAGCTGCTGCGCGACACCCTCGACGCCGCCGCCGCCGACCCGGCCGTCGGCTCGGTCGCGGTGCTGTTCCACCACCCGCCGCGCGACCCCACCCCGGCCAAGGCGAGCCAGCTCGGTGACCGCAAGGAGGCGGCGCTGGTCGAGCAGTGGCTGGCCGACTTCCAGCACCGCACCGGCAAGGGCGCGCTCATGGTCAACGGGCACGTCGGTACCTTCCACGCCGACCGGGTGGACGGGGTGCCGTACGTCATCAACGGCAACTCGGGCAAGAACCCGTCCACCCCGCCGCAGCTCGGCGGCTTCACCGGGTGGACCGAGTTCGGCGTCGACCCGGTGACCCCGCAGGAGGCCGAGCGGGCCCGCCGCGACCCGCTCGCCGAGGGGCCGCGCTGGGTCGACGCAGAGATCCATGCCCACGTCGACCGGCTCGCGCTGGCCGCGCCGGCGAGCGTGGCGGTCGGCGACCCGGCGGCGGTCACCGCGACGCTGACCCAGCCCGGCGGTCGTACCGTGCCGGTGGCGGCTCCGGTCAGCGCCGACTGGTCGGGCTCGCCGAACCTGCTCATCGGCTCCGCCGACGGGGTGAAGCCCTGGCACGTGGCCCGGTTCGACCCGGCCACCGGCCGGCTCACCGCGCTGCGGCCTGGGGCGCAGGTGCTGCTCGCGGTGACCGTCAACGGCGTCCGCGCCGAGGCGACGGTCGTCCTCACGGCGGCGGCACCGGGGGAGGCTCCCGCCGCCTGACGACCGGACCCCCGGGCTCGGGAACGCGCCGTGTCCCGGGGTCCGGCCGCCGCCCGCCGACGGGCTCCTTCCTGGGGAGGAGCCCGTCGGCGCGCCGTCAGAAGTCGCCCTCGGCGACCTGGAACACGGTCAGGTCGAGCGACCGCCACATCCGGACCACCTGCATCCGGTCGTCGAAGACGCCGACCACCCGGTACCGGTCCCTGATCTCCCGCTCGTAGATCTCCTGCTTGACGATCGCGTCCTTGCGCTGGTCGCCGATCGCCCGCAGGTGCAGCGCCAGGTAGGGGACCTTGACGTGCCGGGCCAGCCAGGCCTCCGTGTCGGCCCGCGCCGAGGCGTCCCGGCCCGAGCAGAAGACCACCCCGTGGCCGGCCGCGTGCATCGCCCGCACCGCCGCGATCACCGCCTCGTTCGGCGCGTCCTCACCCACCCGGGTCATGTCGTACGGGCTGCGGGAGACGTTCAGCGCCACCGTGCCGTCGATGTCCACCAGCACGATCGCCGGCGGCTCGGGGTGCGGTGGGTGGACCGTGGCCGGCGGGCCCGTGCGGGCCGTCGGCACCGGCAGCGGTAACGGGCGGTTGGCCAGGTAACGCTCGTGCAGCCGGCGGATCGCCGCCTCGCCGACCCGGTCGACCTCCGGCCGCTCCGCGTCCCGGCGCAGGCACTCCTCCAGCGGCACGTCGGTGAAGTCGTGCACCTCGAACGTCGCGCCGAACCGCTCGGCCAGCTCCGCCCAGTCCCGCAGGGTCCGGGCCCGCAGGTTGGTGTCGTCCACGCAGACGCTCACCCGGGCCGCCAGCAGCGTCTCCACCTGGGCCCGCTGGGCCCTGGTGACCTGCCCCTCGGCCCACTGGGTGAAGAGCCGCTCGCCGTGCATCATCCGGCGCAGGTCGTCCCGGTTGACCCGGACCACGCCGGGCTGGAGCCGCCGGGCGAAGGTGGTCTTGCCGGAGGCCGGTAGGCCCCGCGTCGCGATCAGGCGGAACATGCCGCTCACCCCCGGTTCGTCCGGTCCCGGTCCGCGCCGGGCCCCCACGGTACGACTGGCGAATGCCCACCGGCGGGGCGGGAATGCGTGGGGGTAGGTGAGCGTTGAGCCAGCCGGACCAGTTGTGCGGCCCGCTCGCCGGGTCGGCCGACGCCCATGGCACACTGGTCAATCGGCCACCGGTTCCGGTTCACGCCCGAGCCCGTCGCACGCGACGGGGAGACCGACGGCGACCCGGCGACCACCCACGAAAGGACCGAGGCGACATGAAGCCCAACATCCACCCGGAGTACGTGACCACCGAGGTCAGCTGCTCCTGCGGTAACACCTTCACGACCCGCAGCACCGCCAAGGGCGGCGCCGTGCACGTCGAGACCTGCAGCGCCTGCCACCCGTTCTACACCGGTAAGCAGCGCGTTCTCGACACCGCCGGCCGGGTCGCGAAGTTCCAGCAGAAGTACGCCAAGGTTCAGGCCAAGAAGGCCAAGTAACTTCACCGACGACGCCCGTGTCCGGCTCCGTGCCGGACGCGGGCGTTCGTCCGTTTTCGCCAGTTTCCGCCCACCCGCCCGGTTGTCGTCGAAGGAGCACCCCCAGCATGAGCAGTGAGCGCCTGGCCGCCCTACTCGACGAGTACGCCGAGCTGGAGAAGCGGCTCGCCGACCCGGCCATCCACGCCGACCAGGGCACCGCCCGGCGGGTGGGTCGCCGCTATGCCGAACTGGTCCCGCTGCACAAGGCGGCTGACGAGCTGGAGCAGGCCCGCGCCGACCTGGTCGCCGCCCGCGAGCTGGCGGACGAGGACCCGGCGTTCGCCGCCGAGGCCGAGTCGATCGCGGCCACCCTGCCGGCGCTGGAGGAGCGGCTGGCGGAGCTGCTGATCCCGCGCGACCCGCACGACGCCAAGGACGTGATCGTCGAGATCAAGGCCGGTGAGGGCGGCGAGGAGTCGGCCCTGTTCGCCGGCGACCTGCTGCGGATGTACACCCGGTACGCCGAGCGGCACGGCTGGGTCACCGAGGTGATCGACGCGCAGGATTCCGACCTCGGCGGGGTCAAGGACGTCTCGCTGGCGATCAAGACCAAGGGCGTGCCCGAGGGCGGCAACGGCGTCTGGTCCCGGCTCAAGTGGGAGGGCGGGGTGCACCGGGTGCAGCGCGTCCCGGTCACCGAGTCGCAGGGCCGGATCCACACCAGCGCGGCCGGCGTGCTGGTGCTGCCGGAGGCCGAGGACGTGGACGTCACCATCGACCCGAACGACCTGCGGATCGACGTGTTCCGCTCGTCGGGGCCGGGCGGCCAGTCGGTGAACACCACCGACTCGGCGGTCCGGATCACGCACGTGCCGACCGGGATCGTGGTCTCCTGCCAGAACGAGAAGTCCCAGCTGCAGAACCGGGAGCAGGCCATGCGGATCCTGCGCGCCCGGCTGCTCGCGGCGGCCCAGGAGCAGGCCGACGCGGCCGCCTCGGACGCCCGTAAGGCCCAGGTCCGGACGGTGGACCGCTCGGAGCGGATCCGCACGTACAACTTCCCGCAGAACCGGATCACCGACCACCGGATCGGCTACACCGCGTACAACCTCGACCTGGCCCTCGCCGGCGAGCTCGACGGCGTCCTCGACGCCCTGGCCGAGGCCGACCGCGCCGCCCGCCTGGCCGGCGAAACCGAACTGACCCGCCGCTGACCACCCGCCCGCCGCCCGGCCGCGCCAGCGCGGGGGAGCGCGGAGTCAGGAGGCGCGGAGGCGGGACTTGGCGCGGAGCATTTCGCGGTCGGCCAGCTCGAAGGCGGCGCCGAGAGCGTCCCGCAGGCTCGCGCCGGTGCCGTTGACCTCGGCGAAGCCGATGGTCACCCCGACCGGCGTGCCGGGCACCAGGGACTCCCAGTCCTCGGTGTGGATCGCCGCGTCGATCCGGCGGGCCACCTCGGCGGCCTCCGACATCCCGGCTCCCGCCAGCACCACCACGAACTCGTCGCCGCCGTAGCGGGCGACGAAGTCGCCGCGCCGCATCACCCGGTTGATCACTCCGGCGATCCGCTGGAGGACCAGGTCCCCCGAGTGGTGGCCGTGGCGGGTGTTGACCGCCTTGAAACCGTCCAGGTCGCAGATGCCGATCACCACCCGCTCGCCCCGGGCCACCACCGCACCGATGTACCGCTCGAGGCGGCGCCGGTTGGGCAGCCCGGTCAGCGGGTCGGTGAGCGCCTCGCCCTCGTACCGGGCCGCCTCCCGGCGCATCTCCTCGTGGTCGATCCGGGCGGCGATCCCGTCGATGTAGACGTCGCGCAGCCGGTCGCTGCGCTGCGCCGCCAGCCGGAACGCGTGCCGGTCGGCCTGGTGCGCCGCGGCGTGGTCGCCGGCCCGGGCCAGGGCGATGCTGCGCAGCCGGGCCGGTTCGGCCGCGCCGAGCGTCTCGTCCGAGACCTGGGCAGCCTCCAGCCGGGTCACCGCCTCGATCGGCCGTCCGTCGGCGACGGCCAGGCAGACCTGGCCGAGCTGGCGCATGTCCCGCGCCCGGGCGCTGTCCCCGCCGTGGCCCAGCAGCCGGGCCGGGTCGGCGTCCGTGCCCGACTCCACCCGGTCGCCGAGGGCCGCCCGGCGGGCCGCCGCGTAGCCGTACGCGGCCAGACTGCTCGGCCGCAGGTTGCCGGCCCGCCCGGCGCGCAGGAACCGGTTGAGGTCCCCGGCGACGTCCCGGAGCACCCGCAGGCAGCCGTCGCTGTCCCCGTTGTGGTCCAGCGCGACGGCGTTGCGCAGCCGGATGCCGGGGGCGGCGAAGGTCTCCTCCGGGATGCCGGCGGCCAGCCCGACCTGGCGGGCCCGTTCGATCGCCCCGAGGGCGTGGCCGTGGAAGCTGAGGTAGGAGTAGGCCATCGCCAGGTCGTGCCAGCCCCAGGCGGTGTCCCGGTCCGGGTCGTCGACGGTGCCCAGCCACCGCGAGGCCTTGACCAAGTGGGTGACGCAGCGGTCCAGCGCCCCCTGGTGGTGCGCGGCCAGCGCGGCCAGCGCGTTGAGATGCCCGCGCAGGTACGGCTCGGCCAGGTCGCGGGTGGCGGCGGACGCGTCCTCGATGGCCCGGGTGAACTCCGCCGTCCGACCGAGATTGATCAGCGCGGAGAGGCGCTGGACGAGGGCGTCGGCGCGGGTGTTCGGGTCGCTGGTGGTGCGGATGACCCGGTCGAGGACGGCGCAGGCCTCCGCCGAGCGGCTGGCCTCCTGCAACGCCCGGGCATGCCGGAGGGCGTCAACCTGGTCTTCGACCCGGTCGAGCCAAACCACCCGCGACCTCCCTGTCGGTGTGCGCCCGGACGCACCCGCTCGTGCTGCGACCCGCGACGCTTCATGATTATGTCGTGACCTCTCTCCCGCAACACCCGTCCGAAGGGACAGAACGCGAGCGGCCCTCGTTGGCGATAGCCCGGGCCGCCCGCGCGCTGGCCGAGGCGGGGGTCGAGGCGCCCCGGGCGGAGGCCGAGCTGCTGGCCGCGTACGTGCTGGGCGTGCCCCGGGGCCGGCTGGCCCTGGCCGACGGGTTCGGCGCCGACGACCTCGACCGTTTCGAGGCGTTGGTTGGCCGGCGGGTCGCCCGGGAGCCGTTGCAGCACCTGACCGGCGTCGCCGGCTTCCGGCACCTGGAGCTGGCGGTCGGCCCGGGCGTGTTCGTGCCCCGGCCGGAGACCGAACTGCTCGCCGGCTGGGGGATCGAGCAGGGGCGACGCCACCCCGCGCCGCTGGTGGTGGACCTGTGCAGCGGTTCCGGCGCGATCGCCCTCTCCGTCGGCCAGGAACTGCCGGACGCCCGGGTGGTGGCGGTGGAGCGGTCGCCGGCGGCGCTGGCGTGGCTGCGGCGCAACGCCGCGGACCGGGCCGCCGCGGGGGACCCCCCGATCGAGGTGGTGGCCGCCGACGTGACCGACCCGGAGTTGTTGGCTGAGCTGGTCGGCCGGGTCGACGTGCTGCTCTGCAACCCGCCGTACGTGCCCCGGTCGGTGGCGGTGCCGCCGGAGGTGGCCGGACACGATCCGGACGAGGCGGTCTTCGGCGGGGCGGACGGGCTGGCGGTGATCCGGCCGGTGATCGGCCGCGCCGCCGAGCTGCTGCGCCCCGGCGGGGTGCTCGGCGTCGAGCACGACGACACGCACGGCGCGGCGGTGCCGGACCTGCTCGCCAGGGACGGCCGGTTCACCGCCGTGGCGGAGCACCGGGACCTGGTCGGCCGGCCCCGGTTCGCCACCGCGTCCCGGCGGGCGGACGGCCAGCACGCCGCCGGCGGCCCGGCGTGGCAGACTGGCTCCTCGTGATGCTCTACGACTGTCGGTCGCCCGCCGACCGGGACCGCGGCATCGCCGCTGCCATCGAGGCGGTCAAGAACGGTGAACTCGTCGTCCTGCCGACCGACACGGTCTACGGGATCGGCGCGGACGCCTTCACCCCGTACGCGGTGAAGGCGCTCGCGGACGCCAAGGGCGGCTCGCGGCAGGCGCCGCCGGTGCTGATCGGGTCGCGGCACACCCTCGACGGCCTGGTGTTCTCGCTGCCCCGTTCGGCGCGCGAGCTGGTCGAGGCGTTCTGGCCGGGCGCGCTGACCATCGTGGTGGAGCACTCGCCGAGCCTGGCCTGGGATCTCGGTGACTCCAGCGGCACGGTGGCGGTGCGGATGCCGCTGCACCCGGTGGCCCTTGAGGTACTGCGGGAGACCGGCCCGATGGCGGTGGCATCGGCCAACAAGGTCGGCCAGCCGGCCGCGGTGACCGCCGAGGAGGCCCGGGACCAGCTCGGCTATTCGGTGCGCGCCTACCTGGAGGCCGGGCCCGCCCCGGACCCGGTGCCGAGCACCATCGTCGACCTCACCGGCGAGGTGCCCCGGGTGCTGCGCCAGGGCGCGGTGCCGTTGGAGAAGTTGCGCGACGTGGTGCCGGAGATCCTCGACGAGCGGGGGGTCTGAGTGCCGCCGTTCACCGTCCTGCACGTGTGCATGGGCAACATCTGCCGTTCGCCGATGGCCGAACGGCTGCTGGTGCTCGCGGTGCGGGAGCGGCTGGGCCGGCTCGGGGCCGACCCGACCCGCTCGGACGAGCTGCTGCACAGCCACAGCGCCGGCACCGGGGGCTGGCACGCGGGCGAGGAGATGAATCCGCCGGCGGCCCGGCAGGTGGTGTCGCGCGGCGGTGACGTGGACGGGTTCGCCGCCCGCAAGCTCCGGTCGGATCTGATCGACGCGGCGGACCTGGTCCTGACCGCCACCGTCGACCAGCAGGAGTACGTGGTGGCACTGCGCCCGGACGCGGCGGCGCGCACCTTCGTGCTGGGCGAGTTCGGTCGGCTGCTGGCCGCCGTGGACGCCGCCGGGCTGCCCCCGATGGAGGCCACCCCGGATGCCGTGTACGCCCGCGGGGTGGCCCTGGTGGCCGCCGCGGACGCGGCCCGGCAGGGGGCCGCCGCGCTGCCCGCGGACGACCTCGACGACCCGTGGGGTCGTGGCGACCAGTGCTTCAGCCGGGTCGCCGACGAGATCGAGGAGACGGTTCACCCGCTGGCCGCCGCGCTGCTGCCCTGAGCCCTTCCGCCCCTGACGTTGGGGTTTCTGTCCACCTTCATCCTTCTCCGCGAAATTTCTGCGTGTTTCGGGGGAAGAAGGCGGTGTGACCGTCGTTTCCGGCATCCTGAACGGGTCCGAACGTGGCCGGCTCCTGCGGGGAGAGCTGATGAACCGGGCCCATCTCGACAAGTTGTTCACCGTCGCGCTCGCCGGCGTGCTCGCCGGGCTGGCCCTGGCGGCGGCCGCGCTGCCGCTGGCGCTGGTGTTCGGGCTCGGCTTCAAGGGTCTGATGCCCTACTCGGAGCTGCCCGAGTCGCTGCGGACGCCGCAGCCGGCGCAGCGGTCCAACCTCTACGCCAACGACGGCCACACCCTGATCACCTCCTTCTACGTCGAGGACCGGGTGGACGTGCCGGTGAGCGAGGTGGCCCCGGTGATGCGGCAGGCCATCGTGGCCGCCGAGGACGTCCGGTTCTACCAGCACCACGGGGTCGACGTCCGCGGCGTGGTCCGGGCCTTCACCGTCAACCAACGCGACGGCGCGACCCGGCAGGGCGCCTCCACGCTGACCATGCAGTACGTCCGCAACGCGCTGGCCAGCGACCCGCGGTTGACCAAGGAGCAGCGGGCCCGGGCCACCGAGGTCACCGCCGGCCGCAAGATCCGGGAGATGCGGTACGCGCTGTCCCTGGAGCGGGAGCTCGACAAGGACCAGATCCTCAGCCGCTACCTGAACATCGCCTACTTCGGGGCCGGCGCGTACGGCATCGCGGCGGCCAGCAAGCGCTACTTCTCCACCGAGCCGGCGAAGCTGACCCTGGCCCAGGCGGCGCTGCTCGCCGGCCTGGTCCGCTCACCCGACAGCGACGACCCGATCAACGGCGACGCCGACGCGGCGCTGCGCCGCCGGGCGTACGTGCTGGACCGGATGGCGGAGACCGGCCAGGTCGCCGCCGCCGACGCCGCCCGGGCCAAGGACGAACAGCTCAGGCTGCGACCCAGCGCGACGCCGAACGACTGCGCCGCCGTGCCCGCCGAGCACATCGACTGGGGCTTCTTCTGCGACTGGTTCACCCAGTGGTGGAAGGCGCAGCCGGCCTTCGGTGCCTCCGCCGACGAGCGGCAGCGGACGCTGCGCCGCGGCGGCTTCAGGATCGTCTCCTCGCTCGACCCGGACGTGCAGCGCAAGGCCACCGAGCAGGTGCTGAGCATCTACGCCGCCAGCAACAAGCGGGCCGCGCCGACCGCGGTGGTCCAGCCGGGCAGCGGCCGGGTGCTGGCCATGGCGGTGAACCGGAACTTCAGCGTGGCGGCCAACCCGTCCGGCCAGCGGAACTACCCGAACACCGTCAACCAGCTCGTCGCCGGCGGCGGGGGCATCGTCGGCTACCAGGCCGGCTCGACGTTCAAGCTGTTCGCCCTGCTGGCCGCCCTGGAGTCGGGGCTGCCGCTGGCCACCACCTTCGACGCGCCGTCCCGGATCGTCACCGACTACTCGGTCGACGGCGGCTCGGCCAGCTGCGGCGGTTACTGGTGCCCGACCAACGCCAACCCGGAGTGGATGGACGGCAACCGCACCATGTGGAGCGCCTTCGGCCGCTCGGTGAACACCTACTTCGCCTGGCTGACCGAGAAGGTGGGCGCGGCCCGGGTGGTGGAGATGGCGCAGCGGCTCGGCATCGTGCTGCGCGCCAAGGATGACGCCGCGCTGGCCCGCTACGGCGCGAAGAGCTGGGGGCCGTTCACCCTCGGCGTCGCCGCCACCACCCCGCTGGACCTGGCCAACGCGTACGCCACGGTGGCGGCCGAGGGAACCTGGTGCGCCCCGACGCCGGTCACCTCGATCAGCGACAGCGCCGGCCGGAAGGTGGCCGCCGGGGATCCGGACTGCCGGCAGGTGATCGACACCGAGGTGGCCCGGGCGGCGGCGGACGCATCCCGCTGCCCGGTCGGCGACCAGTCGATGTACCGGCGCTGCGACGGCGGCACCGCCGAGGAGCTCCAGCCCGGGCTGCGCCGGCCGCTGGCCGGCAAGACCGGCAGCTCGGACCGGAACGCCACGGAGACGGTGGTGGCCTTCACCCCGCAGCTCGCGGTGGCCACTATCGCCGCCAACCCGGACGACCCCAGGGACGCGGTCGGCGGCGGCGTCCAGGCCCGGCAGATCGCCGCGGTGGGCAACCTCCTCGCGTACGCCCTCCGCAACCAGCCGATCCTCGACTTCGTCCCCCCCAACCAGACCACCGCCTACCGCGTGACCGCCCCCCGCACCGGCAACTGACCCCCCGCCCCGCTGATCTTGCACTTTGCGCCCTGGCGAAAGGGGCGTAAGCCGCAGAACAGCGACCCCAAGTGCGAGATCGCGAGAAAGGGAGCGCGGGAGGGCTGGGGGGCGGGGTCAGGGGGTGAGGTGTTCGGCGCCGCGGGCGATGTTGCGGGCCATGCCGCCGAAGACGATGGCGTGGAACGGGGCGACCGAGGCCCAGTACGCGTGCCCGGGCAGGCCGCGGGGGAGGAAGACGGCGCGCTGGACGTAGCGGCTGCGGCCGTCGCCGGCCGGCTCGGCGCGCATCTCCAGCCAGGCGCGGCCGGGCAGCCGCATCTCGGCGCGCAACCGCAGCAGCTCACCGGGGACGATCTCCTCGACCCGCCAGAAGTCCAGCGCCTCGCCGACCTGGAGGCGGTGCGGGTCGCGCCGGCCCCGGCGCAGCCCCACCCCGCCGATCAGCCGGTCCAGCCAGCCGCGCACCGACCAGGCCAGCGGGAACGAGTACCAGCCGTGTTCGCCGCCGACCCCCTCGATGACCCGCCACAGCGCGCCGGTCGGGGCGCTCACCGCCCGCTCGCGGACGTCGGTGTAGACCGTGCCGCCGGACCACTCCGGATCGGTGGGCAGCGGCTCGGCGGGCGCGTCCGGCCCGCTCGCGTTCGACCAGCGGGTCTCCACCTCGGCGTCCCGCACCTTGGCCAGAGCCAGGGCGACCGCCTCGTCGAAGCCGGTCAGCCCGCCGGGCGGGTCGGGGACGTACCGGGCGATGTCGTGTTCGTGGGCGACCGCCTCGTGGACCAGGCTCTCCACCAGCGGCCGCGCGATGGCGTTCGGCACCGGGGTGATCAGGCCGACCCAGTGCGAGGAGAGCGACGGCGTCAGCGGCCGCACCGGCACGATGAGCCGGCGGCGCAGCCCGGCCACCCGGGCGTACCGCTGCATCATCTCCTGGAAGGTCAGCACGTCCGGGCCGCCGATGTCGAAGGCCCGGTTCACCTCGGGCGGCAGCTCCGCGCAGCCGACCAGGTAGCGCAGCACGTCGCGGACGGCGATCGGCTGGATCCGGTTGCGCACCCAGCGCGGGGTGACCATCGCGGGCAGCCGCTCGGTCAGGTACCGCAGCATCTCGAACGAAGCGGAGCCGGACCCGATGATGACCGCGGCCCGGAGCACCGCCGCGGGCACCCCGCTGGCCAGCAGGATCCGCCCCACCTCGGCCCGGGACCGCAGGTGTGGCGACGGGACCTCCTGGTCCGCGGCGGGTTCCGGCCCGCCCAGGTAGACGATCCGCCGTACGCCGGCCGCGCGGGCCGCCTCCGCGAAGTTCGTCGCCGCCTCCCGGTCGGCGGCCTCGAAACCGGCCTGGCCGAGCGAGTGCACCAGGTAGTACGCCATGTCCACGCCGTCGAACGCGGCCGGCAGCGTCTCCGGCCGGCGCAGGTCCCCCTCGGCGATCTCGGTCCGGGACGCCCACGGCACGTCGCGCAGCCGGCCGGCCTTGCGGGCCAGGCAGCGTACGGTGTGCCCCTCCGCCAGCAGCCGGGGCGCGAGGCGCCCGCCGAGGTAACCCGTGGCTCCGGTGACGAGGCATCGCACGACTCCCAGTGTGCGGCCCCATAGACTCCTTCGCTGTGGACAATGCGAGGGACACCTTCTGGGGGCCGGACTTCCAGCAGCTCAGTGCCGTCGACCCGGAGATCGCCGGGGTGGTGCTGGGTGAGCTGGAGCGGCTGCGTGGGGGCCTGCAGCTGATCGCGAGCGAGAACCTGACGTCTCCAGCGGTGCTCGCCGCGCTCGGCTCGACGCTGACCAACAAGTACGCCGAGGGCTACCCGGGCCGGCGCTACTACGGCGGCTGCGCCGAGGTGGACCGGGCCGAGGAGATCGGCATCGCCCGGGCGAAGGAGCTCTTCGGCGCGGAGCACGCCAATCTCCAGCCGCACTCCGGCGCCAGCGCCAACCTGGCCGCGTACGCGGCGCTGGTGCAGCCGGGAGACACCGTGCTGGCGATGGGCCTGCCGCACGGCGGGCACCTGACCCACGGCAGCCGGGTGAACTTCTCCGGCAAGTGGTTCCACACCGTCGGCTACAGCGTCCGGCCGGACACCGAGCTGATCGACTACGACGAGGTGCGCGACCTCGCCCGGGCGCACCGCCCGAAGGTGATCATCTGTGGGGCCACCGCCTACCCCCGGCTGATCGACTTCGCCCGGTTCCGGGAGATCGCCGACGAGGTCGACGCGTACCTGATGGTGGACGCGGCGCACTTCATCGGCCTGGTCGCCGGGCGGGCCGTCCCGTCGCCGGTGCCGTACGCCGACGTCGTCTGCGCCACCACCCACAAGGTGCTGCGCGGCCCGCGCGGCGGCATGATCCTCTGCCGGGAGTCGCTGGCGCCCCGGATCGACAAGGCGGTCTTCCCGTTCACCCAGGGTGGCCCGCTGATGCACGCCGTCGCGGCCAAGGCCGTCGCGCTGCGCGAGGCCGCCCAGCCCGAGTTCCGGGCGTACGCCTCCCAGGTGGTGAGCAACGCCCAGGCGCTCGCCGCCGGCCTGGCCGCCGAGGGGATGCGCCCGGTCTCCGGCGGCACCGACACCCACCTCGCCCTGATCGACCTGCACGAGGTCGGGGTGACCGGCGCCGCGGCGGAGGCCCGCTGCGACGCCGCGGCGGTCACCCTGAACAAGAACGCCATCCCGTACGACCCGCAGCCGCCGATGGTCGCCTCGGGCATCCGGGTGGGTACGCCGAGCGTCACCACCCAGGGCATGCGCGAGGGGGAGATGCGGCAGGTGGCCGCGCTGATCGCCCGGGCCGTACGCACCGACCCGGCCGGTCCGGGCGGCGCCGACGAGCTGACCCGGATCGCCGCCGACGTGGCCGATCTGGTCGCCGCCTTCCCGGCGTACCCCCGTGGCTGAGCCCGGGGTCCGCGCGGCGGACGCGGCCGCGGACCGCGGCTGGCGGTTGCGCCACCTGCCGGTGCTGGTGATCACCTCGGCGGTGCTGGGCGCCCTCGCGGCGGTGGTCGGCGGAGTGACCGGCGGGGCGGACGCGGCGCTGGGCGCGGCCGCCGGGGTGGCCGTCACTGCGGTCAGCTACACCGTCACCACGGTCGTGCTGGCCTGGGCCGACGCCCGCGACCCAAAGCTCGTGCTGCCGTTCGGGCTGGGTCTCTACGCGGCGAAGTTCACCCTGCTGGGGGCGGTGATGATCGGGGTGGCGTCGACCGGCTGGTCGGGGCTGATCCCGCTCTGCCTGGGCATCGCAGCCGGCGTGGCGGTCTGGACCGGCGTGCACATCTGGTGGCTGACCACGGTGCACGCCCGCCGCGTCCACTGAGGCGTCCCACCCTTCGGACGGCGCGCCGAAGTGTCCGCGATCGGTCATTCTCTCAGTGGCGGGAGGGGAGTAGCGTGCCTCCAGACGACTTCGCCCGCCCGTGTCCCACACAACAAGGTTGTGCGGGGGGTGAGGCACAGCCTCGTCCACTCGACTGATATCGTTCGCCCCGTCATGGCCGGTGACCAGAAACCCCCCAGCACTGGCGGTTCCGACGACGTTCCGTCCGGTGCCGGCCAGGGTTGGACCGCGCTCAGCTACCTCATCGGGGGCATGCTCGTGTGGGGTTTCATCGGCTGGGTGGTCGACCAGTGGCTCGACTCCGGTGGCATCGCCACCGGCATCGGCGTCGTGCTCGGCATGGCCGGGGGGATCGTCCTGGTCGTCCGCCGACTCGGCACGCCTACTTAGGAAGGGACGCGGTGTTCGGACAGGCGAACGTCCTGGCAGCGGGCCAGGCGGAATTCCCACCCAGCGTGGAGGACTTCTACCTGCCCAGCATCCTGCCCTGGGGTGCGCACGACTCGTACTGGTTCACCAAGATCACTGCGATGGTCTGGGTCGCCGTCGGCGTCCTGATCATCTTCTTCCTGGCCAGCTACCGTAAGCCGCAGCTGGTGCCGACGAAGAAGCAGTGGTTCGCCGAGTCGATCTACGGTTTCGTGCGAAACAACATCGCGGTCGACATGATCGGGCACGCGGGGGTGCGGTTCGCGCCGTACTTCACCACGCTGTTCTGCTTCGTCCTGCTGACGAACGCGTTCGCGATCATCCCGTTCTTCCAGATCTCGCCGAACTCGCACATCGCCTTCCCGGCCTTCCTCGCCGTGATCAGCTACGTGCTGTTCAACTACATCGGCATCCGGCACCACGGCTTCGTGAAGTACTTCAAGAACTCTCTGATCCCGCCGGCGCCCTGGTACATCCTGCCGCTGCTGATCCCGATCGAGTTCTTCTCGACTTTCCTGGTCCGGCCGTTCTCGCTGGCCGTCCGTCTCTTCGCGAACATGTTCGCCGGCCACATGCTTCTGCTGGTCTTCACGCTCGGCGGCTTCGCGATGCTCAGCGCCAACGCCTGGCTTGCTCCGGTCTCGGTGCTCTCGTGGGTGATGACCATCGCGCTCACCTTCCTCGAATTCCTGGTGATCGTCCTGCAGGCGTACGTCTTCACGGTGTTGACCGCCAGCTACGTGCAGGGCGCGCTCGCCGAAGAGCACTGATCCACTTCGCACCAACCCGTTGTCGTCCCGCGTGACCGTCACGCGTGATACCCAGGAGGAACCAACCAATGGACGTTCTCGCCGCGGTTTCCGGCAGCACCGCCGCCATCGGCTACGGCCTCGCCGCCATCGGTCCCGGTATCGGCGTCGGCCTGGTCTTCGCCGCCTACATCCAGTCGACCGCCCGGCAGCCGGAGTCGTCCCGGATGACCCTGCCGTACGTCTGGATCGGCTTCGCCGTCATCGAGGCGCTCGCGCTGCTGGGCATCGCGTTCGGCTTCATCTGGCAGGGCACGCTCTCTTAATTCCGCCCCTCGACCGGGAGGTCACCCATGTTCTTCCTCGCCGCTGAGGGTGGTGCAGCGACCCACAACCCGATCATCCCTGCCTGGCAGGAGATCGTGGTCGGCGGGATCGCCTTCATCCTGCTCTGCTTCGTGCTGATGAAGTTCGTCTTCCCCCGCATGGAGCAGACGTTCCAGGCTCGGGTCGACGCGATCGAGGGCGGCATCAAGCGCGCCGAGGCCGCCCAGGCCGAGGCCAACCAGCTGCTCGAGCAGTACCGGGCGCAGCTCGCCGAGGCCCGTACCGACGCCGCCAAGATCCGGGACGACGCCCGGGCCGACTCCGAGGGCATCCGTCAGGACATCCTCGCCAAGGCGCGGGAGGAGTCCGACCGGATCATCGCGGCCGGCAAGGAGCAGCTCGCCGCCGAGCGGGCCACCATCGTGCGCGAGCTGCGCACCGAGGTCGGCACCATCGCGGTGGACCTGGCCAGCAAGATCGTCGGTGAGTCGCTGGCCGACGAGGCGCGGCGCAAGGGCACCGTGGACCGGTTCCTGAGCGGTCTCGAGAGCGCGGGGGCCCGCTGATGCAGGCCGCCAGCCGGGAGTCGTACAAGGTCGCGGCCGAGCGGCTCGACGCGTACGTCCGCGGCGCGGAGCCGTCGGCGGTGGCCACCACCGCCGACGACATCCTCTCCGTCGCCGACCTGCTGCGGCGCGAGCCGCGGCTGCGCCGGGCGCTCTCCGACCCGGCCCGCTCCGGTGCCGACCGCTCCGGTCTGCTCGGCGAGATGCTGCGGGGCAAAATCGGTGCCGAGTCGCTGGACCTGCTCGCCTCGCTGGTCTCCGGCCGCTGGTCGGCGCCGTCGGAACTGCTCGACGGCGTCGAGCGGCTCGGCGTCGAGGCGCTGCTGGCCAGCGCCGACAAAGCCGGCGATCTCGGTGAGGTCGAGGACGAGCTGTTCCGCTTCGGCCAGGTCGTCGCCGGTCAGTCGGCGCTGTCCAACGCGCTCGCCGACCCGATCGCGCCGGTCGGGCAGCGGGCCGCGCTGGCCCGGGAGCTGCTCGCCGGCAAGGCCCGGCCGATCACCGTCCGCCTCGTCGAGGCGGCGCTCGGCGGGTTCGGGGGACGCTCCTTCACCGGGGCGCTCACCCGGCTGGTCGAGCTGGCCGCCGACCGGCGGGACCGCCAGGTCGCGTACGTGACCGTGGCCGCCCCGCTGAGTGACGAGGAGGAGCGACGCCTCGGTGCCCGCCTCTCCGAGATGTACGGTCGAGAGGTTTCCGTCAAGCAGACGGTCGACCCCGAGGTGCTCGGTGGGGTGAGCGTGCGGGTCGGTTCCGACCTGTACGACGGCACCGTCCTGCGCCGCCTCAACGAGACCCGCAACGCGCTCGCGAAGCGCTGACCAGCGTCTCCGCAGCCCTGATTCGACGCCATCGGACCGGTCGGTACTAGGTATCCCGGGCCCCTGAAATTTAAGGAAGCAGAGGATGGCCGAGCTGACCATCTCGACGGAGGAGATCCGCGGCGCCCTGGAGCGCTACGTCTCCTCCTACTCGACCGACGTCTCCCGCGAGGAGGTCGGCACCGTCGCCGACACCGGTGACGGCATCGCCCACGTCGAGGGCCTGCCCTCGACCATGACCAACGAGCTCCTGGAGTTCGAGGACGGCACGCTCGGTGTGGCGCTGAACCTCGACGTCCGGGAGATCGGTGTCGTCGTTCTCGGTGACTCCGCGAAGCTCGAGGAGGGGCAGCGCGTCAAGCGCACCGGCCGGGTGCTCTCGGTTCCGGTCGGCGACGCCTTCCTCGGCCGGGTGGTGGACGCGCTCGGCCAGCCGATCGACGGGCTCGGCGACATCGCCAACGAGGGCTTCCGCGAGCTGGAGCTCCAGGCCCCGAACGTGATGGCCCGGCAGTCCGTCTTCGAGCCGCTGCAGACCGGTATCAAGGCGGTCGACGCGATGACCCCGATCGGTCGGGGCCAGCGGCAGCTGATCATCGGTGACCGCAAGACCGGTAAGACCACGGTCGCCCTGGACGCCGTGCTCAACCAGCGGGACAACTGGCGCTCCGGCGACCCGAAGAAGCAGGTCCGCTGCATCTACGTCGCCATCGGCCAGAAGGCCTCCACGATCGCCTCGATCAAGGGCATCCTGGAGGAGGCGGGCGCGATGGAGTACACCACCATCGTCGCCTCCCCGGCCTCCGACCCGGCCGGCTTCAAGTACCTCGCCCCCTACACCGGTTCGTCCATCGGACAGCACTGGATGTACGGCGGCAAGCACGTCCTGATCATCTTCGACGACCTGAGCAAGCAGGCCGAGGCGTACCGCGCCGTGTCCCTGCTGCTGCGCCGCCCGCCGGGCCGCGAGGCGTACCCGGGTGACGTCTTCTACCTGCACTCCCGCCTGCTGGAGCGCTGCGCGAAGCTCTCCGACGAGCTGGGTGGCGGCTCGATGACCGGTCTGCCGATCATCGAGACGAAGGCCAACGACATCTCGGCCTTCATCCCGACCAACGTCATCTCGATCACCGACGGTCAGATCTTCCTGGAGACCGACCTGTTCAACCAGGGCGTCCGGCCGGCCATCAACGTCGGTACCTCGGTCTCCCGGGTCGGTGGCGCCGCGCAGGTGAAGCCGATGCGGAAGGTCGCCGGTTCGCTGCGGCTGAACCTGGCCCAGTTCCGCGAGCTGGAGGCGTTCGCCGCCTTCGCCTCCGACCTGGACCGGGCGTCCCGTGCCCAGCTGGACCGCGGTTCCCGCCTGGTCGAGCTGCTCAAGCAGCCGAACTACTCGCCGTACCCGGTGCAGGAGCAGGTCGTCTCGGTCTGGGCCGGCGTCGAGGGCAAGCTGGACGACATCCCGGTGGGCGAGGTCCGCCGCTTCGAGTCGGAGTTCCTCCAGTACCTCCGGCACAAGCACGAGGGCACCCTCGTGGCGATTGCCGACAACAAGTGGGACGACGAGATCATCGGCACCCTGGACCAGGCCATCACCGAGTTCAAGCAGATGTTCCTGGGCAAGGAGGACGAGCAGCGGATCAACGAGGCGCCGGCCAAGCCGCTGGAGGGCGAGGAGAACCGCGAGACGGTGACCCGCTTCCGGGACGGCTCGACCGACCGCCCGGTAGAGAGCTGATCCATGGCGGCCCAGGTTCGCGTTCTTCGCCAGCGGATCCGCTCGGCGAAGGGGATGAAGAAGATCACCAAGGCGATGGAGCTCGTGGCGACGAGCCGGATCGCCAAGTCCCAGGCCCGGGTGGCGGCGTCGCTGCCGTACGCCCAGGCCATCACCGGCGTGCTCACGGCGCTGGCGTCCAACGCGCGGATCGACCACCCGCTGCTCACCCCGCGTGAGCGGGTGCGGCGGGCCGGCGTCCTGCTGGTCACCAGCGACCGGGGCCTGGCCGGCGGTTACAGCTCCAACGCGATCAGGACGGCGGAGTCGCTGATCGCCCGGCTCAAGGCCGACGGCAAGGAGCCGGTGCTCTACGTCGTCGGGCGCAAGGGCGTCGGGTTCTACCGGTTCCGCAACCGGCCGATCGAGGCGAACTGGACCGGCTTCTCCGAGCAGCCGTCCTTCTCAGATGCCCGCCAGGTGGGCGAGACGCTGATCAAGGCGTTCACCGGCGGCGCGGACGACGTCGACGGCGGGGCCGGGGCGGACGGGGTGCTCGGCATCGACGAGCTGCACATCGTCTACACCGAGTTCCACTCCCTGATGACCCAGACGCCGGTCGCGAAGATCATTGGCCCGATGCAGGTCGAGGACCGTCCGCGGTCCGAGGGGCTGCTGCCGGCGTACGAGTTCGAGCCGGAGGCGGAGGCGCTGCTCGACGCGCTGCTGCCGAAGTACATCAACACGCGGATCTACGCGGCGTTGATCGAGTCGGCGGCGAGCGAGTCGGCGGCCCGGCGGCGGGCGATGAAGAGCGCCACCGACAACGCCGAAGAGATGATCGAGAAGTACACGCGTGAGATGAACACGGCCCGTCAGGCCGGGATCACCCAGGAGATCAGCGAGATCGTCGGCGGCGCGAACGCGCTCGCCGCGTCGGGAAGTGAAGTGTGATGACTGCCCCAGTAGAGACCAAGACGGCCACAGGTCGCGTGGTCCGGGTCATCGGCCCGGTCGTCGACGCCGAGTTCCCGCGCGACGCCATGCCGGCCCTGTTCAACGCCATGCACGTCGACGTGACGCTCTCCGGCGGCGAGAAGACGCTGACCCTGGAGGTCGCCCAGCACCTGGGTGACAACATGGTCCGCGCCATCTCAATGCAGCCGACCGACGGCCTGGTCCGCGGCGCCGAGGTGCGCGACTCCGGCTTGCCGATCACCGTTCCGGTGGGCGACGCGGTCAAGGGTCACGTCTTCAACGCGATCGGCGAGTGCCTCAACCTCACCGAGGGTGAGACCATCGAGGCCGACGACCGGTGGGGCATCCACCGCAAGGCCCCGGCCTTCGCGGACCTGGAGCCGAAGACCGAGATGCTGGAGACCGGCATCAAGGTCATCGACCTGCTCGCCCCGTACGTCAAGGGTGGCAAGATCGGCCTGTTCGGCGGCGCCGGCGTGGGCAAGACGGTGCTCATCCAGGAGATGATCACCCGGGTGGCCCGGAACTTCGGTGGCACCTCGGTCTTCGCGGGCGTGGGTGAGCGCACCCGCGAGGGCAACGACCTCATCGCCGAGATGACCGAGTCCGGTGTCATCGACAAGACGGCGCTGGTCTACGGCCAGATGGACGAGCCGCCGGGCACCCGGCTGCGGGTGGCGCTGTCCGCGCTGACCATGGCGGAGTACTTCCGTGACGTGAAGAAGCAGGAGGTGCTGCTCTTCATTGACAACATCTTCCGCTTCACCCAGGCCGGTTCCGAGGTCTCCACGCTGCTGGGCCGCATGCCGAGCGCCGTGGGTTACCAGCCGACCCTGGCCGACGAGATGGGCGAGCTCCAGGAGCGGATCACCTCCGTCCGGGGCCAGGCCATCACCTCGATGCAGGCGATCTACGTGCCCGCCGACGACTACACCGACCCGGCGCCGGCCACCACGTTCGCCCACCTGGACGCGACCACCAACCTGGAGCGGTCGATCTCCGACAAGGGCATCTACCCGGCCGTGGACCCGCTGGCGTCCTCGTCCCGGATCCTCGCCCCGGAGTTCGTCGGCCAGGAGCACTTCGCGGTGGCCACCGAGGTGAAGCGGATCCTGCAGCGCTACAAGGACCTGCAGGACATCATCGCCATCCTCGGTATCGAGGAGCTCTCCGAGGAAGACAAGATCACCGTGCAGCGCGCCCGGCGGATCGAGCGCTTCCTGTCGCAGAACACCTACGCGGCGGAGCAGTTCACCGGCGTGCCGGGCTCGACGGTCCCGATCGCCGAGACCATCGAGGCGTTCAAGAAGATCAGCGAGGGCGAGTACGACCACTTCCCCGAGCAGGCGTTCTTCATGTGCGGCGGTCTCGAGGACCTCGAAGCCAAGGCCAAGGAGCTGATGGAGGGTTAGACCTAGGTCACACCCAGTGGAGGCCACCCCGGCGTCAGCCGGGGTGGCCTCCCTCCGTTTGGGGCCGGTGCTAGCAGATGTCCGCTTCGGCGGCAAGCGGCTCCCCGGAGTGCGGGGTACCGTTCGTGGCACGACGCTCACATAGGAGTGTTGATCTCTGCAACGAAACGGTCGCGTGGGCCCGTCTTCCAGTCATGGGCGCGACGAATGGAGATGCTCGTGGGTAAGGCCGGCACGGACGGCGGCAAGCGGTCCTTCTGGCGCGGGGTGCCCCGCTGGGCCCGCGTGTGCACCGCCTTCGGTGTGGTCCTCATGGTGCTCAGCGGCGCGGTGCTGGTGGGCTACGAGACGCTGCTGTCCCGCTACGAGGGCGCGGTCGGCAAGGGCGACCTCTTCGGCGACCAGGCGGCCGGCGCCCAGCAGCGCAAGAGCAACATCAAGGGCCCGCTGAACATCCTGCTGGTCGGCATCGACCCCCGCAACCCGGAGACCCCGCCGCTGGCGGACTCGATCATGATCCTGCACGTGCCGGCCGGGATGGACCGCGGCTACCTCTTCTCGCTGCCCCGGGACCTGCGGGTGGACATCCCCGCGTTCCCCAAGGCGAACTTCGCCGGGAAGACGGACAAGCTGAACGCGGCCATGTCGTTCGGCAGCCGGGTCCCGGGCCAGAACCCGGACGCCGCGCGCGGCTTCGAGCTGCTCGCCAAGACCGTGCAGCAGGTCACCGGGATCGAGCGCTTCGACGCCGGCGCGATCATCAACTTCACCGGCTTCAAGAAGATCGTCGACGCGATGGGTGGCGTCGACATGTCCATCGAGCGGGACGTGAAGTCCGAGCACCTGAAGCCGGACGGCAAGGCGCGCCAGCTGAAGCCGGGCGGCGGGGGCTATCTCGGCCCGCAGGCCGAGTACAAGAAGGGCAACGCGCACCTCAACGGCTGGCAGGCGCTGGACTACGTCCGCCAGCGCTACCCGAAGAACGGCGTGCCGGACGCCGACTACGGCCGGCAGCGGCACCAGCAGCAGTTCATCAAGGCGATGGTCAACCAGGCGCTCAGCGCCGACGTGGTGACCAACCCGATCAAGCTGGACCGGGTCGTCCGGGCCGCCGGCCACTCGCTCATCTTCAACGGCCGCGGCAACAGCGTGGTCGACTTCGCGATCGCCCTGAAGGGCATCCGGTCGGACAAGATCGAGACCATCAAGCTGCCCGGCGGGGCCATCGGCGCTGGCTCGGCGTACAAGGGGGAACGGCTGCTGCCGGCGGCGCAGGACTTCTTCACCGCCATCCGCACCGAACAGGTGGACGCCTTCATGCTGGAGCACCCCGACTTCAAGCAGAAGAACAGTTAACGTGAGCGCGAGCGGGCCCCGGCGCACGCCGGGCCCCGCTCGCGTGGCACCGGCGCCGCCCGTGGCGCAGCTCTCGCCACCCGCGTTGGGTGGCCCTCGGGGTCGCGACTAGACTTTCGGCAATCCGCCGCCGCAGCAAGGAGACAGCGTGGCACAGCAGCTTCACGTCGAGCTCGTAGCCGTCGAGGAGAAGGTCTGGTCCGGCGAGGCCGAGATGGTCGTCGCCCGGACGACCGAGGGTGAGCTGGGTGTGCTTCCGGGCCACGCGCCGCTGCTCGGCCAGCTCGCGGAACCCAGCCAGGTCCGCATCAAGCAGGCCGGCGGCCAGCAGGTGGCGTACGACGTCGCCGGCGGCTTCCTCTCCGTGACCGGTGAGGGCGTCACCGTCCTCGCCGAGAGCGCCACCCCCGCCACTCCGGCCCGCTGAGCCGATCCGCCGGTGGAGATCGTGGAAGGGATCGGAATCGGCGTAGCGGTCGTGCTCGCCGCACTTCTGATCCTCTTCATCCGGCGGGCCCTGTTCACCCGCACCGGAGGCATCATCCGGCTCAGCGTCCGGGTCTCCACGATCCTCGACGGCCGAGGCTGGTCACCCGGGTTCGGCCGGTTCGTCGGGGATCAGCTGCGGTGGTACCGGATGTTCAGCTTCGCCCTGCGCCCCAAGCGGGTGCTCTCCCGCGAAGGGCTGGCCGTGGAGCGCCGCCGGCTTCCGGAGGGGCAGGAACGCCTCTCCATGCCCGCCGACTGGGTGATCCTCCGCTGTACCAGTAACCACGCGCCGGTGGAGATCGCCATGGCACGGTCCACGGTCACCGGCTTCCTCTCCTGGCTCGAGGCCGCCCCACCCGGGGCGGTCTCGCCGCGTCTGGCCTCCCAGGACTGGCCCGCCGCCTGACCTTTCACCTGACCTGGTCCGGGTCCGCCCGTCCGCGCCGGGCCGGCTGTCGGATGTCACCCGCCGGCTTCGTCGGTGGCCGCCGTCTGGGGTGACTCGCCGGCTGATCCCGTCCCGTGGTCGGGTGTGACCCGCCGGGCTTCGTCGGTGGCTGCGGTCTGGGTGCGGCGGGCCGGGTTCGTCGGTGGTTGCGGTTTCGGGTGTGGCCCGCCGTGCCCGGCTCCGGGCGGTCAGGCTTGATCCCTGCGCCGGTCACGGCGGGCCACACCCGCGTCGTGGTCGTCCTGCGTCGTGGCCGCGCAGTTGGTGATCGACTTGTCCTTGCGGCCATGTCGAGTGGATCAAAGCCGGACGGCGGGTCTGCTGGCGGCGTGACGGCCGGGCAACAGGGCGACGGCGAGGGGTCGGCCCGGCGACGGCGGCAGCGCGGGGTTTTGTCCGGTTGTGGTTGTGGTTGTGGTCTGGCTGCGCCGACGCCTGAGCGGCCCGGCCACCCGTGGGGCGCTATGTCCGGTTTGAGGGTGTGGTCGGCGGCATCCCGGGGCCGGAATGATGGCGGGCCGCCGGTCGTTACACATGGTCCCGGCGCAGCGAAGAGGCCCAATGCCCCGCGCGCCGGATCCCCCGAAGACTTTCCCCTTTGAGCGCCTGACGTGGTGCTTGCGTACACGGCGTGCCGACCCCCATCGGCCGCGTGTCGCGCCAACCCCCGAATGGAGCTTCATCATGAACACGATCATGCGGAAGAGCGTGCTTGGTGTTGCTGGTCTGGCCTTCGCCGGTGGTGTGTTCGCCGGTCCGGTCGCCGCTCACGCGGCCGCCCCGGTTGATGGCAAGCCGGTCGCGGTGGCGGTGCAGGCCGACAAGCCGGGCGTCGACATGTCGAAGCTGATCCCGCACGGTGTGCAGGGCGCCCAGTCGAAGATCACCCTGAACGACGAGCAGACCGCCAACGCGAAGGCGATCATCGCCGCGACGAAGAAGGCCGGTCTGCCGGAGCGGGCCGCGGTCATCTCGATCGCCACGTCCCTGCAGGAGTCGAAGCTGGAGAACCTGGGTCACCTGGGTGACGCCAACGACCACGACTCGCTGGGCCTGTTCCAGCAGCGCCCGTCCTCGGGTTGGGGCACGCCGGAGCAGATCACCAACCCGGAGTACGCGACCCTGGCGTTCGAGAAGGGCCTGAAGCAGGTCGACGGCTGGCAGGACATGCCGCTGACCGAGGCCGCCCAGACGGTGCAGGTGTCGGCGTACCCGGACGCCTATGCCCAGTGGGAGCAGCAGGCCGCCGACCTGGTCGCCCAGCACTGGAACAGCTGACCTCAGAGCAAGTAATGCGCCGCTGGCCGGCACCCCCAACAAGGGGTGCCGGCCAGCGGCGTTTCCACGTACCGCAGAAGGAACCGCGACCGGCGGGTGGACCGGGACCAAGGTCAGGGCTGGGGGCGACCGTCCCCGGCGCAGGGATCAAGCCTGACCGCCCGAAGCCGGGGACGGTCGCCCCCAGCCCCCAACCGCAACCACAAACAAAGCCGCAACCACGGAGCTCAGACCGAACCGACCAGCTCCACCTCATACCCCTGCCCGTCCGCAAGGTAAGCCGCGTACGTCCCCGGGCCGCCCGCCTGCGGGTGCCGGTCCGGGAAGAGCAGCTCCCACCCGTGGTCGGGAGCGGCGACAACGAGGGCGTCCACCGCGGCAGGTGGGCCGGCGTGGAAGGCGAGGTGGTTGAGTCCCGGCGCGAGCCGGTCGTGGACCTGCCCGGAGAGTTCGGGGGACTTTTCCATGACCAGGTACGTGGGGCCGAGCCGCCAGGAGCGGCCGGCGGGCCAGTCCTGGTACGGCGTCCAGCCCAGCTCGCCGAGGAGCCAGCCCCAGCTACGCGTGGCGGCGGCGAGATCGGGGACCCAGACCTCGACGTGGTGGAGGACCCCGACGGTCAGCGCTTCCCGCCCGGAACCCATAGCACATCTCCGTCCGGATTTGCCGTTCTTGACAGGATAAAGAGCAGATCGGAGAGGCGGTTGAGATACTTTGCCGGGAGGGAGCTGGTCCGGTCGGGGTCGTGCGCGACCAGGGCCCACGCCGCACGCTCGGCGCGCCGGGCGATCGTCCGTGCCACGTGCAGCAGCGCCGCGCCAGCGGTGCCGCCGGGGAGGATGAAGGAGTCGAGCTTGCTCAGGCGTGCGTTGTACTCGTCGCACCAGCCCTCGATGCGCTCCACGTACTCCTCGGTGACCCGCAGCGGCGGGTACTTCGGGTCCGGCTCGACCGGGGTGGCCAGGTCCGCGCCGACGTCGAACATGTCGTTCTGGATCGACTCCAGCACCGCCCGCAGCTCGTCGTCGAGCTGCCCAAGCGCGAGCGCGACGCCGATCGCCGCGTTGCACTCGTCGACGTCCGCGTACGCGGCGATCCGTGGATCGGTCTTCGGCACCTGCTCGTTGTTGCTCAGCCTGGTCATGCCGGCGTCGCCGGCCTTGGTGTAGATGCGCGTGAGGTGGACGGCCATGACGCACAGCCTACGGATACCGGACCTGACCATCCCGGCGCGGCCGGACCAGGCCGGCTGGCCGGCCGGGGTGGGCCCGGGGGACGCCGGTGACCCGGCGATCAACGACGTCGACGTCATCCGGGTGCGCGGTGATGCGCGGCTGGCCGGCACGGTTCACGTGGTGGGGGCGAAGAACTCGGCGCTCAAACTGATGGCGGCCGCGCTCCTCGCCCCCGGGCGGAGCATGATCACCAACGTTCCCCGGATCACCGACATCGCCATCATGGGCGAGGTGTTGCGCCGGCTGGGCTGCGGTGTACGGTTCGGCGCCGACGACCCGGTCGATCCGATGGTGGCCCGCGGCGGCGTGGAACGCTCCCGGTCGGTCGTCATCGACGTGCCGGAGCGGCCCGGCGCGGAGGCCGACTACGACCTGGTCCGGCGGCTGCGCGCGTCGATCTGCGTGCTGGGCCCGCTGCTGGCCCGCCGGGGGTACGTGCGGGTGGCGCATCCGGGCGGGGACGCGATCGGCTCCCGCGGCCTGGACATGCACATTTCCGGGCTGACCCGGATGGGGGCGGCCATCTCCGGTGAGCACGGCTTCGTCATCGCGTCCGCCCCGGACGGTCTGCACGGCGCGGACATCGTGCTGGACTTCCCCAGCGTGGGCGCGACGGAGAACCTGGTGATGGCGGCGGTGCTGGCCCGGGGCGTCACGGTGATCGACAATGCGGCCCGGGAGCCGGAGATCGTCGACATCTGCTCGATGCTGATCCGGATGGGCGCCCGGATCGAGGGGGAGGGGACCTCGACCCTGCGGATCGAGGGGGTCCCCGAGCTGCGCCCGGTGCGGCACGCGACGGTGGGGGACCGGATCGTCGGCGGGACCTGGGCGTTCGCCGCGGCGATGACGCGCGGGGACGTGACGGTGACCGGCATCGACCCGGCGTTCCTGGAGGTCGCGCTGGACAAGCTGGTCTCGGCCGGCGGCCTGGTGGAGACCCACGGCGACGCCTTCCGGGTACGCATGGACGACCGCCCGACGGCGGTGGACGTGGTGACACTGCCCTATCCGGGCTTCGCCACCGACCTGCTGCCGATGGCGATCGGGCTGGCCGCGGTCAGCGACGGGGCGTCGCTGATCACCGAGAACATCTTCGACGGCCGGTTCATGTTCGCCAACGAGATGATGCGCCTCGGCGCGGACATCAAGACCGACGGCCACCACGCGGTGGTACGCGGCCGGGACCGGCTCTCCGGCGCCCCGGTCCGGGCCACCGACATCCGGGCCGGCGCCGGCCTGATCATCGCGGGGCTCTGCGCCGACGGGGTCACCGAGGTCTCCCACGTGCACCACGTGGACCGCGGCTATCCGGACTTCGTGGCGGACCTGCGGGCCCTCGGGATCGAGGTGGAGCGGGGCTCGATCCCGGACGAGCCGGCTCTGGAGATCTGACCCCGGAGAGGGCTTAGCCGTCGTTCAGGCTCGCCGACTAGGGTGCTGGCAGGTACTCAATCGCAGCGAGGGAGAAGCAGATGGCGGGTCGACTCGCGGTCGTCGGTGCCGGGCTGATGGGCTCGGGCATCGCCCAGGTGGCGGCGCAGGCGGGCTGGCAGGTGACGCTGCGGGACCTGGACGACGCGGCCACCGAGCGGGGCGTCGACGGCATCCGGAAGTCGCTGGAGAAGTTCGCCGAGAAGGGCAAGATCGAGGCGTCCGAGGTCGAGGCGGCGCTGGGCCGGATCACCCCGACGACTGACCTGGAGGCGGTCGCCGACGCGGACATCGTGGTCGAGGCGGTCTTCGAGCGGCTGGAGATCAAGCACGAGGTGTTCCGCGCGCTGGACAAGATCTGCAAGGCCGACGCGGTGCTGGCCACCAACACCTCGGCGATCCCGGTCACCCAGATCGCGGCGGTGACCGAGCGGCCGGAGTCGGTCGTCGGCACCCACTTCTTCTCCCCGGTGCCGATGATGAAGCTCTGCGAGCTGGTCCGCGGCTACAAGACCAGCGACGAGACCCTGGCGACGGTGAAGGCGTTCGCCGAGGAGATCGGCAAGACCGTCGTGGTGGTCAACCGGGACATCGCCGGTTTCGTCACCACCCGGCTGATCTCCGCGCTGGTCGTCGAGGCGGTCAAGCTGGTCGAGTCCGGCGTGGTGTCGGCGGAGGACCTGGACACCGCCTGCCGGCTCGGCTTCGGCCACGCCATGGGCCCGCTGGCCACCACCGACCTGACCGGCGTGGACGTGCTGCTGCACGCCTCGAAGAACATCTACACCGACACCGCCGACGAGAAGTTCTTCCCGCCGGAGCTGCTCCAGCGCATGGTCACCGCCGGTGACCTGGGCCGGAAGACCGGCAAGGGCTTCTACTCGTACTGAGTCGCCCGGTGACGCCCCCGGCCGCCGGTCGGGGGCGTCACGCCGTCCGGGGCGGCGTGAGCGCGGCGCCGAGCAGGGTGAAGGCGTCCGGGATGACGGTGCCCCAGTAGGCGAAGTTGTGCCGGCCGTCGGCCCAGGCGGCGCGTGCCGGCGGCTCGGGCAGCGCCCGGGCCAGGGCGCGAACATCCTTGAGGAAGTTGTCCTGCCGGCCGCACCACAGGCCGACCGGGGTGCCGCGCAGCCGCGCCGCCCCGGCGAAGACCGCGTCGTCGGGCCGGACCGCGGGGGAGAAGGCAGCCACCGCGCGCAGCCAGCCTGGGTACGTCTCGGCGAGCAGCAGCGCGCCGAAGCCCCCCATCGACCAGCCCCAGACGGCCAGCCGGGAGGTGTCGAAGCCGCGCCGGGCGCACCAGGTGGGCACCTCCTCCCGCACCATTCGTTGCGGGTCGTCGTCGCCGGAGCGCCGCCACGAGAGCCGGCCGCCGCTGGCACCGGCGAGCACGAAGGGCGGCGCGCCCCGGCGTACCGCGTCGGTGAGGAAGCGGGCGAAGCCGAAGCGGGGGAAGTCCCGGGCGGTGGCGGAGGCGCCGTGCAGCACCAGGCAGACGGGCAGGCCACGGCCGTCGCCGTACCCCTCGGGGACGGCCGTCCAGAAGTCGACCTCGCGCCCTCGGGCGCCGGGCGCGATGCGGATCAGCCGCTCGTCGCCGGCCGGGGTGTCCGGCACGGCGGGGTCCGGTCCGGTCCGCGGCCGGGACAGTTCCCGGGCGGTGAGTCCGCCGACCACGGCTGCGGCGGCCGTGCCGGCACCGGCCGCCAGCAGCCGGCGCCGGGTCAGTGCGTGCGCCATGCCGGCGAGTGTCCCACCTGCGGCGTCAGGAGGGCCCCCTGCTGTCCGCCAGGCGTTGACAGGGGCCCCTCCTTACCTCTCAGCCGTCGCGCTTGGTGGTCCAGCGGAAGGTGGTCAGGCACAGGACCAGGCCGATCACGCACCACGCGGCCAGCACCAGGGCGACCCGGCCCAGCTCGAACGAGCCGCCGGGCTCCTGGGCGCCGAAGCTCTCCGGCAGGAAGACCGAGCGCAGCCCCTGGCACATCCACTTCAGCGGGAAGAGCGCCGCCACCTGCTGCATCCAGGTCGGCAGTTGGGTGAAGACGAAGAACACCCCGGAGATGAACTGGAGCACCAGCGCGACCGGGGTGACCACGGCGGAGCCGCTGCGCGCGGTGCGGGCCAGGGAGGAGATGGCGATGCCGCAGAGGGTGCAGGCGGTGATGCCGAGCGCGGCGACCCAGCCGAAGGTCAGCCACTTCGTGGCGGTGTCGGGCAGTTTCAGGTCGAACAGCAGCACCGCGACGATCAGCAGCAGGGCGGTCTCGGTGACGCCGATGGCCACCACCATGATCACCTTGCCGGCGAACCAGACCCACTTCGGCATCGGCGTGCCCCGGTAGCGCTTGAGCACGCCCCGGTCCCGTTCGATCGGGATCCAGATGCCGAGGTTCTGGAAGCTCACCGTCATCAGGCCGGTCGCGATCATGCCGGTGATGAAGTACTGGGTGAACTTCACCCCGCCACCGATCTCACCGCTGAAGATCGAGGCGAAGATCAGGATCATGATGATCGGGAAGCCCATCGTGAAGACGACGGACTCTCGGCTGCGCAGGAACTGGGTGATCTCCAGCCGCCCCTGGCGCAGCGCGAGGGCGCCCGGCCCGAGCCGCCGGGCCGGGATCGCGGCGACCGGGGCCGCCGGCTTCGTGGTGGTCGTCATGAGTGTCCGATCATCCTCAGGTAGACGTCTTCCAGGGTCGGCCGGGTCACCGTGAGGCCGGGGACCTCGCCGCCGTGACGCGCGGCCAGCTCCGCCACCAGGGCCGTCGGCGTCGCACTCTCCGCGGTCTCCAACGCCCCGTCCGGGGTACGCCAGGAGACCGTGGCGAGGGCCTCCTGCCGGTTGCCCAGCCGGTTGGGCGGTGCCACCTCGACCAGCCGCCCGGCGGCGATCACGCCGACCCGGTCGGCGAGCGCCTCGGCCTCGTCCAGGTAGTGCGTGGTCAGCACGATGGTGGTGCCGGCGGCGGCCAGGTCCCGGATCAGCTCCCAGAACTCCCGCCGGGCCTCCGGGTCGAAGCCGGTGGTCGGCTCGTCGAGGAAGAGCAGCTCGGGGCGGCCGATGATGCCGAGCGCCACGTCGAGCCGGCGCTTCTGGCCGCCGGAGAGGGTGTGGGTCCGCGCCTTCGCCTTGCCGCCGAGCCCCACCCGCTCGATCACCTTGTCCGGATCGTCGGCGTCGGCGTAGAAGCCGGAGAAGTGCCGGACCACCTCGGCGACGGTCAACTCGTCGAACTCGCCGGTGCCCTGAAGCACGATGCCGACCCGGGAACGCCAGTGCGGGTCGGGGCGGGCGGGGTCGCTGCCGAGGACGGACACCTCGCCGGCGTCGCGCCGCCGGTAGCCCTCCAGGATCTCCACCGTGGTGGTCTTGCCCGCGCCGTTCGGGCCGAGCAGGGCGAACACCTCACCGCGGTGGACGTCGAGATCCACTCCCGCCACCGCGACGTTGTCGCCGTACGCCTTGCGCAGTCCCCGTACGGAGATCGCGAGCTCGTCATCCATGCCGTCAAGTGTGCGACCTGGCCGCCATCGCGCGAAGTCCGGGGTGTGGCGGTCCGGGCCATGTCGGGCGCTTCCCGCCCGGACGTCCGCGACATGGACCTGTGTGGTTTTCCACAGCCCGTTTTACTGAACGGTAACTTAGACTCCGGCCATGGACGAGAAGGCTCTCCCGGGCCGGCTGCCGGAGCGCGACCGCCCGTGGGTGATGCGCACGTACGCCGGGCACTCCTCCGCCGCGGCGACCAACGCGCTCTTCCGCCGCAACCTGGCGAAGGGGCAGACCGGCCTCTCGGTCGCCTTCGACCTGCCCACCCAGACCGGGTACGACCCGGACCACGAGCTGGCCGCCGGGGAGGTGGGTCGGGTCGGGGTGCCGGTGGCGCACGTCGGCGACATGCGGGCCCTCTTCGACGGCATCCCGCTCGCCGACATGAACACCTCGATGACCATCAACGCGCCGGCGATGTGGCTGCTCGCCCTCTACGGCACGGTCGCCGCCGAGCAGGGCGCCGAGCTGTCGGGCTGCGCCGGCACCACGCAGAACGACATCATTAAGGAGTACCTGTCCCGGGGGACGTACATCTTCCCGCCGGCGGCGTCGCTGCGGCTCACCGCCGACGTCATCGCGTACACGCTGCGCGAGATGCCGAAGTGGAACCCGGTCAACATCTGCTCGTACCACCTGCAGGAGGCCGGCGCGACGCCGGTGCAGGAGGTCGGCTTCGCGCTGGCCACCGCGGTCGCCGTGCTCGACGCGGTGCGCGACTCCGGCCAGGTGCCCGCCGAGCGGATGGGCGATGTGGTGCAGCGGATCTCCTTCTTCGTCAACGCCGGGGTGCGCTTCGTCGAGGAGATCGCCAAGATGCGCGCCTTCGGGGCGCTCTGGAACGAGATCACCCGCGACCGGTACGGCGTCACCGACGCCCGGCAGCGCCGCTTCCGGTACGGCGTCCAGGTCAACTCGCTCGGCCTGACCGAGGCCCAGCCGGAGAACAACATCCAGCGCATCGTGCTGGAGATGCTCGGTGTGACCTTCTCCCGCGACGCCCGGGCCCGCGCCGTGCAGCTCCCCGCCTGGAACGAGGCGCTCGGCCTGCCCCGCCCCTGGGACCAGCAGTGGTCGCTGCGCATGCAGCAGGTCCTCGCGTACGAGTCGGACCTGCTCGAGTACCCCGACCTGTTCTCCGGCTCGCACGTGATGACCGCGCTGGTCGACGGCATCGTCACCGGGGCCCGGGTCGAGCTGGAGAAGGTGCTGGAGATGGGTGGCGTGGTGGCCGCCGTGGAGACCGGCTACCTCAAGAGCGCCCTGGTCGCCTCGCTCGCCGACCGGCGCCGACGGATGGAGTCGGGCGCCGACGTGGTGGTCGGCGTCAACCGGTTCACCGAGACCGAGCCGTCCCCGCTGACCGCGGCCGGCGCCGAAGCCGTCGAGCAGGTCGACCCCGCGGTGGAGGCGGCCGCCGTCGCCTCCGTACGCGAATGGCGGGCCGGTCGGGACGGCGCGGCGGTCGACGCGGCCCTCGCCCGGCTCCGCGCGGACGCCGCGACCACGACGAACCTGATGGCTGCGACGCTGGGGTGCGTGCGGGCCGGGGTGACCACCGGCGAGTGGGCCGGCGCGCTGCGCCAGGTCTTCGGCGAGTACCGGGCGCCGACGGGCCTCGCCGGCGGCGCCGGCTCCGGCGGCGACGCCGGACTCGCGGCCGTCCGCGAGCGGGTCGCCGCCACGGCCCGCGAGCTGGGCAGCGGCCGACTGCGGCTGCTGGTGGGCAAGCCCGGCCTGGACGGGCACTCCAACGGCGCCGAGCAGATCGCGGTACGCGCCCGCGACGCCGGCTTCGAGGTGGTCTACCAGGGCATCCGGCTGACCGCCGGGCAGATCGTCGCCGCCGCCGTCGAGGAGGACGTGGACCTGGTCGGGCTCTCGGTGCTCTCCGGCTCGCACCTGGCCGCAGTGCCGGCCGTGCTGGACGGCCTGCGCGCCGCCGGTCGTGGCGACCTGCCCGTGGTGGTCGGCGGCATCATCCCCGCCTCGGACGCGCAGACGCTACGGGCGGCCGGGGTGGCCCGGGTCTTCACCCCGAAGGACTTCGCGCTCACCGGCATCATCAACGAGCTGGTCACCGTCATCCGCGAGGCCAACGACCTGCGCTGAAAGGAAGGGCCCCGGTCAACGCCTGGCGTTGACCGGGGGCCCTCTTAACAAATTCGCCCAGGTCAGCGGCTTCGGTCCGGGCCAGTGGCTCTCGCCCGGGTCAGCGGCTCTGGTAGGTGATGCAGTCGGCCATGTCCATCGCCGGGCCGACGGTGATCGCCGGGGCGTGGCACTCCAGGTCCGAGTTGTGCCGGCAGTCCGAGCGTGAGCAGGCGCCCACCTGCGCGACGAGCTGGTCGATCCCGCCGCGCACCGGCAGCTCCACGAAGGTGTGGCAGTGGGCGTGGTCGCTGCTGCCGATCGTGATCGCGAACGCGTGGCAGTCGTTGGTGTGGTTGTAGGCGCAGGACGCGACGGCGCATTCCTGGACCCGGGGCATCTCCATCGCTGCGGTCATCGGTGACCCTCCTTAGGCTCCTGATCCCATTTTAGGCATTTGGCCGTTTCGTCCTCGGCCCTTTCGGGTTCGTGGTGGGTCGCGGTGAGGGGTGCGGCCCGCCGTGCCCGGCTCCGGGCGGTCAGGCTTGATCCCTGCGCCGGTCACGGCGGGCCACACCCCCGCCGTGCGCGGGCTCCGCGCGCCGGCACCAGGTCGGGTCTCCGCGTACGTGGTTTCCGCCCCCTGCTGGTGTCGATCTGTGGCCGGGTTTGGGGCGGGTCGCCGTCGTTCGGCGCGCGGCCATGCCGGTGTTGGTTTCGCCCCGCCCGGGCGATGGGCGGTCTGGGTCGGATGTCCGTTTCCGGGGTGACCGGTGGCATCCCCGGGCCGGAATCGTGGCCGGGCCGGGGTCGTTACATATCGCGTACGACCGAGTACCTGGCCCGCTCGACCGGGCCGGACGGTCCCCGGGAATGGTGGTGGGCCGCCGGTCGTTACACATGGTCCCGGCGCCGCGAAGAGGCCCCGCCCCGCGGTCGGACCGGGCAGAGACTTTCCCCCTTGTGCTTTTGAGCGCCTGACGGTGCTTGCGTCTGCCGCTGACCCCCGTCGGTGGTGTGACGCCAACCCCCGAATGGAGCTTCATCATGAACTCGATCATTCGTAAGAGCGTGCTGGGTGTTGCTGGTCTGGCGTTTGCCGGTGGTGTGTTCGCCGGTCCGATCGCCGCTCACGCCGACACCGGCCCCGTGGCCGGCAAGGCCGCCGCGGTGCAGGCCGACAAGCCGGACATGGGCAAGCTGATCCCGCACGGTGTGCAGGGCGCCCAGTCGAAGATCACCCTGAACGACGAGCAGGTTGGCAACGCGAAGGCGATCATCGCCGCGACGAAGAAGGCGGGTCTGCCGGAGCGGGCGGCGGTGATCTCGATCGCCACGTCGCTGCAGGAGTCGAAGTTGGAGAACCTGGGTCATCTGGGTGACGCCAACGACCACGACTCGCTGGGCCTGTTCCAGCAGCGCCCGTCCTCGGGTTGGGGTACGCCGGAGCAGATCACCAACCCGGAGTACGCGACCCTGGCGTTCGAGAAGGGCCTGAAGCAGGTCGACGGCTGGCAGGACATGCCGCTGACCGAGGCCGCCCAGACGGTGCAGGTGTCGGCGTACCCGGACGCCTACGCCCAGTGGGAGCAGCAGGCCGCCGACCTCGTCGCCGCCAACTGGAACAGCTGACCCAACCGAAGACACGCGATACGCCGCTGGCCGGCACCCCGAGACAGGGGTGCCGGCCAGCGGCGTTTCGGCGTACCGGTTGGAGACCGTGACCATCATCCGGGGGGCCGACGGCCTCCGGTCGGGTGTGTCGGAGGTCCGGTTTCGGGAGTGTGATCCACGGCCTGGTGGGGGGCGGAATCGCGGGTGGCCGGGGGCGGTTGGAGTCAACGGCCGAGTAGGCCGTTCCGCCCGACCCCCGAATGGAGCTGTGCGATGATCACGATCTTCCGTAAGAGCGTTCTCGGTGTGGCTGGTGCGGCTTTCGCTGGTGCCGTGCTCGCCGGTCCGATGGCCGCGCACGCCGACGTCTGCCCGATCGAGGGCCTGGCGGCCGCCGCGCTGCCGTTCGACGAGCCGGACAGCGGCAAGCTGGTTCCCTACGGTGCGCAGGGCGCTCAGTCGCGGATCGATCTGACCGCTGAGCAGACCACCGCCTGAGGCGCCGAAGCAGGTCGCACGAACGCCGGCCGACACCCGTCTGACAGGGGTGCCGGCCGGCACCGTCTCGGCAGGCGTACGCCTCGGCGGGGGAAGGTCAAGCTCGGGCGGCCCGCCGCTCCCGACGCCGACGCAGGAACCAGAACAGGAACGCCACCAGACCGACCAGGAAGACCAGCACCAGCACCGGCAGCAGGATCGCCACCACCGACATGACGGCGCTGGTCGCGTCCTCGGCGGTGCTGGCCACGGGGGCGCCGAAGCCGGCCGTGGTCGCGTTGATCACGGGCCGGGCGGCGGACTTGATCAGGTGCACGCCGAGCGCGATCAGGACGCCGGTCACCACCGGCACCCACTGGTGCGAGGAGAAGAAGGTGTCCGGGTCGCTGACGGTGACGGTCTCCGAGGTGGAGCCGGCCCCGAAGGCGAGGCCGCCGGCGGTGGGCCGGACCACCGTCTGCACCACGTCGTTGACGTGGTCGACCACCGGCACCTTGTCGGCGACCACCTCGATGGCGAGCAGCACGGCGAGGATCAGGATGACCCAGCCGTTGCCCAGCCACTGCCAGCCGCTGGGCAGGTCGATGAGATCGGTGTAGCGCGCCAGCAGACCCATCAGGAGCAGCGGGATGTAGGCGTTCAGGCCGGCCGACGCGGCGAGGCCGGAACCGGTGAGGACTTCGAGCACGATCACAGCATCGCACCGGCACGCCAGTGCCGCTCGGTGGCGACGGCCGGGGCCTCGGCTACCCTCCTCGGGTGCGGTTGGTGATTGCGAAATGCGCGGTGGACTATGTCGGACGGCTCTCGGCTCACCTGCCGCTGGCCACCCGGCTGCTGATGGTGAAGGCGGACGGCTCGGTGTCGATCCACGCGGACGACCGGGCGTACAAGCCGTTGAACTGGATGAGCCCGCCGTGCCGGCTGGAGGAGGCCCCCGGCGTCTGGCGGGTGGTCAACAAGGCCGGCGAGGAGCTGCGGATCACCCTGGAGGAGGTCTTCCAGGACACCTCGTACGAGTTGGGCGTCGACCCGGGCCTGCGCAAGGACGGCGTCGAGGCGCACCTGCAGGAGCTGCTGGCCGCCAACCCGACGACCCTCGGCGAGGGTTTCACGCTGGTCCGCCGGGAGTACATGACCGCGATCGGGCCGGTCGACCTGCTCTGCCGGGACGCCAACTCCGGCGCCGTCGCCGTCGAGGTGAAGCGGCGCGGCGAGATCGACGGCGTGGAGCAGCTCACCCGCTACCTGGAACTGATGAACCGGGATCCGCTGCTCGCCCCGGTCACCGGTGTCTTCGCCGCGCAGGAGATCAAGCCGCAGGCGCGGGTGCTCGCCACCGATCGGGGCATCCGCTGCGTCGTGGTCGACTACGACAAGCTGCGCGGCATCGAGCGCGACGAGCTGACGCTGTTCTGAGTGGCCCGCCCGCCGGTCGCGGCGGGGGTGGTCAGCGGTTCCGGCCGTACATCAGCTTGGCGGCCTTGACCAGGCGGGCGACGTCCGCCGGTGTGCGCTCGAAGGTCATCGACGGCAGCAGCGAGCGGGCCCGCCGTCGGGTGACGGACTTGGCCCGGCCGAACTCCCGCAGCCCGTCCTCGCCGTGGATCCGGCCGAAGCCCGAGTCGCCCACGCCGCCGAACGGCAGCGTGGACATCCCGGCGAAGGTGAGCGCCGAGTTCACCGAGGCCATCCCGGATCGCAGCCGCCGCGCGACGGCCACCGCCCGCCGCCGGCCGAAGACCGAACCTCCCAGGCCGTACGACAGGGCGTTGGCCCGTTCGACGGCTTCGTCGACGTCGCGGACCCGGTTGACGGTGAGCGTCGGGCCGAAGGTCTCCTCCCGGACGGCGGCGGAGTCCTCGGGGACGTCCACCAGCACCGTCGGGTGCACGTACGGCGGCTGGACCGCGTCGGGGCCGCCGAGCACCGCCCGGCCGCCCCGCTCGACGGCGTCGTCGATGTGCCGGCGGATCACGTCGAGCTGGGACGGCATGGTGATCGGGCCGATGTCGGCACCGTCGGCGCCCACGGTCAGCCGGCCGGCCCTGGTCACCACCTTGTCGACGAAGGCGTCGAAGACCTGGTCGACGGCGTAGACGCGTTCGATGCCGATGCAGGTCTGGCCGGCGTTGGTGAGCGCCCCCCAGACGCACGCCTCGGCGGCGGCGTCCAGGTCGGCGTCGGAGTCCACGATCATCGCGTCCTTGCCGCCGGCCTCCAGCAGCACCGGGGTGAGCGACTCGGCGCAGGCGGCCATCACCTTCTTGGCGGTGGCGGTGGAGCCGGTGAAGGCCACCTTGGCCACGCCCGAGCGGCACAGCGCGGCGCCCACGTCGCCGAGGCCGTGCACCGCGGTGAAGACCGGCTGCTCCGGCACCACCTCGGCGAACCGGTCGACCAGCCACTGCCCGACCGCCGGGGTGTACTCGCTGGGCTTGAACACCACCGCATTGCCGGCGGCGAGCGCGTACGCGGCGGAGCCGACGGGGGTGAAGACGGGGTAGTTCCACGGGCCGATCACGCCGACCACCCCGTACGGCTGGTATTCGAGGTGGCCGGTGAACTCGGCGAGGATCAGCCGGGAGCGGACCCGTCGGGGCCCGAGCACCCGCCGCGCGTTGCGGGCCGCCCAGTCGATGTGTTCGAGCGCGGTGAGGATCTCGACGACGGCGTCGCCGACCGGCTTGCCGCCCTCGGCGTGGATCAGCTCGGCGAGCTCCTCGATCCGGCGGGCGAGCACGCCGCGCCAGCGCAGCAGCCGTTCCCGGCGACCGGTGAAGCCGAGCCCGGCCCACCACTCGCCGGCGACGCGGGCCCGGGCCACCGCCCCGGCGACGTCCTCGGCGGTCGCCACCGGAAGTCGCCCGGCCTCGGCGCCCGTCGCCGGGCTGGTCGACACCAGCCGACCCGCCTCGATGACCGGGGTCCCCGGGACATGCACAGCCGTCATGGCGGAAGTCTAGACCCGAGGATTACTCGCCGGTAGCCCTCGTCTCGCCCGCCCGGGTGCGGGCGCGGGGCCCGACTTTGGGCGGCGATTGAACCCCGCACGCCCGCCGAACCGGCGAACCGGAGCTGACCGCGCGGGGTCGCGGAGGTGACCACCCGGTGGTGGGGGCGATTACGGTGAGGTGGCACGCTGACGCCGCGGGGCGATGGTGGGGTGGAGGGCGACGGTCCATGGAGGATCATCCGGAACTGATGCCGCTGTTGACGGTGTCGGGCGGAACGATGCGCGGATTGAGCTTCCGGGTCGGCCGTGACCCGCAGGTGATCGGCCGGGCGCCGACCGCCGGGATCGTGCTCGACGACGCGCACCTGAGCCGACGGCACGCGGCGGTCCAGTTGACCGGCGAGGGGGTGTCGCTGGTGGACCTGGGCTCGACCAACGGAACCTGGCTCAACGACCGCCGGATCACCGGCGTCGAGCTCCTGACCGACGGCGACGTGATCCGGCTGGGCCGTACCGAACTGCGGTTCTTCGACCCTGGCGTGGCCCGGACCGATCCGGTCGGGCTGGCCTTCGGGGCGCCGCGGAGCAACCATCGTCCGACCCTGCCGCTGCCGGTCCCACCGGCACCGCTGGCCGCCGCGGAGCCGCGCGGCGCCGCCCTGCCGCTCCCCGCGGTGCCCGTCGACGCCCACCGCTGAACCCGGGACCCGCGCCCGTCGACGCCCACCGCTGACCCGGGACCCGCGGCCGGCACACCGGCCGATGGCCCGGGGTGTGGGCCGCACCCATGGACCGGAGCGGCCCGCCGTGCCAGCATGCGCCGATGGAGAGCGCGCAGCACACCGTGTCGGGGAACGGCATCACCCAGGCGGTCCGGGTGGCGGGTCCGCCGGACGGCGTGCCGGTGCTGCTCGTGCACGGCAACGCCTCCTCCGCGGCCTTCTGGGAGCCGCTGATCCGGCGGCTGCCGACGACCCTCCGGGTGGTCGCCCCCGACCTGCGGGGCTACGGCGACACGCAGACCGCGCCGGTGGACGCGCGGCGCGGGCTGACCGACTTCGCCGACGACGTGGCCGCCCTGCTCGACGTGCCCGGGCTCTTCGCCCCCGGCGCCCGGCCGGTGGTCGTCGGGCACTCCCTCGGCGGGGGCGTGGCGATGCGGCTGCTGGTCGACCACCCCGAGCGGGTCGCCGCCCTGCTGCTGGAGGCGCCCGTCTCCCCGTACGGCTTCGGCGGCACCCGGGACGTCCACGGCACCCCCACCACGGCCGACTTCGCCGGCACCGGGGCCGGCACGGCCAACACCGACTTCGTCGCCCGGCTCGCCGCGAAGGACCGCGGCGCGGACGGCCCGACCAGCCCCCGCGCCGTGCTGCGGGCCACCTACGTCGCCGACCCGGCGTCGCTCGGCGAGGACGAGGAGCTGCTGCTGGACAGCGTCCTGTCCACCGCCACCGGGGACGACAACTACCCGGGCACGGCGGTCGCCTCGCCGCATTGGCCGGGCACCGCGCCGGGGGAGCGCGGCGTGCTCAACGCCCTCGCGCCGGCCCACTTCCGGATCGCCGACGAGCTGGTCGCCGTCCCGGGCAAGCCGCCGGTCACCTGGGTACGCGGCGACGCCGACGTGATCGTCTCGGACACCTCGCTGTTCGACCTGGCGTACCTGGGGTCGCTCGGCGCGGTGCCCGGCTGGCCGGGGGCGGCGGACTGCCCGCCGCAGCCGATGATCGGGCAGACCCGGACGGTGCTGGAGCGGTACGCGGCGGCGGGCGGGACGTACCGGGAGGTGGTGCTACCCGGCTGCGGGCACAGCCCGCACCTGGAACGGCCGGCCGAGTTCGTGGCGGAGCTGCTGGCGCTCACGGGGGTGCCCGCGACGGCCTGAGGCGTACTGCGTGAAATATCCCACGGCGTCTCGACAACGCAGCGTCACGTGGCAGACTCCGGCGCATAACCTTAGCGGCCGTTCATGTCGGCAACGGCGGAGTCAAACCAGGGGAGGCCGGTCGTGGCGCGCGAGTTCACCAGTGTGGGTGTGGTGGGGCTGGGCACCATGGGTGCCGGCATCGTCGAGGTCTTCGCCCGCAACGGCATCGACGTGGTGGCGGTGGAGATCTCCGAGGCCGCCCTGGAACGCGGCCGGGCCACCCTCACCGGCTCCACCGACCGGGCGGTCGCCAAGGGCAAGCTCGCCGCGGCCGACCGGGACGCCCTGCTGTCGCGGGTGCACTTCCAGGTCGGGTTGGACGCGCTGCACTCGGTGGACCTGGTCATCGAGGCCGTGCCCGAGCACCTCGACCTGAAGCAGCGGATCTTCGCCGAGCTGGACCGGGTCTGCAAGCCCGAGGCGATCCTCGCCACCAACACCTCGTCGCTGAGCGTCACCGAGATCTCCGTCGCCACGACCCGCCCCAACCAGGTCATCGGCATCCACTTCTTCAACCCGGCGCCGGTGATGAAGCTGGTCGAGGTGGTCCGTACCGTCGTCACCTCCGCCGACGTGGTGGCCGACGTGGAGGCGCTCTGCGAGCGGCTCGGCAAGGTCGACGTGACCATCAACGACCGGGCCGGCTTCATCGCCAACGCGCTGCTCTTTGGCTACCTCAACCACGCCGTGAGCATGTTCGAGGGGCGGTACGCCACCCGCGAGGACATCGACGCCGCGATGAAGCTCGGCTGCGGCCTGCCGATGGGCCCGCTCGCCCTGATGGACCTGATCGGCCTGGACACCGCGTACGAGATCCTGGACACCATGTACCGGCGGGGTGGCCGGGACCGCCGGCACGCGCCGGTGCCGCTGATCAAGCAGATGGTCACCGCGGGGCTGCTCGGCCGGAAGTCCGGCCGCGGCTTCTACACCTACGAGCGGCCGGGCTCCCCGGTGGTCGTACCCGACGACCAGACGCCGGTGGCGTCGCAGGCCGCGCTCGCCGACGGCGTTCGCGGGATCGCGAAGGTCGGCGTGGTCGGCTCCGGGACGATGGCCACCGGCATCATCGAGGTCTTCGCCAAGGCCGGGTACGAGGTCGTCTCGGTGACCCGCGGCGCGGAGAAGTCCGCCAAGGTCTTCGAGGCGGTCAAGACCTCGCTCAACAAGGGCGTGGTCCGGGGCAAGCTCACCGAGGCCGACCGGGACGCCGCGCTGGGCCGGATCAACTGGTCCGCGGTCCTGGAGCACCTCGCCGACGTCGACCTGGTGGTCGAGGCCGTGGTCGAGGAGTTGAGCGTCAAGAAGGCCCTCTTCGCCAGCCTCGACGAGATCTGCAAGCCGGGCGTAGTGCTGGCCACCACCACCTCGTCGCTGCCCGTGATCGACGTCGCGATGGCCACCCAGCGGCCGGCCGACGTGGTCGGGCTGCACTTCTTCAACCCGGCGCCGGTCATGCCGTTGGTCGAGGTGGTGCAGACCATCCGCACCTCGGCGGAGACCACCGCCACCGCCCGGGCCGTCTGCGCGGCGCTGGGCAAGACCGGCGTGGTCTGCGGCGACCGGTCCGGCTTCATCGTCAACGCGCTGCTCTTCCCGTACCTGAACGACGCGGTGAAGATGCTGGAGGCCAGCTACTCCACCGCCGACGACATCGACTACGCGATGAAGCTGGGCTGCGGCTACCCGATGGGCCCGTTCGAGCTGCTGGACGTGGTCGGGCTGGACGTGTCGCTGGCCATCCAGCGGGAGCTCTACCTGGAGCTGCGCGAGCCCGGCTTCGCCCCCGCGCCGCTGCTGGAGCACCTGGTCACCGCCGGCTACCTGGGCCGCAAGAGCGGCCGCGGCTTCCGCGACCACACCAACCGCTGATCGGCGTCAACACGGGACGCCGGTGACGGCGTCTTGAGGGTGTGACCTTCGAGGAGTACGTCGGCAGCCGCGGGCCGGCTCTGATCCGGCTGGCCCGGCTGCTGACCGGCGACGAGCACCGGGCCGAGGACCTGACCCAGGACGTGCTGGCCCGGGCGTACGTGCACTGGCGGAAGATCGCCGGCGCCGACCGTCCCGACGTCTACGTCCGGCGGATGCTGGTCAACGCCAACAACTCCTGGTGGCGCCGGCGGTCCAGCCGCGAGCTGGCCGTGGACATCTTCGCCGATCGTCCCCACCGGGGCGACCTCGGCGGGGAGGCGGCCGACCGGGACGAGATGTGGCGGCTGATCCGTGGGCTGCCCGACCGGCAGCGCGCCGTGCTGGTGCTGCGCTACTACGAGGACCTGGACGACGCCACGATCGCCCAGATCCTCGACTGCTCCCCGGTCACCGTCCGCACCCACGCGATGCGGGCGCTCGCCCATCTCCGGGAGCGCTGCGGCGCCCCGACGACCAACGGGAGCCGGCCGTGACCGACCTCGACCAGCGGATCGCCTCGGTGCTGCGGGAGCGCGCCGAAGGGGAGATCGACACCCACCGGCTGCTCCACCGGTCCCGGACGCAGGGCCGCCGGCGGCAGCTCCGCCGCCGGGTCGGGGCGGGCACCGCGCTCGCCCTGGTCGGCGTGCTCGGCTTCGTCGGGGTGTCCGGGACGGACCTGTCCGGGCTGCCCGGCCGGCTGCCCTGGACGGCGGCCACGCCGACCGTCGCCCTGCCCGTGCCGCCCCGGGCCGACGGGGTGCCGGGCGCCGCCACCGACCCGGCGCGGGTGGGCACCGACCCCACGGTGCTGCATCTGGGCGTCGACCCCGCGAAGGCCCGCTACCTCGGCTGGTCGGTCAGAGGCCTCGCGGTCGAGACCGTCCGGTTCGAGTTCGACGGCGGCCAGCCGGTCACGGTCGACGTGGCCCGCACCGTCGAGGCGTTCGACGGTCTGGGGATCGACGGGTTCCCGGTCGACGCGGTGCCGACCCGGCGGGCGTTCGACGGCACGGTCCGCCAGGTCCCCGGCGGCAGCGGCGGTCTGATCATGTCGTGGCAGCCCGCCACCGGTGTGTACGCCCGGGCGGCGATGCTCGGCGGGGACCGGGCCGCGCTGGCCAGGGCGGTGGACGCGCTCCGCTGGAACGAGGCGCGGCGCTGCGCCGCGCCGCTGCGGCTCACCGCGCTCCCGAAGGGTGCCTCGGTGGGCGGGTGCGCCGTCGACGTGAGCAGCTTCCCCAAGGGGTTGACCGTGACGCTGACGATTTACGGTCCGCGCTCGGCGACGATGTTCGTGTCCCTCCAGCACGCGGCGCAGATGGCGGGCACCCGTACCGACGGCAACCGGACGATCGATGGTCGGGCCGCCTACGTCTTCCCGGACGGGGGCAAACTGGAGCTGCTCGGCATCCCACAGGCGCACCTGACCGCCGACTTCGGCTGGCCGGTTAAGGGCTTCACCGAGGTGGACGCCGCCACGGTGCTGGCCGGCGCCCAGGTCGCGAAGGACCTGAGCCGGCCGGAGACCTGGGACTGAGCGGGTGTGCCCGGCGGGGCCCGCCCGTCCCGGGCTGGTCCCGCCGTCGGACCGTACGCTTGGTGACCGTGAGCCCCCGTCGCAACCGCCCCCGCCGGGACGAGACCGCCCACCTGGACTCCGACCGGGTCCGGCAGGGCGTACCCACCGTCCAGCAGTGGCGCGACGGCGACTGGCAGGTACGCGGGATCAGCGGCGGGGCGTCGACCAAGACGTACCGCTGTCCGGGTTGCGACCAGGAGATCCGCCCCGGCGTGGCGCACGTGGTGGCCTGGCCGGCGGACGACCGGGGTGACCTCACCGACCGGCGGCACTGGCACAGCGGCTGCTGGGGGGCCCGGGACCGGCGCGGCCCGGTCGTCCAGCGCGGCCGCAGCGCCCCCCGCCACGGCTGAGCGATCTGGATCACCCTGTTTCCGCCCCGCCGGGCGACCCGGGCGGCGGCGCGACAGACTGGGACGGTGAGCACACCGATCCGCGCCTCGTCGATCCTGCCCGGCCACCGGGAGGACATCGAGCTGCACACCGCCGACGGGCTGAAGCTGGTCGGTGAGCTGGCCCGGCCGCTGGACCGGGAGCCGGTCGGCACCCTGGTCTGCCTGCACCCGCTGCCCACCCACGGCGGGATGATGGACAGCCACGTGTTCCGCAAGGCGGCCTGGCGGCTGCCCGCCCTGGCCGACCTGGCCGTGCTCCGGTTCAACACCCGGGGCACCAGCAGCCTCCGCGGCACCAGCGAGGGGGCCTTCGACAACGCCGTCGGCGAGCGCTTCGACGTCGCCGCCGCGATCGAGTACGCGGAGTTCGCCGAGTTGCCGAACATCTGGCTGGTCGGCTGGTCGTTCGGCACCGACCTGACGCTCAAGTACGGCTGCGACCCGGCGGTGGCCGGGGCGATCCTGCTCTCCCCGCCGCTGCGCTTCGCCAACCCGGAGGACCTGGCCCAGTGGGCGGAGTCCGGCAGGCCGCTGACCGCGCTGGTCCCCGAGTTCGACGACTACCTGCGGCCGGCGGAGGCCCGGGAGCGGTTCGCGGCGGTGCCGCAGGCCGAGGTGGTCGGGGTGCCCGGCGCCAAGCACCTGTGGGTCGGCGACGCGGAGACCGTGCTCGACGAGATCGTCCGGCGGGTCAACCCGGCGGTGGCGGTGCCGCTGCCGACCACCTGGGACGGCCCGGTGGAGACCGGCGACGTCAGCGCGTACGCCGACCGGACGGTGGCGTCGTTCGCCGACACCCCGGTCCCCGGCCCGCGTCCCGACCAGGCGGGCTGACCCGGCCGGCGAGCGGTCTGGTCGGTGCGACCCCTGACAGCGCTCGACGGTGTTGCCGCTCGGGTCCACGACACAGGATGACGGTGGCTTCCACGGCGCGGCTTCGGCCCCGGTAGCTCACCGGGAATCCTGCCGGGGGAGCACCACCTCGCGGAGGATCAGCTGGAGGGCGGCCACGGTCGGGATCGCGATCAGCGCGCCGACGACGCCCAGCAGCGACACCCCGAGCAGGGCGGCGAGCAGCGCGGCCACCTCGTTGACGGCGACCGCCCGCCGCATGATCTTGGGGTAGATCAGGTAGTTCTCCACCTGCTGGTAGATCAGGAAGAAGACCAGACAGGCGATGCCGACCGGCAGGTCGGTGGCGAGGCCCACCAGGGTGACCACGACCGCGCCGAGGGTGGCCCCGATCTGCGGGATCAGGTCCGTCACCGCCACCACCACCGCCAGCGCGAACGGGTACGGCAGCCCGACGACCAGCGCGAAGACGAAGGTGCTCGCCCCGGCCAGCACCGCGATGCTGAGCGCCCCCACCATGTACGCGCCCACCCGGGTCAGGATCTCGTCCCCGATCAGCCGTACCCGCTCCCGCCGGGTGCGGGGCACCAGCGCGTACCCGAGGGAGCGCAGCTTGTCGAAGTAGGCGAGGAAGTAGATCGTCAGCACCAGCACGGTGAGCGCCCGGAAGATGGTGCCGAAGATCAACTGGGCGCCGCCAAGCACGCCGCCGAGCGCCCGGCCGATGGTGTCCGCGTTCGCGGCCGACTGGATTCGCTCCATGAGGTCGTACCGTTCGACCAGGTCGTTGACCGTGGCGTTGCGGCGCAGTTCGTCGACGTAGCTGGGCACCTGCTCGATGAACTGCCCGGACTGGGTCACCACCGGGGGCACCAGCGCCAGCACCCCGCCGACGATCAGCAGCACCACGGTCAGCGTCACCACCGCCACCGCCAGCCCGTGCGACAGTCCCCAACCGCGCAGCCGGACCACCGCCGGGTGGAGACCGACGGCGAGGAAGAGCGCGATGACCACCAGGACGAGGATGCCGGTGGCGTTGCGCAGGCCCAGGAAGACCGCGTACGCCAGCAGCACGCCGAGCGCCCCGGTGAAGCCGATCAGGAAACTGCTGCGCCGCAACGGCCGGCCGGGGATGCCGAACCGCCCGCTGGGCCCACCTGCCTCGAACTCCGTCGGGTCGGACGCATCCGCCTCGGCGGCCCGCCCACCGGCTTCCCGGCTCATCGCCGCGCCGGCGTCCGCTCCGTCGGCCGACGTCCCGTCGCCTGGCGTCTGGTCGCCTGGCGTCCCGGCGGCGGGCGTCCCGCCGGCGGGCGGGGTGGGCCGGTCAGGTGGGTCGTCCGGGGTAGGGCCGGCCGTCGGGGCAGGGTCCTCCGGGGTGCCGTCCGGGGCGGGCCGGGGCGCCGGAGGTGGGTCGTCCTCCGGGCGGAGGGCGGCGAACGGATCGTCGCCGTCTGGTCGGGCGCTGCCCGACGGCCCGTCCTGCGACATCGGACCTCCCCGGATCCCGCTCCGGCGGAGGCGGCCGGAGTAGCTTCACCGACCCGGGGTTGGCGGCCGGACCGGTCGGCCCGCGGACGCCGGATACCGGCGCGCCACGGGTCTCTGCCCGGAGGTTAGCGGCCGGCGAATCCGCCCACCACCCCTTCGCCCGCGCGGGCGCCCGTCCGCTCCGGCAGTTCGGGTTGTGCCCGGCCCACCACCTGGCCAGGGTGGCGCGATTCCGTCGGGTGCCGTCGCCGGTCCGGCGGCGTGGCGGTGTCCGGTGACGCCGGATGCCGCCAGGTCGGGGCGGTGGCGATGCCGTCACCAGGTCGGGGATGGGTGTCCGGGGGCGCGGGATGCCGCCAGGCCGCCGAGGTGGTGGTGCGGGCGCCAGGGTCGGGGATGTTGGGGGTGTCCAGTCAAGCCGGCTGACCTCACGTCGGCGAGGTGTGGTCGGCAACGAGTCGCCAGCGGCGGCGGGGCAGCGGGAGCGGGCGAGGCGGGTCAGTCGGACTCGACGGTGACGGTGCTCGGCTTGGCGCTGCGCTCGTCGGTGGTCGGCTTCGTCGGCCGCTTGCCGTTCTCGCCGGTGCTGGTGATCTTCGTCGGGGTGGCGCCGCGGCCGCCCTCGCCCGGCACGGCGGCCACCGTCGGCTCACCCTCCGCCGCGGCGGCACCGTCCACCGTGGTCACCGGCTCGGCGACCGGACGGGCCGCTCCGGCGTCGGCCGTGGTGGCGCCGGCCGGTTCCTTCGGGCCCGCCGGGGTCGCCGTCGCCGGCTCCTTGCCGTTGGCGGCGACCGGAGCCCTGCCGTTGGCCGCCACCGGCGCCTTGCCGGGCGCCGGTTCCGTGCCCGTGCCGGGGACCGGGCTCGCGCCCTTGGTCGCGCCGGGGACCGGGCTCGCGTCCTTCGCCGCGCTCCCGCCCTTGCCGGTGGCGCCGGCCAACTCGTCGGGGCCGACCGGAGTCGCCGCGAGGCCGGCGGGAGCGGTGCCCGTGGTCTCCCGCAGCCGCAGCTCGGCCAGCTTGCGCTCGAGGTCGTCGGACTCCTGCCGGGACTTCCAGGTCTCCTGCCGCAGGTCGGCCAGCTCCTGCTGGGCCTGCGCGATCTCCAGCATCACCTGGGCGAGCTGCTGTCGGCCGGCGGCCACCTCCTGCTGGGTGGCGGCGAGGTGCTGCTGGGTGGTGGCCAGGTGCTGCTGGGTGGTGGCCGCGTACTCCTCGAACTGGCGGCGCGAGGCGGCGACGTGCTCGTCGGCCTTGCGGCGCTTGTCGGCGGCGTCGGTCTCGGTCCGGTGGAGCAGCTCAGCGGCCTCGACCTCGGCCTGGCGCCGCAAGGTCAGCGCGTCCTGCTCGGCGGCCTCGCGGATCGCCGCGGCACCCTGCTCGACCTCGTTCCGTCGGGCCGTGTACGTCTGCTCCAGCTCGGCGTGCCGGGCCTGGTGCAGTTTCTCCAGCTCGGCGTGCCGGGTCGTGTGCTGCTTGTCCAGCTCGTCGCGGCGCTTGGCGAACTCCTGCTCGGCGGCGGCGCGGCGCTGGGCCAGCTCCTTGTCGGCCGCCTCCCGCCGGGAGTTGACCTCCTGCTCGACGCCGGCTCGCCAGGCGCCCAGCTCCTGCTGCGTCTGGGCGCGGGCGTGCTGCACGTACGCCTCGGTCTCGCTCCGCATCCGCTGGACGTACGCCTCGACCTCGGCCCGGTTGCGCTTGCCGGCCTCCGCGGCCTCGGTGGTCAACCGGTTGGCCTCGGTCCGGGCCCGGCCGCGAGTCACCTTCGCCGCCTCCTCGGCGTCGTCGACGATCTTCTTGGCCTCGGCGAGGGCCTTGGCGTGGGTGGCCCGGCCGGCCTCGGCCGCGGACTCGGTGAGGCGCTTGGCCTCCTGCTGGGCCTTGGCGTGCACCTCCTTGGCCGACTCGCGGAGCTGGGTCGCCTCCTGCTGGGCCTTGGCCAGGGCCTCCTTGGCCGACTCGCGTAGCCGGGTGGCCTCCTGCTGGGCCCGGGTGTGGATCTCCTTGGCGATGTCCCGGAGCTGGGTCGCCTCCTGCTGGGCCTTGGCCAGCGCGTCCTGAGCCGTCCTGCGCAGCTTCTCCGACTCGTCCTGAGCCGTCCTGCGCAGCTTCTCCGACTCGTCCTGGGCCGTCCTGCGCAGCTTCTCCGACTCGTCCTTGGCCGCCCTGCGCAGCTTCTCCGACTCGTCCTTGGCCGTCCTACGGAGCTTCTCCGACTCGTCCTTGGCGGCCTTCAGGCCGGCGTCGGCCTCGGCCTTGCGGGCGGCGGTGTGCCGCTCCTCCTCGGCCCGCCGGGCGGCGAGGGCGATCTCGAAGTCCTTGAGCGCCTCGGCGGCCTGCTCGCGGGCCTCGGAGATGATGTGCTCGGCGGCCGCCCGCCGCGCCTCGATCTCCTCGTTGGCGGAGGAGAGGATCTCTTCGGCCTGCTCCTCGGCCATGGCGAGGATCTGCTCGACCCGGGGACCGAGGTGCCGGAACGAGGCCCGGTCCACCACGCCCACCTGCTTGCGCACCTGGGCGAGGTCGCGTTGCAGCACCTCGACCTGACCGGCCAGCTTGTGGATCTGCGTGTACGCCTGCTCCCGCTCGGTCGTCAGGGTGGCGATCTCGTGCTCCGCACGAGCGACGTACCGGTCGACCTGTCGTTTCTCGTACCCCCGCAGAGCGGACTCGAAGCTGGGCTCCGTGGTCACGTCCCCGCCGAGAGCGAACAGTTCCTCGCCGTGCGACATGCCCCCATCCTCACACGCATCCGGCTCTGCTGGGGCGATACGGACGCCCCTGTTGGGAGCTACTTCACCGATCGGACGGAACGGGCCGGGAAAGCATGACAGCGCGGGGTTCCACCGGTTACCCGGTGTCACCCCGCGCCGTGGATCATGCCCCGATGCGGGTGGTGCTCAGCTGGCCGACTCGGCGGTGGCCCGCTCCTCGGAGCCCTCCTTCTTGGCCGCCTCCGGCTTGGCCGGGGCCGCCGGCACGCCCGGCACGATGCCGGCGAGACCGGAGAGCATCTGACCGAGCTGGGAGGTGACGGCGTCCTTCTGCCGGGTGAGGTCCTCGACCTCGCGGCGGGCCGCCTGGGTGGTCAGCTCGGCCTCGGTGCGGGCCTCGCTGAGCAGACGCTGCGACTCGGCCTTGGCCTCGTTGAGCGTCTTGTCGGCCAGCGCCTTGGCCTTCTCCACCGTCTCGTTGGCGGTGCGCTCGGATTCGACCCGGCGGGCCTCGGCCCGCTGCTCGATCTCCTTGGCCCGCTCCTGGGCGGCCCGGGCCCGCTGCTCGGCCTCGCTGACCAGCTTCTGGGTCTGCGCGACCTGCGCGGCGTGCCGCTCGGACTCCTCGCGCTCGGCCTTCTCCCGCCGCTCGGCGAGCTGGAGCTCGAGGGCCTGCAGGTCCTTGTCGCGCTTGTCGCGCGCGTCGGTGAGCAGCTTGGTCGCCTCGGCCCGCTTCTCCTCGGCCTCCCGGGCGGCCTTGGCCCGCTGCTGGGTGATCTCCCGCTCGGCGGTGGCCCGCAGGGTGGCGACCTCACGCTCGACGGTGGACTTCAGCTCGGCCACCTCGTGCGCGGTGACCGTACGCAGCTGCTTGGTCTCCCGCTCGGCGTCCGCCCGCAGGGTGTCCGCCTCGCGGCGGGCCTGGACCCGGACCTCCGCGGCCTCCCGCTCGGCGGCGGTGCGGACGCTGCCGGCCTCCCGCTCGGCGGTGGCCTTCATCGCGGCCGCCTCGGCGCGCGCCTTGTCGGTGATCTCGCGGGCCTCGAGGCGGGCGGCGGAGAGGATGCCCTCCGACTCGCGCTTGGCCTCGTTGCGGTGGTCGTTGGCCTGCTCCTCGGCCAGCCGGAGGATCTGCTCGACGCGGGTGCCGAGGCCGGAGAGGGTCGGCCGGCTGTTCTCCTCGAGCTGCTTGTTGGTGTCGGTGAGCTTCTGCTCCAGGGCGCTCTGGCGCTGCTCGGCCTGCCGGAGCCGGCGCTGGGCGTCGTTCATCCGCTGCTCGGCCTCGGCGCGGGCCTGCTCGGACTGGGTCAGCGCGGCGGTCAGCCGACCGATGAAGTCATCGACCTGACCGGTGTTGTATCCGCGCAGGCCAACGGTGAAATCGGGCTGCGAGTTCGCGTTATCGAAGAACGCGAGAGGGGAGGACTGCTGCTGGGGCATTGGGACATACTCGCAGACCACCCGGGGTCGTTCGCAAGAGCGGTCCCGAGCTTTCGTGTCCTCATTACATGGTCGACTCCCGTCGCCGGCGGGGACCGGACCAAACGGCGATCTTGGCAGCTCCCGGGCGGGTCGGGCGTCACGGAAGGTGAGCGGGAAAAGGGCCGCGGGACGAGGCCCCGCGGCCCTTTGTCAGCCGTCACTCGAATGGTGTGCCGGGTGGTGGAAAGGCAATGGCCGCATCGCCGCAATGGCCATCCCGACCTCACCCGTACGGGTCAGTGGCCCCGGAACCGGTTGATCGCCGTTTCGTGCCGGGCGCGCAGCGCGGTGTCGCGGACGCCGAGGCCGTCGGCGGGCGCCAGGCACCGGACCCCGACCTTGCCCTGGTGCGCGTTGCGGTGCACCTCGTACGCGGCCTGGCCGGTCTGCTCCAACGGGTAGGTCCTCGACACGGTCGGGTGGATCTGACCGAGCGCGACGAGGCGGTTGGCCTGCCAGGCCTCGTGGTAGTTGGCGAAGTGGCTGCCGACGATCCGCTTCAGGTGCATCCACAGGTACCGGTTGTCGTACTGGTGCTGGTAGCCGCTGGTGGAGGCGCAGGTGACGATGGTGCCACCGCGCTTGGCGACGTAGACGCTGGCGCCGAAGGTCTCCCGGCCGGGGTGCTCGAAGACGATGTCCGGGTCCTCGCCGCCGGTCAGCTCGCGGATCCGCTCGCCGAAGCGGCGCCACTCGTCCGGGTCCTGGGTCTCCTCGTCCTTCCAGAACCGGAAGCCCTCGGCGGCGCGGTCGATGACCAGCTCGGCGCCCATCTTCCGGCACAGCTCGGCCTTTTCGGGGGAGGAGACCACGCAGACCGGGATGGCCCCGCCGTTGAGCGCCATCTGGGTGGCGTAGCCGCCCAGGCCGCCGGAGGCGCCCCAGATCAGCACCACGTCGCCCTGCTTCATGTTGGCCCCGTGGTGGGAGACCAGCTGCCGGTACGCGGTGGAGTTGACCAGCCCGGGGCTGGCCGCCTCCTCCCAGCTCAGGTGGCGCGGCTTGGGCATCAGCTGGTTGGCCTTGACCACGGCCAGCTCGGCGAGGCCGCCGAAGTTGGTCTCGAAGCCCCAGATCCGCTGCTGCGGGTCGAGCATGGTGTCGTCGTGGCCGGCCGCGTCCTCCAGCTCGACGGAGAGGCAGTGCGCGACCACCTCGTCGCCGGCCTTCCACTTCGTCACGCCGGGCCCGGTGCGCAGCACCACGCCGGCGGCGTCCGACCCCACCACGTGGTACGGCAGGTCGTGCCGGCGGGTCAGCTCGGAGAGCCGGCCGTAGCGCTGGAGGAACTTGAAGGTCGGCAGCGGCTCGAAGATGCTGGTCCAGACCGTGTTGTAGTTGATCGCGCTGGCCATCACCGCGACCAGGGCCTCGCCCGGGCCGAGCTCCGGGGTGGGCACCTCCTGCAGGTGCAGCGCCTTGCGCGGGTCCTTGTCCCGGGTGGCCATCCCGTCGAACATCCGGGTGTCCTCGGCGCGCACCACCACGCCCCGGTAGCTCACCGGCACCGGCAGGCCGGCGAGGCCGGCGAGCGCCCGCTCCGGCTGGTCGGAGCCTTCCGCCGCCATGATCGCTTCGAGGATGTCCTGCACGGTGACCTCCCGTTCGTCCGCACCCACGCCGGGGGCACGGGGGTGCTGCCATCGTCGGCGCCGGTGCGACCGACCGCCATGTCGGCAATCGACACATCCGGCACCGGTCGCGCTCCTGTGGAGCCGGACGTTACTGAACGGTAGCTAAAGCGGGAAGCCCTCTGTGAAAAACTGCATCCGCCGATGCGTGGAGCTGTCCGGGGGAGCGGCGTACCGCGCAGTGCCGTGCGCGAGGGCTCGGGCAAACAGGGCCCCCTGCTATCCAGGAGGCGTTAACAGGGGACCCCTCCTTGCAGCTCAGTGGGCGGCTGGCTCGACCAGCTCGACCAGGACGCCGCCGGCGTCCTTCGGGTGGACGAAGTTGATCCGGGAGTCGGCGGTGCCCCGCTTCGCGGTCTCGTAGAGCAGTCGGACGCCGCGGTCCCGCAGCGCCGCGCAGGCCGCGTCGATGTCCACCACCGTGTACGCGACCTGCTGCACCCCGGGCCCGTTGCGGTCCAGGAACTTCGCGATCGTCGACTCGGGCGACAGCGGGGCGAGCAGCTGCAGACAGCCGCCCTCGGTGGTCGGGCCGACGGCCAGCATCGCCTCGCGTACGCCCTGCTCGGTGTTGGTCTCGATGTGCACGCAGCGCATCCCGAAGGTGCGCTGGTAGAAGTCGATCGCGGCGTCCAGGTCGGGCACGGCGATCCCGACGTGGTCGATGCGGCGCAGCCCGATGTCTGTGACGTAGTCCGCAGCGGGCTCGACGGGGGAGTTCTCAGCCATGGCGCTAGTCTGACCGAACAATCGTTAAGGCGTACAGCTCGGCACCCCCCCTCGGAGGCAGGCATGGCTTCGGTGATCGTCAGCGGCACGCGGACCCCCATGGGGCGGCTGCTGGGCAACCTCAAGGACCTCCCGGCGACGAAGCTCGGCGGGGTGGCGATCAAGGCCGCCCTGGAGCGCGCCGGCGTCGCCCCCGACCAGGTGCAGTACGTGATCATGGGGCAGGTGCTCCAGGCCGGCGCCGGTCAGATCCCGGCCCGCCAGGCGGCGGTCGAGGCGGGCATCCCGATGTCCGTGCCGGCGCTGACCATCAACAAGGTCTGCCTCTCCGGCCTGGACGCGATCGCCCTGGCCGACCAGCTCATCCGGGCCGGCGAGTTCGACATCGTGGTGGCCGGCGGCATGGAGTCGATGACCAACGCCCCGCACCTGCTGCTCGGACAGCGCAGCGGCTACAAGTACGGCGACGTCACGATCAAGGACCACATGGCCCTCGACGGGCTCAGCGACGCCTGGGACTGCTGCTCGATGGGCGAGTCGACCGAGCGGCACGGCGTCAAGCACGGCATCACCCGCGAGGAGCAGGACGCCTTCGCCGCGGCCAGCCACCAGCGGGCCGCCGCCGCGCAGAAGAACGGCCACTTCGCCGACGAGATCACCCCGGTGGTCATCCCGCAGCGCAAGGGCGAGCCGCTGGTGATCAGCGAGGACGAGGGCATCCGCCCGGACACCACCACCGAGTCGCTGGGCAGGCTGCGGCCGGCCTTCACCTCCGACGGCACGATCACCGCCGGCAGCTCCTCGCCGATCTCCGACGGCGCCGCCGCCGTGGTCGTGATGAGCAAGGCCAAGGCCAAGGAGCTGGGGCTGACCTGGCTGGCCGAGATCGGCGCACACGGCAACGTGGCCGGCCCGGACAACTCGCTGCACTCGCAGCCCTCGAACGCGATCCAGCACGCCCTGAAGAAGGGCGGCCTGAGCGTCGCCGACCTCGACCTCATCGAGATCAACGAGGCGTTCGCCCAGGTCGGCATCCAGTCCGCGCGGGACCTCGGGATCAGCACCGACAAGGTCAACGTCAACGGCGGCGCGATCGCGCTCGGCCACCCGATCGGCATGTCCGGCGCGCGGCTGGTGCTCACCCTCGCGCTGGAGCTCAAGCGGCGCGGCGGCGGCACCGGCGCGGCGGCGCTCTGCGGCGGCGGTGGCCAGGGCGACGCGCTGATCATCCACGTCCCGAACGGCGCCACGGCGGACCAGTGAGCGCGCGGCGCCAGCCGGTTCCGCGAGCCCCGCAGTAAGGAAGCACAGTGAGCGACGTCGTCGAGAACGTCCCGGCCGCGGCCACCGGATCGGTGCGCCGCAGCCGGGACGTACCGATGCTGGTGGAGCGGGCCCGCGCGGGTGACCCCCGGGCGGTGGCCCGGCTGATCACCCTGGTCGAGTCCGGCGACGAGGTGCTGCCGCAGGTCGCGGCGGCCCTCGCCCCGTACGCCGGGCAGGCCCAGGTCGTGGGCCTGACCGGGTCCCCGGGGGTGGGCAAGTCGACCACCACCAACGAGCTGGTCCGGGCGCTGCGGGCGCGCGGCCACCGGGTCGGCGTGCTGGCCATCGACCCGTCCAGCCCGTTCACCGGCGGCGCGATCCTCGGCGACCGGGTCCGGATGCAGGACCACGCCACCGACCCGGGCGTCTACATCCGCTCGATGTCCAGCCGCGGTCACCTCGGCGGGCTGTCGGCGGCGACGCCGCAGGCGGTCCGGGTGCTGGAGGGCGCCGGCTGCGACGTGGTGCTGGTGGAGACCGTCGGCGTCGGGCAGGCCGAGGTGGAGGTCGCCTCGCTGGCGGACACCACACTGGTGCTGCTCGCCCCGGGCATGGGCGACGCGATCCAGGCGGTCAAGGCCGGCATCCTGGAGATCGCCGACGTCTTCGTGGTCAACAAGGCCGACCGGGACGGCGCCGACGCCACCGTCCGCGACATCCAGGGCATGATCGCCCTGGGCGAGCGCGGGCCGGGGGAGTGGCGGCCGCAGGTGGTGCGGGCCATCGCCGCGCGGGGCGAGGGGATCGACGACATCGCCGCCGCCATCGACAAGCACCGCGGCTGGCTGGAGCAGCACGACGAGCTGCGCCGCCGCCGGGAGGCGCGGGCCGCCGCCGAGATCGAGGCCATCGCGCTGGGCGCCCTCCGCGCCCGGATCGGCTCACTGCGCGACGGTACGGAGCTGCCGACGCTCGCCACCAAGGTGGCCGAGGGGGCGCTCGACCCGTACGCGGCCGCCGACGAGTTGCTCGCCCAGCTCGGCTCCTGACCGCCCGCCGGGTTGACCGGTCCCCGTCCGGGGCACTGCCCCCGACGGCCCGAGCGGCGGGGCGGCGGCGATGGATGGGGACGTCATCGTCGCCTCGTCGCGGGGGTCCGGCGCCGCGCCGACCCCGACGCCGTGGCCAGGCGGCGGCACTTCCGGCGTGCGGGGTGACCGCGGTCGTCGTGGCCGGCCTCGCGGTGCTGCTCGGCAGGTACCTGGTGGTCATGCTGCGCCTCGCCCCCGGGGCGCTGGTGCTGTCCCCGCTCGGGATCGCCCACCGCGGCCTGACCAGCTTCTACTCGGTCCCGTGGTCGGCCGTCTTCGGCATGGAGGCGCAACGGCTCGGCACATCGGTGACCCGGAGCTGCGGTGCGAGCTGGCCACCCCGGAGGCGCTGCGCCGGATCGCAGCGGGCCGGACAGCACCCTGACCCGTCCACTCCGGACCCCGCCCAACTAGTACCCTCGCATCGCCGCACCGACCCGTGGCGGCGCTGGATGTCGGGTGGGGAGACCATGAGCGAGGCGACCCAGGAGCTGTCGGTGACGCCGGACGCGGTGGCGGGCGGCACGACGCACGTCTCCGACGAGGTGGTGGAGAAGATCGCGGTGGCCGCCGCGAAGTCCGTGCCCGGGGTGGCCGAGCTGGGCGGGGACGTGGCCCGGTTCTTCAACGCGGTGCTCGACAAGGTCGGGCTGGACCAGGTGGGCGACGCGACGAGGGGCTGCTCGGCGCACGTCACCAACGGCGCGGCGGTGGTCAACCTGGTGCTGGTGATCTCCGGTGGCCGGCCGGTGCCGGAGGTGACCGACGCGGTGCGGTCCGCGGTGACGGCGGCGGTCGAGGCGTACGGGCTGCGGGTCGACGAGATCAACATTCGGGTCGACGACGTGGCCCTGGGCAGTCCGGCGGTCCCGTCGGTCTGAGGCCGCTCGCGCCGCGGTCCTCGTCGACCGGGTGGGTCGTGGTCAGCGCCGGGTCAGCTCAGGTCAGCGTGGCCCGTAGCTGCGGCGGCACCTGGAGCAGGTCCAGGCTGTTCCGCCACAGTGTCTCGAGCTGGGCCGGATCGTTGAGCAGCTTCGCGAGCAGCGCGCGTCCCTCGATCTGGGCGACCATGGACCGGGCGGCCTCGTGGGCGTCGACCGACGGGCCGGCCTGGCCCCGCTCCTTCGCCTCGATGACCACCCGCTCGATGAGGTCGATCTGGGCGTCGAAGATCTCCTGGAGCCGGCTGCGGATCTCCTCGGCCTGGTTGCTGAGCTCCAGCGCGAGGTTGCCGAAGAGGCAACCGACGACCAGGCCGGCCTTCTGCTGGCCGGTGCGCTGCACCTCCTCGGTGGCCTCGAACAGGTCCCGTAGCCGCCGCAGCGGGTCGCGGTCGCTGCTGAGCAGCTCGACCCACTGCCGCCGCTGGAGCGCCCAGTGTTCGTCGATGACGGTGAGCGCGAGCGCCTGCTTGGACTCGAAGAAGTAGTAGAAACTGCCCTTCGGCACGCCCGCCGTGGCGCAGATCTCCGCCACGCCCAGCGCGGAATATCCGCGCTGTTCCAGCAGCGTCGCGGCCGCACCGAGGATCTTGTTCCGCGCGTCACTCGTCCGTCCCATGGCTTTGACGATACACGACCGGTCGGCTAGCTTTTTGTCGACCAGTCGTCTACTGGCCATCCAGGCCTCGGCCAACAGGGCTTCGGCCAGTCAGGAAGAGGAACGTCATGAGCGCCACGCAGAAGGTTGTCGTGATCACCGGTGCGTCCCAGGGCATCGGCGCCGGCCTCGTCGAGGCGTACCGCAAGCTCGGGTACGGCGTCGTGGCGACCTCACGCTCGATCGGCGCCGCGGACGACCCGGAGATCGTCACCGTCCGGGGCGACATCGCCGACGCCGACACCGCGGAGCGGGTGATCACCGCCGCGATGGACCGTTTCGGCCGCATCGACACCCTCGTGAACAACGCCGGGGCCTTCGTCGCCAAGCCGTTCACCGACTACACCGATGAGGATTTCGACCTGCTCACCGGGGTCAACCTCGCCGGCTTCTTCCAGCTCACCCGGCGTGTCCTGCCGCACATGCTCGCCGTCGGCGGGGGACACGTCGTCAACATCACCACGAGCCTCGTGGACCAGCCCAACTCCAACGTCCCGTCCGTGCTCGCGTCGCTGACCAAGGGCGGCCTCAGCTCCGCCACGAAGTCCCTGGCCATCGAGTACGCGGGCCGAGGAGTACGGGTCAACGCCGTCGCCCCGGGGATCATCAAGACCCCGATGCACCCGGTCGAGTTCCACGAGACGTACGCCGGTCTGCACCCGGTCGGCCGGATGGGTGAGACCAGCGACATCGTCGACGCCGTCGTCTACCTCGAGTCGGCGCCCTTCGTCACCGGCGAGATCCTGCACGTCGACGGCGGCCAGAACGCCGGTCACTGACCCACCACAACCCGGAGAAAGGCACACGGCGATGCCGATCGTCACCATCCAGATCACCCGGGAGGGCAGCACGCCCGGTGCGTCCGCGGCGACCGCCGAGGAGAAGGCCGCCCTCATCAAGGGGGTTAGCGAACTGCTGCTCGACGTCCTGAACAAGCCGTTGGACTCGACCTTCGTGGTGATCGACGAGGTCGACACCGGGAACTGGGGCCGCGGCGGCCTCCCGGTCGAGCAGTACCGACGACAGCAAAACCCGGGCTCACCGGAGTAACCGCGCGGGTGCGTACCGGCCGGTCACGTTACTGGCCGGTACGAACATCCTTAGCGATCGTTCAGGCACCCGTTCTACACTCGGACTTCAGTCGAGGACTCGAGGAGGAGCTCCGCGGATGAACGCCGACGAGATCGCCGCCGGACGGGCACGCTGGCAGGCCCGCTACGACGCCGCACGCAAGCGGGACGCGGACTTCACCACGCTCTCCGGAATGACCGTGGACCCGGTGTACGGCCCGCCGGAGGGCACCGCCTACCCGGGCTTCGACCGGATCGGCTGGCCGGGCGAGTTCCCGTACACCCGGGGCCTTCACCCGACCGGCTACCGCGGGCGGACCTGGACGATCCGCCAGTTCGCCGGGTTCGGCAACGCCCAGCAGACCAACGAGCGCTACAAGATGATCCTCGGCGCGGGCGGCGGTGGGCTCTCCGTCGCGTTCGACATGCCGACCCTGATGGGCCGCGACTCCGACGACCCGCAGGCGCTCGGCGAGGTCGGCCACTGCGGCGTCGCCATCGACACCGCCACCGACATGCAGGCGCTCTTCGACGGCATCGACCTGGCCGGCGTCACCACCTCGATGACCATCTCCGGCCCGGCCGTGCCCGTCTTCTGCATGTACCTGGTCGCCGCCGAGCGGCAGGGCGCCGACCTGTCCACGCTGGACGGCACGCTGCAGACGGACATCTTCAAGGAGTACATCGCGCAGAAGGAGTGGCTCTTCGACCCGGAGCCGCACCTGCGCCTGATCGGCGACCTGATGGAGTACTGCGCCCGGGAGATCCCGCGGTACAAGCCGCTCTCGGTCTCCGGCTACCACATCCGCGAGGCCGGCTCGACCGCCGCGCAGGAGCTGGCGTACACCCTGGCCGACGGGTTCGGCTACGTCGAGCTGGGGCTGTCGCGCGGGCTGGACGTCAACGTCTTCGCCCCCGGGCTGAGCTTCTTCTTCGACTCCCACGTCGACTTCTTCGAGGAGATCGCCAAGTTCCGGGCCGCCCGCCGGATCTGGGCCCGCTGGCTGCGAGACGTCTACGGCGCCACCAGTGAGAAGGCGCTCTGGCTGCGGTTCCACACGCAGACCGCCGGGGTGTCGCTGACCGCCCAGCAGCCGGTCAACAACGTGGTGCGGACCGCCGTCGAGGCGCTCGCCGCGGTGCTCGGCGGGACCAACTCGCTGCACACGAACGCCCTGGACGAGACCCTGGCCCTGCCCACCGACGAGTCCGCCGAGATCGCCCTGCGTACCCAGCAGGTGCTGATGGAGGAGACCGGGGTGACCAACGTGGCCGACCCGCTCGGCGGGTCGTGGTACGTCGAGGCGCTCACCGACAAGATCGAGGCCGAGGCGGAGGAGATCTTCGCCCGGATCAAGCAGCTCGGCGGCGAGGGCCCGCACCAGATCGGGCCGATGACCTCGGGCATCCTGCGCGGCATCGAGGACGGCTGGTTCACCGGCCACATCGCCGAGTCGGCCTTCGTCTACCAACAGGCGCTGGAGAAGGGCGACAAGAAGATCGTCGGGGTGAACTGCCACACCGGCACGGTCGCCAAGGACCTGGAGATCCTGCGCATCTCGCACGAGGTGGAGCTGGAGCAGCGCCGCGTCCTCGCCGAGCGCAAGACGGCCCGCGACGACGCCGCCGTCAAGGCAGCCATCAACCGCATGGTCGAGGCCAGCCGCGCCGACGAGAACATGATCCCCGCCATGCTCGATGCGGCCCGCGCCGAGGCCACTCTCGGCGAGATCTGCGACGCCCTCCGCGCCGAGTGGGGCACCTACCGCGAACCCGCCCGCTTCTAACCCACCCCCACCCCCACCCCACGCCTCCCGCGATCTTGCAGTTGGTGCCCTGGCGAAAGCCGCGAATGCCGCAGAGCGGAGTCGCAACCTGCAAGATCGCGGAGGAGTGGGGGGTGGGGCGGTGAGGGGGGCGGTGAGCAGGGTGAGAACTGCAACTGTCGCCGTCGCGGTTGATCTGAGTTCGGCGACGTCCGTGCGAGACTAGATAACCATGAGCGACCCACGGATCACCTCGTCGATCTTCACCCGCGGCGCGGTCGACCTCAGCGCGCTGCGCAGCACGCCGGCCCCCACCCGTCCCACCACACCGGCCCAGTCCGGGCCGCCCACCGGTCTTCCGGGCGCATCCGCCGCCGGCGGCGAGGTGGCCGTGATCGACGTTACCGAGGAGACCTTCCAGGCGGAGGTCCTCGAACGTTCGCTCAGCACCCCGGTGATCGTGGACTTCTGGGCCGAGTGGTGCGAGCCGTGCAAGCAGCTCTCCCCGGTGCTGGAACGGTTGGCCGCCGAGGGCAGTGGCGCGTGGGTGCTGGCCAAGGTGGACGTGGACGCCAACCCCCGGATCGCCCAGATGTTCCGGGTGCAGGGCATCCCGATGGTCTACGCCGTCGTCGGCGGGCAGCCGATCGACGCCTTCTCCGGGGTGGTGCCGGAGGCCCAGCTCCGGCAGTGGATCTCCGCCGTGCTCAAGGCCGGCGGCGTCGCCGTCGCCGAGCCGGAGGACCCCCGCCTCGACGAGGCCGACGACGCGCTGATGAGCGGCGACCTGGACGCCGCCGAGCGGGCGTACAGGAAGATCCTGGCCGAGACCCCGGCGGACGCCGCGGCCGAGGCCGGCCTCGCCCAGGTCGGGCTGGCCCGCCGGGTCGCCGGCGCCGACCCGCAGGCCGCGCTCACCGCCGCCGAGGGCGCCCCCGACGACGTCGAGGCCCAGCTCCTCGCCGCCGACATCGAGGTGCTCAGCGGCCTGGCCGAGCAGGCCTACCGGCGGCTGGTCGGCCTGGTCCGCCGGACCGCCGGCGACGACCGGGAGAAGGTACGCCAGCACCTGGTCAGCCTCTTCACCATCGCCGGCCCGGAGGACCCCGCCGTGGCCTCGGCCCGCCGGGCCCTGGCCAGCGCGCTGTTCTGAGTTCGTAGCACGCCAGCGCGGGCCGGCGCTCCGGCCGGCCCGCCCGACAACCGAGGACGGGAGCCCATGATGCGCCGGATCGCCGTCCTCGACGCACCGACCAACCTGGGGCTGCGCCCACCCACCGCCACCGCCGTCCCCGGCTGCGCCAAGGCGCCCGGCGCGCTGCGCGACCACGGCCTGCTCGCCCGGCTGCGGGCCCGGGACGCCGGCTGCCTCACCCCGCCCCGGTACGACCCCGGTGACTGGCGCCCCGGCGACGGTGTCTGCCACGCCCCGGAGATCTCCGGATACTCGGTGGCCCTCGCCGACCGGATCGGCACGATCATCGACCGGGGGGAGTTCCCCCTGGTGCTCGGCGGGGACTGCTCCGTGCTGCTCGGCTCCGCGCTGGCCATGCACCGGCTCGGCGAGGCCGTCGGCGGCCGGATCGGGCTGGTCTTCGTGGACGGTCACTCCGACTTCCGGCACCCCGGCAACGCCTCATACGTCGGCGCGGCGGCGGGGGAGGACCTCGCCCTGGTCACCGGGCGGGGGCAGGCCGACCTGGCCGCCATCGAGGGACGCCGCCCGTACTTCCGGGACATCGACGTCGTGGTCCTCGGTATCCGGGCGCAGGACGAATACCGCCTCGACCTCCAGGCCGCCGGGATCACCACCCGGCCGGTGCCGGCGCTGCGCGCCGAGGGCGCCGCGCGGACCGCCCAGTGGGCCCACGAGCAGCTCGCCGACTGCGCCGGCTACTGGGTGCACATCGACGTGGACGTGCTCGACCCGGCGGTGATGCCGGCGGTCGACGCCCCCGATCCCGGCGGGATCGCCTTCGCCGAGCTGGAGATCCTGCTCGCCGGTCTGGTCGACACCCCGCACTGCCTCGGCGTCGAGCTGACCGTCTTCGACCCGGACTACGACCCCGACGGCTCGTACGCGGCCGAGATCGTCAACACCGTGGTGTCCGGGCTGGCACCGGTCTCCGCGCCGGCCGCGATGCCGCCACGGCTGCTGTCGGCCACCCCGGCGCCGCCGTCCCCGAGGCGGGGCAACGGGCGGCCGGCCGGCCTGCCAACATCCGCCGTCACCGTGGAGCCGGTCGTCCCGGGCCCGGACGACGGTCCGTCCGACGGATCGGGGTCGGTCCGGCCGCCGGCCCTCGGCGGGCCGGGCCTGTTGCGCCGGGTTCCCGAGCCGGAGGGGGAGACCTCCGACGGAGCGGAGCCGGTCGGACCGCCAGCGCCTGCCGGTCCGGGCCTGTTGCGCCGGACTGGACTGTCGGACGAACAGCCCGGGTCGGAAGCAGCCGAGTTGGCCGGCGACCTCACCTCCCCGAGGCCGGGCGCCGACATCGCCTGAGCAGACCCGGCCCGCGCCGCCCGGCCGGATCTGCGTGGTCTTGACGGGGCGGGGCGGTACCGGTCCGGTTGGTCAGCGGGCGGGGAGGGCGCGGAGGAAGCGCTCGCTGATCGGCACCGCGCTGTCCGTGCTCGACCCGCCCTGCTCCACGAAGACCGCGAACGCGACGTCGCCCTGCCAGCCGACGAACCAGGCGTGGGTGTGCGCCGGGTTGTTGTCGTACTCGGCGGTGCCGGTCTTGCCGTACACCGGCTGGCCGGGGACGTCGGCGAGGGCCTTGGCCGTGCCGGCGGTGACCACCGCGCGCATCATCGTCTTCAGCGCCGCGACGGACTCCGCCTTCAGGGCGGGACCCGCCGGGGCGGGCTGCCCGGGTGCCGGGTCCAGCACCAGCTTCGGCTGCTCCCAGTGCCCCCGGGCCACGGCGGCGGTGGCGCCGGCCATGGCGAGCGGGCTGACCACGGTGGTGCCCTGGCCGATCGCCGCGGCGGCCTGCTCGGTGGCGGAGCCGCCGGTGGAGACCGCGCCGGTGAAGACGTCGACGCCGAGGTCCCACTTTGCCTCGAGGCCGAGGGTGCGGCCGGTGGTGGCGAGCCCGTCCGGGCCGAGCTTCGGGGCCAGCGAGGTGAAGGCGGTGTTGCAGGACTTCGCGAAGTCGGTGCTGAACGGCACCGCCCCGAGCTCGAAGTTGTCGGAGTTCTTGAACGGCCGGCCGTCCACCACGAACGTCTTCGGGCAGGCGACCGTCGCTTCCGGGGTCACCGCGCCCCTGTCCAGCAGGGCGAGTGCGCTGACCGTCTTGAACGTCGATCCGGGCGGCACCTGGGCGGTGAAGGCGAGGTTCTCGCCGGCCGGGCCGGGCCCGTTGGCGGCGGCGAGCACCGCGCCGTCGCTGATCCGGACCGCGACCAGGGCGGACCGCCGCTTCTCCCCGCGCAGCGCCGCGTCGGCGGCGTTCTGGGTGGCCACCTCGAGGGTGGTCTTCAGTGGCTGGCCGGTCTTCGGCTGGCTGCGGAACACCTCGGCGTCGGTGCTCACGTCCGGCTCGCCGGGCTCACCGGCCTCACCGGCCTCACCGGGCTCACCGGGCTTGGCGTGTTCGGTGACCACGGTGAGCCCGGGGACGCCGCGCAGGCGGTCGTCGTACCCGCCCTGGAGGCCACCGTGGCCGACCAGGTCGCCGGCGGCGTACCGGTCGGGGTGCGCCTTCAGGTCGTCGGCCTGAGCCGGGTCGACCGAGCCGAGCAGCGCGCGGGCGAATTCTCGCGTCGGCGCCAGGTCGATCTTCTCGGCCCGGAACTTGGTGCCGGGCAGGTCATAGATCCGGGGCTTGATCTGCCGGTACGCCTCGTCGCGCAGCGTCACCACCTCGACGAACGCCCCGGGGTCGGCCCCGGCCAGCCGCTTGGACAGGTCGGACAGGTCGACGGGCGGGGTGAGCGCCGGCCGGATCGCCTTGAATGCGGCGTCGAGCTGCTGCATCAGCTTCGTGACGTCGGTGACCTCGCTCGGCTGCAGCCCGACCCGGACCACCGGGCGGGGGGCGACGATCGGGGCGCCGGTGGCGTCCAGCACCCCGGCCCGGGGAGCGGCGTCCCTGCGCAGCGCCAGCCGGTCACCGTCCTCCAGCTGCTCCTGCACCAGCGCCGGCTCCCAGATCACCTGCCACTGGTCGTCGCCGCCGCGCTTGAGGCGTACCGGCCGGTCGTAGGCCCAGCGGGTCTGACCCGGCAGCGTCCAGACGACCTCCACCTGGGCGGTCGCGGTGTCGGCGGTGACCTTGGCGTCGCCCTTGCGCTTCAGCGCCGGCGGGGTGTCCACCAGATCCCCGGAGAGCGCCCGGATCTCCTTGGTCACGTCGGCCGCCGGGACGCGGGCGCCGGTGGCGTCGATGAAGCCGACCGTGTGCAGGTCGCCGGAGCGCCAGCCGGCCAGGAACGCGTCGACGCTGCGCTCGGGGCCGTCCTCGGTCGAGCATCCGGCCAGCGCGCCGGCGGCGAGCACGGCGGCGGTCGCCGCCGCGAAGATCGGCCGGAGCGGTGATCGGCGACGACGAACGGGGTACGGCACGAGCATGAAGCTGTCCCTCCGGTGCGAAACTGCCCTGCACGCTAGTACGGGCCGCGCTTTCCCACCGCCCCGCCGCCGCTCCGACGTGCGGAAAGAGAGGGGTGTGACAGTGTGATGAACATCGCGAGCCGGGGTACTCCGCGACCGGCCGCCCACGTACCCGCAACGGGTGAAAGGACAGAGTCCCGATCCGGACGTCCGGCCAGTGGTCCACCGACGAAGGGGCAGAGCGGCAGGGCCTAGGCTGGGCGGAGAGTGACCCACAACGCGGTGGGTCGAGGGGAGTGGCACCGATGGACCGGCGTCCGGCGATCAAACCGGGACCCGACCTCCGGCAGGCTGACAACGGCCGGGACGACAGCTTCGATTCGGCGACCGACGGGGATGGTTCCGGCCGCCTCGATACAGGAGTGACCGGGATGACCGGTTCGAGCATCGACACCCTCTACGACCTGGGCCTGCCGACGCAGGCGCTGGGCGACGACGTGGAGGACGCGGAGCTCGACGAGCCGGTACCGAACGCGGAGCGCCTGGTGGCCCAGGCCGTCGCGCTGGCCGGTGACGACCACGACGCGGCGACCCTGGTCGGCCGTTTCTGGCGGTTCGCGCCGGACGAGGAGCTGATCGGCTTCACGACCGAGGAGATGCTCGACGCGGCCCGGGCGCACCGGGACCTGGCCCAGCAGCGCGTTCCCGGCGAGTTGAAGCTGCGCATCCATGAGCCGGACGCCGAACAGCACCACACCGTCATCGAGATCGTCACCGACGACATGCCGTTCCTGGTGGACTCGGTGACCGCCCTGCTGAACTCGCACCACCTCGACGTGCACCTGCTGGTCCACCCCCTGGTGGTGGTCCGCCGGGAGCCGTTGGGCCGGTTGACCGAGGTGTCGGCCGACGTCGAGCCGGACGACGCGATCGCCGGTGACCTGGTCGAGAGCTGGATGCGGATCGAGATCGACCCGGTGCGCGACGCGGCCGAGCGGGAGAAGCTCCGCCGGGAGTTGCAGCGGGTGCTCACCGACGTCCGGGAGGCCGTGGAGGACTGGCCCAAGATGCGGCAGCGGGCCCTCGCGCTCGCCGACGAGCTGGCCGCCGCGCGGACCTCGGACAACCGGCCGCCGGTGCCGGAGAAGGACATCACCGACTCGGTGGAGCTGCTGCGCTGGCTGGCGCACGACCACTTCACCTTCCTCGGCTACCGCGAGTACCGGCTGGTCGACACCGACGGCGCCGACGGCGGGCAGGCGCTGGAGGCGATGCTCGGGACCGGGCTGGGGATCCTCCGCTCCGACTCGCCGGAGGCCCGGGCGCTGTCGTCGATGACCCCCGAGGCGCACGAGAAGGTGCTGGAGAAGCGCCTGCTGATCATCACCAAGGCCAACTCGCGGGCCACCGTGCACCGCTCTGCCTACATCGACTACATCGGCTTCAAGATCTTCAACGAAGCGGGTGAGGTGGTCGGGGAGCGGCGCTTCCTTGGTCTCTTCTCCACCGCGGCGTACCGGACCAGCGTGCGGGAGCTGCCGGTGGTCCGCCGCAAGGTCGCCGAGGTGCTCGACCGGTCCGGGTTGAGCCAGCGCAGCCACTCCGGCAAGGACCTGCTGCAGATCCTGGAGACCTACCCCCGCGACGAGCTGTTCCAGATCAAGACCGACGACCTGTACCACGCGGTGATCGGCGTGCTGCGGATGGCCGGCCGCCGGCAGCTGCGGGTCTTCCTGCGCCGGGACGCCTACGGGCGGTTCATCTCCTGCCTGATCTACCTGCCCCGGGACCGGTTCACCACCCAGAACCGGCTGCGCATGCAGGACATCCTGCTCCGCGAGCTGAACGGCGTCGGGGTGGACTACACCACCCGGGTCACCGAGTCGATGCTGGCCCGGCTGCACTTCATCGTCCGGACCGACCCGACCAACCCGCCCGGGGAGATCGACGCCGACCTGCTCGCCGAGGAGCTGGCCGACGCGACCCGGCTCTGGGACGACGACTACCGGCTGGTGCTGGAGCGCAAGCTCGGCGACGAGCAGGCCAAGCACCTGTTCAGCCGGTACGCCGACGCGTTCCCGGAGGGCTACAAGGACGGGCACACGCCGTACGAGGCGATGAAGGACCTGGCCAAGCTGGAGCTGCTGGAGGAGCCCGGCCAGCTCGAGATGCACCTGTTCCGCAAGCAGCTCGCGCCGCGGCCGGGACGTCCCGGTGCGGACGTCGACGAGACGATGGACGTCCGGTTCAAGGTCTACCGGTACGGCGAGCCGATGATGCTCTCCGCCGTGCTGCCGGTGCTGCACTCGCTCGGCGTCCGGGTGGTCGACGAGCACCCGTACGAGGTGGACCGGGTCGACGGCCGGGTCTTCCTCTACGACTTCGGCCTGCGGCTGCCGGAGGCACACGAGGAGCTGGCCGAGGTCCGTCCGCACGTGGAGAACGCCTTCGCGGCGGCGTGGCGGGGCGAGGCCGAGGTGGACGGCTTCAACGAGCTGGTGCTGCGGGCCGGGCTCACCTGGCGGCAGGTGGTGGTGCTGCGGGCGTACGCGAAGTACCTGCGTCAGGCGGGCACCGTCTTCTCCCAGGAGTACATGGAGCAGACCTTCATCGCGTACCCGCGGATCACCGGGCTGTTGGTGGAGCTCTTCGAGGCCCGGTTCGCGCCGGGCGCCACCACCCTGGACGAGCGGCGGCAGCGCAGCGGCGAGCTGGTCACCGCGATCGGCGCGGCGCTGGACGACGTGGCCAGCCTCGACCAGGACCGGATCCTGCGGTCGTACCTGACGCTGATCCAGGCCACCCTGCGGACCAGCTTCTACCAGAGGCCGGTCGGCGGGCGGCCCAAGTCGTACGTGGCGTTCAAGCTGGATCCGCAGGCCATCCCGGACCTGCCGGCGCCGCGGCCGAAGTTCGAGATCTTCGTCTACTCGCCGCGCTTCGAGGGCGTGCACCTGCGGTTCGGGCCGGTGGCCCGGGGCGGGCTGCGCTGGTCCGACCGGCGGGAGGACTTCCGCACCGAGGTGCTGGGCCTGGTCAAGGCGCAGATGGTGAAGAACACCGTGATCGTGCCGGTGGGCGCCAAGGGCGGCTTCGTGCTCAAGCAGAAGCCGGGCGACCGGGACGAGGCGGTGATCTGCTACAAGGAGTTCGTCGGCGCGATGCTGGACGTCACCGACAACATCGTCGGCGGCGAGATCGTCCCGCCCGACGACGTGGTCCGGCACGACGCCGACGACCCGTACCTGGTGGTGGCGGCGGACAAGGGCACGGCGACGTTCTCCGACATCGCCAACGAGATCTCCATCGCGCACAACTTCTGGCTGGGCGACGCGTTCGCCTCCGGCGGCTCCGCCGGCTACGACCACAAGAAGATGGGCATCACCGCCCGGGGCGCCTGGGAGTCGGTGAAGCGGCACTTCCGGGAACTGGGCCACGACACCCAGACGGCTGACTTCACCGTGGTCGGCGTCGGCGACATGTCCGGCGACGTGTTCGGCAACGGGATGCTGCTGTCCGAGCACATCCGGCTGGTGGCCGCCTTCGACCACCGGCACGTCTTCCTCGACCCGGATCCGGACGCCGCTACCTCGTACGCCGAGCGGAAGCGGCTGTTCGACCTGCCCCGGTCGTCCTGGGAGGACTACAACACCGAGCTGATCTCGGCCGGTGGCGGCGTGTATCCGCGTACCGCCAAGTCGATCCCGGTCAGCCCGCAGGTGCGCGCGGTGCTCGACCTCGACGACGACGTCACCCAGCTGTCGCCGCAGGAGCTGATGAAGGCCATCCTCACCGCGCCGGTCGACCTGTTCTGGAACGGCGGCATCGGCACCTACGTGAAGGCGGCCAGCCAGACCAACGCCGAGGTGGGCGACAAGTCCAACGACGCGATCCGGGTGAACGGCAAGGACCTGCGCTGCCGGGTGGCCGGCGAGGGCGGCAACCTGGGCTGGACCCAGCTCGGCCGGATCGAGTACGCGCAGGCCGGCGGCCGGATCTACACCGACTTCATCGACAACGCGGCCGGCGTGGACACCTCCGACCACGAGGTGAACATCAAGATCCTGCTCAACACGGCGGTCGCCGACGGCGAGCTGACCATGGACGAGCGGGACGGGCTGCTCGCCGACATGACCGACGAGATCGCCGAGCTGGTGCTGCGGGACAACTACGACCAGGCCCGGGCGATCAACAACGCCCAGGCCCAGGCCGCCTCGCTGCTCCCGGTGCACCGGCGGATGCTCAACGAGCTGGAGCGGTCCGGCCAGCTCGACCGGGCGCTGGAGGCGCTGCCGCCGGACGAGGAGCTGGCGGTCCGCAGCGAGTCCGGGCTGACCGCGCCGGAGTTCGCGGTGCTGCTGGCGTACGTCAAGATCGTGCTGGAACGCGAGATCGTGGCCGACGGGCTGGCCGACGAGGAGTGGACGACCGACGTCCTGGTCAACTACTTCCCGACACCCTTGCGGGAGCGGTTCGCCGACCGGATGGGCCGGCACCGGCTGCGCCGGGACATCGTCACCACCGTGCTGGTCAACGAGGTGATCAACCGCGGCGGCATCTCGTTCGTCTTCCGGGTCGTCGAGGAGACGGCCGCCTCGGCGGCGGACGTGCTCCGGGCGTACGTGGTGGTCAGTGAGGTGTTCGGGCTGCGTGAGCTCTGGGACGCGGTGGAGGCGCTGGATAACAAGGTCTCGCCCGAGCTGCAGACCAACGTCTACCTGGACACCCGGCGGCTGCTCGACCGGGCGGTGCGCTGGCTGGTCACCAACCGGCGCTCGCCGATCGACGTGCCGGCGGAGATCGCCCGGCTGCGGGACGGGGTCACCCGGCTGCTGCCCGGCCTGGAGAACCTTTTCTACGGCAGCGAGCGCGAGGCCATCGCGGCGCACATCGACTCGCTGACCTCCAGCGGGCTGCCGCGGGAGCTGGCCGAGCAGGCCACCCGGCTGATGTACAGCTTCGGGCTGCTCGACGTGGTGGAGACGGCCCGGTCCACCGGCCGGGACGTGGGTGAGGTGGCCTCGGTCTACTTCGTCCTCTCCGACCGGTTCCGGGTGGACGCCCTGCTGTCGAAGATCTCCCTGCTGCCGCGGGAGGACCGGTGGCAGACGTTGGCCCGGATGGCGCTGCGCTACGACCTGTACGCCGCGCTGGCCGCGCTCACCGCGGAGGTCCTCGGGTCCACCCCGGAAAGCCTCCCGCCGCACGAGCGGGTGCAGGAGTGGGAGCAGGCGAACGCCACCTCGATCCACCGGGCGCACCGGGCGATGGGGGAGTTCGACGAGTCCCGGGCCGACCTGTCCGCTTTGTCGGTGCTGCTGCGGCAGATCCGCACCCTGGTGCGGACCTCGGCCGCGGCCTGATCCCGGACGTGCCCCGGCGCGGTCCGGTCGGTCGGTCAGCCGACCGCCGGACCGCGCCGGGGCGTCCGCGTCACTGCGCCATGGTGGCGAGGACGATGATGTTGTTCAGGTAGCTGCGGGCGGTCTGGTCGAACACCCCGCCGCAGGTCACCACCCGCAGGCTCGGCTTGTCGCTGGGGCCGTAGACCAGCTCCGTCGGGAAGTTCGTCTTCGGGTACGACGTCACCTCGTCGACGGTGAAGGTGACGCTCCGGCCGTCCTCGCGGGCGACCGTGATGGTGTCCCCCCGTTGGAGCGAGCCGAGGTTGAAAAAGACGGCCGGCCCGAGCTTGGCCGAGTCGACGTGGCCGACGATGACCGCGTTGCCGACCTCACCCGGGCTGGCGCCGGGGGAGTACCAGCCGGCCCGCTGGGCCTGGTCCAGCGGGGGCACCTGGACCGTGCCGTCGGGGTTGGTGCCGAGCGACATGATCTCGGCGTTCACCCCGATCCGGGGAATCGAGATGGTCGTCGGGTTCGACCGGTCCAGGCCGACGGGGGCGCTGTCCGGGTCCGGCGGGTCCGTCGCCTCCTCGGCGGCGGACGCCTGGTCGGCGGCCTGGGTGCCGCCGACGGTGGTGGGGGTGGTGGTCGGGTCGGCCGCTCCGGCCTGGGCCAGCGGCTGGGGCGGGCGGGGCGGGGGCACGGTCCGGTAGGACGCGCCGATCATGCCGGCGCCCGCCATGGCGAGGAGGACGACGACGACCGCGCCGGCGGCGCGCCACGGTTTCCCGTGACGGCCGCCGGCCGGTGTCGCCGTCGTGTCAGCCGAGGCCATTGATCCGACGCCGACGCAGCAGCACGATGCCGCCCAGGGCGGCGGCGCCGACCATGCCCGCCCCGCCGGCGGCCATGCTCTTGTCGGTGCTGGTGGTGGTCATGCCACCGTCACCCCCGTCAACGTGGCCACGCGGCATGCAGTCCCGGTCGTCGTGGTCCCGACGGTCCTGGTCCTTGTTGTCGCGGTCCTTGCCGTCCTGGTCCTTGTTGTCGCGGTCCTTGCCGTCCTGGTCCTTGTTGTCGCGGTCCTTGCCGTCCTGGTTCTTGTTGTCGCGGTCCTTGCCGTCCTGGTTCTTGTTGTCGCGGTCCTTGCCGTCCTGGTTCTTGTTGTCGCGGTTGTTGCGGTCCTCGTCCGACTGGTCGTCGGCCATGCCCCCGCCCTGGCCGTCAGACCCCGACTGCCAGGTCTCGTCGGAGTTGTCGCTCCAGTCCTTGCGGTTCTCGTCCTTGCGGTTCTCGTCCTTGCGGTTCTCGTCCTTGCGGTTCTCGTCCTTGCGGTTCTCGTCCTTGCGGTTCTCGTCCTTGCGGTTCTCGTCCTTGCGGTCGTCGTGCTTGCCGTCGTGGTCCTTGTTGTCCGAGTCCTTGTGGTCCCAGTCCCCGTGGTCGCCAGGGCAGGACTCAAGAAGACTGACCTGCGGCTTGGCTACGACGTTGCCCGTGTACGCGTGTCCGGCCGCGTACGCCGCCCCGGGCGAGAACAGCAGCAGGGACGCGCCGCCGAGAGCGGCGCCCGCAACGACCTTCCCGAGCATCTTCTTTCCCATGACCTGCGTCACTCCATCCCTGTTTGTCCTGAGCCCGACGGGAGCCGAGCTACGACCGACGTTAGACCGTTTCGCGAGCTATCCGGGGAAAGATTCATGTTCTAGAGTTTGGTGACGATACGAGGCATAGGGGTGCTAAGCGGCTTATGCTCGGGTTAGGGACACGGCGCGGCCTTCCATGCCGCCCGGGCGGCTGCAACCTCACTGGGTGCGGAGGTTCCCCATCCGCCGGGCCCTGTCCCGCTCGGTCGACCTGCGGCGATCCAGCCCTGCTGCGCCGCCCCGTCCCCGCAAGGTGGTTCGCCCCTTACGGTTACGGCGATCAGGGCCTCGAACCGTTGCCATGGAAGCGCTCCCGCGCGAGAATCGCTGCACGCGGTTCGGGGAGCCGCACCGCGACGTCAGGTGTCGAGGGCGTTCGGTTCACCGGGCGACATCCGACCAGCCGACCGGCAGTCCCACGCCGGTCGCGTCACCACCACCACGCCCGTCCGGGTCGGGCGGCAACCACCGACGAACCCGTGGCGCCGACGGCCGTCCGCACCGGACGTCCGACGGGCCATTCCGCCGCGCCGTACGCGGATCCGGTCTCGCCCAAGGAGATCAGTGGCATGAGGCGGGGCGGAAGGTGGACAACCCGTACGCCGGGTGAAGGGGTACGGGAACCCGGAGTGGAAGGCCAAGGCGGACGGCGAGGCGGGCGGCAGCCGGGTCTCGAACAACCCGACCGCGGTCTGGCTGGACCGGATCGCATCAACGGCACGACCAACAGCAGCTCCAACGGCTCGATGGGCGTCCGCGACCACCCTGGACGCCGCGCTCACGCAGGGCACCGGCTACATCCAGTTCGTGATCTACAACCTGTCCGGCCGGGACTGCGCCGCGCTGGCCTCCAACGGTGAGTTCGGCCCGAACGAGCTGCCGCGTTACAAGGCCGCGTACATCGACCCGATCGCCGCGATCCAGGCCGACCCGAAGCACGCCAGCCTGCGGATCGTCAACATCATCGAGGTCGACTCGCTGCACCACGGCTGGATCGGCTGGGACAGCAACTTCGGCCCGACCGCCTACCAGCTCCTCGCGGCGGCCGTCGCCTCCCGCAGCAACATCGGCATGCTGATCGACACCTCCCGCAACGGCTGGGGCGGCACCGCCCGGCCCACCGGCCCGGGCGCGACGACCAGCGCCGACACCTACGTCAACGGCGGCCGGATCGACCGGCGGATCCACGCCGGCAACTGGTGCAACCAGGCCGGGGCCGGCCTCGGCGAGCGCCCGCGGGCCAACCCGGAGCCGGGGATCGACGCGTACGTCTGGGTGAAGCCCCCCGGGCGAGTCGGACGCAGCACCCTCACCCAGAACGACGAGGGCAAGGGCTTCGACAGGATGTGCGACCCGACCTACACCGGCAACGCCCGCAACGGCAACAACCCGACCGGCGCCCTGCCCAACGCGCCGATCTCCGGTGCCTGGTTCTCCGCACAGTTCCAGGAGCTCATGCGCAACGCCTACCCGCCGCTCTCCTGAGCCCACCGGCAGGCCTACCCGTCGCGGCGGGAGCGAGGCACGGCCGCGGTAGGTTCCCCCGGGCCCCTGGCCCGACCGTGCACCGGTCGGGCCAGGGGCACCCGCCGCATACGCGGCCTCGGCCGTCAGGGAACCGTGCGCTCGATCGCCGCCCGGCCCAACTCGGCCAGGTCCCGGCGGGCCCGCTCCAGGTTCTCCGGGGTGAGGTCCTGACCCCGGGCCATCACCAGGTCCTCCGGCTCCCACGGCTGCTCGGCGCCGGTACGGATGTTGTCCCCGCCCGCCCCGGTGCCGGTCCCGGTCGCCCCGGTGCCCGCCGCGTACGGGTCACCGAGCAGGTCCGGCGACCCGGTGTCGGGCACCGCGCCGTCAGGCTCGGTGAAGACGGGATTGTCCCGGTCGGCGCCGCCGGTCCTCAGCTGCGGCACGGTGCTGTCGTCGTCCACCGCGGCGGCCACCTCCGGGCTCTCCTCCAGCGGTCGGTCCCGATCGGTCATGGTGCTGCCCTCCTGTCCCCAGACGCGTTCCCTCGTCTCGCGTACCCCGTCCGGACCGGGCCATGCCGGGCAGCTCAGACCTCCCGGGCCCGCTCACTTTCGGTCTCCTCGACCAGTGGGTCGTGCGCCCGTTCGTTGCCGATGATGAAGGTGGCGAGAGCGGGTGCCCCGGAGTCCGAACCGCGACACGGCGACGCCCCGGCCACCGACCGGCCGGGGCGCCACGGGTGCCGGTCAGCGACCGAGGACGCGGTCCAGGAAGTCCCGGTAGCCGCGGACCGCGACCCGCAGCTGCTCGGTGTCTGCCGAGCCGGCGTCCTGCCAGCCGCCCAGCTTGGTCTTCTGGTCGCGCAGCGCGGCGGAGAGGGCCTCGATCGCCTCTTCGACCAGCGACTGCGCCTCGCCGACCGCGGCCCGCGGGTCGTCCACGAAGCGGAGCTGGACGTCCCGCCAGCGGTCCCGGAAGCCCTGGGCGGTCTCCGGTTCGAAGAGCGTGGCGGCGTCCGCCGGCACCGCGCCCGGCGTCGGCCGGGCCGCCCCGGCCAGGCCCGCGCCGACCGCACCGGCCCCGGCCGCCGCGGCGCTGGCGTCCGGGTCGACCATCGTCGGCTCGGCGCGGCCATAGCCGGCCGCGCCGGCGGCGACCGCCTCGTCCCGGTCGCCCGGATGCGCGGCCGCCCACCGGTCGGGGTCGTGCAGCCGGTCACCGGCCGTCGGGTCGGCCCGCTCGTCGTCGAACGCGTCGGTCCGCCCCGGGGCGCCGTCGCCCGGCCGGGCGGTGTCCTCGCCGCGCGGGTCCCGCTCGTCCTCCGGTCGGCCGCTGGCCATCGCCGAGGCGGCCACCGCGCCGCCGACCGTCGTTGCGCCGAAGGCGGTGGGCAGCGGCGCCGGCTCGTGGAACTCGGGCCGGCGGTCCGCGTCGGTGTCGGCCGCCTCCTCGTCCGCGTCCCGGGCGTCCCGCAGGTCGTACGGGCGGGTCTCGTCCAGGTCCGCGGCGTCCCGGCGCTCGCCGGTCGTGGTCTGTCGGTCGCGGTCGCCGACCACGGCCGGGTCGTCGAAGGTGCCCCGGTCGTCCAGCGCGTCCTCGGGTACGTCGGCCCGTCCCGTCCGGTCGGGCCGGGGCCGGTCGGCGTCGGAGGCGCCCGACGGTGGCACCGGGACCGGCGCGGATCGTACGGCGTCGGGACGGTCGTTCGTGACCTGCTGCTCTTCCTGGCGCATCGCGGCAGCCTCCTCAGCGGCTCGTGGCGTCGTGCGGGTGGTCGGGGCGGCGCTGGGCCGGCGGTTGGTGTCCGACCGGTTCCTCGCCGAGCAGGTCGGCGATGAGCGCCCGGTAGTGCACGACCGCCTGGCGGAGCTCCTCGGTGCTGGCTTCGCCGCGCTCGGTGCGCAGCCGGATCTCGTGGGCGTCCCGGTAGTGGGTCAGGGTGCGGGCGTGCTCGACGGAGAGATGGGCGATCTGGTCGGAGAAGTCCCCGGTGGGGTACCCACGCTCGGCGATCAGCCGGCTGACCAGCTCGTCGGCGTCGCCGACGGTCTCGCCGGGGGAGTCGACGAAGCGGACCTGCAGTTCCTCCCAGGCGGCGGCGTAGCGAGCCCGGGACTCCGGGTCCAGCGGGGTGAGTTCGAGCTCGGCGTGCCGGCGCTCCCGATCCCGCAGCTCACGCTCGGCCGCGCTCCGGCTGTCCCGTTCGGCGACCACCCGGTCGTACTCGGGGCCGAAGCGTTGCCGGAGCGAGCGGCGGCGGGCCGCCGCCAAGGCGACCGCGACCAGCGCCGCGACCACCAACACGACGATGACTATGACGACTACCTGCGTGGGCGACATGGCTCCTCCTTCGCCGCTGGTATTCCCTCCGTCCACTGATCGCCAATCCCGATCCGGCGCACTTTTCTGGCCGATTCCGCGCCGGTGCTCCCGGGCCGGGCACGGCGATGCCCACAGGACCACCCACCACAAAAACTTGACTCATTCCAGAAAACGCGCTTGGGTCGACGCGTGGGGCTGTCGCGCCGGATCGCCCCGGCCGGCGGCCCCGACCGGTATGAGCTGGGCGGCGACGGTCACCACCTGGTCACTGCCCCGACTGCCAGCACCGATCAGGAGGAGAGCGATGAGCGACCAGGCCGGCAAGCCGATCCTGACGACCCGTCAGGGTCACCCCGTGCACAACAACCAGCAGCAGCGGACGGTCGGCTCCCGCGGCCCGGCGACGCTGGAGAACTACCACTTCCTGGAGAAGATCAGCCACTTCGACCGCGCGCGCATCCCCGAGCGGGTGGTGCACGCCCGCGGCTTCGTCGCGCACGGCGAGTTCGAGGCGTACGGGACGATCGGCGACGAACCCGCCTCGACGTACACCCGGGCCAAGCTGTTCCAGACCAAGGGCAAGAAGACCCCGGTGACCATCCGGTTCTCCACCGTCATCGGCGGCCGGGACTCCTCCGAGGCGACCCGCGACCCGCGCGGCTTCGCGGTCAAGTTCCGTACCGACGACGGCAACTGGGACCTCGTCGGCAACAACCTCCCGGTCTTCTTCATCCGGGACGCGATCAAGTTCCCGGACGTGATCCACGCGCTGAAGCCGGACCCGGTGACCTTCCGCCAGGAGCCGAACCGGATCTTCGACTTCATGTCGAACACCCCCGAGTCGCTGCACATGCTCACCTGGCTGTTCAGCCCGCGCGGCATCCCGACCAACTACCGGACCCAGGACGGCTTCGGGGTGAACACCTACCGGATGGTCAACGCCGCCGGCGAGGGCGTGCTGGTGAAGTACCACTGGAAGTCGCGTCAGGGCGTCGAGTCGCTGACCGAGGAGCAGGCCGCCGGCATCCAGGCCACCGAGCTCGGCCACGCCTCGAAGGACCTGTACGAGGCGATCGAGCGCGGCGAGTACCCGCAGTGGGAGCTCAACGTCCAGATCATGAGCGACGACGAGCACCCGGAGCTGGACTTCGACCCGCTGGACGACACCAAGACCTGGCCGGAGGACGTCTTCCCGCTCCGCCCGGTCGGCGTGATGACGCTCAACCGCAACGTCACCAACTTCCACAACGAGAACGAGCAGATCGCCTTCGGCACCGGCGTGCTGGTGGACGGCCTGGACTTCTCCGACGACAAGATGCTGGTCGGCCGGACGTTCTCCTACTCGGACACCCAGCGCTACCGGGTCGGCCCGAACTACCTGCAGCTCCCGATCAACGCCCCGCGCTCCGACGTCGGAGTGAACACCAACCAGGACGGCGGCCAGATGTCGTACGGGGTGGACAACCGGGGCGGCAACCCGCACATCAACTTCGAGCCGTCCTCGGTGGCCGGCCTGCGGGAGGCCGACGAGTCCTACCGGGAGTACCGCCCGCACGTCTCCGGCCAGATCATGCGCGCCCCGATTGAGCGGCAGAACAACTACGCCCAGGCCGGCGAGCGGTTCCGCACCATGCCCGACCGGGAACGCGACGACCTGGTGAAGAACCTGACCACGCTGCTGGGCCAGTGCGACAAGCACATCCAGGAGAAGATGGTCTGGCACTTCAGCCAGTGCGACGAGGAGTACGGCCGCCGGGTCGCCGAGGGCCTCGGCATCTCCGTCAACGCCTGATCCCGCCTCGCCACGAGCGCCCCGCCGGTCCGTCCGGCGGGGCGCTCGCGTGCGAACGGCGTCCACAACGGAACATCCCGGACCGTAGTGACCGGCGAGACGGCCGGTAGTGCAACCGCCGGGGATTACGTATTCTGCCCAAGGTGCCCGAGCCGGGGCCCGGCGCCATGGCCGGGACCATGTTCGGCCGGTGCCGGTGCCACCCCTGCGACACCTTCCGGGCGAGGTCTGATTGAACACCCGCGACTGGCCGATCCGCGCCAAGCTGACCGCGCTGGTCATCGGCCCGGTGAGCGCGCTGCTGGCGCTCTGGATCTTCGCCACCACAATGGCCTTCGGCCCCGCCCTCGACCTGCTGGCCGCGCGGACCCTCCTCTACGACCTCGGTCGCCCCGGCGAGGCCGTCGTCGCCGAGCTGCAACGGGAACGCCGGCTCTCGGTGGTCCAGCTCGCCGGCGACACCACCCTGCCGGCCCTCGCCGAGCAGCGGCTGCGCACCGACCGGGCCGTCGCCGAGCTGCGCCGCCGGGTCGCCGGGGGCGACCTGCGCGACGCCGCCGACGACCTGCTCGACACCCGGCTCGACCAGTTGGTCGCCGCGCTGGACGCGCTCCCCGCCGGCCGGGGCTTCCTCGACGCCCGGCAGGTGGACCGCTCCGGCGCGGTCGGTCTCTACAGCGGGATGATCTCCTCGGCCTTCCAGGCGTTCTCCGCCATGGCCACGCTGCCGGACGCCGACCTCAACCGGGAGGCGCTGGCGCTCACCGCGCTCGGCCGGTCCCGGGAACTGCTCGGCCAGGCCGACGCGCTGCTGGCCGGCGCGCTGACCGCCGGCCGGTTCGCCGAGGGCGAGCACGACCAGCTCGTCCGGACCATCGACAACCAGCGCTTCCTGGCCGAGACCGCGGTGGCCGACCTGCCCGCGGCGGAACGGACCGCGTACCGGCGGTTGACCGAGGGGGAGGCCTTCGTCCGGCTGAGCGCCCTGCAGGACGCGCTGATCCGCGCCGACGGCCTGCCGCCCCAGCTCGACGTCCGCACCTGGGAGACCAGCCAGGCCGCGGTCCAGCAGGGGCTGCGGGAGTTCGAGCTGAGCGGGGCCGACGAGCTGGCCGAACGCTCGGTGCCGATGGCGGCGCGCATCCTGATCCGGCTCGGCGCCGCCGGGGTGCTCGGTCTGCTCGCCATCGTGGTCTGCGTGCTGGTGGCGCTGCGGGTCGGCCGGTCGCTGGCGGGCCGGCTGACCGGCGTCCGCACCGCCGCCCTGGAGATGGCCGAGCACCGGCTCCCCGACGTGGTCGCCCGGCTGCGCCGCGGCGAGGAGGTCGACGTCGACCGGGAGGCGCCCGAGCTCGACCACGGCGGCGACGAGATCGGCCAGGTCGGACACGCCTTCAACGAGGTACGCCGGACCGCCGTCCAGGCCGCGGTCGACGAGGTCACCCTGCGGCGGGGGCTCAACGAGGTCTTCCTCAACATCGCCCGGCGCAGCCAGGGGCTGGTGCACCGGCAGCTGGCGCTGCTGGACCGGCTGGAGCGGCGCACCGAGGACCCGGACGAGCTGGCCGGCCTCTTCCAGGTCGACCACCTCGCCACCCGACTCCGGCGGCACGCCGAGGACCTGGTCATCCTCGCCGGCGCGGCGCCCGGCCGGGGCTGGCGGAACCCGGTCGCCGCAGTCGACGTGATCCGCGGCGCGATTTCCGAGGTCGAGTCGTACGACCGGGTGGACGTCGGCGTGGTGCACCCGGCCGGCGTGCTGGGCCGAGCCGTCGGCGACGTTATCCACCTGCTCGCCGAGCTGATCGAGAACGCCGCCGTCTTCTCCCCGCCCGGCACTCGGGTCGACGTCTCCGGGCAGGCCGTGCCGAACGGGTACGCCGTCGAGATCACCGACCGGGGGCTGGGCATGTCGTCGCGGGTCCTCGAGGACGCCAACCGCAAGCTGGCCCGGTCCCCCGAGTTCGACCCGGCCGACAGCGCCCGGCTGGGTCACTTCGTGGTGGGCCGGCTCGCCGCCCGGCACGGCGTACGGGTCCAGCTCCGCCCGGCCAGCCCGGCGGGGACGACCGCGGTGGTGCTCATCCCGGCCGACCTGGTCACCGATGAGCCGGTCCTCGGACCGACCGGCCCGGCAGCCGGGGCGGCGACCGGGGACGAGCGCCGGATGGCCAAGGTGACCCGGCTCAACACCCAGCCCCGGCCGAGGACCACCCGGCCCGGCCGGGAACGCCCCGAGCCGGGCACCCCGGTGGTGCCCTTCGTCGCCGGCCGCGGCTCCTCGGTCGAGGCCGCCCCGGAGGGCGACGGCCTGCCCCGCCGGGTCCGTCGCCGGGGGCCGGCGGCGCACCCCCGACCGGTGGTCGCCGACGCCCCGGCCCACCGGCCGCCGGAGGAGGTCCGCCGGACGATGTCCGCGCTCCAGGCCGGCACCGCCCGCGGTCGCCGGGACGGCGCCCGGGCGGTCACGGAGCCGACCGGGCCGACCGCCGAGGCCGCTTCCGACCCGGCGGCCGGGGCCACCCCGCCGGCACCGGCGCCGGAACCCCTGACCGCAACTGAGAGGGACGCCTAGTGGTGCACACGACGAGGCAGAACATCGATCTCGACTGGTTGCTCGACGAGCTGGTGGAGCGGGTGCCCGCGGCCCGCCAGGCGGTGGTGCTGTCGGCGGACGGGCTCCTGCTCGGCGCCTCGGCCGAGCTGAGCCGCACCGACGCGGAGCATCTCTGCGCCCTGGCCTCCGGCTTCTCCAGCCTGGCCAAGGGGGCGACCCGGCACCTGGCGGGCGGCGCGGTCCGGCAGACCGTGGTGGAGATGGAGTCCGCGTACCTCTTCGTCACCGCCGCGGGGCAGGGCGCCTGCCTGGCGGTGGTCAGCGACGCCGACGCCGACATCGGCCTGGTGGCGTACGAGATGGCGATGCTGGTCATCCGGGTCGGCGAGAACCTCACCGCACCGGCCCGGACAGCGTCGGGTGCGGCCGATGCGGGCTGAGTCGCCGGGGCCGCAGCACGAGTGGCTGGACGCCGCCGCCGGGCCGGTCGTCCGCCCGTACACCCTCACCGGCGGCCGGGTACGGCCGGCGGTCGACGGCTTCGACCTGGTCGCGTTCGTGCTGGCCGCGCCGACGGCCGACGCCGCCCGGCATCCCGGGTTGCAGCCGGAACACCGACGGCTCGTCGAGCTGGCCCGGCGGCCGGTCGCGGTGGCCGACCTCGCCGCGGACCTGGATCTCGCCGTCGGCGTGGTCCGCGTGCTGCTCGGCGACCTTCTCGCCCGCGGGTTGGTCGCGGTGCACCAGCCGCCGACCGCGGCTCACCTGCCCGACGACAACATCCTCAAGGCGGTGGTCAATGGACTCCGTGCGCTATGACCGGGAGGGGTCCGGTCAGCGGATCCCGTTGGCCCTGAAGATCCTCATCGCGGGCGGCTTCGGGGCCGGCAAGACGACGCTGGTGAGCGCGCTGAGCGAGGTCCGGCCGTTGCAGACCGAGGAGGTGCTGACCGGGGCCGGGATCGGCACCGACGACCTCTCCGGGGTGGAGCAGAAGTCGACCACCACGGTGGCGATGGACTTCGGCCGGATCACCATCAACGAGGACCTGCAGGTCTACCTCTTCGGCACGCCGGGCCAGGACCGGTTCTGGTTCCTCTGGGACGAGTTGGCCTTCGGGGCTCTCGGCGCGGTGGTGCTCGCGGACACCCGCCGGCTGGCCGACTGCTTTCCCTCGATCGACTACTTCGAGCAGCGCGGCATCCCCTTCGTGGTGGGGGTGAACTGCTTCGACGGGGCCCGCCGGTTCGGCCTGGAATCGGTACGCGACGCGCTCGACCTCGACCCCGACGTGCCGCTGGTGCTCTGCGACGCCCGGGACCGGCAGTCCGGGAAGCTGGTGCTGATCTCGCTGGTCGAGCACGTCGCCCGGCAGCGCGGCGAGCCGGTGCCGGTGGGCTGACCGGGGCCGGCCGCCGGATCGGCGCCGGAAAAGAAGTCTGAACCGCCGGCTTCCCGGGAAGCCTCTGGTTGGATCGACGCAGGAAGCGGCGGAAGGTGGTCCGGTGACCAGGCAGACAACGATCGTCCACATCGGTGGTTACACGGCGGAGAGCGGCGGGCGGGCCGTCGGGATCGTCGCCGCCCGCCGCGACCCGGCGTCGGGGGAGCTGACCCCGCTGGGCACCGCCGCGGTCACCGCGTCGCCGTCCTTCCTGGTCCGGCACCCGGCGCTGCCGGTGCTGTACGCCGTCAACGAGCTGTCGGAGGGGCAGGTCAGCGCGTTCCGGGTGGCCCCGGACGGTGACCTGGCCCCGCTCGGTGTGCAGCCGACCGGGGGCGCCGAACCGTGCCACCTGGCGGTCGCCCCGGACGGGCGGCACCTCTTCGTGGCCAACCACGGCGGCGGCAGCGTGGCCGTCTTCCCGCTCGACTCCGCCGGCGTGCCGGGCGAGCGCACCGATCTGGTCCACCACGAGGGGCACGGGCCGGACCCGGAGCGGCAGGAGAAGGCGCACTGCCACATGGTCTCGCCCGACCCGGGGGCCGGGCCGCTGCTCGCCGTCGACCTGGGTACCGACTCGGTCTACCGGTACGACCTCGACGCCGCCTCCGGCCGGCTGGTGCCCCGGGCCCCGCGGCTGCGGACGCCGGCCGGGACGGGGCCCCGGCACCTGGCCCGGCACCCCGACGGGCGGCGCTGCTGGCTGGTCGGCGAACTGGATGGGACGGTCACGGCGTACGACCTCACCGCCGACGGCGCGCTGCACCAGCGGGAGCGGGTGGACGCCAGCGGACGCGCCGGGCACGTGCAGCCCTCCGAGGTCGCCGTCGGGCCGGACGGCCGTTTCCTCTACGTCGGCAACCGCGGGGTCGGCACGGTGGCGGTCTTCTCGGTGGCCGGCGGGTCCCCGCGGTTGGTGGCCGAGGTCGACACGGGTGGGGAGTGGCCCCGGCACTTCGCGCTGACCGGCGGGCACCTCTACGTCGCCGACGAGCGGGCGGACATGATCAGGATCTTCCGGGTGGACCCGGGCACCGGGGTGCCGGCGGCGGTGGGGGAGCCGGTGCCGGTGGCGAGCCCGACCTGCGTCCGCCCGTAGTCGGACGGTCACCGAGACGACTCGATTGACTGTCCGGAGTGGACTTTCACCACGCCGGATGACTGACCACTCACTCATGGTCACGGTTTTGCGATCAACTGTTTCTTCTGAGTAACTTTCAACCGAACGGTTGTGGCAGTAACCCCACGAGATACGCAAGATGGTCACCGTGTCTGGCCGCCATCGCATGCGTTCAAGCCTTCGTGGGGCAGGTGCCGCCGCGGCGGCGACCGTGCTCGTCGTCGTCGCCGGTTCCTGGTTCGGTTACCAGCAGCTGGCGGGGCCGTCCTGCTCCGGGCGGATCCAACTGTCCGTCGCGGCCACTCCCGAGATCGAGCCGGCCGTCAAGGCGGCGGCCGACAAGTGGGTCGCCGACGGCGCCGCGGTCGGGGGCACCTGCATCGCCGTGAACGTCACCTCCTCCGAGTCGGTCGACGTGGCCGCCGCCGTGGCCAGCAAGCACGGTGCGACGCTGGCCGGCGTCGGGCAGGCCAGCGGCACGGCGGTCACCCCCGACGTCTGGGTGCCGGACTCCTCCACCTGGCTGCTGCGGCTGAAGAACGGCGGCGCCACCGCCTTCGCTCCGGGCAACGGCGCCTCGATCGCCCGCAGCCCGGTGGTGGTCGCCATGCCCGAACCGGTGGCCACCCGAGTCGGCTGGCCGGACAAGAAGCTCAGCTGGACCGAGCTGCTGAAGGCGGTCACCACCGGCAAGTCGCCGCTGAACGCCGGCATCGTGGAGCCGACCCAGGACGCGGCCGGCCTCTCCGGCCTGCTCTCGCTGACCGCCGCCGCCAGCTCCACCGGCTCCCCGGGGTCGCGCGACGCGCAGGAGGCGATGGTGGGTGCGCTGCGCGCGCTGGCCACCAACCGGTCGTCGATCAGGCAGGACCTCCTCGCGCGCTTCCCGCGTTCGAAGGACCCCACCGCCATCGCGAACGGGCTGGGCGCCGCGGCCCTCTCCGAAGAGGACGTCATGGCGTACAACCAGACCAAGCCGCCGATCCCGCTCGCGGCCCTTTACCTCGATCCGTCCCCGATGCCGCTGGACTACCCGTTCGCGGTGCTGCCCGGCATCGAGCCGGCCAAGGAGTCGGCCGCGAAGGTGCTCTTCGAGGTGCTCACCACCCCCGGCTTCCGCAACCGGCTGGCCGCGCAGTCGCTGCGCTCGCCGGACGGCAACTGGGGTGAGGGGTTCAAGGCGCCCCAGGGTGCCCCGAGCCCGGCGGGCGGCGGGGCCACCGTCGCGCCGACCGGTCAGGGCGCGGCGGCCGGCCTGGACCCGGTCGCCATCGCGAGGGCCACCACCACCTGGTCGGCCGCCACCCAGTCCGGCCGGATGCTCTGCATCATCGACGTGTCGGGCTCGATGAAGGACCCGGTGGCCACCGCCAACGGCGCCAGCCGGCAGCAGGTCACCGTCGCCGCCGCGACCCAGGGCCTCGGACTCTTCGACGACTCCTGGTCGATCGGGCTGTGGATCTTCTCCACCAACCTCAACGGCTCGCTGCCCTGGCGGCAGATCATCCCGATCAAGCCGCTGTCGAGCAACCGAGGTGGGCTGCAGCAGGGGCTGGCGTCGATCAAGCCGTCAAAGGGCGACACCGGCCTGTACGACACCATGCTGGCCGCCTACAAGGAGGTCCAGCGGGACTGGCAGCCGGGCAAGGTCAACTCGATCGTGCTCTTCACCGACGGCAAGAATGACAACGCCAGCGGCATCACCCGTGCGGAGCTGCTCGGCCAGCTGAAGAAGCTCAAGGACCCGGAGCAGCCGGTCCAGGTGATCATCATCGGTATCGGCTCCGACGTCAGCCTGGCCGAGCTCAAGTCGATCACCGACGTGACCGGGGGCGCTCCCTTCGTCACCGCCGATCCGACCAAGATCGGTGAGATCTTCCTGCAGGCGATCGCGCTGCGACCGCCCGCGCCCCGCTGATTCGTCACTCAGCGACAGGGTTCCGCCGTACCGGCAGATCTGGTACGGCGGAACGCTTCCCGGCCCAGGTGGGCCGGGAAAAGTGACGGCAATACGTCCGAAGCAATCGGCGTCGATAATCATCCAGGCAAGATGTCGGAGTGCTCCGCCGCCGGTCCTCGATCGAGGGCCACCCGGTCGGGGCCGTCCTGAGCGAGATGGGGAGGGCCGGTGACCTCGGCGACACTGATGACCCCCGCCAGGACCCCGTCGGGGCCGAGGGGCGACCGCCCCGGGCCCGCGACGCGTGCCGACGAGCGGGCCTACATCCGGCTCCTGGCGGTGCTCGACACCGCCGTGCTGGTCGTGGCCATCCTCGTCGGGTACATCGCCCGCTTCGGCGACGAGGAGCCCAGCGGCTCGGAGATCCCGTACGTCCTGATCGCCCCCGGCCTGCTGCTGGCCTGGCTGATCTCGCTCCGGGCGCTCCGCTGCTACGACGACCGGGTACTCGGCTACGGGGCCGACGAGTACCGGCGGGTCAGCTCGGCGAGCCTGCGCCTGGCCGGCGGCATCGCCATCGCCGGCTACATCGCCGACGTCGGCGTCTCCCGCGGCTTCCTGGCGATCTCCTTCGCCGTCGGCACCGTCGGCCTGGAGGTGGCCCGCTTCGCCGCCCGTAAGCGGCTGCACCGTGCCCGGGACCGGGGCGCCGGCTGGTCCCGCAAGGTGCTGGTCGTCGGCGACACGGCGCACGTGCTGGAGCTGGTGCACACCCTGCGCCGGGAACCGTACGCCGGGTACCAGGTGGTCGGGGCGTGCATCCCCGACGCGCTGCTCGCCCCGGTGCCGCAGCGGCTGGGCGACGTGCCGGTGGTCGGCTCGTTCCGGGGCATCCCCGAGGCGGCCACCGCCATCGGGGCGGACACCGTGGCGGTCACCGCCTCCGGCGAGCTGACCGCGACCCGGCTGCGCCGGCTCGGCTGGCAGCTGGAGGGGACCGGGGTGGACCTCGTCGTCGCCCCCGCGCTGACCGATGTCGCCGGTCCCCGCATCCACACCCGGCCGGTCGCCGGCCTGCCGCTGATCCACGTCGAGGCGCCCGAGTTCCGGGGCGCCCGCAAGCTGGTCAAGGGCCTGGTCGACCGGTCCCTGTCGTTCGTGGCGCTGACCCTGCTGCTGCCGCTGCTGGTGGTCATCGCGCTCGCCATCAAGCTGGACAGCCGGGGGCCGGTGCTGTTCCGTCAGACCCGGGTCGGTCAGGGCGGCGAGGAGTTCGGCGTCTTCAAGTTCCGCACCATGGTGGTCAACGCCGACGCCCTGCTCGCCGAGCTCGCCGCGCGGAACGAGACCGACGGCCTGATGTTCAAGATGCGCGACGACCCCCGGGTCACCCGGATCGGCCGGCTGCTGCGCAAGTGGTCCCTGGACGAGCTGCCCCAGCTGGTGAACGTGCTGTTCGGCCAGATGAGCCTGGTCGGCCCGCGCCCGCCGCTCCCCTCCGAGGTGGCCCGGTACGACGGCGACGTGGCCCGGCGGCTGCTGGTGAAGCCCGGCATGACCGGTCTCTGGCAGGTCAGCGGCCGGTCCGACCTGAGCTGGGAGGACGGCATCCGGCTCGACCTCTACTACGTGGAGAACTGGTCGCTCGCCGCCGATCTGACCATCCTCTGGAAGACCTTCGGCGCGGTGGTCAACAGCCGCGGCGCGTACTGAGCCACCGGCCCCCGGCGCGTCGCCGCCGGGGCCGGCGGCCCGGTCAGGGCTGCGGCCCGAGCCAGTCGAGGCAGACCACCACGGCGTCGTCGACCAGGTCGCCGGCCACGAACGCCCGCAGGTCACCGATCAGCGACCGGACCGCATCCAGTGGCTCCATCGGCCCGGTACGCCGCAGGAAGCGGTCCAGCGCCGTCTCGCCGTACCGGACCTGCTGCCCGGTCGCGTCGATGACGCCGTCGCTGACCACGAAGAGCCGGTCCTCGCGGCGCAGCTGGAACTGCTGCTCCCGGTAGTCCGTGCCCTCGAACATGCCCAGCGGGAACTGTTTCTCCAGCGCCTGCTCGCTGACCTCGCCGTCGCGCAGCAGCACCAGCCGCGGCGACCCGGCGTCGACCACGGTCAGCAGCCCGGACGCCAGATCCAGCTCCAGCAGCAGCGCGGAGAGGTGCTGGGCGCCCCGATGCAGGGCGTAGACCGCCTGGTCGGCCAGGGAGGCCTGGTCGGCCAGGCCCAGCTCGGCCCGGCGGGCGTTGCGCAGCGCGTGGGTGGCCAGCGAGGTGAGGATGGAGGCGGCCACCCCTTCACCCGAGCCGTTGATCACCGAGAGCCACAGCCGGTGGCCGTCGTCGGACCAGTCGAAGCTGTCGCCCCGCACCGCGTACGCCGGCTCCAGCTGCCCGGCCATGCTGAACGACGGACGGATCCGGCTACGGCCGGGCAGCAGCTCCCACTGCATCTCGGCGGCGAGCGTGAGTCGCCGGCTGCGCCGGGCGGTCAGGTAGATGTCCGTGCTGGCGGAGACGGCGGCCAGTTCGTGGCCGAGCGCGGTGGCGATCGTGTCGAGCTCGCGGACGGCGGCCGGGTCGTCCGGCACCGGGGAGATCCGCAGCACAGCCCGCCGCTCGCCCCGCATGCCCACCGGGAACCAGCCGGTCCCGTCCGCGATGATCGGCTCCTGGTGGTCGAAGCACCGCCAGGCGGGATGGCCCGGGCCGGTGATCGACTCGCCGCCCGCCAGGGGCAACAGCTCCGCCAGCCGGTAGTCGACCTGGTAGAGCTCGACCCGGGTGATCTGGTACACCTCTTTGAGCTCGCCGGCCAGCCGGTCGAGCAGGAGGTCGGCCGGGGCCTCGGTCAGAGTCCGGCGGGCCAGATCCTCCGGTCCGCTCATCTTTGCTCCTTTGCACAGGTCGGTGCCCTGGTGGGGCGGGTAGTCTCGGGCCCACCATGGCCGAAGAACACGGTCCCTACGGACCAGATGCGAGTATGGCCGCCGCGCTGGACGAGGCGGCGGGCACCCTGCTGGCCGTCTGGGAGGCGGCCCGGGAACGGACCACGAGCCGGCTGTCCAGCGCCCAGTTGCGTGCGGTCATGGTCGTCGAACAGCACGACGGGATCAACCTCCGTCGGCTCGCGACGCTGACGGACATGCTGCTCTCGTCGGCCAGCCGACTCTGCGACCGACTGGTCGCGGCCGGGATGCTGGAGCGGGAGCCGGGCCGGTTCGACCGGCGGGAGATCGCGCTGCACCTGACCCCGGAGGCGAACCGGCTCCTCGCCGAACTGCGCGCCGACCGCCGGCAGCGGCTGGACCGAGTCCTCTCCGGGATGACCCCCGAGGGGCGCGAGGCGCTGCTGCGTGGCATGCGGGAGTTCGACGAGAGCGCCCGCCGCCGGGAGGCCACGGCAACCTCGGAGGCCGGCTGGCCGGTGGCCCAGGGGTCCCGGCGCGCGGAGCCGGCGGCGGAGTGGGTGGACGACCCGGCCGGTGAGCCACCGGTGGCCCGGACGGCCTGACCCGCGCGACGATCCGGGCGGCCAGCGCGTGCCACCCGCCCTCGACGCAGGCCATCACCACGTGTCCCCGCTGCGGGGACTGGTGATCCCGCCGGAGTCCCCGACCCGATCCCGTCGGCCCCGGTCACGCGGGTGCCGCCGCCACCGCGAGCACCGCGATGTCGTCGTGGACCTGCCCGTCGAGCCACTCGTCGACCAGTTGGAGCAGCCGGTCCACCAGGGCGCCCGGCGGGAGGCCGGCGCCGGACGCCAGCGCCTGCCGCAGCCGTTTGTCGCCGAACATCTGCAGCTCGGTGGGGCCGCCGCGGGCCTCGGTCACTCCGTCGGTGTGGGCGAGCAGCAGGTCGCCCGGGGCGAGCCGGACCTCGGCCTCGGCGAAGCGGGCGTCGGTCAGCGCGCCGATCGGCATGCCGCCCACCCGGACCGGTTCCACCGTGCCGTCGGCGCGGACGACCAGCGGGGCGGGATGCCCGCCACCGGCGACCCGGACCAGCAGCCCACCGTCGGGTTCGCGGGTCAGGGCGCCGAGCAGCAGGGTGGTGAACTGGGCCCGGCGGGCCGCGTCCGGCGCGTCGAAGAGCGCCCGGTTGAGCAGCCCCATCAGCTCCAGCGGTCGCTTTTCGACCAGGCGGAGGGTCTGCAACGACTGGCGTACCCGGCCGGTCAGTACGGCCGCGCCGACGCCCTTGCCGCACACGTCCCCGAGCGCGAACAGGGCACCCTGGCCGGTGGCGAAGACGTCGTAGAAGTCGCCGCCGATGCGCAGGCTGTCCCCGGCGGCGCGGTAGCCGCCGGCGAGGGTGATCCCGGCGATCCGCGGCAGCTCCGGCGGAAGGAGGCTCTGCTGCAGGACGCTGGCCAGGTGGGCCTGCTCGCCGTAGAGCTCGGCCGCGGCCAGCGCGGCGCCCGCCCGGTTCGCGAACTCCCGCGCCAGCTCGATCTCCCGCTGGTCGAACCCGGGCCGCTCGGCCCGGCGGATCAGGACCAGCGCGCCGGCCGGACCGCCGGCGCTGAGCATCGGGCTGATCAGCACGGTCCCGGGCCGGCCGAAGCCGTCGGGGAGTACCTCGGCCAGGTCGGCCAGCTCGGCGTTCAGCCACGGGCTGGGCTCGGTGGCGTCCCCGTCGAGCGCCTCGGCGAGCCCGGGTACGGAGGTGGTCAGGTCCCAGCCGCCCACCCCGGTGACGGGTCCGCCGTCGCCCGCGGCGTACCGGATCCAGTGCGGCCGGTCCTCGGCGGGCGGCGGCGGGCGGTGCAGGACCACCGCGGCGTCGGCCAGGTAGGGGACCGGCAGCGTGGTGGTGGCCCGCAGCGTCTGGTCCCGGTGCAGCGACAGCCCGAGCCGGCTGCCGGCCCGGGCCAGGAAGGCCGTCCGGGAGCGCTCGGCGAGCAGCGCGTCGGTCCGCGCCTGCTCCTCGGTGACGTCCCGCACGTACCAGGCGCAGCGGCCGCCGGCCAGGGCGCGGAGGGTGCCGCGCAGCCGTCGGCCGCGGTGTTCCGCGTCGAAGGTCCCGGCCCCCTGCCGGACGGCCTCGGCCAGCGCGGGCACCGGGCAGCGGGCCAGCTCGGCGCCGGGGGCCAGCTCGGGGAGGAGTTCGATCGCCATCGCGTTGACCAGGGTCACCACGCCGGCGTGGTCGGTGGTCACGATCGCCTCGGCGAGCCCGTCCAGCAGCTCGCGGGCGAGCCGGGTATCGGCCGGCAGCCCGGTGTCGGGGGACCTGCGGAGCCGGGGGCGGGAGGCCTGCCCGCCACCGCTGACCGGCCCGGCGAGCCCACCTCGGCGGGTGGTCGTCACCGCCGGTCGCCGGGCGCCCCGGTCTGTCGACCTGTGCGCATGGTGTCGGTGCACTCCTGACGTCGCGGATCGGTTGCCTGTGGGCAAGCGTACCGAGGGAGGTTGGTGATCGCCCATCGAGGAAGGGCCAGCTCACCTCACCCGCCGCGGGCCAGCCAGCCGACCGGCCGGTCCACGATCCGGCGGACCACCGACGCGGCCCCGCCGACGGCCGCGGACCGCGTGCCGAGGGCCGCCGGCCGGACGGTCACCGGGGACCAGGCGGCGGTGAGCACCCGACGGCTGAGCTCCGCGACCACCGGTGGCCGGAGCCACGGGGCGAGCGGGGCGTATCCGCCGCCGAGTACCACGGTGTCCAGATCCAGCAGGTTCACCACCCCGGCGACGGCCACCCCGAGCGCGGTCCCGGCGTCGGCCAGCGCCGCGAGGGTGGCCGGGTCGCCGGCCCCGGCGAGGTCCGCCAGCCGGGCCGCGGCGGTGTCCGCGGGCAGCTCCGCGCCGGCCAGTCCGGCGGCGGCCAGGATGACCTCCTGGCCCGCGTACCGCTCCAGGCAGCCGCGGCCACCGCAACGGCAGGGCCGCCCCTCCGGATGCACCGGGATGTGACCGATCTCGCCGCTCCAGCCGCGGGCGCCCCGGTACAGCCTGCCGTCGAGGACGATCCCGGCGCCGATCCCGATCTCGCCGGAGATGTGCAGGAAACTCGCGGAACCGGGCGGGCCGGCGTGCAGCTCGCCGAGGGCGGCCAGGTTGGCCTCGTTCTCCACCACCAGCGGCGGCACCCCGTCGACCGGCTTGGCCAGCCGGTGGCCGGCGAGCAGCGCGGGCACGTCCACGTCCCGCCAGCCCAGGTTGGGGGCGAGCCGGACCAGGCCGTCGGCGTCGACCAGGCCCGGCACGGCGAGGGCCGCGCCGGCCAGGGTCAGCCCCTGGCCCGCCGCCGCGGCGCGAGCGTCGGCGGCGAGCGCGGCGAGCCGAGCCAGGGCGTCGGCGGGGGAGACCGGGCGCAGGTCGGCCCGGCGTACGACGTGGTGCCGGACGGTGCCGGCCAGGTCCACCACGCAGGCGGCGAGGTAGTCGACGTTGACCTCCAGGCCGAGCCCGGCCGGGCCGTGGCCGGCCAGCGTCAGGCCGCGGGCGGGCCGGCCGGCGCCGCTACGCGGCGCGGGGTCGGCCTCGGCCACCAGCCGGCCGCCGATCAGGTCGTCGACGACGGCGGAGACGGTGGCCCGGGTGAGCCCGGTGCCGGCGGCGATCTCGGCCCGGGAGGGCGGCCGGTCGGCGGTGGCGATCCGCCGGAGCACGACCGCGAGGTTGAGCTCGCGGAGGCTGCCCTGCCGGACGGCGCCGGCGGTGCTGGGGCTGGTCACCTCTTGACACTGCCACAGGGCGGCCATTTAATTCAACCGTTGAACAAATTGCGGCGACACCACCGGAGGTCTGCCATGGCACCCCGTCCCACCCCCGCCGACAAGTTCTCCTTCGGTCTCTGGACGGTGGGCTGGCAGGCCCGCGACCCGTTCGGCGACGCCACCCGGCCCGAGCTGGACGCGGTCGAGGCCGTCCACCGCCTCGCCGAGCTCGGGGCGTACGGGATCACCTTCCACGACGACGACCTGTTCCCCTTCGGCGCCGACGCCGCCACCCGGGACGCCCGGCTGACCCGGTTCCGCAAGGCCCTCGACGAGACCGGCCTGGTCGTCCCGATGGTCACCACCAACCTCTTCACCCACCCGGTCTTCAAGGACGGGGGCTTCACCAGCAACGACCGCGACGTCCGCCGCTACGCGCTGCGCAAGGTGCTGCGCAACGTCGACCTCGCCGCCGAGCTGGGCGCCCGCACCTTCGTCATGTGGGGCGGCCGGGAGGGCGCCGAGTACGACCTGGCCAAGGATGTCCGCGCCGCGCTGGACCGCTACCGCGAGGCCGTGGACCTGCTCTGCCAGTACGTCGTCGACAACGGCTACCAGCTGCGGTTCGCCCTGGAGCCCAAGCCGAACGAGCCACGCGGCGACATCCTGCTCCCCACCGTCGGGCACGCGCTGGCGTTCATCTCCACCCTGGCCCGCCCCGACCTCGTCGGGCTCAACCCGGAGGTCGGCCACGAGCAGATGGCCGGGCTGAACTTCGCGCACGGCATCGCTCAGGCGCTCTGGCAGGGCAAGCTGTTCCACATCGACCTAAACGGCCAGCGCGGCATCAAGTACGACCAGGACCTGGTCTTCGGCCACGGCGACCTGCTCAACGCGTTCGCCCTGGTGGACCTGCTGGAGCACGGCGGCCCCGACGGCGGGCCCGCGTACGACGGCCCCCGGCACTTCGACTACAAGCCCTCCCGCACCGAGGACATGTCCGGCGTATGGGCCTCGGCGGCGGCGAACATGCGCACCTATCTGCTGCTCAAGGAGCGAGCCGCGGCGTTCCGGGCCGACCCGGAGGTGGCCGAGGCCCTCGCCGCCAGCAAGGTCGGCGACCTGGCGACGCCGACGCTGAACCCGGGGGAGGGCCACGCCGGCCTGCTCGCCGACCGCGCCGCGTTCGAGGAGTTCGACCCCGACGCGGCCGGGGCGAAGGGCTTCGGCTTCGTCCGGCTCAACCAGCTCGCCGTCGAGCACCTGCTCGGCGCGCGCTGAGGCGGTCGGCATGCCGCTCGTCGCCGGGGTCGACTCGTCCACCCAGTCCTGCAAGGTCGTCGTCCGGGACGCCGAGACCGGCGCGCTGGTCCGGCAGGGCCGCGCGCCGCACCCCGACGGCACCGAGGTCGACCCGCAGGCCTGGTGGGAGGCCCTGCTGGCGGCCGTCGACGCCGCCGGCGGGCTGGCCGACGTCGCGGCCGTCTCGGTCGCCGGCCAACAGCACGGCATGGTCTGCCTGGACGAGGCGGGGGAGGTGGTCCGACCGGCCCTGCTCTGGAACGACACCCGGTCCGCCGGGACCGCCCGGGACCTGATCGAGGAGGCCGACGGCGACGGGGACGGCCGCCGGTTCTGGGCCGAGGCGACGGGCAGCGTGCCGGTGGCCAGCTTCACCGCCACCAAGTTGCGGTGGCTGGCCCGCCACGAGCCGGCCAACGCGGACCGGGTGGCGGCGGTCTGTCTGCCGCACGACTGGCTCACCTGGCGGCTGGCCGGCGCCCCCGGCCTGGCCGCGCTGCGCACCGACCGGGGTGATGCCAGCGGCACCGGCTACTGGTCGCCACGGACCGGCGAGTACCGCCTGGACCTGCTGGAACGCGCGCTCGGCCGGGCGGTGCGGGTGCCGACCGTGCTGGGGCCAACCGAGCCCGCGGGCGTCCTCGATCCGGCCGCGCTCGGCGACCGGTCCGGCGCGGAGGCCGGCGGGGGTCCGCGGCCGGGCGTCGCGGCCTCGGCCGGCGGGGCGCTGCTCGGCCCCGGAACCGGCGACAACGCCGCCGCCGCGCTCGGCGTCGGAGCCGGCCCCGGTGACGTGGTCGTCTCGATCGGCACCTCCGGCACCGTCTTCGCGGTGGCCGACGCCCCGGCCGCCGACGACTCCGGCATCGTCGCCGGTTTCGCCGATGCCACCGGCCGGTTCCTGCCACTGGTCTGCACCCTGAACGCGGCCCGGGTGCTGGACGCGGCGGCGGCGATGCTCCGGGTCGGCCTGGACGAACTCTCGGCGCTGGCGCTGACCGCGCCGCCCGGCGCGGACGGGCTGGTCATGGTCCCGTACCTGGAGGGAGAGCGAACCCCGAACCGGCCCCGGGCCACCGGCTCGGTGCACGGGCTCACCCTGCGTACGTCCACCCCGGCGCACCTGGCCCGGGCCGCCGTCGAGGGGATGCTCTGCGCCCTCGCCGACGGCCTCGACGCGCTCACCGCCCAGGGCGCCGCCGTCCGCCGGGTGATCCTGGTCGGCGGCGGGACCCGCTCGGACGCGGTGCGCCGGATCGCCCCGCAGGTGTTCGGCCGCCCGGTGGTCGTCCCGCCGCCCGGCGAGTACGTCGCCGACGGTGCGGCGCGCCAGGCCGCCTGGGTCGCTCTGGGTGGCGCGACGCCGCCTGAATGGACCCTGACCGGCACCGAGACGTACGCCGCCGACCCGGTCCCCGCCGTCCGCGCCCGCTACGCCGCCGCCCGGGACCTGGTTGTCGACTACTGAACCGGTCGGCGCGGTCGGTCGGGGTCCTCCTGGGTGCCATGGTGGAGGGTCGTGGCGGGGATGTACCCGGCGTGGCGGGCGTCCCGGGTGAAGCCGGTCGCCGCCGTCCGCGTCGACGGCTGACCGCACCCGGTCGTGCCGTGGGGCGTCGCGCCTGGTTGGCTGTCGGCATGACCTTGGACGGGGGCGGGCGGGCAGGGCGCGGTGGTGCGGTGCACCGGGTGTACAGCGTCGTGGTGTTCGTCGTCCTCGCGTCGCTGGACAACGTGGCGATCGGGCTGGTACCACCGCTGTACGGACCGATCTCCGGCGCGCTCGGGGTCCCCCAGCGGCTGCTCGGCCTGGTCACCGCGGTGAGCTTCCTGGTCAGCGCGGTCGCCGCGGTCGCCTGGGCGTACGTCGGCGACCGGACCAACCGTAAGCCGCTGCTCATGGTCGGCACGCTGATCTGGGCGGCCGGCACCGGCGGCAGCGCGCTCGCGCAGAGCTACCCGACGTTCCTGGCCGCCCAGCTCGTCGCCGCCGTCGGGCTCGGTGCGGTCGGCTCGGTCGGCTTCTCCGTGGTCACCGACCTGATCTCGCCCCGCCGTCGGGGCCTGGTGATGAGCTTCTGGGGGCTGTCTCAGGGCGTCGGCACCCTCGCCGGCACGCTGACCGGCGGCATCCTCGGCGCCACCGACTGGCGGCGGCCGTTCCTGCTGCTCACCGGGGTCGGGCTGGCCGCCACGGTCGCCTACCTGGTCACGTACGACGTCCGGCGTGGGCAGAGCGAGCCGGAGCTGGCCGAGGCGCTCGACGCCGGCGCCGACTACGACTACCGGATCACCCGGGCCGACCTGCCCCGGATCCTGGCTCGGCGGACCAACCGCTGGCTCGCCCTCCAGGGGCTCACCGCACAGGCCGCGTTCGGCTCGCTGGTCTGGCTCCCGGTGCTCTTCGCCCAGCGGGCCGAGGCACAGGGCTACTCCGCGGCCACCGCCGTCGTGGTGGGCAGCGTCTTCGCCACCCTGTTCCAGCTCGGCGGGGTGCTCTCCATCGTGGGCGGCCTGGTGGGCGACGCGCTGCAACGGCGTACGCCGAGCGGGCGGGCCCTGGTCGCGGCGGTGGGCATCCTCGCGGCCGTGCCGTTCTACCTGGTCCTGTTCTTCGTGCCGATCCGGATCGACGTGCCCGACGGCGGGAGCTCCGGCGCGGTGGTCGCCGCCGTGCTGGCCAGCGTGGTCACCGAGCCCACCGTCGGGCTGAGCCTGCTCGCCGCGGTGTTGGCGCTGGCCCTCACCTCCGCAAACTCGCCGAACTGGTTCGCGCTGATCGCCGACGTCAACCCGCCCGAGCACCGGGGCACCGTCTACAGCCTCGGCAACCTGGTCAACGGGGTCGGTCGGGCGGCCGGCAACGGGCTGGTCGGGGTGGCCTTCGCCGGGCTGCGGGTGGCCTTCCCGCCGCCGCTTAACTACGCCGTCGGGCTGGCCGCCTTCCAGCTCTTCTTCCTGCCCACCGGCGTCATGTACTGGCTCGCGGCGCGCACCTCGCCCGGCGACATCGACGCCGTGCACGACCTCCTGCACGCCCGCGCCGACCGTCTCTGACCGCCGGCCCTGGCCTGGCCTGGTCTGGGCAGGGCAGGGGGTCGTCGGGATGCCGGCCGGGACCGGCCGCCCCGCGGCACGGCTCGCCGGTGTGGCGCGGTTCATGCGGTACGCGGGGTCGGACGCTGTGGAGCTGATGTCGCAGACGAATCAGGCGGCGACCCGGCACGGTCCGCCGCCGGCCACCTGCCGCCGACCGGCGGCTTCTCGCTGCCGCCCGCCGGCTATCCGCCGCCGGCCGCCCCGGCGTCGCCTGTCCACTGCCGCTGCCAGCGTCGGAGGGCGTGTCAACCCGCGCGAGCCGATTCGTTGACGACATCAGCTCCATAGGGAACCGCAGCGGAGCCCCGGCCGGCAGCCGCAGCGAGTCCCGCCCGTGCGCACGGTCCGGCGCGCCCGTCGGGACCCCCATGGAAAGAGCCCGGCCCGCCGGACGCCGCCGGCGAGGCGGCGGCCGACGGGCCAGGCGGCGGTCAGGCGCGGACCCAGACCGTCACGTCGGTCGGGACCCGGCCGTCGTCGTCGAGCGGGGCGCTGCTGTGCAGCACCTCCCCGTCCGGGGCCGGGACGGCGGCCGTGCCGAAGTTGGTCAGCACGGTCAGGTCACCGTTGCGGAAGGCGAGCACCTCGTCGCCGGTGGAGAGCCACGCCAGCGGCCCGCCGGCCAGCCGGTGCTCGCGGCGCAGCCGCAGCGCGGTGCGGTACAGCTCGTACGTCGAGCCGGGCAACCCGCGCTGCCGGTCCAGGGCGTACTCGGCCCAGGACGGGGGCTGCGGCAGCCAGCTGGCGTCGGTCGGCCCGAAGCCGTACGACGGGGCGTCGGCCTCCCATGGGATCGGCACTCGGCAACCGTCCCGGCCGCGCTGGGTGTGCCCGCTGCGCTCCCAGGTCGGGTCCTGCCGGGCTTCGTCGGGAAGCGTGGTGTGCTCCGGCAGGCCCAGCTCCTCACCCTGGTAGAGGTACGCCGAGCCGGGCAGGGCGAGCATCAGCAGGCTGGCCGCCCGGGCCCGGCGCAGGCCGAGCACGGCGTCGGGCTGCGGGTCGCCGATACCGATGCCGTTCGGGCGGCCACCACTGATCGCCAGCCCGAGCCGGGAGGCGTGCCGGACCACGTCGTGGTTGGAGAGCACCCAGGTGGTGGGGGCGCCGACCGAGTCGGTGGCCTCCAGCGAGCGGGTGATCACCGCGTACTGGGCCGGGGCGGTCCAGGCGGCGAGCAGGTACTCGAAGTTGAACGCCTGGTGCATCTCGTCGGGGCGGACGTACCGGGCCAGCCGCTCGGCCGGCTCCACCCACGCCTCGGCGACCAGGATCCGCTCACCGTCGTAGGAGTCGAGCAGCCGGCGCCACTCGCGGTAGATCTCGTGCACGCCGTCCTGGTCCCACATTGGCGGGCGCGGCTTGTCCACCTCGTTGCCGGAGAGGATCTCCTGCGGCTCCTGCCAGTTAGCCAGGTCGGCCTGCTTGATCAGCCCGTGCGCCACGTCCACCCGGAAACCGTCGACGCCCCGGTCCAGCCAGAACCGCAGCACGTCCAGGAACTCGGTGCGGACCTCCGGGTTGTCCCAGTTGAGGTCGGGCTGGCCGGTGTCGAAGAGGTGCAGGTACCACTGCCCGTCGGGCACCCGGGTCCACGCCGGCCCCCCGAAGACGCTCTGCCAGTCGTTCGGCGGCTCGGCGCCGTCGGCGCCCAGGCCGTCCCGGAAGAGATAGCGCTGCCGTTCCGGGCTGCCCGGGGCGGCGGCCAGCGCGGCCTGGAACCAGCGGTGCGCGGACGAGGTGTGGTTCGGCACCAGGTCGACGATGACCCGCAGGCCGAGGGCCTTCGCCTCGGCGATCATCTTGTCGGCGTCGGCGAGGGTGCCGAAGAGCCGGTCGACGTCCCGGTAGTCGGCCACGTCGTACCCGGCGTCGGCCTGCGGGGACGGGTAGAACGGCGACAGCCAGACCGCGTCGACGCCGAGCTCGGCGAGGTGACCGAGGCGGGCGGTGATGCCGGGGAGGTCGCCGATGCCGTCGCCGTCGGAGTCGGCGAAGGAGCGTGGGTAGATCTGGTAGATGACGGCCTCGGTCCACCAGCCGGTGGCCGGGACGCCGGCCGTTTCCTGCTGCGTCACGTCGGTGTTCAGAGCCTTCTCCCCTTGTGTCGTGCCGTGCCGTCCGAGCCCGGACGGAGGTGCGATCCGGCCGCCACGCCGGCGGCCGAATCCGTTCAGTGTGCCCGCGGCGGGGCGGTCGAGTCCCGCACGACCAGCCGAGTGGGCAGGATCACCGGCCGCGACGGTGAGTCGCCGGGGGCGTCCCCGCCGCGCGGCGCCGGGACGCGCCCGGCGTACGGGTCGGCGGTGCGGACGCCCAGCGGGTCGAGCAGGATCCGCGCGGCGAGCAGCCCCTGCTCGGTGGCCGGCTGCGCGATGGTGCTCAGTCCGAGCACCTTGGCCAGGTCGTGGTCGTCGATGCCGATCACGCTGACGTCCTGCGGCACCCGGAGCCCGGCGTCCCGCAGCGCGGTCATCGCGCCCATCGCCATCTCGTCGCAGGCCGCGAAGATGGCGGTGGGCGGTTCGCCCCGGGCCAGCAACTCGGCGGTGGCCCGGGTGCCGCCGTCGATGGTGAACTGCGACTCCACGTCCAGACTGGGGTCGGGCCGGATCCCGGCCGCCCGCAGCGCCGCCTGGTAGCCCCGCCGCCGGTCCAGGTGGGTGGTGAAGGCAAGCTCGTCGTCCGGGTCGCCGGAGATGTGCGCGATCCGGGTGTGGCCGAGCTCGAGCAGGTGCCGGGTGGCGGTCCGCGCGGCGGCCACGTCGTCGATGCGGACGCAGGGCCAGCCGGGCACCACCGTGCCGGAGCTGATGGTGACGCCGGGCAGGTCCAGTGCGGTCAGCGCGGTCACGTCCGGCGGGCGCAGCGGGGTGGCGACCAGGATGACCGCGTCCACCCGCTTGTGCAGGCTGGCCGTGCGCAGCACCCGCTGACGGGTCTGCTCCCGGCCGCCGAGGTTGTGGAGCAGCAGGTCGTAGCCGGACTCGTGGAGGAAGTCCTCGACCGCTTCGACGACCGTGCCGAAGAACCACCGGGTGATCCGGGGGACCACCACGGCCACCGTGCCGGTCTTCCCGCCGGCCAGCCGGGACGCGCTCGGCGAGACCGCGTACTGGAGCTGCTCGGCGGCGGCGAGCACCCGGCGCCGGGTCGCGGCCGAGACGGTCGGGAGGCCCCGCAGGGCCCGCGAGACGGTGGCCGTGGAGACCCCGGCCAGGCGGGCGACATCGTCAATCTTGGTCATCGTTCCCCCGCTCCATCCGCGGCCGCCGCCGCCGGGGACCGGCGGCGGCGGACCGACGGGTCAGCCCTTGACGCTGCCGGCGAGCAGGCCGCGCACGAAGTAGCGCTGGAGGGACAGGAAGACGGTCAGCGGTACGACGATCGACACGAACGCGCCGGCCGTGAGCCGCTGCCACTCGTTGCCCCGGGTGCCGGCCATCTCGGCCAACCGGACGGTGAGCGGGGCGGTCTCGCTGGTGCCCCCGGCAAAGATCAGCGCGACCAGCAGGTCGTTCCAGACCCAGAGGAACTGGAAGATGCCGAGCGCCGCCAGGGCCGGGGTGATCAGCGGCAGGACGATGGTGCGGAAGATCTTGGGGTGGGTGGCCCCGTCGACCCGGGCCGCCTCCATCAGGTCCCTGGGCAGCTGCGAGATGAAGTTGTGCAGCAGGTAGACGGCGAACGGAAGCGCGAAGCAGGTGTGCGCGAACCACACCTGCGCGAACTTCTGCTCGTCGACGAGATCCCATGCGGGGAGCACGGTGACGCCGGCGATGGTGACGCCGGTGGAGAAGAACTTCAGCAGCGGCACCAGGGCCATCTGCAGCGGCACGATCTGCAACGCGAAGATCGCGATGTAGAGCAAGTCCCGGCCCTTGAAGTTGATCCAGGCCAGCGCGTACGCGGCCAGCGAGGCGAAGGCGATCGGGAAGAGCACCGACGGGATGGTGATCGCCAGCGAGTTGATGAAGTAGCTGGCGAGCTGACCCGACGAGGAGGAGGAGCTGAAGAGCACCTCCTGGTAGTTCTCCAGGGTGAACTGCGGGTTGGTGAAGAACGTCCACCAGCCGGTGCTCTTGATGTCGTTCTCCGGCCGGAACGACGAGATGAAGAGACCGAAGGTGGGGATGGTCCAGAGCAGTGCGATGACGATCGAGACGAGCGTGGCCGTACGGCTGTTCAGCCGCTTGCGGACCCGGCCCGCGACGGTGGTCTTCTCGGTGGCCTGGGTGCCGGCCGGAACGGTGGGCGTGGCGGTGGTCATCTCAGCCCTCCCGCTGCTGACGCAGGTTGCGGATCTGGTAGATCACGATCGGGATGACCAGGACGAAGAGGAAGACCGCCAGGGCCGAACCCTGGCCGTTCTCGCCGTACCGGAACGCGTGGTTGTACATCTCGGTCGCGATGACGCTGGTGTCGTAGTTGCCGTTGGTCGCGGTCCGGACGATGTCGAAGACCTTGAGCGTGGCGATCGACAGCGTCACCACCACCACGATCAGCGCTGGCCGGATGCTCGGCATGGTGATCTGCCAGAACATCTGCCACGGGGTGACCCCGTCGAGCCGGGCGGCCTCGACGATGTCCGCCGGGATGGCCTTGATCGCGGCGGAGAGCACCACCATGGCGAAGCCGGCCTGGATCCAGACCATGATCACGATGAGCAGGAAGGTGTTCAGCGGCGATTCCAGCAGCCACTGCTTCGGCTCGCCGCCGAGGCCGACCACGATCTGGTTGAGCAGACCGATCTGCTCCTGACCGTCGCCCCGGTAGGCGTAGACGAACTTCCAGATGATGGTGGCACCGACGAATGAGATGGCCATCGGCAGGAAGATCAGGGACTTGGCGACCGCCTCGAACCGGGCCTTGTCCACCATGATGGCGTAGAGCAGGCCGAAGGAGGTGGCCACCAGCGGGACCAGAAGCACCCAGATCAGGGTGTTGACCAGCACCCGGATGATCGAGCCCTCGGAGAACATCCAGCTGTAGTTGGTCAGGCCCACCCAGTCGTTGCTGCCCTTGTCCATGAACGAGAGCAGCGTGGTGCGGATAGCCGGCACCACCAGCCCGATCGTGAGCAGCAGCAGCGTCGGCAGCAGGAAGAAGAGGGCGAAGAGCCCCTCCCGCGGCTTGCGTCGGCGGGGCAGCGGGACGCCGTTCGCCGAGGCGGCGATCAGCTGCGCCTCGCGGCGGCGGGCGAACCAGGCCGGCACGACGTCGAGGAGCAGGAGCAGACCGCCCACCACCACGACGAAAGCGATCAGCCCGTACATCAGCATGAGGAACTTGGGCTGTTCCTCCGCGAAGTCGAACTCCATCGACCCTCCTTCAAGGGTTCGGTCGGGGGCGGCGGCCCGGCCCGCGGGTGCGGGCAGGGCCGCCGCCTCAGATCACTTCCAGCTGGCCTCGATGCCGTTGAGCACCGTGGTGGTGTCCTTGCCGTTGATCCAGTCGACCATGCCCTTCCAGAAGGTGCCCGCGCCGACCGCGGCCGGCATCAGGTCCGAGCCGTCGAAGCGGAAGACGGTCTTCGGGTCCTGCAGGATCTGGACGGAGAGCTTGTCCACCGGGTTCGGCACGTTGTTGATGTCGAGCTTCTTGTTCGCCGACACCCAGTCACCGATCTTGGCCCGGCTGTTGGCGTACTCGCCGGAGGCCAGGTAGGTCTGGACCGCCTGGACCTCGGGACGGTCGGCGAAGGCCGCGACGAACTCGCCGCCGCCGAGCACCGGCTTGCCCTTGGCCGGGTCGATGGCCGGGAAGTAGAACGCGAAGACGTCGCCGTCCTCGGCCACCTTGGTGCCCTGCGGCCACTGGTTGGCGTAGAAGGACGCCTGCCGGTGCAGGGCGCACTTGCCGCTGGTGATCGGCGTGCCGGCCTCCTGGAAGGAGGTGGTGGCGATGCTCTTCACCCCGCCGAAGCCGCCGTTGACGTACTTGTCGTTCTTGAGGATGGTGCCGGCCTTGTCGACCGCGTCGGCGACCTTCGGGTCGTTGAACGGGATGCCGTGGGTGGTCCACTGGTCGTAGACCTCGGGACCCTGCGTGCGCAGCATCAGGTCCTCGATCCAGTCGGTGGCCGGCCAGCCGGTGGCGTCACCGGACTCGATGCCCGCGCACCACGGCTTGGTGCCGCTCGCCGCGATCTTGTCGCTCAGCTGGATGAGCTCGTCCCAGGTGGTCGGGACGGTCCAGCCCTTCTCCTTGAAGGTCTTCGGCGAGTACCACACGAAGGACTTCACGTTGGAGCCGAGCGGGGCGCCGTAGAACTTGCCGTCGACGGTGCTGTACTTCAGCCAGTCGGGGGAGTAGTTCTGCTCCGCCATGGCCTTGGTGTCGGCGCCGGCCGGCTTGAGCTTGCCCGAGTCGGCGAACCGCTTGAGCAGACCCGGCTGCGGGATGAAGGCCAGGTCGGGGGCGTTGCCGCCGTCGACCCGGACACCCAGCTGGGCCTCGAACTCGCCGCTGCCCTCGTGGTCGATCTTGATGCCGGTGCAGTCCTCGAACTGCTTCCAGGACTGCGCGAGGCGGTCGGCCTCGATGTCCCGGATCGACGAGTAGATCGTGACCTTCTTGCCGTCGTGACCCTGGTACTTCTCGTATGCGGCGCACTCCGGGGAGCTCGCCTTGCTGCTCTTCTTGTCGTTGCCGGTGCCGCAGGCGGTGGCGCCGAGCGCCAGCCCCAGTACGCCGGCGATCGCGAGAGCCTGGCGTGATCTGGCAAACGCCATGCCGATCTCCTTCCTTGCCGGCGCGTGGGGGAATCGAACCCGCGCCGGTCCGATGGTCGTCCCCACATGTAAGCGCTTGCATCATCCGGAGTCCACCCCCTGGCGGACACGGCCCGGTAACAATCCCGAAACCCGCTCACCGGCCGTGGGCGCGCTCCCACGCGCTGTGCTTCCCGCAGCGCCGCGCCCCTTCCGATCAATGGAACTTTCTGTCACGCTCGACGCACGGCATCGAAGGATTTCAACATTGGAGGCGCTGGATGCGCAGACGGTGGTTCAGCCTCGCCGCGGCCGGCCTGCTGGTCGCGATGACCCTGGTACCCGCGGCCCCGGCGATGGCCGCGCCGACCTTCAAGGTGCCCTTCCCGTGCGGCCAGTCCTGGTCCGGGCAGACCCGCTCCGACCACAGCCCGGCGTACGCGATCGACTTCAACCGCACCGACGACCTGGGCGACCCGGTGGTGGCCAGCGCCGCGGGCACGGTCGACCGGGTCACCGACCTCGGCGGCACCAGCTACGGCAAGTACGTCCGGATCGACCACGGCGGCGGCTACACCACCTACTACGCCCACCTCAACGGCTTCAACGTCTCGGTCGGCCAGAGCGTCGGCTACGGCAAGGTGATCGGCTGGGTGGGCAGCACCGGCGGCTCCACCGGCCCGCACCTGCACTACGAGCAGCGGCTCAACGGCAACGACATCCAGGCGCGATTCAACGGCGCGCTCGCGCTCTACTGGGGCACCAAGACGTACACCAGCGACAACAACTGCTCCTCGACCACCGCCACCGGCACGGTGAACACCGCCGGCGCGGACCTGACCGTCCGCTCCGGGCCGGGCACCGGCTACAGCGCGGTCGGCTCGGTCGCCGACGGCGCCACTGTGACGATCTACTGCCAGACCTCCGGCACCACGGTCACCGGCACCTACGGCACCAGCTCGATCTGGGACCGGATCGGCACCGGCCGGTACGTCTCCGACGCGTACGTGCACACCGGCTACGACGGCTACATCCCGAACGTCCCCCGCTGCTGACGCGCGCTGTCAATAGGGGCCCCTGATATGCCTGAGGCGTTACCGGGGCCCCTCCGTACCACCTCAGCACGACGCCGGGGTCGTCGTGTCCGGATTCTCCTGTCTGGGAGGACGGAGCTCCGGACCCGACGACCCCGGCGGGTCTCAGGGGTGGTGCGGAACCGGCGTCTAACTGAAGATGCTGACGCCACCCGGGCCGACCAGAAGACCGACCACGATGAGGACGATGCCCCACAGGATCTGCCGGCGGAACAGCGCGAGGATGCCGGCGACCACGAGTACGACTGCGATAATCCAGAGAATCAGCTCCATGGCCGCTGAGTACCCGGCCATCCGCGCCCGGAAACCTGGGTCACCCGACCAGATGATCTCCCAGGTGGAAGATGCTGTACGCCTGCTTGATCACGGGGTGGGCGACGTTGCGGACCCGTACCCCGCCCGGGGTGGTGCCCCGCTCGGTGCCGTGGTGGGCGTGCCCGTGCAGGGCCAGCGCGGTCGGCGCCGAGTCGATCGCCTGCCCCAACTGGTACGACCCGAGGAACGGGTAGATCTCCAGCGGCTCGCCGGCCAGCGTGTCGGGCACGGGGGAGTAGTGGGTGAGCGCGACCAGCAGGTCGCAGTCCAGCTCGCGGAGCGCCTCGCCGAGCGCGTCCGCGCTCTCGTTGGTGGTCCGGACGAACGCCTTCATCTCCGGCTCGCCGAAGTCGCTGGCGCACCGCCCGGCGAAGCCTCCGCCGAAGCCCTTCGCCCCGGCCACGCCGAGCCGTCCGGCGGGGCACTCCAGCACCGTCCCGGTCCCCTCCAGCACGGTGATGCCGGCGTCGGACAGCACCTTGACCACCTGCGGCACCTGGTCGCACTGGTGGTCGTGGTTGCCGAGCACGGTGATCACCGGTACGCCCAGTCCGCCGAACTCCTGCGCCACGCAGCGCGCCTCGGACTCGGTGCCGTGCCGGGTCAGGTCACCGGCGAGCAGCAGCACGTCGGCGCAGTCGGGCAGTTCCTCCAGGGCCGGCCGGAACCGGCCGACCACGTCCTCGTCCAGGTGCACGTCGCCGACGGCGGCGATCCGGATCACGGTGCAACCTCCCTCACGGCAGCTCCTCCACCTGGCTGGGCGCCTGCGCCCGGATCACCCCGATATCGATGGTGATCGGGATGTCGGGAAACCGCTCGGCCACCCGGCGGAGGATCTCCTCGCGCCGGTGCGGGCTCTCCACCTCGCCGTAGAGGACCAGGCCCCGCTCGCGGTGGACCACGGTGATCCCCTGCTCGGCGACGGCCGGATCCTCGGCCAGCAGCCGGTGGATCTCCGCCTCGACGTACTCGTCGGGCGGCGCGCCGCCGTGCTCCTCGGTCACGGTGTCTCCCTTCCTCCGGGTGTGCCGCCGGGCGGCATCACGTCCAGCCGGTCGAGCAGCACCAGGAACGCCTCCGCGTACGGCGAGTGCTGCGTCTCCTTCCGTACCCGTTCCCAGTCGATCTGTTCCCGCAGCGAGCGGGCGAGCGGCAGGGCGCGGGCGAAGTCGCAGTAGTGCTGGGAGAAGCTGAGCAGCTTGTGCACCATGAGCTGGGTCGCCGAGAGCACCGGCATGTGGATCGCGTCGACCGGGCGCACGATGGTGTCGGCGAAGGTGTCCTCGGTCACCGGGGTCTCGATCGGCCGGTGGATCAGGTCCACCATCCGCCCCTCGTCGTAGACCTTGACCAGCCAGTCCTCGGGCGGCCGCTCGGCGCTGAAGCCGGCCGCGACCAGGGCCTCCAGGGCCCGGTCCACGTCCTGCCCGCGGAGCAGGAAGTCGACGTCGTGGTCGCTGGAGTGGCCCCCGTGGGCGTACACGGCGAAGCTCCCGCCGAGGGCGAACGGGATCTCGGACTGCTTGAGCACGGCGGCGACCTTCTTCAGCGTGTGGACCAGGGTCTCGTCCCCGCGCTCGGCCATCTGGGTCTCCCGTCGTCGTCATGGCGGTGGGAATGAAGTTGCGTACCCGGCAATCCGGTCGGCCACACCTGGCGGTGACACGGCGTGGCGCCGACGGGTACGGAAAGGGACAAATCGCCGGATGGTGAGCGCGGGTCGGTTAACCTCGGGAAGGTGGCCAGATCACTGCGGGCGTGGCGCGGCAGGGCCCCACTGCGCACCATCGCCCTGATCGGCATCGATGGCTCGGGCAAGACCACCCAGGCGCACCGGCTCGCCGAGGCGCTCCGCGCGGCCGGCCATCCGGCCACCTACCATCGCAACGCCGGCGGCCGCCGGTGGCTCGGCCGGCTCGCCCACCGGCTCGGCCGTCCGGACGCTCAGCGGCTCGTCGGGCGCAACGGGATGCTCGCGGTCGAGTCCGCGCTCCGCTGGCTCGCCATCGCCCTCGCCCTGCTGACCTGCCTGGTCACCGGCCGGACCGCGGTGATGGACCGCTACTCCGCCTGCCAGTACGCGAGCATCCGGGCGCACGGCGGGCAGCGCTGGGAACGGCTGGCGCGGGCGGGCTACCGCCTCTTCCCGGCGCCGCGGGTGACCTTCCTGCTCACCGTGGACCCGGCCGAGGCGTACCGGCGGATCGAGCAGCGCGGCACCGACCACGAGAGCATGCGCTGGCTCGCCGCGGCCGCCACCGCGTACCGGACGTTGCCCGAGTACGAGAGTTTCGTGGTCGTCGACGCGGGCGGCTCCCCGGACGAGGTCTCCCGCCGGATCCGGGCCCACCTCACCGAGTGGCTGCCGGCGAAGCCACCGCCCGGCGGCACGGCGCCGGCCGGTCCGGTGCCGGCTCAGGCCCGGCCGTAGACCGGGATGCTGGCGCCGCTGGTCGGCGCCGACTCGTCGGAGGCCAGGAAGCGGATCACCCCGGCGATCTCCGCGGGGGAGACCCAGCGCCGGTGGTCGGCGTCCGGCTGGGCGGCGCGGTTGGCCGGGGTGTCGATCACGCTGGGCAGGACCGTGTTGCACCGCACCCCGCGTGGCCGGTACTCCACCGCCACCGCGTTGGCGAAGGCCAGCACAGCGGCCTTGGCGGTGGCGTAGCCCGCGGCGCCGGGGAAGGGCGCCACCGCGGCCCGGGCCGAGACGCAGACCACCGCGCCGCCGCCGGCGGCGACCAGGTGCGGCAGCGCCGCCTGGGTGACCAGGTACGTCGGGCGCAGGTTGATCCGGAGCATCCGCTCGAACTCCTCGACCGGCGTCTCGTGCACCAGCCCGCCGCTGGCGTACCCGCCGACGAGGTTGACCACGGCGCGCAGTGGCGCGGCGGGGTCGGCGGTGGCCAGCTCGACGGCCCGGGCCGCCCCGGCCGGCTCGAGCAGGTCCGCGGTGAGCCGGACCGGACCGGCCCCCGCCGGGTCCGTCGCCGCGCCTTCCCGCCCCGGTACGACCACCCGCCAGCCGGCTCGAAGGAACGCGGCGGTGACCGCCCCGCCCAGCCCGCCCGTGCCTCCGGTGACCAGCACACTGCGCTCCGCCATGGCCCCACGCTAACCGCCGGCTGCCGCCGGCCGGGGCCGGGGGCACCGTGGCGGCCCGCCGACCGGCGGGCCGGGCTGGCCGTCCGGCCGGTTGGACGTGCACGACGGCCGATCGCCGCGCCGGCCGGCACGGTGGAGTCGGCCGGACCGGATGAGGCGGCCGGGGCTGGGGGAATGGCACCCTTGCCGCAGAGGCCCCGTCCGGAGCGGGGTACTTTTCCGGATACGCGCGGTGATGGTTGACGCTCACGCCTCATGAAAGTAAGTTTCATCCGTGGCGAAGAGTCCGAAGATTTCTGCGAGTCACGAGCCAGGTGGACTGATCGTCCACATCAGTGGCCTGCTCCCGTCGCTGTCCCCGGCCGAACAGCGGGTCGCCCGGCTGGTCGTCGCCAATCCGGCGGACGCCGCCCGGCGCACGATCACCGACCTCGCCACCGCCGCCGAGACCTCCGAGGCGACCGTCATCCGGTTCTGCCGGTCGGTGGGCATGGACGGCTATCCACAGCTGCGGATCCGGCTCGCCGCCGAGGCGGCCCGCCGGATCGAGCCGCCCGACGCCCGGGTGGTCGGCGGTGACATCCCGCCCGGCGCCGACCTCGCGCAGATCATCGCGACCATCGCGTTCAACGACGCACGGGCCGTCGAGGAGACCGCCGAGCAGCTCGACCCGGCCATCTGCGAGCAGGTCGTCGAGGCGATCGGTGGGGCCGGCCGGATCGACGTGTACGGCGCGGGCGCCAGCGGCTTCGTCGCGTCCGACTTCCAGCAGAAGCTGCACCGCATCGGCCGCACCGCCTTCTACTTCCCGGACGTGCACACCGCGCTCACCTCGGCCGCCCTGCTCGGTCGGGGCGACGTCGCGGTCGGCATCTCGCACACCGGCACCACCTCCGACGTGATCGAGGTGCTGGAGCAGGCACGGGCGCGGGGCGCCACCACGGTCGCCCTGACCAACTTCCCCCGGTCGCCGATCACCGAGGTGGCCGACTTCGTGCTCACCACCGCGGCTCGGGAGACCACCTACCGGTCCGGCGCGATGGCCAGCCGGCTGGCCCAGCTCACCGTGGTCGACTGCCTCTTCGTCGGGGTGGCGGCGCGCAACCGGGCCAGGGCCAAGAAGGCCCTGGAGGCGACCGCCGCGGCGGTCCAGTCGCACCGGGTGGGCGCGACGCGGAGGCGCGGATGACCGCCGGCCGGGTGGAGCGGGACGAGTTGGCCGCGGTCCGGCCGGTGGTGCGCGTCGGCGCGCCGACCGAGCGCCGCAACCCGCACAGCGTCGACCTCGACCTGATGTCGACCCGGGACGTCCTCACCGTCATCAACGACGCGGACCGGCGGGTCCCGGCCGCGGTGGCCGCCGTCCTCGACGAGATCGCGGAGACCGTCGACCTGGCGGTCGCGGCGCTGCGCGGCGGGCACCGGGTGCACTACTTCGGCGCCGGCACCTCGGGGCGGCTGGGTGTCCTGGACGCGGCCGAGCTGGCCCCCACCTTCAACTCGCCGCAGCACTGGTTCTGCTCCCACCTGGCTGGCGGCCCCGACGCGATGTGGCGCGCCGTCGAGGACGCCGAGGACGACGACCGGGCCGGCGCGGCCGAGGCCGCCGAGTGCGTACGCCCCGGCGACCTGGTGGTCGGACTGGCCGCCAGCGGGCGCACCCCGTACGTCCTCGGGGCGCTCGCCACGTCCCGGGCCCAGGGGGCCGCGACCGTGCTGCTCTGCGCCAATCCGGAGGCCGAGGCCGCCTCGTCGGTGGACGTCTTCATCGGCGTGGACACCGGGCCGGAGGTCGTCACCGGGTCGACCCGGATGAAGGCGGGCACCGCGCAGAAGTTGGTGCTCAACACGTTCTCCACCGCCGTGATGGTGCGACTCGGCCGGGTCTACTCCAACCTGATGATCGACATGGTGGCCACCAACGCGAAGCTGCGTGGCCGAATGATCTCGATCCTGATGGAGGCCACCGGCTGCGCCGAGGAGGTCTGCCGGCGGGCGCTGCACGAGGCCGACGGCGACCTGAAGACCGCCCTCGTCTCTCTCGTCTCCGGCGCCGAGGTCTCCGCCGCCCGGGCCGCCCTGGCCCGCTCCGCCGACCAGGTGCGCGACGCGCTGGACCTGCTCGCCTCCTGACCCCCGGCCTCCGGGCCGTCCCCCGGCCCCGCCCCGCTGCGACGCGCGTCACGCCGCGTCCGGGACGTCTTTCGCGCTGCGGATTGTTCATCGAGGGGTGGGGTAATCCTCACCCGTGGCTGAACCGACCGGTCCACCGACGCGTATCTGGCAGTGACCAGGATCGCATTGAGGCGGTGACGCGGGTCGCTGTGTTCTTGGAATTCGCAATGGTGCGATTTCGTGGACGCACGACGATTCCGCTGATCCGTCGCTGTGTTCCCGGAGCGGCAGTCGAGTCGATCATCGGGTCCTGACAGCAAACATGGACCGGGCTCTCAGCTACTACTCAGGCATTCGTGACACTTTCGACTCACGACATGGAATCCCCGACACGTCTCATCTGTTGTGTAGGTGTCAGCACCGGTGGGCACAGCGGAAGTTACGGGGGAGGGCTGATGGACGTGGGGATGGCAAGGAACCGGGCAACCGGCGCGAGCGAGGGGACCGTGGGCACCGTGGACAAGAACATCGGCATGCGAACCGACGAGGTTGCCGAGGAGCGCGACCTGGTCGGCGTCTACCTGCACGAGATCTCCCGTACGCCGCTGCTGGACGCCGCCAAGGAGGTCGACCTCTCCAAGGCGATCGAGGCCGGCCTCTACGCCGAGCACCTGCTCGGCGAGGGCCAGGTGCCCGACGGCGTCGACCGGGAGGACCTGGAGCGGCTGGTCGTCGAGGGTGAGCGGGCGAAGGATCTCTTCATCCGTGCGAACCTGCGACTGGTCGTGTCGATCGCCCGACGCTACGTGCGGTCCGGGATGCCCATGCTGGACCTGATCCAGGAGGGCAACACCGGCCTGGTCCGGGCGGTCGAGAAGTTCGACTACGAGCGCGGCTACAAGTTCTCCACCTACGCCACGTGGTGGATCCGTCAGGCGATCAGCCGGGCGATCGCCCAGCAGGAGCGCACCGTGCGACTGCCCGTGCACCTGGTGGAGGACGTCAACCGGATGCGCAACGTGGCCCGTCAGCTCACCCGTGAGCTGGGCAGCGACCCGGAGCCGGAGCAGATCGCGGCGGCCCTCGGGGTCACCGTCGAGCGGGTCAACGAGCTTCGCCGCTGGTCGCAGGACACCGTCTCGCTGGACACTCCGGTGGGCGACGACGGCGACACCAGCCTCGGCGACCTGGTCGCCGACAGCGACGCCCCCTCGCCGGAGGACATCGTCCTCACCGGCCTGGAGCGGCAGCGGATCGAGGGTCTGCTCAACCACCTCGACGACCGGTCCGCCGGCATCATGCGGGCGCGCTACGGCCTGGAGGACGGTCGCGAGCACTCGCTGACCGAGGTGGCGTCGCGGTTCTCGCTCTCCCGGGAGCGGATCCGCCAGCTGGAGATCCAGGCCCTCGGCCGGCTCCGCGAGCTGGCCAGGTCCGAGGGTCTGCAGGCGGCCTGAGCTGGGTAAGAATTGACAACACGAACGGCCGGCGTCCGATAGGGGGACGCCGGCCGTTCGTCGTGTCGGGTCAGCGCACCCGCCCGTAGCCGGCGATGGACATCATGTCCATGTCCCGCTTGCTGACGTTGCGGCCCGCGCTGGGCGCGTCGATCACCTGACCGCCGCCCACGTAGAAGGCGACGTGCCCCAGGCCGGAGTAGAAGACCAGGTCACCCGGTTGCAACGAACTCCGGCTGACCCGCGAGGTGGCGTCCCACTGCATCGCCGCGTTGTGCGGCAGGGACTTCCCGGCCGCCCGCCAGGCGGCCAGCGTCAGCCCCGAGCAGTCGTACCCGTCGGGACCGTCGGCGCCCCAGACGTACGGCTTGCCGATCGCGCCGTACGCGTACCGGACCGCGACCCCGGCTGAGCCGGCGATGGCCGGGGCGCTGCCGGCTGAGCTGGTCCTCGGCGGCGCCTCGGTGGCCCGCCCGTACGCCTGCCGGCGCAGCTCGTAGAGGCGCGCCAGGTCGGCCTGGATCTTCTGCTTGCCGGCGGCGAGCTGCCTGGCCTGGGCGGCCTCCTGGGCCAGTGTGGCGTCCAGCCGGGTCTTCTCGTCGATCAGCTTGCGCTGACTGGTGGTGAAGCCGGCGATGGTCGCCTGACGCTGCCGGGTCAGCTGGTCCAGGGTGCTCAGTCGGTCGGTCACCGAGTTGGACCCGCCCTGCTCGAGCAGGGCCTCGGCGGTCCGCAGCCCCCCGGTCTTGTACGCGGTGACGGCGATCTGGCTGACGTCGGCGCGGCTCTTCTCGGTCTGTGCCTGCATCGGGCCGATCTTGGCCTGCAACGTGGCCGCCGTGGCCTTGTTGGCCTTGATTTCCTCGTTGAGCTTGTTGTAGGACTCGACGATTCGCTCCAGCTCAGTCGAGGACTTCTCGATCTGCTTCGTCAGCTCGGCGGGGGTGGGCTCGGCCCGAGCCACCGACGCCGGGGCGAGCAGCGCGGCCGAGAGGCCGGCGACCGCCAGCGAGCGCAGCAGGATCCGTAAGGACGACAAGAGCGGAAGACTCCTCTCCCACGGTCGCCGGGCCGGCTTTCGGCCCCGGCGACACCGGCCCGGCGCCATCCGGCTGGATGGCGGTCGACCGGTCCGGCCCGGACAACCTAACCCGGGACGGGAGTCACCCGCAGTTGAAGCAGGGGCGAATGTTGGCAAAGCGTCAGGAAGTGCCAGTGGGGCGGATTACCCTTCGTGACCATCCCGCCGGCCGACGGTCGCCGTCCCGTCCGGCTCCGCGTGCTCCGGGCGCTTCGCCTGATTCGTCGTTCTGGGCGGATGTCGTCAGACACCGTTGCGCTAAATGCTGACAAAGCGCGAAATGGATTCCGTTCGACGGCATGCACCGCCCGCCGTGGCCGCCCGGCGCCGCCGAAAACGCCAGGTCGAGGTGGCGCGACCGCAACACAATGAAGCGCGGAGCCGGGAATCCCGTCGGAGGGCATCGACACAGCTCAGCGGCGGCGCAGCCGCCCCGGCGCCGCCAGCCCCGGGAGGACGCCGTGCAGACCGATGGCTCCGCCACCCACCCGCCCCGCTCGCCGAAGGCGACCGGCGCGAAACCCACCCTGCTCTACGCGCGACCCGGCATCGTCGTCACCGGCGAGCGCTTCACCGTCGGCCGGAACAGTTGGCCCGTCGCCGAACTGACCCACCTCCGGACCAGCCGCGGCCCGCACGACCGGCTCGCCGTCCGCGCCGTCGTCGTCACCGCCGCCATGATCGGCGGCGTCGGGGTGCTGCTCGGCTTCACCGGCGGCCTCCAGCGGCTCACCGCCGGGGCGTACCTGACGTTGGGGGCGGTCGGCCTGCTGCCCCTGACGCTGGTGCTGGTCGGCGACCGTTGGCGGCCACCCGCGTACGAGCTGTGGGGCCGGCACCGCGGCGCCGAGGTACTCCTCTTCAGCAGCGACGACGAGCGGCAGTTCGGCCAGGTCACCCGCGCACTCCAGCGGGCCCGCGAGGGCGCCCGCCACGGCGGGTGGGAGGACCCGGTCGCCGCCGCCGACCCGTGGCGGCCGAACCGCTGACCGCCACGGGTCCGCCGCTGACCACCGGGCCGGCCGCCGACCGCCGGCCCGGTGGTCAGCCGGCGACCGGCTCCGGCGTCCGGGGCCGCTCGGCGGTCAGCCAGTGGCTGACCCGGCGCTCCGCGTAGAACGACACGAACGGCACCGTGCCGGCGAGCATCACCAGCAGCATCCGCTTCAGCGGCCAGTCGGCCCGGCGGGACAGGTCGAACGTGGCGGCCAGGTAGAGCATGTACAGCCAGCCGTGCGCCGTGCCGACCACCGCCACCACGGTCGGATTGTCGAAGCCGTACTTCAGCGGCATGCCGATCAGGACCAGCACCGCCAGCGCCACGCCCACGATCCAGGCGATCACGCGGTACCGGGTAAGGGCTCCGCCCACCGTCGTCCGTCCTTCCGAACCGGCCTCAGCCGGGATAGTCGCCGGGCCTCGCGCCCGGGTTGGCGTTCAACCATGTCAGGTAGCGGTTGTACTCGGCGAGGTCGCCGTCATCGGCCCCGTCTCCGGGCACCGGCACCCGGCTGACCCGCACCGGTCGGCGTACTCCCGCGGTGGCCGCGCCTGGCTCGGAGCCGGCGGTCGCCGGCGGTGCCGGGGTCGGCCGGTCGATACGCGTGCCGCGCAGCGTGTGCCGCACCTCACGCCACCAGACGAAGACCACGAAGCCGGCGAAGACCGGCCACTCGATCGCGTATCCGAAGCTGAGCGAATTGCCTGAGGCGGCGCGGGTGACCTGCCACCAGCCGAGGCCGAGAAAGCCCACGACCAGCACGACCATGGCCACGTGGCGGGCGATCCACGCCGGTGTCCAGAGCCGCTTCATGCCCTCGAGCGTACCGGGGCCACCCGCCATCTCCGACGCGGTGTCGTAGTCGGCGGGGTTTGGTGGCACCCCGGGTGGGCATCCGTCTAGACGCCAGCCCGAACGAGACGAGGGGGCGACGATGACCGAATCAGTACGCCGGCCCGGTGACGCCAGCCCGGAGCAGCGGCTGCCGGAGTGGGACGGCGACCACGTGCGGGACCCCGCGACGGCGGACGTCGACGGCGAGCTGCTCGGGGTGGACCCCTCCGAGCTGGGCGACGAGGACCTGATCCGGGAGATGCAGAGTCTGCACCGCACCCGGCTGGACACCCTGCGGCACGCGGCCGACTCCGCGCTCGCCAACCACCTGCGCCGGACGGCGGAGTTGGAGACCGAGTACCTCGCCCGGCACCCGGGGCGCGAGGTCGACCCGAGCCGGCTGCGGGAGGTCTGATGGCGGCGCACGCCGAACGGGGCATGTCGGCGCCGCCCGAGGTGGTCTTCAACACGGCCATCGACCCGGACCGCGCCGGCGCCTGGCTGCCCGAGCCGCTCCGGCAGGACGGCGACCGCCGGCCGGAGGTGATCAGCGCCGAGCAGCTGCGGGCCCGGTGGTGCAGCGACTCCGCGCCCGACTGGACCGCCGAGATCCAGGTGGAGGCGGCCGACGCCGGCGGGGCCCGGGTCCGGCTCGACCTGACCGGCGGGGACGCCGACGGGCTCGCCGACGAGATCCTGGCCAACCTCGCCCGCGAGGTGGCCGACAACCTGACCGCCGGCTGAGTCGGCCCCGTGACGAGACGAGGAGACCGGGTGACCCCCAGTGGCCTGAAGCAGAAGGTGGCGCGGCTGCGCCAGGCGTACGCGCCGCACGAGCAACGGCCGCTGGGCGGATACCTGGCGGCGATGGGCGCCTACGCCACCGTCACCGCCGCCCTGGCCGGCCTGGTCCGGGCGACCGGGCGGCCGGTGCCGGAGCGACCCGCCCCCGCCGACGTGGTGCTGCTCTCCATCGCCACGCACAAGCTCAGCCGGCTGCTGTCCAAGGACGCGATCACCAGCCCGCTGCGGGCCCCGTTCACCCGGTACGACCACCCGATCGGCAGCGGCGAGGTGATGGAGCAGGTCCGCGACCAGGGCAGCCCCACCCGGCACGCCATCGGCGAACTGCTGAGCTGCCCGTTCTGCCTGGCGGTGTGGGTGGCCACCGGGCTCACCGGCGGCCTGGTGCTGGCCCCCCGGCTGACCCGGCTGGTCGCGACCGCGCTGACCGCGGTGGCCGCCTCGGACTTCCTCCAGATGGGCTACGCGGTGGCCCAGCAGGCCGCCGAGGGCGGTCACCACGACGAGAAGTGAGGTACGACGGAAGGGGCCGGCGTCGACGCCGGCCCCTTTCGCTCGTCCAGATCAGGTGGGGGTCGTCCCGTGGTTCTCGCCGGCCCAGCCGCGCGACGCCTCCGGCTCGCGTTCGTCCTCATCCGTGCCGGTGATGATCTCGTCATCCACCGCGGTCTCCTGGTGCTCCCGGGAGAAGTCGGGATCCGCGTCCGGGTCCGGGCCCTTCGGCGGCTGGCCGAGCGCCTCGATGTGCTCGTGCCCCTCGTCGCGGTCGCTCATCGCACTGTCCTCTCCCTCGTCCGGGTCCTCGGCGTCTCCGTCGTCCGGGCCCGGCGTGCGGCAGGGTCCGCCGCTGTGCCGGTCCCGGTCCTCACGCCACGGTTCCGCCGAGCAGGTCGGCCGCCTCGTCGACCGCGTACTCGCCCTCGGGGAGGGCGGCGATCCGGGAGAGCAGCTCCGCCGGGAGTTCCGCGGCGACCGCCCGGCGGTAGATCTCCGCCTGCGTGATCCGCTCCTGACCGCGGTAGATGTCGTCGAGCAGCTCGTCCACCTGCCGGATGTCCGGCTCGTCCGTCACGGGTGCGTCGTCGGTCACGCCGATCAGCTACCCGGGCCCGAATCGGTCAAACGTCCCCCGGCTCGGGGCGATCTCGCCCGACCCGCCGCGTGACGGCGCACACAGCCCGGCCCGGAACACCGCACGGGGTCGAGTCGTTGTGCAGAGCGTCGGTGTGTCCAGTGTCCCCGGGCCTCACCTAATTGCCTTCGCGGAATACCGTTCGGCTGGAGCCGCGTCGTGCCACTCGCCGAGAGGCGACCTGCACACCGACACCCAGCGCCGCCCCGGCCCCGGCCGGGGCGGCGCTGTCTCTATCCCCCGCCGCGCCCCCGCCCCGCGTCCCCGTGCCCCGGTTGATCAGGGTCGGGGCAGGAGGTGGGAGGTGGGCTAGGCGGGGGTGGGGAGAGTGGCGCGGCGGGTGCGGACCGCCGTTGCCAGGTCGGTGAGGACCTGGGCGGTGGTGTCCCAGCCGAGGCAGGCGTCGGTGACGGACCTGCCGTACTCCAGCTCGCGGGTGGGGTCAAGGTCCTGGCGGCCGGGCTGGAGGAAGCTCTCCAACATGATGCCGACGATGCCGCGCTGGCCGGCGGCGAGCTGGGTGGCCACGTCCGCCGCCACCTTCGGCTGGTTGCGGTGGTCCTTGCCGCTGTTGGCGTGGCTGGCGTCGACCACCACCCGCTCCGGCAGCCCGGCCGCGCGCAGCAGGTCCAGCGCCCCGGCCACCGACTCCGCGTCGTAGTTCGGGCGCCCGCCCCCGCCGCGCAGCACCAGGTGCCCGTCGGCGTTGCCCCGGGTGTGCATGATCGCCGGGGTGCCCGAGAAGTCGATGCCGGGGAAGACGTGCGGCACGCCGGCCGCGCGGATCGCGTCCACGGCGGTGGAGATACTGCCGTCGGGGCGGTTCTTCATGCCGATCGGCATCGACAGGCCGGAGGCGAGCTGCCGGTGCACCTGGCTCTCCACCGTCCGGGCGCCGATCGCGCCCCAGGCGACGGTGTCGGCGATGTACTGCGGGGTGATCGGGTCGAGGAACTCGCAGCCCACCGGGAGGCCGAGGCGCAGCACGTCGAGCAGGAGCGCGCGGGCGATCCGCAGGCCGGTGTTCACGTCACCGGAGCCGTCCAGGCCGGGGTCGTTGATCAGGCCCTTCCAGCCCACCGTCGAGCGCGGCTTCTCGAAGTAGACCCGCATCACCACCAGCAGGTCGTCGGAGAGCCGGTCGGCCACCTCGCGCAGCCGGCCCGCGTACTCCAGGGCGGCGGCCGGGTCGTGCACCGAGCACGGACCGACCACCACCAGCAGGCGGTCGTCGGCGCGGTCCAGCACCCGGCCCACTGCGCGCCGACCGGCCAGCACGGCTTCGGTGAGCGTCGCGTCCAGCGGCAGGTGGTGGTGCAGCAGGGCCGGGGTGGTCAGCGGCACGACACGGTCGATCCGCTGGTCGATGACCCGATGGGCGTCCGGGGTCGTCACGGTGGGGTTTCCTTCCGCCGACCGTGCCCCGGGGCCGGCGCCCGAGGTCGAGCCGGCTGCTCGTACGCAAAAGGGCAGGGACGTGATCCCTGCCCAGCCGGCTCGAAGAGGAGTGACGTCAGATCATGGTGAAGTCACCGGCTCCTCCAGCCGGCTGCCTAAACCATCGATACGACCGCGTCACGTCCGCCAGCGTACCCGACGTGACGGAGCAGGCTCACTCCGTTCCGCAGAGCGGTACGCGGGGTAAGGGGTCGGCATGAGTCATGAGCAGAGCGACCAGGACCGGGTCGAGTCCCGGGCCCACCTGCTGCCCGAGGAGGCGTCGGTGGGCAGCGACGACCCGGAGGCCCAGGCCGACGCCATCCTCACCGAATCGGACCTCCGGGAGGACCGGAACGTCGCCCCGGACACCACCCTGGAGCACCGTACGTCGGATCAGACGGTGACCCCGAGCGAGCCGCCGGACTGAGCCGACGCGCCGCGCGCGGACCGACGATGCGCCCCGCTCGTCACCTTTCCGCCCGCGCGATCGGATAGCGTCGTGCCATGCCCGACAGCGGTTACCCCTGGCCGATCGAGACGACCCGACTGGACAACGGCCTGCGCGTGGTGGTGAGCGAGGACCGCACCGCGCCGGCGGTCGCCGTGAACCTCTGGTACGACGTGGGTTCGCGACACGAGCCGGACGGGCAGACGGGCTTCGCCCACCTCTTCGAGCACCTGATGTTCGAGGGCTCGACGAACGTGGCGAAGACCGAGCACATGAAGTTCATCCAGGGCGCCGGTGGCTCGCTCAACGCCACCACCAACCCGGACCGGACCAACTACTTCGAGACGGTCCCCGCCGAGCACCTGGAGCTGGCGCTCTGGCTGGAGGCCGACCGGATGGGCGGTCTGGTGCCGGCGCTGACCCAGGAGACGCTGGACAACCAGCGCGAGGTGGTCAAGAACGAGCGGCGCCAGCGCTACGAGAACGTCCCGTACGGCGACGCCTGGCTGCGGCTGCTGCCGCTGCTCTACCCGCCCCGCCACCCGTACCACCACGCCACGATCGGCTCGATGGCCGACCTGAACGCCGCCGCCCTGGCCACCTTCCAGGAGTTCCACACCACCTACTACGCGCCGAACAACGCGGTGCTCACGGTCGTCGGGGATGCCGACGCCGCGGAGGTCTTCGCGCTGGCCGACAAGTACTTCGGCGCCATCCCGGCCCGCGCCGACATCCCGGACGCGCCGGACGGGCGTACCGTGCCGGCGACCGGGCGCCCGGCGGGGGAGACGGTCACCGCCGACGTGCCCGCGCCGCGGGTCTACGTCGCGCACCGCACCCACCCGTTCGGCACCCCCGGGTACGACGTGACCACCGTGCTCGCCACCGTCCTGGGCAGCGGCCGGGGCAGCCGGCTCTACCAGCGCCTCGCCGACGGCGAGCGGATCGCCCAGCCGGACCTGGTCGGCGCGTACGGGGTGGACCTGGCGCACGCCCCCGCCCCGCTCATCGCCACCGCCACCGCCCGCCCCGGGGTGACCGCCGAACGGTTGGCGGCCGGGCTGGCCGAGGTGGTCGACGAGCTGGCCACCGTGCCGGTGACCGCCGCCGAGCTGGACCGGGCCAAGTCACTGCTGAGCACCATGTGGTGGCGGCAGATGTCCACCGTGGACGGCCGGGCCGACGCCCTCGGCCGGTACGCCACCCAGTTCGGTGACCCGGCCCAGGCCGGCGAGCGGCTGCCGGCCTGGCTCGCGGTCACCGCCGAGCAGATCGCCGAACAGGCCGCCGAGCTGCTCGGCGCCGCCGACCGGGTGACCCTGACCTACCTGCCCGAGGAGAAGACCTCATGACGCTGATCGCGCAACGTCCCGGCCCGGGCGCCGCCCGCCCGTACCGGTTCCCGCCGGTGGTCCGCCGGGCCGTCGCCGGCGGGCAGGTCGTCGCCGCGCACCTGCCCGGGCAGAACCTCGCCGTGGCGCTGCTGCTGCTCGACGCGGGTGCCGGCCGCGAGCCGGTCGGCAAGGACGGCGTCGGCGGGGTGCTCGCCAAGGCTCTCGAGGAGGGGACCGCGCAGCGGGACGCCACCGCGTACGCGCTGGCCATCGAGGCGCTCGGCACCGAGCTGGTGACCGGCCTGGACTGGGACTCCTTCCAGGTCAGCGTGCAGGTGCCGGTGGAGCGGCTGAGCGCCGCCGTGGAGCTGCTCGCCGAGGCGGTCCGGACGCCGCGGCTCGACCCGGCCGACGTGCGGCGGGTCCGCGACGACGAGGCGACCGCGCTGCGGATGGACTGGGCCAACCCGGGCCCGCGGGCGGATGCGGCGCTGCGCGCCGACCTCTTCGGCGCCGAGAACCGCTGGGGCCGGCCGATGTACGGCGACCCGGAGACGGTGGCCGGGCTCGACGTGGACGACGTGACGGTCTTCCACTCCGAGTGGTTCATCCGCCCCGGCACGCTGATCGTCGCCGGCGACCTGGAACGGGTCGACCTGGACGCGCTCGCCGCGGCGGCGTTCGCCGGCGCCGGCGGCGGGCCGGTGGAGAAGGGCGCCCCGATCGAGGTGCCGCTGCACGACCGGCGGCGGATCATCCTGGTGGACCGGCCCGGGTCGGTGCAGTCCACGCTGCGCCTCGGCCACCCGTCCCCGCACCGCGCCCACCCCGACCACGTGCCGATGACGCTCGCCGGGACGGTGCTTGGCGGGGCGTTCACCTCCCGGCTCAACCACCTGATCCGCGAGGTGCGCGGTTACACGTACGGCATCCGGGGCGACTTCGCCTCGTCCCGCCGGTTCGGTCGGTTCGCGGTCAGCTCCGGGGTGCAGACCGCGGTGACCGCGCCGGCGCTGGTCGAGGCGGTCGGCGAGATCACCCGTACCCAGGTGACCGGGGTGACCGAGGACGAGTTGACGGTGGCCCGCTCCTGGCGGGCCGGGCAACTCTCGGTGGAGCTGCAGAGCCCCCGGGCGATCGCCGCCGCGCTGACCACGCTGGTGGTGCACGACCTGCCGGACGACTACCACGCCCGGCTGCGCGAGTCGCTGCTCGCCGCCGACGTCGAGCAGGTGAGCGCGGCTGCGGCGGCGTACCTGCAGCCGCACGCGCTCACCCTGGTGGTCGAGGGCGACTCGGCGGTCATCCGGGACGAGCTCGTCGCCGCCGGCCTGGGCGAGGTGGTCGACCACACGGTGTGAGCCGGGCAGGTGTGTGACGTCGCTCGCGTGTGGCGGTCGGGTGGTGGACGCGGCCGGCGGCCCGAGATCGGCAAAGCTGCGGCCGGGCGCGGCAGCTACGTGCGATCTTCCGGCCCGGCGGGCCGGTCGGCGCGTTCGTTGCGGCCGGGCCGCCCGCCCGGGCCGCACCCGATCCGCCTGGTCGGGGTCCGGGCCCTGGGAAAGCGTTCCCGGTCGGGTCGTCGGGCTGGGTAGCCTCGCGGGCATGAGGATCGGCATTGTGGGGGCCACCGGCCAGGTCGGTGGCGTGATGCGGCAGGTGCTGGCGGAGCGCGAGTTCCCGGCGGAGCAGGTGCGGTTGTTCGCCTCGGCGCGGTCGGCCGGGCGCACCCTGCCCTGGCGGGACGGCGAGGTCACCGTCGAGGACGCGGCCACCGCGGACTACCGCGGGCTGGACATCGTGCTCTTCTCCGCCGGCAAGGGCACCGCGAAGGAGCTGGCCACCCGGGTCGCCGCGGCCGGCGCGGTCGTCATCGACAACTCCTCGGCCTTCCGGATGGACCCGGAGGTGCCGCTGGTGGTCGCCGAGGTCAACCCGCACGCCGCTGCGAACCGGCCGAGGGGCATCATCGCCAACCCGAACTGCACCACGATGGCCGCGATGCCGGTGCTGCGCCCGCTGCACGGGGAGGCGGAGCTGGTCGGCCTCGTCGTCTCGACGTACCAGGCGGTCTCCGGCGCGGGGCTGGCCGGCGTGGCCGAGCTGGACGAGCAGGTCCGCAAGGTGGCCGAGCACGCCAGCGGCCTGGCTTTCGACGGCGCCGCAGTGGAGTTCCCGGCGCTGCGGTCGTTCGCCCGCCCGATCGCCTTCAACGTGCTGCCGCTGGCCGGCTCGATCGTCGACGACGGCTCCTTCGAGACCGACGAGGAGCAGAAGCTGCGTAACGAGAGCCGCAAGATCCTGGAGATCCCCGGGCTGAAGGTCTCCGGCACCTGCGTCCGGGTGCCCGTCTTCACCGGCCACTCGCTCCAGATCAACGCGCGCTTCGCCCGCCCGATCACCCCGGCCCGCGCCCACGAGCTGCTCGACGGCGCGCCGGGCGTGGCGCTGTCGGACGTGCCCACCCCGTTGCAGGCCACCGGGCAGGACCCGACGTACGTCGGGCGGATCCGGGCCGACGAGACCGTCGAGCACGGCCTCGCCCTCTTCTGCTCCAACGACAACCTGCGCAAGGGCGCCGCGCTCAACGCCGTGCAGCTCGCCGAGCTGGTCGCCGCCGAGCGCCGCTGACCCCCGCCGGCGCCTGCCGCACCGCCGGGCTGGGATCCGGGACGGTCCTGGCCGGTCGGGTCGCCTGGCCGGCGCGGTTGGCTGGTCGGCCGCCGTCAGCAGATGTCCTCGCGAGCGATATACCTGAGAGGCATATTTATGCCTCTCAGGTATATCGCTCGCCGGGCATATCCCCGGTCGGAGGGTGCCGGAACGGTCCGCGCTCGCGACGGCTTCGCGGCGCCGGGCGGCGAGGTCCAGCCGACCGCGCTCAGCCGCGTCGGGGCAGGCCGCGGGTGGTGACGTGTCGACGCGTCAGCGTCGCGGTGGACCCGAATGTGCGCTGAGATGGAGTCGGCAACATGCGACTTGACGCGGAGGACGCCATGGCGAACGAGAAGACCGAGCGGGCCCTGACCGACCTCATCGCCAGCCGGTGGCTGGGCGTGCTGGCCACCATCAAGCGGGACGGCCGGCCCCAACTGTCCAACGTGGTCTATTCCTTCGACCGGGAGCGGGGCCTGATCCGCGTCTCGGTCACCGACGGTCGGGCCAAGACCGCCAACCTGCGCCGCGACCCCCGGGCCAGCTTCCACGTCAGTAGCGACGACGGGTGGGCGTACGCGGTGGCAGAGGCGCGGGCCGAGCTGACCCCGGTGGCTGAGCGGCCGGACGACCCGACCGTGGCGGAGCTGGTCGGGCTCTACCGGGCGGTGCAGGGCGAGCACCCGGACTGGGCCGACTTCCGGGCCGCCATGGTCGCCGAGCGCCGCCTGGTGCTGCGGCTGCACGTCGAGCGCGTCTACGGCATGCCGCCACGCGGCTGACCCTCGTCGGGTTCCCGCCACGGCCCGACCTCGTCCGGACGTGCCACTGCGGCCTCGGAGTCCTAGCCCCGACGCTGCTGCCGCGGCTGAAGAACATCGGCCGCATCCGGCTGTACCGCCCGGACGACGCCCAGCCCGGCTGGCCGGCCCTCGGCGGCTCCCTGACCCGCCCGATGGTCAAGTACGCCACCGCGCTGCGGCTGGGGACGGCGGAGGCCGAGCAGGTGCTGCGGCGCTTCACCCGCGGCGGCCCCACGCACCCCACCTACGCCGCCCTGGAAGAGCTCGCCCCCGTACCTCGGCAGATGCCGCCACCCGGTCAGCCACGGAGCTGCGATGAAGGACTTGCCGACCTCACCGACCCCTGCATGAGCGGGGCCGCCTGGCGGGCGCGCGATGGGGTCGGCTCAGGTTGAAGGGGCCGGCGTGGGCACCACTGGCTGTGACCATCAAGACGGCTGTCTATCCGCGATCTGAACTTGGCTTGGCAGTGCCGCCTGAGCTCGCTTCGGGTTTCGTGTAGAGGACTTCGCGGACCTGCTCCGCGGCGCGGAGGATGCTCTCGCTGATGAAGTCGCTGAAGCGGGCGATGTTCTCGAGGCGGGCGGCGGCCGGGGTGCCGGGGCCGAGGACGCTGACGCCCTGCCGTGCGGTCTCGGCGACCTGGGCGATGCCGCGGGCGCTGGCGATCGTCGACTGGTACCAGACGTCGTCGTCGACGAAGTAGCGCTCGCGGCGGCGTTCGTCGCGTTCCCGGCGGATGAGGCCCTGATCTTCGAGGAACGCGATCGCCTTGGAGACGGACGCCGGGCTGACCTGGAGGTGCTGGACGAGTTCGGACGCGGTGAGGCTGCCCGCGTCGGCGATAAAGAGGCAGGTCAGCACCCGAGCCATCATCTTGGGCAGGCCCTGTTGCATCAGGAGGGTGGTGAACGCCTCCTCGTATTCACGCACGGCCTCGTCGTCGCGCCCGTGGCCCTGCGCCAGCGCCCCGTGCTCTCGGGGCGGGGTGTGCTTGCGCCGGTGGGCGCGGCGTTCGGTGGCGCGGTGGGCCAAGTCGGCGCGGTAGGCGGTGGGGCCGCCGTTGCGCATGACCTCACGCGTGATCGTCGAGGTGGGGCGGTCGAGACGTCGGGCGATCTCCGCGTAGGCGAGGCCGTCGGCCAGCCCCAGCGCGATCTGCTGACGTTCCTGCTGGGTGAGTCTGCCTCCCGGCACCGCGATCTCCCTTCGTGCTTCCCTGGTGCCGCCAGCGTAGCGTTCGCCCACAGTCCAATGCAACGACCAGGACATCTGCCATTGCGTTAGGTTCACATCCATTGCAACGAAAACTGGACTTCCACCTGCGCTAATACAGGTTGTGCGCAACGAACTCGTTGCGCAATTCTCGAACGCAACGTAGTGTTTCCGGTGTCAGAAACGATGAGCGCACGAGGAGAGCATGATGCAGAAGTTCGACACCTCCGCCGCGATCTCCGCCGTCCTGGACATCCCCGCCGGGCGCATCCAGGTCATCGCCGCCGACCGGGCCGACACCACCGTCGAGGTCCTGCCCGCCAACGCCTCCAAGGGCCGCGACGTGAAGGCGGCTGAGCAGACCAAGGTCGAATTCGGCGACGGCGTCCTGCGGATCAAGGCCCCGGCGGAGAAGAACCAGATCCTCGGCGCGTCCGGATCCATCGAGGTGACGGTCCAACTGCCCGCCGGTTCCCGCATCGAGGCGAAGGCGGCCGCCGCCGAGTTCCGGGGCGTCGGACGGCTCGGCGACGTCGCCTGCGAGGGCGCGCACGGCGCGGTCAAGATCGACGAGGCCGCGAGCGTGCGCGTGGCCGCCTACGCCGGTGACGTCACGGTCGGCCGCCTTACCGGCCCCGCGGAGATCAGCACCCAAAAGGGCGACATCCACATCGCCGAGGCCACCTCCGGCACGGTCGTGCTGCGCACCCAGATGGGCGACGTGACGGTCGGCGCCGCCCACGGAGTTTCCGCCTGCCTGGACGCCGGCACCGGCTACGGCCGGATCCACAACGCGCTGAAGAACACCGAAGGCGCCGCGGCCGGCCTGACCATCCACGCGACCACCGGCCACGGCGACATCACCGCCCGCAGCCTGTAGAGAAGGAGCCATCCGTCATGACGAAGAACAGCACTTCCTCGACCAGTTCGAAGTGGACCGGCATGGTGCCGGTTGACGATACGGCCCTGGCCGTCACCGACACTGGCGGTCCCGGTATCCCTGTGGTCTACCTCAATGGCCAGTTCGCCACTCAGGGGTACTGGCGGCGGGTCATCGCTGAACTCGGCCCCGACTACCGGCACATCACCTACGACGAGCGGGCCCGCGGCAAATCGAAGAAGTCGGCCGACTACTCCTTCGAGGCCGCCGTCCGCGATGTCGACGTCGTCCTCAAAGCCAGGGGCGTGGACCGGCCGCTGGTGGCGGGCTGGTCATACGGGGCGTTCGTCGCCGCGCACTGGACCAGCCGGAACGCCGACCGTGCCCTGGGTACGGTCTTGGTGGAAGGCGCGCAACCGCACGACTGGCTCGACGAGGCCATGGAGCAGCGGATCCGCAAGCTGTTCAAGCGGTTGAGCTGGTTCCTGCCGCTGCTGCGCCCGACGGGCCTGACCCCGCGGTTGAACGCCGCGCAGATGGCCGAGTGCAACATCGAGCTCGGCAAGCTCGCCCGCGCACGGAATCTGGGTCCGGTGCTGGACGGCATCACCGTCCCGACGCGGTATGTGTTCGCGTCCGGGGCGTCCATCGGAAGCAAGGGTGATGAGCAGGAACGCATCCGCGCCAGCGTCGATCAGGTGGTCGAGCGCAACCCGAACATCAAGATCAGCGCGAAGGTCGCCAGCAACCACGACCACATCCTGAAAAAGGACTACCGGACCATCGCCGAGGTCGTACGCGAGGTCGGCGCCCTCGGCCGCGGCCGGCGCTGAAGACCTGACCAGCGGACTGACGATCAGCCAGGCAGCGGCCTTCGCCGGTGTCATGGTGAGAAGCTGTTTCCGAACCTCGATTACCCAGGTCAGGGCCCAGTGCGATGGAACGCCGGACGTTGCGGCCGTTCGCGAAGCTCATCGCGGACCAGGCTGCGCTCGCCCAACGGCTCTACGACGAGCGGGAGAAGACCGTCCAGCAGATCGCCGACATGTTCGGCGTGCCCCGGTCAACCGTGTACGGACACCTCGACAAGACCAAGACCGTCCCCCGCCAGCTCAAGAAGACCACGGCCACAAAGCCCTGACCGCTACCTTGCGGCTGGAGTCAGAGATAGGAGCCCGGGGCCACTGCTGGTGCTCGACCTGCGCCGGCGGCTGCGCCGCCCACGACCGAGCGGCGGGCGTTACCGGTCGGCGGGGGCGGGTAGACGACCGTGCCGACACCGAGAGGGGAGCACCATGACAACGGTCGGAGAGTTCATGACGACCCGGTTGGTGACGATGGACGGCAACGACACGCTCACCGCGGCGGCGCAGGAGATGCGCGACAGCGCCATCGGCGACGTGGTGGTGACCGACGGCGACAACGTGGTCGGCATCGTCACGGACCGGGACATCACGGTCCGCGGCGTTGCCGAGAGCATGAACCCGAGCACGACCAGGCTCAACCAGATCACCACCAAGGACGTGGTCACGGTGAGCCAGTACGACGACGCGGTGGCCGCCGCCGACCTGATGCGGACGTACGCCGTACGCCGGCTGCCGGTGATCGACGACGGCCGCCTGGTCGGGCTCATCTCGATGGGTGACCTCGCCGTCGAGCGGGAGCCCCAATCGGTGCTCGCGGACATCAGCGCCGACGAACCGAACAACTGACCCGTCCGCCGCGGTGATGCCGGCCCCCGGTTCGGGGGCCGGCGTCGTGCGCCCCGAAGCGGCCGGTTGCCGGCGACCCCGGTCAGACCTGCTCGATCACCACCCGCGCCTCGGCTGCGCCCCGGGCGGCGGCCACCACCTTGGCTTCGGTTTCCACCGCCCGGCCGACCCGGCTCGGCAGCGCGGCGAAGGGGGTGACGGTGAGGTCGAGCCGGCCCTTGGCGGCCTGCTTGGCGCGCCAGGTGCCGGCGATCTCGCCGTCGACCAGCAGCGCGCCCGGGTTGCCCAGCATCCGCCACAGCTGCTGCTGGTGGGCCTTCTCCGGGACCAGCAGGGCCCGGTCGCGGGCCTGGAGGTAGGGGTCGCCGGGTGGCAGCAGCCGGACCAGCCGCGCCGGCTCGGCCGCCCGGAGCGCCTCGAGCCGGTCCGCCGGCACCCAGGCCGGGCGACCGTCGACGCGCACCTCCGTCAGCGCGCCCGACGGCCAGACGCGGCGCAGCTCGGTGGCGCTGGTGCCGAGGAAGCCGGCCACGTCGCCGACCGTCGCCGGGCCGAGCAGCCGCAGGTAGGCCAGGGCCAGCGCGTCGGCGCCGGTCGCCGCGTCGGGCGGCCCCGACCACCCGGCCAGCGGCGCGAGCCGCGCGGCCCGCCCGGACACCGCGAGGCGCACCCCGCCGGCGAGGCCGGCCTGCTGGAAGAGCGCGCCCGAGACGTGCCGGCTGCCGCAGGGCCGGCAGTCGTAGCTCAGCGCGGCCGGGATCCGCTCGGTGACCGCCCGGCTCACCTCACCCCGGTCCATCGGCGCGGTCACCACCGCCCGGAACGCGTCGGCGGCGGCCCGGAACGCGGCCAGCCCCAGCTTTGCCCCCTCCCGGATCTGCCCGGGGATGCGGCGGGTGGCGTCGGTGTCGCTGAGTGGCCAGAGCGCGGCGGCCAGCGCCGGCAGCTCCGCCCGGCGGTGCAGGTGCGGGGCGCCCCGGAAGGACCAGACCAGCTCCAACCGGTCGTCGTCCGGCCCGACGGCCGCGGGAACGCGGGCGGCCAGCGCCAGCCGGGCCGAGCCGTACGGGGTGTCCTGGATGCCCAGGGCCAGCACGTCGAGGTCGGCGGGGCGCAGCCCCGGACGGTCGAGCTGCTGGGCCGCGACCCGGTAGGCCAGCACCCGCTCCCGGTCGATCTCCGGTATGCCCGCCACAGGCCCTCCTCGTCTCTCCCGTCGGAGGTTACCGCCGCCCTCCGCCGCACCCGCCGCGTCGACTCACCCGAACCGGGCGAGATTGACGTCGTACCCGGTGGGGACCCCTCCTCGGACGTCGAACGCCGCGGATCGCGGGAGGAGTGGACCGGATGCTGGACGCGACCACGAGGTTCTTCGAGGACCTGGACCGGCGGGGGTTCGAACCCCTGTTGCAGAAAACCTCCGGAACCCTGCGCTTCGACCTGCACGAAGGGGCGCACACGACCCATTGGCTGCTCGAGATCGAGCGGGGCAAGCTGCACGTGAGCCAGGAGGACCGGGAGGCCGACACGGTGGTGGGTACCCCGCCGCGGCTCTTCGGCGAGCTGGTCACCGGCAATGAGAACGCCATCGCGGCGCTGATCCGGGGCGACATGACGGTCTCGGGCGACCTGCGCCTGGTGCTGCAGGTCGAACGGATCTTCCCCGGTCCGCCGGATGCCCGCGGGCCCCACCACGCGTTCCAGAGGGAGGTCCACTGATGCCGGGCACCAACACGATCCGGATCCTGGACGGCAACACGTTCGTGGTCTCCGAGGACACCGGCGACATCGAGGCCACCCCGAGTGAGCCCACCGGCCTGTTCTCCCTCGACACCCGCTTCCTGTCCAAGTGGGTGCTGACCGTCAACGGTGAGCGGCTCAATGCGCTCTCCTACGACGACCTCCAGTACTACGAGGCGCGGTTCTTCCTGGTGCCGGGGATGGCGACGCACTACATCGACGCGAAGCTGTCGGTCATCCGGGAGCGGGCGGTGGGCGGCAGCTTCCGGGAGACCCTGACCATCCTCAACCACGACGAGAAGGCGGTCGACCTGGAGATCCGGATGGACGCCGGCTCCGACTTCGCCGACCTGTTCCAGGTCAAGGACGAGATCCTGAACAAGAAGGGCGAGATCTACAGCGAGGTCGAGGCGGACCGGCTGCGGATCGGCTACCGGCGCGGGAACTTCCGGCGGGAGACGGTGATCACCTCCTCCGTGCCGGCCCGCTACGACCCGAACGGATTCGCGTACACGATCCACCTGGAACCCAACGAGCAGTGGAACACGGCGATCGACGTGCAGACGTACGCGCTCGGCCCGGGCGGCCGGGACCTGCGGATGGGGTTGCGGGCGCACGGCACCGAGCGGCTCGCCCTCCAGCACGACCTGGAGGAGTGGATCGCCCGGGCGCCCAAGGTGAACAGCGAGCACGGTGAGGTCGCCCACACGTACCGGCGCAGCCTGATCGACCTCGCCGCGCTGCGCTTCTCGCCGCTCTCACTCGGCGGGCAGACGCTGCCGGCGGCCGGCCTGCCCTGGTTCATGACCATGTTCGGCCGGGACAGCATCCTGACCTGCCTACAGGTGCTGCCGTTCGCCCCGGCCCTGTCGAAGACCACGCTGCGGATCCTGGGCGCCCTGCAGGGCACCCGCTTCGACGACTTCCGCGACGAGGACCCGGGCCGGATCCTGCACGAGATGCGGTACGGCGAGACGGCCGCCTTCGAGGAGCAGCCGCACTCGCCGTACTACGGCTCGGTCGACGCGACCCCGCTGTTCGTGGTGCTGCTCGACGAGTACGAGAAGTGGACCGGCGACGTCACGCTGGTCAAGGAGCTGGAACGGGAGTGCCGGGCCGCGCTGAAGTGGATCGACGACTACGCCGACCTGGTCGGCAACGGCTACATCTGGTACGAGCGGCGCAACACCGACACCGGCCTGGAGAACCAGTGCTGGAAGGACTCCTGGGACTCGATCTCGTACCGCGACGGGACGCTGCCCCCGTTCCCGCGGGCCACCTGCGAGGTGCAGGGGTACGCGTACGACGCGAAGATGCGGGCCGCCCGGCTGGCCCGGGAGTTCTGGGGCGACCCGGCGTACGCCGACCAGCTGGAACGGGAGGCGGCCGAGCTGAAGCAGCGGTTCAACCGGGACTGGTGGGTCGAGGACGGGGAGTTCTTCGCCCTCGGCCTGGACCCGACCGGCCGGCAGATGGACGTGCTCAGCTCGAACATCGGCCACCTGCTCTGGAGCGGCATCGTCGACCACGAGCGGGCGGCGAAGATCGCCGAGCACCTGGTCGGCCCGCGGCTCTTCTCCGGGTGGGGGGTGCGGACCCTGGCCGAGGGCGAGGTCCGCTACAACCCGATCGGCTACCACAACGGCACGATCTGGCCGTTCGACAACTCGTTCATCGCCTGGGGGCTGCGCCGGTACGGCTTCGCGGAGGAGGCGGCCACCATCGCCAGCGGCATCCTGGACGCGGCCAGGTACTTCGACGGGCGGCTGCCCGAGGCGTTCGGCGGCTACGACCGGGACCTGACCAAGTTCCCGGTGGAGTACCCGACGGCGTGCAGCCCGCAGGCCTGGTCGACGGGTACGCCGCTGCTGTTGCTCCGCACGATGCTCGGGCTGGAGCCGCACGAGGGGCACCTCGCGGTCGACCCGCGGCTGCCGATCGGCATGGGTCGGATCGAGGTGCTGGACATCCCGGGCCGGTGGGGCCGGGTGGACGCGTTCGCACGGGGCCGGATGGACATGCACAAGCTGTCCGCCTCGTAGCGGCTCGGTCGGTCCGAGTGAGCGCTCGGCGAGCCGGACCCGGTCCTCGTCGACCACCGGCAGCCCGGTGACCGTGCTCCAGAACGGCGCGAGCAGGTACGGGTCGCGGCAGTGGATGACGATCGCGGCGAGATCGGGCATGCCCTGACGGCAGCCGCGTCAGCCGGGCGGCAGGACGCTGTCCAGGAACGCGCCGGTGGCCGCCCGGATGTCCGGGCGGCCCAGGTCGAGGGCGTGCCCGCCGTGGGTGATCCAGGTGTGCACGGGGTGCCCCGCGGCGAGCAGCCGTCCAGTGAGCTCGACCGACTGGCTGACCGGCACAGCACGGTCGTCGCGCCCGTGCACCAGCAGCACCGGCACGCCGGAGCCGAGGTGCGTGGCGACGGTCGCGTCGGCGGTGGCCGGGTCGCCGGCGGCCGGCGGGTGGCCGAGCAGGCCGGCCCACGGATCGTCGTGGGCGCGCAGCCGCCGCCAGTCCGCGTCGAGCGGGTCGACGGGCGGCCAGTACGCGAGCGCGCCCGCCACGTCGCCGGGCCGGTCGACGCCGCGCAGGGCCAGGTGCAGGGCCAGGGTCGCCCCCGCCGAGTCGCCGCCGGCCAGCAGCGGCAACCCGCCGGCCGCCGCCCGGGCCGACCGCGCCGCGGCCCGTACGTCGTCGAGCTGGGCCGGCCAGTGTGCCTCGTCCACGAAGCGGTAGGTCGCCGCGACCACCCGCAGTCCGAGCGGGGCGAGCGCGGCGCCGTCCTCGTGGTACCGGCCCCGCCAGCCGCCGCCGTGGATCCAGAGCAGCACCGCGCGTTCCGTCATCGCGCCATCGTGCCGGGCTCCGCCGCCACCCGCCAACCGCCTCTGCCGAGGGCAGAAGGGCAGAAGGGTGGTCCTCCGACGGCACGCTCGGCCCCTACGGTTCCGTAACCTACGCGGGGTAAAGTTGCCGGATGCCGGAACTCGTGTACCCGCCCGTGATCGCCGCCGCCAAGACGATGTTCCGGGTCCTCGACCTGCGCCTGACCGTGGAGGGCAGCCACCACGTGCCGCGCACGGGTGGCGCGGTGATGGCCAGCAACCACGTCAGCTACCTGGACTTCATCTTCTGCGGCTACGGCGCGTACGAGTCCCGGCGGCTGGTCCGGTTCATGGCCAAGCAGGAGGTCTTCGCGCACAAGGTCTCCGGCCCGCTGATGCGCGGCATGAAGCACATCCCGGTGAACCGCCGGGCCGGCGCCGGTTCGTACAACACGGCGGTGGACGCGTTGCGGCGCGGCGAGGTGGTCGGCGTCTTCCCGGAGGCCACGATCAGCCGGTCGTTCCTGGTCAAGGAGCTCAAGAACGGCGCGGCCCGGATGTCGCAGGAGGCGGCGGTGCCGCTGCTCCCGGTCGCGCTCTGGGGCACCCAACGGCTCTGGACGAAGGGTCGGCCGCGCACCCTGACCCGCCGGCACACCCCGATCACCATCCTTATCGGCGAGCCGATGAGCCCGACCGCGTACCCGGACGCCAACGCGATGACGGCCGAGCTGAAGAGCCGGCTGAGCGCGCTGGTGGACCAGGTGCAGCGGGAGTACCCGGACGCCCCGGCCGGCGCCGACGACACCTGGTGGCAGCCGGCGAACCTCGGCGGCACCGCGCCGACCCTGGAGGAGGCCGCCGAGCTGGACCGCCGGGGCCGCCGGGCCTCCGCCGCCTGACCCGGGCGTCGGGCCGGGGCGCCGACCGGCGCGGCCGGGCCGGTGACCGGATCGTTCCGCATCCGGGCATGATGGTGCCTGCCGCCCCGGTGTCCGCCCGGTCAGGATCGAGTCCATGAACAGAGCCGCACTCGTCGTCATCGACGTCCAGGAGTCGTTCCGCCAGCGTCCGATCTGGGCGTACGCCTCGCAGCCGGACATCGTCGGTCAGGTCGACCGGCTGGTCGCGGCCGCCCGCGGTCGGGGTGACCTGGTGGTGTGGGTCCTGCACGCCGAACCCGGCACCGGCACGGTCTTCGACCCGGCCCTCGGTCACGTCCGGCTGATCGACGGGCTGTCCCCGGTCGACGGGGAACCCACGCTGGTCAAGACCTCGCACAACGCCTTCACCACCACCAACCTCCAGCAGTTGCTCACCCTCGCGGGCGTCCGCGAGGTGACGGTATGCGGCATCCGCACCGAGCAGTGCGTGGAGACCACCACCCGGGTCGGCGCCGACCTGGGGTACGAGATGACCTTCGTGACCGACGCGACGGTCACCTTCCCCATCCCGCACCGCGACCTGCCGGCGGACGCGTCGCTGGAGCAGGTCCTCGCCGACCCGCGCACCCTGTCGACCGGGGACATCGTCACCCGCACCGAGTACGCCCTCGCCGGGCGGTTCGCCACCGTCCGTACCGTCGCCGAGCTGGCCGGCGCGGTCCCGGCCGGTCCGGCGGGGCCGGTCGGGGTCGCCGACCTGCGGCGGCTGGCCGACCACCACGCGCGCGGCGGCACGGTCGCGAGCGTCTGCGCGGGGGCCTTCGCGCTCGGCCGGGCCGGCCTGCTCGACGGGCGGCGCTGCACCACCCACCACGAGGTGCAGGACGAGCTGGCCCGGCGGCACCGGGCGGCCCGGGTGGTCCGGGACGTGCTCTACGTGGTCGACGACCGGGTGGTCACCTCGGCCGGCATCGCCAGCGGCATCGACGTGGCGCTGCACCTGGTGGCCACCCGGCACGGCCCGTCGGCGGCGGCCCGGATCGCCCGCACCCTGGTCGTGTACGCCCGGCGCAACGGCCACGAACAGCAGGCCAGCGCGATGATGCGGTACCGCTCGCATCTCTCCGACGCGGTGCACCGGGCGCAGGACCTGATCGACGCCCGCTTCTCGGAGCCGCTGCCGCTGCCCGGACTGGCCGCCGCCTGCGGGGTGTCCGAGCGCACCCTGAGCCGGCTGTTCCGGCAGGCCACCGGGCTGACCCCGCTCGGCTACCAGCAACTGCTGCGGGTGGAGCGGGCCGAGCACCTGATCGGGCACGGCGCCACGGTGGAGTCGGCCGCCCGGGCCGTCGGCTTCACCGACGCCCGGATGCTCCGCCGCCTCCGCACCCGCGCCCGCACCACCCGCGACGCCCTCCCGCTGGCCAGCTGACCCGCCCCTGCCGCCGGGCCCGCGCCGCCCGAGATCCTGGACGGCTCGGCCGCTGGGAGCCGTTCCGCACCAGGACCGCGGCGCCTCGGGGCGGCGCGGGTCAGCAGACGGAGCCGGGGCGGTGGGGGAGGGCCGACCGGCGGGGCCGGTCTGCGCCGGGCTCCGCCTGCGGGCGGTAGTAGTCGTCCCGGGAGAGGAACTCGACCGGGAGCGACCCGGGCAGGGTGATCCGGCCCGTCGCCGGGACGGGCGTCGGCACGAGCCGGGTGGCGAGCTCGTCCCGCTCCGGCGGCGACAGGTCAACCAGCTCCGGGTGCACCAGCCGGAAGGCGGCGACCGACCGGCGTACCTGCCGGGCCAGCTCGGCCACCAGCGGGACCGGACCGCCGAGGGCGAGCGCCGGCTGCCGGATGGTGCGCAGCGCGTCGCAGACGACCAGCAGATCGGCGTCGCCGTCCGGGTGGTCGGCCCGCACCTCCAGCCGGGACGGCCACTGCCAGCGGATCTGCCCACTGACCAGGCGGGACAGCCGGCCCGGGCGCCGGTGCCGGGCGCCCGTCGAGCTGGCCCGCCCGGCGACCAGGGCCAGCTCGGAACCGCCGCACACGTACGCGACCCGACGGTCGGTGACGGTGACCGTCGCGGGCGCGGGAAGCACCCAGCTGCGGGCGCCCTCGGTCGGGCCGAGCAGGTGACCCGCCACCCGGAGTCGGTGCAGCGCGAGCACCTGCTCGCCGGGCTCCGGGACCAGCGCGTACCGCCGGTCGAGCACGGGGCGGGCGGCGTCGTCGTCGGCGTCGAAGCGGTGCGGCCCGACGAAGAAGGGTGCGGCGTCCTCCTGCACGGTCACGACCTCCCGGGGACGGTTGGCGGTACGTCGAGCGTCGCCGAGGACACGCTCGGTGTCATGACACCCGTTAGGGGGTCGGCCGGTCGGAGGCCGCCTGTGACCGGTAGATGCCGATCTCTTCCGGCCGGACGAGCCCGTCCTCGATCGCCCGGGCGAGCAGCGCCGCCTTCGTGGCGGCCGGCCGGCCCGCCCGGGTGTACTTGATCCGCGCCCGGTCCACGTACTGCTTGACGGTGTGCTCGCTGATCCGCATCCGGCGTGCCACCGAGGCCTTCGACATCGACTGGAACCACAGCAGCAGCGCCTCACGTTCCTTGTCGGACAGGGCCGGCCGGTCCGGCCGGGGGTCACCCACCATCGCCCCGGCCAGCGCCGGCGGCACGTACGGGCGGTCGTTGGCCGCGGCGAGCACGGTAGCGACGCAGTGCTCGCGTCCCTCATGCTTGGCGAGGAACGCCACCGCCCCCGCGTCGAGCGCGGCGAGCATGGTGTCCGGATCGGTGTGCTCGGAGTAGACCACCACCCGCCGGCCGGCGGCGCTCAGCTCAACCAGCTTGTCGAACACCATCCGGCCGTGCAGCCGCAGGTCGAGCAGGACCACCTCGGCCCGCGGAGCGGCCCGGAGCACCACGTCCGGGTCGTCCCCGGTGGCCAGCACCCGCAGCCGCGGCTCGGCGGCCAGCCAGGCCCGCACCCCGTCGATCACCACCGGGTGGTCGTCCACGATCGCCACGCCGATCGGCGACGCGCCGGTCACGTCCTCCGCCACCGGGTCTGCGTCCATCTGATCTCCCCGTCCCGCTCGTGCACGTGCTCCACCGGACCCGCCTCGTCGGCGCCGGGCGGCCCGGTCGAATCCGGCCCGTCGTGGTCCGGGGTGACCAGGCTGACCACCACCTCGTCCGCCCCGGCGACCACGGTCAGCCGGGCCCACCGCCGGGCGTCGGCGAGCGCCGCGGTGAGCGGGTCGCCGAGTCGGCGGCGTACCTCCACCGGCAGGTCCGGCGGCACGCCGATGGCGATCAGCTCGATCGGGAGGCCGTTGCGCTCGGCCAGGTCGGCGGCGGCCCGCAGTTCGTGCAGCAGCGGGTCGGGCACGTCGTCGGACTCGGCGATCAGCCGGCGCAGCCGGGCGGCCGCCAGCACGCAGCGCCGCCGCACCTCCGGGTCGGCCGGGTCGGCGTGGCCGGCCGCGAGGGCGGCCAGCACCTCCTCGGCGGTGCCACTGACCAGGGCCAGCCGCGCCCGGCGGTCCTCCCGGGCCCGCTCCGCGGCCACCCCTTCCGCCGCCACCGCTCCGGCGGCCGCGGCGGTGGCCGCCCGGTCCCGGGCGAAGACGGCGATCGCGGCGGCCCCGGCGAAGACCGCCACCGGCAGCGACGAGGTGCCGTAGACGTACATCGCGTACCGGGTCAGGTCGGCGGGGGCGGTCGCCCCCTGCCCGAGCACCGCGCCCAGCGCGATCACCCCGTGCACGCCCAGCACCGCGAGCAGCCAGCCGACCGGGCGGCGCCAGAGCACCAGCAGGAAGAACCAGGCGAGCCCGCTCCATACCCAGTTCGCCGCGCTGAACAGGTACCGCTCCCCGGCGGCGGCGAAGACTGCCGCGTCGACCACCAGCAGCACCACGGTGAGACAGCGGGCGGGTGGGGTCGCGCCGCGCAGCAGGCGTACGCCGGTCGCCACCCCGATCGCCGCGGTCACCGCCCAGCCGGCGGCGACCACCATCGGCGCGGCGAGCCCCGACCAGGCGCCCAGCACCGCGGGCAGTCCGATGGCGGTGTGCCAGGCCAGCGCGATCGCCATCGCGGCGATCCGGGCGCCCCGGTCGGAGGCCCGGGCCACGGCGGTCGCCGCGCCGCCGGCCCCCGCGGCGTCCGTCCACCCGGCCGGCCCCTCCGGGCGGGCCCGAGTAGCGCCACCGGTGGCGGCAGGATCGCGGTCCCGGTTCCCGGCGGGTGGCGTGGGCACCCCCCGTCGCCGGGTCCGGGGCGGGCCGCCGCCCGGAGGCACCGGGTCGAGGTCAGTGGTCACCGGGCCACCCCAGCCGGATCGTGGTGCCGGCGCCAGGGGCGGAGGCCACCTCTGCCCGACCGCCCACCGCGGCCATCCGGCCGCGGATCGACTCGCGCAGGCCGTACCGGTGGGGCGGGACCGTGGCCGGGTCGAAGCCGGGACCGTCGTCGGCGACCTCGACCACGACGGCGTCGCCGACCCGGGCCAGGCCCAGCGTGACCTTCGCGCCCGGCGCGTGTCGGACCACGTTGGACAGCGCGGCGGCGGCGCTCTCGGCGAGCGCCTCGGCGACCTCCGCCGGGACCGCGCACGGCGCCAGCGTCGCGCGCACCGGCAGCTCGGGCAGTCGGGCGAGGACCGCCCGCAGCCGGTCGTCCAGCGCGGTCGGCCCGGCTGTCGGCACCGACCGGGCGTCGGCCAGGGCGGCGAGGGTACGCAGGTCGGCCGCGCACCGGTCGCGCAGCGCGGCCGACGGGCCGGCCACCGCGCCGAGCCCGACCATGGTCAGCGTCGCCAGGACGGTGTCGTGCAGGTCCCGGTTCTGCCGGCACTCCGCCTCCCGCGCGGTACGCGCGACCACCGCCGCCCGGGCCAGCCGCTGGTAGTCGCCGAAGGCCCGGTCGGCGCGACCGATCCGCCGCCGCATCACCGCGGTCACCATCGCCGTGCAGCCGGTCTGCACCAGCAGCGTGGCGGCGTGCGCGCGGGCCTCGACCGGGTTGCCGGCGGTCGTCGTGCCGAGAACGTAGCCGGCGGTGACCAGCAGCCCCGCCGGGACGGACCAGCGGGCCGGGGCGGTGGCCTGGACGTTGATCACGGTGGTGCTGGCCAGGATCGCGATCCAGCTCCCCTCGCCGGGCAGCACCTCCGGCGCCACCAGCCACGGCACGAGCAGGCAGGCCGCGGTGGTGAGCGCGACGTCACCGGCCACCAGCGGGCCGGTCACCCCGCGCCACAGGGCCCGGGCGGCGTACCAGACCGACCAGGCGGTGAGCGCCGCGACCAGGGGCACCAGCAGGCCCACCCGCACCGGCGGCGTCCGGACCGCGAGGGCGGTCACCGCGCCGACCAGGCCACAGGTCAGCCGGAGCAGCGCCGGCAGCGTGGTGAAGACGAGGGTGAACGCGCCGCCCGCCGGCCGGTCCCAGGCGGACGGCGGCGAGGTCGTGACGGCAGCGACCGGCATCGGGGGAGGTGTCCTTCCGGCAGCGACCCGGTCGGGTCCGCACGGGTGGATCGACGCCGGAGAATAGCATGTCGGACTGCAACCGGTCACCCACGGTACGTGGCGCGTCGCTGATCGCCGGGCGCGCGCGCCCGGCGATCGTACGGTTGACTGCCGGCATGGGCAACGAATCACGGCGACTGCGGGTCGCCTTCCTCGGACTGGGCCGGATGGGCACCCCGATGGCCCGTCACGTGCTGACCGCCGGACACGACCTGACCGTCTGGAACCGTACCGGCGGCCGGGCCGACGCCCTGGCTGCCGACGGCGCGACGGTGGCCCCCACACCGGCCGCCGCGGCCTGCGACCGGGACGTGGTGGTGCTGATGCTCGCCGACCCGGACGCCGTCGAGCAGGTGCTGCTCGGTCCGGACGGGGTGGCCTCCGGCGCCGACCCGGACACCCTGGTCGTGGACGGCAGCACCATCGGCCCGGACGCCTCTAGGCGGATGGCGACGCGACTGCGCGAGCACCGGCTGCGCTACGTGGACGCGCCGGTCTACGGCTCGGTCGGGCCGGCCACCGAGGGCACTCTGGGCGTGCTGGTCGGCGGGGAGGAGACGGACGTCGCCGCGGCCCGCCCATTGCTGGAGCTCTGGGGCGACCCGGAGAAGGTGCGGCACGTCGGGCCGGTCGGCGCCGGCAGCGCGGCCAAGCTGGTCCGCAACCTCACCCTCGGCCTCGCCCTCGCCGGGATCGGCGACGCGTTGCGGCTGGCCGCGACCCTCGACCTCCCGCCCGACGTGGTGGACGAGCTGATCGCCGCCGGCCCGCTCGGCGCGGCCTTCCCGCCGGTACGCCAGATCCTGGCGTCCGGGCCGCCGGAGACCGCCGGCTTCACCGTCGACATGCTCACCAAGGACCTGCGGCTCTGTCTGGCCGCCGAGCCCCGGCTGCCGCTGGTGGACGCGGCCCGCGAGGCGGGGGAGGCCGCCCACGCGGCCGGCCACGGCCAGGACGACAGCCGCGCCCTGCCGCTCCGGATGCGCGACGCGTCCTGACCCGACGCTCCGCCTGACCGGCCGCGGCGGGCGGCCGGTCGGCCCCGGTCAGGCGGGGGCGACCGCGAGCAGGTGCGAGCTGGCCCCGATCACCGCCGAGTCCCGCTCGAACGCCGCCGCGCAGTCGACCGCGTCCCGGAAGAGCCGGTCGTCCGGTCCGACGTCCAACGCGTCCAGCAGGGGCCAGAGCGGACCCTCCACCCCGTACAGGTCGGGGGTCGGCAGGCCGGCCGCGGTGAACTCGTCCATCACCTGCTCAGGGCGGTGGAAGTAGGCGGTGGTGAAGCCGGTCTCCGGGTCGTTCACCCCGCTGGCGTACGTGGCGAGCAGGATCGGCCGGGTGCGCTCGTCCACCACACCCTGCCGGGTCAGGTCCATCAGCGCGGCGTTGCGGCTGATCACCGCCGCGATCACCGGCCCGCCGGGCCGGGTGAGCCGGGCCGCCTCGCGCAGCGCGGTCACCCGGTCCGCCCGCTCGGTGAGGTGGTAGAGCGGACCCAGCAGCAGGGTCGCGTCGACCGAGTCGTCGGGCAGCGGCAGGTCCCGGGCGTCGCCCACGCTGGCGACGATCTCCGGGTGGGCGTCCCGGGCGGCGGCCACGTGCGCCGGCACCAGGTCGACCAGGTGCACCCGGTGGCCGGCCGCCGCGAGCCAGCCCGCGTACGCGCCCGGGCCGCCGCTGACGTCGAGCACCGTCGCCGGCGGTGCGGGCAGCAGCCGGGACAGCAGGTCCCGGGTACGCGCCGACTCCAGCCGCCCTGCGGGGCGCGGTGCAGCCGCTCCGCCTCGGCGTAGACCTCGGTGTAGTACCGCCGGATGTCCGGCTCGGCCGGTCGATGATGTGGCATCCGTCGATGGTGGATGGCGGCGGCGCGGCCGTCATCCGGTTTCCGGCCGCCCGCCGGGGGCGGGCGGCCGGAGGCCCGGTCAGGCCGGGCAGTTGTGGTACGCCTCGACCCGCCACCCGGCGTCGTGCCGGGACAGCACCCAGGTGGCGCGGCGGAGCCGGTCGGCGGAAAGCGTCTCCTCGCCGGGGAGCCGGAAGCCGCTGCGGCTGACCACCACCGCGGCCCGGTCGCCGAGGAGGCGGACGTGCTCGGGCTCGTTGACCGAGGTGGAGCCCTTCAGCGGGCCGGCGAAGGCGGCCGCCATGTACCGGCGGACCTCCTCCCGGCCCTGGTGGAACACCCCGCCGGGCAGCACCACCGTCGCGTCGTCGGTGTAGCGGTCGGCGAAGGCGTCGGCGTCGTTGGCCGCCCAGGCGGCGCCGAGGGCGTGCAACACCTCGCGTACCGCCCGGTCGTCGCGGGCGTGGATGGTTCCGGTGTCCGTCATGGTCGTCCTTCCGTGGTCTGGATCTCGCCGGTACCTACTTGGCGTCGGGCGGAAACTCATCGGTCCGTCGGCGATGAATTCCGGGGGCCGGGCCGGTAGGTATGGGGAGGGCACACGGAGGGACGGACCAGTGACGGACATCGGCGCGGACTTCGACCGGCGGACCAGCCCCTACCGGCGGGAGTTGCTGGCGCACTGCTACCGGATGCTCGGCTCGGTGCACGAGGCCGAGGACCTGGTGCAGGAGACGCTGCTGCGGGCCTGGCGGGCCTTCGACCGGTACGACCCGGAGCGGGCCTCGCTGCGGACCTGGCTGCACCGGATCGCGACCAACGCGTGCCTCACCGCGCTGCGCGGCCGGGCCCGGCGGCCGCTGCCGTCGGACCTCGTCGCGCCGAACCCCGACCCGGACGCCCGCATGGTGGTGGGAGAGGTGCCCTGGTTGCAGCCCGTCCCCGACGCGCTGCTCGACCCGGCCGCCGTGGTCGCGGCCCGGGGGAGCCTGCGGCTGGCGCTGGTCGCCGCCCTGCAACTGCTGCCGCCCCGGCAGCGGGCCATCCTGCTCCTGCGCGACGTGCTCGGCCAGCCGGCCGCCGAGGTCGCCGAGACCCTCGCCACCACGCCGGCCGCGGTGAACAGCGGGCTGCAACGGGCCCGCGCCCGGCTGGGCGCGGTCGCCGTCCGGGAGGAGCAGGTCGCCGAGCCGGCCGACCCGGACCGGCGGGCGCTGGTGGACCGGTACGTGGCCGCCTTCGAGCGGGCCGACGTCGACGCGCTGACCCGGCTGCTCACCGCCGACGCGGTGCTGGAGATGCCGCCGGTGCTCAACTGGTACGTCGGTCGGGAGCGCTACGGCCGGTTCATCGCCCGGGCCTTCGCCATGCGCGGCACCGACTGGCGGATGCTGCCCACCGCCGCCAACGGCCAGCCCGCGCTGGCCGCGTACGTGCGCGACGGGGACGCGTACGTCCCGCACACCGTGCAGGTCCTCACCGTCACGGGCGCGGGGATCAGCCGCAACGTGGTCTTCCAGGACCGGGCGGTGTTCACCGCGTTCGGGTTGGCCCCGATGCCGGCCACCGTGCGCTTTCCGTCGCTGGCGGTCGATGTCTGACAGCGGACGGTAGCGGTGTGACATCTTGCCGGCGGCCGGCGCTGAGAGGCACGAGATGCATGAACAGACCCTCCGACCAGCGGACCTGCGGCGTCGTCGACTGATCACCCAGCGGCGTCACCGTCGGGCCTCGGTGACAGCCGGTAATCCCCACCCGGCCAGGGGTCGCTTCGCGCGTCAGCACCACCTCCCGGCGTCCCGGCCGGGAACACCGCTGCGCCGGAGGCACGCCGGGCGGCACGTCCGCACTTCCATCCCCCAGACGGAGCTGCTCGATGCTTGACACCGCCCTCGCGAAACTCCTCACCCTGAAGGCCGGCGCCACGGCGCTCGCCGTCGCCGCCACCGGTGGCGTGGCGCTCGCCGCCGCGACCGGTACGCTGCCCGACCCGCTGAATCCGGCCGCGAAGCCGTCGGCCCACGCCACCGGCAAGCCCTCCGACGCCGCCGACCGCGGCAAGGGCTCGCCGGCCGAGGCAAAGGGCTCCCCGTCGCCGAACCTGGTCGGCCTCTGCCACGCCTACCGGGCCGGCGTCGGTGACAACCCGGGCAAGGCGCTGGAGAACCCGGCGTTCCGCGTGCTGATCACCACCGCCGGTGACCAGGAGAAGGTGGCCGCGTACTGCGACACGCTGCTGGCGAACGAGAAGGGCAAGCCCAGCCGGGCGGCCCGACCCACCGCCACCCCGAGCCACCCCACCGGCAAGCCGCAGCCCCGCCCGACCTCCGCAGGCCAGCGCACCGAGGCGCCCGGCGACCACAAGCCGACCGCCCCGCCGGCCAACTAACTACGACTCCGGGCGGGCACCCACCCCCCCTCCGCCCGTCCGGTGTCGGCACCGCGACGCCGTACGGATGACCTACCCCCCGGTCATCCGTACGGCGTCGCGATCCGCGTCCTCACCGGCGCGGCGAGGCGGCGGCCGGGTCCCGCGGCCGCCGCCTCACCCCAACCTTCGCCCGCTACCGGCGGTCGGCGCCCGGGGCCGGAAAATCCCTCGCTCCGGGTGCCAGAATCCGCTGCATGACCACTCGTGACCTGCTCCTGCTCCGCCACGACGACCAGGTGCGCGGTACCATCGCCGACCGGCTGCCGAAGACCTGGACCCCGTCCTGGGACGGCCCGGTCCTTCGGATCACCACCCCGTCCCGGGGCCTCGCCTTCGCCCGTGACCTCGACGGGCTCTCGGTGGACGAACTGGACGCCCTGATCGGGCGGGTCCGGGCCGACTTCGCCGCCCGCGGCCAGGCGGTCGAGTGGAAGACGTACGGCCACGACCGGGCGGACCTCACCGAGCGGCTCCGGCTGGCCGGTTTCGCGCCGGAACCGGAGGAGACCGTGGTCGTGGGCCTGGCGTCCGACCTGGTGACGGCGGGCGAGGCGCCGGCCGGCGTGACCGTCCGACCCACCACCGACCGGACGGACCTGGCCCGGATCGCCGCCCTGCAGACCGAGGTGTGGGGAGCCGACTTCAGCTGGCTGGCCGACGATCTGGCCGACCGGATCGAGACGGCCCCCGACAACATCGTCGTGCTGGTCGCCGAGGCCGAGGGGCAACTCGTCTCCGCCGCGTGGCTGGTGGTCATCCCGGGCACCGAGTTCGGCGCGCTCTGGGGCGGCTCAACCCTGGCCCGGTGGCGTCGGCGGGGCATCTACCGGGCGCTGGTCGCCCGGCGCGCCCGGATCGCCGTCGACCGGGGCCTGAAATACCTGATGGTCGACGCCTCCGCGGACAGCTGTCCCATCCTGCGCCGGCTCGGTCTGCACGAGGTCAGCACCACCACGCCCTGGGTGTGGACACCGCAGCCCTGACCGGAGGAATCACGGTGGCGCGGCGCACACGCGGTGAAATCCGGGTGTGCGCCGGGAGCCGGACCCCTAGGTTGGGCCGATGACACTGGCACATGACGTGGCCGGGCACGGCCCTACGGTGGCCCTGCTGCATTCCACGGCCTGCGACCGGCGGATGTGGGACCCACAGCTGCCGGCCCTGGTCGACGCCGGCTACCGGGTGGTCCGCAGCGACATGCGCGGCTACGGCGACTCGCCCCTCCCGGACCGGCCGTACGACAACGCCCAGGACGTCATCGACCTGCTGGACCAGCTCGGCGCCGAGGAGTTCGCGCTGGTCGGGTCGTCCGGTGGTGGCCGGCTCGCACTGGAGATCGCCGCCCGCCGGCCGCACCGGGTCACGTGCCTGGCGCTGCTCTGCACCGCGCTGGCCGGGCACGAGCCCAGCGCCGAACTCCAGGCGTTCGGCGAGCGCGAGGACGCGCTGCTGGAAGCCGGGGACGTCGCGGGCGCGACCGAGCTCAACGTGGAACTCTGGCTGGGCCCGCATGCCGACGAGGCGACCCGCGAGCAGGTACGCGAGATGCAGCGGCACGCCTTCGAGGTGCAACTGGCCGCCGTCGAGGAGTTCCCGCAGATCCGGCCCGACTTCGACCTCGCCGACATCACCGCCCCCACCCTGCTGGTCTCCGGCGATCACGACCTGCCGGACTTCCGCCAGATCGCGGTCCGGCTGTCGAAGGAACTGGCCGACGCCCGGCACGTCGAAATCGACTGGGCGGGCCACCTGCCCAGCCTGGAACGGCCCGAGGCGGTGACCCGGCTGCTGCTCGACTTCCTGCGGGAAACGCCCGCCGGGAGTGGCCGGGAACGACAGGGCTGACGGTGGTGCGGCCGGTGACGGATGTCCGCCACCGGCCGCCCCTTCCGCACGGTCGGATCAGCAACGCCAGACGCGCGGCCCGAGGTTCTGCGCGTCGCGACCGTCGGTCACCGCCTGACCCACGACCAGGCCGGTGTCGGACACGTCGGCCGCGCGGCTGGTCTGCCCGCGGGGCGTGGCGAGCTCGACAGTGGCGCCGCCGGGCAGCAGCACCGCGCCACGGGCGACGACCCAGCCGGAGGCGTTGACCGCATCGCCGGGCCCCTCCGATCCGGACTTCGTCGCTGCTGGCTTCCTCGTACCTGGACTGGTCACCTCGCCCGTGCGGAGGTTCCACCGCGCCGCGGACATGGACGGCCACAGGCCGCCCGTCGCCCACTCGCCCCGGGCCGCGTACGCGGCGCCGGTCTGGCCGGCCGGCACCCGCAGCTTGCGGCCGTTGCCCCGCTGGTCCCAGGCGTACGCCGCGGTGGCCATGCCGTCCTTGTACATCGCGCCGACGATCGTGCCGTCGTCGGTGATGTCGAAGGCGTTGGCGCCGGCGGGCAGCGGCAGCTTGACGGCGGTCGTCGAGCCGGCCTTCCAGAGCAGCACGATGCTGTCCTTGCCGCCCGAGTTGCCGCGCGGCTCCGCGTTGATGACGATGTCACCGGCCGCGTTGATCGCCGGGACCGGGTACACGTGCCAGTCACCCGGCGGGGTGAGCAGCCTCGCGTACGCGCCGTTCTCGTAGCGGAAGACGTACTCCTGCTGGGGTTCCTCCACGAGGCCGACCACGACGCCGCTGGCGTTGGCGGCGATCGGCTGGACCGACTTGCCGGGCATCGGCAACGCCTGCGGCTGCCCGTCGGTCCACAGGACCGGCCGGAAATCCTGCCCGACGACGCTGTGCCCGACGACGTACCTGCCGGTCGGATCCACCGCGACGGCCGTGACGTCCGTCATCCCGGCCGGTACGGGCAGCTCCGTCATCCGGCACGGGCCGGCCGGGCCGGCCGAGGCGGTCGCCTCCGCCGCGGCGCTGGCCAGGCCGGTGTCCGCCTTCGCCGAGGCGCTTGCCGGACGGGCACCGGCCGGCCCCGCCGGCCGCGCCTCCGCCCTGGTCAGGATCGCCGGCACCGCGAGCAGCACGGCTGTGGCCAGCGCCACCCCCCCGGTCGCCTGTACCGATCGGCGGCGAAAGGCGCGCCGGCGTCCGGCGCGGACCACCACGTCCAGCTCGATGCGGCTCGGCGGCACGTCGACCGCCGCCAACCGGTCGCGCAGCTCCTGCTCGTCGTTCATGCCTTGATCCTCGCTCCCTGTGCGGTCATGACCGGATGCCGTGCGTCGAGCGCCTCGCGTAGGGCGGCGAGACCGCGCGAGCACTGGCTCTTGACGTTGCCCGCCGAGCAGCCGAGGGCTTCCGCGGTCGCCTCGATCGACAGGTCACCGAAGTAGCGCAGCACCACGACGGCCCGCTGCCCCTTGGGCAACGCCCGCAATGCCGTCACCAATGCGTCCCGCTCCTCGACACCCTGGTCGGCGGGTGCGGACAGCTCCGGGACGCGGTCGCCGAGCAGTACCTTCGACCAGCCGCGCCGCTGTTCGTCGAGGTAGCGCCGCACCATGATCCGGTGCACGTACCCGTCGAGATTGTCCGCGGTGGCCGCTCGCTTCCAGTTCACGTACAACGCCGTCAGCGTCGTCTGGACGATGTCGTCCGCCTGGAACGCGTCGGCGCAGAGTAGGTACGCCGTGCGGTGCAGGCGGGGCAACCGTGCCGTCACGTACTCGACGTACTCCCGTTCGAGGTCGGGCCGCATCCTGCTCCCTTCTTCAACCCGTGTGGTCGGTGTGCTCTGGTCGTCTTCTTGTCGGAGCCGGATGGCGAAAGGTTGCACGGGGAGGGTGTCGGGTCGGCGCTCGACAATCCGGTCGGCCGTGCACCGGGCAACCCGCGGCGACGCTGACGTCGGGGGACGGGCCACGTCGCGATGGTGAGCCATCCCGACCTCGTCACGCAGCTCATCACCGACGCCGACCGAGGCACCTGCTGACCCATCGGCCCGTCCATAACCACCTCTGAGACGCGGTGCCCTGACATCCGTCAGGGCCCCCGCGCAGCACCTTCAGCCCGAGCGCGCTCAACCTTCCGGCCCACTCCCTGACGCCACCACGCTGCCCCGCTGACCATGACCACACGGCAGCACCGAGGAATACTGCATACCTGAATATGTGCACTGCACCAGTCCGCGACCAGGGCTGACGCTAACCGCTTGCGCGCCGACCGCCGAGGTGATCACTGGCTAATCGACGGCTTAGCGGCGCCTTAAATTGGCCATAGCCGGCGCCCGAGTGTCAGTGGGCGCCGATACTCTTCACCGCGCGGAAGGTCGGGGTCCGAAGGACTTCTGCACCCGGCCGCCCCAGGCGTAAACCGCCGAGGGCAACGACCCCGGCCTTCCGTCCAAACCTCGGGTCCGTGTTCAGTACGGACCCGGTGCCCGGCGCCGCCCGTTCCCCCCACACAACGGGCGGCGCTCGGCGTTTACCGCATCCGCTTCGCCACGTGCGCCGTGCGCCGGCGCCGCTTCACGCCCTTGGCGACCGCGGATGAAGGAGCGCGACGGGACGCGTCCCTCCACCTTGCCGGGTTACCGGAAGCTCATCGAGAACCACATCCGTCCGGCGGTCGGGAAGCTGGCGCTCGACAAGCTCACTCCGACGGTCATCCGTCGCCTCCTCGCGGAGAAGACGGACGCCGGTCTTTCGGCAACGACCGTGCGGCACATCCACGGTCTGATCCGCAACTCGCTCGGTGACGCTGAGCGGGAGGAGCTGGTGCACCGCAACGCCGCGAAGTCGGTGCGTCCACCGGCCATGCGTCAGGTCGAGCGTCGCGCCCTGGACGTGGAAGAGGCCAAGCGGCTGCTCGATGCACTGCGGGGTCACCGCCTGGAAGCGCTGTACGTCTGCGCGCTGACGGTGGGACTCCGACGCGGGAACTGCTCGGGGCTCGCCTGGGCGGACATCGACTTCGACGCCGGCACCCTGACCGTTCGGCAAACCGTCCAGCGCGCGGAGGGCCGGTTGCAACTCGTCGCCCCGAAGACGGAGCGGTCCCGGCGGACGGTGCCCGTGCCGGCGCAGAATCTCGCACTCTTCCGCGCCCATCGCTACGCCCACGTCCTGCCGGAGATCGAGCGGGCCGCCGTGGACCAGGCCGCGAAGCATCTCTTCGGCTGACTTGGCTGTACGAATGGCTGTACGGGGCCGTGGTGATCGTCTCCACCGGGAGCGGGAAGCCGCTGACCTGCGGTGACGTGGGTGCGCCCGGCAGGATTCGAACCTGCGGCCTTGGGATTAGAAGTCCCCTGCTCTATCCGCTGAGCTACGGGCGCGCGTCGTGGGTGTCGCGCCAAGAGGGTACCGCCGCCGCCCGGTTGCGCGGGGGAACGGGTCGTCCCGGCCACGTCGCCGGCCAGCGTCGCACGGCACGCCCGTCGGCGGCACCCGGGTTACGCGGGTCGGCAGACGGACGGGGGCGACGGTCCGTACCCTCGGCGTCGTGCTGCTCGACCCGGAAACCGAGAATGACATCGCCTCCGAGCTCTGCAAGCTCGTCGGCCGCGCCATCCTGCCCGTCGGCCAGCTCGACCGGCCGGGTGACACCGGCCGGGGCTTCGGGACGGCGTTCTTCTTCACCGAGCTGGTCACGGCCGCCGACGGCCGGCAGCTGGCACGCGAGTACCTGTTGACCGCGGACGCGATCACCCGGGCACCGTACGGGGAGTTCGGTCTGCGGCCCAGCGTGACCGAGCCCGCGGGGGCCGCGGACGCGATCCTGCTGGCGGACTTCGCCGCGCAGTGGGCCCACTTTCCGGAGGTCGGGTTCGCCGCCATGCTCGCCAGGGGCCTGCACGAGCACGCCGCGGACGAGGGCTGGCAGTGGCGGACGCAGCCGGTGACCGACGAGCTGGCCGCGCCCGCGGACGTCATCGCCGGGATCGGGACGGTCCCCGGGTCGGCGTTCGTGCTCGCGCTCGGTGTCGCCGACGACGGGTCCCGGCCGCTGGAGGCGGTGATCGAGCGGGTGGTCCGCGACGGTGACGACATCCGGCTCGGCACGGCGCTGCCCGACGGCCACGTCGGCGCGCCGGTGTTCGGCGCGGAGGTCATTGCGGGCGGCGACCTCGCGGTGCACTGCCTGGGTCTGGTGCTGCCCGCCGAGGGCGGCGGCCACCGGATCGCGACCTTCGACCGGATCCGGGCGGCGCTCGGCGCGGTGTCGCCGGGCGCCTGACCGTCAGCCCTCGGCGGTCGCACCGGCCCGGTCGTCGGCCGGCCGCCGGGCCGCCGGTGGCCCGTCCGGCGCCGGCTCGGTGGGGCCGGCGGCGAGGAAGGCCTCCGCCCACCGCCCGGCCTCGGTGAAGACCTGCTCCCGTACGGCGGGACTGGAGAGCGTCAGGTCGTGCAACCCGCCGTCGAACCGGGCCAGCGTGACGTGCCGGCCGAGCCGGGGCGCCCAGCGGACCATGTGCTCCACGTCGAGCACGGCGTCGGCGAGGGTCGCCGACTCGTGCCACTTGGTGCCCCGGAAGCTCCGGGTGGAGCAGGCCAGCAGCACCGGCACCGGGATCTCCAGCCCGGCGCGGAGCTGGCGCTGGGCGGTACGGATGGCGTTGATCCACCCGGCCCGCACGGGGAACCCGGCGAGCGGCTTCCAGGCCAGGTCGTAGCGCCACTCACCCCGGTGGTCGGCGTGCAGGCTCTCGCCGTACACGGTGCCGAGCCCGAACGGCAGGATGCGGTGCGGCGCCCTGCGGCCCAGCCGGGAGACGGCGGCCGCGAGGGGTCGACGGACCAGCCAGGGCGCGTTGATGTCGAAGAAGGGGCTGTTCAGGAAGAGGCCGTCGACCAGGCCGGCCTCGCGGCGGGCGTGCGCCCAGAGCGAGAGGATCAGCCCGCCGGTGGAGTGGCCCATGGCGAGCAGGGTGTCGTGCCCGTCGCCCTCGCGGATGATCTTCGCGGCCGCGTCCAGCTCCGGGAAGTAGTCGCTGAGGTCGTGGCAGAAGTTCGGGGTCTGGTGCGGCAGCAGGCTGCGACCGTATTTGCGCAGGTCGAGGGCGTAGAAGTCCCAGCCGCGCTCGGCGAAGAAGTCGGCGACGTGGGTCTGGAAGAAGTAGTCGACGAAGCCGTGCACGTAGAGCACGGCCCGGCCGGTCGGGCGCTCCGCCCGCCGGCGGACCAGGGTCGCGACGACCGGTCCCTCGTCGTCGGTGCCCAGGTCGATCGTCTGCCGCTCGTACGGCGGTCCCAGCACGTCCGGTTCCACGACCGCGACGGTACGCCGCGACGCTACCCGGCGGTAGCCCCCGCCCGCCCCGTCCGCATCGGGCGGACGGGGCGGGCTCCCGTCAGGCGGTCTCCGCGTCGGCCCGGTCCGGGTCGGCGGCGGGCAGTTCGTCCCGGTCGCCGGCCTGGGCGGGTACGCCCGCAGGCTGGCCGGTGTCGCGCAGGTGCTTGTTGCTGCGCGGTTGCTGCCGGGTCTTCGCGTCGTTGAGCCGCCGGCGCAGGTCGTCGCGGACGTCGTTGAGCGCCGCGTGCAGGTCCTCCTCCGCGGAGGTGGTGACGATCTTCTGCCGACCCGCGACCCAGCACTCCAGGGTGACCTTCTGCCCCCGGGCCTCGCGGTCCTTGACCGACACCTCCAGCTCGGTGGCGTCGGCGTGGAAACCGGCCAGCCGGGCGTCCAGCGTGGCGAACTGCTCGGCGATCCAGTTCCGGTCGCCCTGGGAGAACCCGGCGCCGACGCGCAGGCACTCGGCCACGGTCGCGGGGTTCGCCACGGCGCTCATCGCCGAACCTCACCCTCGGCGCGGACGGAACCGGTCGTACGGAGTGAGCAGAGGATCATCTCGCTGGCCTTTCTCTCGGTTGATCAAATCCATACCCAGCCGGCGTCGTTCCGGAACCGACCCCGGCGTGGCCCGCCGGGTAATTCCGATCATGCTGCGGCCCAGGTCAACGCCCCAGGGTCGGTCGGCCCTAGCAGACCGGACCTTGATCAGGCGGTTGTCCACAGCCGGCCGCGTCGTCCACAGGCTTTGCCGGTGGAGGTGACGGTGGCGCGGCCGGTGGCCGAGGCTCGGCGTCGAGTCGACTCGCCACGGCAAGCCCCGAATCTCCCCTGGAGGGACGATGTTCGATACGTACGTCACCATCGTCGGCAACGTGCTGACCGCGCCCGAGTGGCGTCGCACCACCCAGAGCAACACCCTGGTGGCCAACTTCAAGGTCGCCTCGACCGCCCGCCGGCTCGACCGGGACAGCGGCCGCTGGGTCGACGGGAACAGCCTGCGCGTCCGGGTCAACTGCTGGCGCAAGCTGGCTGAGGGGGTGGCCGCCTCGGTGATGGTCGGCGACCCGGTGGTCGTCGCCGGTCGCCTCTACACCCGCGACTGGACCGACGACGCCGGCAACCACCGCACCCTCTACGAGCTGGAGGCCGTCGCCGTCGGCCACGACCTGTCCCGCGGTCGGGGCCGGTTCCTGCGCAACCGGCCCAGCGTGACCACCAGCACCGTCGAGGACGCCGAGGCGGAGCGCCGGGTGCACGGCGAGGCCACCGAGCCGGTGCCGTCCGCGCAGGTGCCGGCCGCGCTCGGCGACCGGCCGTTCGACGACGAGTTCGAGCTGCCCGAGTTCAGTGCCCCGCAGACCGGGCCCGACCTGCCCGATCTGGACCTGGACGGTCCCTCGGGCGGTGAGTTCGGCGCGCTGAGCGACCCCTTCGACGACCGGGCCGACGACGCCGGCGGCGACGACGACGAGGACGGCGACGAGCTGGCCGCCGAGCCCGGTGACGCGACCCCCGACGAGCTGGACCCGGTCGGGGACGACACCGCCACCGGCGTCACCCCGACCGGTCGGAGCCGGCGGGGGCGCGGGCGGACGCCGGTGCCCGCCTGAGTGGTGGAGTCGTGCACGGGGGAGCGGGGTGGCGACGCGACGGTGGTCACCCCGCCGTACGACTAGGCTGGCCGGCCGGAGGTGGTGACGGGTGCGGCAGGCGACCGCGACGGCGAGCGCGGCAGGACTGGTGGTGGGTTACGCCTTGGACTCGCTCCTCGGCGACCCTCGCCGCTGGCACCCCGTGGCCGGCTTCGGCCGGGCGGCCGGGGCGCTGGAGCAGCGGATCTACCGGCCGGACCGGGCGGCCGGCGCGGCCTTCACCACTCTCGCCGTGGGCGCTCCGGTGTTACTCGGGGTCGCCGCCACGGTGGCCACGCGGCGGCACCCGGTGGTCCGGGCGGCGCTGGTGGCCGCCGGCACCTGGACCGTCCTCGGCGGCCGCACGCTGCGGCACGAGTCGCGGGTGATGGGCCAGGCGCTGCGCCGGGGCGACCTGCCCGCCGCCCGCGGCCGGCTCGGCCACCTCTGCGGTCGGGACCCCTCCGCGCTGGACGAGTCGGAACTGGCCCGGGCCACCGTCGAGTCGGTCGCCGAGAACACCTCCGACGCGGTCGTCGCGCCGCTGCTCTGGGGCGCGGTCGCCGGGCTGCCCGGCCTGCTCGGCTACCGCGCGGCGAACACGCTCGACGCCATGGTCGGGCACCGCTCGCCCCGCTACGCCCGGTTCGGCACCCCGGCCGCCCGCCTCGATGACCTGCTCAACCTGGCGCCCGCCCGGCTGACCGGGCTCCTCACCATCGCCGTCGCGCCGACCGCCCACGGCGTCCGTGGCCGCGCCTGGCAGGTCTGGCGCCGCGACCGCAACGACCATCCGAGCCCCAACGCCGGCCAGTGCGAGGCCGCCATGGCCGGCGCGCTCGGCGTCCGGCTGGGCGGGCGCAACGTCTACTTCGGCCGGTCCGAGGTGCGCCCGTTCCTCGGCGACGGCCCCCGTCCCGAGGCGCGGCACCTCAAGCGGGCCGCCCGGATCTCCGGCGCCGTGGGCGTCGCCGCGCTCGGGATCGCGGCGATGTACCCGCTCACGGTGGGGCGGCTGGTCGGTGCCGCCGGCCGGTCGGCCCTGCGCGGAGTGCGCGGAGCCGTCGCCGCCCGCGTCGCGGCGGGTTCAGGCGCCGGACCGAGCGGCGCGGGGGTGGCGGGCCCTGCGCGCCCGGGCATCGGGTCGAGGGGCGCGGCGGCGGCTTCGGCCGGGGCGGCGCGGGGGAGCGGGCGATGAGCGGCGGGCTGCTGGTCGCCGGGACCACCTCGGACGCCGGCAAGAGCGTGCTCACCGCCGGCATCTGCCGGTGGCTGCACCGGCAGGGCGTGAAGGTCGCGCCGTTCAAGGCGCAGAACATGTCCAACAACTCGGCGGTGGTGGTCGGCCCCGACGGGCGCGGCGGCGAGATCGGCCGCGCCCAGGCGATGCAGGCGGCCGCCTGTGGCCTCGCCCCGGACCTGCGCTTCAACCCGGTGCTGCTCAAGCCGGGCAGCGACCACGCCAGCCAGGTGGTGCTGCTCGGCGAGGCCGTCGACACGGTCACCGCCGGCAACTACCGCGAACTGCGTCCCCGGCTCGCCGGGACCGCCTTCGCCGCGCTCGCCGAGCTGCGGGCGGCGTACGACGTGGTGATCTGCGAGGGGGCCGGCAGCCCGGCGGAGATCAACCTGCGGGGTGGCGACTACGTCAACATGGGCCTCGCCCGGCACGCCGGGCTGCCCACGATTGTGGTCGGCGACATCGACCGGGGCGGCGTCTTCGCCTCGATGTTCGGCACGGTCGCCCTGCTCGACCCGGCCGACCAGGCGCTGATCGCCGGCTTCGTGATCAACAAGTTCCGCGGCGATCGCGGGCTGCTCCAGCCCGGGCTGGACATGCTGCACCGGGTCACCGGCCGGCCGACGTACGGAGTGCTCCCCTGGGAGCTGGACCTCTGGCTTGACGCCGAGGACTCCCTCGCCTACGGCCGGGTGCTCGGTCGACCCGGCGCCCCGTACGGCACTGACTGGTTGGACGTCGCCGTGGTCCGGCTGCCCCGGATCAGCAACGCCACCGACGTCGAGGCGCTCGCCACCGAGCCCGGCGTCCGGGTCCGGCTGACCGTCGAGCCCGCCGAGCTGGCCGCCGCCGACCTGGTCGTGCTGCCCGGCTCCAAGTCCACCGTGGCCGACCTGGCCTGGCTGCGTGAGACCGGGCTGGCCGACGCGGTGCTGGCGCACGCCGCCGCCGGCAAGCCGCTGCTCGGCATCTGCGGCGGCTTCCAGATGCTCGCCCGGGCCATCCACGACCCGGTGGAGAGCCGCCAGGGCAGCGTCCCCGGGCTGGGCCTGCTCCCCATCGAGATCACCTTCGACCCGGGCAAGACCGTCCGCCAGTCCACCGGTGCCGCGGCCGGCGACGTCGAGGTCCGTGGCTACGAGATCCACCACGGGTACGTCTCCACCACCGACCCGGCCCTGCCCCCGCTGCTCCGGTACGCCGACGGCAGCGGTGAGGGGGCGCTGCTCGGCGCGGTGCACGGCACCCACTGGCACGGGGCCTTCGAGTCCGACGGGTTCCGCCGCCGATTCCTCACCGAGGTGGCCCGGCTCGCCGGGCGGGCCGGCTTCCGGGTCGCCCCCGACAACTCCTTCGCCGCCGCCCGGGAACGAACCCTGGACCTGCTCGGGGACCTCGTCGAGGAGCACCTCGACACGGCCGCCCTCTGGCGCCTGATCGAGTCCGGTCCGCCCGCCGACCTGCCCTTCATCCCGCCCGGGGCCCCGCCCGCCTGACACCCGCCCTCGCCCCCGGCGCTGGGTTGATCAGGCGGGCGGAGGGCCGGCCGGCGGAGCCAGGCGACCGGGAGCGATCACGCCGACCGAGGCCGCCGGGCGGAGGCGTGGCCGGCTCAGTAGCGGATGTCGGCGGGGCGGTCGGACATCGGCAGGCCCGCCTCCCGCCAGGCCTCCACGCCGCCGATCATGTCCGTGGCCCGACGCAGCCCGAGGGCCTGGAGACCGGCCGCAGCGAGGCTGGAGCTGTAGCCTTGCCGGCACGCCACCACGACCTTTCGGTCGTAGCCGGTGGCCTCGGGGATCCGCCAGGCGCTCGCCGGGTCGAGCCGCCACTCCAGCACGGTCCGGTCGATCACGATCGCCCCGGGCAGCTCGCCCTCCTCGCGGCGCTGCGCCTCGGTACGCGTGTCGACCAGCAGCGCGCCCGCGCGGACCGCCTCGACGGTCTGATGCGGGGTGAGCCGGTGGAGCCCGGCCCGGGCCTGTTCCAGGAGGGCGTCGACGCCCGGACTCATCACGTCATGGAGCACCTCCCGATCATGCCGGCGGCGTCGCCGCTGCGGCGGCCGAACGCCGCCGCCGCCCCGCAGGATCCAGCGGACGGGGGACCACCTACCCCGGGGGCGACGAGCGGGGGCAGCGGGCCGGGGATCCGGCGGAGACCGAGCGCCGGGGATGACGAGCGGGCAGGTGGCGGCCGGGGCCTCGGCGGCGGTGGTGGGCACTAACGTCGGGCGGGTGACGGTGGCGGTGGTCGAGGCGTACGCCGAGCTGGCGCGGCGGGTGCTCGCCGGGCCGGCGCGGTTGGGGCGTACCCGGATGGTGGCCGTCGACGGGCCGAGCGGCGCGGGGAAGAGCGTCTTCGCGGCGCGGCTCGCGGACGCCCTGGCCGGGCTGCCGGGCGGGGGGCGGCCACCGGTGGTGCGTACCGACGACCTGCTGGACGGCTGGGACGACCAGCTCACCTTCTGGCCGCGACTGCAGGAGTGGGTGCTCGTGCCGCTGCGGGACGGGCGGCCCGGGGCGTACCGGCGGTACAGCTGGGTGCGGCGCTGCTTCCTGCCGCGGGAGGTGCCGGTGCCGGTCGGGCCGGTGCTGATCGTGGAGGGGGTGAGCGTGGCGCGGGCGGCGGTTCGGCCGGAGCTGACCCTGTCGGTCTTCGTCACCGCGCCGGCGCCGCTACGGCTGTCCCGCGCGCTCACCCGGGACGGGCCGGAGATCCTGCCAGAGCTGCGCCGCTGGCACGCCGGCGAACGGGCGCACTTCGCCGCCGACGGCACGGAGGCGGCGGCGGACCTGGTGGTCGACGGCGCCCCCACCCTCCCGCACGACCCCACCCGCTACTACGTCCGGCGCGGCTGACCGGCGGATCCTGGGGGAGCACCGGGGCGGGGCGGGTGGCGTCGAGTAAGGCCGGCATACGATGCCGGTCATGACCACACCGATCATGTCCGAGTCCGAGGTGCGGGCCGCCGTCGAGCGTGAACTGCCCGGAGTCCGTGCCGACCTCGAACGTCTCGTCCGCATTCCGGGTATCGCCTTCGAGGGCTTCGACCACTCGCACGTGGAGCGGTCGGCCGAGGCGGTGGCCGAACTGCTGCGCGGCTGCGACCTCGACGTCAAGATCGTGCGCTCCGGCGGTCAGCCGGCCGTGATCGGCAAGAAGGCCGCCCCGCCCGGCGCGCCCACCGTACTGCTCTACGCCCACCACGACGTCCAGCCGGTCGGCGACCGCCTGCTGTGGTTGTCCGACCCGTTCGAGCCGGTGGAGCGGGACGGCCGCCTCTACGGCCGGGGCGCGGCCGACGACAAGGCCGGAATCATGGCGCACGTCGCGGCGCTGCGCGCGTTCGGCGACCGCCTCCCGGTCGGCGTGGTCCTCTTCATCGAGGGCGAGGAGGAGTACGGCTCCGATTCGCTGGAGCGGCTGCTCGCCGAGTACCGCGACGAGATCGCCTCGGACGTCATCGTGATCGCCGACTCCGGCAACTGGGACATCGGCGAACCGGCGCTGACCACCTCGCTGCGCGGCATCGTCAACTGCTTCGTCGAGGTCCGCACGCTGGAGCACGCCGTGCACAGCGGCATGTTCGGCGGTGCGGTGCCGGACGCGTTGACCGCGCTGGTCCGGCTGCTGGCTACCTTGCACGACGACGCCGGTGACGTGGCCGTCGAGGGCCTGGTCGGCCGGGAGGGCGCCGCCGTCGACTACCCGGAGGACCGGTTCCGCGTGGAGGCCGGCCTGGCCGAGGGCGTGCAGTTCATCGGTACCGGCCGGATCACCGACCGGCTCTGGACCAAGCCCGCGCTCGCCGTGCTCGGCATCGACGCCCCGGCCACCGGCGAGGCGCCGAACGCGCTGGTCCCGTCCGCCAAGGCGAAGCTGAGCGTACGGCTGGCACCGGGCGACGACCCGAAGAAGGCGTACGCGGCGCTCCGCGCGCACCTGGAGGAGTACGCCCCGTGGGGCGCGCAGGTGACGGTCACCTTCGAGCACGACGGCGACCCCTGCGTCATCGACGCCACCGGGCCGATGTTCGACGCGGCCCGGTCGGCCTTCCGGGGCGCCTGGGACGGCACCGACCCGGTGGACATCGGCGTCGGCGGGTCGATCCCGTTCATCGCCACCTTCCAGGAGATGTTCCCGCAGGCGGCGATCCTGGTGACCGGTGTGGAGGACCCGCACGCCCTGGCGCACGGCCCGAACGAGAGCCTGCACCTGGGCGAGTTCGCCCGGGTCTGCCTGGCCGAGGCGTTGCTGCTGGCGAAGGTCGCCGAGGCGGGCGCGAACCGGAGCTAGCTGTGGAGAACCGCAACTTCGGGGCCGATGTCGGAGTTTGGGGTGTGTCGGGGGCAGGGGTGTTATAGCCTTTCGAACATGCGTACGAACGACGAGATGGCGCGGCTCCAGGCCGCCGTGAGTGCTCTGGGGGACGTCGACGTCTCCGCGTGGCCCGAGGACACTCTCAAGGATCAGCTCGGTGAGCTGTCCGCGGTGCTGGTCGCGCTCGACACCCTGCTCACCCGGGTCGCCGAGGAGGTCCGCGGGCGCGGCCTGCGGATCGAGGAGCCCGTCTCGGCCTGACCGGCCTCGGCCCCGGCTCGGCCGGGCGGCGCACGGGATCCGTCGCCCGGTCGAGGTCCGTCGCGGTGTCGGCGGTGGCTGGCAGGATGGGATCCGTGCGGTTCCTCGACCTGGCGGCCACCTCCGCCGCGGTGGGCGCCACCAGCGGCCGGCGGGCCAAGGTGGAGCTGCTCGCCGCCGCGCTCCGCGGGCTCGACCCGCCCGAGGTGCCGGCCGGCTCCGGCTATCTCGCCGGCGAGCTGCGCCAACGGCAGACCGGGGTCGGCTGGGCCGGCCTGCGTGACCTGCCCCCACCGGCCGCCGAGCCCACGCTGACCGTGGCCGGGGTCGACGCGGCGATCGACGAGATCGCGGCGGTCCGGGGCCCCGGTTCGCAGGCCCGTCGCCGGGAGCTGGTCGGCCGGCTCTTCGCCGCGGCCACCGCCGACGAGCAGCGGATGCTTCGCGGCCTGTTCAGCGGCGAGCTGCGGCAGGGCGCCCAGGCCGGGCTGCTCGCCGACGCGGTGGCCCGGGCCGCCGAGGTGCCCGTGCTGGCCGTACGCCGGGCGTTACTGCTCGCCGGCGACCTGCGGGCCGTCGCGGTGGCCGCGCTCTCCGGCGGCGCGGCCGCGCTGGCCGGTTTCGGGCTCCAGGTCGGCCGCCCGCTGGCCCCGATGCTGGCGCAGAGCGCCCCTTCGGTGGACGAGGCGCTCACCGCGACCGGCGTCCCGGCGGTGGTCGACGTCAAGCTGGACGGCATTCGGATCCAGGTGCACCGCTCCGGCCAGGACATCGCCGTCTTCACCCGCAGCCTGGACGAGATCACCTCCCGGCTGCCCGAGGTGGTCGCCGCGGTGCGCGCGCTGCCCGCCCGGGAGCTGGTCCTCGACGGTGAGGCGATCGGGTTGGACGCCACCGGCCGCCCGCTGCCGTTCCAGCAGACCGCCAGCCGGGCCGCCCGCCGCACCACGCCCAGCACCACCGGTGGCAACCCGGTCGCCCCGGCCGTGCTGGCCGCCGCCGAGACGACCGGCGAGACCGTGCTGACCCCGTACTTCTTCGACCTGCTGCACCTCGACGGCGCGGATCTGATCGATCTGCCGGGCCGGGAGCGGTGGGCGGCGCTGGCCGGTGCGGTGGACCCGACGCTGCTGGTCGGCCGGATGGAGGTGGACGGGCCCGAGCAGGCCGGCGAGGCGTTCGCCGCGGCGATCGAGGCCGGCCAGGAGGGGGTGGTGGTCAAGGACCCGGCGGCCCCCTACGACGCGGGTCGGCGCGGGTCGGCCTGGGTCAAGGTCAAGCCCCGGCACACCCTCGACCTGGTGGTGCTGGCGGTGGAGTGGGGGAGTGGGCGGCGGCAGGGCTGGCTGTCCAACCTCCACCTGGGCGCCCGGGATCCACGTACCGGCGAGTTCGTGATGCTCGGCAAGACGTTCAAGGGGCTCACCGACGAGCTGCTGCGCTGGCAGACCGGGCGGTTCCTCGACCTGGCGGTGGAGAAGGGCGACTGGGTGGTCCGGGTGCGTCCCGAGCAGGTCGTCGAGATCGCGTTCGACGGGGTGCAGACCAGCAGCCGCTACCCGGGCGGGATGGCGCTGCGGTTCGCCCGCGTGGTGCGGTACCGGGACGACAAGACCGCGGCGGAGGCCGACACCATCAACGCGGTCCGGGCCATCCACGCCGGCCGGGTCACCGGCTGAGCGGTAGCCCGACCGGTCAGACCGACGCGCTCGGCGCCGGTTCCGCGGCCCGGTCGACGGGCGGGCGGGGCTTGTCCAGCCCGGCCGCCCGGCGCGCCTCCCGGCGGGCGACCCAGCCGTAGCCGACGAGGCTCATGCCGGCGAAGAGCCACCACTGCACCACGTAGCCGAAGTTCTGCCAGTTGTTGGTGTGCCCGATCGGCACCGCCTGGAAGGCCGGGTCGGCGGCCGGGGTCTGCTGGTCGAGCAGCAGGTAGCCGCCGTGGACCGGGTAGGGCAACTCCCGGGCGAGCCGGCTCACGCCGATCCACCGGGTCTCCAGCTTGCCGTCGCGGCGGTCCACCGCGCCGCCGCCGCTCTCGCTGGACACCACCCGGCCGGTGACGGTCACCTCGCCGGTCGGCGCGGCCGGTACCGGCGGCTGGGAGGTGGCGCCGGCGCCGGGGGCCGGCGGGATCCAGCCCCGGTCGACCAGGACGGCGGTGCCGTCGGCGAGGACCAGCGGGGTGAGCACCTCGAAGCCGACCGTGTTGTCGACCGTCCGGCCGCGGACCAGGACGATGTTCGCGGGGTCGTACCGGCCGGTGGCGGTGGCCCGGGTCCAGGTGAGCCGGTCGGCGGGAGCGGGACCGGCGGTGCCGGGCCCGCCGGTCGGGGCGGGCATCGAGTCGCGCAGCGGCGCCGGAGCCATCGTCGCGCCGGCGTCGATCCGCTCGTTGATCGCCGTACGGCCCCGGTAGCGGTCCAGCTGCCAGTTGCCGAGGAACACCATCAGCGCGGCGGCGACCAGGGTCAGCGCGAGACAGCCCAGCCAGCGCGGGGTGAGCAGGAACCGGTACACGCGTTGAGGCTACCCGTATGAGCGGGGCCACTGAGCTGTGCGGGCCCCGAACCGGCCGGTCGGCGGCCGCCGCCGGTCGGTTCCGCCGGGTATGGTCACGCGGGCGGACCGCGCGACCGGCCCGCCGCGGCGCACCACCCCGCGTACGTCCCGTCGCCTGCGAGGAGTCGATGATGACCGTCGTGCCGCGCGTCCTGCTGAGCGCGCCCTCCTCGGGGCACGGCACCGGTGCCCTCTCCCTCGGGCTGCTCGCCGCGCTGGCGGACCGGGGGCTCGACGTGGCCGGCTTCAAGATCGGCCCGGATCAGGTCGACGCGGCGTACCTGGGGCTGGCCGCCGGCCGCCCGGGGCGCAACCTGGACCCCCGGCTCGTCGGGCCGGAGCGGATCGCCCCGCTCTTCGCGCACGGGTCCGCGGGCGCCGGGCTCGCGGTGGTGCAGGGCACCATGGGGCTGTACGACTCGGTTGCCGGCCGGCCGGAGACCGAGTCCACGGCGGCGGTCGCCGCCGCCCTGCGCAGCCCGGTCGTGCTGATGGTGGACGTGGCCGCGATGGGGCAGTCGGTGGCCGCCCTGGTGCACGGTTTCCGGGCGTACGACGAGCAGCTCTGGCTAGGCGGCGTGATCCTCAACCGGGTGGCCTCGCCCCGGCACGAGGCGATGCTCCGCGAGGCCCTCGACGACATCGGCGTGCCGGTCTACGGCGCGCTGCGCCGGCACGAGCTGCCCCCGGTGCTGCCCGCCCGGCGGCACGGCCTGGTCCCGGCGATCGCGCGGGACGCCGAGGCGGTCCGCGCGGTGCGCCGGCTCGGCGAGGCGGTGGCCGCCACGGTCGACCTGGACCGGCTGCTGGTGCTGGCCCGCTCGGCGCCGGAGCTGACCGTCGACCCCTGGTCGCCGGAACCGGCGGGGGCGCCGACCGGGGCGCGTCCGGTGGTCGCGCTGGCCGGTGGCCCGGGCGGCGACTACAGCCACCCGGAGACGGCCGAGCTGCTCCGCGCCGCCGGCGCCGAGGTGGTCACGTTCGACCCGCTGCGCGACGAGGCCCTGCCCGCAGGCACCCGCGCGCTGGTGGTCGGCGGCGGGCTCCCCGAGTCGTACGCGGACGAGCTGTCGGCCAACCGTCGGCTCTGCATCGCCGTGGCCGAGCTGGCCCGTACCGGCCGCCCGGTGATCGCCGAGGGCGCCGGCCTGCTCTGGCTGGCCCGGGAGCTGGACGGGCTGCCGATGTGCGGGGTGCTCGACGCGATCGGCGCGAGCCGGGACGGCATGGTGATCGGCTACCGGGAGGCGACCGCCCGGACGGACAGCGTGGTGGCCGCCGCCGGCACGGTGGTGGTCGGGCACAAGCAGCACGGCGCGGTGCTCACCCCGCGGGCCGGCGAGCGGCCGGCGTGGAGCTGGGACGGCGGCGCGCCGGAGGGCTTCGTCTGGCGGGGTGTGCACGCCTCGCAGCTCGTCCCGCACTGGGCCGCGTATCCGGAGATCGCCGCGCGGCTGGTGGCCGCCGTGGCGGTGGAGCCGGCGACGGCGGAGGCTCCGGCGTGATCGGTCAGGTGGCCGTGCGCCGCTTCCGGCACTGACCGTCTCCACCCTGCGCACCGAGTTCTGGCAGCTCACCGCGGCCCACGCCGCGACGGAAGTCGATCAGGAGGTTCGCGTCGGGACGCGAACCTCCTGATCGACTAACCCGGGCGCACCCCCGGGCGGTCCGGTGGTGGTGGTCGGCGCGGCGGTCAGCCGACGATCCGGTCGGACGGCGGGGTGAACTGGCGGGTGGGCTGGCCCTTGAGCGCGTCGCGCAGGGTCTCGGCCACCGCGTTCACCGGGATCTGCGACTGACCGTCACCCACCGCGTTGAACGGATTGTCCGGGTCGGCGATGAAGCTCGCCGCCGCCAGCTCGGGGGTGTACCCGACGAACCAGGCGGACCGGGTGCTGTCCGTGGTACCCGTCTTGCCGGCCACCGGGCGGCCCACCGTGCCCCGGACGCTGTCCGCGGTCGACCAGCCGCCGCAGCCGCCCCGCGCCGGGGTGTCGCCGGTCGGGCAGCGGGCGGCGTCGGTGGCGGCCCGGGCCGCGTCCGCGCTGACCACCTGCCGGCAGCGCGGCTTGGCGACCTCCCGCTGCACCCCGCCGGGCGTGGTGTACACGGCCGGCGTGCCGTCCCGGTTCAGGATCGCGTTCACCGGGATGGCCTCGCAGTACCGGCCGTCCGCGGCGACCGCCGCGTACGCGTTGGCCATCTCCAGCGGGGTGGCGTCGGAGACCCCCAGGGTGAAGGCGCCCCACTTCTTCGCCTTGCCCGGCGAGGCCTGCTCCTTGTCCACGTCGGTCCGCCAGCGCAGCCCGAGCTGCTCGGCGAGGCGGACCGCCTTGTCCGCGCCGACCTGCTCCTCCAGCTGCACGAAGTAGGTGTTCACCGACTTGCCGAAACCGGACCACATGGTCTGCCGGCCGGTCATCGCGGCGCTGGCGTTCGACGGCGCCCACCCGTCGTAGATCGCCGACTGGTAGCGGTACGGCGAGTTGAACGCGGTGGACAGTGTCATGCCGGAGTTGAGGGCGGCCAGCATCGGGAACATCTTGAACGTCGATCCGGCCTGGTAGCCCGGTAGGGTGCCGCCGCCGAGCAGCGGGGCGACCGTGTTCGGGTAGTTCGCCTTGGTCTTCGGGTCGGCCTCCGGGTTGGAGCTGGGCCCGTTCTCGCTCAGGTCCAGCGAGTAGTTGCGGTTCACCGCCATCGCCTTCACCCGCCCGGTGCCCGGCTCGGCCACCACGATCCCGTTGGCGAACGGGCTGCCGGTGCCGTCCTTGGCGCCGACGTTCTTCTCGGCCGCGTCCTGGATCTTCGGGTCGATGCTGAGCACGATCCGGTAGCCGCCGCGGCGCAGCTTGTCCATCCGCTCCAGCCGGTTCTCACCGAACGCCGGTTGGGCGCTCCACCAGTTCTTCAGGTAGTCGCAGGCGAAGCCCCAGGTGCGGTACTTGTCGTCGATCGAGGCGCAGTCGTTCGGCGGATTGGTGAGCTTCAGCTGGATCGGCTGCGACTTCGCCGCTGTCGCCGCGTCGGGGGAGAGGTAGCCGAGCTGGGACATCCGGTCCAGCACGTAGTTGCGCCGCCCGGTGGCGTCCTTCTGGTCCGAGGTGATCGGGTCGTACTCGGAGGGGGACTTGACCAGGCCGGCCAGGGTGGCCGCCTCGACCGGGCTGAGGGTGTCCGGAGTCTTGGAGAAGAAGATCTGCGAGGCCGCGTAGATCCCGTACGCCCGGTGGCCGAAGTAGGCCGAGTTGAGGTAGCGCTCCAGGATCTGTTCCTTGCTCAGCTCCTTCTCGATGTCCAGCGCCATCCGCATTTCCTTGACCTTGCGCAGGCTGGTCTGCTGGGTGGCCTCCTGGACCTCTTTCGGGGTGCTGGCGCTGTCCCGCAGGGCCATCCGGACGTACTGCATGGTCAGCGTGGAGGCGCCCTGGGAGACGCCGCCGGAGCGGGCGTTGGACACGAAGGCGCGGGCGACGCCCTTCGGGTCGACGCCGTGGTGCTGGTAGAAGCGGTTGTCCTCGGCGGCGACGATCGCCTGCTGGATGTTGGGCGACATGTCCGAGATCTTGGTGTACTGCCGGTATTCCTCATAGAACATCGTCAGCACGGTCCTGCCGTCCGGCGCGTACAGGTACGACGTCTCGGCGGGCAGCGCGGTCTTCAGGATGCTCGTCTTCTGCTCCACTGCGTGCGCGGTGGCCTTGGCGCCGATGCCGGTGACGGCGGCCAACGGGTACGCCGCGGCGGCGACCACGATGCCGGCGATCAGCCCGGCGCGGAGGAGGGGAACGGCACGACCAGCGGAGGCAAGGGGTCGGTTGCTCACGTGGTCAAGCTATGACATTTCCGATTCGGAAATGAGAAGAATTCATAAACGGGCGACCGGGTGGAGGGGTGGTGACGCGGCCCACGCCGGGATCCGCTGTCCCGCACGGCAGCTTCCCGGCAGGATCGCGGACATGCGTGCTGAGCTGATCGGGACGCCTGGCCCCGGATCGGGCCCGGCGGTCGGGCCGGAGCCGGACCTCGCCCACCACGGCGACGTCGAGGCCACCCCCGGCCTGGTCGACCTCGCCGTCAACGTCCGCCGGGCGCCGATGCCGGACTGGCTGGCCGACCCGCTGGTCGCGTCGCTGGCCGACCTGGCCGCGTACCCGGACCCGGGGCCGGCCCGCGCCGCCGTCGCCGCTCGGCACAAGCGTCCCCCGGAGGAGGTACTCCTCACCGCCGGCGCCGCCGAGGCCTTCGTGCTGATCGCCCGGGCGCTGCGCGACGCCCGGCGACCGGTGGTGGTGCACCCGCAGTTCACCGAGCCGGAAGCCGCGCTGCGGGCCGCCGGGCACGCCGTCGAACGGGTGCTGCTCGATCCGGCCGACGGCTTCCGGCTCGACCCGGCCCGGGTGCCGGCCGACGCCGACCTGGTCATGATCGGTAACCCGACCAATCCCACCTCGGTGCTGCACCCCGCGGCGGCGCTGGCCGAGCTGGCCCGGCCCGGTCGGGTGCTGGTGGTCGACGAGGCCTTCGCCGACACCACGCGCGTCCCCGGCGTCGACGGCGAGCCGGAGTCCCTCGCGGCCCGCCGCGACCTGCCCGGCCTGCTCGTGGTGCGCAGCCTCACCAAGACCTGGGCGCTGGCCGGCCTGCGGATCGGCTACCTGCTCGGCGACGCCGGGCTGCTCGCCCGCCTCGCCGCCGCCCAGCCGCTCTGGGCGGTCTCCACCCCGGCGCTCGCGGCCGCCACCGCCTGCGCGTCGCCGGCGGCGGTCGCGGCCGAGCGCGCCATCGCCGCGCGGCTCGCCGCCGACCGCGACCACCTGGTGGCCCGCCTGTCCCACCTTCCCGGGGTACGCGTCGCGGGCCACCCGGCCAGCGCCTTCGTGCTGATCCACCGGCCCGGCGCCGACCGGGTCCGGGAGCGGTTGCGCGAACGCGGCTGGGCGGTCCGTCGGGGCGACACCTTCCCCGGGCTCGGCCCGGACTGGCTGCGGATCGCCGTGCGCGACCCGGCCACCACGGACGCGTTCACCGAGGTACTGGCGGAGATCCTGGAGGCATGATGTTGGAATCCACCGTGGCGGCGATCGGGCCGCTCGACGAGGCGGCGATGGCTGCCGCCCGCGACCTCCACGGCCGGCTGACCAAGCCCGCCGGGTCGCTCGGCGCCCTGGAACCCCTCTCGGTACGCCTCGCCGGCCTGGCCGGGAGTTGCCCGCCACCGCTGCCGGAGCCGGCCGCGGTGGCGATCTTCGCCGGTGACCACGGGGTGCACGCCCAGGGGGTGACTCCCTGGCCGCAGGAGGTCACCGCCCAGATGATCGGCAACTTCCTGGCCGGCGGCGCGGTGGTGAACGCGTTCGCCCGGCAGGCCGGCGCGTCGGTGACCGTGGTGGACGTCGGCGTGGCCACCCCCTTGCCGGTGGAGCCGGCCGAGGCGTCCGGCCCGGCCGGACCCCGGCTGGTGGCCGCGAACGTCCGGCCCGGCACCCGGGACATGACGGTGACCGCCGCGCTGACCCGGCAGGAGGCGCGGGCGGCGGTGGAGACCGGCATCCGGGTCGCCGGCGAGCTGGTCGACGCGGGGGCGGGCATCCTGCTGACCGGGGACATGGGCATCGGCAACACCACGCCGGCCGCTGCGCTGATCGCGGCCTTCGCCGGGGTCGACCCGGTGGCGGCGACCGGTCGCGGGACGGGGGTCGACGACGAGACGTACCGGCGGAAGATCGACGTGGTGCGCGCCGCGCTCGATCGGCACGCGCCCGACCCGGCGGACCCGCTGGGTGTGCTGGCCGCGGTCGGCGGGCTGGAGCACGCCGCGCTGGCCGGGCTGATCCTGGGCGCCGCGGCCCGCCGGGTCCCGGTGCTGCTGGACGGCGTGATCGCGGTCAGCGCCGCGCTCGCCGCCGCCGCGTTCGCGCCGGACGCGGTCGGGGCGATGGTCGCCGGGCACCGTTCCGCCGAGCCGGGGGCCACCGTGGCGCTGCGCCACCTGGGCCTCGACCCGCTGATCGACCTCGGGCTGCGCCTCGGCGAGGGGACCGGCGCGCTGCTCGCGCTGCCGGTGGTCACCGGCGCGGTCCGGGTGCTGCACGAGGTGGCGACCTTCGACTCGGCCGGGGTGGCCGAGAAGTGACCGGCAACCCGTACCCCCTGGGCCTGCGGCTCGCGGGCCGGCGCGTGGTCGTGGTGGGCGGCGGGGCGGTCGCCACCCGGCGGGTGCCCGCCCTGCTCGACGCGGGCGCGGACGTCCTGCTGGTCTCGCCGGAGCTGACCCCGGCGCTGCGCGCCCACGTCGACGCGGGTCGGCTGCGCTGGGAGCCGCGCCGGTTCGTCCCGGCCGACCTGGACGGCGCGTGGCTGGTACAGGCCGCCGTCGACGACCGGGCGGCCGCCGCCGCGGTCAGCGCCGCCGCCGCCGAGCGCCGGATCTTCTGCGTACGCGCCGACGACCGCACCGCCGCCACCGCGTGGACCCCGGCGGTGACCCGGCACGGCCCGGTCACCGTGGCGGTGCTCGGCGGCGGCGACCCGCACCGCGCGATGACCGTCCGCGACGCCGTCCGGGATCTGCTGGGTGCAAGGAAGGGCCCCCTGTTGACGCCTCCGGTAGAGCAGGGGCCCCCTGCTGACACTGGTGGGGAACGGGTAACGGGACGGGTGGCGCTGGTGGGCGCGGGGCCGGGGGACCCGGAGCTGATCACCGTGAAGGGGTGGCGGCTGCTCACCGAGGCGGACGTGGTGGTCGCCGACCGCCTCGTCCCCGGGCTGCTCCTCGACGAGCTGCGCCCCGACGTCGAGCTGGTCGACGCCTCCAAGATCCCCTACGGCCCGTCCCGCGCCCAGGAGGAGATCAACCGGATCCTGGTCGACCGGGCGCTGGCCGGAAAGGTCGTGGTCCGGCTCAAGGGCGGCGACCCGTACGTCTTCGGCCGCGGTGGCGAGGAGCTGCTGGCCTGTGCCGAGGCCGGCGTGCCGGTGACGGTGGTCCCCGGGGTCACCAGCGCGATCGCCGTGCCCGCGGTGGCCGGCGTGCCGGTCACCCACCGGGCGGTGGCGCACGAGTTCACCGTGGTCTCCGGGCACGTCGCGCCGGACTCGCCGGACTCGCTGGTGCGTTGGGAGGCGCTCGCCGCCCTGCGCGGGACCCTGGTGATCCTGATGGGGCTGAAGAACCTGGCCGCCATCAGCGCGGCGCTCGTCGCGCACGGCCGCGCGGCGGACACCCCGGCCGCCGTGGTGCAGGAGGGGACCACCAGCGGCCAACGGCTGCTGCGGTCGACGCTCGGCGCGGTGGCGCAGGACGTGGTCGCCGCCGGGCTGCGGCCGCCGGCCGTGGTGGTCGTCGGCGATGTGGTCAACGCCCTGACGTTGTAATGATCCGCCCGCCCGCCCGCCCGCCCGCCCGCCCGCCCGCCCGCCGCCGCCCGCCGCTGGACTAGTTGCTCACGCCCTTTGCTCTGCTGCAGCCCACGCAACACCCGGCCGCCCCCAGTGTTGCCTCCGCTGTAGCAGAGCAAAGGCGGCGCCGCGAACTCCCGTGGCACGTCGCGCCGGCACGGATAGCACGACGGCGGCGAACCTGGGTCCGCCGCCGCCGTCGTCACCGTTCAGTTACTGCTTGAGCATGTTGTCCAGCAGCAGGGCGCACCGGACCAGGCCGAGGTGGCTGTACGCCTGCGGGTGGTTGCCCAGGCCGCGCTCGGCGAGGGGGTCGTACTGCTCGGGGAGCAGTCCGGTCGGTCCGGCCGTGTCGACCATCAGGGTGAACAGTTCCTCGGCGTCGGTGCGTCGACCGGTGCGCAGGTACGCCTCGATCAGCCACGCCGTGCAGATGTGGAAGCCGCCCTCCCGGCCGGGCAGGCCGTCGTCCCAGTGGTACCGGTAGACGACCGGCCCGCTGCGCAGGTCCGCCTCGATCTTCAGCACCGTCGACAGGAAGCGCGGGTCGTCGCCGGGGAGCAGCCCGGACAGGCCGATCCAGAGCGACGAGGCGTCCATCTCCTCGTGCCCGTACGCGACGCTGTACGCCTCGGCCTCGTCGTGCCAGCCGTACTCCAGCACGTTCGCGCCGATCCGCTCGCGCAGCTCCACCCACTCCGGCCGGTCCTCGTGGCCGTGCTGGCGCACCACGTGCAGCGCCCGGTCGACCGTCATCCAGCACATCACCTTGGAAAAGATGTGGTGCCGCGGCGGGAGGCGGGCCTCCCAGATGCCGTGGTCGGGCTCGTGCCAGCGGCGGCGGACCGCCTCGACCATGTTCTCCAGCACCCGCCACTCGTCGTCGCGCACCGAGCCCCGGGCGTCGGCCACCGCGGCGATCAGGTCGGCGACCGGGCCGAAGACGTCGAGCTGGAGCTGGTGGTTGGCCAGGTTGCCGACCCGGACCGGCCGGGAGCCGGCGTACCCGGGCAGGGTGTCGATGACCGCCTCGGCGCCCAGCTCGTACCCGTCGACGGTGTAGAGCGGGTGCAGCCGCTCCGGGTGCCCGCCGGTGCGCTCGATCACACCGTCGATCCAGCGCAGCAGCCCCTCCGCCTCCTCGGTCGAGCCGAGGTCGACCAGCGCCCGGGCGGTCAACGCCGCGTCCCGCAGCCAGCAGTAGCGGTAGTCCCAGTTGCGGACCCCACCAAGCTCCTCGGGCAGCGACGTGGTCGCCGCGGCCAGGATCGAGCCGGTCGCCTCGTGGCAGAGCCCGCGCAGGGTGAGCGCGCTGCGGGCGACCAGATCCCGGGCGGTGCCGGGCAGTCGGAGCCCGGCCACCCAGTCCTTCCAGGGCTGCTCGGCCGCGGCCTGCCGCTCGTGGATGGGCACCCGGTGGTGCTCCAGGCTCTGCGTGCCGAAGCGCAGCTCCAGCACCACCTGACCGCCGGCGGCGGAGAGGTCGACCACCGCTCGCGCGTTCTCGTACCCGCCGTCGTTGGTCACCTCCCACTCGACGCCGGGGGAGTAGAGCGCCACCGGCTCGTTGGAGCCGAGCACCAGCAGCCCGTCGTCCAGGGGCTGGAGCTGCACCGCGACCTGGCCGAACTCGGGACGGGGGGCGAAGTCGATCCGGACCCGGCCGGAGCCGGTGAGGACCCGGACCAGGGTCGAGTCGCCGGTGACGATGGCCGGGCCGTCCGGGGTGGTCTCGCGGGCCGGCAGGTCCAGCCAGTCGGTCACGGTCAGCCCGGACCAGCGGGTCTCCACCGTCATGGTGCCGCTGCGGTAGCGCTGCCCGAGCGGGATGCCACCGCGCTCGGGGGCGATGCTGAAGTGCCCGGCGGGGCTGCCGCCGACCAGGTCGGCGAAGATCGCCGCCGAGTCCGGCTTGGGGTGACAGAGCCAGGTGACCTTGGCGTCGGGGGTCAGCAGCGCGACCGTCCGGCCGTTGGCCAGCATCGAGTGCCGCTCGATCGGGACCGCCCGCTCGCCGAAGAGCCAGTGCCGCCGGGTCTCCAGCAGCAGGCCCAGCGCCCGGGCCGCCTCGATCGGCTCGGCCACCCGGTAGTCGGCCCGGGTGTCACCCGGGCCGATCTTGATGCCGACGTCCGGCCCGTGCAGGTTGCCGAAGGCGTTCTCGTCGGTGACGTCGTCGCCGATGAACAGCACGGCGCTCGCCGCGAGCTGCGTGCGCAGCTGGTCGACCGCGGTGCCCTTGTGGGTGGCCACCACGGACAGCTCGATGACCTCCTTGCCCTGGGTGACGGTGACGTCGTCCCAGGTGGCCGGGCCGCTGCGGACCGCCTCGATGGCGGCGGCGGCGACCTGCGGGGCCACCCCGCGGGTGTGCACCGCGACGCTGGCCGGCTTGCGTTCGAGGCGTACCCCGGGGTGGTTCGCGGCGATCTCGCGCAGCGCGTCGCGCAGCCGGGTCCGGACCGCGATCAGCTCCGGCGAGAGCCGCTCGACGAAGCCGATGTCGAACTCCGAGCCGTGGCTGCCGACGAGGTGGACCTCGCTGGGCAGCCGGGAGAGCGCGGCCAGGTCGCGCAGCGCCCGGCCCGAGACCACCGCGACGGTGGTCTGCGGCAGCGAGGCCAGCGCGCGGACGGCGGCCACCGACTCGGGCAGCGGCACGGCCTTGCTCGGGTCCTCGACGATCGGCGCGAGGGTGCCGTCGTAGTCGCAGGCGATCAGGAGCTGGGGGACCCGGGCGATGCGGCCGATGGCGGCGCGCAGCTCGGGGTCCATCACACCGCCGTGCGGGGTGGCGGGTGCGGTGACGTTCACGCGGCCTCCGTCTCGGGCGCGCCGAGTTCGGTCAGGAAGGACTTGGCCCAGTGCCCCACGTCGTGGGTGCGCAGGTGACGTTGCATCACCCGGATCCGACGGCGGGCCTCCGGTTTCTCGACGTGCACGGCGCGCAGCAGCGCGTCCTTGACCGCGTCGGGGTCGTGCGGGTTGCACAGAAAGGCCTGGCGCAGCTCGGTCGCGGCGCCGGCGAATTCACTGAGCACGAGCGCGCCGCCCTGGTCGGCGCGCGATGCGACGTACTCCTTGGCCACCAGATTCATTCCGTCTCGCAGCGGGGTCACCATCATCACGTCTGCCGCGACGTACATCGCGGCCAGTTCGGAGCGACTGTACGACTGATGCAGATAATGCACTGCGGGCACCCCGACCCGTCCGAATTCGCCATTAATCCGACCAACTTCGCGTTCCACCTTGACGCGGAGTGCCTGGTAGTGCTCCACCCGCTCGCGGCTCGGCGTGGCGACCTGCACCATAACGGCGTCCGGGACTGTCAACTTTCCGTCAGCCAGCAGCTCGCGGAAGGCCTTCAGCCGGAGCTCGATGCCCTTGGTGTAGTCGAGCCGGTCGACGCCCAGGATGATCGTCTTGGGGTTGCCCAGCTCCTCGCGGATCTGCTTGGCCCGGGCCTGGATCGCCGGATCCTCGGCCAGCCGCTCCATCTCCCGGGTGTCGATGGAGATCGGAAAGGCACCGGCCTTCACCTGCCGCCCGTCGACCTGGATCATCTGCCCCTCGTAGCGCAGGCCGAGCAGGTGCCGGGCCAGTCGGACGAAGTTCTGCGCGGCCAGCCGCTGCTGGAAACCGACCAGGTCGGCGCCGAGCAGGCCGCGCAGGATCTCGGTCCGGAACGGCATCTGCATGAACAGCTCGATCGGCGGGAACGGGATGTGCAGGAAGAAGCCGATCTTCAAGTCCGGCCGCAGCTCGCGCAGCATCGCCGGGACCAGTTGCAGCTGGTAGTCCTGCACCCAGACCGTCGCGCCCTCGGCCGCGACGTCCGCCGCGGCCTCCGCGAACCGCGCGTTCACCAGCCGGTACGCCTCCCGCCACCGGCGCTTGTAGGCGGGGGTCTCCACGGCGTCGTGGTAGAGCGGCCAGATTGTCGCGTTGGACTGGCCCTCGTAGTAGCGCTCCAGTTCCTCGGCGCTCAGCGGCACCGGGTGCAGCCGGATGCCCTCCAGGTCGAACGGCTCGGGGGCGGCGCCGGTGCCACCGGCCCAGCCGACCCAGGTGCCCTGCTGTTCGGCGAGGACGGGATGCAGGGCGGTGACCAGCCCACCCGGGCTGCGTCGCCACTGCCGTCCCTCGGGTGTGCTCACCTCGTCGACCGGCAGTCGGTTCGCCACTACGACAAAGGAGCTACGGACGGTCACGATCGGCCACCTCCGGGTGCTGACGGGTCCACCGCGATGAGCGTACTGAGCGTAGCTGCGGCGTCTGGTGCCCCGTGCCGGAGTTCCCTACCCGTCCCACGCTCGCTGAACCACCGGCGTGATCTTGTCGACATCGGCTCGGCTGTGCGGGCACGCGTACTCCTTCGGGCGGGGTGATGTGGGCGAAGCGGGCCGTACCTGTCAGGATTGACGATGGCGTGCGCGCGGCCGGCCCCCGGCCGGCGGCGGTGGGCGGAGGTCGCAGCCCGCGCCCGCGCCGCCCATCAGGCGACAGCAACCGACGGAGGTAGCCCGCACCGTGGCCCAGTTCATCTACGTCCTGGAAAAGGCGCGCAAGGCGCACGGCGACAAGGTCGTGCTCGACAACGTGACGCTGAACTTCCTGCCGGGGGCCAAGATCGGTGTGGTCGGTCCGAACGGCGCCGGTAAGTCCAGCCTCCTCAAGATCATGGCAGGGTGGGACCGACCGAGCAACGGCGAGGCCCGGCTCATGCCCGGCTACACCGTCGGCATGCTCGCCCAGGAGCCCGCGCTCAACGACGCCAAGACCGTCCTCGGCAACGTCGAGGAGGCGGTCGCCGAGACCAAGGCCAAGCTGGAGCGGTTCAACAAGATCGCCGAGCAGATGGCCACCGACTACTCCGACGAGTTGATGGAGGAGATGGGCAAGCTCCAGGAGGAGCTGGACCACCTCGACGCCTGGGACATCGACTCCAAGCTCGAACTGGCCATGGACGCACTGCGCTGCCCGCCGCCGGACGCCGACGTCACCCAGCTCTCCGGTGGTGAGCGCCGCCGGGTCGCGCTGTGCAAGCTGCTGTTGGAGGCGCCCGACCTGCTGCTGCTCGACGAGCCCACCAACCACCTGGACGCGGAGAGCGTCTCCTGGCTGGAGCAGCACCTGGCCAAGTACGCCGGCACGGTGATGGCGATCACCCACGACCGGTACTTCCTCGACAACGTGGCCAACTGGATCCTCGAGCTGGACCGTGGCCGCACCTACCCGTACGAGGGCAACTACTCCACCTACCTGGAGAAGAAGGCCGCCCGGCTGGCCGTCGAGGGTCGCCGTGACGCCAAGATGAAGAAGCGGCTCACCGAGGAGCTGGAGTGGGTCCGCTCCAACGCCAAGGCCCGCCAGACCAAGTCCAAGGCCCGGCTCGACCGGTACGACGAGATGGCCACCGAGGCGGAGAAGACCCGGAAGCTGGACTTCGAGGAGATCCAGATCCCGCCGGGCCCGCGCCTGGGCAGCACGGTCATCGAGGCGCACAGTCTCAGCAAGGGCTTCGGCGACCGGCTGCTGATCGACAACCTCAGCTTCTCGCTGCCGCGTAACGGCATCGTCGGCATCATCGGCCCGAACGGCGTCGGCAAGACCACGCTGTTCAAGACCATCGTCGGGCTGGAGCAGCCGACCAGCGGCGACGTCCGGGTCGGCGAGACCGTCTCGCTGTCGTACGTCGACCAGAACCGGCAGGGCCTCGCCGGGGACAAGACCGTGTGGGAGGTCGTCTCCGACGGGCTCGACTACCTGATGGTCGGCAAGGTCGAGATGCCGTCCCGGGCGTACATCGCGGCGTTCGGCTTCAAGGGGCCGGACCAGCAGAAGCCGACCAAGGTGCTCTCCGGTGGCGAGCGCAACCGGCTCAACCTGGCGTTGACGCTGAAGATCGGCGGCAACGTCATCCTGCTCGACGAGCCGACCAACGACCTGGACGTGGAGACGCTCGGCAGCCTGGAGAACGCGCTGCTGGAGTTCCCCGGCTGCGCCGTGGTCATCTCCCACGACCGGATGTTCCTGGACCGGGTCGCCACGCACATCCTGGCGTGGGAGGGCGACGACCAGAACCCGGCGAAGTGGTTCTGGTTCGAGGGCAACTTCGACGCGTACGAGAAGAACAAGATCGACCGGCTCGGCGCCGAGGCCGCCCGCCCGCACCGGGTGACCTACCGCAAGCTCACCCGTGACTGACAAGTTCGTCTACCACTGCACGCTGCGCTGGTCCGACCTGGACGCGTACGGCCACATCAACAACTCGCGCTTCCTCACCCTGTACGAGGAGGCGCGGGTGGCGTTGATGTTCGCCGGCGGCCGGGCGTGGGGCGTGGGCTCGTTCGCCGACGGGGTGGTCATCCGCCGGCACGAGGTCGACTACCTGCGCCCGGTCGACTACGCGCTCGGCCGGGCCAGCGCGGAGGCGGCCCCCACGGTCCGCATCGAGCTGTGGGTGGAGGAGCTGCGGGCCGCCTCGTTCACCGTCGCCTACGAGCTGTACGACGGCGAGGTGCTGGCCAGCCGGGCCCGCTCGGTGCTCGTCCCGTTCGACCTGGCCGCCCAGCGGCCCCGCCGGATCAGCCCGGAGGAGCGGGCCTTCCTGCTCCGGTACGCCCCGTCGGCGGGAGCCGCATGACCGGGGCGGGGGAGACCGGCGGGCACGGGCTGGAGAGCGTCGCCGACGCGGGCGCCTTCCTGGCCCGGCTGGTCCGGCTGGACCCGGCCACCGTGGTCCGGCTCCGCCCGGTGCCCGGCGCGGGCCGTACCGCCCTCTGGGCCCGGCTGCCGTGGGGCGTGCTGGTGGTCCGCACGGTCACCGGCGTCGCCCCCGGCGACGTCACCGTCACGGCGGCGGAGCTGCTCGCCGAACTGGAGGCCGGCGGCGGGGCGCTGCCGCGCCGCCGGGACGACCGGTGGCGGTGGCCGCTGCCGCCGGCGGCCAGCCGGGCCGTGGAGACGCTGCCGGCCGAGGAGCTGCGCCGGATCGCCACGGCGGCGGCCGGGGCCCTGCGCGAGGCGGCCACCCACGGCGTGGGTGGCCGGGCGGTCGGGCAGCGGGCACTGCGGGACGCCCTGCTCGACCACGTCGCGGTGGTGGTCACGCCCGACGATTCCCCGGACACCCCGGTCGAGGTGCCGCAGCGGTTGGTGCAGGGGCTGGTCCGGATGGGCTTCCTCGGCCCGGGCGACGTGCAGGTGCGCCTCGCCGGCCTTTGGGTCGGCCTGGTCGGGCCGTACGGCGCCGCGTGGTCGCGGAAAGCCGCCGGGCTCACCCTGACGCCGGCGATCGATCACCCGAACGGATGACCCCGGGTCATTCTTCCGGGCTGGGGCGGCCGTTGGGGGGATGCCTCAACCCGGCTGTCCGGGTACCGTCCATCCTCGGATCCAACGCACCGTAGGCGACTGGATCCGCTGGGGAGTGAGGTGCGCGAGCGATGCCGTGGTGGTCATGGCGCCCCGGTCCCGCCAGTGGCGGCGATCCGGAAACTCGAAGCGGGATCACAGTGGATGACACCGTCCGGGTCGGACCACCGGCCCCCAGACAACCGGGGGACGACGCGCCCGCCGCCGAACGGCCGGCGATGGCGGAGATGCCGGCCACCGTCGCCCCGGTCACCCTCCGCCGGGTCTGCGACGCGCTCGATCTGCTCGACGTGCGCTACCTGGCCGACGGCGACGGCAACCTGCTGGCCATGTGGGAGCGGCACGCGGTGCTGGTCACCCTGGAGGGGCCGGAGGACGAGATCCTGGTGATGCGGGCCCGTCCACACGCGACGGTGCCGCCGGACTGGGCCGACCGGGCCTACCGGGTGGTCAACGAGTGGAACCACACCCGGCGGTTCTGCAAGGCGTACGTCGGCGACCCGACCGAGCGCGGCCAGCTGCCGATCTACGCCGAGTTGCAGGTGCCGCTCGGTGCCGGCACGCACGACGCGCTGCTGGTCGAGATGCTGGACTGCGGCGCGGCGGTCGCCACCACCTTCGTGGACTGGCTGCACGACGAGGGCGCCCTGCTGTGACCGCGCCGGCCGGGGCCCGGCGGCCCCGGCCGCGCCGCACGGACGCTCGCCGTCAGGCTCCGGCGGCCGGGTCCTCCGGCATGTTGACCATGAAGTACGCGGCCCGCTCCAGGTAGTCCCAGAGCGCGCCCGCGATTTCCGGCGGCAGGTCCAGCCGGTCCACGGCGCGCCGCATGTGGCGCAGCCAGGCGTCCCGCTCCGCCGCGCCGATCCGGAAGGGCGCGTGCCGCATCCGCAGCCGCGGGTGCCCGCGCTGCGCCGAATAGGTGTTCGGGCCGCCCCAGTACTGCATCAGGAAGAGGGCGAACCGGTCGGCGGCCGGGCCGAGGTCCTCCTCCGGGTACATCGGCCGCAGCAGCGGGTCGGTCGCGACGCCGGCGTAGAACTCGTCCACCAGCTTGCGGAAGGTGGGTTCGCCGCCGACCGCCTCGAAGAGGGTCATCGAGGTGCCGGGCCGGTCGGATTCGCCTGCGGAAGTCACCGTTCCATCCTGCCAGGTGCCGCGGCGGGACGGCCGGGCCCGTCGTCAGGTGGACGGGTGGCTCAGGTCACCGCGTGACTGCGCCGGCCCCGCTCGCCCGGCCGGTCGTCGACCGCGCCGGTCGCCTGTTCCATCGTTCGTTGCCGCCGGGTGTGCGGGACCGTCCCGGCGGACTCGGCCCGGCCGGCGGCCTCGACGGCGGCGTCCACCGCCTCCCGGCTAGGCCAGGCCAGCGCCGCCGCGAGCATCAGCACCACGCCGGCGGCGCTCCATATGCCCACCACGACCGGGATGGAGAACCGCTCGGCGAGCAGGCCGGTGGTCAGCACCGCGACACCCTGGATGATCTGCATCCCGCTGGCCATCACACCGAACGCCCGGGCGCGGTAGCCGTTGGGCAGGGCCCGCACGAAGAGGCCGTTGGCCACCGGCAGCAGGCCGGCGACGGCGAACCCGCAGGCGGCGGCGAGGAGCGCCACCACCGCCGGCGGCGGGTCGAGCAGCGCCGGGACCAGTGCCGCGGGGGCGAGGACCGCCAGCGGTCGCATCAGCGTGAGCCGGCGTGCGGGGGAGAACGCCCGGCTGACCAGCAGCCCGCCGACGATGAAGCCGACCGGGTTGGCGGCCATGATGACGGCCTGCGCGACGCCCGTGTCGAGGTCGCCCCCGGACGCCTCGGCGGCCCAGGCCGCGGCGAGGCCCTCCGGCACGATGGAGAAGAGCATCGCGCTGAACACCAGCACGGCGATGGCCCGCAGCACCGGCCGGCCGAAGACGATCTGGAAGCCCTGGGCGGTCTCCCGCAGCAGGTGGCTGCGGTGCGCGGCGGTCATGGCGGGCGGCCGGTCCCGGACACCGAGCCGGACCAGGAGGGCCGAGCCGCCGAAGGTGGCCGCGTTGATCAGCAGCGCGGCGGTCGGGTTCACCGTGGCGATCCCCGCGCCGACCAGGTAGCCGAACACCTGGGCCGCCTGGCCGGTGCTGGCGTTGATCGACAGGCCCACCACCACCCGGTCGCCGGGGAGGATCAGCGGCATCAGCGCGGACCGGGCGGCCTGGCTCGGCGGGTTGGCCAGCGTGGTGCCGAAGAGCAGGGTGAGGATCAGCCAGGGCGGGTTGCCGGGAATGGCCACCAGCGCCATCAGCGCCATCCGGACCAGGTCACAGGTGATCATGACCTGCCGGTAGCGGTGCCGCTCGGCGAGGGTGGCGAGCAGCGGACCACCGACCAGCCAGGGCAGGTAGCTGACCGCGAAGGCGGCGGCGGAGAGCGCCACCGAGTGGGACTCCCGGTAGACCAGGACGGTCACCGCGGCCTTGGCGATGTAGTCGCCGATCCAGGAGAGGGTGCTGGCCCCGAAGATGGCGCGGTATTCGACCTGGGCGAACACATCACGGAAGGTGGCTGGGCCCTCCCGGGCGGGTCGCTCGTCGGACACCGTCGCCTCCATCGTTCCCCAAGGGCGGCCACTCGTGATGACCTGCCCGGGAACCGTCGTCAGATCTACGGATCAGCGAGGACACGAGCACGCTCCCTCGGGAGCGTGTTGCACCGGATTCTGCCCGATCGTCTGACAACTGGCTAGGGTGAACGGATTGATCGTCGCATCTCCGACTGAACGAACGGACGATACCCGAGGGGCCGCGCGGTCCGCGACCCCCGGATCGTCTGCACCGGCCGGGCGGGCCGGGCGGGCCGGACGGGCCGGTCAGGTCGCGCCACCCGTCCCGGTCTCCCCCCGGAAGGGCGCCGGGGCCGGCCTGCCCGGGTAGAGCCGGGCGGCGGCGATCCGGGCGGTGATGCCGGAGTTCTCCAGCGCCTCGGCGAGCCGGCGACGCAACTCCCGGCCGACCGCGAACTGCCCGTCGGCGGTCGTCTTCACCACGGTGCGGATCACCGCGCCGTCCACCGTCATCTGTTCCACGCCGAGCACCTCGGGCTCCTCGACGATCTGCGGTGCCAGCTCCGGGTCCATCGCCATCGAGGCCGCCGCCGTCCGCAGCACCGCGGTCGCCTCCTCGGTGCCGGCGAAACCGATCGGCAGGTCCACCACGACCAGCGCCCAGCCCTGGCTCTTGTTGCCGACCCGGACGATCTCGCCGTTGCGGATGTACCAGAGCACCCCCCGCCCGTCCCGCACGGTGGTGACCCGCAGGCCGACCGCCTCCACCACCCCGGTCGCCTCGCCGAGGTCGACGGTGTCACCGACGCCGTACTGGTCCTCGATCAGCATGAACAGGCCGGCGATCAGGTCCTTGACCAGGCTCTGCGCGCCGAAGCCGAGCGCCACGCCGGCGATGCCGGCGCTGGCCAGCAGGGGCGCCAGGTCGAAGCTGAACTCCTTGAGCACCATCAGCAGCGCGATACCGAAGATGAAGGCGGTGACCAGGCTGCGCAGCACTGAGCCGATCGCCTCGGCCCGCTGCCGCCGCCGCTCCGGCACGAACTGCTCCGGGTCGACCGTGGCGCTGGGGATCCGCTCCCGCAGCGGGCGGAGCATGGTCGGGACCGAGCCCTCGGTGGTGGTGCGCACCAGCCGGTTGATCGTCCGGTGCAGCGCCCAGCGGGCGGCGATGGCGAGCAGCAGGATCAGGATGACCCGCAGCGGCTTCAGCACGATCCAGTAGCTGCCCTCCGCGAACCAGGCCGAGTTGGTCAGCTCGTAGACGTTCTTGCACCAGGGGTCCGTCCGGCAGTCGACGGACGGACTGGGGCTCGGGTCCACGGCGGGCAGGGCGAGGAGCATCAGGCTGGCGGCACTCACTGTGCCTTCGTACCGCAATGCTCCTGGGCGCCGGCTGCCGACCCTCCGGCCGTCCCGGTGGCGATCAACCCGGGCGGAACCGGTCATCTTGGCCCGAGCCACGGAAGGTTCAAGTGGGTACCCCGGATTAGTGCGTGCAATCCGGGGTCCGATCAGGGACGATTGGCGCAACGGACGTCGGTGATCCGGCCGGCGCCGGTGCGGCTCCCCGCTGCCCGCGGGGCGCGCGTCGGTGCGACAGCGGCGGGAGCAGCTGGACCGGGAGGGTGAGCACGATGCCTGACATACGACCCACGGCGGGCTCCGGCGCGTTGGTCCTCAACGCCACCTACGAGCCGCTGTGTGTCGTGTCGGTGCGTCGCGCCGCGATCCTCGTGCTCTCGGCCAAGGCGGTCTGCGTCGCCGACGGCGACGGCGTCCTGCACAGTGCCCGCGACGCGCTCCCGGTGCCCTCGGTGGTCCGGCTGACCCGCTTCGTCCGGGTGCCCTACCGAACCCACGTCGGGCTGTCCCGCCGGGCGATCTTCGCCCGGGACGGCTGGCGTTGCGCCTACTGCCGAGGGCCTGCGGAGACCATCGACCACGTCTTCCCGCGCAGCCGGGGCGGCCGGCACGCCTGGGAGAACGTCGTTGCCGCCTGCGCCCGGTGCAATCACACCAAGGGCGACAAGACCCCGGCCGAGCTGGGCTGGCGGCTGCACAGCCTGCCGGCCGCCCCCAAGGGGACGGCCTGGCGGGTGCTCGGCCACCGGGCGCCGGACCCGCGCTGGGCGGACTGGCTCGACCTGCGCGAGCCGGAGGCGGCGGCCTGACGGTCGGTCACGGGCTGCGCGCCTTCACCAGCGACGCGTAGACCACCAGGTTGTCGGCGTACCCGGTCTCGCCACCCACCCATCGGCCGCCACAGGTGATCAGGCGCAGGTTGGGCCGGCTGAAGTCGCCGAAGATCTCGTCCGCCGGCAGCCGGTCCTTGCCGTACCGCTGCACCGAGGTGACCTCGAAGACGGCCACCGACCGGTCCGCCCGGGTCACCTCGACCCGATCGCCGTCGTCCAGGCTCTTCAGGTCGTGGAAGACCGCCGGCCCGGTGGTGGTGTCGACGTGCCCGACGATCACCGCCGGCCCGTACTGCCCGGGGGTCGGCCCCTGGTCGTACCAGCCTGCCTCCCCGGACCGGCCGACATCGGGTACGGCGATGGTGCCGTCGGGGGCGATGCCGACCCGGTGCACCGGCGCCCGCAGGTCGATCTTGCCGATCGCGAGGTCGGTCGGCGGGCTGGCCGGCAGCACCGGGAACTTCTTCGGCGGCGGGCGCAGCCCGGCGCTGAGCTGTTCCGGCAGGACGTTGATGCCGGTGACCCGTTCCACGCCGAGCATCGCCACGATCAGCACCATCAGCGTCGCGATCACCAGCACCGGGGCACCCGGCCCCCGCTGCCCGACGGACTGCCACCGGCCGGCGGCGCCCGGCCGGGTCGCCGCGGCGGGCACCGGACGGGCCTGCGGGTCGGCCGTGGTCACGCTGGCCGAGAAGGCGTGCCCGGCGGCCCGGGCGAACCGGCGTGACGCCCGGGACAGCAGCCGGGCTGCGACGCGCCCCCGGGGCTCCCGCGTCCGGCCGGGGCGCGGCTGCCGCCGGTCCCGATCCGGCGCGGCCGAGTCGTTCCCGCGACGGGTCCGCAGGTCGGCCGGGTCTGACCCGGCCCCGACGTTCCGGCCGCGAGCCATCCCGGTGATCCGGCCTCGCGCCGTCCCGGTGATCCGGCCTCGGGCCGTCCCGGTGATCCGGCCTCGGGCCGTCCCGGTGATCCGGCCTCGGGCCGTCCCGGCCGTCCGGCCTTGGGCCGTCCCGGCCGTCCGGCCTTGGGCCGTCCCGGTGATCCGGCCTCGTGCCGTGCCGGTGATGCGGCCTCGAGTCGCCGCGTCCCGGCTTCGCGTCGCCCGGTCCGCCGGGTCACGTGAGCGGGCCATGGCCGCACCTCGTCAGACGCGGGTCCCGGCCCTGCGACGGGCGCTGACACCGGCCACCACCGCCACCGCGGCGAGCCCACCGACCAGCAGCAGCGAGCCGACGCCCCGGCCGGTCGCGGTGCCACCGCCGCCGGTCGCCGGGCCCTTGCTCGGCTGGGCCATGTTCAGCACGGTGAGGATGGTCGACGCGGTGTTGCCGTTGTTGCAGCGCAGGTCGACCGGGTAGTCGCCGGCCGCCTTGTTGCCCGGAATGGTGACCGCGCCGGTGAGAAAGCCGTTGTTCGGGCGGAGCATCACCCGGCCGAAGGCGTCCGAGTTCACCTCGGCCTGACGGTTGTTGTCGTTGTCGCAGCTGGCCCGGATGTTCACCCGGGTGCCGGCCTGCGCGCTGTTCGGCGTGACCTCGACGAAGGTGTTCTCCCCGGCCCGGGCCGGCGTGCCGGTCATCAGGACGAAAACCCCGACCAGCCCCAGCACGCTCAGTACGGCCGACAGGGCGCGACGTGACACAGGCCCCCGCATGATTCCCCCCTCCCGGTGCGGCGCACCGGAATCCTGCTGACGGGCAGTGGAGGCTGCATTCCCGCTGGCACCGGGGCAAACCCCGGGTCAGCGGCGGCGGCCGGGCGGGGTCGGGCCGGCCGGCGGCAGCGGGGTCAGCGGGTGCCACTGGAGCGGGGTGGAGAGGACCATCGTGCTGGACGGCTGGCCGTACGGGGCGAGGCGGTCGATGACCCCCTCGAACTCGCCGATCGAGCCGGCCGCCACCTTGAGCATGCTGCACGCGTCGCCGGTGATCCGGTGGATCTCCATGATCTCCGGCCAGCCCGTTACCTCGGGGTCGTTGAGGATGCAGCGTGGCCCGTAGCAGGACATCCGGATCAGCGCGACCACCGTGCGGCCGGCCCGGGTCAGGTCGACGTGCGCGTGGTAGCCGGCGATCACGCCGGACTCCTCCAGCCGGCGGACCCGCTCGGCCACCGCCGGCGGCGACAGGTGCACCCGCCGGGACAGCTCGCTGAACGAGAGCCGGGCGTCGGCCTGGAGCTCGCGCAGCAGCGCCCAGTCCATGTCGTCCATGCGTGACCTTTCCTTCGTGAAGCCGAACCGCGTTCCGGTTTTGGAGCGGTAGGTCCGACCACCGTACCGCCGTTGAACAGGCATTCCATCCGCCGATCCACCCGGGGGATCATGTCGTCTACCCCGGCGTACGGAGGGAGATGACGGTGGAACAGACCACGGCGGTACGGCCGGCCACCCCGCAGCAGCGGGCGGCCCGGGCGGCGCGCAACGGCGGTGAACCGACGCTGGAGTTCGCCGAGCGGGTGCCCTACGACGCGTACGTGCGGGCGAGCACGCTGCACGGGTTGCAGGAGCCGCTCAGCGACGATCCGGGCGAGATGTCCTTCCTGATGGTCAGCCAGATCATGGAGCTGTACTTCGGGCTGACCTGCCACGAGCTGCGCTACGCCCAGCGGGAGCTGCGGGCGAACCGGATCTGGGAGGCGCTGCCGTCGCTGCGCCGCGCCGCCCTGCACCTCGACGGGCTCAACGCCGCCTGGCAGGGGCTGCGCTGGATGACCCCGGCGGACTTCAACCGGTTCCGCAACCTGCTCGGCGAGGGCTCCGGCTTCCAGTCGGCGATGTACCGGCAGCTGGAATTCCTGCTCGGTCTCCGCGACCCGGCGCTGATCCGGCCGTTCCGCCGGCAGACCGAGGTGTACGCCGAGCTGACCGCCGCGCTCGCCGCACCGAGCCTCTGGGACGACGTGCTGGCCCTGCTCGCCCGGCGCGGCTTCGACCTGCCGGCCGAGCTGCTGGACCGGGACGTGGCGGTCGAGCACGAGCCGCACCCGGCCGTCGAGGCGGCCTGGGTGCGGGTCTACGCCGACGGCGGCCCGGACAACCACCTGCGGCTGCTCGGCGAGGCGCTGACCGAGGTGGCCGAGCGGTTCGGCGACTGGCGCTGGCACCACATCAAGGCGGTGCAGCGCACCATGGGCGCCAAGGTCGGCAGTGGCGGGTCCGCCGGGCTGGCCTGGTTGCAGCGCAGCATGGCCCGGGTGGTCTTCCCGGAGCTGTGGTCGGCCCGGACCGCGATGTGACCGGAGAGAGAGACATGCACTCCCTGGAGAAGGAAGCCCACCGCCTCGACGCGGAGGACCCCGCGCGCCGGCACCTGTTCCACGTGCCGCCGGCCGAGGGCGGGCGGTACCCCGAGGTGGCGTACCTGGCCGGCAACTCGCTCGGCCTGCAACCCCGGGCCACCCGGGACGAGCTGCTGGCCGACCTGGCGGCGTGGAGCCGGCTCGGGGTGGAGGGGCACCTGGAGGCGGAACGGCCCTGGCTGCCGTACCACGAGCTGTTGACGGGCCCGGCCGCGCGACTGGTCGGCGCCCGAACCGCGGAGACCGTGGTGATGAACTCCCTCACGGTCAACCTGCACCTGCTGATGGTGAGCTTCTACCGACCGGCGGGGGAGCGGACCCGGATCGTCATCGAGGACAGCGCCTTCCCGTCGGACAGCTACGCGGTCCGCAGCCAGGCCCGCTTCCACGGCCTCGACCCGGACGCGGCCGTGGTCCGGTTGACGCCGCGGCCGGGTGAGGACACCCTGCGCACGGAGGACGTGACCGCCTTCCTGGCGGCCGAGGGGCACACCGTGGCGCTGCTGCTGCTCGGCGGGGTCAACTACCTCACCGGCGAGCTGATGGACATCCCGGCGATCACCGCCGCCGGCCGGGCCGCCGGGGCGGTGGTCGGCTGGGACCTCGCGCACGCGGCCGGCAACGTGCCGCTGGCGCTGCACGACTGGGACGTCGACTTCGCCGCCTGGTGCTCCTACAAGTACCTCAACTCGGGGCCCGGCGCGCTGGCCGGTGTCTTCGTCCACGAACGGCACCTCGGCGACCCCTCCCGGCCGCGCTTCGAGGGCTGGTGGAGCACCGAGGCGACCACCCGGTTCGAGATGACCCCGGTCTCCCGGCCGCCCGCCACCGTCGAGGCGTGGCAGATCTCCAACCCGCCGATCTTCGCGATGGGGCCGGTCCGCACCTCGCTGGAACTCTTCGACTCCGTCGGCATGCCGGCGCTGCGGGAACGCAGCCTGCGGCTCACCGGGTGGCTGGAGCGGCTGCTCGACGAGGTGACCGCCGACCGGCCGTTGACCGTGGTCACCCCGCGCGACCCGGCCCGCCGGGGCTGCCAGCTCTCCGTGCGGATCGGCACGGGCAGTGCGAACGAGCTGACCAAGCGGCTGCGACACGAGCACGGCGTGATCGCCGACGCCCGGGAGCCGGACATCGTCCGGTTCGCCCCGGTGCCGCTCTACTCGACGTACCACGACTGCTGGCGGGTCGCCGACGCGCTGGCCGCGACGGTTTCGGAGGTGCGCCCGTGAGCGCGAGGAGTGAGCCGGGTTTGCGAGCCCCGCAGTCGCGAACGAAAGGCTGGCACCGATGAACCCGGAACGGGACGAGATCGCGGTGGTCGGGGCGGGCCTCGCCGGCTGCCTGCTGGCCTGCTTCCTGGCCCGGCGCGGCTACCCGGTCGCGCTCTACGAGCGGCGGCCCGATCCGCGCACCGGGACGGTCGAGCGGGGCCGCTCGATCAACCTGGCGCTCTCCGAGCGGGGCCTCGACGCGCTGCGCCGGATCGGGTTGGACGAGCAGGTGATGGCGGATGCGCTGCCGATGCGCGGCCGGATGATCCACCCGGCGACGGGGGAGCCGCAGTTCCAGTCGTACAGCGTCTCCGGCGACCGGGCGATCAACTCGATCAGCCGGGGCGCGCTGAACAACGCCCTGCTCGACGCGGCCGGCAAGCTGCCCGGCGTGCGGATCGCCTTCGACCACCGGCTGGTCGGCCTCGACCCGGCCAGCGGTGAGATGACCTTCGAGACCCCGCAGGGGAAGGTCACCACCGCCGCGTCGGTCGTCCTGGGCGCCGACGGCGCCGGCTCCGCCGTGCGCGGGCAGCTCCTCGCGTACGGGGTGCTGACCGAGAGCCTGGACTTCCTCGACTACGGCTACAAGGAGCTGACCATCCCGCCGATCGGCGGGGACTTCGCGCTCGACCCGGACGCGCTGCACATCTGGCCGCGGGGCACCTCGATGATGATCGCCCTGCCGAACCCGGACCGCTCCTTCACCTGCACGCTGTTCTGGCCGACCCACGGCACCGCCAGCTTCGCCTCGCTGGGCAGCCCGGCCGCCATCGAGCAGCACTTCGCGAAGCACTACCCGGACCTGGTGCCGCTCGCCCCGAACCTGGTCGACGACTACCAGCACAACCCGGTCGGGGTGCTCGGCACGGTCCGCTGCACCCCGTGGCAGGTGGACGGGAAGGTCGGCCTGCTCGGCGACGCGGCGCACGCGATCGTGCCCTTCTACGGCCAGGGCGCGAACTGCGCGTTCGAGGACGTGGTGGAGCTGGACCGCTGCCTCGACGAGTGCGGCGACGAGTGGTCGGCGGCGCTGCCGCTGTTCCAGCAGCGGCGGCAGGTCAACGCCGAGGCGATCGCCCGGATGGCGCTGGCCAACTTCGTGGAGATGCGGGACAAGGTCGCCTCGCCGGTCTTCCAGACCCGTAAGCGCATCGAACACGCCCTGGAACGGGCCCTGCCCGGCCGGTACGTTTCGCAGTACGAGCTGGTTTCCTTCTCCACCACCCCGTACGCCGAGGTGCGCCGCCGGGTGCGCCGGCAGTACCAGGTACTGGGGGCGGTGGCGGCCGGCGCGGTGGCGCTGCTGGCCGGCGGGCTGGCCACGATCGGCCGAGGGAGGCGCGGATGACGCTCTGGGACCCCCGGCTGATGGCCGGGCACGCACCGGACGGGCCGGGCCTGCTGCGCAACTTCGTCGGCGGCGAGTTCGTCGCCGCCGGGCGACGGTTCACCAAGCGCAGCCCGGTCACCGGCGAGCCGGTCTTCGAGGTGGCCGAGGCGGACGCGTCCACCGTGGACGACGCGGTGGCCGCCGCCCGGGCGGCGCTGCGCGGGCCGTGGGGCCGGATGGGCGAGCGGGAGCGCGCCGAGGTGCTGCGCCGGGTCGCCGACGAGCTGGAACGCCGCTTCGACGACCTGGTCGCGGCGGAGGTCGCCGACACCGGCAAGGCCATCTCGCAGGCCCGCACGCTGGACATCCCGCGCGGCGCGGCGAACTTCCGGGCGTTCGCCGAGATCGTGGCGACCGCCCCGACCGAGTCGTTCACCACGGTCACCCCGACCGGCGGCCGGGCGCTGAACTACGCGGTCCGTAAGCCGGTCGGCGTGGTCGCGATCATCGTGCCCTGGAACCTGCCGCTGCTGCTGCTGACCTGGAAGGTGGCCCCGGCGCTGGCCTGCGGCAACGCGGTGGTGGTGAAGCCCAGCGAGGAGACCCCGGCCTCGGCCACGCTGCTCGCCGAGGTGATGGCCGCCGCGGGCGTACCGGAGGGCGTGTTCAACCTGGTGCACGGCTTCGGCCCGGACTCGGCCGGGGAGTTCCTCACCCGGCACCCCGGCGTCGACGCGATCACCTTCACCGGGGAGTCCGCCACCGGCAGCGCCATCATGCGGGCCGCCGCCGACGGGGTGAAGGCGGTCAGCTTCGAGCTGGGCGGCAAGAACGCCGGGCTGGTCTTCGCCGACGCCGACCTGGACGCGGCGGTCGCCGGCTCGGTCCGGTCCAGCTTCACCAACGGCGGCCAGGTCTGCCTCTGCACCGAGCGGATCTACGTCCAGCGCCCGGTCTTCGAGGAGTTCACCGCCCGGCTGGCCAAGCGCGCCGAGGAGTTGGCGTACGGCTGGCCGGCCGACGAGGCGACGGTCAACATGCCGCTGATCTCGCACACCCACCGGGACAAGGTGCTCGGCCACTACGACCTGGCCCGCGCCGAGGGCGCCGAGGTGCTGGCCGGCGGCGGGGTGCCGCGCTTCGGCGACGCCCGCGACGGTGGCGCGTACGTGCAGCCGACCGTGCTGACCGGGCTGGGCCCGGACGCCCGGACCAACCGGGAGGAGATCTTCGGCCCGGTCGTGCACGTCGCGCCCTTCGACACCGAGGACGAGGCGTACGCCCTGGCCAACGGCACCGAGTACGGTCTGGCCGCGACCGTCTGGACCCGGGACGTGGGCCGGGCGCACCGGGCCGGGTCCCGGCTCGACGCGGGCATCGTCTGGGTGAACACCTGGTTCCTGCGGGACCTGCGCACCCCGTTCGGCGGGGTGAAGGCCTCCGGCATCGGCCGGGAGGGCGGGGTGCACTCGCTCGACTTCTACTCCGAACTCACCAACGTCTGCGTGGACCTCACATGATCGACATTGACGGCGCGGTCCGGGAGCTGACCGAGGCCCGACAGAGCGGAAAGCCCTGCCCACCGCTGCGTGGCCGGCTGCTGCCCGAGGGGGACGTCGAGTCGGCGTACCAGGTGCAGCAGCGCCAGGCGCAGGCTTGGTGGGACCGGGGCGAGCGCCGGGTGGGCGCGAAGATCGGGCTGACCTCCCGCGCGGTGCAGGAGAGCTTCGGCGTCTACCAGCCGGACTTCGGCGTGCTGACCGAGGTCATGGCGGTCGGCGACGGCGTCGAGGTGGCGATCGACCGGCTGCTCCAGCCCCGGGTGGAGGCGGAGATCGCCTTCGTGCTCGGCGCGGACCTGCCCGAGGAGCGGATCACCACCGTCGACCTGATCCGGGCGGTCGACCATGTGCTGCCGGCCATCGAGATCGTCGACTCGCGGATCGCCGGCTGGGACATCTCGATCGTGGACACCGTCGCGGACAACGCGTCCAGCGGACTCTTCGTGCTCGGCACCACGCCGCGTCGGCTCGCCGACGTGGACCTGCGGCTGTGCGGGATGGTCCTGGAACACGCCGGGGAGCCGGTCTCGGTCGGCGCCGGGGCGGCCTGCCTCGGCAATCCGCTGCACGCCCTGGAGTGGCTGGCCGGCACCATGGCCCGCGCCGGCGACCCGCTGCGCGCCGGGGACGTGGTGCTCTCCGGGGCGCTCGGTCCGATGGTCCCGGTGACGCCCGGCGCGGCGTACGAGGCGCGGATCTCCGGGCTCGGCTCGGTGCGGACCTGTTTCTCCTCGTCCCGGGAGGCGGCGTGACTGTCGGCGTGGCGGTGATCGGCTCCGGCAACATCGGTACCGATCTGATGATCAAGGTGCTCCGGCTGTCGGAGTCGCTGCGGATGGTGGCGATGGCCGGCATCGACCCGGACTCCGACGGGCTGGCCCGCGCCCGCCGGCTCGGCGTGGCGACCACCGCCGAGGGCGTCGACGGACTGGTGGCGCTGCCCGAGTTCGCCGACGTGGCGCTGGTCTTCGACGCCACCTCGGCCGGCGCGCACCGGCACAACGACGCGGTGCTGCGGGCGCACGGCCGGACGGTGGTCGACCTGACCCCGGCCGCGATCGGCCCGTACGTGGTGCCCCCGGTCAACCTGGACGAGCACCTGGACGAGACGAACGTGAACATGGTGACCTGCGGCGGCCAGGCGACCGTGCCGATCGTCGCCGCCGTCGGCCGGGTCACCCCGGTCGCGTACGGGGAGATCGTCGCCTCGATCGCCTCGCGCTCGGCCGGACCGGGCACCCGGGCCAACATCGACGAGTTCACCGAGACCACCGCCCGGGCGATCGAGGTGGTCGGCGGGGCGGAGCGCGGCAAGGCGATCATCGTGCTGAACCCGGCCGACCCGCCGCTGCTGATGCGGGACACCGTCTACTGCCTCTGCCCGGACGCCGACGCCGACCGCGCCGCGATCGCCGCCTCGGTGGCCGACATGGTCAAGACCGTCCAGGAGTACGTGCCGGGCTACCGGCTCAAGCAGGACGTGCAGTTCGACCGGGTCGACGCGTACGTGCCGTCGCTGGGGCGGCACCTCACCGGGCTCCAGGTGTCGGTGTTCCTGGAGGTCTCCGGGGCCGGCCACTACCTGCCCGCGTACGCCGGGAACCTGGACATCATGACCTCGGCCGCGCTGCGCACCGCGGAGCGGCTGGTCGCCCTGCGTCCGGAGAGGGCCACCCGATGACCGACCTGTACATCCAGGACGTGACGCTGCGGGACGGGATGCACGCCATCGCCCACCGCTACACGGTCGACCAGGTACGCACCATCGCCGGCGCGCTGGACGCGGCCGGGGTGGCCGCGATCGAGGTGGCGCACGGCGACGGCCTGGCCGGCTCCAGCGTCAACTACGGCCACGGCGCGGCCAGCGACGCTGACTGGATCTCCGCCGCCGCCGAGGTGCTGACCGGCGCGAAGCTCACCACCCTGCTGCTGCCCGGCATCGGGACCATCGCCGACCTGAAGGCGGCGAAGGCGCTCGGGGTGACCAGCGTGCGGATCGCCACCCACTGCACCGAGGCGGACATCTCCGCCCAGCACATCTCCTGGGCCCGGGAGAGCGGCATGGACGTCTCCGGGTTCCTGATGATGTCGCACATGAACGACCCGGCCGGGCTGGCCGCCCAGGCCAAGCTGATGGAGTCGTACGGGGCACACTGCGTCTACGTCACCGACTCCGGCGGGCGGCTGCTGATGTCCGACGTGGCGCAGCGGGTCGACGCGTACCGGCAGGTGCTGGAGCCGGAGACGCAGATCGGCATCCACGCCCACCACAACCTGTCGCTCGGGGTGGCCAACAGCGTGGTCGCGGTCGAGCACGGCCGGATCCTCGGCCACGGGCCGGCCGGTCCGGACGCGCCGCACGGCCGGACGGTCCGGGTGGACGCGTCGCTGGCCGGGATGGGCGCAGGTGCCGGCAACGCGCCGCTGGAGGTCTTCGTCGCGGTCGCCGAGCTGCACGGCTGGAAGCACGGCTGCGACGTGTTCGCGCTGATGGACGCCGCCGACGAGATCGTCCGGCCGCTCCAGGACCGGCCCGTCCAGGTCGACCGGGAGACGCTCTCGCTCGGGTACGCCGGCGTCTACTCCAGCTTCCTCCGGCACGCCGAGCGCGCCTCCGCGAAGTACGGGGTGGACGTCCGCTCGATCCTGGTGGAGCTGGGCCGGCGGAGGATGGTCGGTGGTCAGGAGGACATGATCGTGGACGTGGCGCTGGACCTCGCGGGACGGCAGGGGGAGGAGATCGCATGAGAGGCCCGGACATCGCCGGCATCGCCGAGCAACTGGGGAAGGCGGCCGACACCGCCACCGCGATCCCGCAGCTCGCCGCCGAGACCGGCCTCGACGTGGACGCCGCGTACGCGGTGCAGACCGCGCTGCTGCAGCGCCGGCTCGACCGGGGCGAGCGGCTGGTAGGGCTGAAGATGGGGCTGACCAGCAAGGCGAAGATGGCCCAGGTGGGCGTGGACGAGGTCATCTGGGGCCGGCTCACCGACGTGATGCGGGTGCCCGACGGCGGCACGGTCGACGTCGGCGACTTCATCCACCCGCGGGTCGAGCCGGAGGTGGCCTTCCTGCTGGACCGGCTGCCGGAGCCCGGCGAGGCGCTGGGCTCCTTCGCCGACGCGGTCCGCGCGGTGGCCCCGGCGATCGAGCTGATCGACTCCCGGTACGCCAACTTCACCTTCTCCCTGCCGGACGTGATCGCCGACAACACCTCGGCCGCCGCGTTCGTGGTGGGACCCTGGTCGCCGGTGCCGGACGGGCTGGACAACCTCGGCGTGCTGCTGGAGATCGACGGGCGGGTGGCGCAGGTCGGCTCGACGGCGGCGATCCTGGGTGACCCGCGCCGCGCGCTGGACGAGGGCATCCGGCTCGCCGGGCGGCACGGGGTGCGGCTCCGCGAAGGCTGGGTCTTCCTCGCCGGCGCCGCCACCGCCGCCGTGCCGCTGCGTCCGGGCGCCCACGTCCGGGCCGTGGTCGAGAAGCTCGGCGCCGCGTCGCTGCGGGCGGCGGCATGACCGCGCGCGTGGTGGCCGGGAAGGCCGTGCCGCGGGGGGCGTTCCCGCACGTCAAGGTCGCCGGTGGGTTCGTCTTCGTCTCCGGTACGTCGTCGCGCCGCCCGGACAACAGCTTCGCAGGGGTGTCGGTGGACGAGTTCGGCACCACGGACCTCGATATCCGGGTGCAGACCCGGGCGGTGATCGAGAACATCCGGGATCTGCTGCGCTCGGTCGGCGCGGACCTGGCCGACCTGGTCCAGGTGACGTCGTACCTGGTCAACATGAATGACTTCGGCGGGTACAACGAGGTGTGGCCGGAGTTCTTCGACGCCACAGGGCCGACCCGGACCACGGTGGCCGTGCACCAGCTGCCGCATCCGCACCTGCTGATCGAGATGCAGGCCGTGGCCCTGCTCCCTCAGGGAGATGCAACTATTGATTCCTGTCGTTCCTAGATCTATCTACACTAATAGGGGCGGGCCGGACCGCGGAGGTTGACTGGTGAAGGCTACGCGCACCGCTTATTCGACGTCCCTGAATGCGGGTAAGCATGCGGCGTTGGTGGAGCAGGCTCGTCGGTTGGGTCGGGTTCGTAGTGAGGTGTGGCAACGTTACGGGTCGGTCGGCGGTGTGGGGTCCGGGTTGACGGACCGGCAGGTGCGGGACCGGTGGTTGGCAGACGGCACGCACGTGCGGTTCGGTGTGCTGGCGAATGCGTGGAAGGAAACCGTTCGCGACGCCATGGCCGATATCGCGGCGAACCTGGCGGCGGCCAAGGTCAAGGTCCGGCGGGCCATCACCCGCCGCACCAATGACCCGGCTGAGCGCAAGCGGATGTTCACCGCCCTGGCGGTCGACCGGTGGGCTGAGGACCCGTTCCTGGCTCGTCAGGTGCGTAAGCATTGGAAGCGGGGCCGCAACCGCACGCATGATCAGATCGTGGTGCGCGCCGACCAGTACAACACCGTGGTTGATGGGCGTGGCCGGTTGTGGCTGGCGGTTCCCGGTCTGCAACGCCGCCAGATGGTCCGGATCCCGTTGTCCACGACGGTGGCCCCAGCGGGGACGCTGCGGCTGATCCTGCGTGGTGGGCGGGTCGAGGTGCACTACCAGATCGACGCGTCGCAGATGCGGTCGTCGCAGCGGCCCTGCGGCGGGCGCACGGTTGGTGTGGACAAGGGCTACACCGAAGCTCTGACCGACTCCGACGGCGACCGCCACGGCACCCGCCTCGGTGAGATGCTGAGCAGTGAGTCGGACCGGTTGAAGGAGCGCAACCGGCGTCGGGCGAAGCTGCGCTCGATAGCGAACACCGCCGCCTGCCGTGGTGACCATGCGAAAGCGCGCCGGATCACCGCCAACAATCTCGGCACGGTCAAGCGGGACCGGCAGGCGGCCCGTCACCGCGCGGGGGTGCGCACGGAGATCTTCACCGCCGTGCACCGGGTCGTGGACAAGGCCGCCACCGTGGTCGCCGAAGACCTCACCAAGACCTTCGCCGGACGCAAGACGCTCGGCAAGAATGTCAACCGGCGTCTCGCCGCGTGGACCAAAGGAGTCACCGCCGAGGCCCTAACAAACGTGTCGGAGCGCAGAGGTTCTGCGCTCGTGCACGTCAACGCCGCCTACACCTCACAAACCTGTCACCGCTGCGGTCGGCTCGGCCGACGCACCGGGGACCGGTTTCACTGCACCCCGTGCGGGGTGGTGTGGCAGGCCGACGTGAACGCCGCGATCAACATCCTGCAGCGAGCAGGCGACCCCGACATCGCCCTGCACACCCCATACCACACGGTGAGGCAGATCTTGCGGGACAGGACCGATCGCCACCGGGCCAGACTGCCGGTCCAGGACTCCAGCCCGGCCGTCGCCGAGCGGAGAGCGAATCATCCGAACCGCTCAGCAATGAGCAGATAGTAGGAAGCAGGCCAGTCGTGAGTGAGATCGCCGAGCCGTTCAGCTTTCCCGGCTGGATCGCGGAGAACCAGCACCTGCTGAAGCCGCCGGTCGGGAACAAGGAGATGTTCCCCGGCGGGGACGACTTCATCGTGATGGTGGTCGGTGGGCCGAACCAGCGCACCGACTTCCACGTCGACCCGTACGAGGAGTTCTTCTACCAGGTCAAGGGCAACATGCACATCAACCTGATGGCGCCTGAGGGGCCGCGTACGGTGCACGTGCGCGAGGGTCAGATGTGGATGCTGCCGCGCAACACCCCGCACTCGCCTCAGCGGCCCGAGGCGGGCTCGATCGGCATGGTGGTCGAGCGGGTCCGCGAGGAGGGCACGCTGGAGAAGTTCCAGTGGTACTGCCCGGAGTGCGGGCACAAGGTGCACGAGGTCGAGCTTCAGGTCCGCGACATCGCCGCCGACCTGCCCCCGGTGTTCCAGGCGTTCTACGCCGACGAGGCGGCCCGCACCTGCGACAAGTGCGGCACCCTGCACCCGGGCAAGGGCTGATGGGCTCACCGGTCGTCGACGTGCACACGCACGTCGTACCGAAGGGGTGGCCGGACCTCGCCGCGGCGTGCGGCGGGTCCGGCTGGCCCTGGCTGCGGGTGGACTCCGAGCGCGCCGCCATGATCATGGTGGGGGAGACGGAGTTCCGCCCGGTCGGCGCCGAGTGCTGGGACGCGGAGACCCGGCTGGCCGACATGGCCGCCGACGGCGTCGACGTGCAGGTGGTCTCGCCGACTCCGGTCTTCTTCTCCTACGACCGCCCCGCCGACCAGGCGGTGAAGGTGGCCCGGATCTTCAACGACCTGACCCTGGAGGTCACCGCGGCCGGCGGCGACCGGCTGGTGCCGTTCTGCCAGGTGCCGTTGCAGGACCCGGACGCCGCCTGCGAAGAACTGGACCGCTGCCTGGCGGGGGGCCATGTCGGCGTGGAGATCGGCAACCACGTCGGCGACCGCGACCTGGACGACGCCGGCATCGTCGAGTTCCTCACCCACTGCGCCGAGGTCGGCGCGCCGGTCTTCGTGCACCCCTGGGACATGCCGGGCGGCCCCCGGCTGGACCGGTGGATGGCCCGCTGGCTGACCGGCATGCCCGCCGAGACGCACCTGTCGGTGCTCGCCCTGATCCTCGGCGGCGTCTTCGACCGGGTGCCGGAGACCCTGCGGATCTGCTTCGCGCACGGCGGCGGCAGCTTCCCGTTCTGGCTGGGCCGGGCCGACAATGCCTGGCACCGCCGCGGCGACCTGGTACGCGGCGCCTCCACCGCCCCACCCAGCTCCTACGTCGACCGGTTCAGCGTCGACTCGGTGGTCTTCGAGCCGGCCGCGCTGCGGCTGCTGGTGGACACGATGGGGGAGGACCGGGTGCTGGTCGGCAGCGACTACCCGTACCCGCTGGGGGAGCGGCCGGTCGGCGCGGTGGTCCACAAGGCCGACTTCCTCACCGCGGACCAGCGCGACAAGCTCCTCTCCCGCAACGCGCTGCGCTTCCTGCACGGCTGACCATCCGCCGGGCGGCCTCGGCCGCAGCGAGCTCCGTACCGACGCCCTGACCGGCCACCAGCCGGACTGCTTCGCGCCCCCCTTTGCTCTGCTTCAGCGACGGCAACACCCGGGGCCCGCCGGTGTTGCGTGGGCTGCAGCAGAGCAAAGGATGACCACCAACCCCTCACCCCCGGCTCAGGCCGCCGCCCCGGGCTCAGGCCCGCCGCCCCGGGCTCAGGCCGTCACCTCCGGCCCCGGCCGGCCACCCCCGGCCGCCCCCGGCCCTGGGCTGGCGCGGGCGGCAGGTCCGTCGCCGCAGGTCGGGTCGGCCGGAGCAGATGCCGGGACCGGACCGGTCGGCGCGTGAGAAGTGCGCCGGGCAGATCATCCGGGCAGGATGGCGGTATGGCCGAGCCGCACGACCTGACCGCGCTGGAGCAGGCCGCCGCGATCGCCTGCGGCGAGGTGTCCAGCGTGGAGCTGGTCGAGCATCACCTGACCCGGGTGGACGCGCTCGGCGACACGGTCGGCGCGTTCGTCACCGTCACGCCCGAACTGGCCGTCGAGGCGGCCCGGGCCGCCGACGCGGTGCCGGCCGAGCAGCGCGGTCCATTGCACGGCGTACCGACGGCGATCAAGGACCTCACGCTGACCGCGGGGGTGCGGACCACCTTCGGCTCCGCAGCCTTCGCCGACTTCGTGCCGCCCGTCGACGCCGACGTGGTCCGGTTCATCAGGGCCGCCGGGCTGGTCAGCCTGGGCAAGACCACCACCTCCGAGCTGGGCTGCTCGCTCTACTCGGAAGGGCTGGTCGCGCCCCCGGCCCGCAACCCGTGGCACCTCGCGTACACGGCGGGCGGGTCCAGCGGCGGCGCGGCGGCCGCGGTGGCGGCCGGGCTGGTGCCGGTGGCCCAGGGTTCCGACGGCGGCGGCTCGCTGCGCATCCCGGCGTCGCTCTGCGGCCTGGTCGGCTACAAGCCCAGCCGGGGACTGGTCTCCGGCGGGCCGCTCGGCTTCGGCGCGTTCGGCCTGCCGATCAACGGCCCGGTCGGCCGGACCGTCGCCGACGTCGCCGCGCTGCTCGACGTCATGGCGCAACCGGCGCCCGGCGAGCCGTACCTGCCCCCGGCCGCTCCCGCCGGCGGTTACCTGGCCGCGGCCCGGGAGGCCGCGCCGGGCCGGCTGCGGGTCGGCCGCTTCACCACCCCGATGCTCGCCGACGAGCCGGTCCACCCTGACTGCGTGGCCGCCGTGGACCGGGCCGCCGGGCTGCTCACCGCGGCCGGCCACGAGGTGGTCGAGGTGCCCCCGCCGCTCGGCCCCGAGGCGTGGCCGCTCTTCGAGACCGTCTGGTACGTCCTGGCGCTGTCCCCGGTGCCGCCCGAGCGGGAGAGCGAACTGCTGCCGCTGACCCGGCTCCTCCGTGCCCGGGGCGCGGCGGTCGGCGCCGGCGCGCTGATGGCCACCCTCGGCGAGTTGCAGGCCCAGGTACGCCTCGGCGCCCGCCGGACCGCCGGCTGTGACCTGCTGCTCTGCCCGACCCTCGCGGCGCCGCAGGCGGCGGTGGGGGCGTTCGCCGCCCTCGATCCGGCCGAGGATTTCGACCGGCAGCGCCGGTTCTCGCCGTACTGCGCCATCTTCAACGTGACCGGCGAACCGTCCGTTTCCCTGCCGGTCGGTCGCGGCGCCGACGGAATGCCCGTCGGGGTGCTGCTCACCGGCCGGTACGGCGCCGACGCGGCATTGATCGCCACTGCCGCGCAACTGGAGCACGCGAGTGGCGGATGGGATCACCACCCCGCAATCTGGCGGGCTGTCGACTCCGCTAACGTGAATAGCACAAGCGGAGTCGGGCGGCCGTCGCCATGATCGTCCACCCGACCCGGAAATTCCTGGTCTCTCTTTCCGCCTGGGGGCGTTGGGATTGTCTGTAACCGAGACGTTGCTGGTCTTCGTCGGCATCCCGGCGGCCGCGGTGTTGGTGATCGCCGGACTGGCACTCGCCGGCGGCCGTGGCGGCGGTGGCGGCGCCAAGCGCTACCGGCCGGGCCGGCCCTTCGACTTCACTCCGGTCTGGTTCCTGGGCCGTCCGGAGCAGCTGGCCGACTCGGCCGGCGTTGCGCTGGCGGCGGGCGCGCAGGCGCCGGCGCTGACCAGCGGCAAGCAGCGGCAGGCCGGCGTCGAGGCGCCGGCCGGTGGAACCGGAGGCGCAAGTGACCGTTGGTGAGAAGCAGACCGCGACGGGTACGGGCACCCCGCCCGAGGTGCTGGACGGACCCTTCTCGACCCGCCAGCTGCTGCGCATCGACGAGGCGCTCCGCCTGGCCGACCAGGGCACCGGCCTGGTCTTCTCGGTCTTCGTGGGCGGCCTCGACGAGCCGATCCGGGAGCACGCCCAGCGGCTGCACCACCAGCTCGCCGAGCCCGACAAGTCGGTCCTGATCGCCGTGTCGCCCAACCAGCGGCAGCTGGAGATCGTCACCGGCCGGTACGCGCGCAAGCGCATCCCGGACACCTACGCCAAGCTCGCCGCGCTCTCCATGGTGGCGTCCTTCGGCGGCGGTGACCTGGCCGGCGGCATCATCCAGGGCCTCGATCAGCTCGCCAGCCACGCCGGCAAGGGCTGAGCCCCTCCTTCCCGTACGACGAAGCCCGGCCCGCATCTCCGCGGGCCGGGCTTCTCGCTGTCGACGTCAGGCGCTCTGGGCGTCCTTCGCGCGGGCCTCCAGCGCGCGTGCCACGCCGTCGCGGCCCTCGGCGACCAGCCGCCGCAGCGGGGCCGGGTGGCCCTCGCCCGCCAGCCAGCCGTCGGTCGCCGTCACCGTCTCCTCCTCGACCAGGTACGCCGGGTAGGCGAGCTGGGTGAACTCCTGCGCCGGCTCGCTGTCCCGGCTGGCCCACACCTGGTCCACCACCTGGAAGTACTTCTCCCGGTACGGCGCGACCAGATCGACCTGCGCCGGGTGCGCGAAGCCCTGCAGCAGCGCCCGGTTCCGCCAGTTCGGCAGCGACTCCGGGCCGGTGAGCTGCGCCCACACCGCCGCCTTGTTCTCCGCGGTCGGCACCAGCGCGTGCGCGTACGCGGCCTCCCGCTCGCCGCTCGCCGTGCGGTCGCCGGCCAGCTCGGCCTCGACCTCGGCCGCGCCCGCCGCGCCGTTGGCGACGAGGGCCTGGAGCACCGTCCAGCGCAGCTCGGTGTCCACGGTCAGCCCCGTCGGCACCTGCCCGCCGTCCAGCCAGCCGCGCAGCGTCGCCAGGTCCTCGTCCGAGCGGGCCGCCGAGGCGTACGCCCGGGCCCAGGCGAGCTGGAAGCCGCTGCCCGGCTCCGCCGCGGCCAGCGCGTCCTTCGCGGTCCGGGCCAGCTCGGCCCAGCCCGTCGGCGCCCAGGCCGGGTCGGCGTAGAAGGTGAGCGTGGTGGTCGCCTGCCGCAGGGTGGCGGTGACCAGGTTGATGTCGGTCTCGGCGGGCAGCCCGGCCAGCACCAGCGCCACGTAGTCGCGGGCGGCGAGCTCGGCGTCGCGGGTCATGTCCCAGGCGGCGGTCCAGCACAGCGCCCGGGCCAGCGACGACTCGAAGCCGCCGATGTGCCGCACCACGGTCGCCATCGACTGCTCGTCCAGCCGCAGCTTGGTGTACGTCAGGTCGTCGTCGTTGAGCAGCAGCACGTCGGCGGCCGGCCTGCCGTGCAGCGCCGACAGCTCGGTCTGCTCGCCGGTCACGTCCACCTCGACCCGCTCCCGGCGGACCAGCCGGCCGTCGGTCAGGTCGTAGAGGCCCACCCCGATCCGGTGGGTGCGCAGGGTGGGGTGCCCGGCGGGCGCCTCCTGGTGGATCAGCACCCGCTGGTAGGCGCCGTCGGCGCCGATGGTCACCGCGGGGCGCAGCGTGTTGACCTGCGCCGTCTCCAGCCACTGCGCGGCGAACTTGCGCAGCTCCCGGCCGGAGGCCGTCTCCAGCTCGGACAGCAGGTCGTCGAAGGTGGCGTTGCCCCAGGCGTGCTTGCCGAAGTACGCGCGCAGGCCGGCCAGGAACGGCTCCTCGCCGACGTACGCGACGAGCTGCTTGAGCACGCTGGCGCCCTTGGCGTACGTGATGCCGTCGAAGTTGACCTCGACCGCCTCCAGGTCCGGCATCTCGCAGTACACCGGGTGGGTGGAGGAGAGCTGGTCCTGCCGGTAACCCCAGTTCTTGCGGATCGACAGGAAGGTCGTCCACGCCTCGGAGAACCGGGTGGCGTGGGTGTTGCACCAGTGGCTGGCCCACTCGGCGAACGACTCGTTCAGCCACAGGTCGTTCCACCAGCGCATGGTGACCAGGTCACCGAACCACATGTGGGCCAGCTCGTGCAGGATCGTGTTGGCCCGCTGCTCGTACTCGAAGTCGGTGACCTGCGAGCGGAAGATGTAGTGCGACTCGGCGTGCGTGACGCAGCCGAAGTTCTCCATCGCGCCGGCGTTGAAGTCCGGCACCCAGAGCTGGTCGTACTTGGGCAGCGGGTAGCGCACGCCGAACTGCTCGTGGAAGAAGTCGAAGCCCTGCTTGGTGATCAGGAACAGGTCGTCCGAGTCCAGGTACCGCGCCATCGACGCCCGGCAGAAGACCCCCAGGTCGATGCCGTCGTGACTGTGCCGCACCTCGTGGTACGGCCCGGCGCAGAGCGCGGTGATGTAGGTGCTCATCCGCGCCGACTCCACGAAGTGGACGGCCTTCATCCCGTCGTCGGCCGGCTCCTCCCGGTCCACCGGCATGTTGGACACCACCCGCCAGTGCTCGGGGACGGTGGCGTGCCAGGTGTAGACGCTCTTCAGGTCGGGCTGGTCGAAGCAGGCGAAGGCCTTCTGCGCGTCCGCCGTCTCGAACTGGCTGTAGAGGTAGGTCTCCCCGTCGACCGGGTCCACCGTGCGGTGCAGGCCCTGCCCGCTGTTGGAGTAGCCGAAGTCGGCGTCCACCACGAGGGTGTTCTCCGCGTCCAGACCGGACAGCGTGAGGCCCTTCTCGGCCGACCAGCCGGACGTGTCGACGGGTGCGCCGTTCAGCGTCGCGGACCGCACCGACTCGGCGGCGACCTCGATGAAGGTCGTCGCCCCCGGCTCGGCGCAACGGAACCGGACCTCGGTCACCGAGCGGAACGTCCGGCCCGTGGCCTGCACGGCGGTCGACAGGTCAAGGCTGATGTCGTACTCGGTCACCTCGAGCAGGCGGGCCCGCTCGGTGGCCTCGACCTGGGTCAGGTTGCGCACTCCCGGCACTGTTCGTCTCCATCCCACTCGCGCCGCCGTCCCGGCGGCCCCGGCCTCACCGGCCCGCTCGTGACGGCCGGTCCGAAACCGAGTCTTCCATGCACCGACACCCTTCGGTGGCCGAGGTCACGCTCTCATTCCGGTGCCGGTCGATGCCGCCCGGGGTGAGGATCGGGGGAGACGTCGGGCTCACCGACGCACCCGTCGTGAAGGGATCTCACCGTGACCGAACGTGTCGCCGTGGACATGTGGTTCGACCCGCTGTGCCCGTGGGCGTGGATCACGTCCCGCTGGCTGCTGGAGGTCGAGAAGGTCCGGCCCGTGGACATCAACTTCCACGTGATGAGCCTGTCCGTGCTCAACGAGGGCCGGGACCTGCCCGAGCAGTACCAGGAACTGATGAAGAACGGCTGGGGCCCGGTGCGGGTCTGCATCGCCGTCGAGCAGGCACACGGCGCGGAGGTGCTGGCGAAGCTCTACACCGCGATGGGCACCCGGATCCACCTCGGCAAGGAGCCGCTCGGCCGGGAGATGCTGGTCGCCGCGCTCACCGAGGTCGGGCTGGACCCGGCGCTCGCCGACGCCGCCGAGACCACCGCGTACGACGAGGCGCTGCGGGCCAGCCACGAGGCGGGCATGCGGCCGGTCGGCACCGACGTGGGCACCCCGGTGATCCACGCCCCCGGCCCGGACGGCGGCAAGGTCGCCTTCTTCGGCCCGGTGATCACCCCGGCGCCGAAGGGCGAGGCGGCCGGCCGGCTCTGGGACGGCGTCCTGCTGGTCGCCGGCACCCCTGGCTTCTACGAGCTCAAGCGCTCCCGCGAGCTGGGTCCGATCTTCGACTGAGGTGCAAGGAGGGGTCCCTTGTCAACGCCTCAGGTGGAGCAGGGGCCCCTTCTTGACGACGTGCGCCTCCGACCTTCCCTTGCGTCACCGCGCCGGTCCGGAGCTCGTTTCACCGGGTGTCCCCGCCAGCGGCCTCCGGGCCGCACCCTGGCAGCTCGGAGGAGGCACTCCCATGGGTAAGCACCGCCGTACGTCCGACGACGCGTTGCCGGAGACGGCGACCGAGGACTCCGGTGCGACGTACTGGTCCGTGGACGAGGCCGATTGGCCGGCCGTCCGTCCGTCCCTGCCGGCCGAGATGGTCGACCTGCTGGCGCCCCCGATCGTGGTCGGCGTCGCCCGGGTGGTGGCCACCTCCCGGATGACCCCGCCCGCTTGCGCGCTCGTCCCCGCCGCCGTACCCGGCACGCCCGGTCCGATCCGGTCCAGCGCCTCGGCCGGCCGTCCCGCGCCGTCCGGGACGACGACCGGCCGGCTCGCCCCGTCCACCGCGCCGTCCCGCCCTGCCGGACCCGCCGGCCCGGCTCCCGGCGGCGCTCCCGCCCCCGGCAGGCACCGCCCCGCCCTCGCCCCGCTCGACCGCAACGGCTGACCGCCCCCGGGTGTCAGCAGGGGGCCCTGCTCTACCGGATGCGTTGACAAGGGGCCCCTCCTTTCATCTGGTGGAAGCGGTGAGGGTCGGCGTACCGGGGGTGGGGGGCGCGGGTAGCGTCGGTGGGCATGACGGTCGTGCATCCGATCGCCCGGGCCTGGATCACCACTGGCGGCACCGGCGCGCAGAACTACGACGAGTTCGCCGACGACGCGGAGATCACCGCGATCATCGAGGCGAACCCGCACAGTGCCCTCGGCATCGAGATGCCCCACCGGGCGCCGGAGAGCCTCGGCAAGTCCTTCCTCGACGCCCTCCCCGACGCGGTGGCCCGCCTGACCGAGGCCAAGGCGGACGGCAGCTACACCCCGGCCGAGCAGGTCGTGGTGCTCTACCGGATCAGCGCGCCGGGCGAGGAGACCGCGTACGGGCTGTTCGCCATGGTCGACACCGACCAGATCTCCACCAGCGCCGACGAGCCCGGCCTGGTGATCCGCAACGAGGACGTCTTCATCGCCAAGGTGCGGGAGCGGGTCGCCCTGGCCGAGGCGCTCGGGCACCTGCTCTCGCCCGTACTGCTGCTCCAGACCGGGCGCGGCGACGAGCTGCACGCCGCGCTCGCGGCGGCGACCGAGTCGGCCGGCGCGCCCGCCGCGACCGACGTCGACCAGTCCGGGCGGACGCACGCCATCTGGTTGCTGGGCCCCGGCCCCGAGCAGGACGCGCTGACCGCCCTAGCCGGCGGTGGCGAGCTGGTCGTCGCCGACGGCAACCACCGCAGCCTGGCCGCGCAGACCGGCGGGCTGCCGCGCTTCCTCTCGGTGATCACCACGCCGGCCTCGGTGGCCATCCAGCCCTACAACCGGCTGGTCAGCGAGCTGACCACCACGCCGGCGGAGCTGCTGGACCGGCTCCGCGCCGCCAGCGCGGAGATCACCGCGGTCGACGGCCCGGTCGAGGTCCCGGCGGCCGGCGGCGACGTCCACCTCTACCTCGCCGGACAGGGGTACGCGGTCACCCTGCCGCACGTCGACGGCGGCCGGCTGGAGAACCTCGACCACGCCCTGGTCGAGCGGCTGCTGCTGCGCGACGCGCTCGGCCTCGACCCGGGCGACAAGCGGATCACCTACGTGGGCGGCGACTACCCGGCGAGCTGGCTCACCGGGGAGGTCGACGCCGGCCGGGCCGAGCTGGCCGTCCTCGTCGCCCCGGTGACCGTGGACGACTTCGTCGCGGTCAACCTGGCCCGGGAGAAGATGCCGCGCAAGAGCACCTGGTTCACCCCGAAGGCCCGCGGCGGCCTGGTGGTCGCCGAGCTGTCCCGCTGAGCTGTGACGAATCCGCCTCCGTGTCGCCGCCCGCGCGGCGGCCCGGAGGCCGGCCTGTCAGACTGCGCGGTATGCGCGTCTACCTGGGATCCGACCACGCCGGTTTCGAGCTGAAGGTGCACCTGGCCAACCACCTGGCCACGCAGGGGTACGAGGTGGTCGACGTCGGCCCGCACGCCTTCGACCCGGACGACGACTACCCGGCGTTCTGCCTGCACACCGGTGACCGGGTGGTCAACGACCCGGGCGGCCTCGGCGTGGTCATCGGCGGCTCCGGCAACGGCGAGCAGATCGCCGCGAACAAGGTCGCCGGCGTCCGCGCGGCGCTCGCCTGGAACATCGACACGGCGCAGCTGGCCCGGGAGCACAACGACGCCAACATCATCGCCGTCGGCGCCCGCCAGCACACCCTGGACGAGGCGACCGCCCTGGTCGAGGCGTTCCTGACCACACCGTTCTCCGGCAACCCCCGGCACTCCCGGCGGATCGCCCAGGTCGCGTCGTACGAGCAGAGCCGCGAGCTGCCCGACCTGCCGGCCTGACCGCCGGCCCTCGCCGGCCGGGCGGGTGTCACCGACCGGAGCGGGGGAGGTCCTCGCGGGGGACCCAGTTGCGCCGCACGATCACCACGCGGGCCTCGGCCTCGGCCAGGTCCGCCTCGGTGGGGCGGGCGGCGTCCCGCGCCCGTAGCGCGGCGGTCACCCCGACCTGCGACGATCCGGAGCCGACAAGGCCGCGCAGCCCCCGCTCGCCCTCGTCGGCCGCCGGGCCGGGCCGGCGGCCCCGGGGCGGCTCGTCGTGCACCTCGGCCGTCGTCGCGCTCGGCCCGTCCGGGGCCGGTGATCCGCGCCCGTCCGGGGCCGGTGATCCGCTCTCGGCCTCGCCGTGGTGCCGCAGCCGGCGTCGCCGTCGCTCCGCATCACCCATCAGTCGACCGTACCGCCTTGGCAGCCGGCCGCACCTGTCAGAACACCTCCATCGGGGCGGGCGCGCGGTGCCAGCCGAACGCCGGGCCGGCCGCGGCGAGCGTCCCGGGCACGAGTTCCCGGACCCGGCCGGCGGCGGCGAGCGCCCCGAGCCCGGTGCCGCCCAGGTAGAGCTCACCGAGGGCGCGGACGTCGCAGGCGAGCTGGGCCGGTTCGGTGGTGGCCGCGCAGGTCGCGCGCGACGGGTCGCCGACCAGCCGCCACCGGCCGGCGTTCTCCGGCAGCAGCTCGTCGGTGACATCGAGCACCACGTCGAGATCGGTGGCGTACCGGCGGGCGGCCAGCGCGGCGGGCAGGTCGACCACGCGTACCCAGAGCCCGTCGGTGAGTTGGGCGCCGAGCCGGCGCGGCTCGTTGACCAGCCACAGCAGCGGCTCGTCCACCGCGAGCGGGGCGGACAGTTTCCGGGTCAGGTCGATCGTGAGCAGCAGCCGCCACAGCGCCAGGTACGCGTCGGGGTTCTCCGCGACCACCTCGTCGACCCGGACCTCGCCGCGCGGGCCGCCGCGGTCCCACTCGTCCTTCGTCCGGAACAGCGCGTACCCGTCGAGCCCCGCCGGCCCCTCGTGCAGCAGCACCCGCCGCTCGGTGGCCCCGGCCCGCAGGCTCTTCACGTCGGCCACCACGTACCGCCACCAGCGCTCGTCCCGGTTCGACCAGCCGGGGCGGTCGGCGCGGACCCGGTCGTACAGCCGGGCCAGCTCGTCCTGCCGGGCGGCCGGCCGGTCCAGGCGCAGCGTGCCCGCGGCGGACGCCGGCTCGGGCAGGCGCAGCTCGGTGGTGTCGCAGCTGACGCTGAGCCGCTGCGCGGCCAGGCCGTAGCCGAACCGGGGGTAGATCCGGCCCTCGCTGGCCCAGAGCACCGCGATCGGCTCCCGGCCGGCGTCGCGGATCTCCCGCAGCTGGCGGCGCATCAGGGTGGTGAGCAGTCCCCGGCGGCGGTGGGTCGGGGCGACCGAGACCATCGTCACGTGCGCCGCCGGGACGCTGGCCCCGGGCACCCCCAGCTCCCGGGTGAACGCCGCGGCGTGCGCGACGGCGGTCGTGCCGTCGCGGACCAGCAGCCCGCGTTCCGGTTCGAAGATCCCCCGCTCGACCTCGAGCAGTTCGGGGTCGAGGCCGCCGTGGAAGGCGAGGGCCAGCAGCCCGGCGATGTCGTCGAAGTCCTCGGCGCGGGGTACCACCACATCGGTCATCGGATGTGTGTAACCCATCACCGTCGGGGTCGGCGACCGATTTGCCGGCTCGCTACCCTCGGAACCGTGGCCGGTGTCGGTCAGGGGGAGGACACGAGATGGCGGACCAGACCCAGCCGTGGGCGGAGCGCACCGTGGAGGTGCCGCCGCAGCCCGGTGTCGGGGTGCCGGCGCAGCGGGACGCGTACCGGCGGGGGGTGGCCTCGGTGGGGCAGCGGCCCACCCCGCGTACGGAGCAGTTCCCCACGGTGGACCAGGCCGACTGGCCCGGCGGTGCCGCGCCGCGCCGGCCGGTGAGCTGGCACCTGGCGCAGCTGCGCCGGGGCGGCGAGTGGAGCGCGGCGGGCGGCCTCTTCGCCTTCGTGTGCTGGGGCATCTGGGCGATCTCCGGCCGGGGTGACCTGACGGCGCCGCTGCTGACGTTCGTGCTGAGCCTGCTCACCGCGGTCGGCCTCTTCGCGCTCTCCCGCCTGCTCGGCCGGTTGATCTGGGAGCGGCAGCTGGGCCGGGTGCGGCGCAGCGCCCGCGGCGCGCACCTGGTGACGGCGCTCTTCCTGGCCGGGGTGGGTGTCGCCTACCTGCAGCAGACCGAGTGGGTCGTGACGGCCTGGAACTGGGTCACCGGCAACTGACCCTGGGTCCGCGGGCGGGTCGGCGTAGCGCCGCCCGCCCGCGCGCCCGGTCGCGGGATCACCGCGACGCCGGTCGTCACTCCACCAGGACGGCGGCTGGTTACCCGGCCGACCCGGGTTCATCCGTCCGGCCGCCGTGCTGAGCCGCTGGTCAGTGCGTGCCGGCTCCGCGCCCCGGCGGGACGAAAATGACGAACCGGTCGCCCGGCGGCCGTTCGGCGACCCGGGCGGCGCGTCCGGCGCACCGACCCCGGCCGGCCGTCGTGCCGGCGGGCGCCTCCGGTCCAGCATGGGGCATGGGCGCGTATCGATCAGCGTACGAGCGGAGCATCGCCGTCCCGACGGGCTTCTGGCGGGACGCGGCGGCGGACATCGACTGGTTCCGGGCGCCGGAGCGGATCCTCGACGACAGCGCGGCGCCGCTGTACCGCTGGTATCCCGACGCCGTCCTGAACACCTGCCACAACGCCCTCGACCGGCACGTGGCGGCCGGCCGCGGCGACCAGCCCGCGCTGATCCACGACAGCCCGGTCACCGGCACCGTACGCACCTGGAGCTACGCGGAACTGCTCGCGGAGACCGCCCGGTTCGCCGGAGCCCTGCGCCGACTCGGCGTCGGCCGGGGCGACCGGGTGCTGCTCTACCTGGCCATGGTGCCGGAGGCGGTGGTCGCGATGCTGGCCTGCGCCCGGATCGGCGCGGTGCACTCGGTGGTCTTCGGCGGCTTCGCCGCGCACGAGCTGGCGGTCCGCATCGACGACGCCCGGCCGACGGTGGTGGTCGCCACCTCCTGCGGGATCGAGGTGGACCAGGTCGTCGACTACCACCCGATCCTCACCGCCGCGCTGGCCGAGGCGGCGTACGCCCCCGCGCACTGCGTGATCGTGCAGCGCCCGCAGCGTCCCGCGCCGCTGCTGCCCGGCCGGGACCTGACCTGGGACGAGGTCATGGCGGACGCCGAGCCGGTCGACTGCGTGCCGGTCGCCGCGACCGACCCGCTCTACATCCTCTACACCTCCGGCACCACCGGCCGCCCGAAGGGCGTGGTGCGGGACAACGGCGGGCACGCGGTCGCGCTGCGCTGGTCGATGCGGAACGTCTACGACATCGGGCCGGGCGAGGTCTTCTGGGCCGCCTCCGACGTCGGCTGGGTGGTCGGCCACTCCTACATCGTGTACGCGCCGCTGCTCACCGGCGCGACCACCGTGCTCTACGAGGGCAAGCCGGTCGGCACCCCGGACGCGGGCACGTTCTGGCGGGTGGCCGCCCAGCACCGGGTGGCCGCGCTGTTCACCGCGCCGACGGCGATCCGCGCGATCCGGCGGCAGGACCCGGACGGCGCGTTGATCTCCCGGTACGACCTGAGCAGCCTCCGCACCCTCTTCCTGGCCGGCGAGCGGCTCGACCCGGACACCTGGGCCTGGGCGGGGGAGCGCCTCGGCGTGCCGGTGGTGGACAACTGGTGGCAGACCGAGACGGGTTGGCCGGTCGCGGCGAACCCGCGCGGCCTGCAATCGCTGCCGATCAAGCCCGGCTCCCCGTCGGTGCCGGTGCCCGGGTACGACATCCGGGTGGTTGACGGCGCCGGCCGGCAGGTCCCGGCCGACACGGACGGCTCGATCGTGATCCGGCTGCCGCTGCCGCCCGGCTGCCTGCCCACCCTGTGGGGCGACGACGAGCGGTACGTCCGCTCCTACCTGTCCACCTTTCCCGGCCACTACCTGACCGGCGACGGCGGACGGTTCGACGCCGACGGTTACCTGTACGTGATGGGCCGCACCGACGACGTGATCAACGTGGCCGGGCACCGACTGTCCACCGGAGCGATGGAGGAGGTGCTGGCCGGGCACCCGGCGGTCGCCGAGTGCGCGGTGATCGGGGTCGCGGACGCCCTGAAGGGCCAGGTCCCCAGCGGGTACGTGGTGCTCAAGGCGGGCGCCGAGGTGGACCCGGACGCCCTCGCCGGTGAGCTGGTCGCCCTGGTCCGGCAGCGGATCGGCCCGGTGGCCGCGTTCCGCCGGGTGACCGTGGTACCGGCGTTGCCGAAGACCCGCTCCGGCAAGATCCTCCGCCGGACCATGCGCGGCCTGGTCGAGGGGCGGGACGAGCCGGCCCCGGCCACCATCGACGACCCGGCCACGCTCGCCGTCTTCCGTGGCCTGGGCGGGTCGGCCGACTGAGCCCCGCCGACTGAGCCCCGCCGACTGAGCCCCGCCGTCAATCGGCGGGGTCTTGCCGTCAGTCGGCGGGGGCGAAGCGGTACAGCACGAAGTCCTTCGCGGAACCGCAGGCGATCACTTCGGTGTTCCACGAGCAGGACTCGCCGCGTACCTGCTTGACCTGGCCCAGCTCGACGAGCCGGCCGGACTCCGCGCCCACCCCGGCCACGCTGCGGTCGTCCTCGCCGCCGCCCAGCGGCTTGGCGAAGACCAGCAGGTTGCCCGCGTCGACCCGGACGGCCACCCCGTCCCGCTCGTTGAGCACCCGCTGCCCGTCCGGCCCGAAGAGGGTGACCGCCGGTTCCGGGTACGTCCGCCGGGCCAGCACCCGGTCGCCGAATGGCACCAGCAGGTCGGCGCCGGGGGCGGACCAGCGTTCCGCCTTCCTCCCCTCGGCCGCGGCCACCACGGCGACGGTCGTCTGGTCGGCGTCGGTCACCTCCAGCAGGCAGGCCCTGTGCTCCCCGCAGGGGACCAGGTCCCGCGGCCGGTGCCGGTCGTCCTGGGCCGTGTAGAGCACCGTCGGTTCGGCAAGGCTCCCCAGGTCGTACGAGAGCAGCCGGCCGTCGTCGCCCGCGACGTAGAGCCGGTCGGAGTGCGCGGCGACCAGGTCGTCCGGTTCGGCGACGTTGGTCCGGCGGCGCACCACCATCCCGCTGGCCATGTCGATCAGCCGGACCGAGCGGTCGGCGCTCACCTGTACGATCCGCGCCACGTCGCCCTGCCACGGGTCGCGCGGCCGGCCGTCGGCGAAGCCCGGCCCGCTCAGGCCCTCCTCGCTGGTCACCGGGTGGACGCTGGTGCGCGAGTTGCCGTACTGGTCGGTCGGGTCGGCGCGGCTCCACTTCTGGCTGCCGTCGCCCATGCGGAGGCCGACCAGCCGGTGCCCGTCCCGGTCCGCCAGCACCAGCACGTCGGTGCCGAAGAAGAACTCGTCGTCACCGTGCACCGCGCGGTGCCACCGCTGCCGGCCGGAACCGGCGTCGAGAACCTCCAGCTCGCCGGGGGTGCTGGTGCCGGAGCCGTCCGCGAGGAGGGCCACCGCGCCGGGCAGCGCCACGATCCGGTCCCAGCGTTCGGCGGGCGCCGCGCTCTGCTTGCGCCACAGCTCCCTGCCGGTACCCGCGTCGGCGGCGACCACCTCCAGCCGGTCGTCGTCGCGCCGGTACGCCAGATAGGCGCGGTCGCCCAGCGCCGCGGTGAACATCTCGGTGGGCCGGTCCGTGCCGGCCGGGATCCGCGTCCCCGTGCCGAACGCCTGGAACTCCAGCTCAGGATGGCGGTCGCGGGTCACGTAGAGGACCGCCGCGGTGGTCACGGCCGCGAGCGCGACCACCGCCCCGAGCGAGATCCACAACGTCCGCCGCCGCCGGCCGCCGGGTCCCGTCGCCGCCGACGGGGGCACGCCCGGCACCCCCTGCGGTACCCCCACCCAGTGCCCCGCCGGCGCGGCCGTTGCGACCGGAGGCACGGCAAGGCCGGCCGCGTCCGCGCCCCGGCCGGGATACGGCAGCCCGGCCGCCGTGCCGGCCGGCCCCGGTCCGTGTCCCGCCGTCGCCGTCGGCCGGCCCGCGAAGGGGTCCCGGACCGCGCCGGGTCCGACCCCGTGTCCCGCCATCGCCTGCAGCGCCGGGGCGCCGTCGTTGCGGGGCGGGTCGGCCGGTCCGACCGGCCCGGCGGCGAGCCGCGGGGTCGGGCCGCCGTCGTCCGGGAGGGTGGCGGCTGGTCCCGGTCCCGGCCGGGGACCTGCGGGGGCGGGGATCAGCGGCCGGGGCGCCGGCCCGGTCCGGCGCAGCGGCAGGTCGGTCAGCGCGCCCTCGGCGACCGGCAGCTCCGGCTGCTCCAGCACCGTCGGCGCGACGCCCAGCTCGGCGTGGAGCATCCGGGCCACCAGCGGGATCCGGGACGAGCCGCCGACCAGGAACAGGCCGGCGAGCCGTTCGGGGGTCAGCCCGGCGGTGGTGACGACCCGCCGGGTCTCCTCGATCGCCCGGCGCAGCAGCGGAGTCGCCACGCCCTCCAGCTCTGCCCGGGTCAGCGGCACCGCCGCCTCCACCCCCGGCACGGCCACCGGCGCGAGCGTGTTGCGGGACAACATTTCCTTGGCGCCCCGGACGTTCTCCAGGAACCGGAGCCGGTCCCGCCACTGCGTGGTGTTCTCCGGGGCGATCAACCGGGCCCACTCGGCGGGGTGCGCGGCGGCGATCCGCGCGCCGAGCATCTCGACGAGGGCCGCGTCGAGGTCCAGGCCGCCCAGGTCGTCGAGGCCGCCGCAGGAGACGACGGTGAAGCCGGAGTCGCCCCACGGGTCGGCGCCCTCGTTGCGCACCACGGCGACGTCCAGCGTCCCGCCGCCGAAGTCGAAGACGGCGACGGCGTCACCGACCGGTACCGGCCGGTGCAGCACCTCGGTGTAGTACCGGGCGGCGGCCACCGGCTCGCGCAGCAGCCGGGTCCCCGGCGGGGTGGGACCGGACATGGTGTGTTCGGCCGCCGACGGCCAGCCGGCCAGGGCCAGCGCGTCGGCGAGCACCTGCCGGCGGTCGGCGTCCCAGGTGGCGGGGCAGGTGACGACCGCGGGCGGCAGGAAGCCGACCGCCCCGACCGCCGTCTCGGCGACGGTGAACAGGACCGCGGCGAGCAGTTCGGCGGGGGAGAGCCGACGGTCACCGAGCGGGACCGCCGCCTCGTCGACCCGGCGCTTCGGGTTCGGCTCGTACCGGTCCGGGTCGACCTGGGCCAGCCGCTGGGCGTCCCGGCCGACGTGCAGCTGGCCGTCCGCGTCGGCGTAGACGCCGGAGGGGAGGATCGGCTGCCCGTCGACGAGCAGCGGCCTGGTCCGCCCGTCCGGCCAGCGCAGCACCGCCACCGTGTTCGAGGTGCCGAGGTCGACGCCGAGCGCGAAACCGTCCTGCTGGCCTGCCATCCGTCGCTACCTCCACCGGAACGAGGGGATGCCCGGCCACGCATCGTACGCAGCCCTCGCCGCCCGACGATCTCCGGCGCGGGCACGGTTGTCACCGTGCGATTCCCTCGATGCCCGTGTGCATGCCATAGTCGTTCCTCCACAGAGGACAAAGGAGAGCGATGCGAACTTGGGCAAGAGTGGGTCTTGTCGCGGCGATGTCGGCCGTGCTGGTCGGGGTGTCGTCCACCGCCGCCTACGCTGACTACAACACCTCCGGCTGCAACCCGGCGTCGAACGACGCCGGGGGCCGGGACTGCTGGATCATGTTCTGGCACGACGGCATCGCCGTGGGCGACGGCGAGTTCATGGCCTATGACGAGCGCCTGCTCGCGATCGACTCGTACGCGGACGGTCGGGGCGTTTACGTGGGCGCCAAGTGGTGGGACGGCGGCTACCACTACAACGACTACTGGTTGACCAGCGGTGCGAACACCAGTCACGTCCTGGACCTGAACATCCCGGAGGGGGTAACCGTGACCCTCACGTCGTGTCAGACCGACAACGGCAGTCTCCTCAACTGCCGCGACGCGACGGCAACCGCCTAGTACCTTCGCGGGACTCTGCTGTTCCTGCGCGGGTAGTAGCAGTGGCCCGGTGGCGGCTGCGCCGGCGGGAAGCGGGCGCGACGGCCAGCCCGAGCGGCGGACATGAGTATGGCCCAGGTCGATACCTCGCCTGACCTGGGCCATCGTGTATGAGCGGGCGACGGGAATCGACCGCGCACCGTCAGTTTGGAAGAGCGCGCTCAACGGGCCGTGATGACCCGAAACGCCTGCGGCTGGCGGCAGAGTCGGGTGCCGCTCGTGCCCCCTCATGACCGCTGGGCGCTACGGTTACTGGCCCGTGGATGGCCCGGCCTGGCCGTCGCGGTGATACGCGGACCGGGGCCACCCCTGTAGAAGCGGCCCCGGCACCGGCAATTTCAGTTGAGTCGATCGGTCCAGGCAGTGTCGAGGATCACCTGGTACGCGCTGATCCGTACCGGTGAGAGGGTTAGCCGCTCGTCGGCGAGCAGTTCCCCGGTGTTGGGGTCGAAGATCAGGAGGGACTGTGCATTGTTGTCGCGGTCGTCGAAGGTGATGGCTACACCCTTGCGGCCGGCTCGATCGGTGACCTGTCCCCGCCAGAGGAACCCGGGCACGTCGGCAAGGACTCGCAAGATCTCAGCTCGCGTCTGACGCGGAACGACATACCGCCCGTACACCATGCTGACTTCCTTGCTGACCGAGGCGGCGCCGAACCTGACCTTGAGCAGGTCGTTCAGCTGTGCTCGACCCGACGGCAGCGGCGCGAGGTCCATCGGTGGCAGGGGAATGCTGGCAGGCGCGGGGGTGGCGGACGCGGCAGCCTTGGGCTTGAGGTTGCGCTGCCAGTAGTCCCGGGACTCCTGGTCCGGATACTGCGGCTCAAGTTGAGTCCTGACCTGCTGACCGGTTCCGTCGGCCGTCTGCCAGACCTTGGTATCGTCCGCGAAAGCAACGTGGTAGCGACCGTCGGCAGACGTCATCATTGGGTCGCCCCACGTCTTCGTGTGGTGGTACATGTACCGGCCGGTGCGGTTGTCGTACTCCGTGTCGACGAGCCTGCTGGCCAACGCGCGCAGCTGGCTTCCCGCATCACCGGCGCCAGAGCGGTAGGCCACCGGTACGAGCACCACCCCCGGATCCGCCCCGGGCGGACTGGCGATCTCCGAGGTGTCCGGGCCGTTCGGGCCGAAGGTCTGGGCGATTGCTACGGCGCCGACCGCTACGGCCAGCGTCCCGGCCGTCAGAACCAGCCTGCGGGTCGGGCGTGCCTGACGGCGATGGGCGACCGGCTCGGCGGTAGCCTCCGCGCGGTTGATCAGGTCGTGTGCCGACAGCCGGGGCGGTGCGATGGTGCTGTGCCGGGCCGGGTCAATCGGCTTGAGGAGGGTGCGCGTTCGCTGTTCTCCGAACATCACATAGCCTTTCGAGGATTAGCCAGCACCGGCTGCTGCGCCGGTGGTCCAGATCGGTACGACATCGCGTCGTTAAGGCGTCGACGGGCGCGGTGCAAGCGCACTGCGGCGGTGGTGCGGGTACAGCCGAGGACCTGAGCGGCTTCGGAAACCGTCAACTCCTCCCACCCGACCAACCGGAGGATCTCCTGATCGAGGTCGGCGAGGGTGGCTAGAGCGGCCTGAAGATCGGCGACGCACACGGTCGCGTCGGCGCCCGACACGCCCGGCTTCTGCAGAAGGCCAGCGTCGGTCATCGGTAGTACATCTGGCGCACCTCTTCGCGCTCGCCATTCGTTCGCGAGCAGGCGCCGAGCCACCCCATACAGCCACGGCAGGCTGCGGTCCGGAACCTCGCGGCGACGCCGCCAGGCGATGACGAACACCTCCTGAGCGAGTTCAGCCGCCGCTTCCATATCGGCAAGTCGACGCTGGCTGTACTTCAGAACGTGTCCGTAATCGGCGGTGTAGACCCTGGTGAACCATTCCTCATCGCGTTTTCGCGGTGGACCCATCCAGAACTCCTGCCTGGTTGACGAACTCTCACCCTGGCTTGTGTCACCTCCGGCCCAATGATTACCGCCAACCGCCTACCAGCGCCTCACCCCCGCAGTGCCGCTGTCCGGCGGCAACAGCTCCACCAGGTGCGACCCTCGGCGGGCTCCCCCACGCTCAGCGCCTGACCGCACTGCCTGCGGCTCAAGTCCCTGCGGACTCAAGCGGATCTCCTCGTCGGGCAGTCGCCAGACCGTCCAGCTCCCCGTCCGGGAAGGCTGGTAGCCCTTGTGGTGCCCGGTGAGGTGATCCGCGGCGGCATCTCTGAGGAGGGCCGGGGTTCGGGGCGGAGCCCCGGTGCGCCGTGAGGCGCTGTGTGACCGAGTGGAGGTGGAAGACCTGCACCGCTGGTCCCGTCGTAGCGGGGTCGGCGTAGCTGGGGACAGCCTGATCCGGGAGGTGCCGGGGAGGGTGGGAGCAGTCCTGACAACGCCGGGACGTGCCGGCACTGCCAGATGGTGCGGGTCCGGCAAGCGAGTTGCAGAGGCATACGAGAGGAACCGGTGTTGACGCCCCTTAATGCCCCACCGGCTCGAACCTGGTGGATGTGGGCCGGGCGCGGCGCGTATCCGCCCTTCATGTGAAGGGTTGGAGAACTTCCTGGCAGCGCTCGGGGCGTCTGCGGGGAGGCCACGGGGAAGGACTACGGCGTACTCGTGGCGAGGCCGCAGGGGAACAGCCGGGTGCCTACTGATCGAACGGTCACCAGTGAACACGGGAACCGCCCGGTGTCGGCTCCCGCCTGCAGCGCATTCCAACGCTGGGGCGGGATAGGTGCACCGTCTGCTGAACGCGCCGGGTGGGGCGGAGCCGTCGTAGTAGTCCGAGTCCGGGAGAGCCGGACACATGGCGAAGGACGGCAGCGGATTCGCGAAGGGAGGAGGCTGCAATGACGGGAGACGCGCCGGTGAACATTGGCGCTGCGGGAAACGACGCCGCCCGGCGGGGTCCCTGGGTACCGCGGATGCAGGCCAAGCTTCACTGTTGGGCGGCGGCCGATCCCGGCCGCCGGTTCGACGACCTGTTCAACCTCGTGCACGACCCGCGGACGTTGCATGCGGCGTTCGCGCGGGTCGCGAGCAACGCCGGGGCCAATACTGCCGGTTCCGACGGCCTGACCGTCGGGCGGATCGAGCAGGACATTGGTGTCCCGGCGTTTCTGGACGACCTGCGGATGCAGCTGAAGGCGGGCACGTTCCGTCCTCAGCCGGTGCGGGAGAGGAAGATCCCGAAGCCTGGTGGCAGCGGCAAGCTGCGCAGGCTCGGGATTCCCACTATCGCCGACCGGGTCGTGCAGGCAGCGCTGAAGCTTGTCCTGGAACCAATCTTCGAGGCCGACTTCGTGCCGGTCTCGTATGGGTTCCGGCCGATGCGCCGGGCGCACGACGCTGTCGCCGAGATCCACTACTACGGTTCGCGGGGCTACCAGTGGGTCGTAGACGCGGATATCGAGGCGTGCTTCGACTCGATCTCACACACCGCGCTGATGGCGCGGGTGCGGGCACGGGTCAAGGACAAGCGTGTGCTGCGGCTGGTCACCTCGTTCCTCAAAGCCGGGGTACTCACCGAACTCGGCGAGATCGAGGACAGCCACACCGGCACCCCGCAGGGCGGCATCCTGTCCCTGTTGCTGGCGAACATCGCCCTGAGCGTGCTCGACGAGCACCTTCACGGGCAGTGGGAGTCGTCGATGGGCACCGAGGATCGCCGATACCGGCGGCGGCGCAAAGGACTGGGGACCTGGCGGCTGATCCGCTACGCGGACGACTTCGTCGTCATGGTCAACGGCACCCGCGAACACGCTGAAGCGCTGCGCGAGGAAATCGCCCAGGTGATCGCCCCGATGGGTCTACGGCTGTCGCCGGCCAAGACCCGAGTGGCCCACCTGAGCGAGGGCGTGGACTTCCTTGGGTTCCACCTCCAGTGGCGCCGCAAGCGAGGCACACACGATCGGTGGTACGTCTACACGTTCATCGCTGACCGGCCCGTCCGACAGCTGAAGGACAAGATCCGTGCCCTGACCCCCAGGACGTCACAGCTCACGCCCAGCGTCGCGCTGACCAGGCTCAACCAGATCCTGCGCGGCTGGTCCAACTACTTCAAACACGCGGTCGCCAAGACAGTCCTCCGCAAACTGGAAGACTTCACCTGGCACCGGGTCATCCGGTGGCTGAAAACCCTGCACCGGTGGAGCTGGAAGGACGTCCGCCGATGGCTAGCCAGACCCGACGGGACCTGGCGGCCAATCACAGCGGACGGGACAACCCTGTTCGACCTCGGCAAGGTCGCGGTCACCCGCTACCACTACCGAGGCAACAAGATCCCCAAACCCTGGGCAGCGACCTGACAACCCCGCCCCGCAGCAAAATCCGTGGAGAGCCCGTTGCGGTGAAAGTCGCACGGCGGGTGTGCGCCGTGAGGCGCTTCGTTGTATCCCCCGTGCAGTGGGGAGGAACTGGAGGGAGGTTCCTGGGTCTGCCGGCTTACCTGGACGCGAAAGCGCGAGGGGACAAGAGCATGCCGGAAACGTAACGGTTGTCTGGAGGCGTCCAGGGTGATGCGTCACGGGACCCGCCTGATATGGCCAAGGCTGGATTGCTTGAAGCCCAATCCCCAGCGATGAATGTGCGCATCCATCGGAACGACGCTTGAAACCGATGCCTCGTCGTGCGTCGGCATGAACCCGGAGGTCGATGCAACCTCCACGGCGTGGGGCACCGCCCAACGAGGGCGGGTGAGGGGATGAGTGGGCGGCCTACGTCGGGCTCGACACGTATGACGAAGACGTACCACGGGATCGCCTACGGGACGCGAGTCCTACGGCGACGGAGTGCCCGTAGTAGTCGCGGGAGTCACGACCCGCCGGGGAGGCCGGGAAAGCCGGACCGCAGGGCGAAGGGGCACAGGTGATCACGACGTCCAGCGATGGGAGGTACGCGTGATGCGGAACGCCGCAACGGTGCTGGGCGTCATCCAGGAACGCGGCAGGCGTGGTCTGCCGATGGAGAGGCTGTATCGGCAGCTGTTCAATCCGCAGTTGTTCCTGCTGGCCTACGGGCGCATCTACGCCAACACGGGTGCGATGACGCCCGGGGTCACGCCGGAGACCGTGGACGGCATGTCCCTGGCCAAGATCGAAGCGATCATCGACGTGTTACGTCGTGAGCGTTACCGATGGCGGCCGGTCAAGCGTGTGCACATCCCGAAGAGCAACGGAGGGGGGGAGAGAGAGTGGGTTGCGCCGGAAGCGGGCGAGATCGAGCTCTCGGCGTACGGGCGGCGGTGGATCGCTGAGCGCAAGCTTGCTTCAAGGACGCGGCAGGGCTACGAGTTCCTGTTCGCACGGCAGGTCGTTCCGTATCTCGGGCACCTCATGTTGGGCGGGATCAAGCCGGCGACCATCCGGGCGTGGCGCAAGAAGCTCCTGGATGCGGGCGTGCCGGAGCCTCAGGCGGTCAAGGCGTACGCGCTGCTGCGGGCCATCCTCAACACGGCGGCGCGCGAGGACGAGATCATTCGGCAGAATCCCTGCCGGATCAAGGGCTACGACCAGTACCACACCCCGGAGCGACCTACGGCCACGATCGCCCAGGTCTACGCCCTGGCCGACGCGATGCCTGCTCGGTTCTCGGCGCTCGTCGTGGTCGCGGCGCTCTCGGCTCTGCGGTGGGGCGAGCTGGTCGCCCTACGCCGCCGGGACCTCGACCTCGACTCTGGGACGGTCCGGGTCACGCGCAAGCTCGCCGCGCTGCGGAGTCACTTGGAATTCGGGCCGCCCAAGTCGGCTGCCGGGGTCCGGGTCGTCGCCGTGCCGGCCGCTGCCGTGGAGGCGCTGCGGGCGCATCTGGCCGAGTTCACAGCGCTGGGGCTGCCCGGCTTCCACTTCCATGACCTGCGGCACACCGGCAACACCCTCGCCGCAGCCTCTGGCGCGAGCACTCGCGAGCTGATGCAGCGAATGGGGCACGCGAGCATGCGGGCGGCGTTGATCTACCAGCACGCGACCAGCGAGCGGGACCGCGAAATCGCCTCGGCCATGGACCGCCGGATCGCCGGGCATACCCGGCGCAAGGGCGACCCGAACAGCTCCGCAGCAGGTCCAACAACGGGTGGCACCAAACAATGACGGATCATGGCAAGGGTGAACGAGGTGAAGATCCGAGACCGGCAACTGACCGACCTTGACCAGTGTGTCGAGGCGCTCGCCGTCGTGCACGACGTCGACGGGTACCCGCTGAACTGGCCCGTCGATCCCCATGGGTGGCTCTGTTCTCCTGGCATCCTGCAAGCGTGGATCGCCGAGACCGCGAGCGCGATCGTGGGACACGTCGTCCTGCAACTCGTCGCGCCGTCGATCACGGCCAACGGGTCACCAACACCGCCGACGGCAGAGGTCAGCCGCCTGTTCGTGGTGCCTGCCGCCCGCCGCCAGGCGGTAGCTAGCGGACTGCTGCACCACGCACACCAGTGGGCTGCCGACCACGGTTTCGGCCTGACCCTTGAGGTCACTGACGACCAGCGATCGGCTGCTATCGCCCTCTATGAGCGCAACGGCTGGCGACACACTCACACGACCAAGGCGAACTGGACGGCCCCCGACGGAAAACCCGTAAGCCTGCGCCACTACACCCGCAGTCAAGATCCGGGAGAGACGGCCTAGTGGCCCGTGGATGGCCCGCAAGATCGAAGCGGGGCATTGGCCTGCCGGCCCAGGATCGGGGGATATCGCCTCTGACCTGGCCCGGGGGCCGGTGGAGCGGGCGACGGGAATCGAACCCGCACCGTCAGTTTGGAAGGTGCGTTGTGTCGGCCTGATGGAACGGATTGGTCCCACGGTGGTGAGCCGCGCCGCCGTTGGTAGCCGTGAGCGGAGAGATCAGGTTGGGGACGCGCCATGTGCCGTTCCTGGCCCGTGTTGACCTCTGGATCGGGCACGCTACGGGCACGACGAGCGGGCCGGATGCTCCGCGCAACGACATGCGACGAGATGCCGGTTCACGGTTGCGTGTCGCTCAGCAGCGGGTCACTGGTCCTCCGCATCAGCCGTGACCGACCGATCTGCTCGGTGAATCCCCAGCGCCGGTAGAACGGCATCAACTCTGGTTGGCAGACGAGCTCGACGCTTCGCACCGCGGCCAGCCGCGGATGCCCGACGATGGCGTCGAGCAGCATGGCACCCAGGTCGAACCCCCTCCAAGCAGGCGCAACCACCACGTCGAGCACGACCGCCAGGTAGACATCGTCCGTGAGCACACGAGCGAAGCCGACCAACCGACCTGACGGCCGGTGAACCAGCCCAAAGACGAGGTCGGACGTCTCCAACATTCGGTTGAGGTCGCTGGCACTCCGCCCGGCCGCCCACCAGGCAGAAGCAAACAGGTTCATCAGGTCTGGTAGGCAGTCGGCATCGACCGCGTCACGCACCTCAATCTCGGAGAGATCCACGACCGCAGCATGCCAGAGCACGGGCGAGTCCTCATCGGAGGTCAGGCGTTGAAGCGGAACTAAGGGCGGCGATCAGCCCACCAGCGGGAACGGTGCCCAACACCTGCTCAGACAACGTCTCGGGTTGCCAAGGTTGATCGCTGGTTGACGACGTTTCACGGTGTCTTGTGCCCCCCTGTGTGCCCCACATTGCCAGGAGCCAGCGAGGGACTGTCAGCCTTGTCGGCTCCGCTGCCCACCTAGCTGTCGTCACTCCCCTTGCGGCTCATCCGATCGCGGCGGCGAGTCTCGACGGACGCGGTACGTATAGGGCAGATTCTCGCGCGTGCCTAGCTCCACCTCATAGCGGGCCTTGTATGGATCTTCATAGAGAAGCACCCAACGCCCCGTTTCGAGATCATGTTGTTCGCTCAGTAGGTTGAGTTCGTCCATGTCGACAGGCCGGCCACGGCGGTCAGACAGCTTGAGGCTGGCCGCCAGGACGATCCGGCCGCGCATCACCGCTTCCTCTCGTTCAAGAGGTCGGTCACTCGCATCGCCGTTCTGCCACCTTTGCTTCAGGCTGACGAAGAGTTGGCCAACAGCAGCTCCGAGAGCAGCGTCCGTGGCGTGGGAGCTGACGTACAGGAAGAGGTTGTAGAACTCCTCTCCTGCTGCCCCCCAGCTTGTCTGCCCACCTTCGTACCTGAAGACATGGGGTCGGTACCCCTGGCCCTCAAGCAGGCTTCGTACGCGCGTGGTGAGTGCCTCCCGCTGATCGGGCGGAACGGCCAGATCAACGATCCAAGCGGAGTCAGGCTCGCCTCCCGGTGCGCCGGTAGTCGCAACGGTCACTGTGACGTGCAGGACTCCGTGGTACTCGTCCCCTGCCCTCGTTGACATGGTTTAGATCATGGGCGAAGTTGCGGTGCGGCGGAACCCGCCTGCAGTTCACCAACTACAGGTAAGGCGGGGCTATTCGCGCTGGTCGCCGGCCCGGGGACGTGTCGTCACCTGGGCAGACGTCGCCGCCGCTGGTCGTCGTTGGTCATGCTCGTGTGGCGCTTGACGGCCTGGCGACGGCCTGGACCGGAGCCAAGCCAGCCATCCGACGTCGCCGAGGCGGCCGAGCCCACGGGACGCGTACCACGGCAGCAGGAGCGTGCCGTAAATCCGTCGCGAAAGCTACAGAGGTTCGAATCCTCTACCCGCCACCAGGTGCGAGAACGGCCCCTGACCAGCAGAAATGCGGTTGGGGGCCGATCTTGTCTGGTCCCGCTGAGTCCAGCGATTACCCGCCGTCGCTCACCGTCTGGGGGCGTATCCGAGGGGAGGATCGGGTGCCTGGATCATGGGTCGGGGAATCGGACAATCGTCGGCGTCGGCTCAGACGCTGTGAACCAGCCGGAAGCGCTGGGTCAGCACCAGGGTGTCGTCGTCAACGGTGAAGCCGGGGTCGTCCAGCTCTGCGCGCACTTCCGCTCTGTGCCAGAACGTCTCGTGCCCGGCCCGCCACTGCGCGACCGACTCATCTCCCTCGCCCTCGTCCAGGGCGTGTTGCAGGTCGACATCGGCGAGCCGGACCATCCGCACCTCGGTCAGCTCGATCACCGCGACCCGCCGGTCCTCGGAGTCCACCACCGCCGATCGCTGGCCAACCTCGGGCAGCGGCTCGCTCGCGCGCTCGTATCCGAGAACCAGGGCGGAGGTAGAGGTCTTCGCGCCGGACAGGATCGCGGCCACCAGCTTGTCCCGCAGCGGCCCGGGGAACGCGAATTCCGCGCGCGGAAGATCATCAAGGTCCATGCCAAAGAAGGGTACGCAAGCGGCTAGCCGCGACTGACGTCTCGCTTACAAGCTTTGTGCATCACGTCCGCACACGTCCAGGAACGGCTGCATGCTCGGAGCATCGTCCATGCCAGTGCTCCTCAGCGTGCTTCCGTCCGGCGCGGTTGCTGTCAGCGTTGCTGTCGAAAGCTACTCCGCTCCCCCTAAATCGACCCCCACAGTGAGGGGCAGCGGGGAGCTTCAGCTTCGTGGCAGGCTGCTATGGTGATCAGCCGCTCGCGCGAGGCATCACCGGTATGAAAGTTCGTCTTGGTCGATGAACCCTCTACCGGAGACTTCGCCGTCTATCGATCCCGACACGCCGACGCCGGATCAGACGATCTCCACTTCTGAAACAGGGCCTAGGCGGCGGGCCAGAGGTCGAGCAGGTGCCGGAGGCTGGTCAGGTGGCGGACCGCGCCGTCATACTGCGCGATCCCGCAGGCAGGGCTTACCGTCACGTTCGCCGACGACCCACCACCGCTAAGCGCAATTACGTACTCCGGGCCGTCGGACAGCAGGCAGGCACCGCCGTCGGTGGAGGGGGGCTGCGGCAAACCGTTCAGTCGGGCCACCACCGCACCGGCGTCCCGCGCGGCCCTTGAGTGCGACAGGGCAAGGACATCGGAGGTGCCCCCGTACTCGCACAGTACGGCCGTGGTCGCCGGCACCTCCACCAGGGGGCCGGACCGGGCCGAGCGTGCCCTGACGGTGGTGCGGGGGTGGCTGGCCGGACAGGTGGCCGCGGGCCCTCCGATGCCTGAAGCGGCGGAGGTAGCGGTGCGCGAGCTCGCATCGGCATGGCGGAGGTGACCGATCACCACAACGGCGCCCGCCGCGGTGAGCAGCAGGGCCGCCGCAGTCACCACCGGCCGGAGGACGCCACGTCGTCTCGTCGATCCGTGCATGGCACTCACCCTTCTCTCGGCTGGACCGAGCCCGCGACGAGAGTCGCGGGCTCGGTCCAGCCTATTGTTGTCAGAAGATCACACGAGGGTATGCACTCCAGAGATTGATCGGATCCGCCATGTCTTGGAAGAACAGGTCCGTCCCGCCGCCAGCGCTCACCACGCCCTTGGCTCGGACACCGTCGCCGTCGAGGGAGAACACCGGTCCTCCGCTGTCGCCGTGCTGGCCCGCGGTCTTGCCGTCGACCTGGATGGCCTTAGTCATCCCATGCATGTAGTAACAGTCATTGTCGCTGTCACAGCCGTAGTTGGTCCAGTCTCCTGACTGAGTCTTCAGGCCGCAGACGGTTCCGCTGGTGGAGCCGGATTGGCAGAGGTACTCGCCCGTGGCCCGGTAGCCCCAGCTGTGCACCACCTTGTGGGTGCTGGTCGTCGCCGTGCCGTCGAACATCCAGGCGTAGCCCCGGGCGTTGATGAGCATGATGTCCTTGTCCCAGTCCTCCTTATAGGAGTTGCCCATCAGGGTTCCGTTGTAGTTGTACCAGGGCTCTGGCGGGGTGCCGCAGTGTGCGGCGGTCATGACGTAGCTGATGCCGTCCATGTTCATGGCGAAGCCCGAGGTGCAGTGTTCGGTTCCGACGCCGGCATTCGGGTTGTACATGTACCCGCCAGCGTTCCACGGCGAGGAGTCGTCCCGGCGGCTGCTCAGCAGTTCGCTGTCCTGAACGGCCTGGGTGATCGTGACCGGAACGCGCCCACCCCGCTCGGTCACCACGGCTTGCATATCGCGGAAGCGGCCCCCGGCGCGGGCCTTCATACGATTACGGCTGGCCGGGGTCATTGTCTCGACGGTTAGGCCACTGCCGTCGGAGTTGACGCTGATCGACTGCAGGTCGGCGACATCCTTGCTGCGGGCAAAGATCTCGTCGGACTCGGCCTTGAGCTCCTTCTCAGAGAAGCGGGCGGGCTTCACCTGGAGGTGAGCGTTCGAGCGAACCGCGTCGATCGTCGCCTGCATCCGCGATGACGGCGCGCCCTTCCAGTACAGGGTTAGGCCGTCGCCCTCGAAGGCGATACCGGCGAAGCCCTCCTCACCGGCCGCGTTAGCATCCTCAAACAGCTTGTTGACGGCGGGCTGCAGCTGCTCCTGTCGGCGCATGATGGACAGGGTCGCGGCGTCCATGTCCGCGGCGAACGGGTCGCTCTGCACCTCCGACTCCGCCGCGCTGGCCGGCGTTCCGGTGAGCCCCCCGATGCCCACCGACAGCGGGAAGGCGAGCAGCGCGGACAGAGTGAGCGCGAGCAGGCGTCGGGATCCGCGCCTCTTCAATCCAATAGAGAACAAGTCTCCCTCGTTTCCTGGGTACTGACGGTTTCTCCGTCGAGCGCTCGGATAGTAGAGGGGCGAGATCTATCTACGCGTCCCCGATGGACAAAGGAGGCGTAACGGGGTGTAACGCAGTCCGTGGCAGCTTCTCGACTGAGCGTCAATCTGAGCTTGACAGGCTTTCGCCTCGACAATGGCAACCTGCGGCGTGGGCGGGCAGGCCGTGGTGGGGATGCGGCGCGAGCATCACGGGCAGGCCCCCGCCTGCCGGCAACGCCGGCCCGAGGGGCCGCAGAGGCTCCGGGGTCAAGGGCGGCCCGCAGGGCCGTCGCGTAGCGACGCGAAGCGCCCTTGAGGTCGGAGGGGCGGCCCCGCATCCTTCGCGCCGCATCCCCACCACGGCCGGTGGTGACTCGCCCTACGGCGCGGCGGTGCGACGGCCGCCGCGCCTCGGCCGGCTGCCGGCCCGGAAACCTCAAACAGTCTCGTCGCTACCGTCTGCGGCGGCCCTCGGGCTTCCCGCTTTCCGCGCCAGCCGACGGGCGTTCTGCGTGGCCGGCGTGGAGCGACAGCGGAGCGTCGGACGCGCGCCCAGGCGGCGGCGCGTGCGGCCCGTCTCGGGCCGCCTTGAAGACGTACAGAAAGTCCTCACCGATCGACGGCGACAGTCGGTGGACGACGGCAACGCTCGGTCCAGGCTGGACATATGCATCCCGACGACCATGTCGTATCCAGTGTGTAGCCTGTCGGCGGACAAGACAGGCGTCGGAGCCGACGACAGAGAAAGTGCGACTATGCCCGGTCTACCGCAGCGCCCTTCGGCGCACGTTAACGCTCAGAGGTCAGAGAGGGCCTTCGCGACGCTCTTCAGCGACGACAACTGGGTAATCCGTCCCGTGAACCCGGACTACGGCAGAGACCTGGAAGTAGAGCTGTTCGAAGACGGCGAGGCTACCGGAATCTTGTTTGGGGTCCAGCTCAAAAGTATCGAAAAGGCACCCCGCAAGGGCCGACTCAGCAAGTCCGGTATCGAGACGAGCAGCTTGCGGTACTGGCAGTCGTTGGACTACCCGCTCTTGGTCGCCACCTACAGTGTTCCTGCGGACCAGGTCTACGCTCGCTGGGCGCACAGCTATGACTGGCATTACAAGAGCCACGCAGGGCTGTGCGACGAAAGCTGCAACCCGGGCCCGAAGACCGTCACCTTCAACTACCGAGTCGATCACCGGCTGACCCCCGAGGCAGTCGCTCGGCTTCCCGAGCAACTGCGGTTCTTCCGGGCTGCCCGCATGGGCGATCTCCGCCGCAGCCCGATGCCCGTCCGAGTAGACGGAGAGTCGGTCGACGGACACCCGCTGGCCCGGACCACGGAAGAGCTAGGCCGGATCGTCGCGGAGTCGGGTCGAATACGGTTTGCCAAACCTGACGAACTGGCGGCATTCCTGACGTACACACAGGCAGAGATCCGAGCGGTGTTGCCCGGCGACCTGAGAAGCACGACCCTCCATCTTGATCGTGGTTTCTACGAAGGCTCGCAGGGTCACGTGGCCCTCGCCGCCGATGGTGTGGTCGCACTTGCCTACCTACTCTTCCAGCTGCACGCCGATAACGCTGCGGCAGACCTGCTCATGGCTGTCGCGCCGTACTCGCAGGCCCTGTTCAGGATGAACGCTCATTTGACGCTGGCGCCGCAACTGCTCAAAGCCGAGCGAGAAGATGTCATTGAAGCCCTAGCCGCTGAGCAACTGCGTCGAAGGCCACGAAGGGTCATCGGCCCCGGGCTGGGCTGACGTCGGCCGGGTTCGTCAGGCAGCGTAAACGACGGTGGCGTCGTCGCTGCGCTTGTTGCGTGCCCACTTCATGCACGACGGGTCGGCGGCCTCGATGGCGCGTACCCGGCTGATCAGCTCCGTCGGGCCGATCTGCTCTAGGACGTCGAGCACGTCGGGCCAGTCGAGCAGACCGAACAGGGCCACCAGGCGGGCGGCTCCGTCGGTCAGGACGGCGACTCGTCGGACACTGTCGAGCGGGACTTCTCCGGTGATGGCGTGCTGGGCAGCAAACGGGTCAGCGGCTGCCACCCAGTAGCCGCCGGGCTGGTTTCGGGCGGCCAGCTCGGCGTGCTTCATCCGCAGCAACGCGGCCTGCTTCTCGGCCGACCCGAACGGGTGCCGGTCGGCTTCCTCGCGTTCGGCGCGGGCGGTCTTGTCCACCCGGTCGTCGGTGATGACCTGGATGCCGTCGGCGGTGTCGATAAGCACCGTGACATCACCGAGCACCAGGTACTCCAGCGCTGTGTCCTTGAGCCTCAGCATCGCGGTCGCCGCCGACGGTGTGCCGGGATGGCTGAGGTCGCAGGTGTCCCGGTGCTGGTCGGCGGTGAACCGGATGCCGTACATCAGCGCGTTGGCCAGCTCAGAATCGCGGTCGGCGGCCAGGCCGGCGAGGGCTGAGCCGAGCTTGGCGGCATACCAGGCGATGCCGTGAATGCACCCGGTGCCGGTGCGGGCGGTGGCACCGTCGAGGACCACGATCAGGTTCTCGCTGGCCATGGCCCAATCCTCGTTGGGCGACTTCGGGTTGCCGGCCTCCGAGGCGGTCGAGACGCGCATCAGGCCAGACCTTCGCTGCGATAAATCGGCGTAAGGGCGTCGACCTTCTTGATCGTGCGCGTGGCGGGGTCGTATGTGCAGGCCACCAGCAGGGAGAACCGGCGGTTCTTCACCTCGCGGTACAGCTCGTCCAGGTGGTCTTCGAGGTACTGCGCGACGCCGAGGGTGCCCATGGCGTGGACGCCGGCAAGGTACAGGAACGTGCCACGTCCGTCGGGGCGGGGCAGTCGGCCGATGTACCCGTAGTCGACCGGCTCGCCGCTGTCCGACGGGGAGTGGAACTCCTCGCCGGTCTGGTGGTTCACCAGATACAGCCCGCCGTCGTCCTTGCCGAAGCCCAGCCTCGGGTCGGATGCGAGCACCTGCCCGACGAACGGCAGGATGCGAGGGCTGCCAACCACTATCAAGTTGGTGCGGTTCAGGTCGACCATGCCCGGCGGCGGCACCACCTCGTACTCGGTCTTCAGGCCGAGTCCCCGGGCGAGGTTGGACAGCTTCTCGTAGGCGGCAAGCATCTCGGCGGAGACGACCGCATACGGGTCCTTCTTGCCCGCCTCGAACTTGCCACCCACGGCCACGGTGAGGGGGCCGGTGCCGAGCATCGCCCGTTCCGGCCGGGGGCCCGACGACAGGAGTTGACCGACTCGGGCGCGGGTCATGCCGACCACCTGGGCGATCTGAGCGTGCGTCATCCCTTGCGACACCATCTCGTCCAACGCCTCACGGCGCAGCCGGGACAGCTCGTTAACGGCCGCCTGGTGCTCGTCAATCAGGTCGCTGGCCTTGCGTGCCCGTTCTCCCGGGTCCTGGATCTCGGCCAAGACCTGCGGAGCGATCTCCACGGCCCCTCCCGGCTGCTGCGCTACACGTCTCACGCACCTTACCTCAGAACGGGGCTTGACCCCAGCAAGGGGGCTTGCCTACCCTCGGTCATACATCGATGCGCAACCCCCCTTTACAAGGGATACGGGGAGCGCAAAGAGGAAGGCCCCGACGGGATTGCGGCCCGTCGAGGCCCGGTGCATCGGCCCCATGCGAAAGGAACAACGATGCCTGTCCAGCCTACCGTTCACCCTGCCCTGTGCGCCTCGGGCCACTCTTCGGCACTGTCTGATGCTCGCCTGCTGTCTGCTTTGGCGACGCTTTGGAACGCGCTGGCCCCTGGGGAGGCGCTGAACCTGCCTGCGGTGCTCGACCGCACCGCGTTGCTGGATGCCCTGTCCGTGCTCACCACGAACGCCACCATCCCCGCACCTGCTACCCGACACTTCACCTGGCCCTGGAAGAAGCTGCGTCAGTCTCGTGGCTGGTCGCAGTTGGAGGTGTTCCGCCGGCTGAGCAAGGTCGCCGCCAATGAGGGCGTGCGGCTGCCGGAGTGGCCCACCTTCAAGCGGAACCTGTGCCGCTGGGAGAGCGGCACCGTCAAGGCGTCCCCGTTCTACGAGGGGCTGCTGGGCCGTCTGTTCGGTCTGCCCGGTTGGGGTGTGGTCGAGGCCGCACACACCACCGAGCTGTGGTGATCGCGATGACCATCACTGCCATCCGACCCGCCACCGTCAACCGGCGGGCAATGCTCAACCAGCCAGTGACGTTCGGGCAGACGGTCGCGCGGTTGCGTCGCCGTCGTGGCCTGTCGCAGGTTGTCTGCGCCAACCTGGTTGGCCGGTCGGAAACCTGGCTGGCCAAGGTCGAACACGACCGCATCCCCGTGGATCGGTTGTCTGTCCTGCGGGACCTCGCTCGCGTCCTGGGCGTCGACCTGGCGGTGCTGATCGAGGTGGCCCGATGACCACCACCGGAGCACCCGCCGCCTACGTCTGGCGTCGACCCCGGCTTGCCCGGGGTTGGGAACCCGTCCAACTGATCGGCCGCATGAAGATCCTCGCCGCCCGCGACGGGATCGAGCTGCCGAAGACCTACCAACTCATCCGCGACATCTACCTGTGGGAGCACCACCGGGCCGACCTGCCCGCACCCGTGGCCTCCCTGCTCGGCCGGATCTTCGACCACCCGAACCCGTTCGGCACCGGCCCCATCACCCACCTACCGATGAAGGCGGTCCGCACCCGTGGCCGCTGACCCCACCGCCGTTGTCCCGGACCAGGCTCACCCGTCTGGTCCGGGGCACCGGCCCCACCCCGCCACCGGCTCGTCGGGCTCGTTCGTCGGCCGTGATGAGTCCGCGTTCCAACGGGCCACCACCCCGGACTACTTCGGCTGGCTGGAACACGTGCGATCGGCCGCGGGCTGCTCCCACCCGATCCGGCTCTCAGGTGAAGTCGCCACCGTCGACCGGGCCACCGGGCAACTCCTCGCCTCGGTGTCGACGGCGGACCTGCCGGACGGGGAGATCTACAAGCCGTGCGGCAACCGCCGCCACGCCGTCTGCCCGTCCTGCGCCCGCACCTACCAGCGCGACGCCTACCAGCTCGTCAAAGCGGGCCTCGCCGGCGGCAAGGGCATCCCCGCCACGGTGGCGCAGCATCCGGCAGTGTTCGGCACGTTCACCGCCTCGTCGTTCGGCCCCGTGCACACCCAACGCAGCGACCGCGCCGGTCGGCCTATCCCCTGCCGGCCCCGCCGCCACGCCGACCTGTGCCCGCATGGTGTCGACCTGCGCTGCCACCAGCGGCACACCGACGACGACCCGACCCTCGGCACACCGCTGTGTCTGGACTGTTACGACTACGACGGCCAGGCGGTGTGGAACCACTCCGCACCGGAGTTGTGGCGCCGCACCACCATCGCCATCACCCGCCACGTCCACGCCCGTGCCCGTGCTCTCGGGCTGCCGTGGGTGCAGCAGGTCACCGACTCGGGCCGGGTCCGCCTGGTGCCGCCGGTCAAGGTGTCCTTCGGCAAGGTCGCCGAAATGCAGCGCCGGGGCGTCGTGCACTACCACGCCGTCATCCGTCTCGACGGCGTCGACCCGCACGACCCGAACGCGGTGATCCCCCCGCCGGCCGCCCTCGGCGTCGACGACCTGGTCGCCGCCGTGCAGCACGCCGCCGTCGTCGCGTTCACCACCCGCCCCCACCCCGTCCAGCCCGCCGGCTGGCACATCACCTGGGGCGACCCCGGCAAGGGCCTCGACGTGCAGCCGGTCAACGCCGATGGCGACATCACCGACGGCAAGGTCGCCGGCTACCTCGCCAAGTACGCCACTAAAAGCACCGAAACCACCGGCCACGTCTCCCGCCGCCTCGACAGCGACACCATCGACCTCTACGCCAACCACCAGGGCACCCACCCAGAACGGCTCATCGATGCCTGCTGGACCCTCGGCGGCCACCGCGATTGGCAGCAGCTCCGACGGTGGGCGCACATGCTCGGCTTCGGCGGCCACTTCCTCACCAAAAGCCGCCGCTACTCCGTCACCTTCCGCATCCTCCGCGACGCCCGCGTCATCTGGCGACGCACTGAGACCGGCCACGAATGGGCCGAGCAGCCGGTAGAGACAACCCTGATCGTCGGCCTGCTGTCCTACGCCGGCTCGGGCTGGCGCACCACCGGAGACGCGCTCCTGGCCAACACCGCAGCCGCCATGGCCCGGGAGCGACACGAAGCCGCCCGAGAGGAGATGACCGCTGCTGCTTGAACCCGCACGACCTGACCGTCATCACGAGAGGAGTACGGCTCTGAACGAACCCCGCGACGTCGACATGCTCACCGTCGAGCAGGCCGCGCAACGGCTGGGCACCGGAGTCCGCTTCGTGCGCCGCATCGTCGCTGAGCGCCGCATCCGCTTCTACAAGGTCGGCAAGTACGTCCGGTTCCACCCCGACGACCTCACCGACTACATCCGTCAAGGCCGCATTGACGCCATCCGGCCTGTCCTGCGCTACCGGAAGGGAGAACACGTCTATGGCTAGCAAGCGCCGCTTCGGCCGCATCCGCAAGCTCCCGTCGGGCCGGTATCAGGCTCGCTACCCGGGTCCGGATGGGACCGACCGGCCAGCGCCGAACACTTTCGCCCGCAAGACCGACGCTGACCGGTGGCTCGCCGCTGTGGAAGCCGACATCCTCAAGGGCACATGGCACGACCCGAACCGGGGACGTGTCGCACTGGGGGAGTACGTGGCCACCTGGATCGACCATCGGCCGAACCTGCGGCCACGGACGGTCGACCTCTATCGGTGGCTGTCGCGCAAGTACATCGAACCCACCCTGAGCACTGTTCTGCTCAGCGACCTCACGCCCGGCCGGGTCCGGGCCTGGTACGCCGAACTTGTCGCGGCCGGCGCGACCGCCACCATGACCGCCAAGGCGTACCGACTGCTGCACGCGGTGCTTGCCACCGCCGTTGACGACGAGCTGATCCGCCGCAATCCCTGCCGCATCAAGGGAGCGGGGGAGCACCACACCCCTGAGCGACCCGTGGCGACCATCGCCCAGGTCCTCGACATCGCCAGCCGGGTACCCTCGCGGTTTCGCGCCCTGGTGCTGCTGGCAGCCTTCACGAGCCTCCGCTATGGCGAACTTGCGGCGTTGCGTCGCCGCGACCTCGACCCGCGCTGCCAGACCGTCACGGTCCGCGCGACTCTGGTCGAGATGTCAGACGGACGCATGATCTTCGGCCCGCCCAAGTCGGCTGCCGGCCGCCGCTCCGTCACCATCCCGGCGGCGATCCGCCCTGACCTTGAGCGTCACGTGCGCGACTTCGTCGCCGACGAACCCGACGCCCTGGTCTTCACCGGCGCGAAGGGTGCTGCCCTGCGCCGCTCGAACTTCCAGAAGGCGGCCGGCTGGTCCGCCTCGGTCGACGCCGCTGGTCTGCCCGGCTTCCACTTTCATGACCTGCGGCACACCGGCAACACCCTCGCCGCTGGCACGGGTGCCAGTCTGGCGGATCTGATGGCGCGGATGGGGCACGGCTCGACCCGTGCCGCCATGGTGTACCAACACGCCACCGCCGAACGCGACCGGAGCATCGCTGACGCGCTGAGCGCCGGCATCGCCGAGGCGCGCGGTCGGGCACGTAGCGGGCACGCCGACACAACGGAGCGGTAGACACGGATATGGCCCAGGTCGGATGAGCTGTCTGACCTGGGCCATCGTGCCGGAGCGGGCGACGGGAATCGAACCCGCACCGTCAGTTTGGAAGACTGAAGCTCTGCCATTGAGCTACGCCCGCGGGCGCCCCGTGGTGACGGGACGCGCCGACAGCGTACCCAATGCCCGTCCCGCACGCGCAGCCACGTACCGGCGCGCCAGCCACCACCCGGGACCCGGCGTCCCCAAGATCCGCACGTCTTCCGGAAAGTGGCGGCATCCAGGGCGGGCGGACACCGCTACTTCCCGGAAGTCGCCCCCGCCCCGCCACCCCCGGCCGGGGGCCGAGGCGGCGGGTCGGCGCGGCCCGGGGGCGTCCGGTGGGCGCCGACGGCATACACTTCTCGTCGCCACGGGGTGTGGCGCAGCTTGGTAGCGCACTCGCTTTGGGAGCGAGGGGCCGTGGGTTCAAATCCCGCCACCCCGACTGTCGTCCGCGGCCGGGTCGCCCGGGAGCCGCCGATTTTTCCGCGCGGTACCCGGGCGCTGGCGAGCCGGCGGCCCGGCTCGCCTACACTCGATTGTCGCAATCACGCCCAGACTCAACTGAGATCCGTCAAGGAGTACGCCTGTGAAGAGCACCGTCGAGACTCTGAGCCCGACGCGCGTGCGGCTCGCCATCGAGGTGCCGTTCGTCGAGCTCGAGCCGAGCCTCAAGAAGGCGTACCGGGAGATCGGTTCGCAGGTGCAGGTTCCCGGCTTCCGCCGAGGCAAGGTGCCGGCCGCCGTGATCGACCAGCGGGTGGGCCGGGGCACCGTCCTCAACGAGGCGGTGCAGGAGGCCATCCCGCAAAACATCCTCGCCGCGGTCCGCGAGCACGACCTGAAGACGCTCGGCCGCCCGGAGGTCGAGATCACCGAGTTCAACGACGGTGACTCGCTGAACTTCACCGCCGAGGTCGACGTCCGCCCGGAGATCACCCTGCCGGACCCGGCCACCATCGAGGTGACCGTGGACGAGATCCAGGTCGACGACAGCGAGATCGACGAGCAGGTCAAGGGCCTGCGGGAGCGGTTCGCCACGCTGAAGACCGTGGAGCGGGCCGCCCAGGAGGGCGACTACGTCCAGATCGACCTGAACGCCACCGTTGACGGCGAGGACGTGCCGGGCGGCCAGGCGAGCAACATCTCGCACGAGGTCGGCAGCAAGCAGCTCCTGCCCGGGCTGGACGAGGCCGTGGTCGGCCTCGCCGCCGGTGACAGCACCACCTTCTCCACCCAGCTCGTGGGCGGCGACCTCGCCGGCCGGGACGCCGAGGTCGCGGTGACCGTGCGCACGGTCAAGGAGAAGGAGCTGCCGGAGCTGGACGACGACTTCGCCCAGATGGCGAGCGAGTTCGACACCATCGAGGAGCTGCGCAACGACCTGCGTGAGCGGGTCACCCGGGGCAAGCAGGTCGAGCAGATCTACGCCGCCCGGGACAAGGCCCTCGAGGAGATGGTCGCCGCCGCCGAGGTGCCGGCGCCGGAGGGTGTCGTCCGCGAGGAGGTCGAGAGCCGCAAGACCGCCATGGTCGACCAGCTCGAGCGGATCGGCGCCTCCCTGGAGGAGTACCTCGCCGCCGAGGAGAAGACCGAGGAGCAGATCGACGCCGAGCTGACCGAGGCGGCGACCGACGGGGTCAAGATCCAGCTCCTGCTGGACACCCTGGCCGACGCCGAGGACGTCCAGGTCTCCGACGACGAGTTCGGTCACGAGATCGTCCACCGCGCCCAGCGCGCCGGGATGGCCCCGCAGCAGTACTACGACCAGCTGGTCCGCTCCGGCGCCGCCACGGCCGTCTTCGGCGACGTCCGGCGCGGCAAGGCGCTCGCCTCCGTGATGGAGAAGATCAAGATCAAGGACTCGGCCGGCAACGAGGTCACCCTCGACGCGCTGCGTGCCCAGAACGAGGCCGAGCACGACCACCAGCACTGATCGTCCGGGTTGGCCGCCGTCCGCCGCTTTGCGGTGGGCGGCGGCCGAAACCCTTTCCGGGGTACGTCCGCGGGACAACTGCGCTGAGAGCGAACAGTGCCCCGACCGGGAGTGCGCCCCCCGGCTGAGCGGTTAGTGTCGGGTAGGACGGTACGGAGAGCGAAGGGCTGCCATGACCGACATGCACATCCCAGCGAAGCCGCTACGGGCGATCGAGGCCCGCGGAGGCGACACCATTGGCAACCTCGACGACTCGGTCTACAACCGGTTGCTCAAGGAGCGGATCGTTTTCCTGGGCAGCGAGGTGACCGACCAGGTCGCCAACCGCATCTGCGCGCAGCTGCTGCTGCTCGCGGCGGAGGACCCGGACCGCGACATCAACCTCTGGATCAACTCGCCGGGTGGCTCGGTCTACTCCGGCATGGCGATCTACGACACCATGCAGTTCATCGACAACGACGTGTCGACCGTGGCAATGGGCATGGCGGCCTCGATGGGCCAGCTGCTGCTCTGCGCGGGCACCAAGGGCAAGCGGTACGCCCTGCCGCACGCGCGGATCATGATGCACCAGCCGTCGGGTGGCCTCGGCGGCACCGCGTCGGACATCGCGATCCAGGCGGAGCAGATGCTCTACACGAAGCGGATGTTCCAGGAGCGGGTCGCCTTCCACACCGGCCAGAGCCAGGCGCAGATCGAGGCGGACTCGGACCGGGACCGCTGGTTCACCGCCCAGGAGGCGATGGACTACGGCTTCATCGACAAGGTGATCATCGGGGCCGCTCAGGTTCCGGATGGCGCCGGGACCCTGAGCTGAGGAGCTGACGATGACCGATCTGAGCCTGCCGCCCCAGTTCGCGGCCGTGCACAACCGCTACGTGCTGCCGTCGTTCGTCGAGCGCACGTCGTACGGGGTCAAGGAGTCGAACCCGTACAACAAGCTCTTCGAGGACCGGATCATCTTCCTCGGTGTGCAGGTGGACGACGCGTCGGCCAACGACGTGATGGCCCAGCTGCTGACGCTGGAGGGCACCGACCCGGACCGCGACATCATCATGTACATCAACTCGCCCGGTGGTTCGTTCACCGCCATGACGGCGATCTACGACACCATGCAGTACGTCCGGCCGGACATCCAGACCGTCTGCCTGGGCCAGGCGGCCAGCGCGGCGGCGGTGCTGCTCGCGGCGGGCACTCCGGGCAAGCGGATGGCGCTGCCGAACTCCCGGATCATCATCCACCAGCCGGCCACCGAGGGCGGCTACGGTCAGGGCTCGGACATCGAGATCCAGGCCCGGGAGATCCTGCGGATGCGGACCCAGCTGGAGGACATGCTCTCCCGGCACTGCAACCGCCCGACCGACCAGGTCCGCAAGGACATCGACCGGGACAAGATCATGACGGCCGAGGAGTCCAAGGAGTACGGGCTGGTCGACACGATCCTGACCAGCCGCAAGAAGGGCCTGCTGGCGGCGAACGCCGCGAGCTGAGCAACATCGGGTCGGAGGTCGGCCGCGGATCCGTTCCCGGCCGACCTCTGACACACCCGTTTTGGGGGTCGGAGAAACCTCCGCCAGCGGGTAACGTCGGGTCTGTGCCGCTTCGCTGGGTCGGACCGGCGGGGCAGACAGACGGACGGGCGCCCGGCGCCCGCAGGTCAGGGCCGGCGTACCGGCCGACGAGTGCAGGGAGAACGTAGGTGGCACGGATCGGTGACGGTGGCGACCTACTGAAGTGCTCCTTCTGCGGTAAGTCGCAGAAGCAGGTCAAGAAGTTGATCGCGGGCCCCGGGGTCTACATCTGTGACGAGTGCATCGATCTCTGCAACGAGATCATCGAAGAGGAGCTGGCCGAGTCCGGCGAGGTGAAGTGGGAAGAGCTTCCCAAGCCGATGGAGATCTGCCAGTTCCTCGACAACTACGTGGTCGGCCAGGACCAGGCCAAGAAGGCGCTCGCGGTCGCGGTCTACAACCACTACAAGCGGATCCAGGCCGAGGCGGCCGGCGCGCCGGGTTCCGGCAGCGACGCCGTCGAGCTGGCCAAGTCCAACATCCTGCTGCTCGGTCCCACCGGCTGCGGCAAGACGCACCTGGCGCAGACCCTGGCCCGGATGCTGAACGTCCCGTTCGCGATCGCCGACGCCACCGCGCTCACCGAGGCGGGCTACGTCGGCGAGGACGTGGAGAACATCCTCCTCAAGCTGATCCAGGCCGCGGACTACGACATCAAGCGCGCCGAGACCGGGATCATCTACATCGACGAGGTCGACAAGATCGCCCGCAAGTCGGAGAACCCGTCGATCACCCGGGACGTCTCCGGCGAGGGCGTGCAGCAGGCGCTGCTGAAGATGCTGGAAGGCACGGTGGCCAACGTGCCGCCACAGGGCGGGCGGAAGCACCCGCACCAGGAGTTCATCCAGATCGACACGACCAACGTGCTGTTCATCTGCGGTGGGGCCTTCGCCGGGCTGGATCAGATCATCGAGGCCCGGACGGGTTCCGGCGGCACCGGCTTCGGCGCCCGGCTCCGGTCGGTCTCCGAGCGGTCGACCGACGACATCTTCAGCCAGGTCATGCCGGAGGACATGCTCAAGTTCGGGCTGATCCCGGAGTTCATCGGCCGGCTCCCGGTGATCACCAACGTGCGCAGCCTCGACCGCTCCGCGCTGGTGCGGATCCTGACCGAGCCGCGCAACGCCCTGGTCCGGCAGTACCAGCGCCTCTTCGAGCTGGACGGCGTCGAGCTGGAGTTCGAGCAGCCGGCCCTGGAGGCGATCGCCGACCAGGCGATGCTCCGCGGCACCGGCGCCCGGGGCCTCCGGGCGATCATGGAGGAAGTCCTGCTCTCCGTGATGTACGAGGTGCCGAGCAACCCGGACGCCGCCCGCGTGCTGATCACCCGCGAGGTGGTCCTGGAGAACGTCAACCCGACGATCGTGCCCCGCGAGTTCACCGGTCGCCGGGCCCGTCGGGACCGCGAGGAGAAGTCCGCCTGATCTCCGTACCGACCGCGTCCGGGATCATTCCGGGCGCCGTCGGCGTGAGCGGGTCCTCCGGTCCCATTCGCCCGACGGGGTGACGACCACCATCACCAGCCGCACCGGCTCGTCGCCGGCGTTGCGGTAGCCGTGTTCCCGGTCGGCGTGGAACTCGATCGTCTCCCCGGCCCGTACGAGGTGCGCGTCGCCGTCGACGACCACCGTCGCCGTGCCGGTCAGGACGTGCAGCACCTCCCGGGTGCCGCGGGGGTGGTCGGGGGAGTGATGCGTCTCGCCCGGCTCCAGCCGCCAGTCCCAGAGCTCGACCAGGTCCGGCTCGCCCAGGCCGCTGAGCAGCTGGGCGCTTCCACCGTGCTCGCCCCGCCAGAGCACCGGCGCCTCGCCGGCGGCGGTGGTCCGCACGGTGCTCTCCTCGGCCGGCTCGAGGAGCTGGGCGATGTTGACCCCGAAGGCGTCCGCGACCCGGCAGAGCGTGCCGATGCTCGGGTTGGTCCGGGCCCCTTCGATCTGCACGAGCATGCCCTTGCTGACCCCGGACCGGCCCGCCAGCTCCTCAAAGGACCAGCCGCGGGTGGCCCGCAGTTCGCGTACCTGCCGCGCGACGGCGGACGTCACCGCGCTCACCCGCCCGGCACTGGCGTCGGTCATCACACTATCCTTCGCGGTTAATATTGTGGTACGACATTCGGATGTTCCCCATTGTGCTCGCAGCAGTGTCCGCAGTCGCGTTCGGCACGGCCGACTTCTCCGGCGGAAAGGCGTCCCGCCGGGCCGCCCCGATCGCCGTCACCGTGGTCTCACAGCTGCTGAGCGTCCCGCTGCTGCTCGCGCTCGTGCTGGTGGTGCCTGGCACGCCACACACCGTCGACATGGTGTGGGGCCTGCTCGCCGGGGTGGCCGGCGCCGCGGGCGTGGTGCTGCTCTACCGCGCCCTCGCCGGCGGGATGATGGCGGTCGTCGCGCCGGTCACCGCGATCACGGCCGCCCTGGTGCCGATCGTCGCCGGCCTGATCACCGCCCACTCGCCCGGCACCCTCGCACTCTGCGGCGCCGGCCTCGCCGTGCTGGCCATCGCCCTGGTCAGCCTGGGGGAGGGCGGGGTCTCCGGGGCGGTGTCCCCGCGCGTCGTGGGGACGGCCCTCGGCGCGGGCGCGCTCTTCGGCGTCTTCTTCGCCCTGCTGGGCCAGGCCGACGAGGACGCCGGCATGTGGCCGGTGCTGGCCGTGCGGTTCAGCTCGATCGGCTTCGGGCTCGCGCTGGCCGCGCGCGCCGGAGTGAGCCTGCGGCTCGGGCCCCGGGTTTGGGGCTGGGCCGCCGCGGCCGGTCTGCTTGACTCCGCGGCGAACGCGCTCTACCTGGCGGCGGCGAGCCGTGGTCACCTGAGCATCGTGGCAGCCATCGCCGCGCTGTACCCGGCGAGCACCGTGCTCCTCGCGCTCGCCGTGGACCGGGAGCGGCTGCGCCCGGCGCAGGTCGCCGGTCTGGGTTTCGCCGCGGGGGCCCTGGTCCTGGCCAGCCTCTGAGCCCTGTCGCCGACCGTCGCCCGTCCGTACGCTGAACCCCATGCGCGTCGCCGTCTGCCAGCTCAACGCCCGCGACGACCGGGCGGCGAACCTCGCCGCCGCCGAGGCCCTGCTGGTCCGGGCCGCGGCGGCCGGCGCCGACCTCGCCGTCCTCCCCGAGTACGTGGACTACCTCGGACCGGCGAAGGGCATGCCGGAGCCCGAGTCGGTGGGCGGCGTGGTGGGGGACTTCTTCGCCGCCGTCGCGCGCCGGCTCGGCATCTGGGTGGTTGCCGGCTCCTTCCACGAGGCGGGCCCCGATCCGGAGCGCACCTGGAACACCTCGCTCGTCTTCGACCGTACGGGCGCCCTGGCCGCCAGCTACCGGAAGATCCACCTGTACGACGTGGAGATCCCGGGCCGGGTGTCGTACCTCGAATCGGCGACCGTGGCGCCGGGGGACCAACCGGTGGTGGTCGACGTCGAGGGCCTGCGGGTCGGCCTGTCGATCTGCTACGACCTGCGCTTCCCCGAGCTGTACCGGCAGCTCGCAACCGACGGCGGCGCGCAGCTCCTCGTGGTCCCTGCGGCGTTCATGATGCACACCGGGCGGGACCACTGGGAGGTCCTGCTGCGCGCCCGGGCGATCGAGAACCAGTGCTTCGTCGCGGCCGCCGGCCAGATCGGCGACCATGAGCCGGGGCGGACGTGCTTCGGGCGCAGCATGGTGGTGGACCCGTGGGGGACGGTGCTGAGCCAGGTGCCGGACGGCCCGGGACTCGCCGTCAGCGACCTGGACCTGGATCGGCTCCGCACGATCCGGGCGGAGCTGCCGAGCCTCGCGAACCGGCGGCTCTGAGGGCGGTCAGCTCTCCAGCAGTACGCCGACGACGGTGAAGCCGGCGATCGCCGCGGCGGTGATGAGCAGGGCGGTGGTCATCCGGGAGGGGCCCCGTCGGGCCAGCCGCCCGACCGACGCCACGACGACGAAGAGCACGAACCCGCCGATGACCAGTTGCCAGAAGGGCAGCAGAAGCCCGAGCAGCGCTTCCTCGGCGAGCGGGGCCGCCGCAACCCGGGACACGTCATCCATGCCAGACACTCTGGCACGGCGGGACCGCCAATGGCCCCTCCGCCGGTCGGCTGGGTGATCGCCGGCCTCCTTGAATTAATGATCAACGTTGATTTGCCTTCTCGGGGCCATCCGCGTAACTTTCTCTCTGCACGCGGGAGGCCGGACACACCGGCCGAGAGCGGGCGCCAGGCTCGTGGCGGAGACGCCGAGCGAGACTGAGGATTCGGGCGGTGCGAGACACTCCGAGAAACACGGAGTTGCGAACGCGAAGCCGACCGGGTAGAGTTCGAAGGCCGGCAGGGAGCCGGGCGGGTGGCCGCGAGAGCGGCGATCGGCCGGTCTGCCGCTTCCCACGACAGAAACGACCGCCGGGTACGGCGTGCGTGAGCGTGGATCGAACCGAACCAAGTTGATCACCTCGGACACGAGGTTGACAACGAAGATCGGACCGAGTAAGTTAGAGGGGTTGCCCCGGACGGGGGCTCTACGGAGTAGAGCTTTT